>JBOGMZ010000030.1:0-119555 GCA_050746945.1 Candidatus Acidiferrales bacterium | reverse complement strand
AACCTGAGCCTCGCGGCTCAACTCCTGCCCCGAGCGCGCGAGCTCTCGCGCTCGGGGCAGCTTCTCTCCTCGAATGTGCATCCCGACACTCTATCTGAGTGTCACCAATCATTCTGAACGAGAACAGTCTCCGCCAGTCTCTGTGCTCAGAGAGGAATGTTGCCATGCTTTTTGCGGGGGTTAATGTCGCGCTTGTTCTCGAGCGAGCGCAGGGCGGTGATCAGCTTTGCGCGCGTTTGTGAGGGCTCGATGATGGCGTCGATAAACCCATGCTCCGCCGCAACATACGGGCTGGCGAAGCGCTCGCGGAACTCATCTATTTTTTCGCGGCGCAGCTTTTCGCGATCTGCTTCTGGCGCGCGATCTAGTTCGCGCTTATACACAATGCCCACCGCGCCTTCGGCGCCCATGACGGCGATTTCTGCTGTCGGCCATGCGTAATTGATGTCCGTGCGGATGTGTTTTGACGACATCACGCAGTAGGCGCCGCCGTAAGCCTTACGCGTAATCACAGTAATCTTTGGCACGGTCGCCTCGGCAAATGCAAAAAGCAGCTTCGCGCCGTGCTTGATGATTCCGCCGAATTCCTGCTGCGTCCCTGGTAGAAACCCAGGCACATCCTCGAAGGTGATCAGCGGAATATTAAACGCATCGCAGAAACGGACGAACCGCGCGCCTTTGACCGAGGCACTGATGTCCAGCACCCCAGCAAGAAAGGCCGGCTGATTCGCGACGATGCCTACTGGATGGCCCTCGAGCCGCGCAAACCCAACGACGAGATTCTTCGCAAAATGCTCGTGCACCTCGAAAAATTCGCCCTCGTCGGCAATCGAGTGGATCGCATCCTTGATGTCGTAGGGCTTGAGGGGATCCTCCGGCACCAACGCGTTGAGCGCCGCGTCCGCGCGATCCCAAGGATCGCTCGTTGCGCGGCGGGGCGGATCTTCCAGATTGTTTGACGGCACGTAGCTCATCAACTCGCGAATCATCGCTAGGCATTCGGCATCGTCGCGCGACACGAAATGAGCCACGCCACTGGTAGCGTTGTGCGTCATTGCGCCGCCCAACTCGTGCTTGGTCACTTCTTCATGGGTCACTGTCTTGATCACGTCGGGGCCAGTGACGAACATGTAGGAAGTGTCGCGGGTCATGAAAATGAAATCGGTGATTGCGGGGGAATAAACAGCTCCGCCGGCGCAGGGGCCCATGATGGCGCTGATCTGTGGAATCACGCCGCTCGCCAGCGTGTTGCGCAGAAAAATATCGGCGTAACCCGCCAGAGAATTTACTCCTTCTTGTATGCGCGCCCCACCGGAATCGTTCAGCCCAATTACCGGGGCTCCCTGGCGCATCGCCAGGTCCATAATTTTCGTGATTTTCGAGGCGTTTGCCTGGGAGAGCGATCCACCAAACACGGTGAAATCCTGCGCAAACACGTACACCAAGCGGCCGTCGATGCGGCCGTAACCTGTGACGAAGCCGTCGCCCGCCGGCCGCTGCGCCTCCATGCCAAACTCGGTGCAGTGGTGGCGAACAAATTTATCGAGTTCCTCGAACGACCCCTCATCGAGCAACAGGTCGATGCGCTCACGCGCGCTGAGCTTGCCCGCTTTGTGTTGTCGCTCGCGGCGTTCGGCGCCCTCTCCTGACTCGGCGTCCGCATTCCGCTGGCGCAACTCTTCCAGACGATCTTGGTGTTTCCGGTGTTCCGTCATTGTGTGGTGCCGACCAGCAGCGGAGGTAGCGTGCCACAGCCGCACCTCACGAGCAAGGCGGCAGCTCTATTCGTGGCACGCGTCGCCCGCCGGATTCGCCACAGCGATGGAAAGAGCCGCGAGCTTGTATTTTTCCAGCAGCGCATTCGCCTGGGGAACAGTTTGTGCGTTGATCTCGCGCCACTGCGAAAGTGCCCCATTCAGTTGGGCGCAAGCTTCCTCGACGGAAGCATGTGCGGAATCCGTCGGCGCGGCGTCGCCAGTCTCCAGCATGAACATGGTGCGCGAAAGGTCACGATTCACTGGACCGACCCCCGGAAGCGCGCTCGTGCCTTCCATCACTGCTTCGAGATTCTTGTCCAGATCCTTCAACGCATCGCCGGCGGTCTTGGCATCGGCATCGCCCCCCAGGCCCTTCAACCGGTCAGCCAACGCAGAGCGGAGGGCAGCCGCCGATTGGTAGGAGGTGTAGCTAGTTTTCAGTCCGTTCATCACCCTGTTGGCTGCTTTCCACTGCGCGACCAGATCGTCCTGTGAAACGTGCACGCGTGGATCTTCCTTCACGGTGAATTTCTGGCGCATCAACTGGCCATTGCCGATGAACACGGCTTCGTACTGCCCCGGAGGGATGAAGGGGCCGAGAGTTTGCTCTCGCGGCGTTTCGTGCGGGATAGCGTGGTCGGAGAGGGTGTACTCGATGTAATCGAGCATCTCACCGTAGTAGCTATAGTTCAGCGCAGGCGGAGGCGCGATGCGCAAATCCCACACAAAGCGATTCAGACCTACGTTTTTCTTTAGCACGGCCGGGGACTCGAACCAATAATCCGGCACGTTGGCGAGCGTGGTCACCGGTGGAGGGGCGACGCTGGTGAAGCGCCGCATCAGATTTCCCTGCGCGTCATGAATTTCGAGGGTCAGTTCGCCCGCCGGCGGAGATTTCAGGTAGTAATAAAAGATTGCCCCGTCCGGAGGATTTTTCCCTGCTGGAAATTCGGGGGGAAGGGGCGTCTCCTGATCATTGTCCCAGCGGACGCGAATCGTTTCCGCGGGCCGCAGCAGATACGCGTTCGAATTTGCGATTTCTGCATTCGCTTGGCGCAGGGGCGAAAGGTCATCGAGAATCCAGAGCGCCCGGCCATACGTGCAGGCCACGAGATCGTTGCCATGAACCACGATGTCCTGGACGTCGGACGTAGGCAGATTCAATTGCAGCGATTGCCAGTGATCACCGTCGTCGAACGAAACGTACACTCCGTCTTCCGTCGCGCCGTAGAGCAAACCCTTGCGCACGGGATCTTCACGCACCGCGCGCGCTCTCCAACCTTCCCGTAGACCTTCCGTGATCTTTTGCCAGGTCTTGCCACCATCCCGGGTGCGGAACACGTATGGAGTCTGATCATGCCGAACCTCGTAGGTGAGGAATGCAGTGTTCGCATCGAAATGAGAAGGCTCGATGGTCCAAACGTTCGCATCTTTGGTCATATTTTCCGGCGATACGTTTTTCCAGCTGGCCGCGCCATCTTGCGTTCGGTGAACCAGCCCGTTGTTCGTGCCTGCCCAAATTACGCCGGCTTGGATCGGGGACGGCGAAACAACCGAGATCGCTCCCGGCCTCACCCTTGCCTGTTCTTCACCCCTCTCATACTCTTCGCCCCGGTCGTATTCCTCGGGCCCCATTGGCGATCTCTCGCTCGAATCACTCATCGCCGTCGCCCCGTTTTCGTAGGAGAATCGCGCGGCCACGTAAGCCCCCGGCGAATTAAGCGGGGAAGAAGATCGCGGCTCGACTAGACGAGCCTGCTTGTGTTCCTCTTCGGCAGGCGTTTTCGGCCGCACGGTCAGATCTGGACTGATTTCTTTCCAATTTTTTCCCTCATCGGTAGTTTTCATAACGTACTGCGTGGCGAAGTAAAGGGTGTGGGGGTCGTGCGGAGAAAAAACGACCGGCGCCATGGTCGCGGTGTGGTATTTCTCGGTGCGGACAAATACGCTGGTGAATTGGCCACTGACCTTGTCGAAACGAACCACGCTGCCGAACCATCCGCCGGAATACGTGATATTCGGATTCAACGGGTCCGGCGCAATATAGGAGTATTCAAATCCCGCAATTGAGAACCAATCGCGATAGGTGATCGAACCGTAATCGCTGCGGCTGGAAATCGCAGCCGTTCCACTATCCTGTTGTGGGGCATAGACCACGTATGGAAATTGATCGTCGGTGATCACGTGATAGAACTGCCCGGTTGCCTGGTTGTACCAGGAGCTCCACGTTTGCCCGCCGTTTTGCGTGATTACCGCGCCCTGGTCCACGCCCAGAATAATTCGCTGCGAATTTTGAGGATCAATCCACATCACGTGATAGTCGTCCCCGCCCGGTGCGCCCTTGAACGCCGTGAACGTCTGACCGCCGTCGGTCGAACGGTACATGGTCGTCTGCATCGCGTACACAACGTCGGCATTGCGCGGGTCAACGTACACGTGGCTGATGTACTGGTTCGAGACAATTCTCGGATCCTTCGTGATCTTCCGCCAATTCGCGCCGCCATCGTCCGAACGGTATAGGCCTGACGCAGTGATGGCGAATACGCGTTGGCCGCGTGTTCCCGGAGCCACAGCAACGGCGGTGCGATCCCATCCGCCGGTGGGCATTCCAGTCGCGGTCAATTCCTTCCAAGTGCTCCCTTCGTCGGTCGATTTGTAGAGCCAGTCGTCTCGCGTATTGGGAGCTTCGCGGTCCGTATGAAAATCGCGCGGACGCCAGACGCTCGCGTACATCACGCGCGAATTCCCTGGGTCCACAGATATATCGGCTACACCGGCGACCTCGTCACGATACAACGTCTTCGTCCAGGTCTTGCCGCCATCGGTGGTCTTGAACGCGCCGCGGTCTGGGCTAGAGGCAGCAATCCCCAGGATGGGATGTCCAATGACGCCAACAATGATGATGTTCGGGTCGCGTGGGTTGACGATGATTACGCTGATATAGCGGGTGGACTGCAATCCGATGTTCGTCCACGTCGCGCCGGCATCGGTGGATTTGTACAAACCGTTTCCGGCAGTTTGTTCGCCCGTGCCCGCAAAGATAATCGAGGGGTTCGACGGCGCGACCGCGACCGCTCCGATCGACGCTACATGCTCCCGATCGAAGATCGGATTCCAAACCTCTCCACTGTCCGTCGACTTCCACAAGCCTCCGCCAGGAGTGCCAATGTAATACGTGGCAGGGTCGCCCGGGATTCCCGCGACGGCAGATATGCGACCGCCGCGGTGCGGACCGATCAAACGCCAGCGCATGCCGGAATACAGGCTGGGATCAATCGGTTGCCCCGTTTGTTGCGAAAGCGCCGGCGCAGGCACTGAAAGCGCCGCAAAAATAACAGTCATACCCGCAAGTAAGCCGTGAGTGCGCGTCAAATTAATCCTCCAGAAAACCTGAAAGTGTATCACTGGATGGCATTCAATTCTTCGTGCCCTTTTAGACGCAACATAGACGCTTTGTGTGAGGCGCATTTCGTGAAGATTTTTTTGGTCCACGGGATTCAGACCAAGACATGTCGCGTCAGAGCTTCACACTAGTCGTCTAGTGTAGGCCCGACCAATCGTCCGCGAGGAGGATGGAGTTGCTGGGATTCGAAGGGTCAAACTTTACACTGGCGGGTTGTCCGGCCACCACTCCGCCCAAATGGGCTTGTTCCTCGAGCCCAGTGATGTCCTGCGCGGTTTCATACGTAACGCCGGAAATTGAGTAGGTGTAGTACAACAGTTTTTGTGTGCCGTTGGCTAGCGCTGCGGGGCGCTTACTTAAAAGACCCGCAGGTTTCACTCCAGAAGCGCCATGCGGGTGGTCAACGACTTCGAGCACCTGCCCTTCAACGATTCGTCCCACGCGATTGAGATAGGCCCGGCGCTGGCGTTCTTCCTCGTTGGGATCCTCCGGTTTTCTTCGCAACCAGAAAATGATGCCGACAATTACCAGGACGGCGAGTCCTGCCACCGGAAGCCAATTATGCCAATCCGCGAAGAGTTCTTTCAAAGCCCGCCTTTGCCAGTGTCGGCCGCCCGGAATTTTCTCCGGACTTCCAGCGCTTATTCTTCGAGGGACACGGCCGAACTAATCACGGGGTTCCGCAGCGTTCCAATCCCCGTGACGCTTACTTCCATTACGTCGCCGGCGACCACCGGCCCGATCCCCGCCGGCGTCCCCGTGGCAATCAAGTCGCCTGGTTCGAGCGTCATCACCTGCGCGACGAAGCGGATTATAACATCAACGGAAAAAATCATTTCTGCCACCCGCGCCGACTGTTTCTTAATCCCATTCACAAAAGTTTCTACCCTCGCATCTGCTGATGGAGTGTTCGTCTCCAGCACTGGGCCAAAGGGACAGAACGTGTCGAAGCTTTTCCCGCGCGTCCACTGGCCATCGAGCTTCTGCAAATCACGCGCGGTCACATCATTGAAGCAGGTGTAGCCAAGAATATACGGACTCACGTCCTCATTCTCGCGCAGGTGACGGCACCTGCGGCCCATCACGATTGCAATCTCACCTTCATAGTCCACGCGATGCGAAATCGCGGGCATCACAACAGGGTCCTCAGGAGCGCTAATAGATGAGGGTGGCTTCAGAAAGAGGATGGGCTCTTTGGGGGGCGGCCCACCCATCTCGGCCGCGTGGTCCACGTAATTTTTGCCCACGCACACGATCTTGCTCGGAGCCGAGGGAGGCAGCAATTTCACTCCTGCTAGCGGCCAGGAATTCCCTGTACGCTCGCGATTTCCCCACAGCTCGCCCAGGAGCTCCAGAACTCTGTTGCCTTCAATTATTCCTCCGCGTGGCTCTGGATGGATCTCACGCGCCGACCGGCTCACATTGTTCACGGCAAATTCGAGTGGTTGGAACCTGCAGAGCTTCATGGATGGTGGGGAGCTTCGTGGTCTGTGCGCCGCCGACGCGGAATAATCGAATGGGTTCGCGCGTGAAGGATCATTGCCCCCACCCAGGAGCCCACCGCAAACACGCCGTACACCACGGCTCCTTCCACCAGCAATGCAAACGGGCTGCGCAGGACCTGAAAAAGATTATGGAAAAATAGGCCAGCAATGTCGTATCCGACGACAAATAACAGCCAGCCTATCATGGCCGATGTAAACATCTGAAGCGGGCGGTTCAGATGGCGGCAGACAGGGATCATCATGAAGATGACGAACAGACTGTAGCTGGCGGCGTTTCTTTCCAGCGCGCGATTGTCGAGCCAGGAAAGGCGGTTTGCGGCCACCAGCGCACCAATCATGACCATGGTCAATAACACGCCTGTGTACAGGCCCGTAATCAATGTTGCGCGGCCTTCCGGCGCCGAAATCGTCTGGCCCTTTGGTGAAGCATCGCTCATGGCGTGGTTTGGCCTTCGGCCGGGACGCCGCCGGGTGCAGCCGCGCTCACAGGGCTTTCGTTGCCGGAGCGGTCCACAGCGGTGATCGTGTAGAGATACCGGCGACCAAGTACCGCATTCATATCGCGAAACGCTGGACTAAGCAACAATTCCGGGTTCAGGCGCACTCCAGGAGTGCCATCCTGCTCGCTTCGATAGACGTTGTAACCGGCGATGTCGGTTTCAGAATTGATCGCCCAAGATAGCTCGACGTGGGCGGGCACGCCGGCGACAGCCGGGACGAAGACCACAACGAGTCCCTGCGGTGCTGCGGGCGGGAATATATCCTTTGGAGTTACTTCAACTTCATTCGAATTTGCTGACTCGACGTTGCCGTGCGGGTATTGCGCAACACTCCGCACGCAGTAAAGGTACGATTTCCTCATCTCAGCTAGGGAATCACGAAATGTAGTGGTCTCGCTCTCCCCAATCTTCAGCAACGGTGTCTTCGGTTTACGATTTTCTGCTGCATTCGCGGGCGCCTCATCCGTGGCGGGCATCTCGGCGCGATAAACATGGTAATTCACAATCGTCGGCGCCGAACCCACAAGCGTTTTTTGAGGAGCAGTCCATGTCAAATTGATGCCTGCATGAGTGGTTTCTGCTTTCAAATCCGTCACTGGTTCCGCAGCGGGATAAATTTGCAGAACGACAGCATTCGAATCCGCTGATTCTTTCTTGCTCGACGCCCGGGTTCGAACCGTGTATTCGGCCACAGTCTTCTCATTCGGCCGGAAATCTTCGGCTTTAAGAGGATCAATGACGCGAATCTGGCCCTGATCCGAGTATTGATCGAGCATCGAAGAGGGAATCGTCAATTCGGGGACCTTCGCTGGAGAGCCGGAAGAAGTAGCAGAATTGTCCGCGCCGGCGGGGCGAATAGACCGGAAAATTTCGATAGCGGGCGGACGTTTCAGTGGCCGACGGTCGACAGCTTCTTTCGGCAGGGTAAACGTGAGAACGACCTCATCGCCAGACTGCGTGGCAGCTAGATCCGCGACGGCCTTTGGTACTGGTGGCTTGCGCTCCAGCGGCTCCGCCGGGGCGGCGCATCCGCCGAGAAAAAACAAAATCAGAAATATGGGAACGAGGAACTGGAAGCCGGCGGCCCCAAATAAGCAATCTCGCGCAAGCTCCGGCGCTCGTGTCACTTTTCGATTTTCCATTGTCGGTTTTCTAAAGAATGTAGCGACTAAGATCCTGGTCTTTGACGATATTCGCGAGCTGCTTCTGGACGTAGGCGCCGTCAACCTTCACCGTCTTCTTTTTCATTTCGGGCGCTTCAAACGAAATCTCTTCCAGAACCTTTTCAAGGATCGTATGCAGGCGGCGGGCACCGATGTTTTCCGTGTGTTCGTTAACCCTTGCGGCGTACCGCGCGATCGTGGCGATCGAGTCTTCCGTGAAAGTCAGCTTCAGTCCCTCCGTATCGAGCAGCGCCGTGTATTGCTTGATGAGGGCGTTTTTTGGCTCCGTGAGGATGCGGATGAAATCGCCCTCGGAGAGCGAGCTGAGTTCGACGCGAATCGGAAAACGCCCCTGCAGCTCGGGGATTAAGTCCGATGGTTTCGTGGTATGAAACGCACCGGCAGCGATGAACAGAATATGGTCGGTGCGCACCATTCCGTAGCGCGTATTCACGGTCGTGCCCTCGACGATCGGCAGGATGTCGCGCTGGACGCCTTCGCGTGAAACGTCCGGGCCATGCCCGGTCTCACGCCCCGCAATCTTGTCGATTTCATCGATGAAAAGAATTCCCATCTGCTCCACACGGTCCACGGCGATCCGCGTCACCTGATCCATGTCAATCAACCGGTTTTCTTCTTCCTGGATGAGGTAATCGAAGGCTTCAGCCACCGTCATCTTCCGCTTCTTTTTCTGCTGCCCGAAGAAGCCGGAGAGCATGTCCTTGACGTTGATGTCCATTTCCTCGACGCCCTGATTCGTGATGATTTCAAATGACGGCATGGCTCGTTCGCGCACTTCCACTTCCACCAGCCGCTGGTCGAGCTTCCCCTCGCGGAGTTGAGCGCGTAATTTATCGCGCGTCCGCTGCGCCTGTTCACGCCGCGCCGCTTCCGCGGCGGGATTCGCATCCGCGGGCAACGGCGAAGACGGGAGCAGCAAGTCGAGCAGGCGTTCCTCCGCGGACTGTTCCGCGCGCTCGGCGACTTCGTCGAGCTTTTCTTCGCGCACCATGTCAATCGAAGTTTCCACCAGATCGCGGACCATAGACTCTACGTCGCGCCCCACGTATCCCACTTCTGTGTACTTCGAAGCCTCGACCTTCACGAACGGACAGCCGGCCAGCCGCGCCAGCCGCCGCGCAATTTCCGTTTTGCCCACGCCGGTCGGCCCAATCATCAGAATGTTTTTTGGAAGGATTTCTTCGGCGAGCTCAGGCTGGAGTTTTTGCCGGCGAACGCGATTCCGCAGTGCGATGGCCACCGCCTTTTTCGCTGCATTCTGCCCGACGATGTATTTATCGAGCTCGACCACGATTTCCCGCGGCGTCAGCTCGTCAAATGACGGCAGCGGTTCGGGCTCTGCTGTCTGGGATTCTCCGGCCAAATAGATCACCATGTCTTTCTCCGGCTTGCCGGTCATAATTCTTCGATGCTGAAATTGGCGTTCGTGAAGATGCAGATTTCGCTGGCGATGCGCATGGCTTCCTGCGCGATGTCTTTTGCGGCCAGCTTGGTGAATTTCGCAAGCGCCCGCGCGGCCGCCAGCGCATAAGGTCCACCTGAGCCGATCGCGCAGATTCCGTCGTCCGGCTCGATCACGTCGCCATTCCCTGAAAGTAGGAACGTAGATTTCACATCTGCCACGATCAGCAGCGCGTCCAGATGGCGCAGCGAACGGTCTGTGCGCCACTCTTTCGCCAGCTCGACGGCCGCGCGTGGAAGATTGCCGTGGTACTCCTGCAGTTTTCCCTCGAACCGTCCGAAGAGCGAAAGCGCATCGGCCGTGCTGCCTGCAAACCCCGCGACAATCTTGTCGTTGAAAAGACGCCGCGTCTTTTTCGCGCTGTGCTTGATCACGCCCTCACCGAGCGTCACTTGCCCGTCGGCGGCTAACACTACTTTATTATCGCGGCGCACACACAACACCGTTGTCCCGTGCATCGGTTCACTTTTTTGCCTTGTTGGCATCAAATGATTATACCCCGCACAGCGTGTAATCGGCCACCGCGTCGCCGGAAGGCTTGAATTTTTTGGGATCAGACCTGCGGAGGTGATGGCTTTCTGTTGCGACGGATCTAAACGGGGCTAATTCTTGTCCTTATCTTTCTTCCGCTCCTTCTTGCCAACCTTTGCCCAGCGTTCCTCGAGCGATTCCCTTGTAAAGAATGCCGGAGAGAGGTTGGTGTTGTAGTCGCATTTCTCGATGAAGACTTGGTATACCTTTCTCCCGTTGCGTTCCCGCGTGATTTGAAACGGAGTTTCGATTCCTTCGATCGGATGATAATTTGAGTAGTATTCGATCTCGTCCGTCTTCCTGCGCGAGGCGGCGTCGCGCGAAATGGTTTCTTTGCGAATCGGAAGATGAGTGGATTTCGCCACCGCAATCCGGTACGTCCGGTTTTCGCTGTCTACCAATTCGACCCAGTCTGCCTCTTGCAGATCCACGACATCCGGGCCACCGTAGCGAAAGATCATGCCGGGTTCCTTGATCCGCAGGCGCAGAATGTTGTCGATGTCCTTGAGTACGTCATCCTGATTTTGTGCAATATCGGTCTCCGGCTCTTCGGAAACGCCACCTCGATCCAGAGTCCAGCCTTTGTTGCCGTTCATCAGCGAAATTATATTGCCCTTGGGAACATTTTCCGTTCGGTCCTTATCCGGTGGAATGATGTAGTCGATGTACTTCGCGTACCCGTTCAAGTCGCCCGAATGGCCGAATTGGCCCATCCGAAGTGTGCACGTTGAATCGTGCACGTTCAGAAACACCGCGCCTCCGAGTGCCTGGATCGTCTCTTGCAGAATCGCTTTTGCTTTGGCGGCGCTCTCATCCGGCATCAATTGCTCTGAATCCTGCGCGCCCGCTCGCGGAACCGCCGCGAAGCATGTTCCCGCCATTAGAATTGCCGAGAAAATAATGCGTAAGTTCATCCGCACAGAATTGCCCCTCCATTTACATTGATTACTTCGCCGGTAATGAAGGTTGCCAGGTCGGAAGCGGCAAACAGGATAGGTCCGGCGATTTCCTCCGCCGTTGCCGGGCGTTTCAAGGGAATCGAAGCGCTCGCCCATTTCAACCCGCTCTTCTTGCGCAGCACCGACGCGGACATATCCGTATCGACCCATCCCGGCGCGACGCAGTTCACCAGAATATTATGGTGCGCCAGCTCGGTTGCGAGGCCCTTCACGAAGCTGATGACGGCGCCTTTGGAGGCCCCATAGTGCGTGTGAAATGCCTCGCCGCGCTGACCAGCCGTCGAGCTGATCGCCACGATGCGCCCGCCGCGCTGCGCGATCATGTGTGGCACGGCGTAGTGAATCACGGAATACACGCCCTTCAAATTCACGCGCATCATTTCATCCCACTCGCGCTCACTCAGCTTCTCAATCGGCGTGTCCGGTTCGTTCCAGATACCGGCGTTTGCAACGACGATGTCCAACCGCCCCAATCGTTCGCGCGTGAATTCGACGAGCTTCTTGGCGTCGGTCATCTTGCCGAGGTCAGCTTTGAGTGATTCAATCCGCGTGCCGTGCTTCCGCGCCTCTTGCTCCACCTGCGCTGCCGCTTCGCGGTTCCGATGGTAATTGAACACCACGTCCGCGCCCGCCTGCGCGAACAGTTTCACTGTCGCGGCGCCGATACCGCGCGAACCGCCCGTCACCAACGCCGCTTTGCCCGCCAATGAAATCATGCTTCCCCCAGGAGGTGGTCCGCCATCAATAACGAAAAATGTGCATGCAGAAAAGAAATCAGAAGCTGGCTTCAGACCGGACTTCAGAAATAGGGGCCGCTACATTCTCACGGGCGCTCGGCGCGCAGCCGCAACCAGGTCTCGGAACACATTCTGGGCCAAAGAATCTGTTTCCGGCATCCGCTCAGGGTGCCATTGGACGCCAGTCACCCAATTTGCATCCCCGGTCCATTCCACACCCTCGATGACTCCATCCGGTGCATGCGCCACAACTCGTAAATTGCGCCCGGCCTCCCGGATCGACTGGTGATGGGAACTGTTTACGGTCGCCTCGCTTGCTCCAGCCAATTGCGCCAGCCGCGAACCCAGCTCGAGTCGCACGACGTGGATCGGCTCAGGAGCGCCCTGCTCGCGGCCGGTCCAGGGATGCTGAATTTTCGTCGGCAACTCACTGGGTATGTCCTGAATCAACGAGCCTCCGAGAAATACGTTCAGGCTTTGAATGCCATAACAAATTGCGAGCACCGGCTTGTGTTCCGCGAAGGCGTGACCCAACAACGTGAAGTCCGTTCGTTCGCGGTCAGTGTCCGCATCGGCGGATTTCGGATTGCGCCCGGAATGATAGAGCGAAGGCTCGACGTCAGCTGGGCTACCCGTGAGCAGGACAGCGTCAAGCGTCTCGGCCAGCTTTTTCAACTCTTCCGCGGAGAGACCCAACGAAATCTCGACAGGCTCGGCACCCGCCCGACGGACGGCCTGGATATACCTGTCGAACTTACCCCGTTCACCGCTAAGCTCTTCTTTTCGTGTGCGATACGGCATACCAATGCGTGGCTTCTGGCTGGTTTCAGCGCTCATGAGAAGTCCATCCTACCATCGCCACCGTAGCCCGGCAACCCAAGTTGAACACCGGAGTTGGCCAGGAATCACGTCCCCGATGGGCGCTCGAAACAGTCGAAAACTGGTGAACGCAAGCATCAGACATTCGTGAGGACACACATCCAAATTCGCTCGGTGCGCGAAGGAGCAAGGAATCAAATCCCGGCGTTAATCGGGACCATCCGAGGGGTCACACTCAGTCGAGGCGATGGCGTCGCCGGCTTTCTGGGCGGATGTGTCCTCAGCCAGATTTCGTAGGTCTGCTTCATCTGCTCGATATGGTGAGGGATGTGGCGTTCCTGGTAATCGATCCAGTCCTCGAGGGTCATACTTCCTTGACGGGGATGATCCGCGCGATGCTGCCACACCGGCTCCGGCAGCGTGAAAAGCAAATGGTAGGTCATCTTTCGCAAGCGGCGAATGATCTCGAGCGCTTCACGCGTGCTCTGGTGATAATAGCCGAGCGATCCTGCCCAGCGCGCGGCGTCGAACTGAAGGACAGGATTCCCGGGCTCAGCGATGAAGCCCCGGCATCGAATGTAAGCGCTCGCCTCGCTATCCGCGAGGTGCAGAATCGTCTCATGGATGCTCCATCGTTCCGTGGTCGGCTTGTATAGCCACATTTTTTTCGGAAACTGGCGCAGCGCCGCGGAAAGATGTACGGGGGCGCTTCCGAATGATTCCAGCTTTTTTCGCCTCTCGTCACGAGTCATGGGGGCCTCCCACTCCTGTAGTTAGACGCAAAATCTGCAGTTTGGCTGCCTAAACGATTTTTAATAAACGCAGAAAATCCCTGAAAAGTTCAGCTTTAGTAACGAACCGAACTTAAAGTCTCACTTCTCTGTTCGCATGCGGGAAGGCCGCGTCCGGGTCCGGGAACGGGTGGGTGCCTTGGATTTGCAATATTGGACATCCCGTCACCCAAATTTATGATTTCGCACAATTCTCTAATTCCTTGCATGAATCAAGGCTTACTGGAAAATCTGAAGGTTAGCGTGATTGGGGGAAGGAACCGGCCCTTGCGGTCGAAGGAGCCGCTTTGCCTGTGCGCTTTGACCAGTAGCCGCGGAGGTCGCCGACCAGATACAGGGAGCCCGTAGCAAAGATTGCGTCTTCAGGGCGGGCCATGTCGAGCGCGCGTTCCAGCGCCGTGCCAGGATTCGGCACGACAATGGCGTGAGCCGCCAGATGGCCGGTCATCTCCTTGAGCAGAGGCGCGGAAATCGCACGCGGCTGGAGCGGTTCCGTCAAAATCACGCGGTCCGCGCGGGGAAAAAGTAAACCGGCAATTTCATCTACGGCTTTGTCGCGCATCGCGCCGTACACCAGCAGAATCCGGCGAGTCTTGAAATTTTCCTCCCAGAACCTCAGCAGTTCTCTTGCCCCGGCCGGATTGTGCGTTCCATCGAGATAAACAGCCGGTTGCACGGAAAGCCGTTCGAGTCGTCCGGGCCAACGCGCCGTGGCAATGCCTCGCACGATTGCTTCGTCATTCACCGGGAATCCACGCTCGGCAAGCAGCCGGGCGGCGGTAGCGGCTGCCAGCGCGTTGCGGATCTGGAAGCGGCCAGCCAGCGATGGCTCAACTGCGATCTTCTGGTTTGAATCCTTGGAAATGGCAATAGCGCGATAACAGCCGTCCGTTACATGGGCGTTTTCAACTTGCCACGCGCGGTCTACCTCAATCAGCTTTGCGCCGATCTCAACGCAACGCCGCGCAATCACGGCTTTTGCTTCCGGGCGTTCGCTCGAACTGACCACACAGCCGCCGCGCTTGATGATTCCCGCTTTCTCGCCCGCGATCTCTTCAATCGAATGGCCCAGGAAATTCTCGTGATCGAAATCAACCGGTGTGATGACGGCCACTTCAGGATTCACGATGTTGGTCGCATCCAGTCGTCCGCCGAGCCCCACTTCATAGACTGCGAAATCCACACGCTGCTCTGAAAACACGAGAAACGCCATCGCTGTCAGGCATTCGAAGTACGTCGGGTGCGCGGGGAGTTTTCCAGATGCGATCAATGATTCAACCGAAGTGCTCACACGCGTCCACCCGCCGGCAAAATCCGAATCCGGTATGTCGGCCCCGTTGATTCGGATGCGCTCGTTGATCCGCTCGAGATGCGGTGAAGTGTAAAGGCCGGTGCGCAGGCCCCCGGCGCGCAGGATGGATTCGAGCATGGCTGCCGTGGAGCCTTTGCCGTTTGTCCCGGCAATGTGAACGCATGGGATTCGCGCGTGCGGATTACCCAGCTCCGCGGAAAGAATCGTGATGTTAGCAAGGCCAAATTTCTGGACGCGCGCCTGCTGCGGCGCCGCCAGTTCCTTCCCGAGAGCCATAAGAGACCGGACGGATTCTTCGTAATTCATCTCGCCGTGGGTGGCTCCTTATTCGTTGCGCTGAGGCTATCCCAGGAAAAAATCGAGCGCCTGGCCGATGTAGGGCTTCAATTCTTTGCGGGGCACCACGGCATCGAGGAAGCCGTGCTCGAGGAGAAATTCTGCGGTTTGAAATCCATCGGGCAACTTCTGGCGGATGGTCTGCTCAATCACCCGGGGCCCGGCAAATCCGATCAGCGCGCCTGGCTCGGCGATATTCAGATCGCCCAGCATCGCATAGCTGGCCGTAACACCACCCGTCGTCGGGTCCGTAAGAAGGGAAATGAATGGTATGCGCGCTTCGTCCAACCGTCCCAGCGCTGCCGAGACTTTCGCAAGCTGCATCAGGCTGACGGCACCTTCCATCATGCGCGCGCCACCGGAACAGGACACCACAATCAGCGGCACGTTTTGCGCCAGTGAACGCTCGATCGCCCGCGCCACCTTTTCGCCCACCACCGCGCCCATCGAGCCACCGATGAATCCAAATTCCATCGAGCAGCAGACCACCGGACGCCCGTTCATGCGCCCTTCGACCGTCAGGATCGCGTCCTTCATCCCCAGCTTATGTTGCGCATCTCTCAAACGCTGGGCGTAAGGCTTGGTGTCCGAAAACTTGAGAGGATCGCTCGAAGCCAAATCGGCATCGTGCTCGATGTACTGCTCGTCATCCAGCAGCAGCTCGAGCCGCCGCCGTGCGCCCAGCCGGAAGTGATGCTCGCATTTCGGACAGACTTCCCAATTGGCTTCGAGATCTTTTTTCCAGATGATGGCGCGGCAGGAGCTGCACTTCGTCCACATGCCTTCCGTGCGGACGCGCCTCTCCTCGATCGGCGTGGGATTTTCAATCGGCTTTTTGTCCCGCTTGAACCAGGCCATAGCTAGTAGTCGATTCCTCGTTGCGCGAGGATCCCCTTCGTGTACGGGTGCTTCACTTCCCGCATTTCCGTGACCAGATCGGCCGCTTCCACTAGTTTTGGATGCGCGTTCCGCCCTGTGCAAATCACGTGCACCCGCTCGGGACGCTCTTGAAGCGCTTCCACCACGCGATCCGCGTCCAACATCTTGTAGCTGATCACGTAATTGATCTCATCCAGCACCACGAGATCATATTTCTCGCTGTAGATCTGCTCGAGTCCGTACTCCCAAGCCAGCTCGCACATCCGTACGTCTTCTGGGTCCGTATCGGCGCCGCCCACCTTGACGAAACCGCGGCCCATGGGGCGAATTGCAAATTTGTCGTCACCGAGCATCTTTGCAGCGTCTAGCTCGCCATAGTGCCACGAGCCCTTGATGAACTGCACCATCAGAACTCGCAACCCCTGCCCCACGGCGCGAAACGCCGTGCCCAGCGCGCAAGTCGTCTTGCCCTTGCCCGGTCCGGTGTAAACAATCAGAAGTCCCTTACCCTCAGGCATCCACTCGCGCCCCGCAAAGACAATTTACAAGTGTGGCCGCACCCCGGCGAAACGTCAAGAAGTAGCGGAGAGGTTCACATGTCATGATGGACTCGGCTAGAATTACGCTATCGTGCAGCGGTTGGCCTGCGTCTAAGGGGTGCAACCAATCACAACAAGGAGAAAAATATGCAGAAACGCGTTGGCAGCATTCTTGCCCTTCTAGTGGGCGTCGCTTTACTGGCCACATCCGCGTTGGCTCAGCAGGACAAGAGCAAGCGTCCCAGTCCCCCGGCAAAAGCCAATTGCGGCACGACCATCACCGTGGACTACTCCAGCCCGCGGATGAAGGGCCGCAAGATTTTTGGTGACCTTGTCCCGTTCGGAAAAGTGTGGCGCGCGGGCGCGAACGAGGCGACTACGTTTGTCACCACTGCGGACCTGACTGCTGGCGGCAAGACGATCCCCGCCGGCAGCTACACCATCTTCACACTCCCGACCGCAGACAAATGGACAATGATCATCAGCAAAAAAACCGGCGAATGGGGAATACCCTATCCCGGCGAAGTGGATGATTTTGCGCGCCTGGATATGAAAGTCTCGAAGCTGCCCTCGCCCGTCGAGAATTTCACGATCGCCTTCGAACATGCGAGTGGCAAGTGCACCATGCACCTCGACTGGGAAACCACGCGGGCATCGATCACCTTCGCAGAAAAAAAGTAAGGGCTGAGTTTGTGGTCCGGAGCGAAAGCACTCACCGTGGAGGCGCGGAGTACGCTGAGCAGAATATCGCGAGGGCTGGATTTTCTCTGCGACGGCTGCGCCTCTGCGATAGAGCTACTTTCTTGGTCCGGTTTCACGAAAGGCCCAAAGAACCCTGCAGTTTTTCAGCCAGCGCTGCCACCTGTCGTCGCGCTGGTTCCGACATCTCGCCCTTCGCGCCGTACTCGCGCAGCACGAGCCAGATGCCCGGCCGGTGCACCGACTTGTCGTGGCAGATCGCGCCGGTAAGCTGCGCGATCTCAAGCGCCCCACCCGCCAATTCGCGGTCCAGAATTCCCCGCGCCTCATCCAGCAAGTCTTTGAATCCCTGCGACGCGAGCATTGGGTCCACGTCCCGCGGGATGGGCGCTTCCACTTCCTCGAGGTCGTAATCCGGCAACGACCGCGTAATCATCAGCTCCACGGAAGCGGTGGGGGCGCCTGCGTCATGTGAAATCTTAATCATCATGGTTCCGATATTCTTGCAGAAGTGCGGCTATTTCGGATAGGGGTGGCCCGCCAGAATCGCGAACGCGCGATAAATCTGTTCCGCCAGAACGACGCGGGCAAATTCGTGCGGCATCGTCAGCATCGAAAGCGAAATCTTCTGCTTCGCGCTGGCGCGCAGCTCGTCGGGAAAACCGTCTGAGTCGCCACACAGAAAAACCAGCTCACGCGCCCCGCGATCCCGCAAATCTCCCAGCCATCGCGCGAACTGCTGCGACGTGAGCTGTTTACCGGCCGCATCCAAAAGAACTACTGCTGCGCTGGGCTCGAGCTTCAGCTTTCGCAGAGCCGCCGGGCCAGCATCCCGCAACTCACTCACTTCCACTTCAGCATAATGCCGGATGCGGCCGGCGTAATCCTCGAACAACGCGCTGGCTTCCTTGCGGCGCATCTTTCCAAGCATGACGAGATGAATCTTCATGGTGGAGTCGTCGAGGCAGTCTTAAATCAGGCCGTATTTCTTGCGTTTCTCGAGCAGCGTCTTCCGGCTGATGCCCAGAATTTCCGCTGCGCGCCCAATCTTGTAATGGGTTCCTTCGAGCGTCGCTTTGATGGCGTCGCGCTCAAGGTCTTCGATTGAGCGCAACGGACCCGCCGCCCCGCCTGCATTCCCTGTGGCGCTCACAATTTCCGGAAAATCCTGCGCCGTGAGCAGAGACCCCTTCGCAAATACGAGTGCATGTTCGATTGCATTTTTCAGTTCGCGAACATTCCCGGGCCACGCGTAGGATTCAAGCAATCGTTGCGCCGTAGGGTCGAGCGTGGCGTCAGGCTTTCCATGGACTGGCCCGAGTCGCGCAAGAAAGTGCAAAATCAGCGCGGGAATATCGCCGCGGCGCTGGCGCAGAGGCGGGACTGCGATGCCCAGCACATTCAATCGAAAAAAAAGATCTTCGCGGAAGCGTCCCTCCGCCACCGCTTTATTCAGGTCGGTGTTGGTCAACGCCATCAGCCGCCCGTCAACTCGCAACATTTCTGTTCCGCCCAGCCTTTCAAAGGTCCGCTCTTCCAGGACGCGCAACAGCTTCGCCTGCATTCCCGGAGCGAGGGCCGCGACTTCATCCAGCACGATTGTTCCACCCTCGGCCATTTCCAGCCTGCCCGGTTTGCGTGCGACTGCGCCCGTGAACGCGCCGCGCTCGTGACCGAACAATTCGGATTCCACAAGCTCCGCCGGCAGGCTCGCACAATCAATTTTCAGAAACGGAGCATCATGTCGGGGGCCGTGCTCGTGAATCCATCGCGCGAGTTGATCCTTACCGGTACCGCTTTCGCCGGTGATGAGCAGCGTGGTGGAAGTGCCGGCAAGCTTTTCGGCGAGTTCAAGCACGTGGCATGAGGCGGGATCGACTGCTACCCAGGTAATGATTGCCGTGCTCATCGTCGCGCTGCGCCCGTCTCAGGCTCGCCCCTCGATTCCGGGGGGTGAGTGGGCGCTGGGAAATCCAAGCGCTCGGCGGTGCGCCAAAGCCTTTCGAGGTCGTAATACTGCCGTGCGCGTTCGCTGAAAATGTGCACTACGAAATCGCGATAGTCCAGCAACAACCACTCCGCGCCGGATTTTCCTTCTCGATGTGCCAGGCGCACCCCGTGCCGCCGTAGCTGCTCTTCGATGGCCTCGCCGATTGCTTGGATCTGGGGATGGCTTTGCCCGGAACAAAGCAGGAAATATTCCGCAAACGCTCCCGTGCCGGCAAGCTTCAGTACGGTGATATCTACAGCCTGCTTCTCCTGAGCCGCTTCCACGGCCCAGCGAATTTCGGAACGGAGAGAGTTGAGCGTCACCGGTACAGGGCCTGCCCGAGAATGTATTCCTCTACGCGCGCCGGCACAAGCCCGTGGATCGATTGGTGCCGCTCGAGCCGGTGGCGCACTTCCGTAGAGGAGACGTGGCTCGATACTGTTGTGAGTAAATGCACCACAGATTTCCTCAGAACAATTTTGTGCGGATCGTGCGACGTGGCGCGCGCGAATTTTTCGGGCGGCACCACCAGCCGCAGAGCGTCCAGCCGGAACCCCGGGCGGCTGGCGATGATGAAGTCGCAAGAATCGAGGAGCGCCTCATAGCTCTTCCACGTTGGTATCTCGAGAAATTGATCTGCGCCCAGGATGAAATAAAGATGATCGTTTGGATGCTCCCGGTGAAACCGCTTCACCGTGTCAATAGTGTAGAAAACGTGCGGCACGCCTCCATCCACGGGCCCCTCCGCAAGGGAAGGAAATATTCCGTGATGATCCGCGCAAGCGAGCGCGACCATGGCATAGCGATGCACGAAAGGCGTCAGCGCTGGCTTCGTCTTGTGAGGCGGGCGCGACGACGGAATAAAATAAATTGCGTCGAGGTGGAACCGCTTTTGTGCCGCCTGGGCAACCGCGATATGACCCGCGTGGACAGGATCGAACGTGCCGCCAAACAGAGCCACCGATCGGTGATGCCCATGGGGCTTATGCGCCACGTGCGACGTCAACGTTCCTCCCGCTGCGGGGCTGAAGCAGGATCATTTTCCGGAGTCGGCAATGCAGTTGCCTTTTCGGGTTCGTGTGCGCCGTCTGGGATGAATGCGTTTCGTGCATCGGGGACGGCGGTCGGCTTCGGAATCTGGTCGAGGGCGTCGGCCATCGCGCGAACAAGTTCGGGGATGCCCTCGCCGCTTGCGGAAGAAACGGCATGAAACTCGAGGCCGCGTTTCGTGGCAAACGCGCGCAATTCTTCGAGGTGATCGCGGTTCGAAGTGGCATCGAGCTTCGTCGCGACCACAATCATCGGCTTCTCCGCGAGTGCGGGACTGAACGACGCGAGTTCGTGCTCGATGATTTCGAAGTCACGAATTGGATCGCGGTCATTCGCGTCGCTGGTATCCACCAGATGCGCGATCAGCCTCGTGCGCTCCAGATGTTTCAGAAAACGAGTGCCCAATCCCGCGCCCTCGTGTGCGCCTTCGATCAAACCGGGGACATCGGCGACGACAAACACCCTTCCTTGGCCAGGAGCAGCGCCAAGATCCGCGGAAACGACTCCGAGATGCGGCTCGAGCGTGGTGAAAGGATAAGCCGCAATTTTGGGGCGGGCTGCGGAAATGCGCGAGATCAACGTGGATTTCCCCGCGTTCGGATAGCCTACAAGCCCCACATCCGCGAGCAATTTCAATTCAAGCCGAAGATTCCGCTCCTCACCCGGCCGACCGTCTTCATGTTCGCGGGGTGCCTGATGCCAGGGACGGACGAAATGGGGATTTCCATTGCCTCGGCCGCCGCGCCCGCCGCGGGCCGCGCGGAAACGTTGCCCTGCTTCTGTGAAATCGAAAAGCTGCTCGCCCGAGTCGGCATCGAACACAACGGTTCCAACCGGGACCGCAAGAACCGTGCCGCCACCAGATTTTCCGTGGCAATTGGAGCCTTCGCCATGGCCGCCCCGAGTGGCCCGGAATTCGCGATTGTAACGGTAGCGCAGCAGCGTGTTGTCGTGGATGTTTGCTTCCAGCCAGATGTCGCCGCCATGCCCGCCGTCGCCGCCCGCGGGGCCGCCCCGCGGGACGTACTTCTCCCTGCGGAATGCGACGCAGCCATTGCCGCCGTCGCCGCCCTTCACCGATATTTTGGCTTCGTCAACAAACACAGGTCACTCGATCAGAGAGAGACTTCGTAGGAAGCATACGCCCGGATTGAGTGGTAAAAAAAAAATACGCGCCCCGGGGAATCGAGGCGCGTAAGTGGACTCACGATCTTCAGTTCGCAGCCGTTGCAGCAGCCTTTTTCTCGAAGGCGGCGGCGGCTTCTTCCGCAGTCAGCACATTTATGAATTTCCCGAGTTCGCCCTTGTCCTCAAAGCGAACCACGCCGTTAATCAGTGCAAACAAGCTATCATCCTTCGCGCGCCCGACATTTTTCCCTGCCTTGTAGCGCGTGCCACGTTGCCGGACCAGGATACTCCCGCCGGTCACCACTTGCCCGCCAAATCTCTTGACTCCGAGCCGCTGCCCCTGCGAGTCGCGTCCGTTTGTAGATGACCCGCCGCCTTTTTTGTGTGCCATTGCCGCCCTCTATGGAATTTGAATTTCGCTGACCTGCACGGCGGTGTATCCCTGCCGGTGGCCGCGCTGGATTTTGTATTGCCCGCCAGTCTTGAATTTCAAGACCTTGAGTTTCTCACCGCGGCCCTGCGAAACGATTTTGCCCGTGACTTTGGCCTTGGCGGCCTGCGCGCCGGACATGAATTTCTTGTCGTCCGTGCGGACGGCGATGACGTCCTCAAACGTCACTTTGCCGCCGACTTTACCTTCGAGCAGTTCGACCCGAATGGTCTCGCCCGGCTCGACGCGGTACTGCTTTCCCCCACTCCGAATAACGGCGTACATACTGCCTCCCGATGCGATTGAGAAACCCCCATTATATGGGTTCCGGCGCACTCCCGTCAACGAACACTATCCCCTTCTCACGGGAATTCGCAGCGTTCGGGCTAAACAGGGGCGTTCATTGTTGCACAGGGGTGACATCGCCTGGTTTTGGAATGGCTTCAGTCCGGGTGCTGATCCCGATTTCCATCGCGGTATTTTTCGGGAAGACCACTTCATGGCCTCGAGCAACGAAATGAATGTAGATTGACCTACACCCGCCATAAGCGCCCATAGCCATCCCGAATTGCTGGGAATGAATGGACGCACCCAAGGCGATCCCAATCAGCTTGTAACCTCCCGCGCCACCTGCTACCCGAGGGCCGGTGTCACCAAAGGTGTCTCCGAGAAATGAAATGGTGCCCAGGCCCACAGCAACAGTGGTCGCCAGGAATCTTGTTTTTGAAGGTGTGGCTTCCGCGCCGCCCTCTGAATCCAAACTCAAATTCTGGTCCCTGCCTGCTTGGACGCCTTCAAGGATGGCGTCCACTTTCTGCTCAAGCCCATCCGGCAAGATGAGGTCATGGAATACCATCCGCAACTGCCCGTTGCGACTGAGGTAGCGCGCAGGGCGAACCTGTATCACCGAACCTTTCAGGAGGGTTCCCTGCGGGAGGACCAGTCGATTTCCTTCAAACAGCGGCCGGGAGAGAATTGCCTCGACATCATCACCTTTTTGCGCCGTCGCCGAAGTTAGCCCAGTCACTAGACGCGCATGCACAACGCTGCCGGCTGGCGGCGGCGCGCTAATTGCAGCGGCCATCTCGGGCGACAACGGTTCGGTGCCAAAATCGAGCGGCTCCTGCAATTCGGCGAAATATATAGTTCCGGCGTCAACATATTGCGGGTGGATGGGCAATTGAGCGACGGCGATTCTTTCGAGCTTGTGCATTTTTCCGGGCTCACGAACCTGTTTCATCGCGGCGTCCCACTCTCGCTTGGCTTCTTCTTTGGCTTGCTTGGCCTTCTCCGCCGCGGTGTCCTTCAAGCCTTTCTTCTTGTCATCGGCCGACAACACAAATTGGATCACCTCGCCCGATCCTGGCGTGACGACGGTCCGGATTGGAATTCGCTGCCCACCGGCAAGGAGGAGTTCGCTGAATTCAACGTAGACTTTGCGGGCCGGCGTGAAATCAGCATCCAGGGCATCGAGAGTGCGCCGCCCTCCGGAAACGCTGTCGAGCTTTGTAATTTGGCCCGACACTTCTGTTCCCACGGGCAGGACAATTTTGTCGAACGCATACACAGGTTCGACAACGCGGCCATGGATGGCCTGCCCAACTTTTTCCACGTGGACTTCGTTGTCGAGTACGATCTGGATCGGAGTGCCTTTGGGTACTCTGAGAGCGACTGTTTCAGGTGTGAGTGGTTTTTCCGTCTTTGCTGGCCGGTGTGTAAGCACCGGCTCGGAATCGGGCGGGGGAGAACCTGCGGGCACGGGCTCCTGCGCCTGGACCCAAGCGACGGAAGCACACATCATGAAAGTCAAAAAAATCACCCGCGCCACTGCCGTGCTGCGAATCCCTACTGACATGACTGCTCGTCCTCGTAGCCGGGAACTCAAAAGAAGATTTTAGCCCCGTTTTGCCCCGCCCGATACCGCGCGCAATCGCACGAGATGAGCGCCCGCGTTTCAAACTTTTTCTAGGAATAAGCGTTGCGGCATGATTCGTGTTCGCGGCACGAGGGCGGACAGTTAGTACGGTCGATGAGTATGTAGTTGTGGCACGCGGCGCAAACGAGACCGTAAATTGTCTCACTGAATTGATCGTGGCCCACTCTTGATGTGTGCTCGGTGCGCGCCTGCTCTCGGCTCATTGCCATACAGATCTCTCCTTTTGAGTTAGGGCTTCCATTTTGGGGAAGAGGTGAATTTGTAGAGAGGGTACACATCACGGAAAGTCTTTGCGACTTCGTTTTCGAATCCCCGTCGCGTCGCGGCCGTTGGTGACAATTTTCTGCGCACCACCCATGCCTGCAACTTCTTCCAATCATCCGGTTTGATCGGCCAGCCTCGGCGCTTCGTCCATTCGCCCTTTTCGGTTGAGTACCAATAGCTTTCGTACCTCTTGCCAAGCCGCTTTTGCTGCCTTTCGAGCCATTTCGCATTTGCCTGTGCGCGGGGTCGCGCAATCTGGACGAGTGGCGATGTGCGGCTGTCGCTATAGATGCGAAACCCAGCCGTCACCGTCTCCGCGGAAATCCCCGCGTAGATTTGGCCGCCCTCGTTTTCCGGACCGGCAAAGTAGAGATACATTTGGGTACGGTAGGGAGACTTATCTTTCGCAAAGCGAATGTCGCGATTGATGCGCGAAAAATTCTCGCCCACCCGGCCACTGGCAACGAATTGCGGATTCAATTTTTGAGCCGCAGGCGTAAGGCGCCCGAGCAGCTCACGAAATGGCTCGACGACGAGCGACCGATAGCTGTCGCGGTTCTCGTCCATCCACGGCTTTTGGTTGTTCTGGCCCAATTGGCGGAAGAACCGAAACAGTTCGGGTGAGAACACCGCATTTTTCTCAGCCACGCGTCACCTTTCAATGACAAACTATCCCTCCGATTCTATCAGCAGGCAGCACAAACTGAGGAAGTGCGCGCTGCGGCTGTCGTTGACATCCGCAGGCGCGCTCTGTTCCAATCATTCCTGCCTGATCTCGACTTAGCAGCAAATGGATTTGCGGCGGTGGGAATGTCTTGGTTCTTCGTCTTTTTCTTCATCTCCGGTTTTTGCAGTGTTCTCTACGAGCTCGTCTGGCTGCGCCTGTCCATGGCCCAATTCGGCGTCACCACAGCACTCGTGTCCATTGTCCTCTCCACGTTTATGGCCGGCCTCGGCACAGGTTCCTGGGCTGCCGGAGTTTTGGTTTGCCGCTATGGTGGCCAAATCAAATTCTCTCCGCTGCGCCTCTATGCATTCACGGAACTCTTCATTGGTGTTTCCGCCCTACTCGTTCCCGTGCAATTGGTCTGGGGCCATCGCCTGCTTGAATCCGCCGCCGCACACGCGGCGTTGTCATCCACCACCTACTATTTCGCATCCGGCGCATGGCTTGCGCTCACTCTTATCCCGTGGTGTGCTTGCATGGGCGCCACAATCCCCCTCGCGATGTCTGCAATTCGCACCGATTCCCGCTTCGACGCCCGCCGCTCCTTCAGCTTCCTCTATCTCTCTAACGTCCTCGGCGCCGTCCTCGGTTCGTTTGTTCCGCTGTTCTTTGTCGAACTGTACGGCTTTCACGCCACGCTCCGAATCGGCGCGAGTCTAAATGTAGCCATCACCGCCGCTGCCCTTGCCGTCGCGGTCAAGTCGCAATCACGCCACAGGGCGGCCGCTTCCGACCTGGGACTCGATCCCGCCGTCACTCTCGACCGCCGCTTCAGCACGCTCCTCCTTCTATTCACCACCGGCTTCGCGACTATGGGGATGGAGATCATCTGGATCCGTTTGTACACTCCCTACATCGGCCCGATCGTCTATTCATTCGCCTTCATTCTCATAGCCTATCTCCTCGCCACATATGCTGGCTCCCAGGCGTACCGCTTCTGGAGCCGCCGCCACGCGAACGAAAACCTCCTCACCTGGATTTCGCTCGCGCTCCTCGGACTCCTTCCGCTCCTCACGACCGATACCCGCGTCCCGCTGCCGGACGTCCTGCGCGTTTTTCTCGGCGTAATGCCTGTTTCGGGCATGATCGGTTTTCTGACGCCCATGCTCGTTGACCGCTCGTCCGGAGGCGATCCCGACCGCGCCGGCCGCGCCTATGCCGTCAACGTCCTTGGCTGCATCCTCGGACCCCTGGTCTCAGGCTTCCTCTTGCTTCCGTTGGTGGGCGAACACTACTCCATGCTGTTCTTCGTCCTTCCTTGGTTTGTCATGGCCCTAGCGCCCCGTCGGGCCGCTCGCTTGCGGTCTTGGCAAAACGCTTTCGCCTGCACCATCATTGTCGGAGCCCTGGCAATTTTCTTCTTAACAAAGGACTACGAAACGCAATATTCCATCCGCAAAGTCCTGCGCGATTCCACCGCCACGGTGATCGCCCATGGTACTGGCATGGACCGGCGTCTGCTGGTAAATGGCCAGGGGATGACGCAATTGACGCCCATCACGAAAATGATGGCGCACCTCACCCTGGCCTCACTCGACCACGAGCCGCGCGGCGCCCTCGTCATCTGCTTCGGCATGGGCACAACATTCCGCTCCGTCGTTTCCTGGGGAATGACCTCCACGGCTGTGGAACTCGTGCCCAGTGTTCCTAAGCTCTTCACCTATTACCACCCCGACGGCGCGCAGGTTCTCGCATCCCCGCTCGCCCACGTCTTGATCGATGATGGCCGCCGCTACCTCGAGCGCACCCCCGCGAAATACGACGCCATCATCATTGATCCGCCGCCCCCCGTTCAAACCGCCGGCTCAAGCTTGCTTTACTCCCAGGATTTCTACGCCGTGGCGAAGCAGCGTCTCGAGCCCGGTGGCATCCTCCAGCAATGGCTTCCCGAAGGCGACAACGAAATCCAGGCTTCAGTCGCCCGCGCCCTGAAAAATTCCTTCCCGTATGTCCGCATATTCCATTCTGTCGAGGGCTGGGGGTGGCATTTCCTCGCGAGCGATCACCCCATCCCTGGTCGTACCGCGGACGAATTGCTCAGGCGCATGCCCGCGCCCGCCATCGCTGACATGATGGAATGGGGACCCGCCAAGACCCCCGCCGCCCAATTCGAACTTGTGCTCTCGAGACCAATCGCACTCGACCAGCTAATTGCACTCTCGCCCTCCACGCCCGCGCTTCAGGACGACCGTCCCATTAATGAATATTTCTTCCTGCGCACCCCCTTCGACCGCATTCTGGATATGGATTGAGCAGTCGCAATAAATCCTCACCTTTTCGTCCGCTAGTGTCGAATTGCTGATTTGGTTCTTGAGTAGCGCGTGCCCAGCCAGATTGGCTCTTGCGGCCGGGTTTGCGGGGCACTAGGCTGGAGAAATGAGCCAATTCGTACCGACCGAGCGAACGCAGGTGAAAAGGCTGCCAAACCGCGGTGCCTATGATTCCGAAACAGTTTTTAGGATTCTGGATGAAGCATTTCTCTGCCACGTTGGATTTGTTGTGGACGGGCAACCATTCGTGATCCCTACCGGCTATGCACGCGTGGGCCAGACGCTCTATGTACACGGCTCAGCCGCGAGCCGCATGCTGCGGACACTTTCAGAAGGAGTGCAGGTTTGCGTCACGGTGACTCTGGTGGATGGCCTGGTGCTCGCGCGCTCGGCGTTTCATCACTCGATGAATTACCGTTCTGTAGTGATCCTGGGGCGGGCGACGCTGGTAGATCGGCGGGAGGAGAAACTGGAGGCGCTCAAAGCGTTCACCGAGCATGTTGTCCGCGGGCGCTGGAATGATGTCAGACAGCCCACCGAAGCTGAAATGAAGGCTACAATTGTGCTCGCTCTTCCGCTCGACGAAGTTTCTGCGAAAATTCGCAGCGGCCCTCCCAAGGACGATGAGGAAGATTATTCACTGCCGATTTGGGCCGGTGTCGTTCCTTTGAGGCTCGAACCCGGGACACCCGTGGCCGACCCACGACTCGAGCAGAAAATGGAACCTCCCACCTACGCGCTGAAGTATTCTCGCTAGCCAGCTGTGAAGCAAAGCAGAGGGAGCTCTTGAAGAATTGGCCCATTCAATTTTCTGCCGTAATGGCCCTCTTTTTTCTATTCTGCCCGTCATCGCGCGGCGAGACGCAGAGCCAGTCCTCACCCGAAGCGGGATTCCTCGCCCGGTCGTACCACAGCCCGACGGGCGAAACAATGCCATACCGCCTGTTTGTGCCGCCGAATTACAATCCCGCGAAGAAATATCCGCTTGTGCTCTGGCTGCACAACGCGATGGCGCGCGGCTCGGATAATCTGCTGCAAATTTCCGCAAGCAATTATCTCGGCACGCATATTTGGACCACGCCAGAGAACCAGGCAAGATTTCCGGCATTCGTGCTCGCACCGCAAGTATCAGACACCAAAATGTGGGCGCGGCCCCATGCGAATACGCCGCCGGTATCAATTCGATTGGCGCTTGAAATTCTCGATGCGATCGAGAAGGAGTACCCCATCGACCTCGATCGTGTGTACGTCGCGGGGCAATCCATGGGTGGCGAAGGGGTTTGGATGACACTGGCCGTCGCGCCAGGAAGATTTGCGGCGGCAGTAGCGCTCTGCGGCTACAGTGACCCGTGGACGATCGAGCGCGTGGCGAAAGTGCCGGTGTGGATTTTTCAAGGCGACTCGGATGAAATCACATCGGTCGAGCATGCGCGGGAATGGGTGGCGGCGTTGCGCAAGGCGGGCGGTGCGCCGAAATAT
The DNA here is from genome assembly GCA_050746945.1 of Candidatus Acidiferrales bacterium. GTDB lineage: Bacteria > Acidobacteriota > Terriglobia > Acidiferrales > UBA7541 > Palsa-295. Next base: position 90,868 of record JBOGMZ010000030.1, on the reverse strand, counting down.
ACGGAATACCCGGGCGTGGGGCACTACGTGTGGGAGAAAGCGTTCACCGAGCCTGCCCTCGTTCCCTGGCTCGCCGCTCAGCACCGCTCATCAGCCAGCCGGTAAGCGACAGCTCCATCAAACCAGCTAGTGGCAGCCGCATGCGCGAGGTGTGCATCCGCACCCACCACCTGAAGAGGCAGACGACTCGGCGGAGGATTTGCCGCCGTTCGATGGCGCGGCAAAAACCGAAAGTTGAATGGTGTGTTTCGCGCTCGCGCATTTCGGGCAGGTAATCGTCTGCTTCTGGTTCATGACGATGCGCTCGTAGCGCTCGCCGCAATCATCGCAAAGATATTCGTAGATGGGCATCTTCAAGTTTCCTAGGATGAAATTCTAACCGAATTCTCGCTCGCTGTGTGAACGACATGGATGCCCTAAAACGCAACAGCCCCGGCCGAAGCCGGGGCTGTGCGCGCGAGATACGATGCGGAGATGGGTGAGTGTTAGTCGCCGGCGACGGCAGGCTCGGCCTTTTCGGTGTGAGCCGTGCCATTGCCATTGCCGTTTGAATAGCCGTTCCCATTGCCATTTGCCGGGGCAATTTGCACCGGCTTCACGGGCGCGCCCGGGACCGCCATCTGGATCTGCTGAACCGTGCCGATTTGCACGACGGATTCCTGGGGCTTCTTCAGCACGAGTTCTTCGTAGATCTTGCGGACCTTGGCAGCTTCCTCGTTCGCTTTCCTGCGGCGTGCGCGGTCTTCTTCGGCCGCAGTCAGCGGGATGTCGTGCTCGAGGTGGCGAACACGCGAGGCATCTTCGGCGTCAATCTTCAACGAGTGCTCATAATGCAGGAGATCCACCTTCTTGCCCTTGGCGTAAATCTCGTGCTTCCCGTGCTCCTTGTACCACTGCGCGACAGTCGCGTTCTTGTACATGTTCTCGATGATTTTGCGCCAGCCGACGCCGGTATTGTAAGCGCAGAAGGAAATTTCCCCCTGCTGCGTGGCGTACGGAATGATGCACATTTCCGTGCGGCGGAAATCGTAGTTGAAAAGATCCTGGAACCACATTCCTGCAAGGAACATGAAGTTCCAGGGATCCTGGCGGCGCTTCATTTCATCTTCGAGAGTGCGGTCCGGGCCGACGCTGCCGTATTCCTTTTTCGCGACGTCCTGGCCCTTTACGGCGAAAGTCTTGTCGAATTTCTTCCAGAGATCTTTCAATTTCAAACTGGGCGGGCCCTGAAACGGCTGGTAGCTCTTGAGCAGCGCAAGCGCGGCCATGATGCCGGAGAATTTCTTGCCGCGCGACGAATCGTTGACGGCTTGAATGTCCTTTACTAGCGTGGGCACGTCCAGGAACTTCGGCACCGGCGCCCATTCCTTGGTTTCTTTGTTGATCATTAGGGCCGTGCCCACGCCGCAATTCGGGTGGCAGCCGCAGGACAATTGACCCCATTGCGCTTCGGGGCCGTGCGCGAGGTCAGCAAAATCGGCGAATGGGCTGATCAGCGAAATCGGGAACCAGTCGCGTGTGGGCTCGATCTTGCCAACTTGCCCGCTGACGTCCTGCGCCAGATGCGACAGCGTGTAGCGCTGGCGGATGCGGCGTTCCGGAGTGATTTCTTCGTCGCGGCCGGTAAACGAAACCGGCTGGAACGAAACGAATGAGATTTTCTTGGGATTTTCCATCGCGAACTTGACGATCGGCCCCACCTGATCGTTGTTCACGTTGTTGACGATGGTGGTGACCAGCACGATGTCAATTCCCGCCTCGTGCATGTTCTCAATGGCGCGGAGCTTCACGTCAAAAAGATTGCCGACCTGGCGATGGCTGTTCGCGTCGTTCCCAATGCCGTCGAATTGCAAGTAGGCGTAGCGCATGCCGGCTTCGAAAGCTTTCTTGCAGAACTCCTTGCTCTTGGCAAACTCGATGCCGTTGGTGGCAGCCTGCACGCTGTTGTAGCCAACCTTGCGCGCGTAACGCACCGCGTCGAGGAACCTGGGGTGCATGGTGGGCTCGCCGCCGGAAAACTGCACGGACATCTGGCGGCGCGGCTTGATCTTCGTCGCGTTGTCTAGAATTTCCTGAATTTCCTCCCAGCTCAATTCGTGGACGTAACCAACTTGGTTGGCGTCCATAAAGCAGGGATCGCACATCATGTTGCAGCGATTGGTTAGGTCAACGGTGAGAACCGAGCCGCGGCCGTGGCGCACAGTGCTCGAGCCGTGGCGGTGCATGTCTTCGTCGTTGTGCGCGGGAATATCGCGCCCGGGGAAATTTTTTTCGATCCACTCGAGGAATTTGGAATCGGCGGCCATCAAGTCTTCATATTTGCCGTGGATGGCGCATTCTTTCACCATCCAGACCTGGCCATCGCGCTCGATAATCTGCGCTTTGATTTCACCCACTTTCTCGTGGACGAGATCGGTCCAATCTTTCTTGCCGTTGATGATGGCGTCGCGCGCTTCTCTTACGCAATCCGGGCACAGTGAGTCCGTGGTGCGTGGCCAGCCGAGAGTGGGCTTGGACTTCTCCCACGATTTCAGCATCGGCTTGTCGGACCACTTCGGCGTGAAGGAAGGGTTTGGCCGGTACTTGTTGAAATATTGAATCGAGTCGAAGGCCACCCCTGCTGACTTGCACAGCACCCAGTCGAATGATTTCCAAAGCTGGTTGCCCACTGTCTTCGGCATAATCCTCCACCTCTCCCTTTCGAGTTGCTACTGCTGAGTCCCCCGAGAGCCTGACCCCGCCGGGTAGACGAACACCCGTAACTGGTTACAGTACCAAAGTTTGCCGGGTTTATAGGCCGTCGTCTACCGATGTGCGCCCAAAGGTGCAATTGGGGGGGTGAACGGCGTCTGGACGCAGCCAATGGGGCGGGCAGGAAAACGGCGGAAGCCCTTTCTCCTAAGGTGTTTGGGAGATATCAGGCGACAGTAAGGCGGCCCTCCATCGAGACTCACTCCATGTTCAGCGGTGTGCGGAGGACGGCGATGGCAAAATGAGCCAAAAGCGGAGCATCGTCGTCGAGTTGTATCCAGCGGACAACGCAGTGGTCTTTCAAATATTGGCTGACCTTCGCTTCACTGATCTCAAGGTGTTCGGCCAGTTTTGCTTTCAAGCCACTGTCGGAGGAATAGCCGCCGCGTCCGCCACGGCTGCCTTTGCTGCCACCACTGCCGCGTCCGCCGCGCACAAGGTTGCCAAGGCCCACGCGAAGTGTTTGGCACGCTTCCACATAATACGAAGTGATCTGATCGGAATCGGAGACAAGGAAGACGCCAGGGCCTGCGGGAGCCTCGTCCGCTTCGTCGAGGCGATGGAGTGGGCTCGAAACCAGGCGGCGCAACATGGATTCGAGATGAACGAGCCGCGAAGCGAGCGCCGGGTCTCCCGCGCGACCATGCGCAGTGCGCTCGGATGGAAGCGTCGGTTCGGGCGGCTCAACATGGACACGGCGCGGCGGCTCCGGAGCCGTAAATGTTGGTGACGGCATGCGCGCCGGAGATTCCATGCGGGCGACGTGAGCCCGCGATTGAGTCTCGCGCGGCGGCGCGCTCGTTTCCGCGAAAGCCTGCGACGGAAGTGATGGCGGTGCGGCAGCGCCCTTGCGTCGGCGGCCTCGTCCACCGCGGCGCCCGCGGCGGCGTTTCTTTTTTCCTGCGTCGCCAGAGTCGGCAGACCCGCTGGCCTCTATCTGTGATTCGCCTTGCGATTCGGAGCGCTGAATTCTCGCGGTGGCGGCGGGAATATGAGGAATTTCGCCGAGGGCTAGAGGGAAGGGCTCGTGCTCAGTTTCCTCCGGCGCCATGCCGCGCGGCTCTTCCGCGGGCGGATCACCGGGAGCGGGCATTGCAATTCCCAATCTCGTGAGCGCTTCTTCGGCTTTTTTCTTCCACTCGGCGCGACGGAATCGCTGTGCGGCGATCGTGTACCACTGAGCGGCTTCGGCGGTGCGCTCGGCTTTTTCTTCGATCAGGGCAAGCTCCCACGCGACCATCGCGTCGCGCGTGCGCTGGAAAAGTTCAGAAAGTCTTGCATGCGCGTCGGGAGCGTTTTTTGCTTTGCGGATGCGCGCCTGGATTTGCCGCCAGTCTGCCATGGGCGTGCATTGTAGCAGCCGATGAAGACATAGGCCAATGAATACGCGGGTTTCGCCGGGTGGCCCCTAGAAGCATGATGAGGCATGATGAAGACATGACAGCGGCGGAGCGAACACGATGGATCTGCGAGCGGGCGCGCCACGTTGGATTTGATCTTTGCGGCGTCGCGCCAGTGGATGCGCTTGCGGAATTGGCGCGCCTGCCGGAATGGCTCGAGCGAGGGTACGCGGGCGAGATGGATTATCTGCACGACCCGCGACGCGAGGACCCTCGGCGCGTGTTGGCGGGCGCACGCAGCTTGATCGTCGTCGCGCTGAATTACAACACGGAGCGGCCATATTCGACAGAACTGCCTGCAACCAACGGAGCTGATTCACCTCGCGGCTGGATCTCACGCTACGCCTGGGGCGACGATTACCACGATGTGCTCGGCGAAAAATTGGAAACGCTCCTCGCGGCGATGCGCGCGCAATTCACTGAGGCCTTTGAGGCACGCGCGTACGTTGATACTGGACCGGTGGTTGAACGGGTAGCCGCGAAATACGCCGGGCTTGGCTGGCTCGCGAAAAATACGTGCCTCATCAACGAACAGCTCGGGTCGTGGCTATTTCTAGGCGTCATCGTCACGACACTTGAACTCGAGCCCACGCTCGCGCCAGGTGAGCCGCCTGCCGCCGATCTATGTGGGAATTGCCGGCTGTGCCTCGATGCCTGTCCGACGCAGGCGTTTGCCGAGCCATACTTGCTCGACGCGCGGCGTTGCGTTTCTTATCTCACGATCGAACTTCGCGGCGCGATTCCGGAAGAATTGCGCCCCGGGATTGGACGCGCCGTAATCGGTTGCGACATTTGCCAGGACGTGTGCCCCTGGAATCGCAAAGCGCCGGCGAGTCAGATGGCTGCATTTCAGCCGCGGCAGTTCTCAACACACAATGAAAATGGAAAAGAGAAATTTGAAAATGGACATTCGCTGTTTTTGCCGGAGCTTGAATGGCTAGCTTCGCTCACGCAGAGAGATTTCAGCGAGATTTTTCGGGGCAGCGCGGTGAAGCGCGCCAAATGGAGAGGCCTTGTGCGCAACGCCTGCGTCGCGCTGGGGAATTCTAAAATCACGCGCGATTCGGATGCCTACAGGCACGTCACACTGCAATTGAGTCGTTTGGCCGACGCGGATGACGCACTGATTGCGGAGCACGCACGTTGGGCACTGGCGCGCCTCGCGTTGCAAGGGCCCTTCGTTGACCTTTCGTTTTGATTTCCTGTAAGTTGTGGTCGGGCCCATTGAAGGAGGTTTTATGGCCATCTTGTTTCATTCGATGTGGTCTGTGCCGATCCCGCAAATCAGTTTTCCGCAGAATGCCATCGCAACCGAACAGATTATGCTTCGCTGGATTCACTTCATCTTCGGAATCATCTGGATCGGTTTGCTCTATTTCTTCAATTTGGTCGGTTTCCCTACGATGAAGCAGCTCGACGCATCGGTGCGCGGCAAGCTTTATCCCGTATTGATGTCGCGCGCCATGGGATGGTTCCGCTGGTCCGCGCTTGTGACAGTGATCGCCGGCATGCGCTACTTCTGGATGATCCTCGCCGCGGACGCGCAGAATGCCGGTAACAACAGGCTCGCACTGCGCTGGTTCGGCGAATGGCTGCTGGTTTGGTTCGTTGCCTACGGATTGATTTATCCGTTTCAACTGCCGGGCAAGGGAATACGCGACAATCCCTGGGTACGCACGATGTCCATCGCCGTAATCGTGATTGCAGCGTCTTACGTCGTGCTCGATCTGAATGCCAACGGACAATCATCGAACAGCCATCTTTCGATCAGCGTCGGGGGTGGGATCGGCTTCCTCATGCTGCTCAACACCTGGGGAGTCGTCTGGCGTGTCCAGAAACGGTTGATCGAATGGACGCGCCAAAACGTGGAACACGGCACGCCCATGCCACCCGAAGCGGAGAGACTCGCTCGCTGGGGCTACATCGCATCGCGCGTCGGATTCTGGCTGTCGTTTCCCATGCTCTTCTTCATGGGCGCGGCCGACCACTATCCATTCTTGAGCAGCATTACGGATTGAGATTCAGTAGCGCCGCCGATTGCTCTGGCGTCTAACATGATAAGTAAGCACCGAAAGGCGCCAATGCTAATCCGCAATCGCATCAGGCTCATCGTTTTGTTCCTGGCCGCAGCCGTTGCTTTCCCTGTTTTAGCGTTCGAGCATCCCTTGTCGTCCTCGGCCATCCGTGATGCATTCATGCTCGGCAAGCGGAATGATTTTAGAACGGCTGAATATTTCGCCAGGTACAGTCACAGATTCCCCATGCCGGAGACAGGTCCACATGTCGCAGTAATCAGTATCGAGACGCCCTATGGCCAGGTGGTCGAGTTAGGCGAAACCTCTCTGAACGGTGACACTCAGCGCGCTGAACAGGAACTTGCGGACAAGGCCTTCCCCTTCATCGTGCGCGTGGGGGTGGACATGACAGACACGTATCCTGGCCCGCCTCCTTGGAATCCACGCGCGCCGGGCGTGCCGATGCCGGATTTTCAAAGGGACTTTGATATCCAACTTATTCAAGGTAAAAAGATTCCCTGGAAGGCTACGCAGGTCTATCTGCTTTACTCCGACGCGGTCGCGAACATCTATCAGATCTCCGGCGCGATCATTGAATTGCAGTACGATACCGATAAACTCGATCCTTATGACGATGTGACTGTCAAAGTTCACACCCCGGATGATCAAAACATCGAGACAACATTCGACCTCGTGCATCTTCGATAGGATTCGCGTTCGAATTCGCCTTGCTGGGAATACGGCCGTGACGTTTCTCAACGGACGAGATAACTCCCGTGTTTGACAGCATTGGGGAATGCGATTATGCTGCTTAGTATTGTGACTGCAATGTATTCCGCATTTTATTAGCGCTTCCTCTACCGCCCCTTCGGGGCGATGTTCTTGCTGAAGTTCATCCATTTTCCGATCCCCTTTTTCCGTTTTCTGTTGTTTTGAGGCAAAGCCATGGCGAGTTTGACGCTGTTTGAAAAGCTGCAGCAAATTGAAGAGCGATACGAGGAAATGACGCGCGAACTTTCCTCGCCGGAGGTTCATGACGACTCTGCGCGCTACCAGAAGGTTGCCAAGACGCATTCAGAGCTGGGCGAAATTGTCGCCAAGCACCGTGAGTGGAAAGAGATCGCGAAAGGCATCGAAGAGTCGAAGCAGTTGCTCACCGAGTCGGACGACGCAGAGATGAAGCAGATGGCGCAGGACGAGCTGCGCGCGCTCGAAGCGCGGCTCGAAGCCGTCGAAAAGGAAGTTAAAGTGCTGCTGATCCCCAAGGATCCAAACGACGAGAAGAACGTGATCGTTGAAATCCGCGCCGGAACCGGCGGCGATGAAGCGGCGCTTTTTGCCGCCGAGCTTTTCCGGATGTACTCGCGCTACGCGGAATCACAGGGCTGGCGCGTGGAAGTGCTCGAAAGCTCGCCTTCCACGAAGGGCGGCCTGAAGGAAATCGTCGCCGCGATTCAAGGCAAGAAAGTATATTCGAAGCTGAAATACGAAAGCGGCGTGCACCGCGTCCAGCGCGTGCCGGCCACCGAGCAGCAGGGCCGCATCCACACCTCCGCCGCTACGGTCGCGGTGCTGCCCGAAGCAGAAGAGATTGACATCAAGATCGAGGCGAAAGACCTTCGCATTGATACGTTCTGCTCTTCCGGTCCCGGCGGGCAATCCGTGAACACCACTTACTCCGCTGTGCGCATCACGCATATTCCCAGTGGGCTAGTGGTTTCGCAGCAGGATGAGAAATCGCAGATCAAGAATCGCGCCAAGGCGATGCGCGTACTGCGCTCGCGGCTCTATGAAATGGAACAGGAGAAGCAGCACGCCGCGCTTGCCGCCGAACGCCGCGGGCAGATCAAGACGGGTGATCGCTCAGAAAAAATCCGCACGTACAATTTTCCGCAGAATCGCATCACCGACCATCGCATCGGTTTCACGCTCCATCAGTTGACCGAAGCAATGGACGGAAAGCTTGGGCCGCTCGTGGATGCGCTGGTCACGCACTTTGAATCCGAGCGGCTAAACGACCAACTCGGTGAAGACGCGGCCTGATACTGAGGCCGTGAGACGAGCGGAGAACTTCTTCCTGGCAAACATGGGAAGTTTCACTACGTTTAGTCCCGGGGATGTCCGCGCAGCGCTGAAAGAAGGCATGGCGCTTTTGCGCGGGGCGAACGTTCCATCGTACACGCTTGCCGCCGAACTTCTGCTGATGCACGCGCTCGGGCGCGACCGCACTTGGCTCTACACGCACCCGGAAGACCTGCTCGATCCCGCCGCCGCAGAAAAATATTTTGCTCTGCTCGCGCGCCGCGCGGCCGGCGAGCCGACGCAATATCTCACGGGCAAACAGGAATTTTGGGGCCTCGAGTTCGAGGTCACACCCGCCGTGCTCATCCCTCGACCGGAGACCGAGCATATCGTCGCAGTCGCGCTCGAACGGTTGGGCCCGCGCGGCATCAGGATTAATCTCCAGACGGGCGCGCCGAGCCCGCCACTGCGTATCGCTGATGTCGGCACAGGTTCGGGCTGTCTCGCCGTCGCCCTGGCGCATGAATTGCCGCACGCGGAAATCTTCGCCATCGATATTTCGGCGCAGGCGCTTGCCGTAGCCAAACGAAACGCTGCACGCTACGGTGTCGCCGACCGAATCCATTTCCTCGAATCTGATTTGCTTGCCGCCATTCTTCACGATTCACAAATCACGAATCACGAATCGCGGCTTTTCGATCTCATTGTCAGCAATCCTCCCTACATCGGACGTAACGACGCCAACCTGCTCCCGCGGGAGGTCCGTGACCACGAACCCAATGTGGCGCTTTTCCCCGGGCCCAAAGGCGTGGAAATCTATGCGCGCCTGATCGGGCAGGCTAGGTCGCTTCTGCACTCTGGTGGAATTCTTGTGCTTGAGCTCGGCCATGACTCGGCGAACCATGTCCGCGAGATATTTGCGACAGATTCTGGCTGGACAAAAGTGAGCCTCACGAACGATCTCGCCGGAATTCCCCGCGTCATCGCTGCTGAGCGGTTCTAATATACTGATTTAGCGCCGATCTCGAGAGAATTATTTTCGCTTTCTGTTCGCCCTGCGGTAAAATCCACCTCACACCAAGCCTGCCATGCCCAAGCTGGCACATTTTCGGGCTAAGCACGACGGCGCGACAAGCCAGCCGGCGGAATCGTCCGCCGCAATCCTGCACGTTGACATGGACGCATTTTTTGTCTCCGTCGAACTTCTTTCGCGGCCGGATTTGCGCGGCCTTCCCGTCGTCGTCGGCGGGCAACGCGACCAGCGTGGCATCGTCTCCTCAGCAAGCTATGAAGCGCGCCGCTTCGGCATTCATTCGGCGATGCCACTGCGGACGGCGGCAAAACTCTGCCCCCAGGCTGTTTTTCTGGATGGCCATCATGATCTCTATGGGCAGTGGAGCGACCGCGTCGCTGAAATCCTAGCGAAATTTTCGCCCACGGTCGAGATGGCCTCGATTGACGAGGCCTATCTCGACCTGGCCGGAACGGAGAGGCTGCACGGCCCTCCACTGGCCGCAGCGCACACGCTTTTGCGCCAAATTACTGCCACTACCAAGTTGCCGTGCTCCGGCGGCCTCGGCTCGACTCGACTGGTCGCAAAAGTTGCGAGCGATCAGGCAAAACCGCGCGGGCTTGTGTGGGTGGCGCCAGGAAGCGAAGCGGCTTTTCTCGCGCCACTCGCGGTGCGCAGAATTCCAGGAATCGGCCGCGTGACGGAATCGGCGTTAAAGAACCTGGGCATCGAGACGGTAGGGAAACTCCAGCAGCAGACACTCGAGCGGCTTGAAGAAGTTTTCGGCCGCTGGGGCACAGCGCTCTACCGCAAAGCCCACGGCATCGATTCCTACGAATTCTTTGTGGACGCGGAGCCGAAATCGCTTTCGCACAACCAGACATTCGGCGTGGATACGAATGACCGCCGGCTGCTGGAATCCACCCTGAGTTATCTCTGCCAGAAAGCCTCGAAACGGTTAAGGGACGCGGGGCTCCATGCCCGCACCGTGACGCTCACGATGCGGTACACAGACTTCACAACCATTACGCGCAGCCAAACGCTTAAGGAGCCTTCCGATCTCGACGCCGAATTTCTGAAAACATTTCGCGAACTCTTCGCTCGCGCATGGGATGGAGTCGCGATGCTACGCCTGGTGGGCGTCGATTTGTCTTCATTTTCGGCCGGATCGGGACAACTGGAGCTGCTCGACCCGGGCCGCCGCGAGAAACTTGAACGGCTGGCGCGTGCAACGGACCACCTGCGCGATCGCTTCGGCTTCTCTAAAGTGCAATTGGGAAGTTCGCTCAGTGTGCGCGACCACCGCGACTGATCTGAACCGTAACCAACTCGCGACGCTTTGACTCCAGCTCTATAATTCCAGATTCCATGCCCACATCACCGGACCCTTCAGAGAATAAGAAGCGCATACCGCTCTGAAGCGCAGGCGAGTTATGGGTTGTATTCAAGGGACGTTGATTGGGATGCGCTAAAGAAGAAGAAAAATATCAAGCGATGCTTCCTCGCGGCGTGGGCGCTCTTTCAGGCCATGTTGATGAAGCTTTCACCGGCGCGCCGTGTGTTGCTGATGGTCGCCATGGTGGGAGTAATGAACGAAGCGGGCCAGGAATATGCCGAGGCGCGACTGGTTGCGCTGTTGCGATCCGCGCCGCCCGAAACTGCCGCGGAAACCCTGAAGCGCGTTATGGCCGACGTGAGCCAGTTTGTCGGTTTCGTACGCCAGCACGATGATATTACCTGCCTTGTCTTGCGCGTGAATGCCTAGGCCGTGCCGGTGCAGCCGGGAAGGTTGCAATTCACGCCCAACCTCTAACTTCCAACGCCTGGGCTTTTCCCGCATAATCCGCTTATGAACGCGCGCCAACTTGCAGATCGCGTTTGCCGCACACTTCGCAAAGCAAGCCATCAGGCTTATCTCGTGGGCGGGTGTGTGCGCGACATTCTGCTTGGGCGCGAGCCGGCGGATTACGACGTGGCAACCGATGCGACACCCGACCGTGTCCAGACGCTTTTTCCCCAGAGTCTTGCAGTGGGCGCGCAGTTTGGAGTCGTCATCGTCACGGACGGCGCGGACCAAGTCGAAGTGGCCACGTTTCGCTCTGATATTGGTTATTCCGATGGCCGTCATCCCGACCAAGTGGTGTTTGCAAGCTCCGCTCGCGACGATGTGCAGCGACGCGACTTCACGATCAATGCCTTGCTGCTCGACCCGGAAACGAATGAAGTGCTGGATTACGTTGGCGGTAAGGAGGATTTAAAGGCCGGAATCATTCGGGCGATTGGACAGCCTGTCGAGCGATTCCGCGAGGACAAGCTGCGCATGATTCGCGCGGTCCGCTTTGCAGCGCGATTCCGGTACGCCATCGAAGCGGCCACGTTTACGGCGATCACGAAGCTTGCGCCTGACATCTGCCAGGTTTCCTCCGAGCGCATTCGCGACGAGCTCACGAAGATTCTCACCGAAGGAGCCGCGCGCCGCGGTTTTGAACTGCTCGACGAAACGCGGCTGCTGTCGGAAATTCTTCCGGAGATCGCCCGAATGAAGGGAGTGGAGCAGCCACCACAATTTCACCCCGAGGGCGATGTGTGGATCCACACGCTCATGATGATCGAGCAACTGCAGAAGGGTTGCTCGCCAACCCTTGCCTGGGGCGTGCTTCTGCATGACGTTGGCAAGCCTCCGACTTTCAGTCCACCATCCGGGCCAGATGGCCGAATTCGCTTCGATCAGCATGTGGAAGTAGGGACGCGCATGGCCGAAGCGATTTGTCGCAGGCTGCGATTCTCAAATGACGACACCGAGCAGGTTGCCGCGCTGGTCGCAAATCACCTGCGGTTCAAGGACGTCGGTCAGATGCGTCTTTCGACGCTCAAGAGGTTTGTACGCTTGAATCACTTTGAAGAGCACCTTGAACTGCATCGGCTCGACTGCCTTTCGAGCCACCGAAACCTTGATGCCTATGACTTCGTACAGAAGTTCCTAGCCGAAACTCCCCCCGAGGAAGTTCGTCCTCCCCGGCTGCTGACTGGGGACGACTTGGTTCGAATGGGCTATTCGCCGGGCCCAGCATTCAAGCAGATCCTGGACTCCCTGGAGGAGGCTCAACTCAGTGGAAAGATCCAGACGCCAGCGGACGCCCTCCGCTTCGTTGAGGAATCGTTCACGCCGCCGGGGAATAGAAGTTAATCCCTTCTAAATCTGTAACTTAAATTGACAGGATTGAGCGAATTAGATGGGGGTTAAATCCGTCCAAAGTGCCTTAATAAGTCGGTTGCGACGGCATTGCAAATATGTTAGTGTTACAGACTAAGATATTCTTCTAATGCTACACGAAACAAAATAAGCCTTTTTCTTTTTCATTGCATCTAACGCAATATCCGGCCGATTGGCTGGATAGTGGTATTGATTTGGGTTCACGGTTCAAGGGGGACAAGGTGAGTAAATCCAATAAAGTCGTGACTCCGCAGGAATTGCCCATACTTCCTGTACGCGACACGGTTCTATTTCCAGGGGCGATCTTGCCTCTTCCAGTGGGCCGCGAGAGCTCCCTGGCGTTGCTGAACTCGCTCCAGGGAACCGAGAAATTGCTCGGTGTTGTCGCGCAATTGGACCCGCGGGTGGAAGACCCGGCGGGCACAGACCTGCATGGCGTCGGCACGCTGGCAAAAGTGCACAAGATGGTGCGCATGCCCAATGGAAACATTGTGGCGTTTCTCGAAGGGTTGGGCCGGATTCGCGTGACGGAGATTATTGGTTTGAAGCCGTTTCTGCGGGCACGCGCAGAAGAACAGCCGGACCTCGAGAATGAGCCGGACGCTGAACTAACGGCGCTGGTGCGAAATGTGCAGGAATTGTTTCGAGAAGTTGTGGCGCGTTCGCCCCAGCTCTCGGACGACCTGCAGACGGAAGTGATGAGCATTGAGACGCCGGGACGGCTCACAGATTTTGTTTCTTCGACGCTGCCTTCGCTGAGCACGTTGACTCGCCAGGAGTTGCTGGAAACTTTCAGTGTGCGCAAGCGCCTGGAGTCTTTGACCAACGAGCTTTCAAAAGAAAAGGAAGTGCTCGAACTGCGCAACAAGATTCACGAGCAGGTCCAGGAGCAAGTGAACCAGACGCAGCGCGAATTCTTGCTGCGGGAGCAGATGAAAGCAATTCAAAAGGAGCTTGGCGAATCGGACGACACACAGTCTGAGATTGAAGAGCTCCGAAAGAAAGTGGAAGAGTCCGGAATGTCCGCCGACGCTCGCAAAGAGTGCGATCGCGAACTGAAGCGCCTGGCAAAGATGACGCCCGCATCTGCCGAATACATGGTTTCGCGAACGTATCTCGAGTGGATGACTTCGTTGCCGTGGAACAAGACGTCCGGCACCGATGACATCGACATCGCCAAAGCGCAGGGAATTCTCGACGAGGACCACTACGATCTCGAAAAAGTGAAGCAGCGGATTCTTGATTTCCTGGCGGTAAAGAAACTGCAACCGGGAATGAAGGGCCCAATCCTTTGCTTCGTCGGGCCGCCGGGCGTAGGCAAGACCTCGCTTGGGAAATCCATCGCGCGGGCGCTGGGCCGCAAGTTCCACCGCATTTCGCTTGGTGGGATGCACGATGAGGCAGAAATCCGTGGGCATCGCCGCACGTATATCGGCGCGTTGCCGGGCCAGATCGTTCAGGGACTTCGACGTGCCGAGACAATGGACCCCGTCCTGATGCTGGACGAAGTGGACAAGCTTGGTCGTGATTTCCGTGGCGATCCGGCGGCGGCGTTAATGGAGGTGCTCGACCCGGAGCAGAACTCGACCTTCCGCGACCACTATCTGGACGTGCCGTTCGATCTTTCGAAGGTCCTTTTCATCTGCACCGCCAACTGGCTCGATCCGATTCCGGAGCCGCTGCGCGACCGCATGGAGATCATCGAACTACCCGGATATACCGAGGAGGAGAAGGTCCACATCGCGAAGAGGTTCCTGATCGCGCGCCAGGCGAAGGAGCATGGCATCACCCTCGGCGAGCAAATCGAATTCACCGACGAGGCGCTGCACGACCTGATCCGCCACTACACGCGGGAAGCGGGTGTGCGCAACCTCGAGCGCGAAATCGGCACGCTCATCCGCAAACAGGCGCGGCGCATTGCCGAAGGCAAGACTGAGAAACACATTGTCACTGTCGAAGTCGTTCGCGAGGCGCTGGGCATTCCGAAGGTTCGCCTCGAGAAAGAAGTCGAGGAACGCGTAAAGAAGCCCGGTGTATCGGTGGGCCTGGTCTGGACACCCGTCGGCGGCGACATTGTCTTCATTGAGGCCAGCAAAATGCGCGGTGGCAAGCAGTTCACGATTACCGGGCATCTCGGCGACGTAATGCAGGAGTCCGTGCGCGCGGCGCTCACATGGGTCCGCGCAAACTCCGAGCGCTACGGTATCGATCCGGACTTCTTCCGCAAGCAGGACCTGCACATCCACGTGCCATCCGGCGCGGTACCGAAGGATGGTCCTTCGGCCGGTGTGGCCATGGTCACGGCGCTCGTCAGCCTGCTCACGGGACGTCCAATCCGTCCGCGCGTCGCGATGACTGGAGAAATTTCACTCTCCGGAATCGTGCTGCCCGTAGGCGGGATCAAGGAAAAAGTGCTTGGTGCCAAGCGAGCAGGAATCCGCGAAGTAATCCTTCCGTCGGAGAATGAGCCGAACGTGAAGGAAGACTTGCCGGCGGAAATGCTCGGAGACATGCAAGTCCACTTCGTCCGCACGGCGGAACAGGCGCTCGATATCGCGCTCGGCAAATTCGAGAAGCCGGTTAGGCCATTGCCGGACTCCCATCAGGACGAGGACCGGCCGCTGGCAGGACCGATCCACTAAGAAATAGAAAACGAATTACGAGACAGCCAACGATGCGAAAAGGCCCGGGGAGAAATCCACGGGCCTTTTCTTTTGAGCGCACAAGATACCTTTCCTGTTGCGGCGGGCGGCGCAATCGCGTACAGCTAGAAACTTTCCATGCCCTATCGCCCGAGAGAACTCGTCGTGCGCGCGCGGGAAGCCGCGGCGCTTCTGCTTGCTGCGCTCGACCACAACGAGCTGGTCCAGCGGTTTCTCGATATTTACGCGGCGGAAAATCGCCGACCCGGACGCGCGGACCAGCCGTCGCACTATCGCGAGCAGCTTGAAACAATTCGCCGCGAGGCGATTTTGGCGATGGTCTTGCGCGTGCAGTCTGCATTACCCACGCGGTTGAAGGTCAGCGTGACCGTGCGGGACACCAGGCGGCGGACCGTCAAGAAACCGAAAAAAGGAAAAAAAGCTGCAACGGCAAGAAGAGTGCAAAAGACCGGGCTCGAACTCGCGATTCCGCTGCTTGATCTTTTCCGCGAGGAATTCTTTGTCGCTCTGGGTCAGGCTCTGGAATGGAATGACGCCGACGCACGCGAGTTCTGGCGCGACCTCGCGTTGTACGAGCAACTCAGCGGACGCGAGCCTCGAAAGCGATCCAGCCACGCTGGGCGGATGTTCGCCTCCGGCCCATTCGTAGACCGCACTGCTCTCCTGCTCGATCCATCGTTGATGGAACAGGCTCGCCGCGCCGCCGGAAAGTTTCAACTCGAGCTCGATGGCGCCGCCGATCGTGTGCTGCGCAGAGTCTTTTCTCGCCGCCGCACAAACTGATTTTTAGTGGCGTTTTATTGGCAACGCCGTTGTTGCGTGTAGGGCAAGTCAAGCGTCACAACTGTGCCGTTGCGGAACAGATTTTGCTATCCTCGCGCCGTGTTCATGGTCTTCTACATTCTCGTCGTTGCGCAGATCGCTCTAGGCGTCTACTCGCTCTGGGACGGCTTTGAATGGTTTCGCATGGTTCGGCGCAGACTCTCGTCCCATGCGGGATTTTACGCTCCCGTCGCAGCAGTCATTTGTCCCTGCAAAGGCAATGAGCCAAGCCTGGAGGAAAATCTCGCAGCACTCACGCGCTTCGAATATGCGAATTATGAGATTTATTTTTCGCTGGCGACAAGTCTGGATCCGGCGCTGAAAATTATCGAGAGGGTGAAGGCGGCGAGCCAGCGGCCGGTTCATATCGTAATCGCCGGACCTCCTGAAAATTGCAGCGAGAAAGTGTACAACTTGCGCCGCGCCGTGGAAGCGCTGCCGGAGAAATTCGAAGTCCTGGTATTCACGGATTCCGACGTGCGGCTGCCGCGAGGCTGGCTCAGCAAATTGATTGCTCCGCTCCAGGATGCACGCATCGGTGCGACCACAGCCTATCGCTGGCTCATCCCCAGTGGGCGATTTGGTTCGGGCGCATTCGCAAGTGCTCTGGCCTCCGCTTGGAATGCAGCGGTAGCTACCATGCTCGGCCGGCCTCGCGAAAACTTCTGTTGGGGAGGCGGCACGGGAATTCGCCGTAGCACATTCCACGATGCCAAAGTCCTCGAAGCCTGGCAGGGCGCCGCCAGCGATGATTTTGCGATGACGCGCGCGCTCGAGGAAGTAGGCAAGCCGATCATATTCTGCCCTGAGTGCCTTGCGGCAACGCTCCATCCCTGGACTGGCGCGGACCTGCTGGAGTTCACCAACCGGCAAATCTTAATCACGCGGGTGTATTCGCCGCGCCGCTGGATGTTGGGGGCAGCCGCGCACCTCAGCTATTCGCTCACGCTCCTGTACGCGGCGATCGTCGTGCTTTCAGAAATGATCGAAGGCGACCCGTGGGGCAATCTCGCACTGATGGGACTGGTGATCCCGCTGCTGGCGGCAATGAAGGGAGCCATGCGCACAATTGCTGTGTCCGAAGTACTGCCGGAGTGGAAAGCGAAACTGCACGAGTGGGGATGGGTCTGGTTCACGCTCGCACCGGTTGTCCCGTTTCTTTTTTCCTGGAATTTTATCGCCTCGTTATTGTCGAAGCGCATCCGCTGGCGCGGAATTCGTTACGAACTGGTCTCGCCCACCGTGACGCGGATCATCACACGCTAGTCTGGGCTGTGGGTGACTCGGCGTGCCTTGCCGGGTCAAATGCTTGCTGCGTCCTGCACAGAAAATAGGCCGTTGCAGCGCCCGCGGGAATCGCGAGCCACCATCCAGCTTCAAGCACCGTCTTCGGTCCGAATGTCAGCAAGCTCAAGAGCCGCATTCCCTGACGCTCGCCGGCGCCCGAATGTCGTCCCCAGGTTCCGACCACGCCGACTAACAGCGGCGCCAGGACCGCACCGAATATGGCCCAGTGAGAGGGTCGCTTGCATTTGAACAGTGCAGCAACGCGGCGCAGCAGGAATGCCCCAAGCAAGGCAGCGGGCGCGCCGAAAACAAGCCCATAGAAATAGAAAAACAATAGCCCGAACGCTTCGCGAAGAGCCGATGCGATCCTCGCGGCGCCCCAAACGTCTTTGAGCCACACCGCGAGGCTCATGAAGAAGCACCCGAGGATCCATGCTGTGAGGTAATAAACCAGGCTGCCACGTCGGGTCATATGCGACGCTGGATATTTGGGAAATCCACCCACACCTTGACGCCGCAGAAATGCGAGCCTTCCGTGCAGATAGGTGTGGAGATACCCGCGCGGAGGTAGCACGGCGGGCCGATGTAGCGGCCGAGCTCCGGGAATGCTGCGCGCACCTGCTCGACTTCCTCAATCGAGGATTGGTAAATCTCCTCCTGCGCGTTGAAGCACGTGCGCATAGTCCATTTATGGAGCAAATGGAGAAGCGAGCCGGACTCGACCAGGCGAATCGCTTTTGCATTCGGCAACACGTAGAGCGCAAATTCGAGGGGCACGCCACGGTCGAGCAATTCATTTTTCGCTGTCCAGGTTTCCTCCATCGCACGCTGATAAATTTCCATCGCGCGAGGATTGTCTCGAATCAACATGGGTGTCACGTAATCCGGCCCGCGGGTATCGGCAAGTGTCAGCAGCGGGCGCGAACCAGGAACCATGCGATGCCGCTGATCCTGGCTATCGGCCGTGTGACTAATCTTCTTTGCGAAGGTGAAATTCGCATGCTGCAGCGCGCGCATCATCGGCGCATGGACGCCGATGTCTAGTGTTTCGCGGCGATAGGGATTGCGCGCCGGATTGAGCATTCGGTCGAGGGCTTCAGCGTCTGGACACTCCGCGGCTGTCAGCCCAACCACTGCGCGATACGCCTCTGCCATCGTTGGGATCGCGCTCGGAGAAAAATCGATCAGCCGCGAAGTAAGTCCGGCAAGCCGTGAATCAAAATCGCGAGTGAACGCTTCGCCGCCCCGCGTCGGCTCTTGCCACTCGGGCCGATCCTCCAACGGCGCATTGTCGAAGCGATCGAAAAATTGCGCATCCACCTCGCGGACGCGCGCCACCATGTCTCCGATGATCAGCCGCGCTTCGCTGGGCGTGTCGCTGGCAGCCTGCATGCGCCACAGCCTGTGCAACACGATGCCGGAAAGCGTGTGCACCATGGTGGTGAACGCGGCAAGTGGCAACACGTAGCGCGCGACTTCGATGGCGCGCTTCTCCGTCTGCCGGTCCACCTTCTGCACGCGCTTGGGATGCGACATCTCGCTCACGTGCCAGATGTCGGCAAGTATTTCCCGCGCACCGGATTGGAGGACGATGGTGAGCTCGCGGTAGCGGTCCCAGGCGCGGGAGATCGCTCGCTCGTAAATGGCACGCTCAGATGCGCCGAAATTCGGTCCTTCAGGAGGAACATAAGCATGCGCGCGATCGAGCCGGACGTAGCGCTGGCTCTGCTGCTCGGAATTGTAGAAGGGATGCGCGTGCAGGAATGACCACACGAATTGCCGGCTGATATTTTCGAGGCCAAATTCGAAGTGCGCGTGCTGATAGACGGTGTGGTGCCCGCCGTAATAAGTCGCGGATCCAATCGTCACTCGTTGCTTATCAGTGATCTCCTCGGCGCCGATCAATCTAGGTGAATAGCATGTGCGCGCGGCGGCGATCGCAGAATCGTACGGATGTGAAAAATAATTTCGCAGCGTGACGTGCGGTGCGGCAGTCTCAACGGATGATCCCATCGGCGCGCCTGGCGTGGCAGACAATTGCGTGGCCATATCCGGTTGGCATTCTACACCGTCTCGCGTTCAGTGAAACGGCGAGGCAGAAATGAAGCAGGGGCACAAGCTTCGTGCCCCCGTCGATTGAATGTGAATCGAATGAAAAAATCTGGCGAGTCAGCGGTTACTTCTTGGTCGAAGCAGCTTTGTCCGCGTACTTCTTCTGGAACCGCTCGACGCGGCCCGCGGTATCAATCAGCTTCTGCTTGCCTGTAAAAAACGGATGGCAATTCGAGCAGATTTCCACGCGGATCATGCCGCCCTTGGCGGTTGATCGCGTCTCAAACGTGTTTCCGCAGGCGCAGTGCACCGTCACGGCGTGATAATCGGGGTGAATTCCTTCTTTCATGAAAGGCTCCTGTCTGCCGGCCGGTCTGCGCAACCGAATCGAGCGCCCTACAGTCGCGTCGCTAGGCCAGCATGGAAACCCCGATTATAATCGATCTTCGAGAGTTCTTCCAGCACCAGATTCATACTGAAAATTCGTTTATTTTGAGATTTTATGAGACGAATGCGCAGCCGACGCGCGCGCGTCCACTTTCGAGGCGCGTAGAGTAAACCTTGCGCAACACCACTCGGACCGGAGGCAATATCGGAACGTGCAGCACGGCGGTGAATTGATTTGGAAGACCTTCAGCCTTGCCGAGCTGGAGGGCGACGCCACCGTAGCTCAAGTCAATCACGTTCGCCGATTCCTGTCCCAGGTCGGTGAGAACCGCGTATGCCTTTGTTCCTGCAAGCGACACGCGCTCCCATTTGCGCTGTTCTGGATGTGGGGCGGAAGGTTGGGGTGCAGCGGTCGGAGCCGGCGTCGGTGTAGGAGCGATTCGCGGCCCCGGAGCAGGCGTGGGAGCCTGCGCTGGTGCCGATGGAGTTGGCGCGGACGATTCGCGCTGAGGGAGCGGCTCCAGCGGAATGACACGGGAAGGTACGTGGCCTGCATGTTTCAGCGAGTACAGGCGCTGATCCGCGAGACTCAGCAGGGCTCCCTTCTGTTCGCCGTCTTGAGGATACACTGCGGCGCCAAAATCCAAAGTCACTCCGACGTCCAATTTGAGAGGGCGAATTTCAGCTTCAAACTGCGTGCGAACGCGCCGGCAGAGTGTTACCGCCTGCTCCGGGTCGGTTTGCGGCAGCAGTAGAGCGAACTCGTCGCCGCCGATTCGGAAAGCATTGTCTGAAGCGCGCAGCGTGTTCTGCAGCGTTGTAGCCGCAAGCTGTAATACTTGGTCACCTTGCAGGTGTCCGTGGCGGTCGTTCACTTCTTTCAACCTGTGCAGATCGAGAATCACAACCGCGAGTTGATGTCCGTAGCGCTTCGCGCGATTCAATTCCTTGTCGAAGTCTTCGTCGAACAGTCTGCGATTGTAGAGGCCTGTCAGCGCGTCAGTGGCGGCATTGAGCTGAAGTTTCTTGAACTCGGCGTACTCCATCATAATCGGAACGCGCAGGAAATTTGAGGAGGCCAGCACATCCACCATCGCCGTTTTGAGCGAGACTCGCTTGCCGAGATTTTCTGTTAACTCGGTGCGCCGCGCGAGAATGCGGTCCCAATACTCGTTGCTCTGCGCTTCGGTAAGATCGATTTGCGCAATCGTCCGAAAATATTGACGCAGAAATTGTCCGCGGACCGACTCGTCGAGCCCCTCCAGGGTCTCAATCAACAGATCCAGAAAGGAGTCTTCGGCCGAGGGCTGCGGCTGAAAGGCTTCGCCGGACTGGGGCATCAATAGTTTCCGAAGTGATCCTAGGTCTACCCTGATTCCAGGGGAGACTGCGGGGGTGGCAATACTACAGCAAGGCATAGTCCAATCCAAGTCCAGAATCCAATCCGCATAGATGCTGTAAGGTACTGGGCGTACGAGGATTACAACAATCAAGCCCCTGCGATATGGTGAATTTTTCTCGAAGCTGCGGAGGGAGGAGAAAAGGATTCCACTTTATAGCCATGTTGCTGCATTTTACAGGATTGCGGAGAGGGTAGGTCTAGCCGATGGGTTTGAGGAACTCCACGCCGACGAGATGAACTTCGCCGGCGTCTTGCTTTCGTTTTACCCGGGCCTGGATGGGGGGCATGCCAGCAGGGACCAAGGCAGACGAAATAATGGAAGGGGCAGGGATCGTCAAAGTCACAATTTCATTAATAGCGAGGGGTCGCGGACTGGTCAAAAACGCTCCTATTCCGCTGATGTCTAAAGTCTTAGCAAGTTCCAGGAACTGCTCTCCGTACGCGTCCTTCCCTCGGATGAAAAGCGGGACTTGAAGGTTAATGCGTTGAAACCTTCTCCGTTCATCGTATGAAGGTGACATAGCAAGCTTTTGGTGGGAGGCAGTTTCCCGGATGCCCATTGGTACCCCAGTTGTAGTACTGCGTTACGTCGCAATTACATTGCAAGTGTGAGGCAACACACCAACTTTATTTAGGGTCCTTTCTATCAATGAGTTGCGTCGTGTGCGGCTGAACACAGTCCCAATGTGCTCGGGCAAATGTGTCACAATGCTCCAGAGCTTTTCATTTATTGTGCAAACTAGAACGCATTTACCATTGACACATTTTTTTCCCTTTGCGAGCATACCTTTCCTCAGGCGCATCCCCGCCCGCCCCAGTGTGAAAGCACACGAATGGTGTGTTCGGGCCTGATCCCTCAGCGAAATTGGAGGACTAGTTGGCACAAAGCACGGCATTGGACCAACAAGCCACTAGCCAGGCGGTTTTGCACCTAGTTAGCAGCCTCCTCGATGCTGTCGATCGCCCTCTCTTGGTTGGTGACCGCCACGGCCGAATTCTGTTTAAAAACCTCCATGCCGAGGACAAGTTGCGGTCTCATGGATTTGATTCGCGACCAGAATTAAATTTGTTCAGCCACATCCTTGGCACCGATCCGAAGGACATTTTCAAGCGCCTGGAATCAGGAGAGCAGGAGCTTACGATCCCGCTCACCTACGACGAGGGAAGCAGCCACGCGAGAATTCGCTGGCTCCCGGAACCCGACTGGTTGGTTGTGTATGTTGAGCCCGCGCCGGCGGAACCGTCCGCGGATGACGCCAGGATGCGCCAGACGGTCCAGGAGTTAATGCAGGAACGCGAGATCACGTATCGCAATCTTCTCGCTGCCTATCTCCGCTTACAGGAAGTGAACCGGCAGAAGACTGTGTTTCTTGCTTCCGCGGCGCACGAACTAAAAACGCCGCTCGCTGTGATGAAGGGCTATTACGACCTGTTGCTGTCCGGCTCACTTGGAAAACTCAGCGATCGCCAGCAAGATATTCTGAAAGAGTCGAAAGAAAGTTGCGACCGGTTGGTGCGGCTGGTTTCCATGTTTCTCAGTTACTCGGCACTGGAAAGCGGGAAGCTGGTGCTGCAATTGCGAGACAACGATCTTCGCGATTGCGTCAAAGATGTTACCTGCCGCTGGCAGGACGCCTTCCAACGCGCGGCGGTGCACATGGATATAAAGTTGCATCCCGAGCTGGTACCCTTCAAGTTTGATTATCAAAAAGTGCAGCAGTGCGTGGCGAATCTGCTCGACAACGCGTTGAAGCACACGCCTGCGGGCGGCGCGGTGACCCTGGTTGCGGAGCCGCACTTCTGGGAGCGCCGGATTTCGGAAGCCCCTCCGTCAGCCGAGCGCCGACGGGACGTGGGGAATCGCGCCAATAGCGTTTTGGTTTCGGTCACCGATAACGGATCTGGCATCGCCGCCGAGTTTCATCAGGAAATTTTCGAAGAATTTGTGCGTGTGGATCCTTCTTCTTCGGGTATGGGCTTGGGCCTGGCTATTACGAAACGTTTGATTCAAGCGCATCGAGGAAAAGTCTGGGTGGATAGCGAGTTGGGACGAGGCAGTTCATTCTCTTTTCTTCTGCCCATCCAAGTGGAATAAACTACTGGACTGATAGTTGGGCGATGGAAGTTCGCTCCCAGGATGAATGATGGCTGACCAAGAAAGAATTCTCGTGGTGGATGACGAGCCGAGCATACGGAAATATCTCCGGACTCTTTTGGAGGTAGATGGGTTCGAAGTGTCGGCCGTATCCAGCGGCAAAGAAGCGCTTGAACGCATCGGCAACGCAGCACGGCCCGATTTCGTCATTCTGGACGTACTCATGCCGGAGATGGATGGACTTGAGACGCTCCGGCAGTTGATGCAAGTCGATCGCACCCTCAACGTAATTATGCTGTCGTGCTCGAATGAAGTCACCACGGTCGTGGAAGCGATCCGGCTCGGGGCGCTCGACTATCTGACGAAGCCGTTCGAAAAGCCCGAACTGGACGCAGCGCTGCTCAAGTCTCGCCAGAAACAAGAACTGCGTTCGGAGAACCAGGCGCTTCGAGAATATTGCGAGCAATTGACTGAAGATCTTTCTTTCTTGGCCGCCAGCCCCCAGATGCTGAAAATTCGCCAGCAAATTTTGCAGATCGCGCCGGTGGACGTTCCGGTATTCATCAGTGGCGAAAGCGGCGTCGGAAAAGAAGTCGTCGCCCGAATGATTCATCTCCGCTCCACCCGCCGCCAGCAGGCATTCGTGAAAGTCAATTGCGCCGCGCTCCCGGGTGAATTGCTTGAGTCCGAGCTCTTCGGTTACGAGCAGGGTGCCTTCACGGGCGCCGTGCGATCCAAGCCTGGCAAATTCGAACTGGCCACGAAGGGCACCATTTTTCTGGACGAAATCGCGGAGATGAGCCCGCATCTCCAGGCGAAGCTTCTCCACGTTCTGCAGGATGGCCAGTATTCGCGCCTGGGTGCGCGCGCCGTTGTGAACGTGGATGTCCGGGTTCTCGCGGCTACGAACATGGACGTCAAGGAAGCGATGAAAACCGGGCGATTCCGCGAAGACCTCTACTACCGCCTCAACGTGCTCTCGCTTCATATTCCGCCGTTGCGCGAACGAACGCAGGAAATTCCGCTTCTGTTCCGCCATTTCCTGGTGAAGTACAGCGAGAAATATCAGAAGCACGCTCCCGATCCCTCCAAGCACTTATTGGAAGCGGCCCTTCGCTACCCCTGGCCCGGCAACCTGCGTGAGCTCGAAAATTTCGTGAAGCGCTACGTGATCCTTGAAGATGACGAAGGCAGCTTCCGCGAATTGCTCGAAATGACAGGCCAGCAGCACCGCACAGCTCCACGCGAGGAAGCGCCTGCGCCGAAGGAGCAAGGCTTAAAGGCGCTGGTCCGCGGACTGAAAGATGAAGCGGAGATGGAAGCGATCGCCGACGCTCTCGAAAAAACGAATTGGTGCCGCAAAGACGCGGCGCGCATGCTCGGTATCAGCTATAAGGCATTGCTCTACAAAATGAGGCAGTTCAATCTCGACTCGGGTCGAGGCTCGCGATCAGCAGCCGCCAAAGAAGCAGCCAAGCAAGCAGCTTTGAAAGAGGCGGCCGCTAGGGAAGCCGCAGCAAAAGATGCGCTGGCGAAAGAACCGGCGCCCGCGATCCCGGGTGTCCGCGGTTCTTAATCAGACTTTTCGCCCTAGAATTCAGCGATTGTGCATCCCATTCTGAGTTGTGCTCGCGTGCCGTAAAATCCAGAATTCCACTTCTGCGCACACTGTAATCGCACTCAAATTCAAGCCCAGTCGTGGGCGGGGGCGTAGTCCTATGCCGGTGCAAACTGTTGCATATCTAGAGCACACTCAGAGAAATACCTCTACCCTTCCCTAAGTTGTTGGTCTAGTATTCGGGACCGAAATGGGTCACGCGCCGAATTCATCGGAGCGTGGAATCGAGTTCTCACCCCCAGCTGAGAACTCGACGAGACGTTTGTTGCTGTTATCAAAGGGTTTGTTTAGCTCGCCAAAAAGTGGCAATCGGTGGCCGGTTAGATGGTGTACTAGCTGAGACTATCTTCCGGCGGCTGAACAGTTCCCAGTCTTTGGAATGGGGATTGCTACTGGCACATAGGGGATCCTGTGCACTTCAATCTTGTCCTGGAGGGACAGCGGGGATGACGGAGCGTCGCATGGCCCGCCGGTACGATTTGTCGCTACCGGTGAACGTACGCCTGCCAATCAACCGAGAGCCGGGCTCGCATAACGGCCAAACTCGAGACATTTCTACGCGCGGCGTTTATTTCACGATGCCCAAAGAACTCTCTCCCGGCACGGAAGTGGATTTCACACTTACACTGCCGGCTGAAATCACTCGCGGTACCGAAGTATTTGTACGCGCCCACGGACGTGTCGTTCGAGTGGACAAGCGCCGCGATGAGGAACACGAAACGATCGGAGTTGCTGCCGTCATCGAGCGCTACGACATTATTCGCGGTGAAGGGGCCCACATCTAAGTCTTGGTGGCGGCCCCCGATCCATGCTGATTCAGTTCAGATCCTTCGTCATCCGTTTCACCGCTACAGTCAGTTCACTGCCCGCTTTCCGCTCTCTTTTCGCGCGAAATTCAAGATGCACGATGCCTCCGCCAGCGCCGCGCAGAATTTCAGTTGCAGATGCTGGCACACTCGTCCTAGCATGTGCCCTTCTCCCAGTTTGAGGAGCCTCCAATGAAAGTCGCAGATCTGATTGCTTCCCGGCGGGAAGTGTATTCCATTTCTGAAGACACCACTGTGCATGACGCGGCTCGCTACCTGCGAGACCGGCAGGTTCGCTCTGTCGGCGTTTGTGATAAACAAGGCGTCCTCCTCGGCGTGGTCTCTCAAAGCGATATTTCCGACAAAGTAGCGGCGGAGAACAAGTGTCCAGCGTGGATGCATGTTTCCGAAATCATGACGCGGCAACTTGTCACAGCAACCCCGGAAACCTCACTGGAAGACTGCTTGCGATTGATGGAGCAGCATGGAATTTATCACCTGGTTGTGTTGGATACGGAGAAGGGATACCGCGGGATGATTTCGGTCACGGACCTCCTTCAATTGATTGCTTCGGACCACAAGGCCCGCGCCGACATGCTCGAAGCTTTGATCTTTCCCCAACGCTAGCTTGCCCATAATTTCTGGATTAACCGATCCTGATCCGGTTTGCGAGTTGTGTCGGCTCTCATGAGCATAACGGGGATTTTTTAGATTGATTCTTGAGTGTGTCTCAGAATCATGGAGCGATCACGGTTGTTCTCTGAAGTTTTCCACAGCCTCATCGGGCCTCCTTAATGCGTAGTTTTCACCCTGAATGGAAATTCTCCAGTTGGCCAGGGAGGAAACTCCCTTCCCGAAAGTGACAAGGTTTTTCTGGGCGCGGAATGCCGGCCCCTATACCGAACAGGCGGGCGGCCGGCTTCGAGGGTACTATTCCCAGCCCATACCTATTTGAAAACAGGGATGTTGGCTAATTCGCTGGACCCTCCTGGCCGAATGATGGACCCTGCTGCGTCCCAGATGTTTGGCGTTCCATGTGCAACATGCCCTGCAGCCGAATTATCTCCAAATGGTGACGCCCAAACCTCATGGCATCCGCCGCTGAAGCAAGGCTCACGCCCACAACGCAGCCAGTCGAGCTACCTCCGGAAAACGTGTATTTCGGCCCTTCGGAGACAATGCAACTGGTTCGCCAGCGGGTCGAACGCGCCGCGGGCCTGAACGTTCCCATTCTTATTCTCGGTGAAAGCGGGACGGGCAAAGAAGTTCTCGCACGATTTATTCACGATCGCTCCCCATGGCGCGAAGGGCCCTTTGTCAAAGTCAATTGCCCAGCAATTCCGGGCACGCTCCTTGAGAGCGAGTTGTTTGGATTTCAAAAGGGATCGTTTACGGGCGCGAACGCCTCCAAGCCCGGACGCATGGAGTTGGCGCAGGGCGGCACGCTCTTCATGGATGAAATTGCCGAGCTCGAGGCTGGCTTGCAGGCCAAGCTGCTCCACGTTCTTCAAGACGGCCATTTCACGCGCCTCGGTGATCACGAAGAAAAAGCCGTGGACGCTCGCGTGATTTGCGCGACGAACCGTAAGCTTCAGCAGGAAATCGCGCAGGGTGGGTTCCGCGCTGATCTTTTCTACCGCATCAACGTTATCACCATTACGCTTCCCCCACTCCGGGATCGCCGCGACGACATTCCTTATCTGGCCGACTATCTCCGTCAGCAATTCAACCGGCGCTTTCTCCGCGAGGCCGCCCCGCTCACGCGCGAAATAAATCAACTCTTGCAGCAGCGCGAATGGCAGGGAAATATCCGCGAGCTTGAAAATTGCATGGCGCGTTATGTGGTTCTTGGATCTGAAGAAGCATTCCACTCAGAAAAAGTTGAGGAAAAGAAGCCTCTGAATTTTGGCTATGAGATTTCCGAAGACGGCAATATTCCCCTGAAGCGCATTGCCCAGCAGGTGACACGGAGGATGGAACATGACCTAATCCTCAAGGTCCTTCAGGCAAACCACTGGAATCGCCGAAGAGCCGCAGAAGTCCTGAAAATCAGTTACCGGGCGTTGTTGTACAAGGTTCGCCAGGCTGGACTCCCCGCAAAGCGCCCGCAAATTAAGACCGAAGACAGGACGCACACCATCTCGCGGCCCTCGCCCCAGGCCGACTGATTTTCCCCGAAGCTTCGCCGGCAGTTGCCTTTCATCCGATGCGCTTCCTTCGTGATGAAAATATTTGCACTTGAGTGGGCGTCTCATTGTGAAACACACCTGTATTTTCAGTTGGTTACGAGCACATCCTCGTGGTTACTCACGTGCATAAGCTATGGCAGTTACCTGAGGTCTTTCCTCCGCAGAGGGAGCCATGATTCATGAAGAGATGTGCCGGTGGTCTTCTCTTGCTAGTTCTGCTGTTCGTGGCACCTGCCGCGCTTGCGGATGGAACGCCAGTAACAATGACCTTCGTCGGTGTGAACGGGATCAATGATGGGTCCTATTATGTCAGCCCGTACCTGGGGATGATGACCAGCAATGGTCAGAGCTCTTTGGTCACACTGTTCTGCGACGATTTCAACAACGAAGTCACCTGGAATCAAACTTGGCAGGCCAATGTCACGCAGCTCACCTCCGGTGACCTGAGCAACACGCGCTACGGCAATCCCGCAGACGTCACAATACTCATGGGCCAAAATCCATATTACGGCACGTATTCTGCGGCGCAGCTTTACGCGCAGGCGGCCTGGCTCACCATGCAATTCAATCAATACCTGTCAACCGACCCGGCCCAAATCATCGCGCTGCAGTATGCTATCTGGGATTTGTTCGATCCGAATGCCCCAACCAACTCCGGTGCGCAAGCATGGATACTGAGCGCGGAGCAGAACTACGGCTCGGTCAACTTGAACGACTTTGAAATCGTTACGAATGTTGGCCCGTTGGCGCTTACCGGACAAGTTCAGGAATTCATCGTTCCCACGCCAGAACCGGGGACATTCGCACTCCTAAGTATTGCGTTACTGGGCCTTCTGCTCGCGGCCCGGCGGAAGTCAAAGCTCGACAACCTGCAACAAACCGCAGCCTGAGGCAGGGCTTTCCAATTAAGCCGGCGCAGCGCCCGCACTAGGCGCGCACGCCGGCCCTTCGTTTTTGGGCCACTTTTGGGGACTCCCTGCCCCGCACCCTCCCCGTGTCTGGTATGAAATCGCTTCTGCAGACTTCCTTGCCCCTGTCCGGTAAATCCGCTAGCCTAAATTACGATGGCAAAAAACTCCGCAAAACCGCACCTTAGAGTTTGTCTACTTTCGCCGCACCCGATGGTGCTGGACGAGTTCGATCGGCTTTTGTCCGATTCAGGCTTCCAGCTCGTATCCCGGCAGTTGGAGTCCATGCTTGCGCCGGATCTGCGAAATCTAGAGGTACCACGTGCCACTGTGTACGTTGTGGACGCGCATGCGGCGCGCCAGGCGACGGGCGCACTCCTCGGAAACATCCTCGACCACTACGCGGGGGCACGTCTCATTGTCGTAGGGGACAAATTCAAGGAAGCGGACAGCTATGCCCTCCTTCGCCAGGGGGTGAAGGGCATTCTCAATTACAACGAAGCGCGCGAGCAACTTCCCCGAGCGCTTCCATTGGTGGCTGCGGGCGGCTTTTGGGTTCCGCGCACCGTCCTCTCGCGTTTTGTGGACTCCATCTTGAGCAGTGCGCAGGGACGGCGTATGCGCGGGGATTCACCGGCCGAACTGAGCCGTCGCGAGCAGGAGGTCCTCAATGGCTTGCTCGAAAACCTGGCCAACAAAGAAGTCGCCGACCGCTTGCATATTTCTGAGCGCACAGTGAAATTCCACGTCTCGAACCTGCTTTCGAAGTTTGGAGTGCGCCGCCGCGCCGACTTGATCCTTCTCTGTTACCAGCGGCGTGGCGCCGGCACCTGACTGCGGACGGTCGGCCCCTTCACAGCACCTCCCGCCTTGCGAACCGGTACTTCGGACAAATGCTGACGAACGATACGCTGCTATAATCTCCGCTTGTAATTCTCTCGTCGGGGTTGCCTGCATCGCATATGGCTACATTTTCCATCGAAAACTTCGGCTGCCGCGCGACTGACGCGGATGCCGCTGCAATCCGTCATGAGCTAGTGGCGAGCGGCTTCGAGATTGCCAGCGAGCACTCGCGCGCCGACTTGGTCGTCTTGAACACGTGCACTGTTACGGCCGCAGCGGATTCACAGACTCGCGATGCGGTGCGGAAAATCCATCGCGCCAATCCCACGGCACGCATCATCGTCACAGGTTGCTACGCGCAACGCGCGCCGGAAGAGCTGGCTGCACTCGAAGGCGTCGCCTGGGTGATCGGCAATTCGCACCTGACTCAAATCCCTGCCGTCATTCGCAATGCGATGCCGGCTTCCACGTCGGAGAATTCTCCCGGGGGAGATTTTTTTCCACTCGCCCGCCTCGACGACGATCCCCTGTCTCTCGCGCGAGGTCCGGCAAAAATTCTGACTGGCGATATCTTTGCGCAATCATCCGTGCAGGTCGCACCCAACACAATGATTGCTGGCGACCGCACGCGTCCAATCCTGAAAATTCAGGATGGTTGCAACAACCGCTGCTCTTATTGTGTGATTCCATTCGTGCGCGGGCGCAGCCGCAGCCTCGAGCCGGGCAAAGTGATCGAGGAGGTACAGAAACTCATCGCGGGAGGCGCGAAAGAGATCGTTCTGAGCGGGATCAATCTGGGCTCTTACGGCCGCGACCTGACGCCCCGGGCGGAACTCTCCGCAACCGTCCAGCGCATCCTGCACGAAACGCATCTTGAGAGACTGCGTTTCAGCTCCATCGAGCCGCAGGACATCACCGAGGATTTCATTGCGCTCCTCGCGTCTTCTGATCGCATCGCAGCGCACTTTCACGTCCCGTTGCAATCTGGTTCGGACCGCATCCTGCGCACCATGCACCGCTGGTATCGCGCGGAACACTATGCCGAGCGCGTCGGCATAATCCGACGCTACTTTCCCGGCGCCGCGATTGGTGCCGACGTCATCGTGGGTTTCCCCGGCGAGACCGAATCAGAATTTCGGGCCACAGTCGATTTCATCGAACGCACGCCGCTCAGCTACTTGCACGTTTTCTCATTTTCTGAGCGCCCCGGAACGGAAGCAGCAAATCTCGCGGGCCACGTGCAGGATGG
Organism: Candidatus Acidiferrales bacterium; assembly: GCA_050746945.1. GTDB lineage: Bacteria > Acidobacteriota > Terriglobia > Acidiferrales > UBA7541 > Palsa-295. The sequence continues at coordinate 60,133 of JBOGMZ010000030.1, read as the reverse complement.
CATGATTCGCGAGCGCGCCAGAATGCTCCGCGCACTCAGCGTCAGCAAATTAGCAGCCTTCCGCGCGTCACAAGCCGAGCGCACTTTGCGCGCTCTTACCCTCGCGCGCGTCGGGGACGGTTGGACGGAAGCTTTGACTGGAAATTATCTGAAGGTGCGAGTCGCCGGCCGCTTCCCGGCGAACAAATGGTGCGAAGTCCGCCTTCCCCTCGAGCCGTCGTACGTCGTGGAAGCGCTCGGAGACCCCCTCCGCCCTTCAATTCTCGAAAATCACTTCGGCGAGGGCCAGGTTGCCGCTGTGCGTAATCGTTAGCGAAATATTTTTCACGCCAAGACTCTCAGCCACTCGGCGCGCGGCGCCTTCGAGATGCAGAGTGGGTTTGCCGCTCGCGTCGCGCGTGACTTCAATGTCGCGCCAGCGCACGCCGCGCCGCCAGCCGGTCCCGAGTGCCTTCATGGCCGCTTCTTTGGCCGCAAAACGGGCCGCGTAGCGCTCGAACTTGTTCTTGTGGCTCTCGCAGTAGGTTACTTCGCGAGCTGTGTAGATGCGCTCGAGGAATGGCGCGCCGTGGCGCGTGATGGCCGCCTCAATCCGGTTGATTTCTGCGATGTCCAGGCCCAGTCCAACGATCACGCGCGCCTCGGCTGAATTATACCTATAATTGACGGGCGCCGCGATTGGCGCCCGAAGCAGATGGGATCAGATGCCGACGACAACCGCAAAGAAGAAATCAGCGCCTCGAAACCGCATTGGTGCGCTAAAGCAAGCGGCAACCACAGCGAGGTGGGCGGTACGACGTAGCCGGGGCGTGCAGGTAATTCGAGCGCCCGCTCTCGCTTGTGTGGATTGGCTCGTGCATGGATTCAGCACGCGGCCGGGCGGCGCGAGCAAACTCAAGACTCTCAGCAGCGGCCGCGGGAAGACGGAGAGCGTTCTGAATCTTGGCTTCACGGATTGGGATACACGCGCAAGCGTCCTTAAGAACCGCGAGAAATTTTTCTCCGCTGCTGGCACGAACAAAATGCGTGTGGTCATGCTGCGGCAAATACATTCCGACATCGTGCACCGCGTCGATCGTGAGGCTGAGCCTGCTGCTGAGGCACCGCAGGGCGACGCGCTCTTCACGCGCGAACGCGGCGTGCTGCTCGTCGTGCAAACAGCAGACTGCATCCCGATTCTTCTTGCCGATCCGAAACATCGCGCTGTCGCTGCCATCCATGCCGGATGGCGTGGCACGCTGAGCCGCATTGCGGAAAAAACACTCGGCCGCATGCAAATGGATTTCGGCACGCGACCGGATGAGGTGATCGCAGCTCTGGGCCCGGGAATCGGCCAGTGCTGCTATGAAGTCGGCGAGGAAGTCGCGAAGGAGTTCCAGGCGCAGTTTCCGAATGCGCGTGATTGGTTTGAAGGGCCATTCGATTCGCTCGCATCCGGCGAAAACGATCCGAACTGGCTGCCCTGGCTGACCATGATGCCTCCGGGTCACCAACCGCCCCCTCCGCGCGCGCATCTTGATTTGATCGCCGCGAACCGCGCCATTCTCGCCACCGCCGGGGTTGCGCCTGGCAATATCTCTTCCTCCGGCTTCTGCACATCATGCCGCACGGATCTATTGTTCAGCTTTCGCCGTGAACGCACCACCGGCCGCATGATGGCCGTCATCGGAATTCGATAACCACGACAGGCAGTACGCCGCTGTGGCAGCCCGCTTCAGGTGGGCGCACCCGCAGAGTTCGTGTGGGGTCTATGCTGAAGGCAAAATCTGCGCGAGCGCAGAGGGCGACGCGCCAGATTCCAGCAGCGCGAGTTGCCCGCAGGCAGCCATTACGTCTTGCCCGCGTGAGTAACGCACAAAAGCGGGCATATCCCTGTCTGTAAGAATTTTCCGGAATTGCTCGATACGCATCGGGTCGGGCTTTTCGTAGGGCAGGTCACCCGGGTTCCAGGGGATCAAGTTCACCTTTGCGCGCAAATTCGACAGCAGCTTTACCACTCGCCGTGCATCTTCCTGCGCGTCATTGAATCCGCCGAGCAGCACGTATTCAAATGTCAAATGCTCCCACGGCCGGAGCGGGTAGCGGCGGCAGGTATCCAGAAGTTTCTCGATGGGATACTTGCGATTGATCGGCATGATGCGGTCGCGCTGCTCGTTGGATGAGGCATTGAGCGAAATGGCCAGCTTGGGACGAATCTTTTCCAGAGCGAGCCGCTCAATTCCAGGAATGATTCCGCTGGTGGAGAGCGTGACGTGCTTCGGCGAAATTGCCATGCCGTTGGGGTCGAGCAGAATCCGCAGAGCCGTCATCACGGCATCGTAATTCAGCAGCGGCTCGCCCTGGCCCATCAGCACGACATTAGTCTGCGGCTTGAGCGCCTCGCGATTGTCATCGAGCGCGACGAGCACTTGCCCAATAATTTCGCCCCCCGAGAGATTGCGAATCAGTCCGAGCGTCGCGGTGAGGCAAAAATGGCAATCCACGGCGCAGCCTGCCTGCGTGGAAATACAAATCGTCTGGCGATTTTCCTCCGGCATGAAAACAGTTTCGATGGTTGCCGGTTTCTGCTGCGCCTCTCTACCTTCATTTTCAACCGGCGTGAGCGAGAGGACGTACCGAAAGGTCCCATCCGCCGAGCGATACCGGCGGAGAATTTGCGGCAACGCAATCCCTGCTTCGCGCACCAACTGCTCGCGAAGCGCGGCCGGAAGATTTGTCATCGCTGCCAGATCGAACCGCCGCTCGGCATACAGCGCGTGATAAATTTGCGCGCCGCGGTAGGCGGGCTCGCCCAGCGATTGCATGAACACGCGCAGTTCAGCCGCGGATTTGCCGAGGAGATTCGTAGTGTGGGTGGAGTCGTGCGAAGACATCTTGCAATCCATCATAGCACGGTCGTTGCGGGCGTATTTTCTGCGGCCGCGCCCCGCGTGGGGAGATATAATGCATTCTTTGGAATGGTTCTTGGTTGTGGACAGGAGACACGGCAATGGAAACTGCGGCGCGCATGGAAAGCGTAACGATTGACGAGTGGGTGAAGCAACTCTGTGCCATCCCCGAGAAAGACTTCACCATTTCTCGCGTGCTTCATTTCACACAGACCAAGGGTGTTCGACCTGAGTCGCTTCCTCCCTATCTTTTTTACGCCAAGAGCCACTACACGCGAAACCTGATCTACAAATGCGAATTGTTTGAAGTGATGGCTATCTGTTGGGAAAGTGGGCTCGTGAGCCGCATTCACAATCATCGCGATCAGAACTGCTGGATGGTGACACCAATTGGCCGTTTGCGCGTGCAGAATTTCCGCGTCGAGAACCGCGATACTTCCCATGGGACGTGCAAACTGATACCCACTGATGCGTACGACATGGATGCCACGCACCCCGCGGTGGTGCAGCCCGAAGAGCCCGTCCACCAGGTTCTCAACCTCCCTGAGTTCGGCCAGCGGGCCACGAGCATCCACATTTATTCGCGCCCGTATTCAAGCTGCGAAGTATATTCGATCGATCGCGGCGGTTATTCCGATGTGCCTCTCCATTATTCTAGTGAATACGGCAAGCTTTCCCCCGACGAGAAATTGATCTAGCAATCCGTGGGCGCGATAGACAGCGGCAAACAGCTAAGGAACGGAATCGTGCGCCTCAATGACTTTTCTCCTTCCCTCATGCGAAAATAGAAATTGCACATGACCGGCACAATTCACAAAGTCCAAAAGGAAACGCTCCCGAACGGGCTGGTGGTGATCACCGATCCGATGGAGCATGTTCATTCGGTTTCCGTTGGAATCTGGTTGCGATCAGGTTCGCGGCGCGAGCCGGCCGAGTTGAACGGCATCTCGCATTTTATCGAGCACATGTTGTTCAAGGGCACCACGCGGCGGTCGGCCGAGGATATCGCGCGCGAAGTGGACCGTGTAGGCGGCATGCTGGATGCGTTCACGTCGAAGGAAATGGTTTGTTTCAACACGCGCGTGCTCGACGAGCATCTTCCAAAAGCATTCGATGTGGTTGCGGACATGGTGCTCTCTCCGAAATTTGCCGAGGATGAAATCGAGCGCGAAAAATCTGTGATCATCGAAGAAATCGGGATGACGCTCGACAATCCGGAAGATCTGGTGCATGAACTGTTCACTCAAAATTTCTGGAACGGGCATGCACTCGGGAAGCCGATTCTCGGCACGCCGGAAACTGTCTCGGCTCTCACCCGCGAAAAGCTCCAGAAATGGTTCCGGCAATGCTACGCGCCGAACAACATGGTGATTACCGCCGCGGGTCATCTGTCGCACCAGCAGTTGATTGACCTTGTGGCAGAGCGCTTTGCGAACGTCGAGCCTTCCAAGAATGGCGCGTCAGGGGGTGTTCCACAATCCGCGCCACACATCACGCTGCGTACGAAGCGCGAGCTCGAACAGGTGCATATATGCATCGGCGCGCAGGCACTACCGATGACGGACAGCCGCCGCTTTGCCGTCGCAGTGTTGAATATCTGTCTCGGTGGTGGGATGTCGTCACGGCTCTTCCAGAATATCCGAGAGCGCCAGGGATTAGCCTATTCGATTTTCAGTGAATTGAATTCGTATCACGATACGGGGCTGATCTCAGTGTATGCAGGAACCTCGCTTGAGACTACGGAGAAGCTGGTCCGTTCAGTGCTCGATGAATTCCGCCGCCTGAAAGATGAGCCAATCTCGGAAGAAGAATTGCGGCGCGCGAAAGATCACTTGAAAGGTGCGACGCTGCTCGCGCTTGAAGGTTCCGGCCAGCGCATGAACAATCTCGCGAGGTATCACATTTATTTCAACCGCCATTTTACCGCGCCGGAATTGATTGCTCTGCTCGAGAGCGTCACGGCCGCGGACGTGCAGCAACTGGCGCGCGAATTTTTCCAATCCGATCGCCTGGCGGCAAGCGTCGTCGGCAACCTCGACGGTTTCCAGCTTACGCAAGAGCAACTCAGCATCTGATTCGAATCGTTGACGCGGGCGCGGCAGTTTGCCATCATCCTTTGCGGCGCTGCGCGTGTGAGTGGCGCAGCAGACGAGCGAGGGCGCATCTCTTTCAGGGTCTCCATTCTGGCTTCGGGAAGTTCGGGCAATTCCACGTTGCTCGAAACCGAGCACACCGCTCTCCTGATTGACTGTGGCCTCGGCAAAAAAGAAATGCTGCGGCGATTCGAAGCGTTGGGGCGCCCTCGGCCCGCGCGCGTGGACGCCATCCTTATCTCCCACGAACACACGGATCACTCGAGTGGCCTGGGACAAATGCAGCGCGAATGGGGCTGCCCCGCCTATCTCACCGAACCGACTCACCGCGAAATTCTGAAAATGCTGGCGGAGGGCGCTGGGAAAAAACTCGAGCGCATCGAGTACATCCGCACCGGCGAGCGGTTTGAGATTGGCGACTTCGAGGTTACTCCATTCATGATTCCTCATGATGCTGCGGATCCGGTGGGCTACGCGTTCCGCTCGAACGGCACGAAAGTGGTGATTGTCACCGACCTCGGTTATCTGCCCGAACTTGTGAAGCATCACCTGCGCGAAGCGGATTTTCTGATTCTGGAATCGAACCACGATCTCGAGATGCTCAAGATGGGGCCGTACCCGTGGTACATCAAGCAGCGCGTGATGAGCCGCACGGGGCATTTGTCGAACACCATCGTGAGCGAATTTCTGGCGGACGCAGAAGTGTTCGACGGGCGCGCGCAACATCTGGTGCTCGCGCACCTGTCAGAGCAGAACAACAACCCCGATCTGGCGCGCATTTCCGCCGAAGAAGCGCTCGGTCGGCGCCCCGGAGAATTTTCCTTCCGCGGCACATTGCACATCGCCTCGCAGCGAGTCCCCCTCGGCCCGTTCGAGCTGTAATTCCGCATTCGCAGCGACACCCGGTGCATGTTTCGGGTATCATGGGACAGGGAGTCTCCCCACCGTTTGCCAGGAATCATCAGGCCTGTTGCAAGTGAAAGCTGTTTGTGTGCGGTGATTGAACGAGGGGGCCCTGCGCAAGGGCCCAAGGAGCTGCGCTTGATCGCACGATATACGCGGACGGAAATGGGCCGCGTCTGGAGCGAAGAAAATAGATTCCAGAAGTGGCTGGAAGTAGAACTGGCCGCAACGGAAACGCTTGCGGAAGCAGGGATTGTACCGCGCGAGGCGGCGCAAAAACTGCGCGAGCGCGCGCGCGTGGACGTGGCGCGCATCAACAAGCTGGAAGCCAAAGTGAAGCACGATGTGATCGCGTTCACGATTGCCGTACAGGAATCGGTCGGCGATCCTGAGGCGGCGCGCTGGCTGCACTACGGCCTGACGTCGAACGACGTGGTGGATACGGCGCAAGCGCTGCTGGTGCGGGAAGCTTCGCAATTGATCGCCAGCGAGCTCGAGCGATTTGGCGTCGTTCTCGAACGTCGCGCCTTGGAGTTCAAAGATACGCCGGAGATTGGACGAACACATGGCGTGCACGCCGAACCGATTACATTCGGTCTGAAGGTGGCGAACTGGTACTCGGAAAATCGCCGCGACATCGCGCGATTTCAGATCGCGGTGCAAGAGATGGCCGTGGGGAAAATTTCCGGCGCAGTGGGAACGTGCACGCACCTGGGTCCTGACATCGAGCAAAAAATTTGCGCCCGGCTCGGGCTTGCGACTGCTCCCATCACTTCGCAAGTGATCGAACGCGACCGGCACGCGCAGTATCTTGCAACGCTTGGAATCGTGGCGGCTTCGCTTGAACGCGTGGCGCAGGAAATCCGTCACCTGCAACGCACCGAAGTACGCGAGCTGGAAGAGCCGTTTGGCGGCGAACAGCGCGGCAGCTCGGCGATGCCTCACAAACGCAATCCCGTTGGCAGTGAGCAGATTTGCGGCCTGGCGCGCGTGGTGCGTACGAATTCGCTTGCGGCCATGGAAAATATTGCGCTGTGGCACGAACGCGATATTTCGCACAGCTCTGTCGAGCGCATCATCCTGCCCGATTCGACTACGCTGGTGGATTACATGCTGCATCGAATGACGGAAATTGTCGCGAACATGAAAGTGTTTCCGGAGCGCATGCGGCGAAATCTCGACGCTACGCAAGGCCTGGTTTTCTCCGGGCAGCTTTTGCAGGACCTGGTGGAGCACGGCGCTCCGCGCGAAGACGCCTACAAGTGGGTGCAGGGCCACGCGATGGCGGCGTGGGAGACGGAAACAAGTTTCAAGGATCGCGTCGCAGCGGACGCGAATATCCGCAAATTCCTCGACGACAAAGCATTGGCGCACACATTTGACCTCAAGCGCCAGTTGCGCGCGGTGGACGCGATTTTCAGCCGCGTCTTCGGCGCCAAATCCACTGCCGCACATTAACCTCCGAACACCCTCTCGAGCTTTGCCGAGTTCCGACCGAGCGCCGAAAGTGTGATGGTAGGGGCTCATTTATTCGCTATTAGAAATCCCTTCGACCGTTTGTTTTGTGCGATTTACGCGTTTTTCTATTCGCGCGATTCGCTATTAGAAATTGATCGTCTGATGTGAATGAACAGACCTCCATCGGTCGTGCTGCGGCCGGAGTGGTAGGCAGAGGAGTGAAGAGGGTGCGCGAGTTTTTTTCTGTGGTCACGAGCGAGAGTACCACGATGAAAGTACGGATTCAGCTGTACAGGCGTTCAGAACGGGGACAGGAGCGGTACCCTGTACGAAAATGAGGTGCAGGCAGACCACAAAGGCAGGCAGTAAGCGTCGGGAAAGCGAGAACTACGGGTAGATGGGCCAAAGGGAGGATTTGGCAGTTAGCTTGGAATAAGGAATCCCGAAGAGCGCCATCTCACTGAGATTCAGGCGGTCGCCGGGCGCAAGCTCCAAGGGATTGAGCGCGACAGCACTCTCAAGCTCACCAATCGCTTTCGAGGGCTGTCCCCCGCGGATGAACTTTGTAGCAGCGCCGAACTTAAGGATTGCGGCATAATGCTTTTGGATTCCGCAGCTCGGGCAAAAAGGCATTAGTTGGTTCCTCTCTCAGGCTGCTGCTAAGTAAACGTAACGCAGAATAAAGAGCGCTGTAAGAATCCATAGGAGCGGACTGATCTCCCGATATTTACCTGCGGCCACTTTCACGACCGTGTACGAGATCAAGCCAAGGCTCAGGCCTGTGGCGATGCTGAACGTCAGCGGCGTCGCCAGCAGGGTGACAAATGCGGGGAGAGCGTCGGTGAACTCAGACCAGTTGACGTGCGCGATGGATTGCGTCATCAGCGCGCCGACGAGAATCAACGCCGGAGCGGTCGCAAATCCCGGAATCGCGGCGGCTACTGGTGAGAAAAATACTGCGACGAGAAAAAGCGCAGCGACGGCGACATTCGCGAGTCCCGTGCGTGCCCCCGCGGCCACGCCCGCAGCGCTTTCGATATAGCTTGTTACCGTGGATGTGCCGGTGAGCGAGCCGAAAATGGTTCCCACGGCGTCAGCGAGTAACGCGCGCCCGACACGGGGGATTTTTCCATCTTTCACGAAGCCGCCTTGCTCGCACACACCCACGAGCGTGCCCACGTTGTCGAAGAGATCCACAAACAGGAACGCGAAAATAATCTCAAGCAGGCCGAGATGCACAGCGCCGCGCAAATCGAGCTGCAGCAGCGTCGAGGAAGGATGTGGCATGGACACGAATGCGGTGGGCCAATGCGCCATTCCGCGGAGGATTCCGAGAAGGGTGGTGCCGAGAATTCCGAGCAAGATCGCCCCGTTTATTTTTCGCGCCATCAGCACGAGCGTCAAAAGGAGACCGAAGCAGGCGGCTTGCACTTCGTGGTCAGAAAAATTGCCTAGCCCAACAAAAGTCGCGGGGTTCGCAACCACCAACTTCGCATTGCGCAGGCCGACGAAGGCAATGAACATCCCGATGCCCGCAGCCGTTGAGTGCTTCAATGAATCGGGGATGCCGTTGACGATTTGCTCGCGGACACGCGTGACCGTGAGCAGCACGAACAGCACCCCGGAAATGAAAACTACGCCGAGCGCCGTGCGCCAGGGAATATGCATCCCGATGCAGACTGAATACGTGAAGTACGCGTTGAGCGACATGCCCGGGGCGAGCGCGATGGGGTAATTGGCGTAGAGACCCATCACCAAAGTTGCGGCCGCCGCGGAAATGCAAGTGGCGAAGAGCACACCCTCAGCGGGCATGCCAGCCTGTGAAAGAATTTGTGGGTTGACCACGATGATGTAGGCCATGGTCATGAACGTGGTAAGGCCACCAAGCAATTCACGGCGCACGGTGGTGTGATTTTCGGTGAGTTTAAAGTAGCGATCGAGCACGCTGCCCCCGCAAGCGTCGAAGGAAGTGGACACTCTAGGGTGAGCCTGTGGACAAGTCAATCTGCGGAGGGATGGCGTGTCACGTTATTTCATGATTCGCTGCAGGATTGGTTCAAGGTCTCGGTATACGATCCACCAGGCCGCACTGAACGAAACTAGCCAAAGCGTTCCGAAGACAATTCCGAAAGGGAATCCCAACGACCAAAACATATCTCTTCCTTTTGGAAAGAAATACAACAGCCCTCTGTAATGAATGATTGCCCAAATTCCCGATTCAAGAGCGATGGTCAGACCAACGTAGAACGCGCAAGTAAGGAGGCCAAGTTTGATGAAGAACATTTGGCACCTCTCAAAAAAGAGTTCAATGCAATTCTCGGTTTACCCAATCAGAGCTCGAAGCTTGCCTCTCACTTCCGCCAGTTCCCCCGCTGAGATCGCGCCTTTGCGTCTAGCGCGCCTCCGGCGCCAGTCGAGACTCCTGACCTGATCGGCTAGGACTGCGCTCGGCTCTGGGCTTTCGACGACTACTTCAAACGGATAATTCTTGATCCGAGTCGTCATGGGGCAGCAAAGCATCAGGCTCGTCTTCGCATTGTAGGCGGCGGGACTCAAGACAACAGCAGGTCTGTGCCCGGCTTGCTCGTGTCCCGCCTGCGGACTGAAGCTGATCCACACGATGTCGCCAGCCTGGGGAATGTAGGGCGCCGCCATCACCAAGCCTCTTTTCCAACGCGATCGCCGAAATCAGTCTCCTGATGCAGATTCGCACGGTTGATGCCCTTCAGGAGTTCGGCCAGACCGAACTCCTTGCGCCGAAGGGGCTCGATGATCACTCGGCCGGCTTCCTCTCGGACGTCCACCGGTTCGTCCATCTCTAAGGGCACCGCCTGCATGACAGCAGCGGGAATGCGGACAGAAGCGCTGTTTCCCCACTTTCTGACGACGGCTTTCATAGGCGATCCCCTTGTAGAAACATAATAGATACAGGATATCAGGATCAGAAGGTGTGTGTCAACATTGTAGATACAAATTGGGAGTGAGCGGGGAGCGCATCCGTGCAGTTGACGGAGCAAGATAGCAGGCGGTATCCCGGCGACACGAATTACTGAATGCGCTGGATGTAGCGGGCTTCGGAGGTGTCTACTTTCACTTTATCGCCGGTGTTCACGAATGGCGGGACGTTGATCACCAAGCCAGTCTCGAGCTTTGCCGCCTTCGTCACGGCGCTCGCGGTGGCTTTCTGGATGCTTTGCTCCGTCTCGACGACAGTTAGGTCAACCGTGTCAGGTAGCAGGACGCCGATGGGCTTCTCGTCGTAATACTCGATTTTCACCGGCAGATTCGGGATGAGGTAGTCTTTGGTCTCGCCGACGATATCGTCCTGCAACTGGAGTTGCTCGTAGTTCTCGGTGTTCATGAAGTGATGGCCCTCGCCATCGCTGTAGAGATACTCGAACGCAACTTCGTCCACGATCACTCTTTCGATGAATTCCTCAGCGCGGAAGCGATAGTCCAGCATCGAGCCGGTACGGAGATTGCGCATCTTGGTGGCCATTGCAGCGCGCTTATTGCCTGGGGTGCGGTGATCCACACTGTAAACGGTGCAGAGGTCGCCGTCGTGCTTAATGATCATCCCGGCGCGCAGTAGGGTCGCCTTCAACGTGCTCATTCGTTGCTCCTGAATCTCTCTTGGAATTCCCCGCGGAGGGGTGCTCGAGGGCGGGCGATTCGTCGCCAAACCCTGCTCAGCGTGAAACTTCTGCTGGACGCAAGCTGCAATTATAGCGGGCGGCTTCGCGATTGGTCAAACCGTGCGATGTGATTCCCTGGAAGCTACACTTTTTGCTTGTGTGCTCTACGTCGCCGCTTGCCGGAAAGCGAATTGATCGAACCCGATTCCTGCGCCGTCGAAATCCCTTCGACCGTCTGTTGAAGTACATTCTCCACGGCCGCTTTCGTGACGCGTTCCACCAGCGCCTCGGCGGCCCGCTCGATCGCCGCTTGGAATTGCGCATCAATCTGCCCGCGCATCCGTTCCAATTCTTTTGCAACGGCGCTTTCTACTGCACCTTCCACCGTCTTGGACGAAGTCGCCGGTACAATCTCACGAACGGGTTCTGGATCCGCCTTGAGTTCCAAGGTCGGAGTGGGAGCAGGCCCAGCATGGTCGCGCGATTTGGGCGCGCTTGGTTGCTCGTAAGCCGGGATCTGCAGTTCCTCGTCCTCGGGATGCTGAAACCAATCCCCCGGCGGGGATTGAATACCCCAAACATTGCCATGAATGGTGAATTCGACGCTCACAAGAAAAAGATGCCGGTAGGTTCGCGGCCGCTGGACCCATACAACTCGACTCGGAATGATCCGCTGCGATAGTTTCAATCCAGAATGGGTAATCTCAATCGTGACGGCGGAATTCTTCTGCACGTAGTGCTTCGATTGGTACTGGCAGCCGGAACAGTTCACGCTGACGGTGGTCGTGGATTCCTTGAATTCATTCTTGAGTGCGTCCGTACCGCGCACGAGAATGGGGACCGCTTTCGCGACTCGCGTGCTGCGGCGCTTATCTGCGGCGCTCGCCCTGGGTGATGACGTCTCGGGCAGGGTGTGGTCCATAGGTGAACTTTTCACGCTAGCATTCTGCCGCGGCAGGGTCGATAGGTCTTCTGCAAGAGTGCGAAAGGGTAAAGGGAACGGGTCAAATAATGAGTGCAGCAGGCGAATTGTGGCGGGTTTTGGATTTGACGCAGCTACGGCTGACCATGAGCTCGCGCTTCGGCCATGATCGTTTCAATTTCGTCGGGGCTGCGCGGGAGGCGGCGCGTCAGGACTTCATTGCCATCCTTGGTGAGCAGCACGTCGTCCTCGATGCGCACTCCGAGATTCTCCTCGGGGATGTAGATGCCGGGTTCGTCGGTAATCACCATGCCCGCCTGGAGAGGGTGCCCGTAGTCCGTGGGATCGTGGACGTCGAGGCCGAGGCCGTGGCCGAGGCCATGAATGAAATATTGGCCGAGTGAATTGCCATGCAGATCCTTTCCATGTGAGTTGATGTAGTTGCGAGCGATTAGGTCCAACTCACCGGGGCGGACGCCGGGCTTCGTGGCTGCCAGCGCGGCATTCTGCGCGCCGAGAACAATTTCGTAAATCTCCCGCTGGCGCGGCGTGAACTTGCCGTTGGCGGGCAACGTGCGCGTGATGTCCGCGGCGTAGCCGCCATATTCACCAGCGACGTCAAGGACCACCACGTCGCCATCCTTGATTTTGTTGTCGAGCGCGTCGTAATGCAGCACGGTGGAATAGAAACCGGCTCCGACGATGGGCGCATAGGCTTCACGCGAGCAACCGGCCCATTCGTGGATTTCCTTCATGCGCGCGGCCACCTGATATTCATAGAGCCCGGGCCGCATCATTTTCATCGCAGCGAGTTGCGCGTCTACGGAGGCATCGATGGCTTTCTGCATCAGCGCGAGTTCGCCCGCGGACTTGACCATGCGCATAGACGTCAAGACCGCAGTCACGTCCTGCACATTTGCGCCGGGTAGTGATTCACGAACCCAGGCGCTCGAAATGGCGAGGTGCGGGAACCCGTTCTCCAGGCCCTTTGGCATGGGCGTGTAGAAATTTGGGTAAATCTTCGAGAGGGTGGCCAGGTCGCCACGAAGGTTTGCGTAAGGCTTCACCGCCTGGAAGCCGGTCTTTTCTGCAGCGCCCGGATCATCTGGACCGAGTTTTGGGCCTTCCCATTTCGCACGGCGTGGGTCGCGCGGAGGCAGGTAAAGTATTTCGTTCGGACCGTCGGGCGCCTTGCCATTCGGCAAATCGGGAATCAACAGGAGGGCTGCATCCGGCTCGTCGTAACCCGAAAGGTAATAGAAATTCTCATCCTGGAAGAACACCGCGACCTCGCCGCCCTCCTGTCGGCTGGTGTACCCGAGCAGCACCACAGGTCCGTCCAATTGCGCGCGCAGCTTTGCGCGGCGCGCCTGATATTCCTCTTTCGGCTGAGGATAGCGCGCCTGCGCCAGATAGGAGCCAAGGGAGAGACCTAGAAGCAGCAGTGAGGCGCGCAGAGCGAGTGAACGCATCTTCATCGGACGCTCCTTAGACGGGCGACGCAAAAAATCGAAAGCAAATATTTGACTTACGTGTTTGGCCACTAAAAACCCGGCGCGCCAGTGGACGCCGGGCGCACTTCGCCGGTTTCAACGCCGAAGCGGAGACGCTCAAAGTACGTTTGCGCGAGCGACATCAGGCCCGTGTAGAGGTATCCCCAAACGAAAAGGAGCAGGAACGGGATGGTGGCGTAATTTTCATTCTGGAAAGCGTAAACGACGGTTCCTGCGAAGTAGAGGCCAAGTAAAACCTCCGCGAACGGCATCCATCCGGCGCTCTTGTGATAGGCCTTCTTCACCCACTGGCCTTGCTCCTCTGTGCCGGCTCCGACGCGGTATTTCGGTGTGCGCACAAATTCCGATTTGATTCCAAAGATCGCCTCGAGCACCGCGAGTGCGTTGCGCACGGAAAGCCCGATGCCCACTGCCATCACGAACGGAAGATAGAGGAAGGTGCGCTTCCAGGTTTTGGGGTACAGGGCGCGCTCGGCCGCCAAATAGAAAGATGAAATAGAGCACGTGGACGCAAGGAACAGCGGCAAGTCGATCACCAGCACTTGAAACCATCCCTGATAAAAACGCACAATCATCGCCGGCAATAAAATAATCGAGAGAAAAACCATCAACGGGTAACTGATATTGGCGGTGAGATGAAAAATTGCCTCGGCTTTCACCGCGCCGGGAACATCGGCGCGCATCACGCGCGGAAGGATTTTTTTTGCCGTCTGCATTAACCCCTTGGCCCAGCGCGCCTGCTGCGATTTGAACGCATTCATCTCGACCGGCAATTCGGACGGGCAATCAATTTCCGGCAAGTAAACAAAATGCCACCCGCGCAACTGCGCGCGGTAGGAAAGGTCCGTGTCTTCGGTAAGCGTATCGTGCTGCCAGCCACCTGCGTCCTCGATGGCGGCGCGGCGCCAGATTCCGGCGGTACCGTTGAAATTGAAAAACAGTCCGCTGCGAAACCGCGCGGAGTGTTCCACCACAAAGTGGCCATCAAGAAGAATGGCTTCTACTTCGGTGAGCGGCGAATAGTGGCGATTCACGTAGCTCCAGCGCGTCTGCGCCATGGCAAGCTTCGCGTCGGCAAAATAGGGGACCGTGCGCCGGAGGAAATCCGCCGGCGGGATGAAGTCGGCGTCAAAAATTGCGACGAACTCGCCGGTCGCGGACTTCAACCCCTCTTGGAGCGCACCGGCTTTGAAACCTTCGCGATTGTCGCGGTGCAGGTAGCTGACGGGCACGCCAAGAGCCTGATAGCGCTCAACGCAATCGCGTGCAACTTGCTGAGTCTCATCCGTGGAATCGTCCAGCACCTGAATGTCGAGCAGCTCTCGCGGGTAATCAAATTGCGCGATGGCTTCCACGAGGCGTTCAATCACGTAGCGCTCATTGTAAATCGGGAGTTGCACGGTAACTCTGGGCCACACGGAGATTTCCGGTGGCGGGCCCGCCACGCGCTTGCGATTCTTGAAATAATTGTAAACAAGCGTATAGCGATGGATGCCATATGTCGCCAGGATGGCCATCACGAAAAAATAAGGGAGCATCACGGCAAGATCGAAGCTGTTGGCCTGCCAGAGGCCAACGAATGTTTTGTCGGTGACCTTGTTCCAATATGTTGAGAGCGGGTTGGGGCCCGTCGAGAGCCACATCGCGATGCTGTAAAGCCACATCAGACGTCACCTGCTTCAAGTGTGAAGTCGCTTCCGAGTTCCTGCGAACTGGCTGGGCGAGCAAATCATTATACGGTGGCGAGGAATGGTGTCAACGATTCTGGCGCTCAGGAATAGATTCTCTCTTGGCACGACAATGTCGGCGCACGGCACGCTGCTCTGCAAAGATAAGATCGAAATAATCGTAAACGATTCGCTGATCCGAGAGGCTCAGGAGGGGTGTTGGTCTGTGCTACCATGTGCCCGCTGGGCGGGAAACTGCTCGCGGGAGATCCTCCGATGCAATTGCATAGAAGCCGCCTTCCATTCGTCTTCCTCATCATTCTGGGCTTTGCACTCGTCGCGACGCAACTTCATGTAGTCGCGAGCCGCCAGGTGGCCCACGCATCGGGCTCCGCTGCCTCTCCGCAGCGCAGTTCGGACGACTCGCGCCTTGCGAAGGCCTACCGCTTCGAACGCGGCGGCTGGATTTATGTGCACCTCGAGGGCGTGCCCCACGACATCGGATATCAGCACGGCTATTTGCTTGCGCCAGAGATTGCAGACGCTTTCGCGTCCGTCAGCTTGAACATGACGCATTCGACGCAGCGGGATTGGGAATTCTTCCGGCGTACCGCGCGCGAGATGCTCTGGCCGAAAATTGACCCGGAATATCAGGCGGAACTGGACGGCATCGCTGAGGGAATTCAGGCCCAGAAAGTGAAACTCGACCGCGACGACATTGTGGCCATGAACGCGTTCGAGGAATTGCCGGGATACTACGTGCCATGGCTGAATGATCAGACCAAGGCTGCCGGAGCGCCAAAGATAAAGAGCCCGGAGCATTGCAGCGCCTTCGTGGCTACCGGAAGCTGGACGAAGGATCACCAGATCGTGATGGCCCACAACAACTGGACGAATTACGCCAATGGCGAACGCTGGCGGATTATTTTCGACATCGTCCCCGAGCAGGGATACCACATATTGATGGACGGTTTTCCCGGCGTGATTGCGAGCGACGACGATTTCGGTGTGAACTCAAACGGATTGATGATCACGGAAACGACGATTTCTAGTTTTCACGGCTGGGATCCAAACGGCAAAGCAGAATTTGTGCGCGCCCGCAAAGCCATGCAATACGCCGGCTCGATTGACCAATACGTGAAAATCATGCTCGACGGTAACAACGGGGGGTATGCAAACGACTGGCTGCTGGGCGACCGCAAGACCGGCGAAATCGCGCAATTCGAGTTGGGTTTGAGGAAGACCAAGCTCTACCGCACGAAAGACGGCTATTTTGTCGGCTCGAATTTTGTGAGCGATCCGGAAGTGCTCAAGGAAGACACCACTTTTGATCCTACGGATCCTGCGAGCTCACCGAATGCGCGGCACATCCGCTGGGAACAGTTGATCAAACCGAACATGGGGAAAATTGACACGACGCTCGCGGAGGCGTTCATCTCCGACCATTACGATTCCTACACGAAAAAAACTGAAGCAAGTCGGCGCACCCTCTGCGGCCATGGCGACGCATCCAGTGAAGACGATCCGAACTTTGGCCTGAAGCCGTACGAACCAGTGGGCGCGGTGCAGGGAAAAGTGACGGACAGCAGCATGACCAAAGATATGAGTTTCATTGCGCGCATGGGCCATCCCTGCGGCACAGATTTCAAAGCGTCAAAGTTTATTGGCGAGCACTCGGAATACAGGTGGATGTCGCCGATCTTGCGGGATATGAACGCCGGCCCCTGGACACCGTTCAAGTCCGCCGAACCGGATCCGTCGTCGCCCAGCGCCCCTGCGGGGCTGACAGTAACACCGAATTAAGCACGGCTAAGAATCGAGAAGAGGCGAGACGGGAGAACGCATCTCGCCTCTTCTTTTCCCCGCTAGCTCGACTTCACCACACGAAGGTTGTTCGTGACGGCAAAAACGCCTGGAACGCTGCGGGCGCGAATGTATGCTGCGTCCTTGTCTGCTTGATCGTTCACCACACCGTCGAGAGTGACATCCCCGTTCTTCACGATGATGTGAATTCCGGGGTTCACTCCCAGCCCGTAACGCTGCAGGGGCCCGAAAGAGTAGATCGCGCAATAGGTTTTCCTGCGGATCTGGTTATCGAAGGGTGATGGGGGTAGGACTTCGATCTTGTTTATCACCTCCTTCACGCCCTCAATGCTCTTCACGGTCGAATCCGCTTCGTTCTTTATGACGGGCCGTCTGACTTGGCCCATGAGCGTCACCTTGTCACCGTCAACTTTAAACGAGAGATTGTCGAAGACGGAATACCACGGGATCATGGCAAGCTTGTGACGCACTTGTTGACTCAGCACTGCCTGTTGCTGCTCCTGATCGACCGCAGGTTGAGAATCCGAGGACGTGGCTGCTGCCAAGCCGCTTCCCATGCTGAGCACGACGGCCAGAGAAACTACAATTGGGAGAAAGCCACTTCTAAGATTACAAATTAACTTCTTCATCTAGCACCGCCTTTCTACTGCACCCAATTACTTAGATGCGTTTTCAATCTCTAAGGATTGTTGTGTCGGCAGGCGCGAATTTCCTGCTACCATGCCGCGCCAAACTGCTGTTGCCAGGATGCTTAAGGGCAAGTCCAGAGTGAAATCGACCGGTATGGAATCGTGAATCTCACCGTATTTTTTTGCGCTGCTAGGCGGGCTGCTGGTTCTCGCATTTGTTGCCAACCGGCTGTCGAGGTGGACGCGCGTCCCGGACGTGATCGTGCTGCTGGCGACAGGCATTCTGATTGGCCCTGTGACGCATTGGGTCAACGCGGCGCGGTTCAGTGAAATTACGCGGGGGTTCGGGACGCTGGCGCTGATACTGATTCTTTTCGCCGCCGGATTAGAACTTGACCTGCGAAATGCGCTGAGGCAAGTCAGCTCCGGCCTGGTGCTGGCATTTATTTGTTACGGACTGACGTTCGTGGGCATCACGTATTTCTGCATTTACGCGCTGCATTTGCAGCGGCTGCCTGCAATGCTGGTGGCCTCGGCGCTAGCGTGCATCAGCGGTTCGATTGTGCTGCCGGTGCTCGAGCAACTCGAATTGCGGCCCGAAGTGAAGACCACCCTGATTGTCGAAGCATCCTTCGGCGACGGTGTGGGCGCGCTCGGCGTCAGCGTCCTGCTGGATCTTGCCGCTGGTGGGCGCTCGATGATGAGTGGTCCGCTTCCGAACATGCTTGAGAAAATCGGAATGGCCCCGGGAAGCCGTCAGGCCCTTGCGGGAGGCGTGGCGGCATTGATTCTGTTTAAATTTTTGCTCGCGTTGGCGGTGGCGATCGCGGCGGGCTTTGCCTGGACGCGGCTTCTCCCGTTGATCTCCGACCAGCAATTCTGGCAAGTGCTGACATTTGCTGCTGTTCTCCTGGTTTATGCAGGCACGCATGCCCTTGGCGCAAGTGAACTCTTTGCCGTGATGGCTTTCGGTGCGACGCTCGCAAATCTACCGGATCCGCGGAACCCCAAAACCGAGTTCGGATTTCGCATCCTGCCACCTGACCCGAGCAAGCAAATTCACTCGTTTCATTCTGAACTGGCTTTTTTGGTGCGCAGTTTCTTTTTTGTGCTTCTGGGAGTCCTCGTTGAATTTGGCGGCCTGCGGAGGCAGGCAGTGGCGGCGCTCGGAATTCTTGGAGTACTGTTTCTAGCGCGCTTCCTCGCCGTCGAACTCAGCAGAATCGTATGGCGCGGGACAACGCATGCGGAGCGTGAAGTAGCAATTCTGCTGATTCCACGAGGGTTGATCACCGCCGTTCTTGCGCTCGAGGTTGTTCAGGCAATACCGGCAGAACTCTCGTTTCTCACGCCGCTCACTTTCGCCGTCATTCTGATTACCAATGTGCTTGTCCTGATGGCTTCGATTCGAGCGAACAGGCTGCGTACGAAAAATCTGATTCCACGAATTCCACCTTCTGAGTCGCCCGCACGGCCTGACCCGCTATCGCAATGATCAGGCGCGGAGGAGTGGATTACAAATTGTCTGCGGGTGTTTCTTCCATTCAATGGCTGTCTCGTTCGCCGATGCTATCTGAATAGAAACAGAGCAGATGGGGTCGCTGGAATTCGCCTGCGGAAGATGCTACAAAGCAGAAGCTTTTGAACGAGTCTACCTGTGCCAGAAATTTGTACTGCAAAGGGTTGCAGAATTGGAGTGCCGGCGGGCCTTGCCGCCGAGCACATGTGCATTATGCATTTCACACTCTTCATTGAGCAGGAATGCGCCGAGATGCGCCGCGAGTCTGCCCTCGGAAAGAACAGCCACGACCGCCACAACGAATTCATGCAGAAAATTGCCACGCGCGGTGAAACGCTTGTCCGCACGGCCACCAGCGGCTATCCCATGTCCGATGAAATCAAGGCCCGCATCCTGAGCACGCTGCTTACACTGATGAACTGCCGGGAAAACATTGACCGCGCCGTGATGCGGCAATCCGCCGCACGCCGTTTTGTCGGCTAATCCTTCGTCCGAATAGTCTTCAATGCATTACGAGCTGATGTAGCGGGCGTAGAGCGAGCGCGCGACGGAAGGATCTTGCGTTCCCTTGATGATTGCGCGGCCGTCGGCGAAGACTGTCAATTCGTATGGCGGCACGCGAAAGCGGAGGAGAAATTCATTGTTGCGGACTTCGACCGCGGACGCACTTGTGAGCCGGCGACCGAGTGTGCCAAGGTCAAGTTTGCGGCTGCGCTCATGAATCTGTACTGAATCGCGCCCGCACATCGTGATATGCGGCTGCGCTTCGCCTTCGAGGTAGGTGAGATCGCGCCGTGAGCAGGCGCGGCAATCGGGATTGCGCGCCACACGGATGGACTGGAACCGCCCGGTCCAGACGTCGCAGGAGACCAACCGGCCCGTGAGCGCTTCCATCTTTCCAGCGAGGATCTTCGTTGCTTCCGCTGCTTCAATGGAAGCAATCACGCCGCAGGCCGCGTTGAGCACGCCGGCGGTGTCGCATGTGGCTTCGGCGCCCAGCGCTGCCGGCTTCTGCTCGCCTTCGAGGAGGCAGGCGAGGCAGGCTGTCCTGCCTGGGAGAATCGTCATGGTTACGCCGTAGCTGCCGACTGCGGCCGCGTAAATCCATGGGACACCAAGCGAAATGGCCGCGTCGTTCAAAAGCAGTCGCGCCTCGAAATTGTCCGTGCCGTCCAGGATCAGCGGGAAGCCGGAAAGGAGTTCGCGGGCGTTTTCCGGCGTGACGTCGGCTACGAGTCCTTCGATGCGAACACCTGAATTAGCAGCGCGCAGCCGGCGCTCTGCCGCAACTGCTTTTGGAAGTGCTTCGCGCGCGTCGGCCTCTTCAAAGAGGCTCTGCCGTTGAAGATTCGAAAGCTCAACGAAGTCGCGGTCGATGATTCGAAGGTGTCCCACCCCCGCGCGCACCAGCAGATGGGCGGCGACTGTGCCCAATGCGCCGCAGCCCACCAGAACGGTGCTCGCCGCGAGCAGCTTCTCCTGTCCCACATCGCCAATTCCCGAGAAAAGAATTTGGCGCGAGTATCTTTCGTGTTGTTCCCGGTCCATCGCTTGTTTCCAAGTGTGAACCGTATGATATCGCCTTTTCGCGCCAGACAGGCAACGCGCCTGTGCTAACCTTTCTTCTCAACTTCTTGGCGAATGAGAATCCCGCGGCAATCAGCGATCGCACAGGCCCGCTTCGCAACTCGGGCTGCGGCCCGAGTCACTGGTGGGCTAGCCTGCATCCTCCTTGTCTGCTCGTGTGTTTCGGCACAAGAAGCTTCGATGGAAGGCCAGCGGATCGCAGAAATCAGCGTCGTGGACACAGCGGGGAGGAGTATCTCCGGAAATCTCCCGATGCTGACGCTTGAAACTGGCAAACCATTCGATTTTGGGGATGAACGCGCTAGCCTGCGAAAGCTCTATCTCACCGGGAACTACTCCGACATCCGCGTTACCGCTCAGCCTGAATCGGACGGTTTGCATCTGCAATTCATTGTGACGCGGAATTACTACAACAATGTGGTCCGCATCGAGGGGTTGAAGGAACCGCCAACAGAGCCCGCGGCACTCGCCGCGCTTCGCCTCAGCCTGGGCGAGCCGTTTCGTGAAAGCGCCGTACGCGAGGCGGTGAGCCGGCTGCAAGACGCGGTGCGCGCAGAAGGGCTCTACCTGGCTAAAGTCGATTGGACCTTGCTGCCGCACGAAGATACGTGGCAGATGGACATCACCGTCCACATCGATCCGGGCCCGCGAGCCCGCGTGGGAGGATTTGCTTTCCAGAATCAGACGCCCTATCCGGAGAGCGAATTGCTCCGCCGGTCAAAAGTAAAAACCAAAATGGTGATGACAGCGGCGCGGCTCACGCACGCTTCGCAACTCTTGAAAAAATTCCTCGTGAACCAGGGTTATCTCGGCGCAGGAGTGCTGATCACGCCGGGAACTTACGACGCGGCTTCGAACCTGGTTCCGCTGGATTACAAGGTAACAGCCGGCCCCCGCGTGCAAATTGACGTCAGCGGGGCGCGGCTCAGCAAGGGCAAGCTCCGCAAGCTGCTCCCCATATATGCTGAAGGGGCCGTGGACGAAGACCTGTTGCAGGAGGGCCGGAGGAATATCCGCGACTACTTCCAGCGCGAGGGGTATTTTGATGCGGATGTCCAGGTGAGTTCTCGCGACGATGCACAGAAGGGCGAGCGGCTGATCAGTTATGAAATCACCCGCGGCGACCGCTTCCGCCTCGCTCAGATCAAGTTTGACGGCAACAAGTATTTTCGTGCTGATTTGCTCTCGGGCCGTCTGCAACTTCTTCCGGCTTCCTTCGCATCCAGCGGCCGGTTCAGCCAACGGATGGTTCGGGATGATACCGATTCGATTCGCGCCTTATATATTTCGAACGGATTCCGCGATGTCCAGGTGACTCCCGTGGTGGACGACAACTACGAAGGAAAGAAGGGAAACTTGCTCGTCTCCTTCCATATCGTTGAGGGTCCGCAGACGCGCGTTGCCAGTTTGCAAATCGACGGCAATCACACTCTGAGCTCGGACCTGCTCCTCTCCGTCGCCGGCTCTACTGCTGGCCAGCCATACTCTGAAGCAGACGTGGCGAGTGACCGCAACAATATCCTGGCGATGTATTACAACGAAGGATTTCCCGAGGCGCACTTTCAGGAGACGGTTTCGCCCGCAGATGCTCCGAACAGGATGAACCTGACTTATCACATCACGGAGGGCGAGCGGATTGAAGTATCAAAAGTGCTGCTGACCGGATATCAATTCACCCGCCCGGGAATTATCGCGCGACAGGTGGAGATTGAGCCGGGGGGTCCGCTGCGCGAAGGGGACGTGGTGGATACGCAGCGCCGCCTCTACAATCTCGGCGTCTTTAATCGCGTGACGATTGCGCCTCAAAATCCGAATGGGACGGATCCACTGAAGACCATGGTCGTGGACGTCCAGGAGGGCAAGCGCTACACCATCGGTTACGGGGGAGGCTTCGAAATTCAACGAATCTCTGCCACTTGCCGTAATACTCAGCCCAATGGCTGCGACCCGAACGCCA
This sequence comes from Candidatus Acidiferrales bacterium, assembly GCA_050746945.1. GTDB lineage: Bacteria > Acidobacteriota > Terriglobia > Acidiferrales > UBA7541 > Palsa-295. The sequence continues at coordinate 37,537 of JBOGMZ010000030.1, read as the reverse complement.
CCGAGATCGCCGCCAGCCCTCGCATCATCTTTGAGATTGCCCGGTCCAATATGTTCGGAAGGACTCAGACGCTCTCATTCAAGGGACGCGCCAGCACTCTTCAATACCGCACCGTCTTGAGCTACACGGCCAACAATTTTCTGAACAACAAGAATTTAAGCTGGCAGATGACGGGGTTTGCGGATAAATCAAAAGACATCAACACATTTACTTCCACTCGTCTGGAGGGCGCGTTTCAAGTCGCCGAGACTCTTTCTCCATCCAGTTCGCTGGTCTACCGGTACTTTTACCGGCGTGTGGAAGCTTCGGAGATCAAGGTGAATCCCGATGAGATTCCCTTGCTCAGCCAGCCTACTCGGGTTTCCGGTATCGGCCTCACCTTTGGACGGGATCGCCGTGATTATCCCGCTGACCCGAAACACGGGACCTTCAACACGATCGATATCAGCAACGCTTTCCGGGCGCTGGGCTCGGGCGCCAGCTTTCTCCGCGCCTATTACCAGAATTCCTCTTTCCATACCTTTGGCCGCGCATTTGTTTTTGCACGGTCGGTGCGGTTTGGAGTCGAGCAGACTTGGGGCAATACTGTGCAACCGAATGACCCCAGTTGTATCGCCAATGGGGGGACTGGAAACGCTCCTTCGTGTGTTACCGTTCCTCTCCCGGAGAGGTTTTTCGCGGGAGGCGGCACCTCCCTGCGCGGCTTTGGTTTGAATCAGGCGGGCCCGCGCGATCCCACCACCGGATTCCCCGTTGGTGGCTTGGCGCTGCTGGCGTTCAACCAGGAACTGCGTTTTCCAATGAGGTTGCCCCTCATTGGAAACCGGCTAGGTGGAACGGTGTTTTACGATGCAGGCAACGTGTACACCGACATTCATCACATCTCCTTCGCCTGGAAGCCTCCCGCAAATAATAATCTGGCTTACTTCTCGCACACCGTCGGTTTCGGCGTCCGCTACCCCACGCCCATCGGGCCTGTCCGCGTGGACTTTGGCTATCAGATCAACCCGGCGCAATATCAAGCGACCATCGCCCCGTCCACGATTCCGCAGACTTTCCGGCTGCCGCATTTCCAATTTTTCTTCAACATCGGACCGATCTTCTGATGCCACGCGCGATCTACATCTTCGTTCTGACGATCACGCTCCTGGGCTACGGGGCACGATCCGCGCGGGCTCAGGAGCCGTCAGTCCCGGATCAGCCCTCGAAGCCTGCGGACGCAGCGGCGCAAACGATTGATGGAGTAGCGGCACGAATCGAAGACGACATCATCACTGAAAGTGAGGTGCGCGAACTCGCCGCATTCCAGCAGTTGGTCGACGGGAAGCCAAAACCTCGGAGCGAAATCATCCGCGAGCTGGCAGAGCAATGGGTTGCGCGGGGCGAAGCCAAGGCCGCAAAATTTCCCCGGCCCTCCAAAGCGGATGTGGACCACGCGTATGCAAGCCTATTGCAGCAGTACAAGTCGCCGGAGGAATTTCGAGAGCGACGCGCAGCTGCAGGGCTGACCGAGACGGAAGTCCGCCGGATGCTCGCGGAACAGCTTTATCTTTCCCACTTCATCGATTTTCGTTTTCGCCCCGCGGCGCAAATCAGCGATCAGGACATCGAAAAATATTACCGTCAGGAGTTTGTCCCGCAGCTAAAAGCTCGCGGAGAATCGGTTCCCCCGATCGAAGATGTGGACGATACCATCCGGGAAGTCTTGATCCAGCGTGCCATCAGCGAGCGGGCCACGAAGTGGCTTGACGAAACGCGCGACCGCCTGAAAATCGATGTAATGACTCAAGGTGGCGGCTCATGAAGATCCGCTGGTTCCATTGGGTCAGGCTTGCGCTCGGGATTGCGTTCGCTTCCATCGTGGCGGTGACCATCGCGTTCGAGACAGGTCTCGTCGAGCACTGGGTTCGTCGTATGTTCATCCAGCAATTCGAGCAGAGTACGGGCGCGCGCGTTGAACTTGGCGCGTTCCATCTGCACGCGTGGCGCCTGCGCGTCGAGATGGACGACCTTACACTCCATGGATTGGAACCGGCCAGCTCGCCGCCGCTGTTCCACGCCGCGCATGTGGATCTGCAAATTCACATCCTGTCGTATTGGGGCAAGCAGTTTGTCCTCGATGAATTGCTAATTGACCGCCCTCAGGTGGCATTGCGTTTCGATAAGAACGGGCAGAGCAATTTACCGTCACCTAGAGTGCAAAGGACGAACCAACCCTGGCGCGAGACGCTGTTCCATCTGCGCGTCGGCCAAATCGCGCTTCGCGACGGCAGCGCAAGCCTCAACGACCGCCGCTATCCCCTGGAGCTCCGCGGAAAAGACCTCGAGTTTTTGCTCCACTATGCTGCACCCTCCTCCGGCGATGAATCCTACGTGGGGAACTTTAGCTGGAAGCAAGTGGAGCTCGCCGAGCGGCGCGACGTTCCTTTCCGGTTCGACATTTCAGCGAAATTCACCCTTCATCGGAATGCCTTCGAACTCGATGAGTTTGTGTGGAAGCTGCCGCACTCGGAGCTGAACCTGCGCGCCGAATTGCCGAGCTTTGCGCGTGCGGATTGGAATTTGCGTTATCGCGGGCGACTTTCGCTGGCAGATATTCGCACGATTTTCCGTCAGCCCACCACGCCCGACGGTATCGCCGAATTTTCCGGGCAGGCTCGTTACGCATCCGGCGAATGGACCGGCAGCGGCCACTATTCCGGCCATGAAATCAGCATGCCTTATCAATGGTTTCACTCGCATGGAATTGAAACCTGGGGGGACTACGAGATTGTACGGGAGCGCTTAATCGTCCCAAAATTCGGCATCCGCGCCCTTGCCGGCACAATCAACGGCCGCCTGGAAATGGACTTCAAGAATCTCGCTTTCCGCACTCAAACGCAGTTGCGCGGCGTGAGCCTGGCCGCTGCGTTCCATGCCGTGAACAATCGGGATTTTCCTGTGGACACATTTCACTGGGACGCGCGCATGGAAGTGGACTCCGTCAATACCTGGCAGGCAAATTTCAAGCACTTCCGTTCGAAGGGCGAATCGCGCTGGTCTCCGCCGGATACGCTTGCGACGGGATCGCTGCCGGTGACAGCCCGAGTTGAGTATGACTATTCGGAAGACACTCAGGTGGTGACACTCGCAAAGAGTGAAATTACGACTCCCAATACGAGTCTCAAATTTGACGGCTACCTCGGCGCGAAGGATTCCGCGCTTGAATTGAGTTTGCACACCGATGAACTGTTGGGTTGGGACGACTTCATCAACGATTTGCGCGGAACTGACGTCGAGCCGACCCGCGTGATTGGCGTGGCGGATTGGAATGGGCGTATCCTCGGACCGCTTGGTGGTCCCACGTTCACTGGCCACCTGCACGCCACGCGGGCGCGCTACGACAATCTCTATTGGGATGAGATCGAGGGCGATCTCGACTACTCGCCGGATGCATTTCGCCTTGCCAAAACTGTTGTTCGCCGCGGACAGACTTCCGCCGACATTGATGTCTGGCTCAAACTTGATGGAGCATGGAGCTTCCTGCCGCAAAGCGCCTGGACGCTTGACGTCCAGTTGAAACATGCGCCCACTGCCGACGTGCAGGAAATTTTCGGCACGGACTATCCAGTGAATGGCTTTCTCAGCGGCACATTTCAAGGCAGCGGTACGCGCGTCGCCCCGGTAATGGATGGGAATTTCGTGCTTGAGGAGGTCGAAGCGAAGGGATTTCGCTTTGACCGTCTGAGTGGCCAATTACATTTGGCACATGACGAGTACCGGCTGTCACATGCGGCTCTTCGCAAGGATACGGGAAAGGTAGCGGGAGATTTTCTCTATCGCCCGGTCGAGCAGGAAACGGAGTTCAACATAACTGGAACGGGGATTCCACTCGACAAGATTTCTGCTCTACAGTTTCAACTCCTTTCAGTCAGCGGAAGTCTCCAATTCGATCTGCGTGGCAGTGGGCCAATCCGTACTCCACATGCCGAGGGTAATCTGCGGCTCGTGAATCTGCAAATTGGCTCGGATTTGCAGGGTGACTTCCGCGGGCAACTTTCCTCGGACGGTCAGAATGCACACATTGTTCTCGCCTCAGAAATGACGCGCGGGACCCTGAACGGGCAGATCAATGTTGGATTGACCGGTGATAACCCGGTTTCTGGAACTGTTTCCGTTGAGGGCTTCGATTTGGACGCCTTTATCGTTGCCGGACTTCATTTGAAACAGCTCACCGGGCACAGCAGCGTGGATGGAGAATTCGCCATTTCGGGCGCGGTGCACCAGCCTGAGACGATCGAGGTGAAAGCAGACATTCAGCAGATTTCATTCAATTACGATTTCGTGCAACTCCAGAACGATGGGCCCGTTCACCTTTCCTACCGTCGCAATGAAGTCCGCGTCGAACAAGCCCATCTTCATGGACCAAGCACGGATTTCACACTCGTGGGAGCGGCGCGTTTCGATCGTGATCGCGCCTTGCATTTCACCCTCGACGGCGGCGTCAATCTGAAATTCATCAATCGCGTTGTGCCCGATCTCCACGCGCAGGGGGCCGCGAACGTCAACATTTTAATTGAAGGAACCATGGCGCGGCCGCGGGTCACGGGCAGGGCCAACGTAAGGGACGCATCCGCGAATTATTCTGATTTCCCTGTCGGCCTCAGCCATGTCAGCGGCGATTTCGTGTTCGATCGCAGCCGCCTGCTCTTCGAGCGAGTCACGGCGCAGGCCGGCGGCGGCCAGTTGGTGCTCAATGGCGGCGTCACCTACGCTGACGGTCCCGTGCGCTACGAAGTCAACGTGGCTACCACGACGGTGCGCATTCGTTACCCCGCCGGCATGAGCTGGCTCGCGGGTGGCACTCTGCAACTCGCTGGGACAAGCGAGGCCGCGATTTTGAGCGGTCGTGTAGAGGTGAAACGAATCTTGCTCGCTGAGGGAGTGGACGTGGCGTCTTTCTTTGCTACTGCCTCGGACACAACCGCCGCCCCCACATCCACCTCGCCTTTCTTGCGCAACCTTACGTTCGACATCGCAGGGAACACCAGTCCCGGTGCACGCATCGAGTGGACTGGCGCGCAACTCGATATCGACGGTGACGTCCGCCTCCGCGGCACTTGGGACCGTCCCATTTTACTTGGCCACATCCACCTGCTCGGCGGCCAGATGGCTTTCCGCGGTAATAATTTCACGCTCACGCGCGGCGACATCAATTTCGCGAATCCGTTTCAGCTTGATCCAGAGCTCAACGTCGAAGCGACTTCCGTCATCAGCCAATATCAGGTGACCATCAATTTCTCCGGGAAGGCCAGCAAACTTGCGCTCAGCTACCGTTCCGATCCGCCATTACCCGATACCGATATCATTGCGCTCCTCGCGCTGGGAAGCACCGGTGAAGAAAGCGCTTTGCGTTCACAAGCCACGAGCTCGCAGAACTATGGCGCCACGGCTTTGCTCTCCGAAGCGATTTCGAGCGGACTGGGCGGACGAATTGAGCATCTTTTCGGCATCAGCCACTTTCGCGTGGATCCATTCCTGTCCGGCACCGCCACCGAATCCAACGCTGCCGCACGCGTGACCATTCAGCAGCAAGTCACACGAAGTCTCACCGTCACCTACTCCACGAACGCGGCGACTTCAAACCAGTACCAGCTTATTCAGGTGGAATACGCCGTGCGACGCGACCTTTCTGTCATCTTTCTGCGCGACATCAACGGAACCTACGGCTTCGACGTCAAATTTGTGAAGCATTTCAAGTGAGGCTTCTGGAGGCGCGGCCAATTACTTGCCCAGCCCAGTGAGCTGGCGGCGAGACAGGTATGCAAGCGCCGTACCGACGACGAGGCCGATGACATACCCATACGGCAATCCAATGCAAAGTAATCCGGTCAGAATCACGAGCAAGAAATCAGGCCTCGACGAAGCCTGATCCCGGCTTAGTCCCATCAAATTCAAGCCCTCAAAAAGGAGAATCACGCCCAGGACCGGTTTCGGGAAAAGTTCGATTGCAGTGGTGAATCCCCGGCTGAGGAAAAGCCCGAATGCGAGATACATCGACCCATAAATTATCACCGACCCGCCCGTCCGCCCTCCAAATGTGTAGTGCCCAACCATTCCACCGGAGCCATGGCATGTTGGGATGCCGCCAAAAAATGGATTCACCAGGTTCATTAGCGAGTACGTTGTGCTGATTTGGCGGACGGAAAATTTTCGATCGGGATAGAAATCTTCTGCCACCTGACGCGTCGCGAGTACGGAATTGCCTAACGAGAGTGGCAGCTGCGGAATCGCCAGGACCACCAGGCCGGTGAGTATGTCGTGCCAAACCGGGACATGAAAATGTGGCAACGTGAAACCAAGGCTGTGCGCTAGATCTCCTGCATGAATCTTGAAGATGAACCCGTACGCCGCACCCAGTAGAATTACAAAAAAGGCTGGCGGGAAGCGGCGGTTGCCCAGCAGCGCAATTGTCAAAATAAAAGCGAGTCCAGCCAGGACGTAACCGGGAATCTTGTCCGCCGGAATGTAATCTTTGAGCGCCAGTTGAGCGAGTTGCAAACCAAGTCCGAGCTGAATACCGCGCACAACGATTTTTGGCACCGCGCGCGCCAGCCAGTCAATCAGGCCTGTCACCGTCAGCGCCAACATCAGTATGCCGATTGCCAGTCCGCCGCCATAAAGCACGTTGCCGCTGATTTTCTGCGTGATGACGATCACCGCCATGGCTTTCAGCGGCTCGGCGGGCATGGGAATGCCATACGTGAGGCCCGTGAAAATCTGCATTGCACCGAACAATACCAGGCTGCTGGTTACGTCCAACCTTGCGACAAGGATCATCCCAACGAGCAGCGGAAAGTCTGTGCCGATGTCGCCGAACGCGCCGGAGAGCTCGTTGCGATCGAATCGGATGCGACTCTTGAGCCAATCACTCAATTTTGTGGCGGAGCGGGAGCTGGTTTCGGCGCTGGTGTAGCACCCGCTGCTGGAGCCGGTGCCGCCTTCGCAGCAGGTGGCTGTGTGGAGGTCGGAGCGGGCGTCGGCGCAGGCGCTCCCGCCGGCTTCGTTTCAGGTTTGGAGGGCTCTGGCGGCAGCATCTGCTTCAGCTCTGTATATTCGTCCGACATGCTACGCAGCACCTTCACGGCTGCGTCCTGGTCCATCTGCCTGCCAGACCCATATGCCTCATGCTGTGCTTCTGGCAGCGTTTTCAAAACTCGTTGGCCGAGCGGTGATTCATAGAATTTAGTCAGCCCTTGGATATCTTCCATCGAAAAGCGCCTGGCATAGATGGCGGCCGTGCTGTCGTTCACTGCGCTGGCAGGCGCTGCCTCGGTGAATTTCTGCGAAAAGGTTGTCATGAATTTCTGCAATCGGTCCGCGGGAACGGTACGACCCATCACGGAATGGACCTGCGAAGTTATGTCACTCGAGATGCTGTCACCCATTTTGGAGGTCTCGGTGATGTCCATCAGATGCCTGATCGCGGCTTCCTTTGCGGGGTCTGTTTTTTCAGCGGCGGGTGCGGCTGCGCTCGGCGCCGGTGTTGCGGGCTCTTCGGGTTTCGCGCGGGTTCCAGGCTGATGTTGCACGGTTGCCCCTCCCCTCATATCGCGCGAGGATGTTTGCGCAGACGCAGGGAACGCAATAGAAAACATGGCCAGTACCAGGGCAGCCTGCAATTTCATAGGGATCTCCTATTCGTCGTACTGGGCTCTTAACCTGCCCTGACGTATCGAACCTTGGAATCGTATCGAACACGGGCGGGAGATGCAATTTTGCTCCCGGGAAAGTTTCACTGATGCCAGCCAACATGGATTCTATCCATGCTGCCGGACTCGGGGATTCGCGTGGCTGGCATTCTGCCGTGTATGTTACTTTGTCATAAGCTTCTGAGCAGCCCGATACCATCTTGAAAGCGCGAGGGTCATGGACGATCTACTGAAATGGCGCGAGGAATTTCCAATCCTCGACCGCACCACCTACCTCATCAGCAATTCGCTTGGCGCGATGCCTCGCGAGGTTTCCGCCCGGCTTCAGCAATACGCGGACACCTGGGCCAGTCGCGGAGTCCGCGCGTGGGAGGAAGGCTGGTGGGAAATGGCCGTGGACGTGGGGGATAAAATTGGCGCTCTCGTCGGCGCTGGCCCGGGGGAAATTTCTCTTCATCAGAATGTCACCATCACCCAGGCGGTGATCACTTCCTGCTTCGATTTTTCTGTTCCGCGAAACAAAGTAGTTCTTGTTGACCTCGAATTTCCTTCCATCCTTTATTTCTATCTCGGGCAGCAGCGCCACGGCGCCCGCGTGGAAATCATCCCATCCGAGGACGGGATTCACGCGCCACTAGAAAAATTGCTGGCGGCGATCGACGAGACCACCTTGCTCGTGCCCATTTCGCTCGTCCTTTTCCGCAGCTCCGCGATTGTGGATGCCCGCGCGATTGTCGAGCGTGCGCACAACGTCGGCGCCCGCGTAATTCTCGATTGTTTCCAGGCCGCGGGCACGATTCCAATTGACCTGCACGCTTTCGGCGCGGATTTCGCCGTCGGCGGAGTTTTGAAGTGGCTCTGCGGTGGGCCGGGAGTTGGGTATCTGTACGTTCGCCCGGACCTGCGCACGGAATTTTCACCGGCGTTTACGGGGTGGATGGCGCACCGCCGCCCATTCGAATTCGAAGTGGGGCCGATAGATGCCCGCGATGATGCCTATCGCTTTCTCAACGGCACATCGAATATCCCCGCGCTCTATGCCTGCCAGCCGGGACTCGAAATTCTCGCTAGGGCTGGGATTGAAAACATCCGCGCGAAATCCATCCACCAGACCGAACGTTTGATCACCGGCGCGCTCGCACGCGGATGGAACGTGAGGACGCCGCGAAATTCAGCAGGCCGCGCGGGCACAGTCTCCGTCGATTGTCCGCACGCGAAAGAGGTAAAGTCCGAGCTGATTGCGCGAGACATTCTTGTGGACTATCGCCCCGGTGCGGGCATCCGCCTTTCGCCGCATTTTTACAATCGCGATGAAGAAATTGATTTCGCCCTCGGGCAGATCGAAGAGATTCTCCGCACCGGCGCTTGGCAACGGCACGCCACTGCGGCAAAGGCGTCACCCGCATGATTGGAAATGGAAGCCGAAGCCAGGGCGCGCCAGCCGCTGATTTTGAAAGCGCGCGCCGTGTTATGGTTGCGCGCCAGATCCGCGACCGCGGCATCCGTTCGCCGCGTGTGCTCCAAGCCATGCAGTCCGTCGAACGCCACCTCTATGTTCCAGCCGAGTACGCATCTGAGGCGTACGCGGATAAGCCTCTTCCCATCGGCGAAGGGCAAACTATTTCGCAGCCCTATATGGTCGCGGCCATGGCTGATGCACTCTCGCTCGAGGGTCAGGAGCGCGTGCTTGAAATCGGAGCCGGCTCGGGCTTTCACGCGGCCGTGATTTCACTGCTCGCCCGCGAAGTGATCGCCGTGGAAGCACAGCCGCAGCTCGCCGCTTCCGCGCGCGAGCGTCTGGTGCGGCTCGGCTATCGCAATGTGCGCATCCAAGACGGTGACGGCTCGCTCGGTTGGCCCGCTGATGCGCCCTATAACGCGATTCTAGTCACCGCCGCGGCGCCAGCCGTCCCGCCCCCGCTTGTGCAGCAACTGGCCGACGGCGGACGCCTCGTGATTCCCGTTGGCAGCGCCGACCAGCAAGAATTGCTTCGTATCGTGAAGCGTGGCGGAACGACCTCACAGCAATCGCTTTTCGCATGCCGCTTCGTTCCGTTGCTCGGCCGTCACGGATGGCGCGAATAAACCCAGGAACCACACCGCGGATGAAGTCTCCCGAGCTCTCCATCGTCATTCCCGCTTACAACGAGGAATCACGCCTGCCGCGCGCCTTGGCTCGCATTCGCGACTATCTTGCCGCCCGCGGCATGGGACAAGACCAGGCAGAAGTCATCGTCGTGGACGACGGTTCAAGAGACGACACGGCACGCATCGTTGAAGAATGGTCGCGCCAGCTACCTTCGCTTCGGCTTGTCTCCAATGTGGAGAATCGCGGCAAGGGTTACAGCGTGCGCCATGGAATGCTTGAAGCACGAGGGCGAGTCGCGCTTTTCACCGACGCTGACCTTTCTGCACCCATCGAAGAGGCCGACAAACTTTTCACCGCACTCAAGGCCGGCAACGAAGTAGCCATTGGTTCGCGTGCTCTGGATCGTTCGCTCATTTCCACCCACCAATCAAAATTGCGTGAACTCGCGGGCATGATTTTCAATGGCTTTGTGCGCTTATTTACCGGCCTGCCTTTCCACGACACTCAATGCGGATTCAAAGCTTTTGTTACGGAACCATCCAGGATTGTTTTCGAGCAGCAACGGATCGAGCGCTTCGGTTTCGACCCAGAGATTCTTTTTCTCGCCAAGCGCCATCGCCTGCGCACAGTGGAAATTGCGGTGCGCTGGGCGCACGATCCGGCCACGAAAGTTCATGTGGTCCGCGACAGTCTGTTGATGTTCGGTGACCTCGTCGTCATCCGCTGGAATTGGCTATGGGGCCGCTATCCCCGGCGGCCCGCCGCGCACTAGACGCTCTAATCCTTTTTTGGCTGCGCCGAGGGAGGAGTCACCCCATTCAACCGCAAATACATCGCTGCCATGCTGTAGTGATCGTACGCAACGTCCGTGAGGGCGATCATGGCGCCCGCCCGCGAAATCTTGCCGTCGCCGAAGAATGGAACTTGCGCTCCCAGATTTGAATCATCGATCTTCGCTAGCGCTTGCGCGCAGTTATCGAACGAGCTCTTCAGCGCAGCGACAAGCTTCTCCTTCGGATCCGTGTCCGCCGGTTTCGTATCCGCGGGTGCCGCCATTCCTGAGATGCTGGAACAGAGGAAATTATTCGCCTCGGCGGTGTGTATGAGCAGGTGTCCGAACGTCATCTGCTCGGGCGTCGGTCGAAAACTGTACTTGTCCGCGGGCATCGCCTCTGCTGCTGCGACCATGAGTTTCGCGCGGCGATCCATGATTTTTCTCACTGAGTTCGATACTGGATTTGGTTCCGGCTGCGCGGTCGCCTGCGCCGCCGATTGGGGCGGCTGCTGCCCTTGATGATGACTGGCCTGCTGTGCCCCTGCCGCGTACGGCAGAAGCAGTGCGGTCAAATAAACGAGCAAAGTGCGTTTCATCAGATTCCCTCCTCAGTATTTGGAGCATTGCGAGCATAACCCCGGCGTATGGTACTCACAAGACTGGCATTATACTTTGCAACACAAAGTACTTGACAAGCGGTGGCTCGCTGCTAGTCTAGTGTCATGCCGCAACCCGATCCTTTTTTCCGCCAGCCCCCCAATCCAGTCGCCCTCGACGATCACGCACGCGACAATCTCCGCTTCATTCGCGAAACCATGGAACGTGCCGGTTCTTTCACCGCCGTTCCCGGCTGGGGTGGTGTGGCCATCGGCATCACCGCTCTGGGTGCGGCGACGATCGCATCGTTTTCGACGTCGCCACGTGCCTGGCTTTTGATCTGGCTCAGCGAAGCTGCAGTGGCGCTGGCAATCGCTACGTGGACCACCGCTTCGAAAGCGCGTGAGGTTCAAACTTCACTTTTCACCGGGCCGGCCCGGCGATTTGTGTACAGTCTGGCGCCACCTCTTTTCGTCGGTGCGCTTCTTACTGCGTTGTTGGTCCGCATTGGTTTCACCGGAGCGATTCCCGGCGTTTGGCTGCTGCTGTATGGAACGGGAGTCGTCACGGGCGGCGCGTTTTCCATTCGCATTGTCCCGTTGATGGGACTTTGCTTCATCGTCCTCGGCGCGGTGGCGCTTTTCTGCCCGTGGAGTTGGGGCAATACGTTTCTGGCTATCGGATTCGGAGGATTTCACATTCTTTTCGGGGGCGTGATTGCGAGGAAATATGGCGGCTAAATCAAATTCATTGCGTGCGGCGCGAGAGGAAAAGTCAAAGCGAAGCGGTCCGGCCGTTCGTCCCGCAGAAACTTCGGTGGCGAATTTTGACCGGCTGATTCACGAGCGCACGCGGCTGGCGATCGTGAGTGCGCTTGCGGTGAACACCACGCTGACCTTTAACGACCTGAAGCAGCTTCTTAGCGCCAGTGACGGCAATCTGAGCGTCCATGCACGCAAGCTGGAAGACGCCGGGTATATTGCCTGCACCAAATCATTTGCCGGCAGATTGCCGAAGACGGAATACCGTCTCTCGGCCTCCGGTCGCCGCGCGCTGGAAAAATATCTCGACCACATGGAAGCCTTGATTCGCGCGACCCGCGAGGGCTAGGGAGGAAATTGTTTTGCTCACCCACTCTATGAACAAGAGTTCTTTAAGAGTGAATTCCTTGGCGAAACTTCACGTCGCAATCCTGCTCGACGGCAATGGCCGCTGGGCCGCCTTGCGCGGCCTGCCACGTTCGGAGGGACATCGCGCCGGCGTCGCGGCAGTCCGTGGCATCGTCCGCGCCGCGCCCGCGCTCGGCATCGGCACCCTTACGCTCTACGCATTTTCTTCCGACAACTGGGGGCGCCCGGCTGGCGAAGTCGCCTCGCTGTTCAATCTGCTTGAGAATTTTCTGCGCAGTGATGCATCCGCGTGCGCCGCGGAGGGCGTCCGCCTCCGCGTGGTCGGCCGCCGGGACCGTATTCCGCCCGCGCTGCTTGACGCAATTGAATTCGCCGAACGCTCGACAGCGAATGGCCGCGCACTGGAACTGCGCATCGCGCTTGATTACTCCTCGCGCGATGCGATTCTGCGCGCCGCCTGTTGGATGCTTTCCAGCCTTGAAGTCACTGAACGCGAATTCGCCCGCCGCCTTGGGGAGGTCACGCATGCGGGCGGCTCCGTCGCGGACGTAGATCTGCTGATCCGCACCGGTGGCGAACGCCGCCTGAGCGACTTCATGCTCTGGGAGTGTGCCTACGCGGAACTGCATTTCACGCCGCGGATGTGGCCTGAATTCGAAGCCGCCGATCTCGCTGCCGCCGTCGAGGATTTTCTCGGCCGCGAGCGCCGCTTCGGGCGATTGCCGGAAGCAGCCGCAAGTTAATTCCCTGCACGCTCAGTGCGGCGACCCTTTGCTTCCTTCACGCGCGCGCGCCATCACAAAAGCTTTCTTGATTACACGCGTGGCTGTCGGTGTCAGCGAATATTTCGGCAACTCCGTTTCCGTCGCCCAGGCCACATCCGTCACATCGCTCCCGGCGCGCGCCTTCCCGCTCACCGCTTCGCACAAATAATCGAGAATCACGAAGTGATATTTCGGTTGGCCGTCGCCATCGGGAAAAATTCTCTCAAATGCCTCGATCAATTCGCCCACGCGCACTTCGATTCCCGTTTCCTCCAGCAACTCGCGCTGCACGGCGTCCAGCAGCATCTCTCCCACCTCGAGCGTCCCGCCAGGGATCGACCACTCGCCTTCGAGCGGCGGATGACCGCGACGAATCAGCAGCGCGCGCCCTTCTGCAATCACCACGCCGCCTACTCCCACCACCGGACGTTCCGGGTATTCGCGGCTACCCGTCACCTTTACACTCCCTCCGCGCAAAAGCTTGACACCGGCGTTATATAATACGCCCGCTGGTGGAGGTTCACCCCAGGAAGGAGGGAATCCTCATGACGAAGTGTCCTGAATGCGACGCCGAAATTGATTTGGACGAAGACGAAGTTGAGGAAGGCGAAATTCTTGGCTGCCCCGAGTGTGACGTCGAGTTGGAAGTGACGCAGACTCATCCGGTGCACCTCATCGTCATTTCCGAGGATGACGAGGACGAAGAGGAAGAGGATTCGGACGAAGAGGCGAGCATCAAGGAAGATAAAGAGGAAGAGGAGGAAGAAGAAGCCGAATAGCTTCAACCAGCCCCTCCCCTCTCGCATCTCTTTCCACTCGCGCGCCATCTAATCTTTAGGGCCAAATGCAGGCCGATAACAGCGCGGCTTTTCCGGCGCATGAATTGGCGCTGCCTGCGGCCTCAGAATTCTTTCCGGAGGAACCTGTGAAAGTTCGTACCGCTCCTCAGCTCATCTTCGCGCTCGCGATGTGCCTGGCGATTGCGATTCCGCTGGGCGCGAACACGAATGACCAGAGAAGAGGCGAAGCTCAACTCCGCACAGTCCACGGCAGCGTATTGGACAAGTCCGAAAATCCGGTTCCCTCGAGCGTTGTTTACCTGAAGAATATGAAAACCCAAGCTGTGAAAACCTATATAGCGGACGATGCGGCTCGCTATCGTTTCAGCGGACTAGATCCCAACGTGGACTATGAAATCCACGCAGAGCACGACGACGCGACATCCCCCACACGCACCATTTCCAGCTACGACACTCGGCGCGATATCGAAGCCACTCTGAAACTTTCACGCAAGAAGCCCGCAAACTAAGTCCGCTTCGAATTCTCTTTTACCGCCACGCGGATTATTGCGGCCAGGCTGCGCTCCACATCCTCGTCAGTTGTTGCCCACGACGACACGCTGATCCGCATCGCCGCTCGCCCGTGCCATACTGTTCCGCCGCACCAGCATGTGCCCTCCGCCTGCACCGCGGCAACCACCCGCCGCGTGGTCTCGTCGCTACCGAATGAAATGAGCGCCTGATTCAGCACTACATCATTCAAGATCTCGTATCCCGCGGCTCTCAATCCTTGAGCAAAACGCGCCGCCCCACGGCAATTGCGTTCGATCAACTCCGCCAGACCTGCGCGGCCGAGCGCCCGCAGTGCCGCCCAGATTTCCACGCCGCGTGCTCGGCGCGACATTTCCGGCGTCGATTGATTCGGCTCGCGCTTTTCGCCTTGTATCAAATACGCTGCGCTCACGGACATTGCTGCCTGCAGGTGCCGAGGCTCGCGCACGAAGGCAATCCCGCTGTCGTAGGGCACGTTGAGCCACTTGTGCGCGTCGGTTGCCCATGAATCGGCCTGCTCCACGCCTGCGAGCAAGTGCGCTCGAGTGGGCGCCGCCGCAGCCCACAGACCGAATGCGCTATCCACGTGTACCCATGCTCCCGCCGCATTTGCCGCGCTGCAAATTTCCCGCGCCGGATCGAATGCCCCGGAATTCACGTTGCCCGATTGCATGCACACGATTGTGGGCCCAGTGGTGATCGGCGGCGCATCCACCCGCATTCGTCCCTGTGAATCCACAGGCACCCGTACAATTCTTTTTCGGCCCAACCCGAGCATCGCGAGTGCCTTCAGCAGGCTCACGTGCACCTCGTCTCCCACAATCACCGTGATGGCTGGCGCTCCAAATAATCCATCGGACTCCACATCCCAACCCGCGCGTTCGAGCACCGCATGCCGCGCCGCGGCCAGCGCCGTAAAATTTGCCATCGTCGCGCCGGTCACGAATCCCCCGCCGGTTCCAGTGGGCAATCCCAATATCTCCACCAGCCACTGCAGTGCGATTTCTTCCAGTGCAGCGCTCACAGGTGAAAGCACTTCCAATCCCGCGCACTGATCCCACGCCCCCGCCAGCCAGTTCGCTGCTACCGTCGCCGGAAGCGCGCCTCCCGTGACAAACCCAAAATAACGCCTCCCCGCTGATGCCACCGTCGCCGGCGAACCAATCTCGTCGAGCAACGCGAGCACTTCCGCCGCATCCGTTGGCTCCAAGGGGAATGGCCCGCCTAAATCTTTCAGTCGCTGCACCGCGCTCGTGGTGGGAATCACGCCTCGCGCATCCAGCCCCTCAAGGTATCGAATCCCGAGACTTGCCGCTTGTTCCAGAAGTTCCTGCGTTGAAGTTTCAAAAGCTTTCATTTTTCCCTCTTTCGAATACCTTTCCAGGATGCTCGGAGACAATCTCTTGCAGACGGGTGAAGCGGAAATTCGGGAACAGGGGAGTTAAATCGGAGCCATAACACGCACAGCGCCGGGAAGGATTTCGAACTCTGCCGGCGATTCGCCCAACAGTTCCCCGTCGCCATGCACTTTCGCAGGCCGATCCGCTTCCAGTCGCACGCGCCGGCACCGGAATCGCTGCACTTCCTCGAAGTGCAGGTTGCCGGTCGTCAGGAGGATGGGAATTGCTTCGAAGAGTCGCGTCCATTCCACTTCTCCAACGAGAACGACGTTCAGCCAACCGTCGTCCATTTTTGCGTCTGGAGCGATCCGCAAGCCTGAGCCGTAGCTCGTTGCATTGGCCACGGCCGCAAATAGCGCACGTCCAGCCCAGCGGACTCCGTCCATATCCACTTGCAGTTCCAGTGCCGGCTCGTGAAAAAATGTCCAGAGCATGCCTGCCAGATATCGAGTGACGCCCGGCCACGCCTTAAAACGCGTGTTCGCCAGATGTGCAGCCTCTGCGTCCAGTCCCGTCCCACCCGCACCGATAAAGTGGGCCGTGCGCCCATCTTTGAGACGCACACGAACCAGATCCAGCGCGCGGGGCTGCGAATGCAAAAACGAATTCGCGGCTCGCACCGGATCGCCCGGAATTCCAAGATCCCGCGCGATGTCGTTCCCGTTGCCCGCGGGAAATATTCCCGCGATCGCTCCGGTGCCGTACACCCCCTCGACCACATGGTGAAACGCGCCGTCGCCGCCAAGCGCCACCACATAACGATACCCCGCTGCTGCTGCTTTCGCGGCCTGTTCACGCACATCCTCCGAGCTCTGCGAGTGGACAAATTGGACGCTTCGCCCCTGCTCAGCGAGATAACTCGCCACCAGCGGCTCCGCGCGCAACGCGCACCCCCCGCCCGCAACGGGATTCACAATCACAAGTGTGTCGGCTTTCATGCGAGTTTCAAGCGAAGGTCTGCAGTCATCGCGCGCCGGCGCAGACGCCCAACAAGCCGCGGAGTATAGCATTCACGCGGCCCCGGCTTTTCCATAGGCCCTGGCACGTCGTTCTAGCGAGTTCTACTATTGCGTCCGTGAAGGCGCGATAATATTCGCCATTGGTTTACAACTGCTCGTGGATGTCCAGAAACGAGGGCATGATGAGAAAAAGTCCACCCAAAGACTTGCGAGAGTCAGACAGCAACGCCAGGCAGATGGAGCGCTTCCGTGCGAAAAGCGGTGCTGTCGGCGCGTTGGCCGTCGGCGCATTGGCCTTCGGCGCGGTAGCAATCGGCGCTTTAGCGATTGGTCGTCTTGTAATTCAACGATTGGCCCTGGGCAAAGCGCGCGTTCGCTCCCTTCAGATTGATGAACTGGAGGTGAAGCGACTGCGTGTCGGCGAGCTTGAGATTATGGATAAGCTGGTCACGCCCAGCGATATGGAAGCCTTCGAAAGCGATCGTGGGAGATGAAATAGCCTTCAGCAAGACTTCAGACTAACCTTCGCCCGTTAGTGTCTGTTCGGTACTTCGTAGCTGGCGTTGTTCATGTCCTGCAAGGTCATGCTGTGGACCGACCCGGGATCACCGAGAAATTGCGCGACCGTCGGCCCAACCGAAATGCATCGCAGGCTTTCGTGACCACACGGCGAATCGAGCTTGATCACCGGCGCGCCCATAGCCTCCGCAAACCTCAACGCTGGCAACGGGTTCACCATGTGATCCTCGGGCGAAATAATCACAAGCACTTTCGCATGAACGCGACGCGCAGCCTGCTCGACCGTGATTCCGAACTCCGCTGGGATGTTGCATGCGATAATGGCTTGCCGCTGCCGGATTTGATCGCTGGCCGTGCCGCCGTCGGCCTTCGGATTGTTCTTCAGCTCTGCGACATATGCGCTGAAATCTTCCGGCGAGGTGTGCGTCGCGCGATACTCGGGCGTACTTAAGTTCATCGAATCGATCTCTACCGACAAAGCGATCCCGCGAGTGAGCTGGCCGGTTGGATTTCCATGATTCCACGCCGGGTCCATTTCAATCGCACCAATCTCAGAGGTCCACAGCAGATTGTCGTACGAGGTTGACTGCGGCGACCCCGCCATCGGAATTCCCAGGTCCATGAAATCCGGATAAGCCACCACCCACTCAAATGTTTGCATGCCGCCCATCGAAATGCCCATCACGGCGCGGAGGTGCGTCAAGTGCAGCACCTCGGTCACGAGCCGGTGCTCGGTCTCCACCATGTCGCGAATCGTGAACACAGGAAACTTCATCAGCGGTTGTGTGTGGCTGTTCGAGGGAGAAGTCGAAACGCCGTCGCCGATTGCGTCCACAAGAATCACGAAATATTTGCCGGTATCCACAACTTTCCCCGGCCCAGCAAAATCCAGCAGATTTTCCGTCGTCCCGCCCAGCCATGTCGGCCATAGAATGGCATTTGATTTCTGGCTGTTTAGTTTTCCGAGGCTGCGGTATCCGATGTGGAAATCGCGGATCAGTTCGCCACTTTGCAACTTGAAATCTCCGAGCGCCGCTAATTGTTGCGCGCCGTCCTTTTGTTGAGGTGGCTTCGCTGCCTGCCCTCGCATCAAATTTGCGCCAAAGAGAAGAAAACTGAATAGAACTCCGAATTGTCGAATCTTCCTCACGTGCGTCTCCGAGTTCGATCAGGTTGGGCGTTTCGCCGCGGTCAATTGAGTGAGTTGTGGCTCGGGGAAGTGGTGCCGGCGGGGGGAATCGAACCCACGGCCTAGGGATTATGAGACCCTCGCTCTACCACTGAGCTACGCCGGCACTCCAGCAAACTTCGATGCTAGAGTCTGCTCGGCAAAGTGTCAAGGCGCGAGCGCTGCTGCCGCAACATTATGGGCCTACAGGGATTATCGCCACTGGCGAGCCTCAAGGCTCCCCTCCCTTTGCCCGCCAAAAACAGTACCTTCGGACTATAGACGCGATTCGCTTCAAAAGGCTAATTTGCCGATGACAATTCGAAGAGGCTCTGGCCTAACCAGAGAGGGAGGGGTGTGTACCGTTTAGACACACGCCCCTAAAATTACCCTCTTGACGGCACCATACCACCATAGACTCCGCCGCGTAGTTCTCCAACTCGGAGGGGTCCATGAGCAGGTGGTTAATGGTGGTTGTATTGGTGCTGCTGGTCCTTACCAGCGCGATGGGTCTAAAGGCGTTAACAACGTCTCAGGCCACGCTGGCAATCTCCAGTGGTCCAGTACCGCCGTGGTCAATCTCGAGTGGTCCGGTACCGCCGTGGTCGATTTCAAGCGGTCCTGTTCCACCTTGGTCAATCTCGAGTGGCCCGGTACCGCCGTGGTCGATCTCAAGTGGTCCAGTACCGCCGTGGTCAATCTCGAGTGGCCCTGTGCCACCGTGGTCGATCTCCAGCGGTCCGGTGCCGCCTTGGTCGATATCGAGTCTTAGGTAAAGTCGTGGCCCGATAGGGCGATCGGCTGGATCTAAACTCGGACACGTTGGGGGCAAGCCTCGGTGAATTGAAGTTAAGATGCTTGGCCCCTTAGATTACGCGATTTGGTCTGTAGGTTTCCTCATGGAAATCTATGTGGTGGTGTGTTCTCTTTTCAGAAGAGACTTCTTCAGGTACATCCCCCTTAATATCTATATGTTGGCGGTTGCTTTGGTCACCTGGGGTCAGTTTCATTTCATCCACACTTATGGCCTGAAGTCTCAAAATTATTTTTACTACTACTACTATTCCGACAGCTTGCTTTGCATTCTGATGTACATCGTCATCATTCACTTCTACCAACAAGTGTTCGTCGAGATGAAAGTCAGCCGTTACATTCGCGGCGCCGCTGTTTTGCTACTCGCCGCGACGGCTTTCTTCTCGTATATCGTGGTTCATCAAAATAAAGATCATCTGACAACGCGCTTCGTTGTGGAGCTTGAGCAGAACACAAATTTCGTGGTGGTCGTGCTGACGTATTTGCTGTGGGGCGCGATCCTAAAATTGCGCGAGACGCGCACCCGGCTGATTCAGCTTGTGCTAGCCCTGGGTGTCGCATTCAGTGCCACGGCTGGTTCCTACGCGCTCCGAAATCTTTTCCCGGATGCCTACATGCTTCGCTGGGTGCCGCCCGTGATGGGAGTTTGGCTGCCTCTCGCGTGGGCCTACACATTCACGAAAGTTCCTGAAGATGCCCGGCTGGCAACGGCCCGGTTGGTGGCGAGAGCTCGATGATGGCAGCACTTATTTGCGTAATCTCGATTGTGGCGTTCCTGCAGTTCTTCGTCTCGTACTGCCGCTCGGTTCTTGCGTCCAGCCGCAAAGTGCAATTGTCCGATCGTGTCCGCGAAGTCGCTGGGATTGACAAGCAGAACGTTGCCGCAGCGGATTTTCAACGCCTGCTGCAGCTCGTTCGCCTTTGCCCGGAGCGCGGCGACGACCAAACCGAGATTCGCGCCGTGGGCACTTACTATGGTTTCCTCCACGTGGTTGGGCGCGCTTCCAACTCTTTGATTCCAAGTGTGGCGGCGTGGTCCGAACGTGAACGCCAGAGCTGCTCCTACTTCGCAGCAGTTGCTCTCGACCGTCGTATTTCTTATAGTCACGACCTTCTCTCGCAGCAGTCCGGAGATCGTTACTAACGCATTGCCGGAGCCTTTCCGGCTCTGCTCTTGGCTCGACCCTTCCCAGTCCTCCTGATAGGATAAAAGAATCTCGTTATTGCGTGCGGCAATCACGCGTGAAATGCGAACCCATCTCCTACAAACCGTTCTAAGCACCATCCGGCGTACGCGAATGATCACTCCGGGCGACCGAGCAGGCGTTGCCGTGTCCGGGGGAGCAGACTCCGTTGCACTGTTGCGGATCCTCGAGGAGTTGCGCGAGGATCTTGGCATCACTCTGCTCGTCGTCCACTTCGACCATCAGCTTCGCGGCGCGGAATCGAAAGCAGACGCACGTTTTGTTGCCGATCTGGCTCGCCGCAGTGGGCTCGACTTCATTGTTGACCGTGAAGACGTGGCCGCTTCTGCTGCGCTCCATGGCTGGAATCTCGAGGACGCCGCCCGGCGGCTGCGATACGGCTTTTTTCAGCGCGTGATCGAGCAAGGGCATGCAACGCGAATTGCCGTCGCGCATACGGCCGACGACCAAGCTGAAACGGTGCTCGCACATCTGTTTCGCGGAACTGGTTTTACCGGTCTCGCGGGCATTTATCCTTGCGTGGGCTCCACCGTACGGCCAATTCTGGAAACTCGGCGGCACGAGCTTCGAGCATTTTTGAGCGCTCGCGGCGAATCCTGGTGCGAAGATGCCACCAACCAGGACACGCGCCACATGCGCGCGCGAATTCGTCAGCAACTGCTGCCCGTTCTCGAACGTGATTTTTCTCCGGCCATCGTCAATCATTTAGGCGAGCTTTCGCGGTTTGCGCGCGAAGAAGAATCGTTCTGGACCGTGCTTGTCGAAGATCGATTCCTCGCGCTCGCCAAAAAATCAGGCGATGCCTGGGCGATTTCAATCCATGACCTACTCGAACCTCTAGGGTCGCTTGGCCGCCCAATTGTGCCTGACTCCTTCGCCGCACTTGGTTCAACTTCCGCCCCTTTGCGTTCGCTCACCGAACGACTGATCCGCCGTCTCTATGAAGTCGTGCGCGGTGACCGTCGCGACCTGGCCGCTTGCCATGTCGAGCAAGTTATTTATCTTGCGACCGAATCCTCTAGTGGGAAGGGCGTGGAGCTTCCAGGTGGAATCGTGGCCGAGCGGGAATTTGACGAGATTATTTTCGCGCGCCGGAATCCGGCGATTGCTCTCTCTCTCTCAAAGGAAACCAATCCGCGCCAGAACGCGTACCACTATGTAGTGAGGCTTCCGGCCCGGGGCGCAACCACTGTTTCAATCCCCGAAATCGGCACCTGCATCAGTTTGAAAGTGATTGACTGGTCCTCAACGCCGCGCGACACTAAAAGGGACGGCAAAGTCCTCGATGCCGCCCTTCTCCGCTCTCCGTTAATTCTGCGGAATTGGCGGCCCGGAGACGGCTACCGGCCCCATGGCCGGCGGCAAGCCCGGAAATTGAAGCAAATGTTTTTGCTGGGGCGGGTTCCCAGCCGCGAACGCGCCTCTTGGCCGGTACTGGAATCTCACGGGCGAGTGATTTGGGCCCGGGGAATGCCGCTCGCCGAAGATTTTTGTGCTCGTGAGGGCACGCGGCGCGGCGTCGTAATCGAGGAAGATCGCCTTTGAGGTGCCGATGAAGGTCGCATATTCAAGGGGCCGACTTTCAACACGCGTGGGCCAATTGGGCAAGACAATTTCGCGGGACTACGCCGGCAGGACCCTCGACATTGTCGTGATCCTCGAGAATTCGTTCTTATTCGCCGCAGATTTGGTGCGCGAAATTTCGCGCCCCGTCGTCTGCCACTTTGTGCGCTCTGAAGTGCGCGACGTCCGGCTGGGCGGTTTCGATCGACGCGAAATTTTTTTCAGCGCGCCGCCGTCATTGCGCGGCCGCGATGTGCTTCTGGTGGACGCCGTGATCAATACCGGTGTCACGCAGGATTTTTTGCTGAAGCGACTCGAAGAGGGCCGGCCGCGTACTCTGCGCGTCGCGGTACTTTTCGACAAACCGGAATCGCGCAAGGTGAATTTGCAACCTGAATACACTGGCTTCGCTGCCGCATCTAAACATTGGGTCGGTTATGGTCTCAGCGGCCAGCGTGGGCTCTATCGAAATCTTCCATACGTGGGCGTTGCAAATGGAGCATCCAGCGCTGGGAGACGCAAGCGGCACCAGGGCGCTCGGAACGCATCTAAGAGGGTGAGGTAATCCGGTGAACTCTACAGTTCGCACTATTTTATTCTGGCTATTAATGATTTTGCTCGCGGTCGTTTTGTGGAAAATGGCCTCGAATGGCAGTAAGTCGGCCCCCGAGGAAGAACTTGGCTATGCGGCGTTTCTCGACAAAGTCCAGCACGGCGATGTGAAGGACGTAATGATTTATCTCTCGCCCAACAGCGCTGAGATCCAGGGCGAGTACCGCAACAATGGCAAGTTCCGCGGCGTTACGATTGCCAACACAGCCATACCCGACATCACCAAGACCTTGCAGGACAAAAACGTCACGTACAGCTACAAGGAAGTAAAAAACGGCGACTGGCTCACCCTGCTGATCAACTTCGCTCCGCTCGCGCTGCTGATTGCGTTCTGGATTTTCATGATGAAGCAGATGCAGGCCGGGGGAAATAAAGCCCTCAGCTTCGGGAAATCCCGCGCGCGACTGCTGACCGCCCAGCAGAAAAAAGCAACATTCAAGGATGTCGCGGGAATCGACGAGCCCAAGGAAGAATTGTACGAAATCATCGACTTCCTGAAAGACCCCCAAAAATTTCAAAAACTCGGTGGACGCATTCCCAAGGGCGTGCTTCTCGTCGGGCCTCCCGGCACCGGAAAGACTTTGCTCGCGCGGGCGATTGCCGGCGAGGCAAACGTTCCATTCTTCTCGATTTCAGGCTCAGACTTCGTTGAAATGTTTGTCGGCGTTGGCGCCAGCCGCGTGCGCGACCTTTTCGAGCAGGGAAAGAAAAATGCGCCGTGCATCATATTCATCGACGAAATTGACGCGGTCGGCCGCCATCGCGGGGCTGGTTTGGGCGGTGGCCACGATGAGCGCGAGCAAACCTTAAACGCTTTGCTCGTTGAAATGGATGGCTTCGAATCGAATGAAGGCGTGATCCTCATCGCGGCCACTAACCGGCCAGACGTTCTCGACCCGGCGCTCTTGCGGCCGGGCCGTTTCGACCGCCGCGTCGTTGTCCCGCGTCCGGACGTCAAGGGCCGCGAGGAAATTCTCCGCGTGCACACGCGCAAAGTTCCGCTCTCGGATGACGTGGACCTTTCCGTCATCGCGCGCGGGACTCCGGGATTTTCCGGCGCCGATCTTGCCAACCTGGTGAACGAATCGGCCCTGTGGGCCGCGCGTCAAAACCGTAAATTTGTCACCATGTATGATTTTGAAATGTCGAAGGACAAAGTCCTAATGGGCGTCGAACGCAAATCGATGATCCTTTCGGACGAGGAGAAGCGCAACACGGCCTACCACGAGGCGGGCCACGCGCTCGTCGCCGCCATGACCCCAGGCGCTGACCCGCTCCACAAAGTCACCATCATCCCGCGCGGCATGGCTCTGGGCGTCACCATGCAGTTGCCGATCGATGATAAGCACACCTATACGAAGGAATTTCTCGAGTCGCAACTCGCTGTGCTGATGGGCGGACGTGCGGCCGAGGAAATTTTCCTGAACCACATCACCACCGGCGCTGGCAACGACATTGAACGTGCCACCGAGATCGCCCGACAGATGGTCTGTGAATGGGGCATGAGCCCGCTCGGACCGCTGACCTTCGGCAAGAAGGAAGAGGCAATTTTCCTTGGCCGTGAAATCGCGCAGCATCGCGATTATTCCGAAGACACGGCAATCAAGATCGACGATGAAGTCCGCAGCATCGTCACCACTGGCTACGGCCGCGCGCGCAGCATTCTCGAAACGCATCGCGATGCGCTCGAGCGCGTGGCGCAGGCGCTCCTCGATCGGGAAGTCCTTGACGCGACTGAACTGAAACTCTTGATGGAGGGCAAGCCGTTACCGGAGAAGCCTCCAACACCACCTCCGTCGGCGCCGCCTGTGCCCAGCAAGGAGCCGTCGCTCACCCTGCGTCCTGAGCCGCGCCCCATCCCCGGCCTAGCGAAAGGCGAAAAGCCAGCCCCGGCCTGAAATTTTCACACTCAATCTTAATTTGAAAAGGGCGCCCGCCAAAGCCCGCCCCCTTTTTTTGTAACGCCGGCTCTTTGCCTCTAAATTTCTCCGTGCCCTCTTTGCCCTGAGCGGAGCCGAAGGGTGCGTCTCAGCGGTGAATCCCCTCCCGCCTTGAATTGGCGTACACTATTTCCATGGCGAAGAAACCCTTGGACACTTTCGAAGTCAGCTGCCCGTGCTGCCAGGCGAAGCTGACCGTTGACCGCGAAATCGGCGCGGTTCTTTCCTATGTGCCTCCGCCAAAGCCGCCCCCCTCGGTCGATTTGGACGACACGGCGCTCCTGCTGCGCCAGCAGGCGGAAGCAGTCGAAGCAAAGTTCCGCGCGTCTGTTGAAGCAGAGAAAACGAAAGAAGACGTCCTGGCACGCAAGTTTGCCGAAGGCCTGAAGAAAGCCAAGGACGGCCCGATCGAAAAGCCCTTGCGCGACTTCGACCTCGATTGACTCTGTCGATGCGCTGTCGCTATGTTCTGCCGTTAGCCTTTCTCGCGCTCGTGAACCCGTTCTTGGAAGTTCCTGCCAGTGCCCAACAAAAAGCGAAATTGCCTCGGCCACGCCAGCTCGATTCCGGAATCGTGTGGCGGCGCGACCCCGCCACTGGTGATCTTTCCTCTGGTCCAATAAACAACTCAAACCCTGAAAATGGGAGCAACACGTCGTCAGGCGGCACCGCAATCCGCGTAAGCACGCAAATCGTTCCGGTCACGTGTAGCGTTTTCGCTTCCGACGGAACTGCCATCACCGGCCTCGCTCGCGCCGATTTCCGCGTGTATGACGATGGCTTCGAGCAACCCATCTCCTACTTCGACATCTCTTCTGAGCCGGCGAGCGTCGCGCTGGTGATTGACGCGAGCCCCAGCGTGCTTCGCGATTCGGACGAAATGAAGCGCGCTGCTCGTGCTTTGATCGAAGGACTCTCGCCTGCCGACCAGGTCGCCGTCGTGGATTTTGCCGCGCACACATTTCTGCAGCTATCGTTTTTGAGCGATCGCGATCTGATTCGCCGCGCTCTCGGCCGCGTGGACGTGCGGCAACTCTTGGGCGACACTGGCGGCTCGAATATCTATGAGGCAGTGTATCTGACGGCCGGCAAAGTGTTCCTTAGGGGGCGCGAAGGCCGCAAATCCGTTGTGCTCTTCACGGATGGGCAGGATAGCGGCCTCGGGCTGACGCTCGATCCGGCGAGCGCCGCGCCGCAGCCCGGAAAAGCCGGTGACCGTCTCACCTTTGAGGATGTCGTGCGCACACTAGCCGGAGAGAACATCCAAGTTTTCGTGGTATCCACCGAAAATCGCCCGCGCGTGATGTCTGTGTCGTGGCTTGCCGCACGCAATGGCACTACGCTGATCACAAATGATGCGCGCAATTCTGGCATTCCCGCCTACACGCTCTATCTTGCCGAGCTTGTCCGTCGTTCCGGCGGCCAGCTTTATTTCCTGCGTGAATCAGCTTCACTCGCGGGTATTTTTCGCCGCATCGCCCAACAAATCGGCACGCAATATACGCTGGGTTTTTATCCTGCGACGAGCCTCGCCGCCTCCGGCCACGCATCGTGGCACCAATTGCACGTCGAGGTTTCAGGGCACCCCGGCGCATCAGTAATCCATCGTGCGGCCTACTACGCTCGGCCATCGCAGTAGCCCCCACCCTCGAAAAGCCTTCGCACCTACAGAAATCATCACAGCGGACTTATGCTTTCATGAGAACCGTGATTCAATGGCGGATATGTTCAGGCGGAAGATATTTCGGTTGCGGCTGCCGTCGCGCCCGCTCGTGCTGGGTGAACGCACGCTCGTGATGGGCGTGCTCAACGTGACGCCGGACAGTTTCTCCGAGGGCGGGCTCTTTTTCAACACAGATGCTGCAGTCGCGCACGCGCTTGAAATCGGGCGCGCGGGCGCAGACATCCTCGACATTGGCGGCGAATCCACTCGGCCCGGCTCAGAAGGAGTTTCCGCGCAGGAAGAGTTGCGGCGCATTTTGCCCGTGCTCGAGAAACTTCACGGCCAGCTCAAGATTCCGATCTCCGTTGATACAAGCAAGGCTGAAGTCGCCGAAGCTGCCGCCGCGGCAGGCGCGGAGATCATCAACGATGTCACCGCCCTGCGCAACGATCCCCGCATCGCCGAAGTCGCGCGCCACCGCAAGCTTCCACTGATCTTGATGCACATGCGTGGTGAGCCGCGCACCATGCAAAATAAGCCCTTCGCGCGCGATGTGCTGCGCGACGTCACATCCGGACTACAAAAAGCGGTTGCGCTCGCGCGTCGTGCTGGCGTTGCAAAATCGCAGATCATTCTCGACTCCGGCACCGGCTTCGGCAAGAGTTACGACCAAAATTTCGAGCTTATCGCACGCCTTCCCGAACTCGCCCGCCTCGGCTACCCCCTGCTTGTGGGCACATCGCGCAAATCTTTCATCGGCCGTGCACTCGGCGGCCTCCCCGAAAACGAGCGAATCTGGGGCACCGCCGCAACGGTCGCCGCGAGTATTTTGCAGGGCGCGCACATCGTCCGCGTGCACGACGTCGCGGAAATGGTCCAGGTCGCGCGCGTTTCCGACGTGATGGTTTCCCGATACAGCTAAATGAAGTGGAGTGCGGTCCGTGCAGTCCCAGAAACAAGGGGTGTGCCGGCAGTTGTTAGGCTTGCGCGAGTTGTTGCGTCTCAAATGGAAGTCGGCGCAAACGTTTTCCAGTCGCCGCGAAAATTGCGTTGGCCACGGCCGGCGCAATCGAAGGCACCGGTGGCTCACCGCATCCTCCCGGCGCTTCGTGACTCGGAATGATGTGAACCTCCACGCGGGGCATTTCATTGATGCGCAACATTGAGTAATTGTTGAAATTGCTTTGCTGCGTCTGGCCACCCGCAAAAGTGATCTCGCCATAAAGCGCGGCCGTCAAACCAAACACAATTCCGCCTTCCATTTGCGCGGCAACCATGTCCGGATTAATCACCTGTCCGCAATCGATAGCCACCACCACTCGATCCAGATGCAGGGTTCCATCTTTCGCGATAGTCACTTCGGCCACCTGCGTGATGTACGTTCCCCACGAGTAGAGCGCTGCCATGCCGCGCCCTCGCCCTGCCGGCAATGGCTTCCCCCACTCGGATTTTTCTGCGGCAACATCGAGTACTTGGCGCAAGCGTTCTAGATTGACGGGTTTTTCGTCGCCGCCTTCACCGGCGGGCAGCTGTTTCGTCGCGATTAATTGCCGGTGCAGCTCGAGCGTGTCTTTCTTGGTCGCCGCGGCGACCTCGTCAATGAAGCACTGCACCGCGAAATGGTTCCAGGAAACGTCCACTGAGCGCCAATAACCACGCGGGACAAGGGTATGGAGAAAACTCTGCTCCAGCAAATAATTCGGCACGGCTCCATTGGGAAGGCCTACGCCCGCAAGTTCCGTTCCTCCCATATCCGGCACATCGCCGCCTACGTACATGCCATCCGTCGTGGGAGCGGCCACGTGATGTAGCCACGCGGCGACATTGCCCTGCGCGTCGAGTCCAGCACGCAGCCGATGATGGCTCATCGGTCGGTAATAGTCGTGGCGCACATCGTCCTCGCGCGTCCACTGAACTTTTACCGGCGCGCTCACCGCGCGCGAAATCAGGGCGGCTTCGACGCCATAATCGATATTCAAGCGCCGTCCGAATCCTCCTCCCAGCAGCGTGACGTGAATCGTGATTGCCGAGGCCGGCAGGCCGAGCGCGCTCACCAGCGCGGTTCCCATCCCACCGGGATTTTGGACCGGCGCCCACACTTCGCATTTCCCATCGCGCACCACGGCGGTGCAATTTGGCGGCTCCATCGTCGTGTGCGCAAGAAACGGCAATTCGTATTCGGCCTCCACTTTCTTGGCTGCCGCAGTAAATGCTGCCTCGGGATCTCCAATCTTTCGCAATTCCTTGCCGTGACCTTTCACCAATTCCGCGCAGGTGGCGCGTTGCTTCTCAGTGTTCTCCTCCGCACCCGCTCCCGCGTCCCAATCCACTTTGAGCGCGCGGCGCCCGGCGATCGCTTGCCAGGTTGAATCTGCCACCACAGCGACGCCACCCCAGAGATAGTGCTGATGCCCGGAACTTTCTTTTCTCTCTTCGCCAAAGAGCGGCGGCATTTCGACGGCAGGCACCTCAACCACTTTGCGCACACCCGGCACAGCCATCGCGGCCGTCGCGTCGAACGTCTTTACGCGGCCGCCAAACACCGGCGGGCGGGCAACAGCGGCGTAAAGCATTCCCGGAACCTTCGTGTCGATCCCGTAATGCGCTTCGCCGATCACGATGAACCGTCCATCCACGCGCTGCTTTTTCGTGCCGACGATGCGATAGTCCTTCGGCTCCTTGAGCGGCACATCTTTTGGCAGCGGAAGAGACGCAGCTTTTGCTGCCAGCGCGCCATACGGGAGTCGTCGTTTCGATTTTGCGTGCTGTACTGCGCTGTTTTTCGTCGTGCACTCGCTTGCGGGAACATTCCATGAGTTTGCCGCGGCGGACACCAGCATGGCGCGCGCGGCTGCGCCCGCCTGGCGCAGCGGATCCCACGACGAACGAATGCTCAAGCTTCCCCCGGTGGTCTGGTCGCCGAACTTCGAATCAAGATCGCCCTGTTCAATTTTCACGCGCGACCAATCCGCATCCAGTTCCTCCGCCAGAATCATCGCGAGCGACGTGCGCGGGCCCTGGCCCATTTCTGATCGCGCCACCCATAGCTGAATTTCTCCGTTTGGATGGATCGCAACAAATGCATTCGGAGCAAAATTCTTATCCGGCAGGTCGGCAGCACTCGGCGGCAGATAGAAACCGATAATCAGGCTCGCGCCGCCTGCTGCGCCTGCTTTCAAAAAATCGCGGCGCGTCACATGCGCGATCTTGCCTGGTGCGGAGCTCATCGTGCACCTCCCGCCACCGTCTTCTTCTTCGGCGCTGCCGTAGCGGCGTGCTTCGATGCTGCGACGTGAATCGCGGCGCGGATGCGTTGGTAGGTGCCGCAACGGCAGATGTGACCGGAGAGGGCGTCATCAATGTCGGCGTCAGTTGGTGCAGAATTCTTTGCCAGCAGCGCCGCGGAAGTCATGATCATGCCCACTTGGCAATATCCGCATTGCGGCACTTGCTCTTCGATCCATGCAAGCTGCGCCGGGTGCTGGCCGTCGATCGACAGCCCTTCGATCGTAGTAATTTTCCGGTCACCCACCGCCGAAATTCGCGTGGTGCAGGAGCGCATGGGCTCGCCATCCACATGGACAGTGCACGCGCCGCAAAGCGCCATGCCGCATCCAAATTTCGTGCCCGTCAATCCCAGTGTGTCACGTAGCACCCAAAGTAGCGGCGTGTCGGGGCTCACTTCTACGGAGTGCATCTTGCCATTCACGTTGATTGCTATCGCGTCCATTTGTTTCCCCCCGCGTGCATCGCATGGAACTCTATGTTTAGCCACCGGAAAAATCAAATCATCATTCCCGCGCAGATGAACTTATGGACTGGCGGTGAAAGCGGCTCGCAGAGCGCGCACGAAAAAGGTAAGATTGTTGTGACTCATTGAACTAAAGGAGCCCGCATGAGCGCGACACCCGCTGTATCGCCTTCTCCGTCCACCGTTTCCACTATCAAGGAGAAGGCCCGCCTTTTGAGCATTTATTCCATGATGTCCACCACTGCCGCCGGTTCCGGGCACCCAACTTCGTGCATGTCCGCCGCGGAACTTGTCGCCGGAACATTTTTCTACGCCATGAAATTTGACCCCAAGTACCCGAACTCCCCGGACGCTGATCGTTTCGTTTTGTCGAAGGGTCATGCGGCACCTTTACTTTATTCGGCGCTGGCGGAAGCGGGAGTTTTTCCCGTGTCGCGCGTGATGACGCTGCGCGAGTTTTCGAGCGAACTCGAAGGCCACCCCACCCCACGCATTCCCGGCGTTGACGCCGCCACTGGATCACTCGGGCAGGGACTTTCTGTAGGCGCGGGCCTGGCAATTGGAGCGCGCCTGGATAAGAGCCCGACACGGGTGTACGTCCTGATGGGTGATGGAGAAATGGCGGAGGGGCAGGTCTGGGAAGCGGCTGGATTTGCGGGCCACTACAAACTCGACAATCTGACGGCCCTTGCAGACGTGAATGCCCTGGGCCAAAGCGATCCCACCATGTATGAGCACGACATGGAAACATATCGCCGGAAATTCGAGTCCGAGGGCTGGGCGGCTGAAGTCGTGAACGGACACGACGTAGCTGCCATTCTTTCCGCGCTCGACCGCGCGAAAGCAACACAGGGACGGCCGCAGGCGATCATCGCGCGCACGATCAAGGGTCACGGGTTTAGCCAGGTCGCGGGGAAATTGCATTGGCATGGGAAGCCGTTCTCGAAGGAGCAGCTTGCTGAGGCGCTGAAGGAGATTGGCCCCGCACCAGTGGTTCCGCCGGATCCCGGAAAATCTTACGCGCGGACTTCGCTGCCGCAACCTCCGGATTTTCCCCCGCCCGCTCCACCTGATTACGCCGCTGGTGCAAACGTGGCGACACGCGAGGCTTATGGATACGCGTTGAAAAGGCTTGCGGCCGTGAATCCTCATATCGTGGCGGCCTCAGGCGACGTGAAAAATTCCACGTTTTCGGAAATTTTTCAGAACGCCTATCCCGACCATTTCTTCCAGGGTTACATCGCCGAACAAAACCTGGTGAGCCTGGGCGTTGGCCTCGCGGCGCGCGGCAAAGTTCCCTTCGTCGATACGTTCGCGTGTTTTCTTTCGCGCGCCTACGACAACGTACGCATGGCCGCTATCAGCCGGAGCAATCTCAATCTCTGCGGCTCGCACTGCGGCGTTTCCATTGGCGAAGACGGTCCATCGCAAATGGCTCTCGAGGATATCGCCATGTTCCGTGCTGTTCATGGCTCGGCAGTTTTTTATCCGAGCGACGCCATCTCTGCGGAACGGTTGACCGAAACGATGGCGCGGCGCCCGGGCATCAATTACCTGCGGACTTCGCGGCCCAAGACTCCCATCCTTTATTCGAAGGATGAGAAATTTCCTGTGCCCGGATTCAAAATCGTCCGGCAGAGCGCGCAGGACCGCGTGACGATTATCGGCGCGGGCATCACATTGCACGAAGCGCTGAAAGCTGCGGAGCAATTGAAAGCGCAGGGCACTGCAATCCGTGTGATTGATCTTTACTGCGTGAAACCGATCGACGGAAATGCGATCGCCGAGCAAATCAAAGCCACGGGTGGCCGTCTGGTGACCGTCGAAGATCACTGGCCAGAAGGTGGAATCGGCGAAGCGGTGCTTACTGCTCTCGCCCACGTGGAAGCCTCGCCTTCGAATTTCAAAATGCTCGCTGTGAACGGCATGCCTCATTCCGGCAAGCCCGATGAACTCGTGGATGCGTTCGGGATTTCTGCGCGGCACATCGCCGCGGCAGTCAGCGAAATCACGTAATCTAATCTGGCGGCTCCGCGTGATCTAAGTAGTCTAGAAACCTGCCGGGCTTCTTGTGTTCCTGTTCGGCACACACGGTTCCGTCGTGAGAATTGCACATACCTGAGCTCTTCCTTCTAAGCCATTAAGTTCTCTGTTCGTAGCGTCCACACCACGCCCATTTGGGTACGGAAGTGCGGGGTGATTCGCGTGATGAGTGTGTCTTCGGACGGGCCAAACCGAATCAGGGAAACAACAAGCGCGTTCCACGCGAAGCCCAAACCTTATTCCATTGAACGGCGCTTCCTCTTGATGCAAGCAGGAACCGCGGGACTTGCGCTCTTGCTCATCGCCACAGTGCTGTTCTGGAATCAATACTTTCATCACCGTCTGGGTGCTTCTCTCCAGCAATTGAAAGGCACTCTGGTTCTCGAGACGCAAATTCTCGCCGGACATGAACGAACCGAGCACGCCTTTTGGGAGGCTTACTACTCGACAGACTCCAACACCATTCATGAATTCGAGGCGAGCTCGCGCGCGTTCGATCAGATACTGGATCACTTCATGTCCTTCCCTTTTCCAGAAGAAAATTGGGAGGGAGTGAGCGAATTGCATCGCCTGGAAGCGAAATTTCAGGAGCAGACAAAGCACCTGATGGCTGGAAGGCGTGACCCGGCAGCCGACGACGCGCAATTGCGACAAGTGAATCCGCTGAGCAGCGCGATTGATGCCGAACTGCGTCACCTGGAGGACTCGCAGATCCAGCATCTCGCCGAGTTGAATGTTCAGCGAGGTCTCTTATCGAGCGGGCTGAACGCGATGCTCTTGGCGTTTGCCGGATTTATCGTGCTGGTTTCTCTCTGGTTCCGGCGGGCCCACGTGAGCCATCTTTGGAGCCACGTGGAGGGTTTGCGGCGGATGGTGAGCGAAGTCCGGCGCGGAAATTTGAGCATCACGGGTGAAATACCGCAGAGTGTCGAGCTCGGATCGCTAGTGGGTGGGTTTCTGGAGATGGCCGGTGAGTTACGCGAGATGCGCGATTCGCTGGAGATCAAAGTGTTGGAGCGCACGGTTGAATTGGAGCAGGCACATGCGGAACTCTTGCAGTCGGCCAAACTCGCTTCGCTCGGTCAACTCGTTTCCGGCGTGGCGCATGAGATCAACAATCCGCTCACGTCCATCCTGGGATTCAGTGAAGTGCTTCTGGGCCGGGCCGGAACCGATGCAGCGGCTCAAGGTCCTTTGCGCACAATTCGCCACGAGGCTCTGCGGTTGCGTCATCTGGTTGCGAACCTGACTACTTTCGCGCGGCGCGCGCCGCACCGGACCGTGCGCATGGATTTGCGGCAAGTGCTCGCCCGCCTGACGGACATGCGCAATTATCAACTGCAAGCCAATAACATTTCGCTGCACGTCGCATCACCAAAAAAATCGATCTGGGTGAATGGCGATCCTGACCAGTTGTTGCAGGTGATGCTTAACTTCGTCCTGAACTCGGAGCAGGCCGTGAAAAGTTGCCGCGAGCGCGGCGACATCTGGATCGCTTGCGGCCGCAGCGGCGAGTCGGCCTGGTTCAGTGTAAGGGACAACGGCTGTGGCATGTCGCCAGAATTGCTCGATCATATTTTCGAACCGTTCTTCACAACGCGATCTCCGGGCGAGGGCACGGGGCTCGGCCTCAGTATTTCGTACGGCATCATCCGCCAGCACGGCGGCATAATCGATCTCGAGAGCGAGGCCGGAAAGGGCACTACCATTGTCGCGAAGATCCCGCTTGTCGCGACAGAACCGGTTGACGATCAGCCGGAAAAGTTGCCGGCCGGGGCAAAGGAACGCGCCCGCGTTGAGAAACACGCGTTGGTGATCGACGACGAGCAAGGCATCCTTGAAATGGTGAGCGACGCGCTCGTGCGCATCAATTGCCGGACGACTGCGCTCTCGGATTCAGCGGGCGTGAAGGCCGCGCTCGAACGCGAAAAATTCGATCTCGTGCTTTGTGATTTGAAGATGCCGGGGCAAAACGGATTCGAAGTGTACCGGCTGATCCGCGAAACGCGGCCGGAGCTGGCGGCGCGATTTATCCTGATGACGGGAAATATTGCTGACGCCGAAAAGTACACGGAAGAACTTGCGGAAGTGTTCCTGCTACCCAAACCATTCACGTTGTCGCGGCTGCGCGAAGCCGTGGATGCCATGCTGCGGAAGCCGGCAGTGGTTTGACAGGCAGACGCGAGGCAAGGACCTCCAAGCGAGTAAAACTTGCGCCAGTGTGCTATGTTTTCGGCCCGGGCTATGAAGTAAAATTTCAGGGCGCCGCGATTTTGCGATGCGCGCGAAACGCGCGAGAGGATCGGACGAGTGGCCGAAAAGATGGTGATGGTAGGAGTGCTGCCGGAAGCGGTTGTGATCGATCTCGGCGAGCAGGTGGTGTGGTATTCGAACGCCGGAAACATCAAGATCGAATTCGACGCGCAGCGCTGCCCGTTTTCTTCGAACATTCTCCAAGCGCCGCCGGGTGTGAGGCTCATGAGCGGCTCTCCGCGGGCTGGGTTGAATCCGGGTTCCTATCGTTACCGGTTGTCGCTGAATGACGTGGTGGTGGCGCAAGCTGAAGTGATTCTCCGCGGAAAGTAATTCCTTCCGAACGGATCTGCAGTGCGAGTAAAATCCCGGCAGAACAGGAGCCAAAATCATGGGACACATGGCAGCGGCGCGCCCAGACGCAATTCGTCACGACTTTGCGGAGATCAACGGCGTGCGCATTCACTACGCGAGCGCGGGTTCCGGCAAATTGATTCTTTTTCTGCACGGGTTCCCGGAATTCTGGTACGCGTGGCGTGAGCAACTCGCGGAATTCGGGCGCGACCATCTCGCCGTAGCACCGGACATGCGCGGCTACAATCTTTCGTCGAAGCCTCTGGAAGCCGAACGCTACGAAATTAGCCAACTGGTGGGTGATGTGCGCGCGCTGATCGCGCATTTGGGCTCGAAATCCTGTGCGCTCGTGGGGCACGATTGGGGTGGCGTGGTGGCATGGGTCGTGGCGATTGCGTGTCCTGAAGTGGTCGAGAAGTTGGTAATCGTCAACGCGCCGCATCCCGGAGTTTTTCAACGCGAGTTGCGCGAAAATCCGGCGCAGCAGCAAGCCAGCCAGTACATGCTGATGTTTCGAAATCCCGGGGCAGAGGCGATGATCTCCGCGAATAATTTTTCGCTGTTTCAGGCTGGAATTCTCGGCGACGGGCTTGCGCGGGGATATTTTACGGAAGCCGACCGGCAGGCGTATCTCGACGCATGGTCGCAACCGGGGGCACTGACCGGCGGGCTGAATTATTACCGCGCGTCGAAGGCCGGTCCGCCGAGCGGACCGGGCGACGAAGCCGCGGGCATGAAGTTGAATTTCCCTTCGCTCGACGTGAAGGCGCCGACTCTCGTGATCTGGGGCGAGAAGGATACCTACCTGCTCACCGGCAACTTGAACGGCCTCGAACAGTTTGTTCCCAACCTCAGGATTGAGTGCGTTCCTGACGCAACGCACTGGGTGGTCCACGAAAAGCCTGCGCTGGTGAATTCGCTGATCCGCGATTTTTTCAGCTCTTGAGTGGGGGCGCGCGGCTGTCTTGAGTGTCCTTGCTGTGCCGCGGATTGGGTGCGGCTTCCGCAGGCGCTGAAATGAACGGACCCTGGTTGGCCGGGCTGTCTGAAACTGTGCTCGGCCGATAGAGCCAGAGGTTCCTGTCTGGATTGCTTTTCAAAAATCCTGCCATAACGACAAATCGCCTTGGTCGATGATTTGTGAATGAAGGTATTGTGGCCAAGCGTTCGAGCCGTAGCAGGCCCGCGTTTCTGCGGCGTTGATCATTGGGTCAGACGCAAGTCGACGCTCTGTTCGACCATTCGAGCTGAATGGTGTAGCCGCCTAATGTGCGGGTTTTCCATGCGCAGATGTCACCGATCTCGCCGTTGTTATCGTCGTACCAGCCTTGTCCGGGAACCGGGTCGGTGATGGCCTCGCAAAGCTCGTGGGATGTGGTAGACGTCAGTGCGTCGAAAACGGCGAGCCCACCAGTGCAGCCCGGGCATCCGGGATAGGGCATGACCGCGTAGAAAATATTGTCGCTGGTGGCGTCGTGGTAACCGCAAAAGGTTTGGCAGGAGGCAGTGCCTCTTTGGAGCACCCGGACGCCCGGAGGAAGCATGACGAAATAGAGAGTGTTCGGCATGGGCTTCGGGAGGTTGGTTCCGGAGGAGATTTCCTGTTGGAGCATTTTCTGAATGGCGCTGTCTTGCACGGATCTGCCGGGGTCAGGCGTGATGAGTGTAGTGGTTCCGATGCGTTTGCCGTGCCCGATTGTTTTCCCGGGAACGCTGTACTCGCCGAGTTGGTCGAGAAGCGCGCTCGAGAGGATGAAATCGAAGAACTGGTTCATTTGAGCGATTAACCCGCTCTGGGGCGGTTGCTGCCAGGATGCGCCCCAGAAAATTGTGAAGACTTCGACGTTCGTGAGCAGGGGACCGTTCCGGTAAGTGAGATGAGGAGCGGCGACCGGAGCCGCGGCGGGGGCTGCTGCCTCAGGCCGATGCAGTGGGACAATACGGATGGGATGACGAGACACACTTTGAGATTTCTTCTCGCGCGGCTGATTTGCCACGATTCCCTCCTGCAATGCACAATTATTTTTGGCTAGGCCAGGGTCGAATGGGCGGGCACAGAAACGTTAGCGGAGTAAAATGGAAAAGTAAATGGTCCACCCGTTTCCTACTGGTGGGGCACTCGAATAAGGGAGCCTACGGATGGACGCGGTGCTCGCGAAAAGCTAACCTTACGGAGGGATTTCGAGGGGGAAATTATGGCTAATGATTCGCATCAAAGAGCCGCAGAGTTTCACAATCTAGCCGCGCACGCTCACCTTGCCGCATCCGTTCACCACGGAAAAGAAGACCATCTGACCGCGCACGAGCATTCACGCCAGGCCATGGAGTATGCCGCGAAGGCTTACCAGTATTCACAGGAAGCGCATGCGCAGTCTGCGGCGTACCTGGAACAAAAGAACAAGTGAGTGATAGAGTTCGGAGATTTCCGAATAATTTGTTGTCATTTCGGGGAGTCGCAGGAAGGGAACGGACAAATGTCCGGCACTGGCCATCATGGTCCGGGCCCGATGGTTTTTGCGTCCGTGCACGCATCAACACGTCCCTTCCAAGGGGTTCTCGCGCGGCTCACCTTTTGGTGCGAAGATATCTAAACGGCCCCACCATCATCATCAGTACTGGGCTGAGATCTCTGTTCTGCAGGGAGGCACACAAATGGCAGAAGACAAGGGGTTCTTTGAGATCCTGCTGGACTTTTCGTTCCAGCACTTCATGACGCAAAAGTACGCCAAGCTGCTCTACGCGCTGCACCTGCTTCTGGGCCTCATCGTGGCAATATGGGTCGTCTTCAAGTGTAGTGCTCCCCGCTAAAACTGGACACCTCAGTTTAGGTAAGATCAGGGCCTCCACACAGGAGGCAACATGGGCAGGAAACCGCGCGTAGATCGATCCCCGGAAGAGAAGTGGCAGATCGTGCAGG
>JBOGMZ010000029.1:0-213676 GCA_050746945.1 Candidatus Acidiferrales bacterium | reverse complement strand
GGGGAATAGAATGCGCAGGCCTGTGAATATTGCTCCGCCAAAAGGAAAGCTGGGAGTTCTGACGCCCGGAATGGGCGCCGTGAGCACCACTTTCATGGCGGGTGTCGAACTCGTGCGGCGGGGCGAGTCGGTTCCCGTCGGATCCCTCACGCAGATGGGCACCATCCGGCTCGGTAAGCGCACAGAAAATCGCGTCCCGGCCATTAAGGAATTAGTCCCGCTGGCAAAGCTCGACGACCTCGTCTTCGGCGGCTGGGACGTATTTCCAGACGACGCTTATGCGGCTGCTGCCAAGGCCGGCGTGCTCGATGCCAAGGATCTCGCGAAGGCGCAAAAATTCCTGAAGAATATCAAACCCATGAAGGCTGCGTTCGACCAGAATTACGTAAAGAATCTGCAAGGTACGCACGTGAAAAAAGGCAAGACCAAATTTGATCTTGCCGAGCAGCTCCGCGAAGACATCCGCAACTTCAAGAAAAGCAGCAAAGCCGACCGCGTCGTGATGGTTTGGTGCGGGTCCACCGAAGTCTTTCTGAAGCCGGAAGACGTTCACCGCGACATGGACACCTTCATGAAGGCCATGAAGACCAACCATCCTTCCATCGCGCCGTCCATGCTCTACGCCTATGCGGCCATCAGCGAGGGGGTTCCCTTCGCCAACGGCGCACCGAATCTTACCGTTGATATCCCCGCGCTCGAAGAATATGCCAAATCGAAACAGGTGCCCATCGGTGGAAAAGATTTCAAAACCGGCCAGACGCTGATGAAGACCGTGCTTGCTCCCGGATTCAAAGCGCGCATGCTGGGAATGAATGGGTGGTTCTCGACGAATATTCTCGGAAACCGCGACGGCGAAGTGCTCGACGATCCCGCCTCTTTCAAGACCAAGGAAGAATCGAAGTTGGGCGTGCTCGAATATATTCTGCAACCGAAACTGTATCCCGAACTTTACGGCAAGATTCACCACAAAGTCCGCATCAACTACTATCCGCCGCGCGGCGACAACAAAGAGGGTTGGGACAATATCGATATCTTCGGCTGGCTGGGCTACCCCATGCAGATCAAAGTGGATTTTCTGTGCCGCGATTCCATTCTGGCGGCGCCCATCGTGCTCGACCTGGCGCTGTTCTTTGATCTGGCCAAGCGTGCCGGCATGCGCGGGATTCAGGAGTGGCTCAGTTTTTATTTCAAGTCGCCCATGTGCGCGAAGGAACTTTACCCCGAACACGATCTCTTCATTCAATCGATGAAGCTGAAGAACACGCTGCGCTGGATGATGGGCGAGGACCTGATTACCCATCTCGGCTCGGAATATTACGACTAATCACTCGCCGGGCGGCGAAACAGGCGGCTTCTCCTTCAGCGCCCCCTTGCCGGCGATGGCCGCAATGATCTGCCGTCCGTGGAACCGCCCATTCTCAATGAAGATTTCACCCGTGTGCCTTCCGCCGACAATTACGCCAGCCAGATAAATTCCCGGCACATTGCTCTCGAGCGTCTCGGGGTTGATCTCCGGCTTGCGCGACTTCGGGTCCAGCTTGATTCCCTGCTTCTCGAGGAATTCAAAATCGGGATGGTAGCCGGTCATGGTAAAAACCTGTGTCGCCGGTATTTCTTCCGCGCCCTTTCCATTCTTGATCCACACTTGATGCGGCTCGATACGGGTCACATGCGTGTTCAGCATCGCCCGGATTTCGCCCGCACTAATGCGATTCTCGATATCCGGCCGCACCCAATACTTCAGATTCTTCCCCAGCTCGGCCTGCCGGTGAATCAAAGTCACTCTCGCGCCGGCGCGAAATAAATCAAGCGCCGCCTCGGCCGCCGAATTCTTCCCTCCGATCACGACCACATCCTGATTCCAATACGGATGCGCCTCCCGGAAGTAATGCGACACGTGCGGCAAATCCTCGCCGGGAATGTCGAGCCGGTTCGGCATGTCGTAGTATCCCGTGGCCAGGATGATTTTCTTCGCGCGATACTCGTTCACGGCGCCGGTGTCGTCGTGCGTCTGCACGACGAAAGCGCCATCGTGTCCATAGATCGAATCGACTCGCTCGTATTGCCGGACTTCAATTTCATAATGTTCCACGGCGCGCCGGTAGTATTTCAGCGCTTCGGCGCGCGTCGGTTTTCCACCCACGGTCGTCATCGGCAGATCCCCGATTTCCATGCGTTCGGGCGTAGTGAAGAAAACCATGTTGATGGGGTAGTGGTAGAGCGAGTTGCAGAGGCATCCCTTGTCGATGACCAGCGGGCGCAAGCCCTCGCGCTTGGCCTCGATCGCGCACGCAAGACCAGTCGGTCCGGCGCCAATGCAAATCACATCGTATGAATTGGACATGTGCATAGTGTGCGCCGACGACGGCGGGAATTTCAACTCCGCCCGCCGCACGCGTTGAATTCAATTTGGCTCAGATTACTTTCCTACGCCGTTGGAAGAAGCATCGTAGACAACTCCGCCGTGAATTTCTCCAGTTCGGCGAGACGGGCGGGAGTGACTTCCAGTCTTTCCTGCTTCCACACAAACCAGTCCTTATCCTGGTGCGTGACTCGCACCGTAAGATTTCCCCCGATCAGGTACGACGCGGATCCGAACACCGTGAATCCGCCAGAAGCAACCGCGTTCAGCAACGCCGCGCAATTCACGTTGCGCACGCCCACGTGGCTCGCATACATCGGGAAGGCGACGATTTCAAATCCGTTTACGTGCAGACGCTCAAGTACGGAGATCTGTTGGGGAGTCAGTTCCATCAATGGGCAGAATAGCAAATTAGCATCTGCTGAAACCTGCACTGACGTGCGGACCGTGCTAAGCGGCGGATGATGAGAATGGGTTCGATTTCGGGCCGGAGCCGGAACCTGATCCGGCGCCCGCGGCGTTCGCGACTGAGCCTGATTCGATCTGCCGCAACACCGCGCGGAGAGCGGCGGCCAACTCTTCCTGGCTCACGTGACTCTTTCTAAATTCGAGTCGGACTCGAAACGCGCCGTCTTCGGGCTGAAAATTAAAAATAAATGGTTGCGGACGCGGCGCTGATTCTGTCTCTTCCTTGCGAGCGCGGCGCGCTTCATCGCGCGTGAGGCCGCCCATCGTGATGCGGTGCGTCATTTCGCGCATCTTCTTCTCGTTGGGCTGGCGTGCAACTTGCAATAGCAGCGACTTCGAAATAATTCCCTTGTCGAGGCACACTTTACGCACTGAATCAGGAATCAGCCGCAATGAAAGTGTTTCGGTGACTGAGGAGCGCGCGCGCCCGATCTTTTTCGCGATGTCGTCGTGCGTGTAATCAAAATGTTCTGCGAGTCGCTGCAACCCGTCCGCTTCTTCGAACGCGGTCAAATCTTTCCGTTGAAGATTTTCAATAAGTGCGAGTTCGAGAGTTTCCGCGTCGTCCGCAATTTTTTCGATGCACGGAAGTTCGTGCAGGCCCGCCGCTTTTGAAGCGTGGTAGCGGCGCTCGCCGGAAATGATGTAGTAGGAATCTTCGCGCGGAATGTAGCGAACCAGCAGCGGCTCGAGCACGCCCTTCTCGCGGATGGAATCGCTCAGTTCGCGGATGTCGCCGATATTTTTTCGCGGCTGGTCCGGGTTCGGGCGAATTTTGTCGAGGGGAATCATGCGGCCCACGGACGCGCCGCTGAAACTGGTCAGCGTCTCGACGTAATGCGCGTCATGCCGCATCTTGAGAGTGACGGGTAACCCGATCCTCTTGGACACGTTGCAATACCTCCTGAGCAAGCTTTTTGTATTCTTCAGCGCCGGAAGATTTCGGCGCATAGGTGAACACAGTTTCTTTGTACGCGGGACTCTCTTCGAGCCTCACATTCTTGCTGATGCGCGTTTTGAAGAGCGCGTTGCCGAAGACAGCGCGAATCTGCTCGTGCGTGTCGCGCGAAATGTTGGTGCGCTTGTCGAACAGCGTGATCACCACGCCGAGCACTTTCAAATCCGGATTGGGGCGCGCGCGAATTCGCGCGTAGGTTTCGAGCAAATCATCCGTGCCTTCAATCGCGAAGTATGCCGCTTGAATCGGCACGAGCAAATGCGTGGAGGCCACCAGCGCGTTCACGGTGAGAATTCCCAGCGCCGGCGGCGTGTCCATGACGATGAAATCGTAATCCTTCAGCACCGGCGCGAGCGCGTCTTTCAATTTGAACGGCGCGTCAAATTGCCCCGCCATCTGCTGCTCGAGCCGGGCGAGGTGCAGCCGCGACGGCGCGACGAACAGATTCGGGTCTTTCGTCGGGCGAATAATTTTCGACAGCTCCGTGGGATGTTCGGCGAAGATGTCGTACATCGTGGCCTGAATATCCTTGGAATCGAAAAACGCGATCGTAGCGTTCGCCTGCGGATCGAGGTCAAGCAGAAGAGTTTTTTTCTTTTTGATGGCGAGAGCGGCAGCGAGGTTGATAGATGTTGTGGTCTTTCCGACGCCGCCTTTTTGGTTAGCCACCGCTAGGACGCAGGTCAAGCCGTGCCCCTCGCTCCCCTGTGGGAACCGTAGGCCTATATATGGCGGCCCCTAAGCCCAGTCACACCACAAGTAGGGACACTCTACCGATTCCCATACCCCCACTGCAAGCGAAAAATGAGTTAATTCAGTGTGCTCAGCGGGTTGGGGCTCACAACATCGCCGGATTCTCACATCTTGTAGCGGCCAAGGTCCTCGTCATTGAGGCCCTCGAGCCATTTGCGGAGCTCTTCGTTGGAGCTTTTTTCAGAGATGGCGCTGGCCATGCGCGAATTTTTCAGCACTTCATCCTCGACGAAAATGGGGCAATCGAGCCGCAGTGCGAGCGCAAGCGCGTCGCTTGGGCGCGAATCCATGGACATCAACTGGCCTTCGCGCTCCATCCAAATCTGCGCATAGAAGGTATCGTCCTTCAGATCGGAGACAACGACTTTTTGCACGTGGACGTTGAGGCCGGTGAGGACATTCTTCAACAGGTCGTGGGTCATGGGGCGCGGCGTCTGCACTTTTTCGATTTCGAGCGCGATGGCGTTGGCTTCGTACACGCCCACCCAGATGGGGAGGATTCTGGCGCCGCTGGTTTCCTTCAGGACGACCACAGGCATGTTGGTAACCGGGTCCATCATCAACCCGCGGATCTTGACCTCGAGTTCCATGGCCGCCTCCCGGTACCTCAGGGCAACTGCTCGCCAACCAAACTGTTCGGGCCGCCGCGTGTGATGCGTGCCTGAACATATTCTCCCAGAAGATTTTCGCGCGGCGAAGTAAAATTTACGATGCGGTTGCTGGTGGTGCGTCCGGCCCACTGGCCGCGCGCCGCGTGATGAGTATCCACAAGCAATTCGTACTCCTCCCCGACGAGCAATTCATTGCGCGCGATCTGAATCTGGCGCTGGTGTTCCTGCATTGCGGCGAGCCGCCTTCCCTTCTCTTCTTCCGGGATGGCGTCGGGCATCTCGCGCGCGGGCGTATTCGGGCGCGGCGAGTATTTGAAAGCGAAGACGCCGTCGGACTGGATTTCCGTGAGCAGCGAGAGCGATTCCTCGAAGTCGGATACCGTCTCTCCCGGGAAGCCGATGATGATATCCGTGGTCAGACTGATGGGGCGTCGCGCGGCGCGGATCCAGTCAATCTTCTCGAGGTACTCTTCGCGCGTGTAAGTGCGGCGCATCGCACGCAGAACGCCGGTCGAGCCGGACTGCACCGGCAGATGGATGTGGTCGCAGAGTGCCGGCGTCGCGTCGATGGCCTGGACAATCTCGCGGGTGAAATCATTTGGGTGTGAAGTGGTGAAGCGCACGCGACGGATTCCCGGGACAGCGGCGACCGCCGAGAGTAAATCCACAAAATTCCATCGGCGCCGCGAAGGGTCGCGGTAGGAATTCACAGTCTGGCCGAGCAGTTGAATCTCGGTGTAGCCGGCATCGGCGAGGCGGCGCACTTCCGCAAGCACGGAATCGCTTGCGCGGCTGCGTTCGGGTCCACGCGTGTGCGGGACGACGCAATAGGCGCAGGAATAATCGCAGCCTTCGATGATGGTGAGATAGGCGCGGAAAGGATTGTCGCGGCGCGTGATTTCGGTCTCGAAAGTTTCGTCCGTGTCGAGATCGAGACCCGTCACGCGGCGCCCGCCGGTTTCAAGCTCGGTGACGAGTTCGGGGAGGCGGCGGTAGCTGGCCG
Organism: Candidatus Acidiferrales bacterium; assembly: GCA_050746945.1. Lineage (GTDB taxonomy): Bacteria > Acidobacteriota > Terriglobia > Acidiferrales > UBA7541 > Palsa-295. Next base: position 207,521 of record JBOGMZ010000029.1, on the reverse strand, counting down.
AGCCGCACACGAGGCTGACCCACGGCGCGCGCTCGAAAATCTCCTCGCCTTCCTGCTGCGCGAGGCAGCCAAGCACGCCGATGATTTTGCCGTTCGATTTTGTTTTCCAATCGCCCAGGCGGGAGAAGACTTTCTGTGCAGCCTGTTCGCGGATACTGCATGTGTTGTAGAGAACCAGGTCGGCCTGCGCGGGAGTCTCAACAGCTCGATAGCCGCGGCCAAGGAGCACGCCCGAAACTTTTTCTGAGTCGTGGACATTCATTTGGCAGCCGAACGTCTCGATGTAGAAGGATTTTTCACCCCGAGCTGTCGGCGTTGCCGGCACCGGGGCTGTAGCACCCACCTCAGGGGTTGAAACCCCTGATGCGGCGGGGACTCTCGGCACGGCTGAAGCCGTGCCCTTACGCAACCCATCTGCGGAATTGATTGTGGCAGCCGCGACGCCCGTCGCGAGCGATTCGATGGCAATGTCGAACGCTTTATTCATGATCGGAAGTCGATTCTAGCACAGGGGCCGACAGTGATTCGTGAGTCGTGACTCGTGAATTGTAATTCGCGAATCTTGCGGCGTGAAACGACTCGGGTAATCCGGGATCCGCGTTTTTGTTGCGATTAGAAAAATGTGATGTCGCCTGTTTTGAATGAGTTGATTCGATTTCTGAATTGGCGAATGTTGCGATTAGAAAGGTAGTGGCAAGTGATGAGTGACAAGTGATTAGTGGAGCAGATGATCGGGTGGCAACCGAATGCCGGATTGAGGGGCCTACTAGTCGTCGCGAGATTTTCTGAATGTCCACGAATGAGCGTAGCAAGATGTGCAGCGGAATTCGACTGGCCGATAGTACAGATTCGTGTGTAGTCCTAGGACTGGACTTCCCGTTGTGCGGACCATGACTTTGCCGCGAGAGGCGGGCGCCAGCGCCAGGGATTGACCCCGTGGGACTGCCAAGGGTACAAGTGAAGTGCGAGAAGCCAAGAGATCAAGTGTAATCAGAGCGCGAGCACTCCGGGGCACACAAAGATGAAAAGAATGACGCTACTTTCGCCGCGGGAAGCAGCACAAATTCTGGGCGTCAGCTATCCGACGCTGAAGCAGTGGATCTACAAGAAGAAGCTGCGCACGATCAAAACTGCCGGCGGGCATCATCGAATTCCCGAATCGGAGCTGGACAAGTATCTTCACACACGCTCAGCCAAGCTACCGGTGTGGAAACGGCGCGGCGACTTCCGGAGAATTAGCGGCAGGAATCAACTGGTGGGCCGAGTGACTGAAATCAAGATTGACGGACTCATGGCGCAAATACGGCTCTCGATCGGGGGCCAGCAGATCACCTCGATCGTGACCGCCGATGCTGTCCGAGAAATGCGACTAAGGGTGGGCGATCAGGCGGCAGCGCTCATCAAGTCCACTGAGGTCATGATTATTCGAGTGTAGTTTTCATCAGCCACTTCCCTCTTCATTCCCTCCTTAAGCAACTGTCCATATCGCACCAAATCGCATTGACATAGCACTATTGACCATATTAAAACGTATAGTTCATTATTCGCGGAATCCGGGAAGCGCCGGACAGTAGCGTCATATCCAGGGAGAATCCTTTATGCCAGACGCCATTGTTAAAGCACCCAAATCACCGAATCAGGCTCTGCCTCCCTCCGCTTGCGGAATATTCTGGCGGGCCGCTTGGCTTGACCATCTCTGCCTGCTCCTGTGCCTCCTGGCTTGCCTCAGTTGGGCGCCCGTAGCACGCGCGCAAACGACGGCAAACCTCTCCGGAACAGTGACGGATCAGTCGGGAGGAACAGTCTCGGGCGCTTCCGTGACCGTAAAGCAGCTTGAGACGGGTGTGGCACGCAATACGAGCACCGGACCCGCGGGCCAGTATCAGGTGCCCGCGATTCCGATCGGAGAGTACGAGGTGCGGATAACCAAACCGGGATTTTCCGAGGAGATCCGGACCGGGATTCAGCTAGCGGTAGGACAAGACGCCAGCGTCGATTTCGCACTCCACGTGGGAGAGGTGACCCAGCAAGTGAAGGTCAACTCGGACGCTGGGCTGGTCAACACAACCACATCTGATATTTCCGGGCTCGTTGGCGAGCGGCAGGTGAAAAATCTTCCTTTGAATGGGCGCAGCTACGATTTGTTGCTGCCTCTGAATCCGGGAATCGTGAATTTCTCATCCCAAAAGACTGGCGGCACGGGTATATCAAACTCGACGACGGCGAATAACTTCGCCGTGTCGGGCAACCGGCCGCAGCAAAACTTGTTCCTGCTGAACGGAGTGGAATTCACCGGAGCAGCGGAAAATAACATGCAGCCGGGCGGCGCCAGCGGGCTGTTGCTTGGCGTGGAGGCGGTGCGGGAATTCAACGTGCTGCGCGATTCGTACGGGGCGGAATTCGGAAAGAGGCCCGGGGGCCAGGTAATCATTGCCACGCAATCGGGGACAAACCAGTGGCACGGATCGGTGTACGAATTTCTGCGCAACAACGCGCTGGATGCGCGGAATTTCTTCGACCAAGGCTCGGCGCCAAATTTCCAGCGCAACCAGTTTGGAGTGGCGATGGGCGCGCCGATCCAAAGGGACAAAACGTTTCTGTTCGCTAACTATGAAGGCTTCCGTCAGAACCTGCACCAAACGTCGGTCGCGTTCGTTCCAAGCCTGGCAACGCGGGCTGGGGCGGTGCCCAGCGTTCAACCGTTGTTGAACTTGTGGCCAACCCCGCCGGCTAGCGCCACGGATTTTAATGGTTCAGGTATCTCTCCGTTCTTCAGCAGCCCGCTGCAAAAGATCCGTGAGGACTTTGGGACCGTACGGCTGGATCACATTTTTTCGCAGAAGGATTCCCTGAGCACCATCTATACGATTGACGATGGTGGAGATGTGACGGCCACGCCACTCGATCCCTTCAGCACAGACATCCTGAATTTGCGGGAGCAGGTGTTGAGCATGGAGGAAATCCACGTGTTTTCGTCCACGCTGGTGAACACCGCGAGGGTTGGATATTCACGCGCGGGATATTTTTTCACGGGCGAGCCGACACCGGGCACCCCGGCGGCCAGCGTTCCGGGATTTCTAGTTGGACATCGCGTGGGTGCCGTGGTGGTGGGCGGAAGCGCGGCCTCGAACCCGCAGGCTTCTTTGGGGCTGGCAGGGAGCAACAATGGTAGCGACTTGACGATCGCTCGGAATCTCTTCACGCTCGAGGATCAAGTGACGTGGACCCGCGGGCGTCATCAGTTGAGCTTCGGCGTGTGGCTGCAACCATTCCAATCAAACGAAACAATCGCGCTGAGCCAGTTTGGTCAAGCGACGTTCGCCAGTGCGACGACATTCCGTCAGGGCACGATGTCGTCTTTTCTGTATGACCCCGCGCCTACAGAGATGAACTGGCGAGCGCTGTTCGGCGCATTCCATGCCGAAGACGTGATACGGGTCAGGCGAAATCTCACGCTGTCCCTGGGATTCCGCGCTGAATCTTCGTCGGGGTGGAATGAGGCGCATGGCCGGGCGGCAAATTACACGTTTGCTCATGGCGTGATTTCAACCCTGCCACATGTCGGGGATTCGACCTTCACCGACAACCATGCGACATTTCTGCCGCAACCGCGCGTTGGATTGGCGTGGAGCCCGTTCCGCGACAGGACGGTAGTCCGCGCGGGATTCGGAATGTACAACGACTTGCAAGACGCGCTGGGGTATCGCACGGATCAGAATGCGCCATTCAACCCGGTGTATAGCATCGCCAATTTGTCCGTGTCCGCTCTGCCAATCGATCCGTCGGCGCCGCTACCGGCGAACGCTAGGCTGGTGCCGGGCGGCGTGCAGCCGGACATGAAGACGCCAACGCTGATTTCGTGGTCCCTGCGTGTGGAACAGGAACTCACGCGCAGCACAGTGCTGACGGTCGGCTACGTGGGCAGCCACGGATATCACGAACTGATCGGCATCGATGGAAATGAGCCGATCCCGACGATTTGCCCGGCAGCTCCCTGCCCCGCGACATATCCAGCCGGATTCGGAGCACTCACGGGAACAGGGGTGCCCGCAGGGAGCTACTTCATCCCGGTCGGAACACCAAAGGCGAACCCGAGCCCGACGCTTGCGAATACTTGGACGTGGTTTTCGCGCGGCGACAGCTCCTACAACGGTTTGCAGGTGGATGTGAATCATCGTCTGAGCCACGGGCTTTTGGTACGCGGAGTGTATACGTGGTCGAAGGCGCTCGACGATGGCGATTCGCTGAATCAGACGGCGGCGGGAAACGCGCCCGGATTGGCATCGAACCCGTTCAATCTGCGCTCGGACTGGGGCCTGGCGACATACGACGTGCGGCACGTCGGCGTAATCAACATGGAGTATCAATTGCCCCTCGGGCGCGGAAAACAGTTTGGAGGGAATCTCGAAGGATGGGGCAACAGGCTGGCGGGCGGATGGTCCGTGACGAGCATTATCACGGCGCAAACCGGATTTCCATTCACGCCGCAATTGAGCTACAACCCGTCAAACAATGGGGACACTCGGAATCCGGTGCGGCCGTTCTTGAATCCAACATTTACGGGCCCCGTTGTGACGGGCAACCCGAATCAGTGGTTCAATCCCAAGGCATTCATCGGGCCGCCGAACAACAGCGGGTTCTTCGGGAACGTCGGAAGAGATACTTTCATCGGCCCCGGAGTCACGACATGGGACTTCTCGGTGATAAAGGACACGCGGCTGCATGAAAGCCTGAACATGCAATTCCGAGCGGAGATTTTCAACCTTCTGAACCACGCCAATTTCAACACGCCGAACTTGATTGCGTTCACACCCACCGGGGTGTCCGGCACGGCTGGAGCAATCACCAGCACGTCCACCAGCTCGCGGCAAATACAATTTGGACTAAAATTCTTGTGGTAAATCAGGAATAGGAGTTCATCCGGCGGCAAGGGCGAGTTATTGGGAGGCGGACGTGTGTCGAGAAAGGCAGCGAAATAGTTACTGCGAGGGGGCGAAACGTTTGACCGTGGTAGGAGCGTGTGCTACGGTAATTTCGGTCCGGCTGCTATATACTTTTATATTGTCTGGGGGACATTATTTCTGGCTTGGCGTTTTTCCTTATTGCCAGCCGGCTCGGTACGCTAATTGAGCAAACGGGCTGGGTGGCTCGCATTGTCCTTGGCATTCTACTGATTCTTTCCGTCTTTTCCTGGGCGATCATCTTCCAAAAATCCGGCCAACTCGGCCGCATTGACGCGCAAACCAAGAAATTTTTGCAAATGTTTCGCGCCGGACGAGGATTGCCCGATCCGAACACGCTACGAGTGGGCGCCGGCGGAACACCGCTGGTCGCGGTGTATCAAGCCGGTTACCGCGAACTCGAAGCACAACTCGGCGGAGCGACTGCGCGCGGGAATCCCGCGAGCGGCGCCAAGCTGAAGAACGCGAATGCCGTCGGCGTCGAAATGCAGGTGGCAGCGGGCGAAGAAGTGCGCCGTCTCGAGAAATGGATGTCCTGGCTCGCAACGACAGGGTCCGTATCGCCATTCATCGGATTATTTGGGACCGTGTGGGGCGTGATGGACGCGTTCGCGGGGCTGGGTGACGCGGGAACGGCGAGCCTGCGCGCGGTGGCACCTGGAATTGCCGAAGCGTTGATCACCACCGCCGCAGGACTTTTCGCCGCCATCCCCGCGGTGATTGCCTACAACAACTATCTCTCCGACATTCGCGGACTGGCCGCTCGCATGGACGGCTTTGCCGCGGAGTTTGTCGCGAAGATTGAGACGATTTACAGCTCGTAGAGGCTTCATGCCGCAAATTCAGCGAGAAACCGGTTCAACACTTTCCGACATCAACATGGTGCCGTTCATCGACGTGGTGCTGGTGCTGCTGATTATTTTCATGATCACCGCGCCGATACTGCAATCGGGGATCGAAGTGGACGTCCCGAAGACAAAGACGGTGAGGGAACTCACGGAACAGCGGATGGTGGTAACCATTGACCGGTCACAGCGCGTCTATCTGAACGATAAAGCCGTGAACATCCACGAGTTGGGCAAGCAGGTATTGGCGCAGTCACGCGACCCGAAGCGGCAGGCTGTTTATGTGCGCGCGGATGAGACCGTGCCCTTCGGAAGCTGGGCGACGGTGGTGGATGCACTGCGGCAGGCGGGGATAGCGAACATCAGCGTCGTGACGCAACCGCTCACCGAGCGCGCAAAAATAGAATGAGATGGCGACAGTAGCGGCAAATCGACAAGAAGTCAGCCTGAAAACGCCGCTGACCTTTTCGGCGGTGCTGCACGGTGGGCTGCTTACGCTGCTGGTGATTTCAGGGTTTTACTCGCATCGCGGCGACTTGTGGGGAGGCCCAGGCGGCGCAATTTCCGTCGGGCTGGTGGGAAGCGTTCCCGGCGTGCCCATGCCCCGCCCCGAAGTAGAAACGCAGAGCCGCGTGGTGGACGAATCGAAAGGGCTGTACAAATCGGAGCCGGAGCCAAAAGTGCCGCCGCCGCCGGACGCCACGCCGATTCAGAAATTCGAACGTAACAAACCGCCCAAGTATGTGACCCGACCGTCAAAGGTGCTGGAGAATCCGACGCCGCCTCCAGAAAACGCAGTGCCCTATGGCGGAGGGGGCGCGCCGACGGTTCCCTATACGTCGTTTTCGATGGGCGCGGGGACCCAGGGCGGGCTGGGGTTCAACGGTGTGGGCGGCGGGAATTTCGGGTCGAGATATTCGTGGTATGTCGAGGCGGTGCAGCGGCGCGTCAGCAGCAACTGGCTGCAGTCGAGCGTGGATCCGTCAATCCGATTTGCGCCACGGGTGGTGGCGACGTTCGATATCCTGCGGAATGGCACAGTGACGAATATTCAGATTTCACAATCGAGCGGAAATGCGTCGGTGGATACGTCGGCGGTGCGCGCGATACACGATTCCAGTCCGCTGCAGGCGCTGCCCAATGATTATTCAGGCACGAAGGTGAGCGTGGAGTTCTGGTTTGATTTCAAACGGTGAAGATAAGTGATTGCCATTTAAACACGGAGACACAGAGAACGCAAATCATATGAACAGAAAAACTGCATTTCTATCGTGGATCACATTGACGCTGTTGTTTGCGCTTTCCATGGCGCGACCGGCGGCGGCGCAGGATTGGTTCAAGACCGGGACTGGGTTGGGCGTGTCCAAAGCGCGCCTTGCGGTGCCGGATTTCGGAGCGCGAGTGGCGGCGGCTGAGCCGCTGGAAAAAACGTTTCACGATGTGCTGTGGAACGACCTGGATTACTCCGGGATTCTTGATTTAGTGAGCCCGAGCTTCTATCCCGTAAAGGTGCCGACGCAGCCGAACGAATTGAACGCTGCGGAATGGAGTGCTGCGCCCGCGAACGCCTACATGGTGGCGTACGGCAACTTGAATGTGGATGGCACGGGCCTTGCGGCTTCGGGGTTTCTTTCGGACGTGCATAATCCGACGTCGCCGATTGCGCTGCAGAAAATTTATCGCGGCGCGGCGACAGACGCGGATGCGCGGCGGCTGGCGCACCAGTTTGCGGACGACATCATCGCGCGGCTGAGCGGCGGGCTCCCCGGAATCGCGCAAACGCAGATCGCCTACGTGAGCACCAAAAGTGGAAACAAGGAAATCTGGGCAATGGATTATGACGGGGCGAACCAGCACCAGTTGACGCATCTGAAATCCATTTCGCTGACGCCGCGGTGGTCGCCGGATGCCACGCGCATCGCGTTCACCTGCTATGTTCCCTTCCGAGGCGTCACCTCGCCACAAATTTGCATTTACTCGACGGCTTCCGACCGCCTGATCGCCTTTCCGCGTTATCGAGGGACGAACAGCTCGCCGGCTTGGTCGCCTGATGGAATGCAACTTGCGTTTATGTCGAGCCAGGGCGGCGATCCGCAGATCTATGTTTCCGACGCGGACGGCAGCCATATGCACAAGATGACATTTTCGGCGGGAGTGAGCACTTCGCCGGCTTGGAATCCGAAGACGGGCAAACAAATTGTTTTCGTCAGCGATCGCGGCGGCGAGCCGGTGCTCTACATCGCAAATTCGGACGGGTCGAATGTGGAGAGAATTGACACCGGGGACAAGGGCTATGTCATCGATCCGGCATGGTCACCGAATGGACAATTGCTCGCATTTAGCTGGCGACGTCCGAGCGGCAATTTCGATATCTATATCATGGACATTGTGAGCAAGCAGCTCGTGGAATTGACACGCGATGCCGGGCGCAATGAGCGTCCCAGTTGGGCGCCGGACGGGCGGCATATTGTTTTCGAGTCCACCCGGAATGGGACGCGGCAGATTTGGACCGTGCTGGCAGATGGGAGCCAGCCGAAGCAGCTCACATTCGAAGGGCAGAACGAGTCGCCGAATTGGTCGCCAAGGTGAAGGAGCGGTCCGATGGTGTAGTGCAGTGCCGAGCGAAGAAAGTCGCTGTGCCGCAAGGTCCGGCGAGATTTGGGTCATCAGTGGGTTTCGTGTCTCACAAAATTACAACGGCATTCCCTGCTCAAGCCCTCGCGGGGGAAGCCAAAGGAGGCTTTTTATGATGAATCGTGATTTTCTGAAGTTTGCACTGTTCGCAGGACTGCTCGTATTCTTGGGAGCAGTGGGTGGCTGTAAACATCCGGTGACATCACAGGCGCCCGCAGCAACGCCCGCGCCCGCGGCGCCACCGACGGTGACGATGAATGCTTCGCCGACGACAGCGAATGCGGGTGAGACGGTGACACTGTCGTGGTCCTCCACGAATGCAACGGATCTCAATATCGAGCCGGGAGTGGGCAAAGTGGCGCCGGAAGGCCATACGCCGGTGCAGCCAACGGAATCGACGACCTACGTGATCACCGCGACGGGCCCCGGCGGAAGCGCAAACGCGAGCGCGCGGGTCACCGTTGCGGCAGCAGCGATGAAGGAGCCCGAAAAGGCGCCGGCAAGCTTAGGCGAATTGTTCGAGCAGAACGTGAAGGATGCGTTCTACGATTTCAACAAGGCGGACGTCCGTGAAGACGCGCGACAGGCGCTCACCAAGACGGCGGAGTTCTTGCGGTCCTATCCGCAGGTGAAAGTGACGATTGAGGGACATTGCGACGAGCGCGGGTCCACCGAATACAACCTCGGGCTGGGTGAGCGGCGCGCGCAGGCGGCGAAGAATTATTTGATCTCCCTGGGTATCGCCGCCGGACGAATGGAGACGGTGAGCTGGGGCAAAGAACGGCCATTCTGCACGGAACATACCGAAGAGTGCTGGCAGCAGAACCGCCGGGCTCACTTCGTAATGGCACACTAAAATATACCCGCGTGCCGGGGCGGATGCGTGAGACTGTGCGCCGCCCCGGGCAACGCGGGAAGGAGGAACCCCTTTGCGCACGAGATGGATTGTGCTTGGAGCAGGAGTGTTGCTGCTGGGCGCCCTGGGCGGAGCGATATTGACTCCCCCGCCGGCGAGCGCGGTGTCGAGAGACATGATCGAGCTGCAGCAACAGGTGCAGCAATTGATCCAGTCGCAGCGCGATATGCGCAGCGCTATGGATACGAACCAGGCGACATTGAAAACCCTGGTGCAACAGTCGCTCGATTCCATCAACCAGCTCAACAACCAGATGGGCGTGCTGCAAAAAACGGTGCAGGAATCCGCGGCGAATTCTGGCGCGCGCATCGACACGATGACCACGCAGACGCAGGGCCTGTCGGACAACATGCAGGACGTGCAGGCGCGCGTTGGTAAACTCTCGCAGCAGATGAATGATATTCAGGGCTTGCTGCAAAGTATCGACGGCAAAGTTTCCGGATCGGGCGGTGCGGCGGCTCCGGCAGGCGGGGGTGGCGCTGCGCCCGGTGGCAACACAGGCGCCCCGGCTCCGGCTCTGGCTCCCATTTCCGCGGACACGCTTTACCAGAACGGGCTGCGCGATTTCACCAGCGGCAACTACGATCTCTCGAAACAGGAGTTTTCCGATTACCTGAAGAATTTCCCGACGAATCCGCTTGCCGGCAATGCGCAGTTCTATCTCGGTGAAATTTCCTACGCGCAGGAAAATTATCAGGACGCCGTCACGCAGTACGACATGGTCCTCTACAGCTATCCGAAAAGCTACAAACTGGCGGCCTCACTGCTCAAGAAGGGCCAGGCGGAAATCAAGCTGGGGCAAAAGTCTTCCGGCTCGCGGGATTTGCGCGAAGTGATCCGGAGATTCCCGGGAACCGATGAAGCCCGGCAAGCGCAAGCGAGGCTGAAGGAATTAGGTGTGGTCCCCGCATCGCATGCCCCCGCTAAACACAAAGGGTAGCCACATTCAAGCATCCTCGCTCACACAACTTCCCGGGAGCCTCGTCTTCGGTGGCATGAGTGCCCCCACTGTCCGGCTGCTCACCGTGGCTGGACTTTCATACTTTTGCGCTCCGCGGTTCCCTTCTTCGGCTATACTCGCCTCATCAGAACAAAGTCGTGAACAGGTGGAACGAAAATGTCAGTCAACAGAGTGATTTTGGTAGGACGGCTGGGGCGCGATCCCGAGACGCGATTTACCGGGAGCGGCCAGGCGGTGGCGAATTTTTCCGTGGCCACGGATGAAACCTTTAAGGACCGCAGTGGCGAGCGCCAGAAGCGCACTGAATGGCACAAGATTGTGGTGTGGGGCAAACAGGCGGAAATTGCCCAGCAATATTTGAAGAAGGGCTCGCTGGTTTACATCGAGGGGCGCATTCAATCCCGCGAGTGGCAGGACAAAGAGGGACAGAAGCGTACGAGCTTTGAAATAGTCGCCAGCAACTTCCGCATGTTGGGCAGTCGCGGCGAGGGCGCGGCGGCGGGCGCGGGAGCCGGGGCCGGTGCATCACATGGCGGAGGCTTTGGCGGCGGACGCGCGGCTGATCCGGATCTCGAGGGCGGGCCGACTCCGGATGAAGCGGCTGGTCCCGGGCCGGAGATTTCGGACGAGGACATTCCCTTCTAGCAGCGGGCTTTCCGCGAATCTCGCAATCTCTCACGACATGAAGCCCACGTCAAACGTGCGCCCGAATCATCAGACCTACCGGGTGGAGGCGGAGGGGGGTGAGCCGGGCTTGGCGGATGCGATTGTCTCGACGCCGTCGTCGTCGAGCAACGGGAGCGTTGGGAGGACTTCGCTGGCGATGAGGCGATCTTGAATCAGGACATCCTGGCGCATTTTGCCGTCGCGAAAATCCAAGGCGCGCTTGACGTACCGCGCGATATCGGGCTCGTGCGTGACGATCACCACCGTAAGATCGTGTTCCGAATTCAATTTTTGAAAGATATCCATGATTTCGACGCTGGTGCGGCTGTCGAGATTTCCTGTGGGTTCATCCGCGAGCAAGATGGAGGGATTGTTGACCAGTCCCCGCGCAATCGCGACGCGCTGCTGCTGGCCGCCGGAGAGCTGGGACGGAAAATGGTCCGCGCGATCGGCGAGCCCGACGAGCTTGAGAGCCGCCATCGCTCGGGCCGCACGCTCCGCCAGGGGAACACCCGCATAAATCGTCGGCAGTTCGACGTTCTCGCGCGCGGAGGTTCGCGGAAGTAGATTGAACTGCTGGAAGACGAAACCGATTTTACGATTGCGAATCTTGGCCAGCTCGCGCTTGGTGAGACCGGAGACATCCGTGCCATCGAGAAGGTACCGGCCTCTGGTGGGGCGGTCAAGGCACCCGAGAATGTTCATGAGTGTGGACTTACCGGAGCCGGAGGCGCCCATTACGGCCACAAATTCGCCCGCATGAATCTCCAGCGACACGCCACGCAAGGCCTGCACCTGCACTTCGCCTAAATTGTATGTCTTAAAAACATTTTCAAGCTGAATCGTGGGCGTCGACCCCGACGCCTTCGGACCTTGTAGGGCGGGAGCAGTGGAGGAAATTTCGTCCATGAATTTGAGCTAGGGGCGGTCCTGGACTCGCGCCGGCTAGCGACCGTCTTCTTTTTTCCGCTGGTCATCCAGACGCCGCAGAAACTCCTCGAACTTCGGCCGCTGCTCGGGAGTGAGCACGGCGCGAATCCGCGTGCGCGCCTGCTCGCGGATCTGCTCCCGCTGCGCATCGAGCGGGGCGTAAAGGGCGCGAAACTGTTTGTGAGTGTCGTCCACGATTCCCGTCACCGCCTGCAATTGCTGGGGAGTGAAAGCGAGGTCGTGGTTCATCTGAGTGAGAAGCTGGTCTCGACCGTGCGGCGGAAGTTGCTGGCTGCCTGCATGACTCGTCCAGACATGTATGGTTATCCCGCCCAGGAGCGCGCCCAACAAAAATACAACGACAACCAGGATGGCCGCTTCTTGGCGGGTCTTAGTGTTTCCCATGATTGGTTTCCGCCATCATCATTAAAATATCGTCGCGACTATCGGGCGGAGTGCCCGCATCGGAGATCAAGTCGCGATGCCGCGTCCCACGAATCTGGGCAACGTTTTGTTGTGGGTTTGGATGCAGGGTGGTGTCGTAACTGAAGAGCAGAACGACGGCAAACGCTGCAGCAGCAGCGAAGCGCCACGCCAGGGAGACGAAGGGGAGCCAGATCCCCTTCTCAACCGCTGCGCGTTCCTGCTCAGCGCGAATGCGTGCCATCACCAGTCGCGCAAACCCCGCGCCGGGATCCGGCGTCGGCTCGGCTATGGCCAGCAACCGAGTGCTGGCGGTGGCGAGAGCGAGCGATTCACGGCACCCCACGCAGGAATGGAGGTGCTCCGACAACCGGGCCGCGTCCGGGCCCCCGAGCTCTCCCGCGAGATGGTCCTCGAGGAGCGCTTCGAACTCCGGACAAGCCGAACTCTTGAATCCTTTTTCCATAGAATCTAGACCTTCCTTTGGCGTGCCGCCATCGGGTCACCCGGGGTGGTTCCCGGGCCCTTACGGCGACGGTAAACGTCCATTAGTCTGGCGCGCGCTCTAAACAGCCGTACCTTCACGGTGTTGACATTGAGGCCGAGGATCTCAGCCAACTCATGAACGGAAAAACCTTCCATCTCCTTGAGCACCAGCATTTGCCGATCCTGCTCCGGCAATTTGTCCAGCATCCACTCGAGAAGCTCCTTCACTTCGGCGCGTTCACTGGGCCCCACGGAAGGCCGGTCCGCCGAAACGATGCCATCGAGCCGGGAGACCTGCTCTTCCGACAAATCTGATTCGTACACCAACGGCCGAACTTTCTTCTTGCGGAGGTAGTCCCAACATTCGTTGACCGCAATTTTGTATAGCCAGGTCGAAAATGCCGCCCGCAGGTCGAAGCGTCTGAGCGAGACAAAGACTTTCAGAAAAACCTGTTGTACGACATCTTCCACATCTTCGCGCCGTCGCAAAATACTGCCGACCAGCGCAGTCACGCGGCGCTGATGACGGCGGATCAGCTCCTCGTAGGCAGCCTCTGTTCCGTTTTGGGCCAGTCGGACGAGTTCCCGTTCTTCCTCGCTTCTGCTTGCGCGAGTGGTTGTGAGCGCAATTGCGGGAGCGCTGGCTGCCACACTCTTTGGGACGTCTGCCATTTAATTTCGGTTACGAGAGATAAATTATCGAAATGCCAAGAATGAACTTGCTGGTGCCACTAGTCCATGTGACAATACCCGCCATGATAATTGGTGACCGCATCCGTTTGCTTCGTGAAACAAAAAAACTATCCCAGGGTGACATCGAAAAGCGCACCGGACTGCTTCGCTGCTATATTTCGCGCGTCGAAAATGGCCACACTGTTCCGGCCATCGAAACGCTCGAAAAGCTGGCTCGAGCGATGGAAGTGCCCCTCTACCAGCTATTCTACGACGGCGAAGAACCACCCGAGCTGCCAAATCTTCCGAAACGGAAGACCGCTGATGATATTGCCTGGGGAAGTTCGGGAAAAGAGGCGCGTTTGCTGGGCCGCTTCCGCCGGTTGATGGGTCGCATAGACGAAGGCGACCGTCGGCTGTTGCTCTATATGGCTCAGAAGATGGCAAATCGCTAAGCGGGGATCCCAGGGGAGCCACGATTAGCAGGGATTTTGCCTTATTCCCACTCAATGGTGCCAGGCGGTTTCGAACTAATGTCGTAAACGACCCGGTTTACGCCGGGGACTTCGTTTACCACCCGCGTCGAAATTTGCGCCAGCACTTCACCAGGCAAGCGAGACCAATCAGCCGTCATCGCGTCGAGAGAATCCACGACGCGGACAGCGATGGTGTCTCCGTACGTCCTGCCATCTCCCATCACACCCACGCTGCGAACCGGCAGTAAAACCGCAAAGGCTTGCCAGACTTTCTCGTACAGACCAGCGCGGCGTATTTCTTCCACAACGATTGCATCGGCGAGGCGAAGTGTGTCGAGTTTCTCCCGCGTGATTTCTCCAAGAAGCCTGACCGCTAAACCCGGCCCGGGAAACGGATGTTTCACCAGGATTTCCTGGGGCAGGCCGAGCTGCGCGCCGATTCGCCGCACCTCATCCTTGAACAAATCGCGCAGTGGTTCGATGAGCGAGAAGGGCATGTCCTTCGGCAGGCCACCGACGTTGTGATGCGATTTGATCGTCGCGGACGGACCCTTCACGGAAACCGATTCAATCACGTCCGGGTACAAAGTTCCCTGCACCAGAAATTTCACCGGCGGCTGGTCCTGGGAAACAGCGGCGAGCTTGCGCGCTTCTTCGGCAAACACCGCGATGAACTCCGCGCCGATTCGCTTGCGTTTCTCTTCAGGATCGGTGATTCCTTTCAGGCGCGCGAGGAAGCGTTCGGAAGCATCCACGCCAATGACATTGAGGCCGAGGCGCTGGCGGAGCAATTCAAGTGTTTCGCTGAATTCATTGCGTCGGAGGAGTCCCGTGTCCACGAATACGTTCGTGAGGCGGTCGCCGATGGCGCGATGAACGAGCGCGGCGGCGACAGCCGAGTCCACCCCGCCACTGAGGGCGCAAATCGCACGCGCGCCTTCCGCTTGCTTGCGAATGGATTCGATCGCGGCGTTGATGAATCCGGCGCGATCCCAGTTCTTCTTTGCGCCGCAAATTTCGAAAATAAAATTGCGGAGGATTTCCGTGCCGCTGTCCGTGTGATTCACTTCGGGATGGAATTCAACGCCGTAGAATGATTTGCCAATGTGCTCTACGGCTGCCACCGCGTTGTCCGTGCGGCCTGTGATTTGAAACCCGGCTGGGACGCCGACGACGTGGTCGCCGTGGCTGTTCCAGATCTTCAGGTGCCCGGGAACGCCGGAAAACAGTTTCGATTTACAGGAAATGTCGAGATGCGCGCGGCCGTATTCGCACCGTTTCGCTCGTTCCACTTTTCCGCCCAGCGTGTGCGTGAGCCACTGCATGCCGTAACAAATCCCGAGCACGGGAACGCCGAGGTCGAGCACTTTGGGGTCGCAGATGGGAGCATCCGCGTCGTACACAGAACTCGGACCGCCGGAGAAGACCAGGCCGACCGGCTCAAGCGCGCGGATTTCCGCAAGTGAAGCCGTGCACGGAAGAATCGCAGAGAACACTTCCTGCTCGCGGATGCGGCGAGCGATGAGTTGCGTGTACTGCCCGCCGAAATCGAGGACCACAATTCCGTGTCGCGTGCTCACCGTGCCTCCGGAGGGGTCCGATGTTACACCTTCCGTGGTTTTCTGCATTGCTGCGGCGGATTCGAGTGTCATCCTGTGGTTCCTTTCTTCAAAGACCCAAAGGCTAGACAGGCCGGAGACCTGTCCTACTCTTCACTGCACCACAACGTTTACCAACTTCCTCGGCACCACGATGGTCTTCATCACTTGCTTCCCTTTCAGCAAAACGGAGATGCGCGGATCATGGATCGCGCGGTCTCTCGTTTCATCGTCACTCATGCCGTCATGGGCAAGAATCTTGCCGCGCACGCGGCCGTTGATCTGCACGACGACCTCGTACTGCTCCTCGCGCGTAAGATCTTCGCGGAAGCGCGGCCACTTCGCGCGCGCGAGCCCGCCTGAATTTCCGAGCATGGCCCACAGCTCTTCGGCGATGTGCGGCGTCATCGGCGAAAGCATCAGCACCAGGACACACAGAATTCTCTTTAGGATCACCGGGCTCAGTTCCGCATCGAGCGGCTCCTGGGCCTGCAGCTCGTTCAACAACTCCATGATCAGCGCGACGGAAGTGTTGAAGTGCCAGCGCGATTCGAAGTCGTTGGTCACGCGTTTGAGCGTCTGGTGTGTCTTGCGGACCAGCGTTTTCTCTTTGGCCGTGGCGTTGGTGAGGTCGGTCTTCGAAGTGAGCTCGAACCCGACCGGCCTCAGCCGATCCGCGTGCCGTGAGATCAGGCGATAGACTTTGTTCAGGAATCGCGAGCAGCCCTCGATTCCCTGCTCGCTCCATTCGAGGTCGCGGTCGGGCGGCGCGGCGAAGAGCGTGTACATCCGGCCCGTATCGCAGCCGTACTTGTCTGCCATTTCAATGGCGCCGACGACATTTCCCTTGGATTTCGACATCTTCAGGCCGTCTTTCAACACCATGCCCTGCGAGAAGAGGCGCTTGATGGGCTCGCGATGATCCACCATGCCGAGGTCGTGCATCACCTTGCAGAAAAAGCGTGAGTAGATCAGGTGCAGAATGGCGTGCTCGACGCCGCCGATGTACTGGTCAATCTGAAACCAATAGCGGACTTTTTCCTTGTCGAAGGGCGCGCGATTATTGTGCGGATCGGTGTAGCGGTAGAAATACCACGATGAATCCATAAACGTATCCATCGTGTCGGTCTCGCGCCGGGCCGGGCCACCGCACTTCGGGCACTGCGTGTTTACAAATTCCGGGACGGTAGCGAGGGGCGACTGCCCTTGTCCAGTAAGCGTGACATTATCTGGCAGGAGCACGGGCAATTGGTCATCCGGAACGGGAACGATGCCGTCTTTTTCGCAATAGATGACAGGGATCGGCGTGCCCCAATACCGCTGGCGCGAAATGCCCCAGTCTTTCAGCCGGTAGGTGGTTTGTGGTTCGCCGAAAGATTTTGCCTTGGCATCCGCGGCCATTTTGTCGAGAGCTTGTGCCGAGCTGAGCCCGGTGTAAGGCCCTGAATCGACCAGACGGCCGTACCCCGTGAATGGCTTGCTCATCCGGTCCACGCGCAGCGGCGCCCCTTCGAGCGGTTGGACCACGATGCGAACCTGGAGATGATATTTTTCTGCGAATTCGAAATCGCGCTGGTCATGCGCAGGCACGCACATCAAAGCACCTGTGCCATATTCAGCCAGAACAAAGTTGGCCACCCAGATGGGCAAGTGCTCGCCTGAAAACGGATTGACCGCAAAGCGGCCGGTAAAGAAGCCTTCTTTTTCTGCCGTGGCGATGTCGGCCTGGCGTGTGCTTTTCTGCCGCATGGACTTCAATTGCGCTTCCATGGTGGCGCGGCCCGGCACACCTTCGAGCATCGATTCGACCAGCGGGTGGTTGGGCGAAAGAATCACGGCAGCAGCGCCGTAAATCGTGTCGATGCGCGTGGTGAAAACCTCGAGCACCGTTTTGTCCATCTGCGAAACGGCGAATCGAATGCGTGCGCCGCGCGATTTTCCAATCCAGTTGCGCTGCTGAATTACGACTCTTTCAGGCCAGGTTGTGGCAAGTTCTTCGATGCCCTCAAGCAGCGCCTCTGAATAATTCGTAATGCGCAGGAACCACTGCTCGATTTCTTTCGCTTCGACGAGAGTGGTGTCGTGCTGCCAGCAGTAGCCGTCGATCACTTGCTCGTTGGCGAGAACTGTCTGGCACTGCGGGCACCAGTTGACGCGGCTGCGCTTGCGGTACGCCAGGCCGCGCTCGAGCATGCGCAGAAAAAACCACTGGTTCCAGTGGTAATATTCCGGCTCACAGGTGGAAATTTCGCGCCGCCAGTCGTAGCTGAAGCCGAAGCGCTGGCACACCGCCTTCATCTGCGCGATGTTCGCATTGGTCCATTCCCGTGGCGGCGTGCCACGCTTGATCGCGGCATTTTCCGCGGGCAGGCCGAAAGCATCCCAGCCGATGGGATGCAGCACGTTGAATCCACCCATGCGCTTGTAGCGGGCCACGGCATCGCCAATCGTGTAGTTGCGCATGTGGCCCATGTGCAGCGTGCCGGAGGGATAGGGCAGCATTTCGAGCAGGTAATATTTTTCGCGCGAGGGATCTTCGTCGGCGTTGAACACGCCCTCCTGCTGCCAGGTCTGCTGCCACTTCAATTCGATACGTTGCGGATCGTAGTCAGACAAGTTCACTTCCCCCGGGATTTGGCCTTCGATTTCTTTTTGGATCCCGCCGCTTTCCTCACGCGGCGAGCTGGTTTCCTGCGCGAACGGTTGCGGCGCGGCTTGAATCCATCGCGCGTGCCCGTGGCTGCAATTTCTCGCCCGAGCAGCTTCCAGATGGCGGCAACATTCCGCCGGTCATCGCCAGGTTTGTCGATCGGCGTCTCGAGAATAAACGCGCGCCCGGCAAGCAGCGGATGATTCAGAATCCGCTCGAACGCTTCGAGCCCGATTTTGCCCTTGCCGATATTTTCGTGGCGGTCCACGCGTGAACCGAAAGGCGTCTTCGAATCGTTGACGTGCACGACGCGGACGCGCTCCAGTCCAATCGTGCGGTCGACGGCCTGGAGCGTGGCCTCAAGACCTTCCGCGGTGCGCAGATCCCAACCGGCGGCGAACGTGTGCGCGGTATCAATGCACACGCCGAGCGGAATGTCCGGGCAGGCGTCGAGAATGCCCTTCAATTCTTCGAAGCGCGAGCCGACCGATGTTCCCTGCCCCGCCGTGTTTTCGAGCAGGATCATCAGGTCGCCGAGCTTCAGGTTGCGCGTCGCTTGTTTCAGTCCCTGGGCGATGGAATTGATCGCGGTATTCTTGTCGCTCTCCCGGCCGCTGCCGGGATGGGCCACCAGAAAATCCGCGCCCAGCGCGAGCGCACGCACGATTTCCTGGTGAAAGGCCTGTACGGAACGAGTGCGCAGCACAGGATTTGGCGAAGCGAGATTGATCAGGTAGTTGTCGTGGATGACGACCGGGCCGAGGCCAAGCTCTTTGCGGCGCGCGCGAAAGCGCTCCGCATCCGCCTCAGCGATTCGAGCCGGGCCGCGAGCCCACATCCGCGGGCTCGAAGAAAAAATCTGCAGCGCATTGGCTCCCAAGCCATGGGCGATATCGAGTGAGCCGGCAATGTCACCGGCAATGGAAGTATGAATTCCGACGCGGATGCTGCCGTCTTTCCAGGCGGGAATCTCAGGTGCAGGGGTCGGTTCCGGGCGGTATTCGTCTGCGGCGTCGAAAGTTAGGCTGGTGCCGTGTTGTTCTTCCGCCATTCCCTCAGGGTGTCCAGAAAGCTTGCCGAAGTGCGTGGGAACGCCTCATGGAGGCTTTTCCATCGGCTGCTTAAACGATGATTCTAGCGGAAATGCGCGGATTGCGCAAATGCGCCGAAAAGAGGAGTGCAGCGGGTTGGAACCGCATCGTAATCCTCAGAGTTCGAGGCAGATCAGCAGAGCATCACAAATTAAACACGTAGAGTAGAAATCGGGTGAGAAACAAATCCACCACGAGGACGGCCAACGAAGATGTGACGAACGCTGTGATTGTCGCGCGCCCCACTCCCGCCGACCCGCCCTCAACGCGTAATCCCTGGTAGCACCCGACTGTGGCGATGATGAATCCAAAAACAATTGGCTTCGTGAAGCCTATCACTAGGTCGCCGAAAACCAGCGCTTTGATTGCGCGGATCCAGAACTGCTCGGCACCGAGGTGAAGGATCATACTGGCGACTACGAACCCGCCAAACAGTCCCGCGCAATCTCCCACCGCCACGAGCAAGGGTAGCGTCAGCACCGTCGCCAGCACGCGCGGCGTCATCAACTTTCGGATTGGGTCAGTGCCGATCGCGCGCATGGCGTCCACCTGTTCGGTGACGACCATCGAGCCCAGCTCGGAAGCCATCCCGGAAGCGTTTCGCCCCGCGATGAGAAGGGCCGTAAACGTGGGACCGAGTTCACGGAGGAGGGCGAGTGAAACGGCGTCTCCCGTTAGCGATGTTTCTCCGAAACGCGCAAATTGCGAGGCCGCATTGAGAACCACCACACCGCCGACGCAGAGTAGCGCCGCGATCACAATCAGCAACGAACCCACTCCAATCATATCCATCTGCTCGACCAAGTCAGCCGCGTAACGCGTGGTCGTGAAGATGGTCCGGACAGAATGAGCGGAGAGCACGAAATAATCCTGAAGGTCGAAAAGACATTTTTTCACGGCGCTCTCGATGACGGACGAAGCCGAACCAGATTTCACGGTTGCACCCCCGTAACAATGCTCAGCGCGACAGCAGGCTGAAGCTGCGCAGATTGCCAGAACTGGGAACATACACGAAGGTGGGTCCGTGCAGAAGCCTGTGGAGGAACTGTGCTTCCTCCGCAGATTACGGTGGGCAAATCCTCTTATCACCGGAGAGTGGCCGGCGCGCCGTTCGGCAACTCCAGATTAGTCGGACAAACGGAAACTGGCCCACCACAAGAACGCACAAAAAAAAACGGCTGGCAGGATTTTCTGCCAGCCGTTCGTGTTCCGGCGATGAAAGCTATTTCAGTTACCGACGGCCGCCACCGTGACCGCCACCGCCGTGGAAGCCGCCACCTCCACCATGGAACGAATTGCCGCCAGCGTGGAATCCACCTCCGCCATGGAACGAGTTGCCACCACCATGGAAGGAATTACCGCCGTGGAAGCCAGTCCCTGTACGGACACCAGGGCCCCCTCTGAAGCCACGGTCGCCATGAAAATCACGGCCACCACGGAACCCGCGATCACCTCGGAAATCACGGCCACCGCGAAAGTCACGATCACCGCGGAAACCACGGCCGCGCCAATCGTCTCGGTCACCACGCCAACCTCGGCCGTAGAAGCCGGGGAACCACGGGCCAGCGCCGATGAATACGCCGCCGGAGAAATATTCCGGCCCATAGTAGCCGTAAGGCGCGCAAGCATACGGATAATAACCATAGTAGCCGTAAGCACAGAGCGGAGCCGGACCAAAAACAGGCGCTCCGAATTGAACGACTACTTGCGCGTTGGCGTTATGCGTGGGAATCAATAAAAGAAGTCCGAGCAGCGCAAAATATTTTGTATATCGCATCGTTGTACCTCCCGGTCAGATCCGCCTTCCCTCTGAGTGGCGACTGCGGCGCTGACATCAAAACCGCGTGCGTGAACTTGAGCAAGAGCCCTTATGAGCATTTCCTTACCTCGACCACACTCCACCAATTGCAATGGGCGTGCCAAACCCGACGCTTAGATTGCCGTACATAAACGCACTAAGAATCAAGAGATTACGACGGGAGTCCTGCAGGGTACCGGAATCACTTAGTACGCGGGGGTGGTGGCAAACCACCACCCCCGCTTGTTTTCAACCACCCTCGTCCTGAGGGTTATTTCGCGCCGGAAATATTCACGTCCACGTAGCGGTCGTGGTGGCGGACCCACGCCATGCCGTGGCTTAGGCCATCTTCGTTGCGGCCCTTCGGTGCGAAGTCGAGCCAGTTGTACGCGCCCAGCAGGATGTCCAACCCGCGGGCGTATGTCGAATAGGTGTGGAAGACGTCCCCTGCATCATCCTTGTAGAAAAAGCTCGCTCCAGGTCTTTCCTCGCTTGGAAACTTCTGCATCGTGTAGTTGTAATAGACCTCCCCGTCAGCCGCTTCCTCTTTTGTGCAAGATACCTGGTAGTCACGATTGAAATCGGTGGCGTTCGACGAAACCCATTTGAACTGCCAGCCCATGCGCTTCTTGAACGCTTCGATCTCTGGCAAAGTCGCGCGCGAAACTACGCCAAGCGCCACGTCACGTGCAGCCAAGTGGACGATGGCGCCCCCGAAATGGTCGGCGAGGAATGAGCAACTCGGGCAACCCTCCTTCCACCCCGGGCCGAACATGAAGTGATAGATTGCCAACTGACTCCGCCCTTGAAACAGGTCAGCAAGCGTCTCCTTGCCCTTGGGCCCCTCGAAGACGTACTTCTTCTCGACCTTTTCCCAGGGCAGTTCCCGCCGCTGTCGGCTGATATCGTCGCGGAGCCGTGTGATCTCCTTCTCCTTCTTCAGCAATTCCTTCCGCGCAGCAATCCACTCCGCGTGTGCCACTACTTTATGCTGTTCGCCCTTGCTCATCTGTTGCTTCGGTTGCATCTTCATCTCCTCTCGATCGAAGTATTGATGTGATTGTTCCGGAATCAGGCAAATGGATTCTCATCCGCGCTCGGTCCGTAAATTGATGGCACTGGAACCTCCAGCATCCGCAAGTAAACCGAAAGCTGTCCACGATGGTGATAAAAATGGTTTAGCAGAACCGACCGAAGGAATCCAACTCTCGGGACTGCCATTACGACTTTTCCATTTCTTGTGAGCGTCCATGTGGACATGAGCCGGGCGTCATCCATTTTCCCGAGCGTGTCCTTTGCAGTTTCCAGACTCTTGGCAAATGTATCGAGAACTTCCTGGCGGCTCTTGGCTTCCGCCTGCACGAAATTCGGCGCCTCAACTGTGTCCTGCGAAGCTATCGCAGTGACGTTGCCTGGAACAGACGCAATGTGCAGCGCCAGTTGCCCCAGGGAAAATGACCTCGGATGGGGCTTCCAACCAAGTTTGTTTTCCGGGATTCGCTCCAGGACGCGCTTTGTCGTCTGCGCTTCCTGATCCAACTCCATCCACATTGCCTCTGCCATTCTCATGTTTTCACTCCTTCGATTTGACTCGGATTGGGTTGTTGATTGCCGTCAGCTTCGATCGCAGCTTTACGATGAATGCGGCAAGCCCGCCAAGCGAGGCGCCGCCGCCGGCGATCACGGCGGCGCTTGCTATGCACGCTGGACACATATTTGCCTCCCCGGCTGTGCGCAGGCTCAGCGCGAACGTGCAGCCTCTGCCCGCTTGCGGATTTGCTCGATTATGTGACCCCAACCCTTCACCACGCCTTCCCGATGTTCATCTGAGATAAGTCCGAAGGCGGTGTGGTGGAATTTGATCAGCGTTCCGCCTGCTTCCTCGCTAAGCCGGTATTGCACATTCGAGGCGACGGGGTAGGACATGAACAAGGGGCCGTAAAATTCAAGCAGCGTTGGCCGCTTGATGGCCTGCACGTGTCCCCACAGGTGGCCGCTGCCATCACCTAGGTCGCGATACCACCTGCCGCCGGGCCAGGACTCGAGCTTCAAAGGCATGGGGGTCCCGTCAGGCGTGTCATTCTTCGGCCCGATCTGCTCAAGCAATGCCGCAAACGTCACATCGATCGGCGCCTTTACGTGCACTTCCCGGGTGACGTTTAGCGTCAAATTCTCGACTCCTGATGATGCTGCCGCTGCTGAACTCATGGTTCCTCCTTGAATTTAATTCAAATTAGGTTTCATCGGTGGTTTGAGCTTGCTCTCTGCAATTTCCTTCACTCGCTGCAACTGGTGCTGCCAGAAACGCTCGAAAGTTTTCGTCCACTCATGAAGCGGGCGGATCGCTTCGGCGTTCACTCGATACAGCTTGCGCCGGCCATCGCGCCGCACTCGGACAAGCCCGACATCCTTCAACACTTTAAGATGCTTCGACACCGAAGGTTGTTCCAGCCCCAGACTCGTCACAATGTCGCCGACGGGGCGCTCGTGCAACGCAAGATAGTTCAGAATTTCGCGCCGGCGAGGCTCGGCGACGGCATTGAAAGCGTCTGTGGTGGTAGCGGCTCGTGCCATGGGTTGTACAATACATTCCCATATAGGCATATGTCAAGTAGTTTTTTTGCCCCCCAAGACGAGCCTGGCAAACCCGCTCCCGCCTACCCACAAGGTCCCTTGCGCTCTTCCTAATTCCCACCGCCGCCAAAATTTGCAGGCGCAATCGCGGATGCAGTAAACTCTGTGGCTCGAATCGGTTCGTCAGGCACTCTTGGGGGATTCATGCTGGTCGTGATGCAATCTCATGCGACGGAAGCGCAAGTCCGCGCGGTCTGCGAGCGGATCGAGTCGCTGGGATATAAGGCGCTGCCGGTTCCGGGCGCGGGGCGGACGGCCGTGTGCATCACGGGCAATTCCGGCGCCGTAGATATCGGTTCGCTCGAATCCATGCCAGGGGTGATCGAGTGCATTCCGGTCAGCAAGCCCTACAAACTGGTCAGCCGCGACGTCAAAGAAGAAACCACGATTATTCGCATTCCTACGCCATTAGGCGACGTGTCGTTCGGCGGCAGTGCCGTGGGCATGGTCGCGGGCCCGTGCGCGGTTGAAACCCAGCAACAGGCTTTCGCCGTGGCCGAGCGCGTGAAGAAAGCGGGCGCGCGTTTATTTCGCGGCGGGGCGTACAAGCCGCGGACTTCTCCGTATAGCTTTCAGGGCCTCGGCGAGCCCGGCCTGAAAATCCTGGCTGCGGTGCGCGACAAATTCGGCCTCGGCATCGTGACGGAAGCGATCGACAACGAGTCGCTCGAACTGGTTGAAAGATATGCAGACGTGATCCAAATCGGTGCCCGCAACATGCAGAATTTTTCGCTGCTCAAGCGCGCGGGGAAATCGCAGAAACCCATCCTGCTGAAGCGCGGCATGTCCGCAACTCTCGACGAATTCCTGATGGCCGCGGAATACGTGATGTCCGAAGGAAATTACCAGGTGATTCTCTGCGAACGCGGCGTGCGGACGTTTTCGGACCACACCCGCAATACGCTCGACCTGAGCGTGGTCCCGGCCGTGCAGCGGCGCAGTCACTTGCCCATTGTCGTGGACCCCAGCCACGGTACGGGCAAGCGCTCGAAAGTGCTGCCGCTTTCGCGGGCGGCCATCGCTGTCGGCGCGGACGGGTTGCTCGTGGAAGTGCATCACGATCCCGACCACGCGCTTTCCGACGGCGTGCAATCCATCCTCCCTGATGAGTACGAACAGTTGATCAAAGAAGCCCGCCAGATTGCCGGTGTTTTGAGCCGCACGATTAATTGAACGTGATGAAAAGGCCGTTGAACAGCCGGCTGATATTTGTCCTCGTGATTCTGGGCGTGCTCGCGACGCGTGAAGTGGCGGTCGAGCTGCGGCCCTCGTTCCTCCGGCCGGGCCTGCATCTGATGGCGTACGTCGGCAACACCAGCGACGGCACGCTGACTGTTGTTGACCTCGTAAAACTCTCCCCCGTTGCAACCGTACCGGTCGGGCCAGGGCCGAGTGGCGTGCGCGCCCATCCCACACGAAATGAAATCTGGGGATTGAGTTCCGCGGGCGGCTACGCCTGGGTGCTCGACGTAAAGACAAACCAGATCACCGTGCGCATCCCCGTGGGGGCCCAGCCCTATGCGCTGGATTTTTCTCCCGATGGACGGCGTGCCTACGTGGCGGCTTCGGGTGCCAATGCGGTGGTGGCGATTGACTGCGCGACGCACTCGGTGGTTGCGCGTGGCCGCGCGGGGCGACGCCCCTGGATCGCGCGCGTCACACCGGAAGGAAAAACCGTGGTGGTGTCCAACCGCGACGACAACACTATTTCCCTTCTGGACGCTGTGTCGCTTGCGCCGCTCGGCACTATTGCGGTCGCTCCGCAGCCCGAACAGATCGCAATCCTGCCGGATGGCTCCAAGGCCTTCATTTCATCCGGCGCTTCGAATGAGATTTCTGTGGTGGATCTGCGGAAGAGAGAACTGCTCGCAAATCTTGCTTTGGGCGGGGCGCCGGCTTCACTCATCCTGAAGCCTGACGGCGGAGAGTTGTACGTCCCAGTGAGCGACGCGCATGGACTGCTGGTGGTGAATACTTCGACGAACGAGGTTGGGGATTTTCTGATTCTGGGCATGTCCCCGACAAGTGGAACACTGACGCCGGATGCAGCGGTCCTCTATGTTTCCGATTCGGGCGCGGCGCACGTGGTCCCCGTGGCGATAGGAGTCCGCCAGGTGCAGCGGCCCATCACGGTAGGCCAGGATCCGCGCACCACCATGCTGACCCCTGGGGGCGATATCCTGCTGGTTGTTGACGCAGGGTCGAGCGATCTTGCCGTGATTCGCGCGAACACTCCCATCCCGCGGCTGGTCACTCTGATTCCCGTCGGACAGGGGCCGAGAGACTTGGCGATCAAAGTTTTCTGATCGCGCGCGATCCCGCCGCGAATTCCACACTTGCCGGACGCCGCAGAGCGTTTATTTCGACGGCGGCTTGATCGGCTGCTTTTGAGCGGGCTTGCCCGGTAGTGGTGGGTGCGATTTCGTCTGCGCAGGTTGCGTTCCGCCAAGTTCGTAGTCAATGTACTGCTGGAGAGTGGAGGGATCGCCGCCCACCACCGGTCGGCCATTCACGAAGACCGTGGGGGTGCTGTTGACGCTCATCGCCAGCGCATCGGCTATATTCGCTTCCACTGCCTTTTGCGCCTCCGGCGACGCAAGGCAAGCCTTGAAGGCATCTTTGTCTAGGCCGGCCTGCCCCGCCAAATCGAGGAGTTTTTCCCAGATGTCTGCCGCCGAAATAAATTCCTGATTCTCAAACAGGCCGTCGTGGATTGCCCAAAACGCGTCGGGGGATTGCTTGTAGGCGCATCGTCCGCCGATGGCGGCGGTCATGGCCCAGGGGTGGATCGCGGCGATGGGCAAATCCTTGAACACGATGCGAATCTGCGGGTAATGCGGGCCGAGAATTTTCATCGCCTCGTACAGTTGGCGGCAATGCGGGCACTCGAAATCGCTGAACTCGACCAGCGTCACGCGTGCATCTGCGGGGCCCTTCGAGGGGTTCCCCTCGATGTGCAGATGGGCGCGGTTGGCGGCAAACGGGTCGCTGCTCGTATCGAACAATTCGCCGCGCAGAAGCGTTTTTCCGTCCTTGCTGATGTACAGCACCCCGTTATCCGTTTGCCCGTTGACGGTAATCTGCACCGGAACCAGATAATAATCCGGCGCGCTCGATGGCGACGTGGGACCAAGCTTCACCTGAAATTCAGGGCCCCAGGCAAAGAGCTTGCGAACGAATGGCTCAGCATTTTTTAAGAATTGAACTTCGTCGGCGGGCACTGCTTGCGCCGACGCGGGAGTTGCTGTCTGCGCGAAGGCCAGAGGGCCGGCCATGAGGATTGCCAGAGCCAGGAGAGCATATGAACCGCTTCGCATCTAGATCATTCCTCCGAAAACAAATTCTCCTAAATCCAAGACAGGGAGCCGGCAAGACGCCGGCGTTACACGGTAAATTTCTGCGCTAGCGGAAACCGGCGTCCCACACTAAATGCTTTTGAAGTTACTTTCAATCCCGGCGGAGCCTGCTTGCGTTTGTACTCATTCTGATCCACCCGCAGCCCAACCGCGCGAACCAGATCCAGCGGAAACCCGTAATGATCGGCGATTTCCTCCGGGCTGTGCAGATCCTCAACGTAGGCTTTCAGGATGCGATCGAGCACGTCGTAGGGCGGGAGCGTGTCCTGATCTTTTTGGTTGGGCCGCAATTCAGCGGAAGGCGGCTTGTCGATGGTGGCTTGCGGTATGCGCACGCGCTCGCGATTCACAAATGTTGAGAGTTCGTACACCATGGACTTCGGTACGTCGGAAATCACGGCGAGCCCACCGGCCATATCGCCATACAGGGTGCAGTAGCCCACGGCCATCTCGGATTTGTTCCCGGTGCTCAGAACCATCGAGCCGAATTTATTCGAAAGAGCCATCAGCAAATTCCCGCGAATCCGCGCCTGGATGTTTTCTTCGGACACATCCTCGGGGCGGCCTTCGAACGCAGGAGCCAGAGCCTTGCGATAACTGTCGAAAGTTTCGTTGATCGGAATCACCTGAAACTCGATTGCCAGATTCTTGGCCAGGCATCGAGCGTCGCGCATACTGCCTTCGGAGCTGTACGGGCTGGGCATGGCGACGCCCAGAACATTTTCCGGGCCGAGCGCGTCCACAGCAATCGTCGCGACCAGCGCCGAATCCACGCCCCCGCTCAGTCCGACGACGACCTTGCTGAATCCGCACTTGCGCACGTAGTCGCGCGTGCCAACCACCAGCGCGTGATATGCCGCGCCCAATTCGTCGAGCGATTGCGTGCGAATGTCTCCCCGGCCGGTGGTCGAGTCGAAGTAAACCAGATCTTCCTCGAAGGAATTGGCAAGCGCAGCCACGCGTCCATCGGGCATGAACGCAACGCTCGATCCGTCGAAGATCAGGCTGTCGTTGCCACCCACCTGGTTTACATACACCACCGGTACGTGATGCTCGATGGCGATCGCACGCAGCATGTCGTGGCGCAGTGAGCGCTTATCGATGGTGTACGGCGAGGCGGAAATATTGAGCATCAGGCTGCTTCCCTGCCCCACAAGTTCGGCCACGGGATCGCGATCGTAGAGCCGCTGTGGCCAGAACCTTTTATCGTTCCAGCAGTCCTCGCATATGGTGATTCCCAGAACCTCAGGATTCAGCCGGAAAACATGCTGCGAGTGCGCGGGTTGGAAGTAGCGGGTTTCGTCGAAGACATCGTAGGTGGGCAGCAGCATCTTGCGCTGTTCGAATATCACTTTTCCACCAGAGATCAGCGCCGCGCAATTCGCTACAGGCTTGCCGGTATCGTCCTGCGCCTTTCCCACATACCCAACGAGCGACGGAATCGGTGTCGCGCGAGCCAGTTGGGCTAGCGCCTTTTGATTGCGAGCGGCAAAAGCCGGTCGCTCGATCAGGTCTTGCGGAGGGTAGCCGCACAGGCAAAGTTCGGAGAAGACGGCCAGGTCCGCGCCGTTCAACCGGGCTTGATTCGCCAGATCGAGGATGCGGGCTGAATTGCCTTCAAAGTCGCCAACTGTGGGGTTGAACTGGGCCAGGGCGATCTTCATCTCAGAGGACTAGCATACGAGACGCGGTCTGGCGTGACAAGTGCGCCGGAGAGAAACTATCGCACGCTCGCGGAGGCCAGCCCTTTCCGGGTGAGTGGCCTCCAAACATAGTCGCCACGCATGTATTGCCAGAGTCCTTGCAACCGCCAGAACATGTGCATTTGCCGGTAGGGAAAATGTTCGAGAAAGCAGTAGGTCACGAGCCGCACGACGTCTTGCCAGTCGTTATATCGCTTGTAGGTGAGTTCCTCCTGCAGAACCGAGCCAATAGAAATCACCGTTGCAAACGCATACCCGAAGAGCAGGAACTGTAGAAAAAATGTCCGGCTCAGCACTCCCAGGCAGGCCGCGAGGATGATCGTCGCAATGCCTCCAATTTCGATCACCGGTGCCAGCAGCTCAAAGAACAATAAGTATGGGAGGGCGAGCCAACCGATCCTCCCATAACGCCAGTTGAAAAACATGTCCCAGTTGAGCCACAACACGTCCAGCAATCCCTTCTGCCACCGCGCCCGCTGTCTGCCGAGCGATTTCAGGTCGGAAGGAACCTCCGTCCAGCACATCGGATCGGGGATAAATTGAATGTGATAGTCGATTTTTTGGTCCCGCAGATAGCGGTGCAAACGCGCCACCAGGTCAAAATCTTCGCCAATCGCCGCTGGCCGATAGCCGCCGACTGCGCGAACCAGATTCGTTCGAAACACGCCAAATGCTCCGGAGATAATCATCAGCATGTTTCCCTGACCCCACGCTTCCCTGCCAATCAAAAAAGCCCGGAGGTATTCGATCACTTGAATCACTTCGATGCTTTTCCGCGGGAGACGCACGCGCCGGATGTGCCCTCCTTCGATTTCCGAGCCGTTCAACACGCGAATAATTCCGCCGACCGCCACGACCCGCTGAGGATCTTCCAATATGGGCACCATAATACGCACCAGCGCGTCGCGCTCGAGAATGGAGTCGGCATCCACGATGCAAACGTAAGGCGAGGTCGCCGCATTCAATCCAGAATTGACAGCATCCGCTTTGCTGCCCCCGGGTTCCTTGTCGACCACGACAAGCCTTGAGTCCACGTCGCTTCGGTACAGGCCGCGCACCAACGCACTCTTCGCTTCCGGGACGTAGACGGCCCGGACCAGTCGGAGTCGGAATTCCTCGCGCATCTCCTCGAGTGTTCGGTCTTCTGATCCGTCGTTGACTACGATCACCTCAAGCTGCGGGTAATCGAGTTCCAGAAGATTTCGAACGGCAACGCGGATCGAGCTTTCTTCGTTGTGCGCCGGCGCAATAATCGTGATGGGCGGCGCCAGGGGAGTGTCTTTGATCCAGCTCAAGCGATGACTTTCGAGCCTGCGTTGATGCGCCGCACTGGTCTTCAGTGCCACGATCAACATCACCAGATATCCGACATTGCTGGCCAGGTAGTACCAAAAAAGAAGATGGTTGGAGAAATCCAGGAATCGGATCATTGCGGCGCCGGGGCATGCTTAGTGACTGTCTCTGATGTCGCAGGCGAGTCCCCCAGATGTGTACCCGCCAGCAGCACCTGTTGCAGGTGTTGCTTCTCTTCTTTTCCGAGTTGCTTGCTCGCACCCAGTTCATCCTCGAGCTTGCCGCGTAAATCCGCATTCTCGAGGGCGGTCAAATAGGCGTACAGGCCATAACGGTCTTGCGCTGCCACTACCTGTTCAAAGATCGCAACCATGTCCGACTGGATCGCGACGAGTGCTTCGGCGGCGCGCAATCGCACCAGACGGTTGGAATCCGTCAATCCCCGCAGCAGCGCCGGAATCGCACGGCGATCGGATCGTTTGCCCAGGCTGACGATCGCGCGCAGGCGAACGAACCATACGGGATCGCGCGCCAGCTCATTCAAAACGTCGAGGGCGAGGCCCGCGTTGGACTGTGACAGTGCACGGGCCGCTGCGGCTCGCAGTTCGTCGAGATCATCTCCGACAAACTGCAGCAGGTCCATACCGAGGGATGGGGTGGCGACTTCGCCGAGCACTCGCCCAAACACTTCGCGCAGGTGGCCTTCCGCATTTTGTACATAGGGAAGCAACAGCTGGGGACGTTCGGCGCAGCACTGAACCAGCGCGCTTTGGAGTGGCAGTGCCGGCACCGTCAAGCCCATCTCTCCCGCCCATGCCAGTATTTCTTCCGCCGCTTGCGGACACGCCATCCGTCCCAAACCTCGCAGAGCTGCCAGCCGTGTTTCCAGGCTGCGGTCTCGCAATCCTTCACCCAGCGCGGGTATTCCTTCTGGCGCACGTGTACGCCCAAGCGCAACGAGTGCTTTCATTCTTCGCCAGCTGGTGAAATGGCGGGCCTCAAAAATCCGCTTTTCGATCAAGCCGCTGCTCCGCAGAAATTTCAGCAATCGCGCGGATTCCTCCGGCCCGGCGGCTTCGAATACATCCAACGTGATTGTCTCGACGATGCGCCGGTCGAAGGCTTTCTTTCGCCAGCTTTCGTACGGAATCTCGCCCGAAATGAGCGCATCCCACTTTTGGCGCAGCTCGAAGACGCGCGCATCGCGCCGTGCAAAATACCGCCGCCGGTATTCGCGCCGGATCAGTATGAATGCGAGCAGAATCCCGTCCGCGATGATTGCCGCGAAAATGGCTTTCAAAACGAAAGCCGCGGGACCTAGCCTCCACAATTTTTCAAAAATGGATCCCATAGCTCAACCCAAACCCCGTGTCCGTTCTGTTTTGCGTTCGCCGCTGGTACGACCCGTAGCCCATCACGTCCTGCCTGTCAGTCATTTGGAAACGCAATCCGCCGCCCCAGGTCTGCGAGGCAAAGCTCCCGATCTGGTCAATCTGCGCGAAATCTTCTGAACCGACCGCAAAGAAAACATTCCCCGAAAGGCGTCTCCGCCTCCAGCCGGCCACTGGAAATCCCAGACGTGTGAGTCCCGAAGGACGCCATTCAGCGCCAGTGCCGGAGAAGGCGCTGCGCGCGCCCGTCGCTCCCACGGTGAGCGTCCACTCCCGGGGCAAATAGAAAATCGTGGTGCCGCTCAGAGTCAGAATCCTCGACGCCTGATACCAATACCAGTGCTGCCCGTACACGATTTCCAGCGCGCGGACGAAGGACCTCTCGCCTGTTTTCACACCGTGGTCCAGATCGAAAAAGAATTCGCTTTTGGGGATCACCGCGTTGTCGTGTCCGATGGCACCGCCCACCGTCACCGCTCCCCAATTTGCCTTGCGCCCGGTAACGCTGCCCACAAATTTCCCTGCGTCCATGCCGGAACGCTGATAAAAACTCCCGGCGACGCTCGTGGTCCAATAAGGCGTCCACCTTGATACCAGGCTGACCCATTCGTCATGGTTCGCGTCGGCATAATTGAAAAGATCGTTCTCCTGCCCGAACCTCAACTCGTGCTTGGCTTCTGGCCGCAGCGAAGCGAGACCCCCTCGGGCCTCCATGCTGGTCGGATCCAGACTCAATGCTCTTTGAAATTCCAAACGCGCGCCCTGCTTATCGCCCGCAGCCCGCAATCCCCGGCCGCGAGCGGCAAGTAGGTCGGCACGCGTTGGATCAAGTTCCACCGCCGTGTCAAAGGCGCGCAGGGCCGATTCTATTTTCTCCTCGCGCATGTATAAATTTCCGAGGCCGAGCCAGATGTCTGGATCTTTCCGCGAGGTCTTCAGGATCTCCAGGTACTCAGTTTCTGCTTCCGGAAGTTTTCCCCACCAAACCAGCACGCGCGCCCGCCACGCACGCACATCCGTGTCCCCCGGTGTGCGGGCGAGTTGTTGATTCACAACTCGTAGCGCAGATTCCCAATCGTGGGCCTCGGCGTATTTGCGCGCCTCTACTTGCCAGGCGGGATTTTCCGCTTGTCCGAATGCGGTCGATCCCAGGAGCAGCGTGCCGAGAAGCGTGCCAAAAATCAGGAGCCAGTGCGCGGAACTTGACCCATGCTTCGATGAGTTATTCTCGCGAATAAGAACGGATTTTCGACACACCCACATTGTTCCCCGTCAATTGGTGCACGAATGGCTCCAATGCCACGGAGAATCGAAACTCTCGTGTGCCTTCAAGTGCCTTATAAACAAAGGGATAGCTGGGAGGTAATAGTAGGAAGAAGTGAATTCAGCGGCTCTTGCGCCAGGGGGCCTCGGAACCGTCTCAAGTTGAGGCAAGGCGTCCCATTCTGACGCATCCAACTGTCTTTCCCATCCAGTCAGTAGCTGGCCTCAGTTCACTCCGTGATGCACTTTTCAACCGAATAAAGTCTTGCGCGCTCCCGGAAATGATCTCTCCAAGAGCGCGCAGGACTCGTTCCCTACATGCTGCCCTCATCCGCCGAAGGCCCGTAAATCGCGGGGACAGGGATGTTGTTGAGACGCAGATACATTCCGAGCTGCGCGCGATGGTGGATCACATGGTTCATCACCCACGTGCGCAGGCAGGCGATCCGGGGCATCGCAAAAACCAACTGGCCATTGTTGAGGAACGACCACTGCTTCGTGAGGTGCGAG
Organism: Candidatus Acidiferrales bacterium; assembly: GCA_050746945.1. Lineage (GTDB taxonomy): Bacteria > Acidobacteriota > Terriglobia > Acidiferrales > UBA7541 > Palsa-295. Next base: position 174,264 of record JBOGMZ010000029.1, on the reverse strand, counting down.
TCGCTCGCTCCCGCCAGGGCTTTGCGCGCCTTGGCCACATGCTTGTCAAACTGCTCGAGAAGTTCCTTCCGTGTTTTCGGCGCCGGTGGTGGCTGCATGGGGACCCCATTCGGAGCCATGTCCATGTTGTCCTTCTCAATGATGTCGGCCATCCATTCGGGGACCGAATGGACGTGGCCGGCCAGCCATCCCATGGTTCCGGACTTCTCGTGCGGCTTCCAATCGAATTTGCCATCGGGGACGCGCTCAAGCGTCTTCCGTGTATTGGCCATTTCCTGATCGAATTCCGGCAGCAGTGCTTCGCTGATGCTCATGATTTCCTCCAAGAGGTGATTTGCCGTTACCGGCTGTGGGATGGAATCATAGGCGAAGAAAAAGCGAACATCAAGCAAAATTTTGTCAAGTGCCAGTTGGTCCGGCGACGCCGATCCCCCTTGGGAAGCTGCACCAAACAAAAAAGCTCCCGGAGGCTTGCGCCTCCGGGAGCCTAGGAGAAGCGAACGACCGAGAAAAACTCTTAAACGCTGAACGAGCTGCCGCAGCCGCAGGTGCTCTTCACGTTGGGGTTATTGAACTTGAAGCCGGAGCCCTCGATGGTCTCGATGTAGTCGATGGAGATACCGTCGAGATACATCTCGCTCATCTGGTCCACCAGTACCTTCAACCCCTCGAATTCGTACACGTTGTCGCTGGCTTCGTTGATCTGATTCTCAAAGGCCATGTGATAGCTGAAGCCTGAGCAGCCTCCGCCGACCACGGCCACGCGCAGACCTGCCGGAGAGGGAGTCTGCTGCGAAATAATCTCTTTCACCTTCGTTACCGCCACTGGCGTTAGCTGAACCATTTCTTGTGCCTCCACAGATAGGGCGGCTTCGCCGCGCCTCATAATACCGAGACCATTATATCAGATTCACGCAAGTCGCAACTGGAACTACAACTTATGCTGCCGCCGCGGCACTCGTGTCCCCATGCAGCCCAGGCACAATAAGACGCGGACCTTCGTGTACATCCTCCCGTGAATCCCCTAAAATGCTGAACTTCGCATGAAACACAACATCACACTCATCCCGGGCGATGGCATCGGCCCAGAAGTTTCCGCAGCAGTGAGGCAAATCCTGGCCGCGGCGGGCGTCGAAATCGCGTGGGATGAAATCCCGGCGCGTGCCGAATTTGAGCGGCGTGGCGTGGACTTTCTGCAATCCGGCGTGATCGAATCCATCCGCAAGAATCATGTGGCATTGAAGGGGCCTATGACCACCGCGGTCGCTGAAGGCGCCCGAAGCATCAACGTCGGTTTACGCCAGGCGCTCGACCTCTACGCGAATCTGCGGCCGGTCAAAAACCTCGAGGGCGTGCAATCGCGATACCAGGGTGTTGACCTGGTGCTGATCCGCGAAAACACTGAAGACTTATACGCTGGCCTCGAACACACCGTAGTCCCGGGCGTGGTCGAGAGCTTGAAGATCATCACCGAGCGCGCCTCCACGCGAGTCGCCAAATTTGCGTTCGAGTACGCGCGCAATGCCGGCCGAAAGAAAATCCACGCCATCCACAAAGCGAACATCATGAAATTGTCAGACGGCCTCTTCCTCACTTCCGTCCGCAAAGTGGCCGCCCAATATCCCGACGTCGAGTACAAAGAGCTGATTGTGGACAATGCCTGCATGCAGATGGTTCTCGACCCGCAACAATACGACATGTTGCTAATGGCGAATCTCTACGGCGATATCATGAGCGATCTTGCGGCGGGGCTTGTCGGCGGACTGGGCGTTGTCCCCAGCGGCAATATCGGCCAGGACGTGGCGATCTTCGAGGCGGTCCACGGCACCGCGCCTGACATCGCCGGAAAAGGTGTGGCGAATCCCACGGCCCTGCTGATGAGCTCCATCATGATGCTCGACCACATCGGCGAATCGAACGCCGCACGACGTGTCGAAAATGCGCTGCACACCGTGTACCGGGAAGGTAAATCGCTGACGCGCGATGTCCGTGGCCATGCGTCCACCGCAGAATTTACGAATGCGTTGATCCATGAGCTGAAATAGTGCTTCTGCAAGAGCATTGACTTCCCTGCCCTCCGTGTGAAGAATGATGGAGGTAGAAGTTTTCACTCGGGAGGCCTCGGTGGCGGAAGTCACACTGGATGTCGCGAAGTTCGTGAACGGCGAGATCACGAAGTCGTATCCGATTTCCGGCGGCGAGACCAAACAGCGCAAACGCAAACCGCACATTGTCGCCGTCATCAACGAGATGTGCACGGGCTGCTCCGGTTCGCCCGCCTGCGTGGACTATTGCCCCGTCGCCAACTGCATGTTTTGGATCCCGGACGAGGACCACGCCCCGTTTGGCCGCATCATGGTGGACCCCATCCTCTGCATCGGCTGCAAACTCTGCACCAGCAAAGGCCCCGACGGCGCATTTCTCGAAGGCTGCCCGTGGGATGCAATTGACATGGTCCCGCTCGCAGAGTTCGAAGCCAAGTACGGCTCCATGCCCTTCTAGTCTTTGCTCGCCTGCCAGGCCGTTTGCCTTAGGAAATGAGCTTGGAGTTGCCTCATCGTTGGGTTTCGTCAGGGCACGGCTTAAGCCGTGCCGAAAAGGCCGAAAAATTGGGGTTTCAACCCCTGAGGTCTGGACGTTTGCGAATCACCCTTGGCAGGAATGTTAGGAAGCAGCTTTACGCGGCGGCCAGGGTTCGAGGAGCTGTTCTTTCCGGTAGATCAAAGCGTTGATGTCATACGGCGCCAGTTCCAGATTATGCCCATGCGTGATTGCATCGGTCGGGCACGCCTCCACGCAATAGCCGCAGAAAATGCAGCGCGAGTAGTCGATGTTATAGACCTTGGCGTAGCGCTCGCCGGCAGAGATGCGGTTCGCGTCCGTGTTTTCCGCCGCCTCGATGTAAATGCAGTTTGCAGGACACGCGGCCGCGCACAGAAAGCATCCGACGCATTTTTCGTACCCGTTTTCGTCGCGCTGCAGGACATGAATCCCGCGGTAACGGGCCTGCACACTCGCCGCAACGTCCGGGTACGCCTCCGTGGTCGTCTTGCGGAACATGGTGCGAAACGTGACGCTGAAGCCTTTATACAACGAGAGGAATGTTTCGCCGACTTCTCTGACGATGGATGGCATTGCCATTCCACTCTAACAAAGTTGGTGAGGGCAGGCAAACTCGCCGCGCGATTCCTTGACACTGTATGTATCGTGGCGTACTCTCCCGTCCGGCACGATTCCTGATCACTTCTTTCGCAAGAAATTTCATAGCAACTAACCACCAACCAACTTCTCCGCACCAAGCGGACTAACACCACTGAGGAGGATTCAAGATGCACAAGGGGCTTCTGAAATTTGTGTGTGTACTCGCACTGACAACGATGGCAACGATATGGGCGAGTCCAGTCCGCGCCCAGATGATGGACGACAAAGAAAAGCCGCCCGTGTACACCTACGTGGCCGAATGGGCGGTTCCCCGCGCGAGCTGGCCCGCTTACGAAAAAAGTATCCCCGGCACGAAGGCGTTGATGGATAAGCTCGTGGCCGACGGCACTATCGTGGGTTACGGTTGGTTCAAGACCCTCGTCCATCAGGAAGGCCAACCCACGCATGGTGATTGGTTTTCTGCAACATCCAATGCCAGCCTGATGAAAGCGCTGGCTGCCATCATGGCGCAGGGGGCCTCCGACGGTGACAAAGTGCTGGCGGAATCGAAGCACTGGGATTACGTCGTTGTGAGCCGGCAGTATGGAAACCACGCCGGTACGTTTGAGAACTCCTACCTGCGTGTAAGCTCCTACAAAATAAAAGTGGGCGAAGGGGAAACCTTTGACAAGGTCGCGAAGGCCTACATCGTACCAAGACTCGAAAAACTCCTGGCCGATGGCGCCATCCACTTCTACTCGATTGATCGCGAGATCATCCACACGGGTGACCCGGCGGAAGTAGACATCGTAGTTATCACAAACGGCGCAGACGGGCTCGATAAGTTTTATGCGTCACTGGAAGCTGCGGCCAAGGCGAATCCAACCGGCAGTCCGGCTTTCGGTAGTGTAACCGATGGCTCTGCCCACCGGGATTCACTGTCTCTCACCACAGCCGTATTCAAATAGCGCTCCCTGCAATTACCGTGGTCTTCGCCGCGCGGTCGCTTCGAGTGCAACCGCGTGGCGGAGCCTCAGTTCGAGTCAGCCGCGCGCAGCACTCCGGCCATGAAATGGACCAGACGCAATTCCTCCCACAGCGAAACCTTGCCCTTCATATCCACGTGAGAAAACACGGGCGTAATCAGCACCGCGCGTAGATCCCCGCGCGGCACTTCCCTCGCCAGCCAGAGACTCTCGGCCGGTGGAATCACCGTGTCACCCGAGCCGTGAAGAATAAATACGGGAATGCGCAAGTCTCCGATTTTTCCGTGAGGTGAAAGCGCCCCCAGTTCTTTTTGATCGGCCTGAATCGCCGAGAGCAACTCAGGTCGCAGGAGATCAATCCTTCGTGCGAAGAGCGCGTCCATCTTCGCGCGGCCCGCCGGACTCAACTTCGGAAGCCATGGCTTCGCTCCTGCTGGCTGCTCCCAAAGATAGAACCGCAGCGCTTCGCGAGCAGGCGCCAAATCAATCAGCGAGAAAAACTGACCCAGGTGATCGTAAACAAATACTGCCGCGCCATAGTCATGTGCCGCCAGATGAACCACTCGTCCGTCCGGGAATTCTTCTTCACTCGTGGCCAGAAATCGGGAAACACGCGCCAGGTCTTCGTATCCGCCGATCAGGCCGATCGCTCGTATATCGTGCTCGTACTGCGGCTGGACGGCTGTCAGCAGCGACAAACCCCCGCCAAAACTGATCCCCAACACCGTGACCGGCCCCGTTCCCGATCGCGCTTCGAGCCAATGTACCGAATCTCCGATTTTATCGATCGAACCTGCTTCCACATGATAGTCCGCAAGAGAGGCGAGCAGCGGAGTGAGCACTGCAAATCCCGCTCCCGAAAGCGCACGTGCAAGATTTATGAAGCGCGGATCATCGATCGCGAGAAGATGAATGCCGTGCACCAAAACGATTCCAGATGGATGACGGACAGCTTGCGGAAAATACAATCGCGCAGGAATTTTACTGCCCGATGTGGCGACTGCGACTTCCGTAACGGCGATGGGCTGCGTTTCCCAGCGCAGCAACGGCCCCGATGCATTCGGCTCGCTGAATCGTGTCAGTACGGAATACGCGCGTAAATCGTAGCGCAGGTAGAACGCCGGGAGACCAAGCAGAACGAATGCCAAAAATCCGGTGAGCCACTTCTTCACTTGTGCCACGACCCATCGGCCTCAATTGTCTTTCTCAGAAACGCGGACATTTCACCCGTAGGGGCACGGCATGCCGTGCCCTGACCGGCAAAAGCTGAGGACAGCGGCTCACTTTGCGTAGAACGCTCTAGAACAAATTCCAGAGGAACTGGTTGTACACTTCGTGGTGATACTGAACTTCCGGCGCCTTCACGAAAGTCCCCAGCTGGCGCGGGCAGCGATCGGCGGAAGCCTGCTTCAGGTCCACGTAGCGCGCTTTCACGTCTTCGCCCAGCAGCTTCGTGGTCCATTGCGATTTCTTGAAATCATCCATCGCCGAGTAAATATTATCCGGCAAATACCGCTCGGCCTGGCGCAGGTTCTTGATTTTCGCAATGTCGCCGTCGAGACCGGTCTTGAACACCGCGTACATCACCATGTAGGGATTCGCGTCCGGCGCGACGGAGCGGACTTCAACCCGCATACTGTATTCATTGCCGATGGGAATGCGGATCATCGAGCCGCGGTCCACCGGCGACGCTTTAATCTGGTTTGGCGCCTCGAAATGCGGATCGAGGCGACGATATGCATTCACGCTCGGATTCAGCATCAGGCAAATGTCATTCGCATGCGTCAGGATCTTGTCCACGAACGACCAGCCTGCTTTGCTCAATTTTTCCTCGCCTTTCGCATCCCAAAAAATGTTTTTCCCGTCCTCACTGATGGACACGTTTGTGTGCATGCCGCTGCCGTTCACGCCCACCACCGGTTTCGGCAGGAAGCACGCCGTGAACCCCATCCTCGTGGCCACCTGCCGGCAAACCAGCTTATAGAGCTGGATGCGATCCGCTGCCGATACCACTTCCCCATAGCTGTAATTGATTTCGAATTGCGAGGGAGCAACTTCAGGGTGGTCTTTCTCGTTCTGGAATCCCATGGCGCGCTGCACTTCCGCCGTCGTGTCAATGAAAGTGCGAAGCGGGTCGCCCGGCAGCGAATGATAATAGCCGCCCGTGTTTACGTACTCGAATTTGTGTGTCTCGTGGTAGCGCCGCTCCGCATCCGCGCTCTGAAAGAGGAAGCCTTCAATTTCGTTCGCCGCATTCAGCGTGTAGCCTTCTTTCTTGTAGAGCCCGTCGGCGTATCCTTTCAGCACGCCGCGAATGTCTGCCGCGTAGGGCGACCCGTCCTTATCAATCACGTGCCCAAACACCAGCACCTTGCCGGAGCCGAACACGTCGGCGGGCGCCCAGTAGAATGAGCCCCAGTCCATCGCCAGGCGCAAATCGCTCTCGCGCTGCGCCGTGAAGCCGCGAATCGACGAGCCATCAAACGTCAGGTTATCCCAGCTCTTGATCAGGAATTTTTTGTCGTAATCGAGCATGTGCAAGCGGCCTTCGAGGTCGCTGAACAGCACGGTGACAGCCTTGATGCGCTTCTCGTCCGTCAAATACTTGATCCGCTCTTCCTGAATCTTGTGCTCCGCCACGCGGTTCCGGCGCTGCTCTTTCGCTTTCAAGTTCAGTTGCTCGAGCTCGTCGTATGAGAGAGCCAGAAAATTACGCAGTTCGTTGGGCATGAATCTCCTTCGGAGAGGTTGGTAAAAAGCGGTCCATTCAACCGTAGGGTATCGCGCGCGTCTCGCAATCGTCAATTAAAAGTGCTGATGAGACAAATTAGGCAAATTTATGGGAGGTGGGTCAGTTTCTGATTCCCGCTTAGACCGGAGCTCTTGCTCTCTGACTTGCGCTGTCTCCATGCGAGGATCAGAAACACAGTTGATAGGAGCGCTGATCCTATGAACACAGCTACAAATGCGCTCGGGCACCAATACGGGACCTCAATGTACGAGTCTACGAACGGAAAACTAATAAATCGAATGCATCGACCGTACGGGAGCAATGCTTGTCCGGGAAACAAAATCAGCGACAGCGCTGCAATTATCGCGCTGGATCTGCAGTATTTGAGGAATCTATTTCGCCTCACTGTGGACTCTCAATTTTGCCAGGCCGCGAACTATTCTATCGCGAATGAATATCGGTCGATTCGCAATCGAACAGGGATGTTTAGGCGCACCTCAACTTGGGATTAGTCGGAGATTGATCCATGGCTGATTAGCGGTGTCGTACCGTGAGCGTCCACGCTTTGCGATGCGTAAAGTAGCCGTGCGCCGCCAGACCGACCCCGGCAAGGAACAACAGCGGCGACAGGAGCACCGTCACGATCGGATCGATGGGAAACGGAACTTTCATCGCGCTGTAACCGGCGGCGAAATAGTGAATCACGGCCGCCAACAAAACGTAGAGCAAGCCCCTTCGAATTTCAGTTTCGCTATGAATGTCGCGCTCATGCCGCAGGCCTATTTCGGGGATCACAGCGTGACAATGCGGACATTCCGTTCGAATTTCAGCAACCGACATTCCGCAATACGGACATTGACGCATACCCATACTTCGCCTCTCATCAGGCGCGGCTTCCGACGAATTCTCCCCTCGGCCGTCGCCCTCAATTCACCCATTTTGAATTGATAGTGCAAGCCGAGTTCCACGTCCTAAGCCGCCCTGCTGCAATCAGTTAGTCACGGACCAACCAGCCAGAAGGACCTTTGCTGTTACAAATTGTTACACCCTCGGAATGCTTCGGACTGACAGATTGTGGCCATGTTAGGCCCGGCTAGCGGTGGGTAGGCTGGCGTCACTTCTGAAGAAGTTGAACCAATTGCAGCAGTTCACCGGAGTTCAAGTCCGAGACAGCGCAGAAATACATCCCGCCACGCTCCCAGAACGCGATGTTGTAGCCCTCGTATGATTCCAGTCGCGCGGCAGCCTCTTTTTGCTGCTCCTCGGGCCAGACGTACACGTTGATGAAATGTTTGTGTCGCTGATAGACCAACGCCGCTGCTGGCCGGTGATCAATGTAGTCGAGGCGCCCGCCAACCAATGGGAAGCCTTGCTCTGTGAAATCATTGACCGGCGGCGAGAAATCGATTTTGCCGTTGAACCACGGTTTCACGGTGTGCTGGTCTGTCGATTCCACGTCTAGCAAATGCCCCGGCTGCAACGAGCGGATATGGCTCGCAACCACTTCCTGCGCCAGAAAATCGGTATGTGAGCGGCCCATCATAGAAGGCAGCATCCGCCAGGTCATCACCAGCGCCACCACGATTGCCGCAGCCACAGCCAGCCAATTCCAAATCTGCCGCCGCGGCATCACCACCACTTTATTTTCCTGCGGCAGTGCAGCTCGTATTCGCGCGTCCAGTCCAGTGGGCGCGCGATGATACAAATTCGCTGACCGGAACGCTTTCCTCAGCGTCTGCTGCGTCCACAATTCCTGCGCGCAATCCGGGCAGCCCTTCAGATGCTCTTCTAGTTCGAGGCTGCGCACCAGGTCAAGTTCACTGTCGAGGTACGCGTGCAGCAAGGGCGTGAAATGATCAGTGGCCACGGGCTCCCTCCTTCTCCCGGGCACGCAGCAACACTTCCCGTAGCCGCTCGCGCCCGCGCGCCAGGCTCGACATGACCGTTCCGATGGGCACGTTGACCAACTCCGCGATCTCCTTGTAAGAAAGTCCTTCGAGTTCCCGCAACACGAGGATCTCCCGAAAATTTACCGGCAACTCATCGAGCGCCTCGCGCAGCATGCGGCTCTCGGCGCTGCGCACCATCTCCGATTCTGCATCCGGCGGACCTGCCTCGGTAGCGTGCGTCTTCTCATCGAATTCTTCCGCCAGGCTTGCCGGTCGATTTTTCTCCAGAAACGTATAGCTGGTGTTGCGCACGATTTTCAGCAGCCATGCGCGCGGGTCACCGCCTTGAAATCCGCCAAAGAATTTGAAGGCGCGCAAATACGACTCCTGCACGATGTCCTGCGCATCCTCCGGGCTGCGGACAAGCCAGCGCGCCAGATTGTACGCCGCGTCCAGATGCGGCAGCACAATCTGCTCAAATCGCGCGGCGCTCCCTGTCCCTTGCACGTCTTCCGGCATACCGCCTTAGATTCTCAACTATGAAGACTTGATTCCTATCGTTTTTATTCCCGCCTCGCGCAACCCGTTCACTTCACTGCCACGGCCAGTGTGTCGTGGTGCAACGCGATGAATGTGCGCAGGTAGGGCCCGATCTGGCTCGCTGATTCGAAGCCAGCTGCTTTCGCGGCCTCCTCCTGCTCCTTCGGCGACCCGCTCGCACCCTCTGCATAGTGTTTCAAGTCGCGGAAGCAGCCAATCGTGAACAGATCCCACGCTGCGCCCTGGTCGCGCACGAAAATCAAATTCTCCGGATCCTTTACTGAATGCGCGTAAGCATTCTCCATTTCGCGTTCTTTGTAGAGCCCGGCTTGGTGTCCCGGCAACGCCTGAAACATTTCCACGTGAAAGAGTCCAGCGCCTGCAAACGCATTCCTCACTTCCTCGAGGGGCGGCCCGTACGCGAACACATCCTCTTGCCACGCAATATCCCCCTGCAGTTTCTCGCGCCACGGCTCAAGCGCCTTCTCCCTCGCCGCCACACGTCCAGCTCGGTAATACTCGCCGTAATTTCCCATTGGAAATAGAATCAGCAAGTCCCATCGGTCCCCCTGGCTGTGCCGCATCCACAGCGGCGCCTCTTCCCCTCCGGCTTTCGCCTGCACGGCCCAGAGGCTCTTGTAAACGTCAATCAATTCCACCAACTTCCCCGGCGCCGCCTGCACCAGGCTAGCCTTGTAAAGATACTTCTGTTGCGTGCGTGCCGAAGGAACGCACATCAGAACTGCCAGCGCCACAACCGCGCTTCGAAGTTTCATTTCTGAGCTCCTTCTCGGAGGAGAATTCAGGCCCGCATATTACACCGGTGCGTCCGGCAGCGCGTGCTGCAAACCTTGCGGGTTGTCGCTCGCAAGCGTAGTCCGAGGGGGGTAGGGCAAGCGCGATCCCGCGTGTTGGGCCGCGCTTGCCCCGTTTGGGGGTCTACTATTGGGGGAGCTTTTCAACGCCCCGCTCGCGGGACGTACCAAACAAAATATGTCGCCATCCCTGTCGTCAGCACGATCCACCACAGCGCCAACTCAACCCGCATCCACAATTTCCACCGCTTGAATCTCCACGGTCGCGGCAGTAGATTCGTTCCAGCAACCAGCACGATGTACAGCCCCAGCAACTCCGCGACTGCACCCAATGCGCCATGGGCGGTTGCGACCGCATAGTGCATTTTGTTCAGGCGCCCTGGAATTCTCGGCAGCACTTGCTGGTGGAACGACGGCCACATCACAAAACCAATCAGAAACAGGTTCAGGATCAATACCGCGCTCGCGCAGATTCCGTGCGCTTTGTATTTCTTCCTCCGTGCCAGCCATGCGCCCGCGAGCAGCGCGACTCCCATCGCCAACTGCACCACCAAATTCAGGTCCGCCGCGAAGCTAGCGTAAGTGCCGAGAAAGCCTTTCATCGAATGTCTGCCTCGCCGGCACTCAGCCGAAGTTGGACGTTTGCGTTCATCCGCCGTATAGAGACGTGTAATCCGTGTTGTCATACGGCGCTGTGTATTCAACGAATGACTGTTTGACTCGCACGATCCATAGGCCGTCGCTGTCCACCACGTAAACCAGACTGTGGCGCGCATCCGTGAGGAATCTCGCCGACGCCGAGAACTTGTGAGCTTCGCGCGTACTCGAATCCCCGGCCGTGTTCAACACCGAAAACAGTTCCGGCGCCGAGATGGAAGATTTCACAGCCGTCAGCTTTGGTGCAGTGCTAGTGGCGCTTGATTGATCCACGAGCCGTGGCTGCGCTGGATCGGAAACATCCACTACGCGCACTTCCTGTGAAGACTCGACGCCGACGAAGAGCAGCCGGCGCTGATGCTTCATTGCCAACTGCATCTTTCCCGCCGTGCCGCCCGTGAATTCGACATGAGAAAGCATGGTGACATTCTCCGCACCGCCACCTTTCACCTTTCCGCCGGCAAACGCGAGAGGCGCTGCGACGATTGAAAATGCAAGCAATGCGACGGCTCCACTGATTTTGCGGTTATGAGACTTCCCTTCTGGTTTTGCGTTCATGACTATTGCCTCCTTTTTGGTTTTCTCCGGCAGTCCGTTTGGGCGCACCCGTGCCGGAACGGGTACACACTGGGTTAAATGTTTCGGTTTCTAGCTCGAGCTACTTGACAACAATTCGCGCGGTCATCTTCGAGTGGATGGAGCAGAAGTAGTCGTATGTGCCGGCCTTCTCGAACGTGAACGTGAAGCGGTCATCCGTATCGAGCGCCTTGGACTTGAACGCCTCGTTCGTGCTCACCACCGTGTGTGGAATATCATCGTGATTCACCCAGGTAACTTTCGTTCCCGCCGCAACCGTCATTTCCTGCGGCGTGAAACTGAAGTTATCTATCTTCACCTGCGCGCCCGCCGCCTGTTCTTGACCACCCCGAGCGGGTAATTTGGCTCTGCTCGTGGCTGTCCAGCCTAGTGTGGCCAGCAGTGCAGCGCTGACCGCAATTCGAGAGATTCGTTTACCTGTCATTTTCTTTTCTCCTTTTCTGTGTCTCTAGTATGGCGATGGCGCCGGTTCAAATTTTGGTTTCCCAACGTGTTGTTCCAGCCTTCGGCTGGCGCCCTCGAGCGGCGTATCCACAATCGCCAGGCTGTGCTTTCCGCGCACAAAGTTCACATCCGTCACTCCCAGCAGCGACTTCAATTGCTCCGCCGGCACTTTCATTGGGCCGGGCGAAGGCGCACTGCCCGGCGCAGGTTGCGGAAACGCGGTGGACATCGCGGTATGAAACGTCACGTTGCCCTCCACCTTCTGCATTGCCTGATGGATGTGCCCGTTGAGCACGCTCACCGACCCGAACTTCTTCAGGTACCCGAGCGCCTGCGCGCTGTCGTCCGTTCCCCAGCCCCACTCCGGGTACACGGACCACAGCGGAATGTGCGCGAACACCACAACGGGCGTGCTCGACTTCAAATGCTTTACGTCGTCCTCGAGCCACTCAAGCTGGTCATGGCCAAGATTGCCGAGGCCGCCTGCCTTTAGGTTCATCACGTTCACCAGACCGACGAAGTGCACGCCCTTCTGATCAAAACTGTACCAGCCGTCGCCCTTCGTGCCTTTGCCGTAGCGTTCGCGGTATTGCGCGCCGTTGTCGTTCAGCACGTCGTGCTCACCGGGAACGTAATGAATCGCGCCCGTGCGAATGCTCTTCAGCGACTGGTCGAGCGTGTCAAATTCAGAATCTTTCGAGAGGTGGCTCAGGTCGCCCGTATGCAGCACGAATTCCGGACGTACCGGCAGCGCGTTAATTTTGTCGATGGCCACTTGCAGCGTCGCTGTCACGTCCGGATTGGCCGCCTTGTTGAATCCAATGTGGCTGTCGCTGATCTGCACAAACGCCAGCTCTCCTTTCATTTTCGAATGGTCCATCCCGTCCATCTGGCTCAGCGCAAACGATTTCAGCACCCCGCCCTGCACCAGGCACAGCGTTCCCGTCCCTGCCCAGGCCATGCATTTCAGAAACCCTCGGCGGTCCACTCCATCCTTGTTCAAATTTTCCTTGATGTAATCGCCCATCTCGCCCTCCTCCGCTGCACGAGCGCCATCCCCTCAGCGCCTGCGCTCTTGCCCCGAGCACTCCGTTCGTGCCCTGCACCTATCAAGACACCTCGGCGCGCCAATTTATTCCAGGTCGTGGCTGGCCAAGAACTGCCACTGTGGATTCGCGGTGGTATGATCGCCCGCGTGAGGCGTCAATTATTGAGAACAGGGCGGCGGGAGCATTTGACACGGGCGCAATGGCCGCATCGCCGTGTTCGTTGCTTATATCTCGCTCTGGCATTTCTCCCAGCCCTGTTCCAGTGCCCCGGCTCCGCAGCTCAGGGCAAAAGAGGTCAGCCTCTATGGCAAGTGGACCTTTCGAAATTCGGGTATCAGCCGCCCGAGTCACTTCCAACAAGCCGTCGGCACGATCTCTCAATTTGGGCCAACGCACGCGGTGTGACTTTTACGACTTCCAACGTTCTCGTCGCCTACTTCGAAACGCACGATGTCAAGGCCAGCCTGTCGTCCCGCGATGAACTGCAACCCACCGACCCTTATCAGTTGCACGCCATATTTCTCGACCCTGATCACGGGGAAATCCTATCGGAAGGCGTTTGGCCGGTTCGCCCATCAAATCCCGCGTATTTTTTTGCGGCAAGAGACGACAAATTCGTCGTTGGCGATGGTGAGGCGCTTTCACTCTATTCGCCGGACCGTTCGCTGATTAAGATACTCAACGTGCCCTGGCTGCATGAGGGGCCATTTTCTACCTGGTCCGCCCAGATCAGTCCCGACGGCGTAACACTCCTCGCTCAGCATAACGTCGGCCAGAACGGGGCACGCGAGGTACAACTCGACCTCTTCGATGTTGGGCAGATGTCACTATTAAAGACGTGGAGAAAGACGACATACAGAGCGTGGGCATTGTGGGGCCAAGAACTGGCGTGGAGCACGGACCACGAAGTTTATCTAGAATCCACTGAGTCTGAGCCAAAGCTCTTGGCCTATAGTCAGGGAGGGTTTTGCGGACCACCCAGTTTCATTAATGAGGGTGGCGTAGTTGTCGTTTGCGGTTCAACACTTATCATTCTCACTGCGAATGGAACCATTATAAGACAATTCGCGCTTGGAGCGGTCGGGGTAGCATCGCCTACCGCGACGCCATCCCGAAATGGAACCACATTCGCAGTCCCAACATTTGTTCCAGGACTCTTCGACACTCCCACAGCTCGCAAGATGACAGTCAAAGTCTTTAACATTGGAAAGGCCAAACCGGTCTTGACGGTAGACATTCCTCCTCGTCTAGGCTGGGGAGGTATTGCGATCTCTCCCAGGGGAGATTTGTTGGCGGTCGGGACTGGACAATTTATAAAGGTCTATCGCATCCCGCGACTCAATTCTCACGACACGCGGGCGGGCCGGCAGTAATCGGCTGTTCTTGCTCACTCACAGTTGAGTTGCTTGCGTGCCTCGCCGGTCCCACCAAAACTTCACAGCACCGATCCCTTGCTTTCTCACGTGACCGGTGCCACGCTAGTTCTGGAGTTTTTTCAAATGACCAACATCAACAAACCTGCTTGCAACCCCACGAAGTCACCAGTCACTAATCACTCGCCACAAATCGCTGCTCTTTCAATCGACACTCGTGCAATTGAAATTCCCTCTAACTCACTGAAAACACAGCGTAGCCACCCCGCTCAATCGACACTTCAACAGGCCTCCTGGAAACGCTTTTTCCGGCCGCGAATTTCCTCGGTGCCTCTGTGCCTCCGTGGCGAAATCTTCCGGTCTTTGTGTTATCTTCAACAGTTTCAAATCGCGCCCTCGCAGCAAGGGATTTTCTAAGAAGCGGGACGCGCCCGGGAGATGGAACGCAATGAAGGCTTCCTACAACGGAGTGAGTCTGCCGGCGAATGGGAGACCGATCGAATACTCGAGTGGCGCGTTCAGGGTCCCCGATCAGCCCATCATTCCTTACATCGAAGGCGACGGCACCGGCCGCGACATCTGGAAAGCTTCGCAGCGCGTCTTCGACGCGGCCGTCGAGAAAGCTTACGGCGGGAAAAGAAAAATCGCGTGGCTCGAAGTCTTCGCCGGCGAAAAAGCGTTCAATCGATTTAAGGAATGGCTGCCGCAGGATACCGTTGACGCCATCCGCGACCTGCGCGTCTCGATCAAAGGCCCGCTCACCACTCCCGTCGGCGGCGGCATCCGTTCGCTCAACGTCACTCTCCGGCAAGTGCTCGACCTCTACGCCTGTGTGCGGCCCGTGCGTTATTTGCAGGGCGTGCCGTCTCCAGTGACCCGTCCGGAGCGCATGAACGTGGTGATCTTCCGCGAAAATACCGAGGATGTTTACATCGGAATTGAGTGGCGATCGGGCACGCCCGAAGCAAAAAAACTGCTCGATTTCCTCAACAACGAAATGCTCAAAGGCACCACCAAAAAAATCCGCGAAGATTCCGGCGTGGGCATCAAGCCCATCTCACCTTTTGGAACCAAGCGCCTCGTTCGCCGCGCGATACAACACGCGATCGAGAAGGGACGTACGGTCGTCACCCTCGTTCACAAAGGCAACATCCAGAAATTCACCGAAGGCGCGTTCCGCGACTGGGGCTACGAGCTGGCCACCGAGGAATTCCGCCAGCAGACCGTCACCGAACGAGAAAGCTGGATCCTCGACAATAAAGACAAGAATCCAAGCCTCACGGTCGAACAGAATGCGGCCATGGTTGAACCGGGGATCGAACGCGGGACGGAGGGAATCCGAAAAGCAGTTGAGGCTGAAGTGAAACTGACGCTCGACACGATTTATGCCTCGCACGGAAACGGGCAATGGAAAAAGAAGATTCTCGTAAACGATCGCATCGCGGATTCCGTCTTTCAGCAGGTCCTCACGCGCGCGGATGAATATCAAGTCCTCGCCACGCCCAACCTGAATGGCGACTACCTCTCCGACGCCTGCGCGGCGCAGATCGGAGGCCTCGGCATCGCGCCCGGCGCCAATATCGGCGACGGTTTCGGCATTTTTGAAGCCACACACGGCACTGCGCCGAAATATGCAGACAAGGACGTGATCAACCCCAGCTCCGTGATGCTCTCGGGCGCCATGATGTTCGACTTCATGGGCTGGAAGGAAGCCGCCCAATTAATCGAAGACGGTATCGCACGCACGATTCAGCAGAAACGTGTCACTTACGATCTCGAGCGCCTGATGCCCGGCGCCACAAAGCTCAAGACGTCCGAGTTCGCGTCCGCGATCATCGACAATATGCAGGCGGCCGGTGCAGCGAAGCGCTAGCGGTTCCAGAAAAACCAAGGGAGAGAGTTGAATGCGCAAGAAAGTAACAGTGGTCGGCGGAGGTTTTGTCGGCTCCACAACGGCACAGCGGATTCATGACGCTGGGCTTGCCGACGTGGTACTCACGGATATTCTCGAAGGCGTGCCGGCGGGCAAAGCGCTCGATATGGCCGAGTCTGCGCCCATTCTCGGAACCGACGCGCACGCGGCAGGAATATCCACCGCCACCGGCGATTATCGAGAGACGGCGAATAGCGACATTGTTGTGATTACCGCCGGCTTCCCGCGCAAACCGGGGATGAGCCGCGATGACTTGCTGAAGGCGAATTACGACGTGGTGAAGGGCGTCGTGGACGCGATCGTCAAGCTGTCGCCCGGCGCGATCCTGATCATCGTGACGAATCCGCTCGACGCCATGGCGCAAGCGGCGTTCAAAATCAGCGGCTTCTCGAAGAATCGCGTGATTGGCATGGCCGGAGTCCTCGATTCCGCGCGTATGAGCGCGTTTGTTGCGGCGGAATTGGGTGTATCGGTTGAAAATGTGCACTCATTCGTTCTCGGCGGGCATGGCGACGACATGGTGCCGCTTGCTCGATATTCTACGGTCGCGGGAATTCCCCTCCCCGAATTGCTGCCCAAGGAAAAACTCGAAGCCATCGTCACGCGCACTCGAAAGGGCGGCGCTGAAATCGTGAACCTGCTGAAAACCGGCTCGGCTTACTACGCGCCGTCGGCCGCGGTTGTCGAAATGGTGGAAGCGATTTTGAAAGACAAGAAAAAGATCCTTCCCTGCGCGGCTTATCTTGAAGGCGAATATGGGATCAGCGGATTGTTCGTCGGCGTGCCGGTGAAGCTGGGCGCGCGTGGCATCGAGCAAATTATCGAAATCAAATTGACGGCGGAAGAGAAAGCCGCGCTCGATAAATCATCCGCTTCCGTGCGCGAGCTGGTCACCGTTCTTGGTTTGTAGAAATTGTGAAAATCTGGCGGAAATTATTTCGCGCGCTCCCAGGTGAGCCGCACCTGCAATTTCCTTCCCTCGCGCACAGGGTTCAAGGTGAGTTGGTCGCCCAAAAGTTTGTAGGTGCGCACATAATCTCTCCCGATTTCGGCGGGCCGCAGACTTCCTTCCAGATGGTGCGTCACCGTCATCTCGCGCACATTTACGTGGTAGGTCCCGAAATACGCGTAGTAGCCTTCGAATGCATTCCTGATTTCTTCCGCCGACGCGTTTTCATAACCCGCATGAAAGGCAGGGCGCGGGTCGCGCATGATTTCTGCGGCCATGTGCCCGGTGGCGGTGTAAATCAGGATTCCCTGCGGTTTCGCACCCATCGAAAAAATGGCCGCCTTCGGCACGCTGCCGGTAATCGATTTCAGCCGCCACGCTCCCAGCAATGGATTCTCCAAATTGCAATTCCTCTCCCGGCTGCGCCTAGCGGGCCGAACAAATTCAGACGAACAAGGATACAACAGGTTAGTGCCGGTACGGCCCATGGGACGTGACCAATCGGTTCACCATGCGTTCAATATCACGAGGCCTGCTTACGGGTTTGCTAAAATATCCGCGGGAGTCATTTATCGGCATGAAATTATTCGGACGCAAAGCGCCCAACTCCGTTCCCGGCCCCGCCGACTTGGGGAAGACACTCGGCGGAAGCGATCGCGAAGTCACCCACCGCTTGACGAAGGATCTCGCGCGGGCAGAAAGTCTTTCCCGAATGCTCGCCGCCAGCCGCGCATCAGCGGTCGTTGAGGTCGCCGATTATCTTGCCGGAATGTACATCTACGAATGGGAGCGGCTCTCGAAATTCTGGGAGGAACGCGAGGAAATCGAAGGATTTCTCCAACGCATCTGCCAGATCAGCCCGCAGCGCTGGCACCAGTGGATTGAATTTTACGATCGCGAGCGCCGCGAAGAAGACGCCCAGAAACCGGCGCGGTTTTTTGGCTCGTCGAAAACGGAAAAGACAAATGGAAAAACTCTGGAAGCTTCGCGCGAATTGAATTCCATCCTACGAACTGCGGAAGCGATCGCTCCCCATCACGATATTTACGAAGGCAAAGCAATTCCAATTCTTACCAGCGAATGCGTGCTGCTCTCTATCGCGAAAAACGGAGTTTCCGCCATCAGCGAAACCTTGCGCGCAACCGGGCTCGACATTGCCGCGCTCGAACAAGCCGCCCGCAATCCAAAGCACGCTCCTCTACGCGGCAACACCGAATAAAGAAACCAGCCGGCAGTCACACGAAGGGTCTCGCGTTCAAATGATCATTTTGAAACGGGGCCAGAGAACACGGAGCGGCGCCTGCGGTTTCCGGCAGAGGTACACCGCCAGGTTTTGCTCGCTCGGCATCGCCAGTGGTTCGGAGATGCTGGCGACGCGCTCCACTTCTCCGAAATAATTCCTGTACTGCTCGGCGCGCTCGCCGAACAGAATCACGCAAGCACCCGAGTAATCGCGGGGCCCCCAGAGAAAATAATTATTGTGACCGCTGATCACCGGCGGAATTCCGAGCTTCGGTCCGTAATAATCAATTGCCCCGGCCTCGCCGTAATTTCCGGCCAGAATCGCGCACGTTGATTGTTCAGCTAGGGGCAGATGGTGATAGACGCCGGCAATCGTTGTTGCCATGTGTTCCCACCCGATCATGTCCGCGTAATTTTGAGGAAGCACGGCGGTGGCATCATTTTCCGTCTTCACCCAACGCGCGTACGGGAGGGCCCTCGTGTAACGAATGAATGTATCGACCCGCAACAATGGCACGCCATAGGGAAGCGTAATGAGGCCGCCGAGAACCAACGCCACAGGATAGGCAAGTCGCAGCCATCGCCGCGTTGGTGTGATCGTGAACTGCTCGAATGCGACGCCCCCCGCTGCAGCCAGCACTGGATAGACCGGCACCGCATAGTAGGACTTTCCGTGGAGGACAATAAAAACGGCTACGACGATGAGGTACGCCCAACCAAGAAATCGAAAGCGTTTCCCGCCCTCTCCAAATAAATACCAAACGAGCCCACCGAGCCAAATCGGAAGAGAGAGGGGCTGCATGAACAGCACCTGTTCCCCGAGGAATCGCGCGGGTGAGAGCTGGACATTTTTGAATTCCTGCGCATTTTGCACCACATGAATTTGCGACCACCCGTGAGTTGCTTCCCAAATCAAGTTGGGAAGGAAGAGGGCCAACGCCAAGAGGCCTCCGAGCCAAAACCATTTCGACCTGAGAAAATCGGAACGTGTTCCCCGGACTTCCCCCGATACAGCAAGTCCGGCGACTAACGCAAACCCGAATACAAGCATGGTGTGTTTATTTTCGAGCCCCACACCGGCCACTGCTCCAAGCAAGAGCCACAGTCTCGGCGACCCGCCCCTCACGATTCGAACCGCCAGCCAAGCGCAGATGAGCCAAATGAGCGGCTCAAAAGCATTCATGGAAAGGAAGCTATCGAACGCCAGGGACAACGGAGCGAAAAAAATCACCGTCGCGGAGAGAAATTGAGCGAAGAGGCAGCCGCCTAGTTCGCGCGCCAGCAGGCCAGTGAAAAATACAGTTCCGGCTCCAGCGAGAACAGGAAAAATCCGGTACGCGATGAGCGACTGCCCAAAGGCGTGGCGTGCGACCCAGGCAATCAGCGCAATGAGCGGCGGTTGATCGATGTATCCCCAAGCGAGGTGGTGGCTGCAAGCGATGTAATAGAGTTCGTCGCGGAAAAAGCCATAGTTGTTGATGCCCAGCAGCTGTAGCAAGGCTCTCGCAACACCAAGGCCCGCAAGGAGCAAGAAGCTGCCGAGGACGGCACGGCTCGCGCTTTCAAGCCCGAGCGGCCGTTCTGCCACACTGGGAAAAGGTATGTCACTCATCTGGGCGGAAACTGTGATGTGAATTGGAAAGAAAATGATGCGTGGCCAAAATCAAAATAATCCCGAAGCCTCCACACGATACAGGTCCGCGTATCGCTACGGAACGACAGCGCGAGCGCCATGGCGGAAGGCGGATCTGCTCTAAGATTTTGTCGCCCCGCCAACTCCTGTCGCGGGTGCAGCAATCGTCGCCGTCTTGATGCTATCAAGCTTCGGAAAATTCTTGTCGAGGTAGGGTTTTCCCTGGGCCGAGACGGAACCCTGATCGGGGCCACGCCCGCTGGGCGCGCCTTCGCCGTAGCCGCCGTAAAGCTGCTTCACCACGTCCATGCCCTCGGTCACCTCGCCGATCGGCGCGAAGCCCATGGAGTCGAGTTGGGCATTATTGCCGAGGTTGATAAAGACTTGCGTGGTGCGCGTGTTCGGGCCCGCCGTGGCAAAGGTAATAAAGCCGGGACGATTGCTCTGCTTCACCGGATCGTCCTTGATGTTTGCCGCTTGCCAAACCCGTGAGATTTGCGGATCGGCGTTCAAGCCGAACTGCACTACGAAACCAGGCAAGACACGGAAAAAACTGGCGTCATCATAAAAATGATTTTGCACGAGATTGTAAAAGCGATCAGCGCCCAATGGCGCCCACGCGCGCGTGACTTGGATGACGAAATCGCCCTTGGTGGTGGTGAACTTCACGTCATACAGCTCCGGCGCCTTGGCAGCGAGTGTTGCGGGGTGCAGCAGATCCGGGCCAGCAGTCATAGGAGTAATCCGACGAAACTATACACTCAATTCAATTCCACGCCCCAGGCATTCCGCCGTTCTGGATCATCTACGCTGAATTATTTTTTCTGGGTGCCAATGAATCAAGCCCGCGCCTTAGGGCTTGGGTGCTGGTTTTGCTGCTTTTTCGCTCGAAGCGGCAGTGGATTTGTGAGCGGGCGCACTGGCAGTCACGTCCGCCGGCGAAACGATCGTAGCCCTTTTGATGCTGTCGAGCTTCGGGAAATTCTTGTCGAGATACACTTTCCCCTGGTTTGTAATTTCATCCTGATGCTTCGTTGGAGCATCCTCATATCCGGCATAGAGCTGTTTCACCACGTCCATGCCGGAAGTGACTATTCCAAACGGCGCGAAGCCATCTTTGTCGAGCCGAGAGTTGTCACCGCGGTTTATGAACACCTGCGTCGTGCGCGAGTTCGTATCGCCTGGAGCCATGGCATACGTGATAGTGCCGGGAAGATTCTTCTGCGTGACGGGGTCAGCCTTGATGGTTGCATTTGTCCAGGCTTTATTCACAGCGGGGCTGCCTGTCAAGCCGAATTGAACGACGAAATCGGGCAAGACACGGAAAAAAGCAGCATTGTCGTAGAAGTGGTTTTTCACGAGATTGTAGAAGCGGTCGGCGCCGAGCGGAGCCCATGCGCGCGTCACCTCAATCACGAAATCGCCTTTCGTGGTCGTGAATTTCACTTCATACACATCCGGCGCTTTGGACTTCATGCTTTCCGGATGCAGCAAGCTCGGTCCGGTCCTCGCCGGGTGCGTTTTGGACTTCTCAGCGGGCGCAGATTTGCTCGCCGCAGACTGCGTTTGGCCCTGCAGCGTCATTGGTAGAAGAGCGGCACAAATGAACAAGCAAAACCATACGGCGAATCGTCTCACGGGCGTCCTCCCAATCGTTTGGCGGTGGCTTCCACCTGTTCCATGACGCGCAGTGTGTTGCCACCGAGAATTTTTTGAACATCCGCTTCGGAATAGCCTTCCTCAAGCAGCGCATTCGTAATTTGTGGAATGTGAGTCACGTCGTCCATGCCGTAGGGCATGTTGGCGCCATCGAAATCCGAGCCGAGGCCGACGTGATCCGCACCAATCAGCTTCACAGCGTGATCAATGTGGTCAATGATGCGAGTCCAATCCACGCGCGGGAGTTTACCCTGTGCCACCAGCTCGCGCGTAATCTTTTCCCGCTCCAGCAACTCGCACGCGTTTGTTTCTCCGCAGCGCTTCTTCGCTTCGCCGTCAATATCTTTCTCGATTTGCGGATTTGCCTTTTCGGCGTCGCGAAATTCCTGGCTCAGAAAGCCGATGTGGTAATTGATCTGAATCACGCCACCCTTGGAGGCCAAATCCTTGATCATCTGGTCTGTCATGTTGCGTGGAGCGTTGCAGAGAGCGCGGCAGGAAGAATGCGACGCGATCACGGGCGCCTCACTGGTAGCGAGGACATCGTAAAACGTCTTGTCTGCGACGTGCGAAATATCAACGATCATTCCGAGGCGATTCATTTCACGAACCACCTGCTTGCCGAAATCGGTCAAACCGCTGTGCGCGGGCGTGTCGGTCGAGGAATCCGCCCAGTCCACATTCACGCTGTGTGTGAGCGTCATGTAGCGGACGCCAAGCGACGCGAAAGTACGCAGGACGCCCAGGTCGTCATTCATCATGTGCCCGCCCTCAACGCCCATCAGCGCAGCAATCTTGTGCGTGGCGAAGGCGCGACGCACGTCAGCGGCCGTGGTTGCCAGAACCAGATCGCGCGGGTGAGTATCAATTTGATGGCGGACGGCATCAATCTGCGCGAGAGCTTGCTTGACGGCTTCGGGCCCGGTAATCGTGCCGGGAATCCAGATGGAGAAGAAAATCGCGTCGAGCCCGCCTTCCCGCATGCGCGGAATATCGATATTCCCGTCCGCGTGGCGCACGCCCAGATCGAATTTGGGATCGAGAAACCGCTGTGTCGTGTCGTCGTGGGTATCCACGACAATCGAACGGAAATGAAGAGCACGCGCTTTCTCGGAAATTTTATCAGTGGAATTCAGGGCAAGCAACGGCAGAGTCCCTCCCAACAGGAAGCAAAATGCAAAGAAACCTAAGCGAGTCACGCGATGTTCTCTCTCAATCCTTGCCCTGGAACCACGCCTTCACGGCGTGGACGATGACCTGCCCATTCACGGCGGCGATGGATTCCGTCAGAGGAATTCCCTTCGGGCAAACTTTCACGCAATTCTGCGCGTTGTCGCAATCTTCGATCCCGCCCGGCCCCATCAGCGCTTCGAGTCTTTCGGCC
The DNA here is from genome assembly GCA_050746945.1 of Candidatus Acidiferrales bacterium. Classification (GTDB taxonomy): domain Bacteria; phylum Acidobacteriota; class Terriglobia; order Acidiferrales; family UBA7541; genus Palsa-295. Next base: position 151,242 of record JBOGMZ010000029.1, on the reverse strand, counting down.
GCGTGCATCGCGCCTGTCGGATGCAGATTGAAGAGGCGGACCTGGCTGATGATGGCGGCGCCGACGAATTGGGTGTGCTCGTTCACCTTGGGGCAGATTTCCAGGCAATTGCCGCAGGTGATGCAGCGCGAAAGCGGGTACCCGACTTCCTGGACCGCGGGCGAGTATCGCGGGCCTTCGCCGAGCGCATAGGTGCCGTCAATCGGGATCCAGCATTTCGTCCGTTTCAGACTGTCGAACATGTGTGAGCGATCCACAACCAGGTCGCGCACCAGGGGAAATTTTGTGAGCGGCTCGAGGCGAATCGGTTTCTCGAGATTATCTACCAGCGCGGAGCAAGCCTGCCGCGGTTGTCCGTTGATGAGCATGGCACAGGCGCCGCAAACCTCTTCCAGGCAATTCGCGTCGTAGCTGACCGGAGTGGACTCCGTGCCGTTGCGCGTGAAGGGTTTCTCGGCGATGTCGCGCAGGCAGGTGATGATGTTCAAATGCGGGCGATAGCGGATCTCGTATTCTTCCCAGCGGACAGCCTCGTCCGGCCGCTGCTGCCGCTTGATGCGGATAGCAAATGTTTTGTCAGCCATTTGGCCTCAGCGGGCGAAAGGTGCAACGCCCAAACCAACCGCAAAGAGCCGGCGAGACGCCGGCGTTACATTATTTCGCCGCGGTGTATTTTCGCTCGCGCGGCGGAATCTGCGAAACGTCCACCGACTCGTATTCGAGTTTGATCTTGCCGCCGTTGTAGCTGGCTTTGGTGGTCTTGAGCCAGTTGGCGTCGTCGCGTTCCGGGAATTCCGGCTTGTAATGCGCGCCGCGCGTTTCGTTACGCTCGAGCGCCCCAATGGTGATCACGCGCGCGAGGACAATCATGTTGCCAAGCTCGCGCACGAAATTCAGTGTTTGATTCGCCCACTGTGTGCGGTCCTGCAAATTGATTTTCATAAACCGATCGCCGAGCTCATCTATCTTCGCGAGGGTCGTCTTGAGTGCGGCATTGTAGCGGATTACGGTCACGTGCTCGGTCATCACCTCGCCCAGCTCGCGCCAGATGGTCAGAGGATTTTCGGTTCCCTTGTGCTGATTGAGCAGTGCGTCGGTGATGTCTTGCTGCCGGACTCGCTCACGTTCGAAAACGCTCGCCGGCGCGCTGTCGCAGCCTTGCTCCAGATTTCGTGCGTAGCGGACGGAAGCAGGGCCGGCCAGCATGCCGCCGTAGATGCAGGAAACCAGCGAGTTCGCGCCCAGGCGATTGGCGCCATGATACTGGTATTCGCACTCGCCCGCCGCGTAGATGCCCGGGACATTGGTGGCCTGATTTTCGTTGTCCACCCACAGTCCGCCCATGGTGTAGTGCATCGCCGGAAAGACTTTCATCGGCTCGACATGGGGGTCCACGCCAACGAATTTCTCGTATATTTCGAGGATGCCCTCAAGTTTGCGGTCCAGCACCTCGCGCGGAATGTGGGTCACGTCGAGGTAAACCGCCGGTTCACCCGGGAGCCCGAGCTTCAGTTCGTACACGACTTTATGAATTGCGCGCGTGGCCACGTCGCGCGGGACCAGGTTGCCGTATTTCGGGTACCACTCCTCGAGAAAATAAAAGCGCTCCGTCTCCGGAATCTGCTTTCCGGGGCGCATGTCGCCGGCTATTTTCGGCACCCAGACGCGGCCGCCTTCGCCGCGCGCCGATTCGCTCATCAGGCGGCACTTGTCTTCGCCGGGAATGGCGGTCGGGTGGACCTGGATGAATTCGCCGTTGGCGTAATAGACGCCCTGCTGGAAAAGCGCGGACTGAGCGGAGCCGGTGCAGACTACAGAATTTGTGGAGCGGCCGAAGACGGCGCCGATTCCGCCGGTACAAAAAATTGCGGCATCGCACGGGAATGTGCGAACTTCCATGGATTTCAAATTCATGGCGCAGATGCCGCGCGCCACGCCGCCGTCGTCAATCACCGCGGAGAGAAACGTCCAGCCCTCAAACTTATTTACCTTGCCTTCCGATTCAAAGCGGCGCACCTGCTCGTCGAGCGCATACAGCAGTTGTTGCCCGGTGGTGGCACCTGCAAACGCGGTGCGGTGGAACAGCGTGCCGCCGAACCGGCGGAAATCGAGCAAGCCCTCCGGCGTGCGATTGAACATCACACCCATGCGGTCGAGCAGATCAATAATTGCCGGCGCAGCCTCGCACATGCCTTTCACGAGTTTCTGATTCGCCAGGAAATCGCCGCCGTAGATGGTGTCGTCGAAATGTTTCCAAGTGGAATCGCCTTCGCCCTTCAGGTTTTTTGCAGCGTTGATGCCACCCTGCGCGCAGACGGAATGCGAACGCTTCACTGGGACAATCGAGAAGAGATCTACGGGAACGCCCGACTCAGCCACGCGAATCGCGGCCATCAGTCCGGCCAAACCGCCGCCGACGATGATAATTTTCGGGTTCTTCATGCGCGCGGTCTCATTGAGCGTAGGTCCCCAGCGGAAACCAGGCGTAGTGCAATCCGAGAGCGACGGCGATTCCCGCAATCGTCAGCGTGACGCCGACGATGGCGCCAAAAAAACCCGCGGCACGTTGCGCCGGCGCTGTCACGGCGATACCCCATTTGCAGGCGAAATTCCAAAGCCCGTTGCCAAGATGGAATGCAGACGCCGTAACGCCCACGATATAGAAAGTCAAATACCAGGGATTGGCCATGGCGTGCGCGACGTCTGCGTATGTGGTCACGCCGTGGCCCAGAAAACGTTCGGTGTAAACATGCCAGCCGATGAAAACAAAGGCGACCATGCCGCTCCAGCGCTGGAGAACGTACAGCCAGTTGGCCATCCAGGGATGCCCGAGCGCGTTCGACTTCCCTCTCCACCAGATCCACATGCCGTAAAAACCGTGGAACAGAATGGGAAGCCAGAGCACGCCCACCTCAACGAGGATGCGCCAGGGAACGGTCTGGAGCTCGCGGGATACTTGATTATATTTCTCGACGCTGACGAGCGCGTAGCTATTCGACCACAAATGGTCCACCAGATAGGCGCCAATGGGAATAACTCCGCTGAGGGAATGCAGTTTGTCGAGGAAGTAACTCGTTCTGGAATCAGCCGCTGCGGCCAGCATGCACGCTCCGAAATGAATTATGGCAACGAAATTTAAAATTCAGTATAGGCATCCGCCGACGAGTTTGCAAGATGCCTTGAGTTCGAGGACATGACGGGGGAACCAAGCACCGCCTAACTCTCCTGACTGATTGGAATCATTCCCCATCCCAGACCATGTGCTGAGAGAAAAACCCGGTATCATGGACTTGCCGCCAAGAATCGGGGCGGGATCTATGCCCAGCGAATACATCAACGAACTGAAGAAATGGACCGCCGAACTGGTCCGAAAAGGCGGTGGAGAGGACTTTGTGGGCTTCAACCGCGCGGTGGACCTCGTCAGGAAGAATTTCGCCGTGCAGCCGCATGAAGTGGCGATATTTGCGATGACTCCCGACGCCCGCTTCCTCTATTTCGTGGTGCCGGAGAAGCTGAAAGACGTGGGGCGTATTCCCCTGACCAGCACCAATTCCCTTGCAGCGCGCACGGTGCGCGAAAAGCGCGCGGAAATCATCAATCATTTTTCAGTGGTGCCCCATGCCTCCGTGTTTGAGGCCGTCCCCCTGATTGAAGAGGAGCGCGGCGACCCCATTCAGAAAATCATGAGCGCTCCCATGACGCTCGAAAAGAAAGTCATTGGCGTGATCCAGGTGTCGCGCAAAGGCAAGACGGCGGCGGATGCGGGCCCCGATTTCACGCATTCGGAGCTGCGCGAGCTGAGGGCTATGGCTGACTTGATCGCCCCCTGCATCGCCCTCGGCGCAACCGTATAGTTTCGCAAAGAGCCCCGTCGAACTTCCTGCGCTCACGATTCGTTTGCCGAATTGTTTCAGGCGCAAGAATTTTGCGGTCCCCTACTCCTGGTCCCTGCGCGCTTGAGCCGGCAGAAATCCCTTGCTTGCTCCTCAAAAAAGAGTTAATCACGTATCAACACTGGTACGGGCGGTTGATGAGAATCCTCAAATTTGGACCTCTGCTGATTTTTTTGCTCTGGCCGACAACCAGCGGCGCACAGGACTGCAAGCTTCGTTTCTCCGTCGCTTACCTGGATGGAAAGTCGTTGCAGGTAGGATTGACGCCGGATCAAAAGAAGTTCTGGACTCACAAGGGTGCGGTGCAGTATCCAGGCCTTTGCCTGGACGATCTCAAACCAGACCACCTCATCATCTGGATGCGTGGAACGCCGGATGAGGAAATCGCCCAATCCGCGGCTCGAGCGTTCAAACGAGCGCGCGACGGGAAAGGCTCGGCTAAAACTCAAGTGGTAGCAACGCAGACGGGCGAGCCGATAACTCCCGGGGTGCCGGGCTACTACTGGGTGTTCGATCTGTCGGGCGATTCGACCGAAATTATATTCAAGGGCGCCCCGGTGATCTTTCGCCATGGACCGGAGGATCAATTTTTCGATGAGCCCACTGGGAATAAATTCACTCCGAACACGATCACAGTGGTCAACGCTGTCCAGGCTTTAAAACTCCCGCTGGACAGGCTGAAGAAAATTCAAAAATAGCTGCACGGCCGCCGCAAACTGAAATCGAGCGCTCCGATGTCACCTTCCTGTAATAAATCGCGGATGAATAATCATTGACTCTGCTACAGGTGCTTGTTAAATTTCACACGCGAAAACTTTTTCGACTCGCTCTCGAGGAGGCAGCGTAGCTCGGCAAGACCCATGTCGTTCGTCGCCAAAAGCATTTTCCTCACCAAGGGAGTCGGAAAACACCGCGAGCGCCTATCGAGCTTCGAGCTCGCGCTTCGCAATGCGGGGATTGCGGCGTGTAACATCGTTCGCGTTTCCTCAATTTTTCCCCCTTATTGCAAATTGATCTCGCGCAGCGAAGGATTGAAGCACCTGAAACCGGGCCAGGTGGCGTTCACTGTAATCAGTGAAAATCAGACGCGCGAGCCGCATCGCTTGATTGCGGCGGGTGTCGGGCTCGCACTTCCCGGCGATAAATCCATGTTCGGATATTTGTCGGAGCATCATTCGTTTGGCGAGAGCGAAGACATCGCGGGCGAATATACTGAAGAGCTTGCCGCGGAAATGCTCGCGACGACATTGAACGTGGAATTCGATCCGGATTTGTCGTGGGACGAGAAAAAAGAGGTTTACCGCATCTCGAACAAGATTGTCCGCACCATGAACATCACGCAGTCCGCCGTCGGTGATAAACGCGGATTGTGGACCACCGTTCTCGCCGCTGCCATCCTCCTCGGCGAAGACGATTAGTCTCGCGCCCACATTTTAGAATTCTCTTATTATTTTTCCTCGGAGTTTTCCACGCCGGAGTGACGCGCGGACATTCTGGCACACACAAATAAAGAGCGGGCGAGACGCCCGCGTTACAGGCCTAACCGCGCTTAGGCGTTTTCAGGTAGCCGATGCGCTGGAGGACGGCGCCGACGATGAGCGGGAGTGCCACCGTGGCGTCGTCGAGGACTTCTGCGAACTTTCCACCTTCCTCAGGTGGGACAAATTTGCCCCAGGAGACAGCTTCAGTGTAAGTGCTGCCGGAGAGGCCGCCCCAATTCACCGGCTCGGGGCAAATGCGGACACCGTAATTGTATCGCTTGAGCGGAAGTTTTTCGTAGCCGCGGCGCGCGAGCAGCTCAGCATAGACGCCGAATTGTTGCGCCCAATTGCGCGGGACGCCGCCGCCGATGGTGAAAATTCCCATGCGCTTCGTGGCGAGCATTGTTGCCGCGTAATGCTCGAAATCTTCGTAAGGGTCGAAGCGCAGCAATCGCTGTCCCGCTTTCTTGCGCAGCCGCTGGTGCAGCGCTACATCTATCCCCAACTCCGAGTCCGTGAACGCCGGGACAAACACGGGCACATTGTGCTTGTAGCAGGTCTTCAAAATCCCGCGCCCCTTCGAGTGCCGCGACAAGTGCTCGCCAATCTTCCGGTTGACCTTCCAGCTGCATAGCAGTTCATCCGGATCCCAGTTCTCCAGAATGTGCTGCATCACTTCTTCCACGTGATCCAGATTCGTTTCCGGCTCGAGCGAGTCGTACACGCGGTTATATCCGGCGGCAAAAAGCTCGCGGTCATTCATCTTCTCATCATAGCGATAGTGCGCGAGGCCCTCTGCTTCTACGAGGCCGTGCGCCATCAGCGCGCCGGTGGAAACGATGGCCTTGATCACCCCCGCCTCCACTAAATCGCAAAACACCAGCGCCATTTTTGCCACGGTCATCGCGCCGGAAAGGGTCATCACGCCGAAACAGTCTTTGTCGCGCGCCATCGCTTCCAGTACGTCCGCGGCATCGCCGATCTGGCGAGCGGTGAAGGCCGTCCGCCCCATCGCGCGTACCAGATCGTCAATCGTCTTGATGCGCGAAAGATCGAGCGGATAGATCGGGGTCAGGTGGTCCTTGATGGGGTCATGCAGAATTCGGCCCGTCGCGCCCTTTTTCTTTGCCATTCAGCGTCCTCGCAGGTAATGTACTTCCGCCCGGCCGCGCCGGGTGCACGAAAAACTATCTGTTTGCTCATCATTGATAGTACAAAGGGAGCGCAGGTGAAAGAGGAATTTCGAATTATTCCAGTGAGCACAAACTCGCGATGAGCCGATACACTCCGATGCCGCCGGAAAATTTCGGCGGTCTTCCCGATGAACATTCGCAATACGAAACTTCGCGCGCGGTGATTTTCCCTGTTCCGCTCGAGCGCACCACCACCTACGAGCATGGAACGCGCAACGGCCCGGCTGCGATTCTCGCCGCCAGCCGCAATATGGAACTTTACGACGAAGAGCTCGAGATCGAGCCGTACAAGGAAATCGGCATCCACACACTCGCGCCGATTGACACCATGGACGGAACGCTCGACGAAGTGATGACCGAGCTCTACACAGCGCAACTCGCGCTGCTTGAAGATGAAAAATTCACCGTGGCGCTGGGGGGAGAACATTCGCTGACGCCGCCGCTCGTTTCGGCAGTCGCCAAAAAATACAAAGACCTGTCCGTGCTGCAAATTGATGCGCACGCGGACTTGCGCGACGAGTATCAGGGAAATCCCAAGAGTCACGCCTGCGCGATGCGGCGCGTGGTGGAAACGTGCCCGGCCGTGCAGGTAGGCATCCGCTCGCTATCGGAGGAAGAGGCAAAGGCGATTCCCCATCTGCGGACAAGCGTGTATTGGGCCAAGGATATTTCGCGCGCGCCGCTGAAGAGCTGGATTGCGAAAGTCCTTTCTGATTTGAGCCCACGCGTCTATCTGACGGTTGATCTCGATGGCTTCGATCCTTCGATTGTCCCCGCCACGGGTACTCCCGAGCCGGGCGGCTTGGACTGGCACCAAGTGACGTCGCTGGTGCGCGCCGTCGCTGACCACAAGAAAATCGTTGGCATGGACGTGGTGGAGCTTTTGCCGCAGCCGGGTGACCACGCGTCCGATTTTCTCGCTGCGAAGCTGGTGTACAAATGCCTCGGCTACATTTTTTGCCAGGGATAGTCAGAGGAGACGATCATCATGAGCGCAGTGGCTGCTTACTTTTTACTGTTGCAGGATGCCCACGGCATATATATCGAGATGCAGGCACGGCGGGGCCTGATTGGCTGGATCATCATCGGCCTGCTCGCCGGGTGGCTCGCCGGGAAAGTGTCGCGCGGGCGCGGATTCGGCTGCATTGTGGATGTGATCCTGGGGCTCATCGGCGCGGTGATCGGCGGCTGGATTTTCTCCAAACTCGGAATCACGACCTTCGGGTTCCTCGGCAGCCTGGCCGCAGCAACGGTCGGAGCCATTTTACTGGTTGTAATCGCGCGACTCTTCGCGGGCGGCTCGGATTAATCCTTCACGCATGCGCTGCTCCCTGGAACCGCATCAGCCCGAAAAGCTGAGTCGGCATGGCGTGGAAGATTTGCAGTGCGAACTCCTTGGCTCTTCCGCCGGAAGCGCGGCGCCAGGAGTGTTGTGATACGATGACCCACGCAATCAAGAGCAGACCTTGAACCAACCTTTGTTGCGGGCGCTGCTGGTGAAACCTTCAATCGAGCAAAACGAGAAAGCCGGAAAAAAATCTTGAGCAAGCGATCACTATGGGCCATTCCGCTGGGCGGGTTGGGCGAATTCGGAATGAACATGATGGCCCTGCGGACAGGCGACGACATTATTGTCATTGATGCCGGCCTGATGTTCCCCGAGCAGGAACTGCTCGGCGTGGACATCGTGATCCCGGACACGACCTACCTGAAACAGAACAAGCGCATGGTGCGCGCCATCGTCCTTACGCACGCGCACGAAGATCACATCGGCGCGATTCCCTACATTCTTGCCGACCTGAACGTCCCCATCTACGGCACGAAATTTACGCTGGCGATCGTGCGCAAGAAACTTGAAGAGCACGCGCTGCTCGACAAAGCCAAGCTGCACGAAGTCGCCGCGGGACAGACTACGACGATCGGCCCATTTCAGATCGAATACGTCCATGTGACGCACAGCACGATTGATTGCGTGGCGCTCGCGATCCGCACGCCGGTCGGCGTGATTATTCACACCGGTGATTTCAAGATCGATCCCACACCGGTCGACGGCAAGCCGTTTGACCTGCATGCATTCGCGCGCTACGGGCAGGAAGGTGTGCTGGCGCTCTTCAGCGACAGCACCAACGTCGAGCGGCCGGGTTTTACCCCTTCAGAGAAAGCCGTAGTTGTGCGTCTGGAAGAATTATTCCGCGCGGCCCCGCAGAAGGTCGTCGTTACGTGTTTTTCAAGTTCGATCCATCGCATCCAGCAAGTGATCGATATTTCGCGGACGGTGGGGCGCAAGATCGGATTCGTAGGACGCAGCATGGTGGACAATATCGAAATTGCTCATGGTCTCAACAAGCTTCGAATTCCCGACGGAAGCGTGGTACGGCCGCAGGACCTCAAGAGCTTCGATCCGAAAAAACTGGTCGTGCTCGCGAGTGGCACACAGGCGGAGCCGCTTTCGGCCATGTCGCGAATCTCGGTGGACAATCACCGCCTGATGAGCATTGCGGAAAACGACACGGTAATTCTCTCTGCGCGAATCATTCCCGGAAACGAAAAAGCCATTTTCCGCATGATTGACCATCTCTTCCGGCGCCGGGTGCTGGTGTACTACGAGGGCGGCCGGTCGGCGCCGATTCACGTCTCGGGGCACGCCAGCCAGGAAGAAATGAAGCTATTGCTGCAATTGGTGCGGCCGAAGTATTTTATTCCGCTGCACGGCGAGTACCGGCAGCTTTTCCAGCACGCAGCGCTGGCTGAACAGGTCGGCGCAGTCTCCGGGGAAATCTTCCTGATGGAAAGCGGCCAGCCGCTCGAATTCACCGCCGACGGCGGCGCGCACCGGCGCGAACCCGTACCCGCTGGACGCGTTTGCGTAGATTCCGGCTCGCTCGAGGAAATCGAGGACGTAGTGATTCGCGATCGCCGCCACCTGGCGGAAGACGGCGTGGTGGTGCCGATCATCGCCATTGACAAGCACACCGGTCTGATGGAAACGCCGCCGGAGATCGTGACCCGTGGATTCCTGCCCAGTGAGGACGGCGCCGAAATATTGAAGCAGGCGCGAGAGGTAATCCTGCGAACAGTGGAGCAATCCAGTGCGGAAGAAAAAACCGACTGGAGCGTGATCAAAGAAAAAATTCGCTCCGATTTGAAGCGCTTCCTCAACAAGCAGACGTCCAAGAGGCCGCTGATTCTGCCGGTGATTCTGGAAGTCTAGATCTCGCCGTGAAACTCACACTGCGAACATACACTCCCGAAGATTTCGAGACGCTCTACGAGATCGATCAGGCCTGCTACGAACCTGCTGTCGCGTATTCCAAACGCGAGTTCCGCAATTATTTGCGCTTTCCGGGCGCCGAGTGCGTGATTGCGGAGCAAGACGGCAAAGTTGCCGGCTTCTGCCTGACTGCGCACCAGCAGGCGCGCGCGTACATCATCACGATTGACGTGCTCGAGGCATTTCGGCGGCATGGAGTGGGCACTGCCCTGCTGGCTGAAGTCGAACGAAGGCTTGCTGCCAACGGCGCGACCGAGGTAGGTCTCGAAACGGCAACAGACAACGAATCCGCGATTGCCTTCTGGCAGAAGCATGGCTATCGTACCCGCGGAGTGTGGACGGGTTACTATCCGGGCGGGCGCGACGCCTTTTCGATGACGAAAACGCTGATGCACTCCGCTGCAGCCTCGAAAGCGAGACGATAGCTCATGCCCCTGTGGCAGGTGGTTCTGCTAGCCATTGTGCAAGGACTCACCGAACTGCTGCCCGTTTCCAGTTCGGCTCACGTCATCGTTACGGCGAAACTGCTGCATCAAAGCATGTCCACGCCGGCCAATGCTTTATTGCTTGTTCTGCTGCACACCGGCACCATGTTCGCAGTGATTGTCTATTTCTGGCGCCGATGGGTGGACGAATTCTTTTCCTCGTGGGCGACGTTTTTTCAATTTGTGAAGTTGATCTTCGTAGCCAGCTTTCTCTCCGGCGTCGTCGGCTATCCAATAATTCTCATGGTCGAGCGAATTCTGGGCCACGGTGGGCGGCGCGCCGAAATCGAGGCTTTATTCGACAAACTCGACTGGATCGCTCCCGCTCTGGCTGCAGCCGGTCTGCTGATCCTGTACGCCGGGCTGCGCGAGGCGCGGCGACCGGAGACAGACCGGCAGGAAGGTCGGCGTGGCATCCAATGGCCGCACGCCGTGCTCATGGGCATTTTGCAGGGTTTTGCCATTCCTTTCCGTGGATTTTCCCGCTCTGGCTCGACGATTTCCGGAGGCCTGCTTGCTGGAGGGACACGCTCCGAAATCGAATCCTTCAGCTTCGCGATGGCTGTAGCTATCACGCCTTTGGCGATCGGCCGTGAGGCTTTGCGCGTGCTGCACAGCGCGCGGCTCGCCGAGGTGGCGGTGCCTTGGAGCACTACGCTGACTCCCGGACTATTGGGCATGGCTTGCGCCTTTGTCGCAGGACTGCTGGCGCTGCGGTGGCTCTCGCGCTGGCTGGAACAGGGCCGCTGGCACTGGTTCGGTGTCTATTGCCTGGCTGCCGCAGCCCTCATTGAGTGGCTCTCCTTCCGTGCGGAGTTCTTCGTTCCGCTTGGACACTAACTCACGATTGGCCCTCCTCAGTTTTGGCGCTTCTTTGTTGTGCCCTATCTGCGGACGCGCACACTGTAGGTGTTCATTTATTATCGAATTCTGTTTGGGATTGCAGCGCTGCTTGCGTTTTATTTTTCGCGGAGCACGCACTAATGCAGAAGGGATTGCATCAGCTCTTCGAGGGCCTGGTCTCCTTGGCAATAATCTCGTACTTGAAGTTGTTTGCATCACGGCAGTCGAGCCGGCCATCGGGCGGCTGCGCCAAGATTTATTGGACACCTTCGCTTGCACTTCTCTATTTACGCCGGGTCGCGGTTTGGTATAGTCGTTGCGTTACTTGAGTTCCTCCCTTTGGGCTCCGCGCGACAGCGCCCGCGCGATCCCTGTGATGCGGGAGCCTTCCCCTATTCCCGCCAACGAGGTGATTTTGTGCGCATTTTGACGCCGACGGAAAACAAACGCATCAACGAGCTGGTGGGCTTCGTGGGCCTGAGCCTCGCCATTCTGCTTGCGCTGAGCCTGCTCTCGTACTCGCCGCACGACGCTTCGTTCAACGTTTCGGCTGCCCCGCCATCGACCGGCCCTGCTCGAAACTGGATTGGGCTTGTTGGTGCGCACCTGGCGGACCTTTTCTTTCAGTTCTGCGGCTTCGCGGCGTTCCTGTTTCCGGTGGGAATGTTCCTGGTCGCGATGCGCTGGTTCCGCAGCCAGTTCGTGGAAGCTCCGGTCGCAAAATTTGTAGGCGCATCATTGCTCGTCGCTTCCCTGTCGGCCGAGCTGACGCTCATACACATGCCGGAAGTAAGAGGTGCGTTGCCGTCGGGTGGACTGCTTGGCACCGTTCTTGCCCAAGGTTTGCGCGCCGCATTCAACCCACTCGGAGCGAACCTCGTTTCGGTGGCGACGCTGCTCGCTGCGCTGTTCCTGACCACCAGCTTTTCCTTCCGCGCTGCCGCGAACTGGATGAAACGCCCCATGGCCGAAGATGCCGTGATCGGAAGATTGGTCGGGCGAATGAAGGATTGGCGCGCCGAGAGAGAAGCTGACCGGCTGCGCAAGCGGGTTGAAGAAATCAGAATTGGCGGGCGACCGGCGGTGTCGGAGCAGCGCGTTTCGAGGCGTCAAGCTTTAGCCGAAGAGGAAGACGTAGAAGAAGAGGAAGACCGATCAGAAGATCCGCGGCGTGCTCCTGCCGTAATCAAATTCCACGAGAAAGAAACCATACCGTCGTCCTCGCCAAAGAAAGGCGGGGCGGAGCCGAAGATTGCGCATGGCAAAACGAACTTTAAACTGCCTTCACCCAGCTTGCTGCAAATGGCCGAGCGCGGGCAAAAAATGGATGAGACAGAACTGAAGGATTGCGCGCGAGCCATCGAGCAGAAATGCTCCGAGTTCGAAGTTTCCGGACATATCACGCAGATCAATCCCGGGCCGGTGGTGACCACATTCGAATTCAAGCCGGAAGCCGGAATCAAGTACAGCCGGATTACGGGACTCGGCGAGGATTTGTGCCTGGCGCTGCGCGCGGAATCTATCTTGATCGAGCGCATCCCGGGGAAATCCACGGTCGGAATCGAAGTGCCGAATTCGCATCGCGAGACAATCGCGCTGCGCGACGTGGTCGAGTCGCCCGAATTCGGACATTCGCCGTCAAAACTGACGCTCCCATTCGGAAAGGATTTGATTGGCCGCATCCGGGCCGCGGATTTGACGCAGATGCCGCACCTGCTGATTGCCGGGGCCACGGGCACGGGCAAGAGCGTGTTCATCAATTCCCTGCTGATGGGCATGCTCTTCAAGGCCACGCCGGATGAATTGAAGCTGGTGCTAGTGGATCCGAAGCAACTCGAGATGGGACTTTATGCGGATATCCCCCACTTGTTCACGCCGGTGGTCACGGACGCGAAAGTCGCGTCGCATGTGCTGCGCAACGCTACGCGCGAAATGGAGCGTCGGCTGAAGCTGCTGGCACAGCGCGGCGTCCGCAATATCGAGCAGTACAACCGCACATTCGAGAAGGGGCAATCACTTTCGCTCTTCGACAACACCGAAGATCTCGAGCACCGGCCGCTTCCCTACATCGTCATCGTGATTGACGAGTTGGCCGACCTGATGATGGTGGACACGAACGGCGTCGAAGAATCCATCACGCGCCTGGCACAGATGGCGCGCGCCGTCGGCATTCATCTGATCCTTGCGACCCAGCGGCCGTCAGTCGACGTAATCACCGGCTTGATCAAAGCGAACTTTCCCGCGCGCATTTCGTTCCGCGTCGCGAGCAAAGTGGACTCGCGCACGATTCTCGACACCAACGGATCGGAATCGCTGCTCGGCAAGGGCGACATGCTCTATCTGCCGGCGGGCTCGTCGCGGCTGCACCGCATTCACGGCCCCTACGTCCACGAATCGGAAGTCACCGCCGTTTGCGATTTCTGGCGCGAACAGGCCAAAGCAATCTACAACGAGGAATTGCTCAAGCCGCCCAAGGATGAAAACGCGATGGGCGGCGGAGCGGGTGGCCAGGGCGGAGAAGATGTTGACGACGATCTCTACCAGGACGCCGTCCGCGTGGTTCTCGAGGCCGGACGCGCTTCTACTTCCACTCTGCAGCGGCGCCTGCGCGTCGGCTATGGCCGCGCCGCGCGCCTGATTGACCTGATGGAGAAAGACGGTATCGTCGGCCCGCCCGATGGCGCGAAGCCCCGCGAAGTGCTCAAAAAACGCGACTGGATGAAGGAATTCGACGAATCAATGAAGTGACGATCCGAGGAGGATCGTCATCTCCGGTCCCTGGAGTGCGATGGACTCCACCGGAGTCCTGAAATCGGACCCGAGCGAGCGAAGTTGGCCGAGGTATCTCCGGGCACTTGCCTAGTCGCGGATTCGGTGTTTGACCACAATTTCTCCGTCTCTCTGTGACTCCGTGGCGGATTTCGCCTCTGCGGTTTTCGCTTTCCTGCATCGCGGATATTCCGTAGAATCTTTGATTGTGCCGGTGCCGAGGTAGCTCACCGGTAGAGCGCGGCCCTGAAAAGGCCGGCGTAGGCAGTTCGATTCTGCCCCTCGGCACCATTTCCTCACCCCATCAGTTCGCAGGATTGCCCAGGTTGCGTTGCGGTCCCCTTCCCATGAATTTCGACTTCTGCCCATGCAATGGCATACTACCGGCGCGCTGGGGCATGCGCGATTGCACAAACGCGGGCGCACAGGAGCGATCGAATGGAAAAGTGGGTGAAGCGAAGCGTTCTACCTCTTGCTGGATTTTTGACATTGTTCGGGTCGGCCCGCAATTTGCAGGCGCAGGAGAAAAAGCAAATTCCTACGGAGCATGTGGAGGTGCCCGCGATCGCGCCGCGCGCGGAAGATGTGGGCAGCCTCGACGGCATCATGAAAGCATTCTACACAGTGATATCCGGGCCGGCGGGACAGCCTCGTGAATGGTCGCGCGACCGCACACTCTATATCTCCGGCGTGCGATTCGTCTCCATGAATGAAAATGAAAAAGGCGAGCCGGTTGCGCACGTGATGGATCATCAGCAGTTCGTGGATTCCTCGAACGAGATGGTCGTCACGAAAGGGTTCTTCGAGTGGGAAATTCACCGCGAAACCAAACGGTTCGGGAACATCGCGCACATCTTCAGCACCTACGAAAGCCGCATCACGAAAGACGGACCGGTGATTGCGCGCGGCGTCAACAGCATCGAACTGTTCTGGGACGGAAAGCGCTGGTGGATTGCGAGCGCCATCTGGGACGATGAGCGCAAAGACAACCCGATCCCGAAAGACTTGCTGAACTAGCGGAGCAGGCTGTAGAGCATTTCTTTCCACCGGCGCGCGTCCATGGCCCAGCAGATGTCCGCATTCGGAGGTTTGTTCGTCACGCCGATTTCGTCCACCACGGTCATTCCGCGCGTCACTTCGCTCGCGATTTCAATCTCCACGTGATTGCGGCTCCGCCGCGTGCAAATCGTGGGATCAAGCGCGATGGACATCGCCACCGGGTCCGGCAGCGTCAGACCGGGCTCGTGCGTCCACTCCGTGCTGGCTTTCAGCGCGGACTTATTGCAATCGAGCGTGAAGTGCGCGTATTTCGTGCCGATTGCCCGCACGAAGGCCATGTCCTCATTCGTGAGTGCGGAAGCCCCGCGGCAATGCTCCCAGCCAATCATGAGAATCGGCAAACCCGAATGGAAGGCGATATGAGCCGCCTCGGGGTCCACCCAGATGTTGTACTCCGCCGCCGGCGTGATGTTGCCGACGGTGCAAGCCGCCCCGCCCATCACATAAACCTGTTTCACTTTTTGGGCGAAGTCGGGCGCGCGGCGCAGTGCCATGGCGATATTTGTCAGCGGCCCGAGCGTCACGAGTGTGTATTCCCCCGGATGCGCGCGCACCAGACAAATCAATGCGTCCACGGCGTTCTCCTGCTCCGGCGCTCTCCTCGCCGTGGGATAGTTCATCCCGCCCATGCCGTCCGGCCCGTGAAAAAAGTAGGCATACTGCGCTTCGCGCACCAGCGGGCGATTGCATCCGATGTGGACAGGCGTATCCTTCCCGCACAGTTCCACTGTGTAGCTGGCGTTGCGCGCCCCCATCTCCACCGGCACGTTTCCAGACACCATCGTGATGGCGTCCACCTGCACATCCGGCGAGCGCAAGGCCATGAGAATGGCAACGGCATCGTCCGATGCGGTATCCGTGTCAATGATGAAGCGGCGCATGCAAATCTCCTGTTCCGATGGGCAAGTGGATTAACCAGCGCGGCGAAGTCTAACTTGAGATGGGTTTAGACAGCAGAAGTTTTTCACACCAGATTAGATCGCCCGGCAACAAGATTTGCCGGGTGTCGAAGAGATTCGGCGCTACTCTTGGAGCGACCTGGGATCCGATTGGTTCTTGGGCGACGTTTTGTTGAGCAGTGAAATCAGTTCGCGCGCAGAAGCCGGAACGCCGACTTTACCCTGGCGGACGATTTCCCTGGCGCTCAAGTCGCGCCCGTAAAGTTTCCTGTTCGCGCTGCCATCCGACCGGAGCGTGGAGCCTTCGAGCGAGATCCCCGCAAAAAGTCCGCGAGCGCGGGAGTAACTCAGAACTTCGGCACGCATCACGATATCCGTATCGGCCGCAGCCGTGCGCCCCTTAGGACCTGCGGCAGCCGCGGCATCGGCACCGAGTTTCACTTTGCTGCCAAGAATCGAGTTCGCCCCCTTCGGGTTCATCACCAGCAGCACGAAATCCGTAGCGGTGCCGCCCAACTGAAAGCCGATGTTCCCGCCTTCGAGCGCAAAAAGAGCGGGCGCGCTCCAGGGCCCTGTGAAATGCTCACCGGTACGGCAGGTGATCGCGCCCCGGCCGAAGTCGCCTCCGACGCCAATGGCAAATTTCAGGACTGAGGGCATCACAATGACGCACTCCGCCTTGTTCAGAAGTTCCTTCGGAATTCCGTCAGGGATATCGAGTATTTCCTTGAATACCTGGCCGCACTCCTCCAGGCGTTTCGCTTCTCTGGTTTGATCCGCAGCGAACGAAGGAAGAACCAGCAGGAGAACTGCCACCAACACATTCGTCTTATTCATATCTGAACCCCTTACAGCACCCCATCTAATCGCGATAAACGAATTCAAGCTGGATACCCGAAACCTCGATAATGTCGCCACTCGATAACTTCGTCGGGCGCAGCACCGGCTGCCCATTGACGCTGGGAATCTTGTCTGCTCCACCGATGTAGTAAGCATTGTCTTCGCGACGGTTGATCTGCGCGGCAGCCTTCGGCGCGAACCAGCCGCGGAGCTTCACGGTGGCCATCGCTGATTTTCCAATGACGGTAAGTTTATCGCTCAGCGTGTATTCCTTCTGATCCGTCCGGCCCCGCAGGACGATGAGCGTGGGAATTTTCAATCGCGCGGGGGCAACCTGTGCGCTCTCGCCCACGGCCGCAACCTTGTGCAGGAATTCCCGGCGTTCCTTCGTGTCGAGCATTACCGTTTCGTTGATTTTCGGCGCCGCCGGCTTTGCTTCATCATGGTCGAGGGTTCCCGCGCGCACCTCGCGCGAATCCGTCACCACAATCGTGTGCTTGCCGATCCCGACGGAATCTCCCGGCTTGAGCGTGACCATTTTCACTCGTTGGCCGTTCACAAAGGTTCCGTTCATGCTGCCAAAGTCTTCGAGCATCAGCCGCCCTTCTTCGTTGAACACACGGGCGTGGTAATGCGAGACGGCGGGATTGTCAATCACCAGGCCGTTGTCCGGCGAACGGCCGATGCTGACTTCCTTGGCACCCACCGACAATTCTTTCAGCACGGAATTTTCAAATTTGAGCACAAGCTTCGACATGGCAACGCCCTCCACTTCAAGAATGATTTTCGGATCCCTTGAACCACCGCCCCATCCGCGTAAAAGCACCCGCGGACTTTGCAACATTTCGAACCACGATGGCCGAAATGTTGTCTTCGCCGCCTGCCTGGTTCGCCGAGTCCACAAGCCGGTCGGCAGCTTCCTGGGAGTCCTCCGTGTCGCCGAGCACCGCCGCGATTTGTGCGTCGGAAAGCTCTCTCGTGAGCCCGTCGGAGCAGAGCAGAATCGTATCGCCCTCGAGCAGCACCTGCTCACCCACCTCTACCTCCACTTCCGGATCTACTCCCAGCGCACGAAGCAGCACGTTCTGCAACTTGCTGGTGGCAGCTTCTTCGGGTGTCATCGTGCCACGCCGGACCTGCTCCGCCACAAAGGAGTGGTCCTCCGTCAGTTGCTCGAATTCTTTGCCGCGGAGCCGGTACGCGCGGCTGTCGCCGACGTGGGCAACGCTGACGCGCTCGTCTGAAAGCCACACGGCGACTACCGTCGCGCCCATCCCGCGCCGCTCGGAGTTCTGCTCCGCTGCCTGGTTCACCACGCGATTGGCGAGGCGGATTGCGCTCGCCAGCCGGTTCGCATTGTCGGATGCTCCCGCGATCAGCATGCCGGTATTGGCCGAGGAGGGAGTTACTTGCGCTTCGCGGCAGTACGCCACGATGGTTTCCGTCGCGAGCCGGCTCGCAACTTCGCCGGACGCCTGCCCGCCCATTCCGTCCGAGAGGACGAACAATTTCAATTCCGGCGCGAGACAGAGGCTGTCCTCGTTGTTTTCGCGGACACGCCCCGGGTCGCTCCGAGATCCACATTCCGCAATCACGTCCAGCCCCGCCCCCGTTTCCTTCTCAGTTCGAGTGCTCATTGATCCTACACCGTCACTATTCTAAATTCCGATTCCCCGCTGGAGCAGGAAGCGAACGCACATTCTCAAACCCTTGCGTCTTGAGCCACTCCAACACGCTGGGCACACGCTTCGCGGGGAATGGACCCGCAAAAACCACGTACGCTTCGGTCCCCAATCCACGTTTGGGAACGATCCTCACCGGCAATCCCAGGTCCTTGATCTTTTTTTCTGCGGCTTTCGCGCGTTCTTCCTTTTGGTACCGCCCGATCCAGAGGATTTTGCTTCCGTAAACCAGTTTCCCAGATTCTGTCTCACCAAACGCCTTGTCCGCACGCTCCTGCACGTCTTTTGGAGATTCAACCTGAGCGGCTGGTTGCGCCGTCTTTTTCGCCGGTGCAATCGGCTGCGGCGTAGTTGGAGCTGATTTGGCAACGCTTGGCGGGGCGGGCTGGTGCGCGACCGGCTTTGCAGGCGGTGGATGTGCAGCTGAATGCGCAGCCGGCTTGGCCCCCGCCACTGGCGCGCTGGGCGCCGTTGCAGGCGGAATCTCAAATGCAAATGCGGGCGGCTTTGGCAACGCCAGGCGCGCGGGTGGCGGCAGATATTCACCTGATTTGGCCGCAGCGGCCCAGCGCGATGCACTGGCGCTTCCGGCCACTAGCGCCGCCCCCACCAGAACCCAGACCAGGGCTGGTGTGCGCTTCGGCTCTGCTTTGATCACCGGCGCGGCTGCCGGAGCCGGTGTCGAACTGTGGCTCGAGTGCGTTCGAGGAACACCCGAAGCCGGAGCGGGATTCACAGCCGCCGACTGCGAGCGCAACGCGCTCTCCAGTTCAGCAACCGATTGAAATCGTTTCCCCGGTTCTTTCTCGAGACACTTCAATATCGCGCGCTCAATCGCCACGGGAATTGTTGGGTCCACTTCATGGGGCGGCGGTGGAAATTCATTTAATTGCTTTAAAGCAAGTGCGACGGCGGTGTCCGCCTGAAAAGCCTGCGAACCCGTGAACATCTCGTAGAGCATCAGTCCGAGCGAGTAAATGTCCGTGCGATAATCCACCGGCTTTCCCGCTACTTGCTCGGGGGCCATGTAGGCAGGAGTGCCGACCATTGAACCTGTGAGCCGCGTCAGCGCTTCCATCGACCGCGCGATGCCGAAATCCATGATCTTCACGTTGCCCTGCGCGTCGATCATCACGTTTTCGGGCTTCAAGTCGCGGTGAACGATTCCCTGCGCGTGCGCTTCCTTCAGGCCGGAGCAAATTTGCTGCGTCACGCTGATCGCTTTGCGCACCGGCAGCCCGCCGAAACGGTTCAGCACCGAACGCAGGCTTTCGCCCTCGACGAATTCCATCGAGGTGTAGGCGATTCCGCCGATGCGATTGAACTCGTGCACGCGGCAAACATTTTTGTGTGTGATCTTGCGCGCGAAGAGGAGCTCGTTTTTGAAGCGGTCCATCATCGCCTGGTCGGAGGCGATCTCCGGTTTCAATAGTTTTAGCGCCACGATCTCGCCCGTCTCGCGGTCGCGCGCTTTGTAAACGTTTCCCATGCTGCCGTGCCCCGCTTCCGCGAGGATGTCGTAGCGTTGTCCCAGCGCGGCCAGATTCGCGGTCCCCAGGCTCGGAAGTGAAACGCCTGGCGCAGAAGTGTCCGCGATAAATGCGGAAGGCTCCGGGACTTCGCTCAGCAGGACGGTATCCTGCCGCTGGCCGGATCGCGCAGGCGAGTCCGGTTGGCCCGGCTTCGGGTTGAGAGGTTCGGTCATTTTGCCCCTTCCAGAATAAGCGAGAAGGATGCTTCTCGATTGCGAACGCGCGAGCCGTGTATGGAAAAAGTATCTGGTACTCCCGATTTATGGAGGCTGCAAGGCTCAGGGCAATAGAGAGCGTTTGCAATCGTTTGCGCGGCCCACAGCGCTCGCCAATCAACCTGCGACAGCGGGCGAGCCCGGGCGCGTGGCAGGCGGCATCGCGGAAGGATACGTCTTTGGCCGCGTCGCCAGTGATTGCAGTTCCTGCCGGTGCAGGAACGCGAAGAAAAACATCAAAGCAATCTGACAAATCAGCGCGATGAACCAGGCAGCGGACGCAGAGTTCCAGGAAGCGGCCTCGAGCGTGATAATTCGGGAGGAAACGAAGATGGCCTGAAACGCAGCCTCCTCCGGCTTCACGGTCGCGACGCCGTGGACGAAGAACAGGACGAACAGCGTCGTGTAATAGACGAACGCGTACAACATTGCGCGCAGGAGTGGCTTGCGTCCAGGACGCAGATTCATCCATCGCAGGTAGAGCAGGTCGCGGCATAGCCACAAAGCAAAAAACACCAGACGAAATAGGAACAGCGATGTGTCCAGCGACCCGTTCGGCGGCGCATAGCCGCTTGCTGGATTCGGGTGCTGGGGCGCGATCAGCAGCGGCAAAAAGCCCGTTCCGATCGCGCCAATCATGATGTACGGCGCCGGCCAAAACGCTTCGAGCCAGCTCAAACCCTCCGCGCCCAGCTCGCGCAGGCGACGGCGGGCGCGATCGCGGTTGCGCAGCAAAACTAACCCCAAAGAGAAGAAAACCATCGAATTTACCCACAGCGAACTGAGCTGCGCATAGTTCGCCGTGTACGCAGAGGTCGGGTAGAGCCCAACAAAAAGGAAATTTACCCAGGCTGCGAAGCCGAGAGCTTGCAGCGGCGTGAGCAGTTCATACATGGCGGGATCGCGCTTGATATTCCGCTCTAACGCCAGAATGAACCATGCTGCAAAACTCGCGTAAATAAACGTCGAAAAGGGGGTAAAAGGCAGCTGGATACCGTAGAAATTGACGCTCTGCATTGCGGCTGCCCCTTGGGCCCCTCGAGTAAGCACAAGTGTGGTCCAGGAAATCCCGGGAAACCCTGCAAAGAAGAGGAACAGGAGGACAGCACCGGTCGAAAGGCTCTTGCGCAGGAGCATGGACATTAGAACCGAGAAGGAGTGAAAAGCCAGCCCGCCGAAGACGAGCAGGATCCAGCTGTCGAGTAGATTGCCAAAAGTCCAGCCGCTTTTTGGAAGACCGAGTAGAGCGGCGGGTACAAGACAGAGCGCGACGAAATAGGCCATCGACGGCGCGCCGAGCACTTTGCCGATGGTAAGTTCAAGCGGCGAGAGACGCGTGATCCGCTGGTAATCGAACGTGTTCTGTTCTTTCTCTCGACTGACGGATTGCATGCAGGCGATCCCGCCGCCGATAAGGATCGTCACGGATTGCATGATCAGCACGGAGGCCAAATAGCCCATGTCCGAGGAGCCTGCGTTTGGCCACAGGGCGGGGAGCACGATCAGGGAGACGACCCCGGTGATAATCGCCGCGACTACCATACGCTTCGGTCGGAGTTGGATCCGCAGGTTGCGGATCAGCTCGGGATTTCGCAGGAAAAGTTCGGCGGGGTCGTTCACGACACTTCTCCCTTGGTCAGCCGCGAATAGACCTGCTCGAGTGAATCCGTGATTTTTTCGACGCCGCAAACGGGCGCGCCGGTGGCGATCAGGGCTTTCATCAGTTCTGCCAGTTCCGCATCCGAGCCGGCGAAGGCAAATTGCGCGCCCGTGAGATCAGCGGCCAGATTTGAGACGCGCGGATGCTGCCCAAGCCATTGCTTCATATCGAAGCCGGGGCTGGCCAGCTTCAGTCGCACGCGCTGGGCCCCGGGCGCTCCCTGCGCCCCAGGCACGGCGGAAGCCTCTTCCAGAATTTTGTCGAGCGGCCCTGCTTTCACCAGGCGTCCCTTCTCGAGAATCGCAATCGAAGTGCAAATCTCCTGAAGGTCTGCGAGCAAGTGCGACGTGATCAGGATGGTCTTCCCCGCCTTGTTCATATCGCGAAGCGTCTTTTTGAATTCCAGGCGTGCCTGCGGGTCCAGGCCCGCCGTCGGTTCGTCGAGAATTAGGAGCGGCGGATCATGAATGATGGCGCGCGCGATACCCAGTCGCTGTTTCATGCCTCGCGATAGCCCGTCGATGAACGCGTCGCGCTTGGTTTGCAGCCCGAGCAATACCAGGAGGTACTGAATCCGTCCGGGAATCGTGGCTTCCGGCAGCTTGTACGCGCGGCCGAAGTAGTCGAGATACTCCCAGACCATTAGGTCGTCGTAGAGCGCAAAAAAATCCGCGAGATAGCCGATATATTTTTGCGCGTCTTCGGGGCGCTCCTCTACATTTATGCCGTTGACGAGAACGCGGCCGGATGTGGGAACCAGCAGCCCGCAAACCATTTTCAGCGTGGTTGTCTTCCCCGCCCCGTTCGGGCCCACCAGTCCATAGATTTCTCCCGGTGGAATTTCAAGTGTTAGGCGGTCGGCCGCCACCACCGGCCCCTGCTTATCGGAGCCGCCAGCCAGGTCATATTCTTTTGTAAGATTTTCGATGCGGATCATTGCGCCTGAAGCGAGTGTGCGGGTGAACTTGTGGCCCGTCAATTGACGGATAGGAAATTGTGTCGCGAGAGTTAAATTACATACATTTCCCACATGGGGAGGACCTCAGATGCGGAGGCGTTTGGGGCCGCTGACGAACGGATTGCCGCGCTCGTAGAAACGCAGCGGGCGATGCGCTTCTTTCGTGAGCCCGATGCGGACGCTCACGCCGATTGGCCCTGTTGAACGCACGGCGCTGCCGAGCCACAAAGGACCTTTGCGCGTGAGATCAAGTGCGTCGAGGCTTGGCGTGATGCCCATGGCAGCGGCCAGCCGGCCCGGCCCACGGGCGAGGTCCTCCAGGCGCGAAATTCCGCGGCGGCGTTTCATGGCTTCGATGCCGTCGAGCGGCTCAATCGCGCGCAACAAAATTCCTGCGCCGACGCCTTTGCGCTCGCCCGAAACATTCAGCATGTAGTGCGCGCCATAGACGAAATAAACGTATGCGCGGCCATGCTCGAGAAAGAGCGTGCGGTTCCGCGGCGTCGGGCCAATGAACGCATGGCACGCAGCATCTCCCGGGACGTAGGCCTCCGTTTCGACGATGCGCCCGCTGAGGCGACCGCGCGGCGTGTCATGGACGATGGTCTTGCCAATCAGGAAGCGCGCGAGCTTCACCGTGTCTTCCGGAAGCTCGGCACGCCGAAGTCTGCGGATGCGTTTCATCTCGTCGCTCGTTTTTACCATACCTTCAGTGGAATAACCGGACCGCAACCAGAACTTCGTGGACTGCTTGCCTCCGCGCGCGAGCTTTGCGGTAGAATCCGCTGCAGCTGGGAACCAGATTTCAGGAGGCATCATGGCAATCGAAAAGAGGGTTACGCCGCAGCAGGCAGCCGCCAAAGCGAGAGAACAAGCTTGGCCTGAGCTGCCGTTTGCCGAATGGAAGGACACCTGCGCGACTCTCCATATGTGGACGCAGGTCGTGGGAAAAGTGCGCCTCGCGCGCAGCCCTTACATGAATCACTGGTGGCAGGTGCCTCTGTACGTCAGCGCGCGCGGCTTGACCACTTCGCCGATTCCCTCCTCTCACGGTGAATTCGAAATCGAGTTCGACTTCATTGAGCACCTGCTGCGATTCGAGACGAGCCGCGGCGAGACGGAGGTGATCGAACTCGCGCCGCGCAGCGTCGCCGATTTTTATCGCGAAGTGATGGACACGCTGAAGTCGCTCGATCTGGAAACAAAAATCTGGCCGATGCCTGTTGAAATTCCAGATCCGATCCGCTTCGATCGCGACACCATGCACGCATCTTACAATCCCGAATATGCGAACCGATTCTGGCGAATTTTGGCGAGCGTGGACCCCATTTTTAAGGAGTTTCGCGGACGGTTTATCGGCAAGGCCAGCCCGGTGCATTTTTTCTGGGGCAGCTTCGACCTGGTAGTGACGCGCTTTTCGGGTAGACCTGCTCCGGAGCGCCCCGGTGCCGATAGCATTACGAAGGAAGCGTATTCGCACGAAGTGAGCAGCGTCGGATGGTGGCCGGGTGGCGGCGATATCGCCAACCCGATGTTTTATTCTTACGCGGCTCCGGAGCCTTCGGGTTTCAAAGAAAGTCCCGCGCCCCCCGCGAAGGCTTTTTACAGCACGCAGTTGAATGAATTTCTACTTGGCCACGACGACCTGCGCGCGGCTGCGGATCCCCGAGTGGCGCTGCTGGATTTTTGCCAGAGCACGTATGAGGCGGCTGCCTCACTCGCGAAGTGGGACAGGCCAGCGCTCGAAGTCGGCTTCGCCCAGGCGGCGAGCTGAGCCCAGCTTGAGATTGCCGGCGGTTACGAAATCAGTCGCGGCACGGGCGCGTTGAGAATGAAGGGCCGCGCGTCGGACGATCCCAGTCCATGCGCTCGCACAGTGCGGTGACGCTCGATGAAGTGGCGATGGGCGCGGCGGCCCCAGGCCCGCACGAAGTAATAATTGAGTGCGCCACCCGCGCCCGCGCTCAAAATCGGAATCAACCGCCCGGACCACTTTTCCGCGACTTCTGTGCCCACCTTCGCGGCAATCTTGTCGATGATGCGCGGGACCACGCGCTCGACGGCCTGTTTCTCGACGAATTCCCTGCCGAGATCAAGTCCCGCCGCGCTTGCTGCCGCGAGCCACAACTCCGTTGTTTCTTCTTCCGTTGAATATTCGAATCCATAGATCAAGCTGAGGCGCTGCAACATCCGGATGGTGATGGCCGATAGGATTCCCATGTCCGGCAGAATCGTAACCAGTCCGCCGAGGCCGAGTCCCGTGCCCTCGAGCGCCGCCGTTCTTTTCGCCGACTTGATGACGCGCTGCGCAATGGGATTCAGCGTGGCTTCGTCCATGTTCAGCATGTCGCTCCACGATTGAATCGGGAGGCGGTGAACTCGACGAACATGGCGGAGATAACGCTCCGGATCCACCTGCACGTGGAAATAAGCGCGGCGAAAGCCTGCGCGCACAGCTCTCTCCACGAGGTCGGGAAGCATCGCGGATTGGCGTCTTCGCGGCATCTGCAGCACTCGGCTTCGGGAGCGCCCAAGCTCTCTCTGGTTCAATTATGCGGCGAATAGCATCAAGTGCAAAGCTCGAAAGCGGCGTGAGTCCTCACGATGCCACTCACAGCGGCCGGCAATTGACTTGGCACAGCGCGCGGCCTAAGATTCCGCACTCCAGATTGCATTCAGTCTCGGCACAGCAAGTCGCGGGGAGGAGGGGCGTGATGGCGGACTGGCAATATGCACAGCAGGATCGCGCGGATGAGCTGGCACAAGTTTCCTATTTCACGATGAAGAAGCGCCAGGAAGGCCACGACATCGAGTTCCTCATCACCTTAAAAGAATATGTGACGCCTCCTGCGGGACAGCATTCGAAATTTTTCGCGGAGGCGGATAAGCACGTAAACCAGAAAACCGCCGCCATCCTGCCAAGCGGCTGGGGCGATTCGATGCTGAAAGCATTGGCGGACTGCATGCGCATGATTCGCCAGTTTCCTTACGAGGAATGACGCAAGAAAAGCCGCCCGCATGTGGTTATGCTTGACGCCCGCGCGGTGCGAGAGTAGTTTTCATTCGATCTGCGCAAGTGGACGAAACTTTTGGCAGCGAGGAATCTGATCCCCTTGAAACTCACCAAGAAAAATCTGAAGCCCGGTGTGGTGGTCGTGGAATTAGCCGGGCGCATCTCCATGGGCAAGGACTGCGAGGAAATTGACGAAAGCGTGGAGCAGCATATCCTCCAGAACGAAAAGCACATCATCTTCGATCTGACCGGCGTGCATCACATCGACAGCGCAGTGGTCGGCCAGATTGTGAAATCCCATTCGCGCCTCGTGAAATCCGGGGGGAAAATGCGAATCGCCGGGGCCAGCGGTATGGTCGAAGGCGTACTGAAAATGACCCACGTGGTGAAAGTGATCGAGCTGTATCATACCGTCGCGGACGCCTCGCAAAATTTCCCGCAATAACAATTCTTCGGCGGCCCAACCACGCAGATTGAGTTGACATTTACACCCTCGGCTCCCTGAATTCAATTCGAGCCAAATTCTTGACACGATTTGTTCGCAGCGTTATCGTTTCGCCAGCGTTTTGGTGCGTGGCCCCGTCCCCCGCGCTCCTCCAGTCCACGAATGTCTTAGGAGATCAAATATGAGAGATAGAATTTTGTCTTATGGGTTATTTCTCGCCGGCATCTTTGCGTTCGGCCTATTCACCGCCTCGCCCGTCAGGGCCCAAGGTTCCGGCTGCCTGGCACACCATCCCAGATACGTTGAAGGATCCTTCGAGGTGAAGTACGACGCAGGTTGCACCGGGCATGACGAACCTGAACTGGATCCGCTCTCGAATGCTCCAGGTTCAGCGCGCGACCTAACGTGGATGGCGGTTTTACCAAAAGGCGGTGCGTTCCCTGTCTCTGCGACCGGGCCTACCTTCTGGTTTGGTGGAACTGTTACTGACCCCAAGAGCCTCTTTGGCCAGTCGTTTGTCGAACTGCAGTTTTACCCGGATTCCATCGTCACTAGCTGCACGCAAAGCGGCGGCTTCAACGTGAAATTTGCGGCGGACACCTACTCCGTTTGCTCGCCCATTTTCCGCCTCACCTCCACCGGCCAGAAGGGTGTGTTTCACGAGACCGCTGCGTTCAATGCCATGCTCACAGACGGAACAGGACCCGGCGTTCCCCTTCTTATGCACGCGGGCGACACGATCACGGTGCATTGGTTCACCACTCCGGCGAGCGACGGTTTCCATGTCACCGTCACCGACCTCACCACCGGCGGCTCAGGAACAATCGTGCTGAATTCCAGCAGCTCTGGCCCGTTTATGCCTGCATTTGACACGCAGACGCTCGGCAATGCTCTGGGTTGGGGACTCGTGTTCGATACGCCGAACTCATTTGTCTGGGAAATCGGCCACGAATCTGTTTACACAGGCAAGGGCGCATTTTGTGTACCGGGACAGGCTGGTTGCGAATCCTACGACGCCCCGGCGTGGGCCGGCACCTCCCCGATTCAAATCAAGTCCGTAACGTTCGGAGACGGCTCGCGTGCGAAGCAATGGGCAGCGGTGAGTGATCAGGGAGGCAAAGCCGAAGTTCTCGCGACCTGCAGCGTGTACGGCGGGTCGCTCTGCATTTATCCCTGGTACACATTGGGAAGCACCGGCTTTCACTACGGCGTTGATTTCCCTGACACCCTGAAGGATTTCGGACAGGCGGATCAGTTTCAACAAACGCTGCAATGTGGTGGTCCGTTTGGAGCGAACAGCACCTATTGCGCTACGGTCCTGAAGTAGCGTGAGGGTTATCTTGCGCCAGGACGTGTCTTCTATTGAGGCACGTCCTTGACACGCGTGGCCATGTACCAATGATTGCCGAATGGATCTGCAATGCCCGCCCGGCGGTCTCCATAGGACTGATCGGCCAGCGCCTCGATAGATTTTCCGCCAGCCTTGAGCGCGCGCGCGTAGCATGCGTCCACATCGTTCACGTAAAGATAGAACATTGAGGGCATCGGTTGGTATTCCCCGTGCGCCTCGCTCATCTCGAGGATGGAGTCGCCGATCTTGATTTTGGCGTGCTGCACCGTCCCATCGGCAGAATTTTCGCGCATCATTTCCACGGCTCCGAGCGCATTTTTCAGAAATTGCACCATGTCCGACGCGCCGTGTGGATGCAAATACGGCGTGATCGTGCCCATCTCCGGCAGGAAATGCGTCTTCCCTTTAGGCGTGGCGATGTACCACTGATCGTCGCAGAGGTCCTTTACGCCGGCACCGCGCTCGCCATACTCAAAATCCTGCGGTGGGTGTAGCGAAATCCCGCCCGCCTCAAGTGCGCGTGCGTACACCTGATCCACGTCGTTCACTTTCAGATGGATTGCTGTTGGGAAATACGGGCCGGGGTAAGCACCGCCCCCGCCGAGCATCAACCTCGAATCGCCAATCTTCAATTCGGCGTGCATGCCCCCTGCGCCGCCCGTTCCCTTGTAGAGCACCACCGCGCCGAAGGCCTTCAGGAGAAAATCGAGAAGTTGGGGCGCTTCTCGAACGGTGAGATAGGGGGTGATTGCGCGGTAGCCCTCTGGAATTGGTTTCACACCTGCCGTAGCCATAGCCGTTCTCCTCTGTCATCTTGGCCGAGCGCAAAAATCCTTCTTCCTGATTAACACAAATCCATCAAAAGCGAAATCCCGATATGCTGCGTGCTATCTGTCTGGCTGTTAATTACTTACAGGAATGACCCGGTTAGGGACTTTGGTCAGGTAACCACTGGTACCCCAGCACTATGGCCATCTGGGGCACCAATTCCCTACATTGGACAGGTGCAGACCAGCAGGTCATGGAGGTCAGAAATGGCTACTGCCGTCCAAGCCCCAAATGTTCCCGGGGTTTTGAACAGACGAACACAAGGCAGCGAGCCTGCCTCGTCAAAGGACGCGCGGCGCAGGGAAAGGCTCAAGCTCCGGCTCCCGTTGCAAGTGCGGCCTTTTGATGCGCGATTCATAGATATCGAAGACGTGGGCGAAGTGGTGGATTTCACACGCGACGGCCTGTTCTTCGTCACTTGCATGCCTCACTACCTGGTGGGAATGCGACTGATCGTGACGTTCCCGTTTGGCGAGATGGCCTCGGCACACCACCGCTTTCTGGGCTCGGTTGTACGGCTGGAGGATCGCAAGCACGGCACCATCGGAGTTGCGGTCCGGTTCGTCGTTTAACACCCAGAACGGAGTAATCAGTCACTTAGGGTTTCCCTTTGGGCAAACCACTCGGGATTGGTTCTGTACGTCTCAAGAAGCACCAGAGACAATAGCTAGAAGCCTTTAGACGACCCCTCGCATGGGGAACTTACGGAAAAGATTGCGGGTGGGAGGCAGGGACAAACGATGCAAGATCACGGGCATAAGAAGCACTACCACACTGCCGCAGCCACTCCGTCCTCGGTGAAGGAAGCGGAACGCCGCGGAACAGAACGGCACACGTTCACTGCCGCTGCCGACGTGCGGGAACTCAGTTCCGGCGCGAAGTTCTCCACGCGCACCACGGACCTCGGGCCTGGTGGCTGCTTCGTTGACACCACGAATCCATTTCCGGTGGGCTCGAGGGTCAGTTTGAATCTGCACAAGGGAAGCTCCAATTTTGAAACGATCGGCACAGTGGTGTATTCGCAGAACGGACTCGGAATGGGCGTCGCATTCAACGACCTCAACGCCGCGCAGCAGCAGGCGCTCGCTGACTGGCTCTCGGAAGTGACGGGAGAGCGCGTGGTGGTGCACGAGCAATCTCAAACCACTCATGTGGCGAAGCGGGCCTCCGATTTCCAGCACCGTGCCGAGTCTGCGGGACTGGTTAGGCTTGTACGGCTGATGATTACCAAAGGAATTCTCACGGAAGCCGAAGGGTCCTCGGTACTGATCGATCCAGTTCTTTAATCTGCTCCCGCTGACGGATCGGACCTTGGTTCCACGTTTCGGACGCTGTCATATTGCTTGGGAGAGATGGCAAGGCAATGAAAAAGAAGCGCCTTGGCGAGGTCCTGCGCGAACGCGGCCAAGTCTCTCCTGCCGACCTCAACAAGGCCATCGAAGATCAGCAAGGAAAGCTCGTCCACCTGGGCGAGTTGATGCTCGAGCGCGGCGTGGTTTCAAAGTCGGATCTCGCCGCTGCCCTGACAGAAATCACCCGTGTTCCCTACGTGCCCTGTGAAAACATTGAAATTGACCCCGACGTACTGAAGCTCCTGCCGCATTCGATCGCACGGCGCTGCTGCGTGCTCCCGCTGGCGTGCCAGGGAACGAAGCTGGTGGCTGTGATGGCCGAGCCGCAAAATCTCCACATCATTGACGAGTTGCGCTTCCTGACAGGCATGGACATCGTTCCCCGCTTCGCCTTCCGAAGCGACATCGAGGCTGCCGTCGAGAGATCCTACGGCGCCGCGGAAGAAGCGGAAGCCGCCGTGGCCGAAGCGATCGCGCCTGCGAACCAAGACCCCGGCATGGAATTCATTTCTTCCAGCTCCCTGCAACGAAATATCGAAGCGATGCAGGAGATGCAGGCGGAGCTGATGCAGAAGAGCACTCCCGCCGTCCGCCTGGTGGCCATCACGATCGCGGCAGCCGCTGAAAAGCAGGCCAGTGATATCCACATCGAACCGCAAGCGACCGACACCGCCATCCGTTTCCGCGTGGACGGGATGCTCCGCGATTTCCAGCGCATTCCGCGGGCGCTGCAAAATTCCGTCGTCTCGCGCATCAAAATCCTGGCGGACATGGACATCGCCGAGCGGCGCGCGCCACAAGACGGCCGCTTCATGGTGAAGATTTCAGGCAGGAAAATTGATCTGCGCATTTCGAGTTTGCCGACGCAATATGGCGAAAAAGTAGTGATGCGACTGCTGGAAGCCGATGCGCCGCTGCAAAATTATGCCGCGCTGGGCTTCGCTCCAGAAATCGCCTCTGCGCTGACTCGGATTCTCAGCCTGCCCCAGGGTATGCTTCTCGTCACCGGCCCCACCGGCTCCGGCAAGAGCACCACGCTTTATTCTTCGTTGCATATGGTCCGCAAGCCGACCGTGAACATCATTACCGTCGAAGATCCCGTGGAATATGCCGTGCCGGGGATCAATCAGGTGCAGGTGAACACGAAAGCGGGCCTCACGTTCGCCACGTGTTTGCGTTCAATTTTGCGGCAGGATCCAAACGTGATCATGGTGGGTGAAATCCGCGACAAAGAAACCGCCGAGATCGCTATCAAGGCCGCGCAAACCGGCCACCTGGTCCTCTCGACGCTGCACACCAACGACGCAGTTTCAGCCGTCACTCGCCTGCTGGACCTTGGCGTTCCCGGATTTCAGATTTCTACTTCGGTGAGCGGCATCATTGCGCAACGCCTGGTCCGTCGTCTCTGCTCCTGCCACGTGGAAGCCCCCATGAGCGCGGAATACGCTTCGCGGCTCGTTCAAGCCGGCATTCAAAATCCACCGCGCATCCAGCATCTTCCCAACGGATGCGACGCCTGCGACCTGACTGGCTACCGGGGCCGCATCGGAATATACGAAATGCTGGTGCTCGACGACGCCATTCGCGGAGCAGT
Organism: Candidatus Acidiferrales bacterium; assembly: GCA_050746945.1. Lineage (GTDB taxonomy): Bacteria > Acidobacteriota > Terriglobia > Acidiferrales > UBA7541 > Palsa-295. The sequence goes on along the minus strand of JBOGMZ010000029.1, from coordinate 119,879 downwards.
TCGCTCGGGCGGGCGCAATGATGAAATCCGAACCCTGGCGCGAAACAACGGAATGAAACTGATGCAGGAGTACGCGCTCGATCGCGTGCTTCAGGGACTGACGACACTGGATGAAGTACTGCGCGTGGTTCCCTTCGAGCAAATCAGCGCTTCCCACTGTGCTGCATGCCATCACGAACTCTCTCCTGCTTTTGTCTTCTGCCCATATTGTGGCGAAAAGAAAAGTGGCGCAGACCCTTCGCGCCCCGCCCACCACTCGATGGTCGGGCAAGGAGCGCGCGAAGAATGAGCGCCGCAAAAAATGGCAACGGCCACGCAAAAAACTGGAATGCAGCCCGGCTCGCCCCCCGCTTCTCCAGCCTTCGAGAACTTTCCGTCACGTACGAAGGATTCAGCGAAGACATTCTCACGCGCCCACCAGACGTAAGCGCCCGTGGTATGTTCATCAATACGAACCGCAAATTTCCGGAGGGCGCGGTCCTGATCGTCCAATTCCGGCTGGCGCTGACCGGGGTCGAAATCCGCTCCCGCTGTGAGGTCCGCTATTGCCTGCCGGGTGTCGGAGTTGGGGTGGAATTTATCGAAATCTCGCCTGAATCGGTCCGCGCTATTGAGGAAGAGGTCAAATTGGGAAACAGGCCAGCACCTAGGCGGAAGTCCTCTCGACGCACCAAGCTGCGGGATTAGTTCTAGAACCAAAGAACTAGGTTTGATAGGCATCAATTTCCCGGAGTAGGAAATTTTTGCACGATGTTATTCGTTTCTTCTCATAGTACGTCTCTGTAAACCCTTCATTAACAACACATTTCATTTATGTAGCTCCTGGCTACCTCCGTGCATCTCATTTTATGAGAGGTGGACTATGGGAGAACGCAGAAAAGCACGGCGATACGAAATCTTCCTGCCGGTCCAAGTGTGCCTCTCGCGGAATCGGCCTGCTGAATTCTTTACAGGACAGCTTCGCGATGTCTCCCGCTCCGGCATCTTCTTCCATTCAAACGTTCCGATCGAAGCGGGGTCGGGCGTCGAGTTGACCTTTTCATTGCCCGCCGAAAGAGAACGAGGAATGTCCGTGCTGGTTCGCGCCAGCGCCAAGGCCCTGCGCGTTTCCGAACTTGGTGGAGACGCTACACCGCTGTACGCCGTTGCTGCATCCATCGATCGCATCGACTTCGTGCGACCGGTGGTTTCCAGCGCCGCCTAGACCCGTAGGATTTCAACCCTTCGGCTTCCGTCCTTCAGTTGCGTGTGCCTGAACTCTCCTCGCGGCTATTCAGCCGAAAATAATTCTCGCCGCTCATTCATATCTCAATTGGGAATCGCGGCTCAGCGGCGCGCGTGGTATTCTCATCTTCAAACGCGTGGTAAATTACCAAGCGATTTCCCGCGGCCAACCATGCCCACGCTGCCTGACTCCAATGGAAATGTGGACTCGATTTTGGAACTGGAGCGGCGCATCCTGCGCACCCTCTGCTCTCGGCAGATTCCAGCGCGCGACCGCGAGGTGGCGATGACCCAGCTTGCGCTTCACACGTGGCGAGCACCCGAAAATCGCGTGGTGTATGAAGCGCTCACGCGAATGCGGAACCGCGACGCCGCTTCTGTGCGCAATGACCTTCCCTCGATCGCGACACGGATGGGATTTCCCGATGTTGATTGGAGCGAATATTTCGAGCACGACGCTATGGTAAACGAGACAGAGCTCGCGCTCCTTGTCGGCCGCTTGGCTGCGGTATCCAGCGGAATTTCCCACCAGCCATGAATACACGCCTGCTCCGTTGGCTTTCGCTAGCTGATGTCACACTTCTTCCTGTTTTTGTTTTGTGGTTCATCTGGCAACTACAATTCACGGCTCCCTGGAGTTGGGTTCTGTTTCTTTTCTGGATCGCCGCGAGCTTTTTATTGCACGGCGATACGCCGAAGACGCTGGGCTTGCGCGCCGATAATCTTTGGCCCGCGACGAAACTAGCAGCCCTCGTTTTAGGCGGCCTGGGCGCAGTGCTGGTCATCATCGGTATTGCCTTCGGAGTGCCGCGCCAACTGCCGCCGAATTTCATTCACTGGCGCCGACTGGGCGGTTACTTCGCCTTTTGTCTGATGCAACAGGTGGCCCTCAATTCCCTGTTTCAGAATCGCATGCTCTCTCTTCTGGGTCCCGAATCCGACCCAGGCAGCGATGGAACCCCGGCGACAAATCGCCGCGCCGCTCGAGAAATTCTGGCAGCGATTTTGACGGGAACGATATTCGCTGCGTGCCATTTGCCGAATCCGGTGCTCGTTCCCTTGACGTTCGTCGGCGGGACGGCGATGGCCTGGTTGTTTGCGCGCCATCGCAACATCATTCCCCTCGCGATCGGCCAGGCCATTCTTGGGTCACTGATCTTCTGGGCGTTTCCGCTTGCCTGGCACCACCACTTGCGCATCGGCCCCGGATATTATTTCTGGCCGCGGTAACGCCGGCGCCCCACGCATTTACCTATTCGAGTACACCTTTGCACACTTTCCTCCAGTGGACGCCGGGAGGATTTACTCTTGAGTCTTGGCGTACGGCTTGGGATCGGCACAGAGGAGGCTCGGTGAGCCGCATCTGGGAAGCGCTGAAGGAAGCTGAAAAAGAAAAGGCGCGCTCGCGCAAGGCAGCGCTTGCGAAGAAGGACGGCTCCGAGCGGCGCAAGAGTCAACGCTGGGCGCAACCGGTTCCCGTCCTTATCTACGGCTCTGACGCAGACAAGCAACCCTTCCACGAAGAAACTGAAACACTGGACATCAACGAAGACGGCTGCGCGTTCAGCCTCGAGACGCTTGTTGTTCGCGGCCAAGCCCTGTTCGTCACCAACATGCGGAATCAGGCCGAGCGCGAATGCCGCGTCGTTCACATCGGCAAGCGCGCCGGTGGAAAAGCACGCGTTGGCGTCAATTTCCTCAAGCCCGGCACGAATCCCGAACTCCCCGGCCACGATCCCGACTTCTGGCAAACCACTTAGCTCGCGGTCGCCGCGGCGGCAACCAGCTCGTACGACGAAGTGAGCTTGATTGCTTTGTGCAGCGTGCGATAGAGCGGGCAATTCATCGGGTAGATTCCGTGGACGCGCTCGATGGTCTCGCGCGATTCCTCCGAGGCCACGAGCTTCATGGCCACGTGGATGCGGCGGATCACCAGCACGCCATCCTCCTGCTCGACTTCGCCGGTCACATCCGCTGTCAACCGCCCGTTGCTTGCATCGATTTTGCGCGCTTCCAGCGCGCCGCCAAAGGTGCCCATCATTCAACCGGCGGTTGCAGCGATCACGTAGTCGATTGTAGAAGCATGTGATTCGGTGAGCTTCGAAGGATCCACTTTGTAATGCTGCGCGATCGCGCCGTGGACGCTGAAAATTACCGGCTTCGCTTCGCCCGGCAGATGGGCGATGCGCAACGGACCGACCTTCCGTTCAATTTTTACTTTGGATGTGTAAACGACTTCGGACATGCTCGCCTCCTTAGCCCGAGGCGAATGACTCACGTCTTCAGCCCCGGATCACCCGATGTTATCAGATGCTTCGGCGGAACTCAGAGGACGCGAAACAATTGTTGGTTTGACGTATATCTTTTTCATCTCCGAGCCGCAGCCGCAGCGCAGGTTGAATGGAAGTGGGGCTGATGGCGTCCTGGTGACAACGATCTCACAGCCACAGTCTGGATTCTGGCAGCGTAGCCCTTGTCCCCCACGGATGGATGATGACATTGGCCCCCCCTGGTCGGTCCTGGTATATGGTGCATGGCGAGCAAGGTTCGTTTCATTTTGGAACTGAATATGTTCCCAAAATGGCACTCGCCTGATAAGGGGGTGGTTAGAGGTTTAGATGAGGGTATTTGGCGGCAGCGACCTCTCGGGCGCGGTCGTGGATCTTCTGGGGAGTGCGGCCGCGGGGGTTGGTCCAGCGGCCGGGGACGGCCAGGCCACATGTCGGGCAGCAGCCGGACTTCAGGCGGTTTTGCTCGACGTCGTGCCAGGAGCGGCGAATCAGCGGCGCCTTGCAAGATGGGCAGGAGGTGTGCGCGCCGTCGCTGAAAATGTTGCCTTCGTAAACGTAGTGCAGTCCCACTTCGAGCGCGATGCGGCGAGCCTGGTGCAGGGTTTCGGGCGGAGTGCGTGGCTTGTCGCGCAGTTTGAAGTCGGGATGGAACGCGGTGAAATGGAGCGGGACATCGGGGCCGAGATGCTCGAGCACCCACTCGGCGAGTTGTCGCGATTCAGAGGGCGCATCATTCAGGGTTGGGATCACCAGGTTGGTGATCTCGAACCAGACGTTGGTCTCGTTTTTCAGCCAGAGCAGCGTATCGAGCACCGGCTGCAAATGAGTGAGCGTGATGCGGCCGTAGAACTTTTCGGTGAAGGCTTTCAGATCAATGTTGGCTGCGTCCACATGATCGTAGATGTCGTGGAACGCGTCGTAGGTGATGTAGCCGTTCGAGACCATCACGGTATTGAGGCCATATTCCTTGGCGGCGGCGCAGATATCGATGACGTACTCGCCCCAAATCGTCGGCTCGTTGTAGGTGAAGGCGATCGATGGGCAACCGTTGCGAATCGCGAGGAGCACCACATCTTCCGGCGGGACGTAGGACGATGCCACCTGGTCCGCGCGGGATTTGGAGATGTCCCAGTTCTGGCAGAAGAAGCAGCCCATGTTGCAGCCTGCCGTGCCCATCGAAAATATTTTCGTGCCCGGGAGGAAATGATTGAGCGGTTTTTTCTCGATGGGATCAATCTGGATCGCTGCCGGCTGGGCGTAGCCAAGGCTGTAGAGTTTGCCGCCTTCATTCACGCGGATGAAGCAGAAGCCGGCCTGCCCTGCTCGGATGTGGCAATGACGCGGGCAGAGGTAGCAGTGGGCTTTGCCGTCCGCGTCGGTTTCCCACCAGCGCGCTTCGTGGAGCGATTCAGTCTTTTGGAGGATATTCAGGTCGTGCATGGGAGCCGCACCGCTGGCAACCATTATACGCCTTCCGGGCGGGTCCAGCTGGGCACATGATTGGGGTTCCGGATACGCCGAACTGTCCGCAGCGGAAACCCCTGTTTTATTCGCTATTAGAAATGGTTTCCGTTCTTTGTTTCCAGGCAGTTGCAACGAATTCTATTCACACGATTCGCTATTAGAAAGTCGGGTATCAGCGGGTTCTTCGCTCCCTCCGCAGGATCTGATTTCGTGTGGCTCTGAGTAGTCATGGCGTGATGATGTTATCATATTAGTTACTATATGTCAAGGAAGAATGGATCGCGGAACAGTCTAGACCGGGACCGACAAGGCAAAAGAAAGACCCACCCTTCCAAAACCGGGAAGGAACTTGTGGTGAGCGTGGCCGAACCATGGGCCACCCGGAAATTCAACTACCATTCAAGCCAAGGGCGGGCCACCGCCACCCGCTGCAGTACTCGCATCATTCAAGCGGGTGCGTGGGGGCCTTCTCCTTCTACAGCAACTATTCGTCGGTATAATCTCTCTTTCGCCTCGTCAGTCGATTCATAGTCGATAAAGTTGAATTGCCTCACATCGAAATGCAGGCCGCCTGATTCCGAGAGCTCTTTCTTGCGGCACATCCAAATGACAGTTCGACCGAGACCAAGCATCATACCCGCTTCGAAATACACGCCGTGTCGCTGTCCGGTGAAATCTGCAACCATGAATCGGGATCGCCTGATCTGGCCAATAATCTCATCATCGATTCGGTTAACGTGCTCGGATTTGTCGATTCTTAACGGATCATAGCCCGCCTTTCTAATCGCGGGTTCGATTCCTCCGTCACAGATCTCGTTCATCGTGCTATCGAACCACATCGCGACAAAGCATCTCGTTGACGGTCGACCTTTTTGGCTTATTTCCTCATAGCGTTCCCAACCCTTCATCGTTACCCGCGGCGAACTGCTTGCTGCCGGGTCAATGAATTGGCGCCGTTTAAGCTCCTCGTTCAAATAGGGGAGCTCACTATTGGGTCGCGAAAGTACAAGTAACGGGTAATCACGCCGCCAGTCCAATCCGGAGTGTTCACCAAGAGCTGAAGTATTTTCACAGAGCAAATTGAGCATGTTGTCCAACTTCTCCGAAGGAGAGTAGCGAGGTAGAGATTTCAATAATTGCTCCACATTCGAAGAGAGGATCTCGATCGGATGGTCGGAAGAGCTGGCCCGGCGACAGGCTGAAGACAGCCCTTCGCGTTGCTCCTTTGTGAGTCCTGCCATCGCGGTTAGGCTAATTTTAAATAGCCCGCACCGCTCGCACTTGACACCGATCATGTCTCGGGCTAAATCAAATCCATAGTGGATTGGAAAACCACCACACAACGGACACTCTTTATTTTCGGCCATTTTTAAATTGCCCTTCTGTTATCGTGATTGCACACTTGCCTAGTCAACCTTGAGAAGACTTCGACGTCGCCCGTAACTATAAAACTTCAGATGGTTTGGCTTCCCGTTCTTATGAATCGAAGCATAGACAACCAGACTGACAAAGCCATGCCAAAGTTGCTCGCAAACCTTACATCATTATTTTTGAAGCTGAGCGCCGAATGGCCTCCGCTATTTCAGGATAGGCCTGTTCGAGTGGACGCCAATTACCCCCGATATTGAGAGCGCTGACCGCCTTCGACCATTTTTTTGCAATGTCCAACTCCGCAACATCTTGCGCGATAAAGAGGCGATCACGAATCACGTTCAGCGCTTCAAGCCTCAGCTTTTCGCATTGCCTTTCGTCTCTCCCGCTCAGCACGCCTCCTGCATAAGCATTTATTAGCGTGGTGTAGGCCCGCGTCAGCGTGCTCATAAGTTTCCTGTATTCCGCTCGCTTATTATCCATCACCCAATGTCGCCTCTGATTTCGAATCGTAATCCAAGCTCCAATCACAACACCTACCAATGGACCGACTGCTCCCCAGGATTCTCGAACCAGGTTCACAATTTGATTCCAGTACATTTTTGGCAACCTCGGCTGGCGCATTGTACGACTAAGGTAAGTTTACCCGAAGAGGAATGAATCGAACCATTCACTCGCGCCGGGTGACCCATGCAATGCGAGCGGCCGCGCGCAATACAAGCGCGAACGGGTGCTCAGGGGTTTGAGACGTAGACTTGAATTGGCAGTTCTCGTAGGATTGCGCGCATGAAGAAAGAGAAATCGGGGAGGCGAAGGGCGGAGAGGAGGGCAAACCGCCGGACGGAGTCCGGCGTTCCCGGGGCGGCGAAAGGCAAAAAGCAAGCAGTAGGAAGCAGATCCCTTCCCGCGAGAGCATTCGGGACGCAAACGGCGCGCGTCGGCCGGAAGGCCCACCTCAGCCAAGGCTACGGCGGGCAGGCGTCCTCCATCGGGATGACAACGAAAAGACGAGGCGCGGAACAAAGAGCCGGCGTGACGCCAGCGCTACAGGGGTGGCGAAAGGCAAGAGGCAGGCAGTAGGAAGCAGATCCCTCACTGCGGTCCCTTCGCGACTTCGCTCAGGGCAGGCGGGATGACAATGAAAAGACGAGGAGCGGAACAAAGAGCCGGCGAGACGCCGGCGCTACAAGGGCAGGGAAAGGCGATGAGCACAGACAAGAGTGTCTGTGCTAGCCTCGCTGTCCTATCCGCGAATAAGTGAAGTGCAAATACCGTTTCAGGAGCCTGCTCGGCGCGAAACTAATACCCTGGGCCGGGACGGTTTTGCGAAGCCCCGTTACATTGGCGAGACAATCTCAATCGAATTTGCATACCAAATACATTGATGGAGGTTAGACGATCATGCCTTTGGCGAGCACATTAAACGTCTGTAGCAAAACTGCGACTCCACTTTCAGTTCAGGTCAATCCGACGACTGCGACTGTCGCAGTGACCGGAAAACCATCACTGCAAACCAAGGAAATCGATGCGACGGTCACACTGTCTCCCATCGCAATTTCTCTTCCCACAGTCGAGATTGGTGTGGCGCCAGAGTTTCTGACTCTACTGGCGTTACTGCTGAGCGGCGCACCAGGGTTGCTCGGGCAACTGATTCAACAGGTCGAGGGACTTCGACAAGACTGGATCGACAAATTAAAGAATCTTGGCGATAGCATTGTAGGCGCCGTCTCTGGAGTATTTGAGGGCATCAAACTGTCCGCGCCAGTCGGGCCGGGCCGGGGGCCTATTCACTTGGGAGGTGCGCCAACTCCCGTGCAGCCACTCCCACCGGATGTCGCAGCGGCCGCTGCGTTGCTGTTGCCGTTGATCTCAATTAAGTTGGGAACAGTGAAGATCGCGGCGCTGCAAGAAAAGGGAGTTGTCGGTCCGACGATCGGGTTGAAGCTCCCTCCAATTGACGCCACAGTTGACCTTGGCATCGCCGCCCACGCTAGTATTGACGCTATCACAACGGCGCTTGCCGGTTGCGTTAGTCTGGACGGCACACTTAATGGGACTCTGCCCTAAAGTTTGAAAGTGGTTCGCGGCGTTTTCGGACCAGCGCAGTTTGTTTCCGACGGCGGCGGTGATTGAGGCGTTTAAAAAGGAACTGAAGGGTATTTCAACAATGAAAAGGACCATCCACTTCCCCACCGGCAAGCCGCTGCCGATTGCGTTCCAATGAGTTCCCGAGCCGCGCCTTCATTCCGAGCACTTCAGGCTGGGTGTGGAGTATTCATCTCGGCAGCGCTCATTCTGCACACATTGCGCTGTAACCTGGCACGAACCGCCGCAGCGGCATCCGCCGTGAATACTTACGTCCACTTCCCAACTGCCATCGCCTTGAACGGTGGCTGTTTTTTGACCGCGGCCTGAGCCACAGATGATCGTCACCAGCACTTCCTGGCAGTTCTGCGCGGTCCCAGTGACACGGATCGCAGTGGCGACTGCTGCAGTGGGATTGGATGCGATTCCTATTACTTGTTTTATTTTGATGTCGCATCCGCCTGAGGGGCCGCCTTTTGGACTCACGTACAAACGGACGCACGCCGTGTCATTGCAATTCACAGACACGATCGCGTGATCGGTCGAAAGATCTCGAGCTTTGCTTACTGCTTGAACAACGTATACGCCGGGCGGAACAGCACCCGACCAATGACCTTGTGGGGCCGGCTGGCCGCTGTAATTGCTGCCCGCTCGCGTGAAGACGTTTCCGTGGGCATCGAAAATCGTGACGAACCACGGGCCATCGTCCATCTGGCAAGCATTACCGGGCTTTGCGATCCACACATCGAGCACGGCCATTAGGGCACTCCCCCGAACCGAATGCTGTCGGCACTGTTGTTCAGGCTGTCCCCGCTGTCGGTCTCATAGTCGATTCCGTCGAAATTGGGAACAACCAGGAACCCGACGGGTGAACCGGGAAAGGGCGTGTCGTCCACTGTGAATTGCTTGTATTCTTCGTCAAGTCCACCTTTGTCGAAATCTTCGTCCTTGTAAATAGTAAGTTGTTGACCGCGCACCCCGAGAAGAATGAGTGAGCTGGCTTCCTCGTCGAACCCGCCCGGATCGCTCATGTCTTTCCAATTCCCAACGATAATGAAGACAAGAGGGACTTTGTTGATACCGTCTGCGACGAGCTTCAGAATCGAGAAGAAATTGCCGGTGAAATCAAGAACGGACTGAAGGTCTTGGATCGCCTCCATCAAGGAATTGATGGTGGATACAACTTGCCCCAAATTCGCGGCGGGTGACGCAGCTTTTACCATAATCGCAAGCCAATTTGGATCGTCACCCTGGTACGTCGGAATGGTATACGCCGCCGGCGGACCGCCGCCCATTGCATGGCGGCCAATTACAGCAATTGCCGGTATCTGAAGGGCGGGCAAAGCGACAGGGACATCGATGGATTTGCTAACGGGAATCCCTTCCACGACGACCGTTATGGTGACGATAATGTGGTACTGAATCGGAGGAGTTAAGACCGTATTCTCACTCACGGGCGGCTTCAGGAGGAACGCCACATCAAGGGGATCGGGAACCCCCGCGACCGCCGGGGGGGTTCGATGAAAATCCGTAGCTTGAACCGGGGTCGTGCCGTCAGCCTGAAACACGCCATAGGAAACCGAGAAGCTTACCTTGTCGACGAGTAAGGCGCCGGTAATCGATCCCGTCAGTGATCCGATTGCTCCGCCTGTGAGAGTCTGCGCTAGATTGATCACGCCTCCGAGAGTCGGTGAAAAACCGGGAGCAACGCTGATGTGCACCGGCTTCCCCGGGCGCACGTCGGGGGCATCGCTGAGGACGCGAGTCGCGTCGCTGATTTCATTTGCTATGTCGAGAAATGATGCTCCAGCCATCTTCCTTTATCCCAAAGGCCAAATCAGGACAGCACCCGATAGCGCGAAGAACGCCGATCATCCCCAAGAGTGCCCAAACTCTTACACTGCGAGGGCACCTCGTGTCTAGATTTTTTAAATGCGAAGATGGACAAGAGACGCCCGCATGGCGCGCATGAAGAAAGAGAAAACGGGAAGGGGCAAGACTGCGGCGAATGGCAAAGGTGCGAAAGCACCACAACGGCAAAGAGCACAGACAGGAGTGTCTGTGCTACCAAGGGCGAAGGGCGTTGATGAATGGCTTGGTGGTCTTTGCGACTGGCGGGGCAGCCACAATCCTGTGATATAAGCACGGTTCAGGCACATTGAACGGCGAGGAAGTTGTGTCCTTTGCTTTGAACGCCGGGAGAACGCGGATGAAAGTTCTCGCTCTTGTGTTCGTGGTTTTTGCAACTGCCAGTGTCCTGCGCGGCCAGTCAAAGCCGCCGACCCTGATCCCCGGTTTGGGCAACCATCACCATGCGATTTCCACGAAGAACCCTGAAGCGCAGCGTTTCTTCGATCAGGGACTCACGCTGGTCTTTGGCTTCAACCACGAAGAAGCGGCTCGATCGTTCCGGCGGGCGACAGAGCTGGATCCGCAGTCAGCGATGGCCTTCTGGGGTATCGCGCTGGCATTGGGCCCCTGCATCAATCTAGATGTTGATTCCGCTCACGAAAAGGCTGCCTACGAAGCCGTGCAGAGGGCGTTGCTACTCGCTCCGGGCGCGACGGAAAGCGAGCGCGCCTACATTCAGGCTTTGGCCAAGCGCTACTCTTCCGACTCCAAGGCCGACTTGAGGAAACTCGACGCGGAGTACGCCAGCGCAATGCGAGAATTGTCAAAGCGCGACCCTGACGACCTCGACGTGGCCACACTTTACGCGGAGAGCCTGATGGATCTCCACCCTTGGAAGCTATGGAGCCTTGACGGCCGTCCGACCGAAGGCACGGAAGAAATCGTTGCCGTGCTGGAATCTGTGTTGCGCCGCGATCCCTACCACATTGGCGCGAATCACTATTACATCCATACCATGGAAGCGTCCCCTCACCCCGAGCGGGCCCTCGCGAGCGCCAAGCGTTTGGAAACCCTCGCGCCCGCGGCAGGCCATCTGGTGCACATGCCCGCGCATATCTATATGCGTGTGGGAGACTACTCCGCGGCAGCCCGGAGCAATGCGCTGGCGGCTGAGACAGACCGTGTCTATCTGCGGGAGAGCGGCACGACGGGCGGCATGTACGACATCATATACTACGCCCACGACCTTCACTTCCTCGCCGCCGCCTATAGTATGGCAGGAAGATTTGCAGACGCGAAGCGGGCAGCCGATGAACTGGCTGCACACATCCGCCCGATGGTTCGCCAAATGCCCTTGGTGGCAGAACCCTACCTGCCCACACCGATCTTCGTCCTTGTCCGGTTTCATCACTGGGACGAAATCCTGAAGATGCCGCCGCCGGACCCGAGCTTGGCGATGACCAGTGCATTCTGGCATTTCGCCCGCGGATCTGCCGCTGCCGCAAAAGGCGCGATCGGGATCGCAGAAATTGAGCGCAGAACTCTGGAAGCAGCGCGCAGAGAAACGCCTGCAGACGTGGAGTTCAGTATGTATTCCAACAAGGCGCGCTCATTCTTGGCTTTAGCGGCGAACATACTTGATGCCCGCATCGCTACTGCTCACGGCGATCAGGAAAGCGCGATTCGCTACTGGGAAGAAGCGGTGCGGATCCAGGACGCACTCTACTATGGAGAACCACCCGAATGGTTCTATCCCGTACGGGAATCGCTCGGGGCGGCCATGATGCTGAACGGCGAAGCGGCGCAAGCGGAAAAAGTATTTCGCGCCGATCTAGAACAATACCCTCGAAATCCACGGTCACTATTTGGGCTCTTGAAAAGCTTGGAGGCACAAAACAGCGTGTCCGACGTGGCATGGGTGCGGAAAGAGTTTGAGGCCGCTTGGAAAAACGCGGACGTGAATCTCGAGCTTGGAGATCTGTAGAGTTCAACCCCAAGAGGTTCCGAAACTCCCGTGACAAAGAGCAAAGGCGCTGCGAAGATCGTGGATGAATACTTTGCGGGTGTGGCGGAACCGGCACGTGGCATGCTGATGGCTGTTCTCGAAAGGTATCTGGAACGAGGGAAGTCTCTAGTGAGCCCACATCGTTCAGGAGTTCGTGTGTTGGGTGGCGCGAGGCAGCGGGACGGGCACGGCACCCCCCCCGGGGTGCCCGCCACCGATGCTGATGCATGCGTGTCGCCCAGCAAGGACCATTTCGAACCGCGAACCGGGTGGAGCAGCGGCCGCGGTCCTTAGCGCCGATCCCAATCATCGGCGTCTGAACTGGGAACGAAGCGGACGACGCCGTGGATCTGTTGCGAGCCGAAATGTCCCGTTGCAGGACCCGTGAAAGTCATCGTGAAATTTGAATACGTGATGTACTTTCCGCCGGTGATGTCCACCGTAAGGTAGGACGGAGGATGAGCCGGAGGCGAAAAGGGCGCCAGCGTCCCATTGGCCGTGACCGTGACCGGGCCACTCACTTCAATTCCGCCGGTGCTGGGGTATGTGACGGAGGCGTCCACCAACGTGATGTGGTGAGTATGGGCGCCCCGGATTCCGCCAGCGCTGGTATCGGCGACATTTGCGTTCGTCGTCAAAACCCAGTAATCGGACAGTTCCATGGCCATGACCGCGGAAAAGTCAGCTTTGCCGGAATCTTCGTTCAAGTGCAATGACCAATGGCCGCGCATTTCGTACGGACCAGTGGGGTTGGCACTCGAGTTAAGGGGCGTGTAGTCACTGATTATGCCGCTTAAGCGCTCGGGCACCGGGGCCTGGGCTTGAGAGACGGTGCCCATTCCCAATACCAAGAGGACGACGAGGCAAGCGGCCGACCAGAAAGCTCTGCTTTTCATGAAAGACCTCCAAATTTGAAAATGGCGCCTGGGTCGCCGAATGTTCCCCAGCCGGCAAGGCCGCGGACGGACACGCGGGGGATTGGCGGGCCGAGAAATGCTTTCGGGCGCTGCCACATTTGAGGCGCGCGGAGACAATCGGACACTTCCGGGGGTGTCGTCAAACTGCAAGGTGCGGAATTGCCGGCGTGCCGTGAAATGCAGTCTTTTGCAGTTGCCCTGCGGGTAGAGTTACAATCGGGTTACTGGACTTACGGCACGCAGGGACCAATTAGGAGAGTGTGATGGGCGAGCTGTCCCCGGACACACTGCCACCCGAGAGACCACCTGAAGACCGCCTCGATTCCTGGAAGGAAATCGCGGCATACCTCAACCGTGATGTGACCACCGTGCAGCGTTGGGAGAAGCGGGAGGCGATGCCCGTTCACCGGCACCTGCATGACAGGATGGGATCGGTCTATGCGTTCCGGTCGGACTTGGACGCGTGGGCCCGGGGCCGTAATCTTCGGCCGGTGCAGGAGAACGGTAACGGTGCCGCCACACCCAATCCCGCCGAAGCTCCACCTCCACCGGGGATTTCGACGCCGGTAACCAGATGGAAGTTAATCTTGCCGTTGACGGCGACGGTCGTCGCTGTCGCAATTGGCGCCAGTCTTTGGGTACAGAAGACGGACTACTTCTGGCGAAACCCGATCGCCGACGCGCGATTTCAGACGATCACGGATTTCGATGGAGTGGAGCAGGCCGCAGCGGTGTCGCGCGACGGTCAGTTCGTGGCGTTTCTATCGAACCGAGATGGACCGATGGACGTCTGGGTTACGCAGGTTGGTTCCGGGCAGTTCCACAACTTGACCCACGGGAGCGCGCCGGAACTCGTCAACCCGTCGGTTCGTACTCTGGGGTTCTCGCCGGACGGATCTCTCATTACGTTCTGGATTCGTAAACAAAACGAGTCGAGCGGGCGCGAGATCAGCATCTGGGTGGTGCCAACGCTAGGGAGTGAGCCGAGGCCATTCCTTGAAGACGCAGCCGAGCTCGCCTGGTCACGCGACGGCACGCACCTGGCGTACCACACACCCGGAGCGGGTGACCCGCTGTTCGTTTCAGACGGCAACCGGCGATCGGAGGGCCGGCCGATCTTAACCGCTCCTGCCGGGCTTCACTGTCACTTCCCGCTCTGGGCGCCCGACTCGGCGTTCATCTACTTCGTCCAGGGTTCCCTGCCGGATCATTTGGACATCTGGCGCATCCCGTCGACAGGGGGAACTCCTGAACGGATCACGTCGCACAATGGGCGAGTGACTTATCCGGTTCTGCTGAATCGGCGGACGCTGATGTATCTCGCTAGCGATCCCGATGGGTCAGGGCCGTGGCTTTACAGCATGGATGTCGAGCGGCACATTCCACACCGATTGAGCTACGGGCTTGACCGCTACACGTCGTTGGCGGCGAGCGCTGACGGCCGACGCCTGGTCCTCACCCTGGCAAGGCCGAAGAAAACATTGTGGCGCTTGCGGATCACTGATTCGTCGGCGAAGGTGCCGGTGCCTGCTCGAATCTCACTGACGACCGCCACCGGATCCTCGCCACGATTGGGTCCAAATTACCTGCTGTATGTTTCCGCGACGGACGCGAGCGAAAGTATCTGGAAGCTCGCGAACGAAACTGGCACGGAATTGTGGAGTGGGCGCGGAGCGCAACTGCTGGGCGGCCCGGCAATCTCTCCCGATGGGCAGCGGATTGCATTCTCCGTCCGGCAAGGCGGTCAGACACTCATGTACACGATGCAGGCGGACGGCGCGAACGCGCGGGTTGTGGCCGACTCACTCGAACTGCGGGGCGCGCCTGCATGGGCTCCTGACGGGCAATCAATTACCTCAGCGGTGAACGATCACGGCGTTCCACACCTGTTCCGCGTTCCACTCGACGGCGGCTCCCCCGCGTATTTTGTGAAGGAGTACTCGCTCGATCCCACATGGGCGCCCGATGGCCGCTTCATTGTCTACTCGGGACCCGACGTCGGCACAACATTTTCGGTGAAAGCCGTCTCGGCGGACGCGACGGAACACTCATTGCCGCCCCTTACCCTGACTCGGGGGGCGCGACATCTCGCCTTCCTTCCGGGAGGAGGCACACTTGTGCTCCTGCGGGGAGAAATTCAGCATAAGAATCTGTGGCTGATCGACCTCGAGACCGGCGCCGAGCGGCAGTTGACCAACCTTCCTCCCGACTTCGACATTCGCGATTTCGACATTTCCCCAGACGGCCGCGAAGTTGTCCTCGAACGAGCGCAGGATCTTTCTGATGTGGTGCTGCTGGATCTCTCCCGGCGATGATCGCGGGAGGAGCACCACGAGTTCGGAAATAATCCCTCCGACTTGCCAACGGACCAGTTCACACAAGAAGTCGAATAGTTGGCGAAGATCTACGTTACCAATAGTTATTCCTTTAACTCCGGGGAATTCATTTTCGCGTACGCTTGCCATACAATAAATGCGACGCGGGCGTACCCTGTTGCATTGCGAATCCTCTTGCGATGCTTAGGAGACTGACGGGAGCGCATGAGAAATCTCGCAATCATCCTTGGACTGGTCCTTCTCTCGTTGGCAGGCTTTGTCTGCTGGCAGTTCGGTGCGAGCTATCTGGCCAACTATGAGTTGCAAACCGAAATGCAGGACCTCGCGGTGCAGAGCGCCTTTCGGATCGGATTGGCTCCGGCGGATACCGAAGAGGAATTGCGCGACAGGGTCATAGCGGAGGCCAAAGAAGATGGAATTCACCTTGAGCCTCAGCAGCTAACAGTGCAACGCACGCTTACTCCTGATATGTTGAGCATCTCGCTTGCCGCTGACTATGAAGTTCGTGTGAATCTGCTCCTCTACTCGCGCACGCTCCATTTCACTCCGTCGAGCTCGCACAGCGGCAAAGTCATCGTCAAATAGCGCTTGGAGTGGACTCATCCGGGTGCGGCGTGCAGTAACTCTGAGCTGTACTATGGCATCCGCGCACCTTGCGCGGAGTCGAGCGGGATTTCACGGTGAGAGAATCCGACCCGTCCCTCTTCGGACCGGCGACGCGTGCTGCACTCCCCCGCGAACGCGTGGGAGTTTAGCAGCGCGAGAGGTCAGAATCCCGCGCTGCTAAACTTCGCCTCAACTAGGCCGTGAGGCGACCCCAGGGCCTTGTTGCATTCCGGTGGGCCGGCTACGGAGTCACTTTGCTGATGTGTGTGGACCAGTTGCCGAGTGCACCACGTGTACCACCGCACTGACCCCTCGGAATGGTGAGGTACTGCGCGTAAGTGCAAGTCTGGGCGACGTACTCTGAAGCAATCCAAACGTCACCGCCAACCACCGCTGCTGCGCCGTAATCTCCCCAGCGCGGGCGCCCGCTGCCGAATTTCACGTACGAGGTGAAGCCATCCCAAGGACCGGCGCCGGCTGCGGCAACTTGGATGTTTCCCATACCAGCGATGGCATCCAGCCCCGCGAGAGCGGCGCTCGGGAAATCATTATCGCCGGTCAACGTGAAGGCGATGACGCCTCGTCCGCTCTCCGTCACACCGATAGCAGGATACGTTAGATCAGTGCTCGCTATACCTGCTTGGCCTTGCACGAAGAGTTTTTTCGAGTTTGGGTTGAGAACAAAGTAGGCGATGCCGGCGCGATCCTGGCCGCCAACGTTCACTGCTGTGTCCAGAGCACCCCATACTTTGCCATTGGCGAATGCAACCTGCTGCATGCGCGAGTCGTTGGAGTTCAGGCTGCCGTTTGGCGGGCCGAAGGTGGTGTTGTCGTGGGTGCCTATGCCGGCGACGGTCGTGTTGCAATTGGGAAGAATAACCGTGTCCGCGATGCATTGCGACAGTGGCCGGTCGCCAGCCGGTTGCTTCGCACGCGGAGGGACAGCGTACGTGTTGACAGCGATTGGCGAGATGCCCAGCGCTGGTGCTGGTGAAACGGTGTTGAGCGAGGAGGTGTTCGTCATGGTCCAAAGCAGGATGGTGTTGCTGGCGCCGTTATTTGAGAACACCGCATCGGAGCTG
Organism: Candidatus Acidiferrales bacterium; assembly: GCA_050746945.1. Taxonomy (GTDB): domain Bacteria; phylum Acidobacteriota; class Terriglobia; order Acidiferrales; family UBA7541; genus Palsa-295. Next base: position 102,647 of record JBOGMZ010000029.1, on the reverse strand, counting down.
AGGAAGAACTCAGTGCCCCCGTTGTCGGTGTCGAACTGATTGCTGGGAGACTGTGCCGGCCAAACAGTAAAGCCGGCGCCATCAGGTCCCGCGCCGAGTGTGTTAAAGAGGACGGCGCTGCCGGCGCCACCGGTCAGGACGCTATTTCCAATGCCGTAAACCTGGGAGCCGTAGAAGCCGGGCCCGAAAACGGAGAACTCATTAGTTGTGAGGTAAATACCAAAGGCGTCCGCGCCAATGTGCGGATAGTCGCCAAGGCAGAACCCGAGGCTGCAACGGTGATCGGGCGTTCCCTGTGTGCCGTTGTTCTGCACCGGGAGCTTGAAGATCGTCCAAGTGCCTGTCGGATCGCCCGAGTCGCTCACGGCGATGTCGAGGTGGTTGTTGCCGTTGAGCGATGAGGTCAACCCAACATGGTCGAGTGTCAGGACAACGTGGACGAAGCGGCCGATGGCTTGGTCGTAAATGCAGGACGGGTCCGTGACGGTCGGACCGCGCTGGCCTGCATTCGGACCTGACCGCACGATTGCCGGCGAATAACCATAGAACGTGTTAAGGTCAACCGCCTGACCGCCGTTGAGGAGGGCGTTACCGGCGGTGTCGTAAACCTGCAATACGTCGTTCGCGGACTCAACGACGAACCCATTGCCCGCACAGAGTCCCTGGTCGGGGGGCTCGACGGAAAACTGGTTGCCGCCGTTGGCGAAGCGCTGGTCGTGGAAATTCAGTCCCTGGAAATGCACGCCCAACCCGGGATTTGATTTGGGTTTGGAGTTAACAGAATTGCCCTTTCCGGTTGCAGTCCCGGGGAGCGACCGGTTAATCGATATTCCCAGGCCAGTGCCACTGCCGCCGTCGGAGTCGTCGCCGTTCACGGCGGCGTCAATCTCGTCGGGTATGCCTGCGACGTCGGTTGCCATCGGCGCCGAGGCGAATGAACTGGTGCCGACACGTTGGAGCTGCACGGTGACTAAGCCCTGTTGAGGTGAAGTTGCTTTAACCGAAATCGTGCTGAGCACACCGATCAGGAGCGCTACGCCAAGCGCAGCAATTACCACGCGACTGAATCGCATCGAGTTCCTCCAATTTTTGGATCAGAATCTCTGCCGAGCGACTGTACTTTACGGCGGACCCGAGCCGGGGGAGGCAGCAAGGAACCGTGGCGCTCGGAAGGCGCGCGGATTATCCATCTCCGTAGCTGACGCGTCAACACGCAAAGTCATGAATTATACCCAGGATGCTTGCTTCGCTTTGTTTTCGACGCGCACTCCAATCGAGGTGCGGTCGTAAATGGAGTAGCAAGACCTGCGGAGGATAGGTCGAGTGGACTCAGGACGACCGGTGCTGCGAGGAGCGGCGACGAATGGCGACCCATTCGAGGAAGCGCTCCATGCGGCCGCGTTCGTGCCAGAGGAGCGAGAGGAATTTGCGCGCGTCGAGGTCGGCGGCATCGTGGCCGAAAAAAGTTTCGAGGCGCCATTGAATGTAGGGGGAGCGCCAGGGGCGCAGGCGGTAGCCTTTCGAAATGATCCAGTAGTAGCGCAGCGCGTTCAGCATGGCAGAGGTCCCGGGTGGAGGGCACTGCCCGGGAGTGAGGATGATAGAATCGCGGCGCGGCGCGGAGCGAAGGAGCGCCGCCCATCATGACTGCTGAAGACCATTACTACGCCGGGATTGATTTGTTCGGCGCGGGAAAAATCGAGGAAGCCATCGCGGAATATGACCGCGCGCTCGAGCTTGACCCGAAATTCACGGACGCGCTGCATGGCCTCGCGCAAGCGTACCACGCCCGGGAAGATTTTGACCGCACCATCGAGGCGGCGCGACGAATTTTGGCGCTCGATCCTGACGACATCCTCGCGTGGACTACGATTTCGCGCGCGTACCAGCGTGAAGGAATGGTCCCGGAAGCGGAAGAGGCGGGCAACAAGGCGCGGATACTTGGCTGGAAGCAACAGCTAAGGGAACAGAAGGAGCAGGGAAAGTCGTAGATTAGGCACAAAAAAAGGCCGGGCGATTTCTGCCCGGCCTTTTTCCTTTTGCGATTACGCAACTGCATGCATGCGTGCGTTAGAGCGCGGCGCAGACGGATTTTACTTCGGTGTAATTCTCGAGGACCTCGTGGCCCATTTCGCGGCCCCAGCCGGATTGCTTGTAGCCGCCGAACGGGAGCGCGGGGTCGAACACGTTGTAGCAATTGATCCAGACGGTGCCGGCGCGGAGCTTGGACGCGAGTGTGTGAGCCTTCTTGATGTCGCGCGTCCAGATTCCGGCGGCAAGGCCGTAAATTGTGTCGTTTGCGGTGGCCGCAATTTCACTCGGATCGCTGAATGGAATTGCTGTGACCACGGGCCCGAAAATTTCCTCCTGCACGACCTTCATTTTTTCGGTGGTGTTGACAAGCACGGTCGGCTTCACGAAATAGCCCTTGGTGCCCTGGCGCGAGCCGCCCGTGACTGCTTTTGCGCCTTCTTTCATGCCGGAGTCGAGATAGCCGCAAACGCGGTTGAGCTGCTCCTCCGAAACTAGCGGGCCCATGTCCGTGTCGGGATTGAGGCCCGGGCCGACGCGGATCTTGCTGGCGTTGTCCGAGATGCCCTCGACCACTTTATCGAAGGCTTTCTTCTCGACATAGAGGCGCGAGCCAGCGCAGCAGCACTGGCCGTGGTTGAAGAAAATCGCACTGGCGGCGCCGGGAATGGTTGAGTCCATGTCGGCGTCGTCGAAAACAACATTGGGAGATTTTCCGCCGAGCTCCAGCGAAACTTTCTTCAAGTTCCCTGCCGCAGCCTGAATGATCAGTTTGCCGACTTCGGTGGAGCCGGTGAAGGCCACCTTGTCCACATCGGGATGTGCGGCGAGCGCGGCGCCGGCCGTTTCGCCGAAACCGGGAACGATATTGACCACGCCATCCGGGAAGCCCGCTTCCTGAAGCAATTCACCCAGTCGAAGAGCGGAGAGCGGAGTTTGCTCGGCGGGCTTGAGGACGACTGTGCATCCGGCGGCGAGAGCAGGCCCGAGTTTCCATGCGGCCATCAGCAATGGGAAATTCCACGGGATGATCTGGCCGACGACGCCAACTGGTTCGCGCAAAGTGTAAGCAAGGAACTTTCCTTGCGGCGCGCCCGTGAGTGGGATGGTGTTGCCTTCGATTTTTGTGGCCCAGCCGGCATAGTAGCGGAAATGATTCACGGTGAGCGGCACGTCGGCGACGCGCGCGATTTTCAGGGGCTTGCCGTTGTCGAGCGATTCGAGCTGCGCGAATTCTTCGAGATGCTTTTCAATCAGGTCGGCGAGCTTCCAAATCATACGGCCGCGCTCGGAAGTCGGAATTTTCGACCAGGGACCGGTTTCGAATGCTGCGCGCGCGGCTTTTACAGCGCGGTTGATGTCTTCTTTATCGCCCTCGGCGACGTTGGCGAGCACTTCGCCGGTGGCAGGATTGTAGGATGCGAAAGTTTTTCCGGAAGCGGCTTCCACCCACTTCCCGTTGATGAGCAGTTTCTGTTTCTTCGCGACGAACGATGTAACTTTGTCATCCAATTGCACAGCTGCGGTGGCCATATCGTTCTCCCTTTTTACTTTGGAATTAGAAATTGTTGGTGTGAATCTTGAAGGAACATTAGTGGCTTCGAGCGTTCTTGCAAGTTCATCGGCATTGGCGCGCCAGAATCCGCTGGCTCGTGGAAATCGCTGGACAATCCGCGGGCACCATTGAAATTACTCCCGCGCCACCGAAAATTCAAGCCGGGGATGCGAGCACGCGGACGCCCACTAGGACACGAGGCGCCGAACCCAGATGCGTTCGGTGGCGGGCTTGCCGAGGTAGATGCGCTGGGTGCGGTGGCCGACGACGCCGAGCGCCATGGTCTCGTCATACTCGCGCTGATGGACACGCAGGCGCGCGCCCGGACGCAGATCGAAATTCTCGAGGAAGTCGAGGAACTTGGGATCTTTTTCGTACACGCGCATCACTTCGTAGGAATGGCCAACCTCAGCGTCTGAAAGCCGCTGCGCGCCATGCTTGCGGCGCAGCTTCGCCATGCCGCCAAACAGCGGGACGCCGTGCGGGCAGCGGCTGTCGCGTCCAAAGCGCTTGAGGAGCAAATCCACCACCTCGTGGGAGATTCCGTGCTCGAGGCGCTCGGCCTCTTCGTGGGCGCGCGACCATTCAAGCCCGATCACGTCGGTGAGAAGTTTTTCGGCAAGGCGGTGGCGCAGGACCAGGTGCTGCGCGATCTCTTTTCCTTTCGAGGTGAGTTCGATGCGGCCGTCGCGGCGCACGTGCAGGTAGCCGCCGCGGGTCATGCGCTTGAGCGCTGCGGTAACGGCAGGCGGCGTGACGGCGAGGTCCTCGGCCAGGCGCGCGCTGATGGGCACCTGCTCTTCCTGCACGAGTTCCCAGATAGCCTTGAGATAGTCTTCCTGGGAGACGCTGGTGGCTTCGCGGCGCATGATGGCTATTCCGGACGGGCTCGGAGGCGCGCCGCCAAATCAGCGATGCGCGCTTCGATATCATCGCAGATGCGCCGGTAGGTTTCCATATCTTCGCCGTAGGGATCTCCAACGTCCCAATCTTCGAAGTTCAGGCCCGCGAAGATCGACCTTCCAGGATAGCCGGACATGTTGATGATCAAATCGGGAGGTTGGGGAATCGTGTCGTCGTTCGGATGCTTCGAGGACAGGCCGTCAGCGCGAATGCCGCGCTCAAGGAGCACTTTGCGGGTTGAATCCTGGATGCGGCCCAACGGAGAGAGACCCGCGCTGAAAGCGACGATGACATCCGGGGCGGCGTGGCGCGCGACGGCTTCTGCCATCGGGCTGCGGCAGGAATTGCCGATGCAGACGAAGAGTACGTTGAGCGGCTTGGGCATGGGCGGAGAGTATTTTGGCAAATTGGTGGCGAGACGACAACGAGTTGCTCTACTTCAACTGCCCAAGTTCAAGTGCATGACACAGAGGATACAAAGGAAGGCTGAGGGCAGAGAGGAGGACGGTCGGAGATTATTTTGCGCCGTTGCGCGCGAGCTTGAGGAAATGTTCATGCACGGTGGTGTCGTCGGTCAGCTCAGGATGAAATGTGGCGGCAAGAATGCGGCCCTGGCGGACCAGCACCGGATGGCCCGCGTCTTGGGCGAGAATTTCGACGCCCTTCCCTACTGATTCGATGATGGGCGCGCGGATGAAGACCATCTCGAGTGGTTCGTCGCGAAGTTTGGTGGACGCGATGTGAACATCGCTTGCGAGCTGGCGGCCGTAGCCATTGCGCAGAACAGAGATGTCGAGCAGCGCGAGCGAGGCTTGCGATGGGCCATGGACTTCGCGCGCGAGGAGAATGGCACCGGCGCAAGTGCCGAAAAATGCGCCGCCATCCGCGGCAAATTTCTTGAGCGCGTCGAACAAGCCCTCTTCGGTCATCACTTTCAGGTGCGTGCTGCTTTCGCCGCCGGGAAGGATGATCCCGCTAAGTCCGGCGAGATCATTCGGGGCGCGCACGAACGTGTGCGCAACGCCGAGCCGGTCAAGCACGCGGCCGTGCGCTTCGTAGTCTCCCTGAATTGCGAGGATGCCGATTTTCATAAGTCAAAACCTTGGGAACCACAGATGAACACAGATAACTGATGATAAAAACCGAACCAGTCGTTCAAATAATGAGGCTTGCGACGACCGCACGAACGCTCGCCACTAGCCACTCGTCACTAGCCACTGCCCTTCACCAGCCGCGCGTCTGCAAGAGGTCTTTTTCATCCATCTGGCGGACGTCTAGTCCCTTCATCGCTTCGCCGAGTTCTTCGGAAGCTTCGAGAACAATTTTCGCGTCCTTGTAATGCGTGGTGGCCTTCACGATGGCGCGGGCGCGCTGCGCCGGATCGCTCGACTTAAATATGCCCGAGCCAACGAAAACGGCTTCCGCGCCGAGCTGCATCACGAGTGCTGCGTCAGCAGGAGTGGCGATGCCACCGGCGGAAAAATTCGGAACGGGCAATTTGCCGTGCTTCGCGACCCAGGCGACCAGCTCAAACGGCGCGCCGAGTTCCTTCGCTTCATGGACCAATTCTTCTTCGCCGAGCATGGTCAGGCGCTTCATGGTGCCGACAATCGCGCGCATGTGGCGGACCGCCTCGACGATATTGCCGGACCCGGCCTCGCCCTTGGTGCGAATCATAGCCGCGCCTTCGGCGATGCGGCGGAGAGCTTCGCCCAGGTTGCGCGCGCCGCAAACGAACGGGACCTTGAAGCCGTGCTTCCACACGTGGTGCTCTTCGTCGGCAGGAGTGAGGACTTCGCTTTCATCAATGTAATCCACTTCCAGCGCTTCAAGCACCTGCGCTTCGGCGAAATGGCCGATGCGCACTTTGGCCATCACGGGAATCGAGACAACGTCCATGATTTCGCGAATGATGCGCGGCGCGGCCATGCGCGCGACGCCGCCTTCCTTGCGGATGTCCGCGGGGACGCGTTCAAGCGCCATCACGGCGCAGGCGCCGGCGTCTTCCGCAATTTTGGCTTGCGCGGCGGTGGTGACGTCCATGATGACGCCGCCTTTCAACATTTCGGCCAGGCCCACTTTCACGCGCCACAAATTATTGTTCATCAGATCCATGCTCATTCTCCCTTGTAACTCTAAGATGACGATCCTGAATCATTTTTGGCAGCCGCCGAAGTTGCGGCGGAACGGCCCGCACCCAGTTCGACGAAGCGGCCGCGTCCCCGCGCCAGCACTTCTCCGGCAAGATTGCGAATTTCGCCGATGCGCTGGAGCACGCGCCCGTACTTATCCACTTCCCACGCTTCCACGACGATGTCCTGATCTACAGCCACAAATTTCAAATACTCGATATTCAGCTCTGCCGTCGCAGCGCGCACCTGATGAAAACGGCTGACCTTGGCCATGGCCTCATCAAGCAGCATGGCGATGATGCCGCCATGAATGAAGCCAGGTCCGCCGCAATATTCCGCGCCCAGCCGGAAGCGGCCGCTGATTCGCTGAGCAGCGTCGTCCTGCTCGAATGTGAGCTTCATGCCGCGCGGATTTGCGCCGCCGCAGCCGAAGCAGTGATTATCCGGTTTGGGCTCGAGCAACATCGTCAGTCCGCTAGATCAAGGCAACGCGCTGCAAAGACTCATTGCGCGCGCCGCGCTGCCGTTTGCGCAATTCGATTTTCAGCAGCTCGGCAAGAGTCTGGACGCCGCGAGCGATGCGTTTTTCATCGAGACCGGCAAAGCCCAGGCGCAGCGTGTTCGGCTGCGGATTCTGATAATAAAAATATCGCCCGGGGACGAAATGCACGCCGCGCTCGCGCACATGGATCAGGAACTCCGCCGCGTCAAGGCCGGCCGGGAGCGTCATCCAAATCGACATGCCGCCTTCAGGTCGCGACCAGGTGGTTTCGCCGGGCATGTGCTTTTCAAGCGCAGCTTCGAGCGCTTCCAGGCGGCTGCGATAAACCTTTTTCATTTTCGCGAGATGGCGGGCCAAATACCCGCGGCGAACGAATTCCGCGAGCGCTGCCTGCGAAAGCTGGTCACTGTGAAGGTCGGTCGCTTGCTTCACCACGCGCAGCCGCTCGATGACGCTCTCCGGCGCCACGCACCAGCCGACGCGCAGGCCCGGAAACGCAATCTTCGAGAAACTGTCGATGTGGATTACGTTGCCGGTGCGGTCGAGCGATTTCAGTGAAGGCACGGCCGTGCCGCGCAAGACCAGCCGCGCGTAAATGTGATCTTCGATCACCGGGACTTGATAGCGTGCCGCGATTTCAAGCAGGCGGCGCCGCTCGGCGACGGGAAGCGTGGTCCCGGTGGGATTCTGAAAATCAGGCGTGATGAAGATGAATTTCACGCGGTTCTGCATCAGCACCGTTTCGAGGGCATTCAAGTCAAGGCCTGGATAACCGTTGCGCCGCGCGTCCGTCTCGACGCCGACGGCCAGCGCGCGCACTCGTGCGCCAGAAAAAATCGCAATCGCGCCGGGGTACCCGGGGTTCTCGAGCGCGACAGCATCGCCCGAGCGCAGGAATGCTTTGCAGAGCAGATCAATTGCCTGCTGGCAGCCGCCGGTGATCAGGAGCTGTTCGCCGCGGATATGCAGTCCCTCGCCGCGCAGCATTTCGATCAGGACGCGTTTGAGCGGCTCGTAGCCGTCGGTCGAGCCAAGTTGCAGGATGCGGCGACCTTCATTGCGCATCACGGCGTTGCAGCAGAGACGAAATTCCTCGACGGGGAAAAAATCTTCGGACGGACGGGCGGTGACGAATGCGATTTCGTCCGCCGCCACTTCCGGCATCAAGCGGCTGAGTCCTTCTTCGGCGCGGTCGTCGGCAAAAAGCGACTCCCAGCGCATCCCGCCGTTTCCATTGCCGTTAGTGCGGGGCGGCGGAGTGAATTGCCGAACGGGCGAGCCGCAGATGAATGTGCCGCGGCCCACATGTCCCTGAATCAGGCCTTCGGATTCGAGTTCGGCGTAGGCGTTGGCGACGGTGGTGCGGTGAACGCCGAGCTGCGTGGCAAGTTCGCGGCTGGCGGGGATGCGGTCGCCGGAGCGAAGCTCGCCTGAATGGACAAGTGCGCGAAGCTGGTCACGCAGTTGGACGTACAACGGGATGTGACTTTCGGGTTGTAGTTGGAGCGGAAACATTGGCTCACTCCTAGGTGCCAATATACAGGCACAATTATAGCTGTAAAGAGCCAATTTGTCTTTAGATGCCGGGAAGCCTCAGCGCGACCGCAGGAGGTACCGCTGGATTTTGCCGGTGGCGGTTTTCGGGAGTTCGGCGACGAACCGAAATTCGCGGGGGCACTTGTAGCCCACGATGCGAGCGCGCATCCACGCACCGATTTCGCTATCCATCGCTCCACCCGGCTGTTGGACACCCTTGCGGAGGACGACGAAGGCCACGGGATGCGTCAGGCCCACGGAATCGAGCTGGCCGACCACCGCACACTCAGCGATAGCTGGATGACCGAGCAGCGCGTTTTCCACTTCCGCGGGAGAAACCCACATGCCGGAGACTTTCATCATGTCGTCTGCGCGGCCGCAGTAATGATAGAGACCGTCCGCATCACGGGCGAGCTTGTCACCGGTGAGATACCATTCGCCGCTGAACTGCGTTTTACTGATTTCCGGTGCGTTCCAGTACTCGACGAAGCGGCTTGCGCCTGAAACCCACAAGCTTCCAATCTCGCCGTCCGGCAGTTCCCTTTCATGGTCGTCAACAATTTTCACTTGATAGCCTGGGACGGGGAGGCCGCAGGAACCTGGACGCGTCTGCCCGGGCCGGGTGGACAGATACATGTGCAGCATTTCCGTGGAGCCGAGGCCGTCGAGAATTTCGATCCCAAAGCGATCGCGGAAACGCGTGAAGATTTCGGCTGGAAGGGGTTCGCCCGCCGAAGCCGCCAAACGTAGCGAGGAAAAATCCATCGCACGGCCGGTTTCGGCTTCCCGCAGAATCGCGGCATAGAAAGTGGGCACGGAAAAGAAAACCGTGGGGCGGTATTTTGCTACCACGTCGCCAATCAAGTCCGCGCGCGGGCGATAGGGATACAGCAGCGTGCCCGCGCCCGCTGAAAACGGGAAATACATTCCGGCGCCGAGGCCATAGGCGAAGAAAAGTTTCGAGACGGAGAACGTGATGTCGTCCTCGCGCAAGCCCAGAACTCCGTGAGCATAGGCGCTCGAGGTTGCGAGCATGTCGCGCTGACGATGCACAGCTCCGCGAGGAGCGCCGCCGCTGCCGGAGGTGTACAAAATAAATGCGGGATCATCGGCTGCCGTCGGATGGGTGGGGACCTCGCTCGGATTTCTCGGGAGCCAATCCTCCCATGCGATGGTGGCTCCACGCCCTGAGCCGGTTACGCGGGATTTTGATGCGGTGATGATCGTGTATTCGACAGAAGAGGCGGCGAGCGCCGGTCGGAACTCGTCGAACGATCTGGCGTCAACAATCGCGAAACGCGCCCCGCAATCAGCGAGATAGTGCTCATAATCTTTCGCGCGCGCGGCAGAATTTACCGGCACAGGGAGCGCGCCGACCTTTACCGCGCCGAAAAACGAAGCGATGAACTCGACGTCATCAGGAAGGACAAGCAGGGTGCGGTCGCCGGGGCGGCAACCGTAATCGCGTAACGCCTGCGCCGCACGGTTTACTTCGTTTTCGAGATCGGCGTAGGTCGCTCGACGTTCAATACCGACAATGGCTAATTTCTTCGGATGCGCGCGGGCGGGGCGCGTGATGAATTCGTCGGCGATGTTGAGCAGCTCGGGAGTCGGAGGCATGCCGGAGGATTCTAACTCAGAATCCCCGCGGGCGATTCAACCCATGAATTCGGAGACTGGAACGGGCAAGAAAAAGGACGCTCACCACACCGAGCGCCCTATCGAACCGTGAGACTAATTTTCTTCGCCGTGCTGCTATTGCGTGGCTGATTTTTCGCCCAGGCGCCGCATGCGCTCCTGCAACTTCTTGCGCAGCGTGGCCGGAGCGTTGGGATTGAAGGCGACCAGATACCACAGCGGCTGCGTGCGGTCGCGGCTCAGACGCGAAAGCGTGGACGCATCGCTATTCGGATGCCGCGCGATATTTTCGCGTATGGCGGAATACGGGTGATGCGAGAGGCGCCCCAGCGTTTTCGCGGAAACTTTCGGATGCTCGCTGATCAGGCGCAGCAGGTAGAAATCCTCCCTGGGAGCCTGGCGCGAAAGCTGGTCGAGCAACTCAGGTTTTACTTCCGCGCTCAGCACGGTGCCGACTTTTTCGTCCCAGCCAGCGTTGATGCGATTCAGCTCCTGCGTGCGCGCGTGAATCAATTGCTCGATCACGCGGCGCTCCTGCTCCATGCGCGGCGCAGGCAGAGCGCTGCGCTCAACAGAGTCGAGCACTCGCAAAAGATGCTGCCGCTCGCCGAAGACGATTTGGGAAGTGCGCACAGCCTTCCCCTTCCCTGCATTGCGCACAAGATCAGAACGTCTCATTGTCCATTCACCCCGTATGTTTTAAGAGCCGCAACATGCCGCCGACTGGCGGTCTCTGAGAAGAATATTTTCCCACGCTGGGGGACAGCGGACGTGACTGGACTTCTCAAGCAAAACAGAGCGTCCACATCTGAGCTCCGCTGCCCGGAAGTATATCCCAGGTCAAATAAATCCGCTTTGATTCTGCGATTCCTGCACGCCAGCAGAATAGATGGAGTGACAGACAGGTTTCCGGCAAGAGTTCCGAAGAGACCCAAGTTACAACCCCCATGGCCGTCAGTCGCGAGCTGGCGCTGCGCATGAATAGCGACCGGCGAAATTATCGTGCGGATGACAAGCGGAGTAAAGGAATCAGGGTGTGCGTGTTCCGTAGCCCGCAATAGATGGTTCTAGGACTAGGTCTGCTGGCTGTATACTTTTTCACGCCTCATATCCATCAATTTAAACCGCCAACCTTGACAGGCGTGAGCTTGCGAGTCTGCAAGTCGAGGAGATAAAGCTCGCTCTGGACCGGTGTTTCGTGCGAATCGGAGCGCCACTTAAGGAAGACAGCAGTCTTTCCGTCGGCGGAAACCTTGAGATCAGTGGCATAGCCATTCCCAGTGGTTAGTCTTTCGAGCGAGTTTGTTTCGAGATCTAGCCGGTAAACATCATAGTCATATCCATGTTTCCCTTTGCTGGCGGCCATAAAAAGGATGCTTTTCCCGTCTGGCATGTAATTGGGGTAGGTACGAGTTGGATTTTTGCGGTCGTCTTCTTTTGGAACGTGAGGGCGAAGTGATAGTGTCGGCTGCCCGGGACGATCAAGAGAATAAATCGCAATCTGTGGAGGAGTGTCAGTGCCTTCCGTTACCACTACCATGCTCTTGCTGTCTGGGGATATAGAAACGGGCGATGCCATGTAAAAGCTCTCGTTCGTAAGTTGGCGCACATTCTTGCCGTCTAAATCGCTCGCATAAAACCTCCACGCATGATGATGCGGCTGGGCCATAGGCGAGTAGCTGCCATAGAATCCCGACCGGGAGAAAACAATAGTCTTATTGTCAGGCGATAAAATTGGGGAAATATCGCTGACATCCGAAGGCGGCCACTGTTGCGCATCTGAGCCGTCGATGTTCATTAAGACAATTACAGAATGAGAGTCGGCCCCGGGTGAATAAGTGAATACGATTCGCTTTCCATCTGCCGAAAAGGACGGACTCGACTCATAGCCACTCTTTGCATTCGTCAATCGGGTCGCGATGCCAGTTTCCACAGAGATCTTATAAATGAACGAGTTGCGATCCTTCTGGAACGCAACTGCGACGAGCTTGCCATCGGGAGAGACAGCTACTGCGCCCATTTGACCCGGCGAGGTTCCGGCGAATGTTGTGGGGGGAAGAAGAATTAGAAAAAATAAGATGCTTCCCAAAACCTTCAACGTCAGCCTCCTATTATTCGAATTTTGTTACTCCGCCGCAGGGAGCTGCCAATCAGGGAGCAGCTTCCACCGATGCTGTGCCGCCGTCGAATTCGAGGGCGGTTCCGGGGGCATTGTGTTCGCGCCGCACGTAGCCCATGCCAATGGCGACGCCCTCGCTTGGCAGGTATGCTGAGCTAGTGATGTGCCCAACTTCTGTCCCGGCAGCGCGCAATTTTGTTCCCGGCGCAGGCAGCGCGCCGGCAATCGTGAAACGCAGGGTGACGAGTCGCCTGTTCACATGCCCGCGCGAACGCACGCGTTCGACAATTTCCTGTCCGGTGTAGCAGCCTTTCGTGAAATTGATGTGCGTATTCTCAAGCCCGGCTTCGTGTGGGATCACTGACTCGTTGAAATCTTCCGGGAACCAGGGGATGCCAGCCTCGAGACGCAAAGTGTTGAGCGCATGCATGCCGATGGGCTCGCCGCCATGTGCTTGTACTCCCGCCAACAATTTGTTCCAGAGCGATGGCAGCCGATCGCGCCGGACAACGAACTCCGCGCCGGGCTGACCGAAATGCGAGCGGCGGAGAAATTGACACGGGATGCGCTCGATCTTTGCCTCATGGATGGCCATTTCAGGGAGGTCTTCGAGAGCGAACCCGCAGGCTTGCTGGACGATCACAGCCGCGCGAGGCCCTTCGATCGCGATGCTGCCTACCTCTTCCGTGATGTCCTCGAGATCGACGTTGTCCATGATGATGTATTTGTCGAGGGTAGAAACAGTGCGCTCGCGCACCGAAGCATGCGAGCGGGTCAGCAAATGCCCCGGCTGGTTGAACACTTCAAGCTCCGCCAGGATGTGGCCCTGTGGATTCAGCAGCAGCGCCAAAACACCTCGGCCCTCCGCGAGGCTCTGAATATTGTTCGTGACCATGGCATTCAGGTAGCGCACGCGGTCCGGGCCGGCGAGCGTGAGCACGGCGTGCCAGTTCGTATCGAACAGGGCGACGCTTTCATGCCCCGCACGATACTCAGATTCGAAACTGGAGAACCTTTCGGGCAGCAGGCAGCCGGAAAACTCGGCGAGTTTTACGCCGGATTCCCGATGCACGGTGATGAGCGGAGTTTCCATTTTGATTCCAACTGATTGCGGCACGCGAAATCCGCGCGACAGCCCATATTAGCAGATGCACGGGATTCCTCTCTGCAGCGCCGCTCGGCGTGCGCTCAAACATTTACTGCTATACTGGCCGCCGATGGCACAGAAACTGATCCACGAAGTGATACCGGTCGGCATGTTGCAATGCAACTGCTCGATCCTGGGCGATCCGGCCACGCGCGAAGCGATCGTCGTCGATCCCGGCGATGAAGCGGAGCGCATCCTGGAGATTCTGCGCACACACAAATTGAATGTACGCGCCATCGTCAGCACCCATACGCACATTGACCACGTTGGCGGTCTCGCCGCGCTCCATCAGGCTACCGGCGCGCCTGTGCTGATTCATGAAGCGGACCTCGAGCTTTACCGCAACCTGGAATTGCAAGCGCAGTGGCTGGGCGTTCCCACTCCGGCGGTGACAAACATTGACGAATTTCTGAAGGAAGGCGACTCGCTGCGCTGGGGCGGATTTGCGGCGCGCGTGCTGCATACCCCTGGTCACACGCCCGGAAGCATCAGCCTGGTGGTCGAAGGGCCAGAATCTGCAGGTGCTCGCGGCGGAGATTCAAAAATGCCGGCCGCCGGAAACGAGGTCCATGCGCATGCTCACAGCCCAGCAAAGTCGGACGAGCCCGCGCGCCTCCTTGCCGGCGACACACTTTTCGAGGGGAGCATTGGGCGGACGGATTTGTGGGGCGGCTCATTCCCGCAAATCATCGAATCCATCCGCGAGAAATTGCTGGTGCTGCCGGAAGACGTGGTCGTTTATCCCGGGCACGGTGGCGAAACGACGATTGGCGCAGAGCGCGAGCACAATCCATTTCTGCGGTAGTGGATCGTTGACCTGCGGGTGGCGGGGAACGAATTCGAAGCTGCGTTCGTATCTATTTACGTAGCGCTGAAAGATAGGAGAGACTCGTGCCGACATTTCTAATTTGGTGCCTGCTGTTCGTGGTGTGCTGGCCGCTGGCGCTATTGGCGCTGGTGCTATATCCATTTGTGTGGCTGATCCTGTTGCCGTTCCGGCTGCTGGGCATCGCCGTCACCGGGGTGCTTGAACTCGTTCGCGCGATTATATTTCTGCCGGCGCGAGTGCTCCGCGGCCCGCACCACGCGTAGCGGCGACGCAATAAATCTTCAGCCGTGCTTTTCAGCGCGCAATGCTTCCATCACACTTTGAATTAGTTCCTTCGCGTTCGAAATTTCCTGCGTCACGATGCGGATATCCATCACCGGGAGATTCGGGTCGCGATTGGTGTGGCAATAGACGCCGTGCTGTCCGACGAGCACCAGCGCATTCGTCAGCAGGTCGAGCGTCACTGCCAGGCGCCCGCGATGCGGCCCCATCATGGTCTCGTAATGCTCGAGCTCCTCGCGGTGATCATTGAAGGCTGTCATGGGATTCCTTGAGTGCCTGATGCTTGCGGAGTAGGGAGAAAATCAAGCGTTGCCGAAATTGAGCGACTTCAGGAAGCTGCCGCGCGTGGAGTCAATTTTCTTCTGCAGTTGGAAAATGGCGTAGAGCAGCGCTTCGGGCCGCGGCGGGCAGCCGGGAACGTACACGTCCACAGGCACCACCTGATTGACGCCCTGCACCACTGCATAATTATTGAAGACGCCGCCTGAAGTGGCGCACGCGCCCATAGAGATTACCCATTTCGGCTCGGGCATCTGCTCATAGAGCTGCTTGATCACCGGCGCCATTTTCTGCGACACGCGCCCGGCGATAATCATGAGGTCGGACTGCCGCGGAGAGCCGCGGAAGACTTCGGCTCCGAATCGCGCGATGTCGTATCGCGAAGCGGCCATGGACATCATTTCGATCGCACAGCAGGCCAGGCCGAACGACATCGGCCAAATCGAGCTGCGCCGGCCCCAGTTGACCAGCTTGTCGAGCGACGCGAACAGAATGCCTTCGTCCTTCAGGAAGTTTTCGTCTTCCCCGGGCCGTTCGAGCGTCACGCCTTTGGAAATTTCGAGAGACATGGAACCGTTCGCGATCTCCATGTACATTTTGCACCTTTGAGCCGATCATTGCAATTCGCGAGCAGGTAGTTCGCGTCGGAGATTGGCATACTTGATGTTGAGATTGCGAAAATCGATCGCAAGGCCTCCCTTTTGGGAACTCGTCCGCGACGCATTGCGCCGCCGGTGCCCGAACTGCCGGATGGGCGCGGTGATCGAACGCTGGCCCAACAAAGTCCGGCTGGCTTGCCCGGCCTGCGGCCTTCCCTACTACCGCGAGCAGGGTTATTACATCGGAGGAATGATCATCACCTATGCGCTGACGCTGCTCGTCGTGATTCCCATTTTTCTGCTTTCGCTGCTGCTCCCGGATGTCCAGGGACTCTCCGACTACGTGAGGTTCGGGCTGTGGGTACTTTTCGCCGTCCCGCTCTCGCTCCTTTTCATGCCCTACGCTTATTGCCTGTGGCTCTCCATCGATTATTGGGTAGAACCGTGGAAGCCCGAAAAGACCCAGCAATAGCGATTTGACTGTACTCGACAGAGGTTGTATTGGGGCGAACGCCTTTGGTAGCGCCGGCGTCTCGCCGGCTCTTTCTCCTGGTTTTGGGTAGTGGGTCAGTTTGCGGTTACAGCTTAATCGGGCGAGCTACAGATTTCCAGCTATGCGTGGTCTTGTGCCTTTCCTGAAAAACGCTTGACCCAAGCTTCTATTGAGATGCCCAAGAAATACCACCAGATGGTTCCGAAGACTCCCCATACTGCAAAGGCGAACCCTGCATAGTGGGGGGAGCCCAACGTGATGCTGGAGGCGAGGACGGAAATCGGTAAATCCGCCAACCAAAGAACCGCAAGTAAGTCGAATCGCCCGGGACTATGTGTGCCCTTTTCAAAGAGCAGCCAGAAGGCATAGGCAAGCGCGAACAAAAATGCGTGCACCGCTGGTGCAGTGATTCGTGCTCGCGGGAGCTTGCGCATCGCAAAGACTTCCTTTCAAGCTGCCGAGCGGTTCGAGTGCTTGCGAAAGAGCGCCGGCAACCAATCGTACAGCCTTGACTCTTGCACGGAAGACAGCTTTCCACCGGCTGTGCGCTGAAGGGCATGATAATCGAAAACTGACCCACTACTTGGTTTTGTTCTTGATTGTCAGAGCCTGGCACCCTGTGTAATACTGCGGCTCCCCCGCAACCACGGAGGTCCCACGATGAACGCTCCCACGCGATTCCTTTCCGCGATTTTCGCGCTACTTGCCGCGACTTTCGTTTGTGGCGTTTCGCTTCCTGCCTATGCGGGTGGTGAAGGCGCGGCGGCGAAGCAGCCGGTGCCCGACCGCGAGAAGAAAATTTTCACGAACGATGATCTCGAAGCGAAGTACGGCAAGCCCTCCGTTGCGGGCGAGATGAAGAATGCCGCGGCGGTTTCTGCTTTCACGCCAACTGCACCTGCAACCGCTCCATCCGTTCGCAGAGCGCGGCGTGAGCCTCTCGCACCGGAGAGGGATCCGGCGTGGTACGCGTTGCAAACAGTTTCGTTGGGTGGGGAGATTGCAAGCATTGATGCCGAAGCGCAGCGCCTGCTCCAATTCCGCGCGCCCGGCAATACGCCTCGCGCCGGCACCGGTTTGATTTTGAACGCGCCGTGCGAAGGCGTGGGCACCGACAACCGCATCGCGCAGCTTCTCGCGCGCCGTCGTGAACTCGAAGCACAGATTGGGGACCTCGAAGACACCGCGCGGCATAATGATTTGCCGCCCGGAATTTTCGTCGATGCCTCAACGATCGCGCAGGCCGCGCAACCGCAGCCAAGCCTTACTCCCGCGCAGGAGCGCGCTGCGCTGGCGGACAGGGTTGGTCAGCTTTCACAAGAATTAGGCGAGACGCAGGCTGAAGTCGCCGGAATGCAAGCAGACACCGCAGCGCGCCGCATGACTCTACTTCGCCCGAATGGCTACGGCGGGAACTTCACGACGGACCTGCTGCAGCGCCTCGGCAATCAATCGAGCTTGCGGCAGAATCGAATCAATAGCGTGACTGACGACGCCCTTCGCGCCGGCGTCCCCGCCCGCGATTTGCCGTAGCAATTTGAAAAGATGATCGGTTCCATTGAAGGGTCGGAGCTTCATCTCCGACCCAGCTTGCTAGGTTATTTCGCCGAAGAAAGGGAAGGCATACCAACCCAGCCATGCAAATAACAACCAGTGCAGGAGTAAGTTGGTCCCAAAAGATAACTCACTCTTGCGGCTGCGGGCAAACATCACCCACATAATTCCGATCCACAGAACGTTGAATCCGCAGACTCCGTAATTATATGTGGCACCTTGGACCGCTAGCCCGGAGCTCCATCCGATAGCAAACCAGATAGCGCTTAGCACTGCCGCAATGGCCAGCAACCCGTATGACCTCCCCGGTATCCGAGGGTCACCCCGAAACAATCCCGGATTCCAAACAAAGAAGAGCGCTGTAGGGACTGCAGCCGCCGCCCAGTGCAAAGACAGTGCAGAGATAAATATCAAGACCGGAAAAGGGAAAGCCAACGATGGACCATCTTCAGTTCCTCTGAGGAATGCAATCAGTACAGGAGCCGCGAGGCTGAATCCCGCAAGAAGAGTCCAGAGAGGAGCACTCCGTGCTCTCGTATCCGTGTCTGCCACAACCAACCTCCGCCACGTGCGAAGTTTCGACTTAAGGAGTTTACGCTCCAGTTATGGTATCCGGAGGACAATCTTGCCGAACTGCTCGCGATGCTCGAGGCGCTCGTGGGCTTTGGCGCAATCCGCGAGCGGCAGCACCACGTCAATCACGGGCTTCAAGAGGCCGCGGCGCAGAAGCTCGAGCGCAGAAAAAAGCTCCGCCTTACTCCCCATGAACGAGCCAAGGAGCGAAACCTGCCGCGTGAAGAGGTAGCGGATGTCGAGCGTGCCCACGTAGCCGGAAGTGGCGCCGCAGGTGACCAGGCGCCCGCCGGGCGTCAGGCTGCGGATGCTCTGCTCCCAAGTGGCCTGCCCCACGTGCTCGAAGACCACGTCCACACCGCGGCGGCCCGTCAGCTTCTTGACTTCGGCAGAAATTTCCTGCTTCGAGTGATTGATCACCGCGTCCGCGCCGAGTTCTTTGGCTTTTGCGAGTTTTTCATCGGAACCAGCCGTCGCGATCACGCGCGCGCCTGTCGCTTTCGCGATTTGAATCGCCGCGGTGCCCACGCCGCTTCCCGCCGCTAGCACCAGCACAGTTTCCGCGGGCTTCAATTGCGCGCGCGTGATGAGCATGTGCCACGCCGTCAGTGACACCAGCGGAAACGCAGCAGCTTGCTCAAAGCTGATATTGTCAGCGATGGGAACCACATTCACGGCGGGCGATTTCACATACTCCGCGCAGCCGCCATCCACCATCTGGCCGAAAAGCGTGTAGGAGCGGCAGTGATTGTCCTCGCCCGCGAGACACTTCGGGCACTGGCCGCAGGAAATTCCGGGCTGCAGCATCACGCGCGCGCCCACCTTCACGTTGGTCACCTTCTGCCCGACCTGCGCCACTTCTCCCGAAATGTCGCTGCCTGGAATATGCGGCAACGGAATCGGCACGCCGGGGATTCCTTTGCGCAGCCAGAGGTCGAGATGGTTGAGCGCGCAGGCGCGCACGCGGACCAGCACTTCATCTGCGCCGATTTGGGGGTCGGGCGCGTCGGTGTAGCGCAGTACCTCCGGCCCGCCATGCTCGGAATAAACGATTGCCTTCATGAGAAATCTCCGGAAAGTCGAGAAGCGAGTAGAAACTAGCACCGCGCCCGCATCGTGTCCAGCGAGGGGATTCTTACACAGTGGGTTATCGAACGCGATGCCACCGAACGCCGTACAGAAGAGTAATAAGAAAAGATAGCCCGAAGCCCCCAAGGGTCAGCAAAACGTCGTGGTCCATGTACCATCCCATTCTTGGAGTGAGATAGTAGATGGCACCGCCCTTCATCCGAAATTCATACCAGTGTTCCCCACTTACGAACTGGTTCGCCCATCGATCAATCGTGTACAAGAGGACAAATCCGACTACCATGTTCATGGCAACAAGAATTAAGACGACGATTGACGGCCATGGTAAATCCTGGTCGGGTTCCCATCGATGACCGCCTCCGCCTGGCATAGATATCCTGACCTCCTTCCAAAAAATTAGCATGGATAGTAATGAGCGTCGACACGTGCGTGTGCCGATTGACACCGCCAACCGCGCGCCGTACCCTCATTTTAGGGCATCCACGTGATTGACCTCTTCGAAGAAATAGTGCGCATGAGGCGGGCGGGCCAGCGTGGCGCGCTCGCAACCATCGTGCACACCAACGGCTCGATCCCGAGCTACGAAAGCTCGCGCATGCTGGTGCGTGAAGACGGCTCGATCGCGGGAACCGTTGGCGGCGGCTGCGTCGAGGCCGACGTGTGGGCGGCGGCGAAAGACGTGATCCGCACCGAGCAGCCGCGCAAAATGACATTCAATTTGAATCACGAAGCGAGCTACGACGCGGGATTGATCTGCGGCGGCACACTCGAAATTTTTGTCGAGCCGATTCTGCCCCAGCCGGTGCTCTACCTTTTTGGTGGCGGCCATGTGGCTACGGCCGTCGCACGCATCGCGCACCAGGCAGGCTTCGCCATAGGCATCGTGGACGACCGCGACACATTCGCAAACTCCGACCGATTTCCGATGGCCTCGGAAATTCACACTACTTATGAAGATGCGTTCACGAAAATTCAGCCGAACGCCGCCACCTACATTGTGATCGTCACACGCGGCCACAAAGACGATATGCGCGTGCTCGATTGGGCGGTGGGTACTCCGGCGCGATACATCGGCATGATCGGCAGCCGCCGCAAAGTTCTGTCGGTCTATAAAGCGCTCGAGAAGGAAGGCCACTCACTCGACAAATTTGAGCGCGTGCATGCACCGGTGGGCCTCGAAATCGGCGCGCTCACGCCGGAAGAAATCGCCGTCAGCATTACGGCCGAACTGATCGCCGTCCGCCGCAATGCCATGAACTTGCAGCACAAATCCGTGAAGCTCTCGGAATTCGCCGCAATGCAACACGACTGAACACGCCATGCTTGCCGCCGTAATTCTTGCCGCCGGTGAATCCCGCCGCATGGGAGAGCCGAAGGCGACGCTTCCCTACCAGGGGCTCACGTTCGTCGAACATCTGCTGGCAGCAACTCGCCACCCGCGCGTCGGATTGACGCGCGTGGTGCTCGGCGCGCACGCGGAAGAAATTCGCGGGAAACTCAAAGTGGAACCAGCGGTCATCGTCGTGAATCCCGATTGGCCGAAAGGCCAGCTTTCGTCGCTGCAAGCGGCCATCCGCAGTTTTCCCCGGCAAAGCACAGAAGGGCTGCTCCTCTGCCCCGTGGATCACCCGCTGGTGTCGCTGCACCTGATTGAAATCTTGATTGAGGCATTCGACTCCAGCGGCAAATCGATCGTGCTGCCAACATTCGACGGCCGCCGCGGCCATCCCGTGATTTTTCGCGCCAAGTTGTACGACGAACTACTCACCGCTTCGGCCGATGTAGGAGCACGGCAAATCGTCTGGGCGCACGCGGACGACTTGAAGGAAGTACCCACGGAAGAGGAAGGCGTAATTCTGAACTTGAACGATCCGGAGACGATGCGGAGAGCGCTGGGCGACAAACCCTGATTTTTCAGGTTTTGTCTCCGAGTTCGCTTAGAAGTTTCATCAGCGCATCCGCGCACAATTCCGCCGCGTGAAAAGTGGCCGGTGGCAGGCCGCCCAGCGCCGTAGAAATTTTCTCGGGCGTGATCGTGCGAGCTTCGTCGAGCGTTTTGCCGATCAGAATTTCCGTCAGCATCGAACTTGCCGCGATGGATGAAACACAGCCCTGGGTTTTGAACCGCGCAGCGAAAATTCGTCCCTCTGCCATTCGAATAGACAGGCGCAAGATGTCGCCGCACACGGGATTTACCGCTTCAACCGTGGTGGTTGCGTCCTCGAGAGTTCCGGGATTGTGCGGATTTCGAAAATGTTGGAGGACAATCTCGCTGTACATGCCCACAGTATAAACCGTGAGGCTGGCCGCGCAGGAATGTTGAATTTTTAGTCAGAGATGATTTGCCAAAATCTTCGCTTTTTGTTTCAATGACATTGACAATGGGCCACATAGAAGATACTTTATCGGTTCCTAGCCAAGCACATTCCCGATAGGGCGCGGGACGTGCCGAAATAACTCGCCTACAGGAATTCTCAGGAGAAATGCTAATGCGACGAATTGGATACATCTTCAACCTCGTCCTGGCAGTCGCGCTGTGCGCGGGTGCCGCCTTTGCGCAAGACGGGAAGCTGAAGATTAAAGTCACGCCGAAGCACGCATACGTTTTCGTTGATGGCAAGGCAGTTCGCGACGGCAGCGAGACTTTTCCGCTGAGCGCGGGAAAGCATACCGTGGTCGTGGTGAACTACGGCTACAAGCTCTCCACCCAAGAGGTGAATATCGACTCTGGCAAGACCACGGCTCTGAATGTCGTGCTCGAAACCTACGGCGCCCCCGTCAATGGCCCTTTCGCCCAGATCGAGATGAAGGGAGACAGTCATACAGCCGTCTTGCTCAACGGGAAAACCCCTCCCTACTTTGTGGGGCACGTCGGCGCAATGAATCACGACTGGTGGTGGCATAGAATTTTGCTTGTGCCTCCGGGCACGTATCACGTCACTGCGACGCGGAACGGCACTGACGTGTGGGCAGGTGACGTTACCGTAGCCGCCAACCAAAAGGTTACCGTCGAGCTGGGCGCAAACGCCGCACAGAAAACGAAAGAGAAGAAGAGCCTCGCGAAGCGCACCAGCGAGCCGCGGTACAAGGGCGGATGGATCAGCGACACCATCGCCGTCGCAGGGGTGACCGGCAACTTTAGCGTTGCTCCAACGCAGATCAATTGCGGCCAATCTTCTACGATGACCTGGCAGTCGTCCGAGGCGGTTGAAACCAATATTAGCAATGTCGGCGCTGTGGCCGCCACCGGAAGTCAGTCGGTTTCACCCCATGCGAGCACCACTTATGAGTTCACCGCAGCGGGGCCGGGCGGAGTAGCCAAGGGAAGCGGGACGGTGAACGTCAACACGAAAGTGGACGCCAGCATCAGCGCGAATCCCGCGGAAGTTCACTACCGCAAGATTGGCGACAAAGTCGTGACGCAGGATACCTCCACCGTCAGCTGGACCACATCGAACGCCGACTCCGTCTCGCTCGATGGCGCAAAAGTGGAATTAAACGGCAGCGAAGCAGTAAAGGCCGAACCGAAGGACGCTAGCGATGTGGCTCCGGGCCAGCCGCCGGTCACGATCGACGAATCAAAAACCTACCAATTGAACGCCACGAACGTTTGCGGCGGGTCCGCTGCTCCGACTGCGAGCCTGCATATCGTAGGATCCAAGGAACCCATCCCGGAAGTCGTGCTCCAGAGCATTTACTACCCCACGGACTATCCGGACAAGAAGCACCCGCAAGTGGGCGTGGTGAAGAGCCAGCAGCTTGAGCTTGCTACTCTCGCAGCCGGATTCAAGAAGTATCTCGAGTACGATCCGGATGCGAAACTTTCCGTCGAGGCCTTTGCCGATGTGCGCGGCTCGAAGAATTACAACCAGGACTTGAGCGAACGCCGCGTCGAGCGCATCAAGCAATACCTGGTCGAGCAGGGACTAGCGGCCGATAAGGTGCAGACCGCGGCCTACGGTAAAGAGCGTCCACTCGATAAGAAAGTCGTGAAGGAACTCGAATCCACCAATCCCGCCAAGGCGCCCAAGGCGCGTGCCAGGAATTCTGAAGGTTACTGGCTTGCGTACAATCGACGTGCGGATATCGTTCTGCTTCCTTCGGGGAAGAAATCTTCGCAGTTCTACCCGAACGGCGCGGATGACTCCGGGATTATCTGGCAGATCCCGAAGGCCTCGCTCTCGAAGGTCGAAAAAGCTCAGTAAGCGAGAATAGGAACGCGCCGGAAGAGGTCGCCTCTCCGGCGCGTTTTTCTGTTCATGCAACCTTGCTTTCGGCCTACTTTGACTTAATCAAATAAAAAGCGGTCTGCCGCGGCTCGAAGAATCTGTACCCCTCATCCGTCAGATCCGCATCATCTTCTTCCATCACATATATTTTCTGCCCGCCCCATTCCGGGATTGCTGTCTGCGTGTTCAGCTCTACGGACAAATAGGAACCCTTGTGAAGCACCGGCCTGGCTGCGGTGTTCACTGCTTCGTGGGTCGAGTTGGCAGTTTGAGGAGGGCGAAAATCGATGCTCGCCCCGAGGCCGTGTCCTTGGTTGCCGATCGGATGGCTGTAGATCATGGCCGCAATTCCCTTCTGCGCCATCTCCTCCATGGTGAGCTTGTACACTTCGGCGCCTGTCCGGCCGGGACGTGCTGCGCGTAGCATCATGGCATCCTGCAGTTCGTTGGTATTCCTCATGGCCCGCTTCAATCCGGCAGGCGCGTCTTTTTCGCCGGGCATCAGCACGTAGGCCATTTTCTGCCAGTCAGTACTGAAGCCCATGTAGGTAATCCCGAAATCGATGTGAACCAGATCGCCTGGCATGATCACCGTTGCCTCTTTGGCGACGGCGAGGAAGCCGCGCGATTTCGATGAGTCCAGTCCCTTCCGCTGCACGCGCAAGTCGGGCTGGAACCACGTCGTCACGCGGTTTTCCCACAATTGATCGTAGAACCAGCGGCGTACGTCGCCGACTGTTGTCTTGCCCGGAGTAATCACTTCGTTTGAAAGCGCGCGCTTGGTCAGCAGGTCCGTCACTTTGACCATCTCATCGTAGATCGCGAATTCTTCGGGTAGCCGCGTCTCCAAATATTCCGTAATCAAATCCTGCGCGGGAACAAAATTCTTCGCCGCATCCGGCCCCATCTTGTCAACCAGGTAGTCGTAGCTCGATTTCGTCAGGCTTCGGGAGACGCCGCGGCGCCCGTCGATTCCCAGCGCAATGTGCGCGGGATGGTAAGTGTCCCACAGCGCCTTGAGCTGCCGGTCCGCGGGGAGCGGATCATCCTGGCTCTCGAAGAATTTCTGCACGCTCTCTTCCGAATAACCGGTGATGGCAATCTTGCGCAGGCCTTTCTCACCTGTATCCACGAAGACGAAAATGTCGCGCCCGCCGGTGTAAACGCGTGGCGGCGCAATGTATTCCGTGAGCGGATCGTTGTGGAATTCTTCATTCACGATGATCCACATGTCCACGTTGTGCCGGCGCATCATGTCGAGCAGCATGGCGTGCCGCTTCACCAGCCAGCCCTCGCGCACTGCAATCTGCTGCGACCACGGAAGCAGTTGCGGCATTTTCTCGCGCGGTTTTTCTGCCGGCGTGGCAAACACCAGGATTAGACAGACCAACAGCCCCAGGACCGATTTCCGGAAATTCATGCAGGTTCCTCCCGGCGCGCATCCTATCCCAACTCCCGGCGTCTGAAGATAGGGAAATTCGCCACAGGCAAGTAGAATCGCACCGGCACGCTTTGGTGCATTTCATGATGGTCTTCGTCAGGGCACGGCTTCAGCCGTGCCGAAAAAGGTGTAAGTGTCAGGGGTTTTAACCCCTGAGGTCAGCTTTATGAGAGGCCGCACCATTCCTAATGAGGGCGTTGGAAAGCGATCCCGCGCTGCGCTCCGAATCGTTTCGCTCGCGCCGAATGTCACCTCAATTCTTCTCAAGCTGGGTATTCGCCGCGAGCTCGTGGGAGTCAGCAAATGGTGCAAGGACGTCGCGCCAATGGGAAGACGCTCGCAGGTGGGCGACTGCTGGAAAATGGAGATCAGCGAAGTGATGCGGCTGAGACCCACGCTGCTGATCGGCTCGGTTCCCTTCGCCACGAGAACGGTGGGGACTATCCTGAAGCAACCGGTAACGTTTCTCGCTCTTAATCCGCGCACAATTGCCGATATCTATGTTGATGTACGCACGCTGGCGCGGTTGGTGGGTCGTCCGGCTGCCGGCGAACGGTTGATTCGCCAAATGCAGCGCGAGTTTGCTCGGATCAAGGCTCGCGCGATCCGTATCGGCTCATGCCCGCGTGTCTACTGCGAGGCTTGGCCGAACCCGCGCATCAGTTCTCCGCCCTGGGTTCGCGAGCTTGTTGAGAT
The DNA here is from genome assembly GCA_050746945.1 of Candidatus Acidiferrales bacterium. Taxonomy (GTDB): domain Bacteria; phylum Acidobacteriota; class Terriglobia; order Acidiferrales; family UBA7541; genus Palsa-295. The sequence continues at coordinate 77,020 of JBOGMZ010000029.1, read as the reverse complement.
TGCCGGCGGCAAGATGGTCGTGCCGGCAGGAGCGCGCGTCACGGATCAGGAAATCGCGCTGGCGAAGCCGGACGTGATCGTGCTTGCGTGGGCCGCCACGGGCAATCGCGCGAAACGGGAGACGGCGCTACGCAACCCCGCTTGGAAAGATGTCCCGGCCGTAAAATCAGGCCGCGTAGTCGTGATTCGCGATGAACTTCTGAACACGCCCGGGCCGCCGCTGATGCGTGGCGTCCGCGAACTTTTCCGCGCGATTCACGCGCGGGATAAATCGATAGCGAGGCGCTGATGCTGACTGTTGTCGCAGCTTTGATCGAATCTGAAGGCAAGCTGCTGGTGTGCCAGCGCCGCCGCGACGATTCTTTTGCGTTCATGTGGGAATTTCCGGGCGGAAAAACGAAGCCGGGCGAATCGCTGGAAACAGCGCTCGCACGGGAACTCCATGAAGAGCTCGGGGCAAGCGCGAACGTCGGCAACGAGATTTATCGTACGCGCCATCAATATGCCGAGTTAAGCGAGCCCATCGAGCTGATTTTCTTCTCTGCGCGCATGGACGCTGCAAAGGTGCGCAACCTCGTCTTTGAGCAAATCGCCTGGCGTGAGCCCGCTTCCCTGCCCGAACTAAACTTTCTCCCCGCCGATCGGGGATTGATCGAAAAGCTCTCGACCGGCTCGCTTCGCTTGCCTTGATTTGTTCGGCCGCGTAGTCACCTATTTGTGTGCGGCGAGTCCGTCAATAGAAATCCCTCGCGCTGCATCAGTCGCGATACATTCTCTGCCCAAAATCGTGTTATAGTTTTTCTGACGAAAAGGATGAGCCAAAGGCGCTCATAGGAGTCAGCATGGCATCGAAAAGCAACCGGGCCGTCATGGAGCCCGAGACGGATCGCGCCTCTCGTTCCCCGGAACTGCTGCTGGGTCTTTACCACATGCTCGTGAAATGCCGCATGTGCGACGAAAAAGCGCGCATTCTCTTCCGGCAGGGCAAGTACAAAGGCAATTTTTATTCCGGTGTTGGGCAGGAAGCCGCCGAAGTCGGCGCGGCCTACACGCTTCGCGAAGACGACTGGATCGCGCCCTCGCACCGCGACTGGACTTCCAACATCATCAAAGGCGTGCCGCTCAAGTTTTGCTTCGCGCAACTTTTTGCGAAAGTCACCAGTCCCGACCGTGGCCGCTCTTCCCCGGCGCACATGGGCTATCCGCCGTTGCGTGTAATCACGCCGGCCAGCAGCATCGCGGCGCAGTTGAATATCGGCACCGGCGTCGCGCTCGGTATCAAGAAGCTCCACCAGGATGCAGTGGTCGTCGCGTACTGCGGCGACGGCGCTACCAGTTTCGGCGGCTTTCATGAAGCGCTGAATTTCGCAGGCGTCCACAAATTGCCCATCATTTACGTGGTGCAGAATAACCTGTGGGCCGAATCTGTTCCCATGCGCTTGCAGACTGCGCTCACAAATCTTTCGGATCGCGCGAAAGCGTACGGTTTCCCTGGCTATCCGCTCGACGGCAACGACATTCTCGTGGTTTATGACGCCGCGCAGACAGCCATCGCCCGCGCGCGCGCCGGCGAAGGCCCGACACTTCTTGAGTGCAAGACCTACCGCTGGTACGGCCACTCGGAAATTGATCCGGCAAAATATCGCATGAAGGAAGAAGTCGAGGCCTGGAAGAAGCGTGATCCCATCGTGCTGTTTGAGAAACACCTATTCGACAAGAAACTTTTGACCGACGCGAAGAAGACGGAAATCGCCGCCACCATTACCAACGAAATCAACGAAGCCGTCGAATTCGCGGAACAAAGCCCCTACCCGGAAGCGTCCGAACTCACGGACCACATCTGGGGCTAGCCCAAAAAGGAATCGAACCGAAAATGGCCCGCACCGTCACGATGTTGCAAGCAATCAACGAAGCCCTCTCGCAGGAAATGGAGCGCGACGAACGCGTTTTCATCCTCGGCGAAGATATCGGCCTTTCTGGCGGCGTCTTCAAAGTCACCGACGGCCTCCTCGACAAATTCGGCGAAGAGCGCGTGCTCGATACGCCGCTCGCGGAAGGCATCATCATCGCCGCCGCCATCGGCTCGGCCATGATGGGTTTGCGGCCGGTTCCCGAGATTCAATTCGCGGATTTCATCACGCCCGCGGTTGACCAAATCGTGCAGCAGGCGTCGAAGCTCCGCTATCGGAGCGCCGGCGGCTACACCTGCCCCCTCACCATCCGGATTTGTTGCGGCGCAGGCGGTGGCAGCGGCCTTTACCATTCGCAGGAGAATGCCACGTGGTTCGTGCACGAGCCCGGACTGAAAGTCGTGATGCCCTCAACCGCCTACGACGCGAAGGGCATGTTGCTCGCGGCGATTCGCGATCCGGATCCCGTGCTCTTCTTCGAGCACAAATCGCTCTACCGCCAGGCCAAGGGCGAGGTCCCCGAAGGCGATTACACTGTGCCCATCGGCCCCGCGGCCGTCCGCCGCGAAGGACGCGATCTCACCATCCTGACTTACGGCATGATGACGCAGCTCTCGCTCGACGCCGCCGAACAAATGTCCAAGCGCGGCGTGGACATCGAAGTCGTCGAAATCCGCACACTCGCGCCCATCGACAAGACTACGATTTTGAATTCCGTGCGCAAGACCAGCAAAGTCCTGATCGTTCATGAAGACAAAAAGACCATGGGCTTCGGCGCCGAACTGGCCGCCATCATCAGTGAAGATGCCTTCGAAGATCTCGACGGCCCTATCATGCGAGTCACCGGCCCCGACGTCCCGCCCATCCCGTTCAGCCCCAACCTCGACAAAGCCTGGCAGGTAAACGGCGAGAAGATTCTCGCCGGCATCGAAAAACTCGCCGCGTACTAATATGGACAGGCTTCAGCCCTGCCCTCGCCGAACAACACGTTGCGATTTCGCTCTTTCATGAAGCTGAATTTCGCCGCTGCGCCGCCGTCGTAATTCTAGCGGCCTATCCACACCCGAAAATCGGCGCGGCAACCGCGATTCACCCAAATCACGTTACCCTCGGCACCCCAGGTCTGACCCTGAATGCATGGCGAGCCGCTAATCTGCCGTTCGAGATCGACATCAATAATGTCGCCTCCCACGGCGCAGCGGTTTAGGCGCTCGTCATCCGAGCTGCAGCGCATGATAGCTACTCTTCCGCGAACTTCCGCGCCGGCCCACACCCGGAAGTCCGCTCGGCATCCACGATCCACCCAGATCGAATTCTCATCGAAGCCCCAGGATTCACCGCGCACGCACGGGGCGCCGCTGTTCTGCCGTTCGAGCTGCACATTCCAGATCCGTCCCTCCACCGCGCAGCGATTCAGACGCTCGTCATCTGATTTGCACCGCACGATCGCGGACCTGCCGATTCCCGGTCCAGCACCGCCAATCCAAACGCGAAAATCTGCGCGGCACCCGCGGTCGACCCAGACCTCGTCGTCGTCGTATCCCCATGTCTGCCCCACGGTGCAAGGACTGTCGCTGTGTTGCGCTTCCACTCGCACTCTCCAGACTCCGCCATCCACGTGGCAGCGGTGTCTGCCCATGTCATCAGACTTGCAGTTGATTACGATGGATTGCCAGCCTATCGCGACGGGCGCGACAACGCGCTGGTCAGGACGGTCGCGATCTCGATCCTGATCGCCGCGGTCGCGGTCTTTATCCCGGTCGTCACGATCCTCTCGATGGTCGCGGTCTCCAGACCCGTAAACCCGGAATTCGGCGCGGCAGCCCCGGTCCACCCAAACGCCGCGCGCGTCGAAGCCCCATGTCTGCCCTTTAATGCAGGGAGAGCCGCTGATTTGCCGCAGCAATTCCACATTGTTGATGTTTGTGAATGAAGTGCCGCATTGATGCCACTGCTCATCATTCGATGAGCAGGTTAAATCATACGTCCCGATTCTTTGCGCCGAAGCACTTCCGGGCATCCCGATGATGCAGAGGAAAAAAATCCAAACGGCGAGAACCCGACTCGAGGTCTTCACTGTCGCCTCCGTGAATTCGAGCTTATGAGCATGAGCCTGTTTACCGCCAGCATCCGCTTCTACCCTAAACCAATGACCGCCCGCCATCCACTGCAATTATCTGCCCAGTCACAAAATCCGCTGTCGCCAGATACACCACCGCCCCGGCGATATCTTCGCCTGTCCCGGTACGGTGCAGCGGTACGCGTTTGATGTAATCCTCGTCCGGCGCCTCGCCCGGAAATAGAATCGTCCCGGGAGCCACGCTGTTCACCAAAATCTCCGGTCCCAGCGCGCGCGCCAGGCAGCGCGTCAACATGATTACGCCCGCCTTTGACACGCAATAGTGCGTGAACGCCGGCCACGGCAGAATCCCGCCGAGCGACGACAAGTTAATGATCCGCCCTTGCCCCTGACGCTTCATGATCGGCGCTGCCGCCTGCGCGCACAGGAATTGTGACTTCAAGTTGGCGTTCATAATGCGATCCCACTGCTCTTCGGTCAACTCCTCGAACTTAGCCGCGAAAAACATCCCCGCGTTGTTCACCAGAATATCCAGCCGTCCGAATTCCCTCTCAGCCGCCGCGAACAGTTTCTGCACGTCCGCGCGCTGCGACACGTTCGCACCCACCGCGATCGCCCGCCGCCCCGTCGCCGTGATTTCGCGCACCAGTTCGTCGGCCTCCGCCTTCGACGTCTCGTAGTTAACCACCACGTCCGCACCCTCAGCCGCCAGCCGCAGCGCGATGCTACGCCCGATCCGTTTCGCCGCGCCTGTCACCAGCGCCACCTGCCCCTCCAACGCTTTTCCCGGCATCGCTCCTCCAATCCGTCGCGCACACAGTAACACTCCACTGGCCCCAAAATAAATCTGCTCCGAAGTGAAACGCTGCGCGCCCTCGCTTCACTACCTCTCGAATCACCGTACGGTAAGCCAGGGCGGCGGCGCGGACGAATGCCGTAACGGATGCGGAGCCAATCTGATGCCGCCGCCGTGGCTAACCCGTTCCTTCGCGACTCGCTTCTAGCTTGTCATCCCGAAACCAGTCGAAGCTGGGTGAGGGATCTGCTTCCTGCTGTTTTTGTACCCCTTTCGACCCGCGCCAGCCGGCAGCCTCGCCTCGCGCACCGCTGGTGTAGAATCATTTCGCAAACGGAGGCGGCATGAAACTTGATCTGTTGGCGATTGGCCCACACCCCGACGACGTGGAGCTAACTTCCGGAGGAACGCTGCTGAAGATGGCTGAGGAAGGTTACCGAACAGGCATTCTCGACCTGACGCAAGGTGAAACGGGGACACGCGGCACTCCCGAAGCGCGTCTCCGCGAGGCCGCCCGCGCTGGGAAAATCCTTCGCGTGAAAGTGCGGCGCAATCTGGGCCTGCCCGACGCGCGCCTGGAACTGCATGAGGAATACAAGCAGGCCATCGCCGCCGTCATTCGTGAGTTGCAACCCCGCACCGTGATCCTTCCCCACTGGGAAGGCCGCCACCCGGATCACTACACCGCTTCAAAGCTCGGTTACGAAGCTTGCTTCATCGCCGGCTTGAAGAATTATCCCCTCGATGGTGCGCCCTTCCGCCCCTTCAAGATTCTTTACGCCGCGGCCTACGCAGAATCTCACGCGGACGCCCGTCCCACATTCGCGGTGGACATCACCGCGCAATTCGCCACGCGGCGCCGCGCCATCCTGGCCTACGCATCCCAGTTCAGCCCGCCGCCCAAAGAGCGTCGCTCGAAGGTCTACCTCCCATTCGGCGAACTTGAGGAGAGAATGAATCTGCAAGCCGGCCACTATGGCCGCATGATTGGCGTCAAATATGCCGAAGGATTTGTGCTGAAGGAAGTGATGCGCGTGGACGACGTCGTCCAACTCCCCGTCCGCTCCCTGTGACAAAGCGCGCTCCCGAACTTGCGGCCGGCGCGCGGAAACAATTCTCAATGCGCCGCTATCTTCATCACCGCATCAACTTTTGCGTCCAGCTCCTGCGCCACTTTCGAAGCCGCCGCATTTCCGTAGGGCGCAAGAAAACTTGTCATCGTGTCGTATGTCAGGTGCACGCCGTCCGGCCGCTCATCAATCAACAATGTCACGGGGGCATAGGAACCCACGTCCGGTACATGCTCGAGCATGCGCTTCATGGTCAACGGATTCCCGATGAGGACACGCAGACTTCGTGGCGTACCCTCCCCGCGCTGCTTGCGAACGATGCCGCCGAGATCGAAGCGCACGAATTCCATGAGGTCCGACGCAGGCACTACCTGCGCAACGATTTTCTCCACTTCCGCATAATTTTTTGCCGCGGCGATGCTCTTCATAAACGGGCCCATCTCCGTATGGCCCAGCGCCGCGTCAAACGCTGCTACAACGTCCTCGAATTTCTTCTTTGAAATCACGCTAACCCGCTGCACGTTAATCTGTCTCGTGGTCATTTCACGCGCCCTTTCCCCGCTTTCCGTTTCTTGCCAACACTTCACAGTCCCCTAACCAGATTCTGGCGGTCTGGAGTATCTTAAGGCCGATGAATCCATGTCGCTACTCTGCGCTCGCATTCGTCCTAATGTCCGTGACGTTCAGCCAGTCGTCTCAATCGATCGCTCCGCAGACAGTTGAGATCTCCAACGGCAATCTGCACCTCAGAGCCTTCCTCTGGAAGCCAGCCGGGCCTGGCCCATTCCCTGCCGTACTTTTCAATCACGGCTCCGGTGAAGTTGACGCCGCGCATACAGCCGGCATGCCGATCACCGAGGCTGCCGAAAGGCTCGCGCCAACCTTCGTCAAACACGGCTACGCTTTTCTTTATCTCTTCCGCCGCGGGCAGGGTCTCTCCGCGGACCAGGCGCCTTTCCTGCAAGATGTCCTGCGCAAGGAAGAGGCAACCAAGGGAAAACAGGCGCGTCAGCACTTGCAGTTTATTTTGCTGACCACGGATCAGCTCGACGATGTTCTCGCAGCTCTGTCTTTTTTGAAAGAGGCGCCTGGAATCGACTCCCACCGTATTGCCTTGGCAGGGCACTCGTTTGGTGGCCAGCTCACGCTTCTCGCCGCCGAGACTGATTCGAGTGTGCGCGCCGCGGTCACTTTCGGCGCTGCCGCCAATTCGTGGGAGCGCTCGCTGGAACTCCGCGAGCGCCTGCTAACGGCTGTCCGCAGTACTACCGCTGCTGTCATGCTGATTCACGCTGCAAACGACTACGACACAACCGCGGGCCGCGCACTTTCTGCCGAGCTCGACCGCATGCACAGGCCCCACGTTCTAAAGATCTACCCGCCTGTCGGTCAGACATCAGACGATGGCCACAACGCTGTATATCAGGCCATCCCCCTATGGGAAGACGACGTCTTCGCCTTCCTCGACCAGTACGTCAAACGGTGAGAGTTTAACGAGGACCAAGCTCCCGACCATCCGTCGAAGTTTGTTTCCCAACCTCAAAACAACATCTCCATCGCCTCCACGTTGCCGTGAAAGCCGGCCTTCTCATACACGTGCCGCGCCTTCTGCTCCGCGTCGAGCGACACGCGCCCCGCGCCCGCTTCCCGCGCGTGCTTCAAAAGCGCCGTGACGATCGCGCCGCCCGCGCCCTTCCCTCGCCACTCCGGCAGCGTGTACATGTTCATCAGATAGGCTTCGCGCCCCGCGAGATTCCCCTGATACGGCGGCCGCTCCATGAAAATGATTCCGCCGCAAGCCACAATTTTCCCTTCCGCCTCCGCCACTACGCCGCAGTATTTTCCCGCCGGCAACGCATCCTTGAAGTAGCTGCCTACAGCCTCCGCCACCGCTTTCCATTCTGAGTCGGTCAAATCAGTCGGCGCGCCCAGCGCGGCAGCAACGTGCAACAATTCGACGCGCATGTGCACCAACTCCTCGACGTCGCGCAATTCTGCCCTGCGAATTTTATAGGGGATCGCCATTCCAGCACCTCGTCCGAAACCAAATGTAGCAGAAAATCGTCAGGGCACGGCTTCAGCCGTGCCGACTTCGCGGGAATCCACTGCGGCTTTAGCCGCTGAGGGAATCGACTTAAATCGGCAAGCAATTCCTAAAAGTCGTCGGCTTGCTGTGTGTAGCTGAATCCGGGGAGAGTCAACGTGGGCCCATGACGATCGACCTTCACCTTCAGTGCGCGCTCGCCTTCCGAGCCTGTCTTCCGTAGTAAGGCGAATGTCGTCAGCGCTTCGTTATAAACCTTTGTAATCAAATAGTTTTCGCCGCTATCGTCTTTCTTCCACACCTGTCCGACCTGTATCTTGCTCGCGGCCACAGTACGAATGTAAAAGGATTCCCCCCACGCGTCAATAAGTCTTGCCCGCCGGATTTCGGGAGGGGCTTCCCTGCCCTGATTCCCCACCCTAACTGTCGAAGACACTGAGAATCCGCCTGTGGCGGATTCGACTGCACCGAAGACACTGAGAACCCCGCACTGCAGGGTTCAAACGCGTCATGCTGAGACCTCGCCTGCTTTCCCTGAAGTAAGGGACGGTCGTGCCTTTTCGGTCGCGCCTGGCGTAATCGGGACGTCAAGCTGAATGCAGTGCTGTACAATGACGCTGTGAAGTGTAGAGCCCTCCCTACGCTGGATCCTGATCTGGAAACTCCGATCTCATGAAAATCTTACTTTACAATCCAGACAACGGCGTGACCCGCAACTTCATGCCGCATCTTTGGATGTTCCTCCTGCAAGCACTCACTCCCCCCGGCCACGAGGTTGTCCTGATTGACGGCAACGCGCAGCCCATGGATGAACTCGGCATCGCGCGCTACGTCCGTGAACAAAGTATCGATTTGGTCGGCATCGGTGCGATGACCAGGATGATCGCCAAGGCTTATCGCATGGCGGACGCGGTGCGCGCCGTGGGAGTAAAGGTCGTAATGGGCGGCCCTCACGTTACCGAACTCGCCGATGAGGCGCTCGGGAGAGACGGCGGCTCACGCCATGCCGACGCGGTGGCCCTCGGCGAAGCTGATGAGACATGGCCCAGAATCGTGGAAGATGCCGCGCGCGGCACGCTCAAGGATATCTACGCGCCAGTGGACGACTTTGGCCAGGAACGCAAACCCTCACTGCAACCCTATCCCGTGATTCCCTGGGACAAAATCAAGCTGGGCCAATTCAATTTGCTTCCCGGCATGTTGCATCCGCTGCTGAAGCGCCTGGGCGGTGGCTGGGGAACGTTTCGGATTATTCCCGTGGAGTCGGGGCGCGGCTGTCCTTATGGATGCGAATTCTGCACCGTGACTGGATTTTTTGGCGACTCCATCCGCTTTCGCACCAACGAAAGCGTGGTGAACGAACTACTGCTCCTGAAAGCGCGCGCGCGGGAAGAAGGCGGCCAGATTGCCGTATTTTTCATCGACGACAATTTTGCCATCAACGTCAAGCGCACAAAATCATTGCTGCGAGACATCATCGCCGCTAACGCGCAAGTGCACTGGGTCGCGCAGATCAGCGCCAATCTGCTGCGCGACGAGGAGCTCGTCGAGCTGATTGCGGCCTCCGGAGGCAAGTGGATCTTCATCGGAATGGAATCCATCGATCCGGCCAACCTTGCCGACGTAAAAAAAGGCTTCAACAAGCCGGGTGAGTATGGTGCGGTGCTCGATCGGCTCGCCCAGCGCAACGTCTTCGCAATCACATCCTTTATCTTCGGCATGGACAACGACACGCCTGGTGTTGCTGAGCGAACTCTGAAGGAAATTCGCACTTGGCCTCCGGGGCTGCCGATCTTCGGTTTGATGACGCCGTTGCCTGCAACGCCGCTCTACAAAAGGCTGGAAGCCGCCGGGCGGCTCACGCGTCCGAAGCACTGGCAGGAGTTCATCCCCTTTGCGATGGCGCATACGCCATTGAAGATGAGCATCGACGAAGCTCATAACGAGGTACGCATTGGGTGGGCTAACTCTTACAGTCCGGAGGCAATCGAAAAGGCGGTGGATTCCGTCAACTACAAGCCGCTCGGTTATCGCATCAACATCCTTATCGCGCGCCTCTGTTTCCGTGGAATTTACTTCCCGTCGATGGGCCGCTTCGCGTGGTTGAAAGCGATTCTCCAAAATCGCCGCATAATTCTCAAGCTGATAAAGCAGGGATTCGGAGCAGGGCTAAACGCCGCCGCCGCGCCGCCTGTCACGGCCGAGCCAGTCCCACAGCACCAGCACGGAGACTAGCGCCTTTTCACCGGTCGCCTCTCTTCCTGTAGAATCTGTCCTATGGACTCGGTGCCCGGAATTCATCGCGGCACATCCGCGTTCACAGCGGCGGGGTTGGAAGGCTCGTTCTATCCCACAGGGATGAAGCCTGCAGACTACCTCACCTATTACGCCACTAAATTCGATACCGTCGAAGTTGACTCCGCTTTTTACCGCGCGCCTTCGCCCGCCACCGTCAACGGCTGGGAGCGCAAGACGCTTGGCCCGCCTGAATCGTCAAAGACCTGGTGGACGGAAAAGGAACGAACACTATTCGAATAGGTGGAAGGATGGCGGCGTTGTGCCTGTCCCGGTGCGGAACTCCGCCTTGCGCCCGACCGTAGATGAATAGCAGTCCTTCCATGCTCGCTCTCGTTAAAGCTGGCAGGAGTCAGACGCACTGCGATAGCCACGCGGAAGCTAATATATGTCAGCGGCAACCCACAATTACAGCATTGCCTCGAGCCGATCGGATTGCTTTCACGTTCAAGCCCTGTGCGCCTTGAAGGACGCGTAGCTCGCTGAGGCGATGGCCGCTACAAAAAATATTAGGGCCGCCTTGTAGAAACTCATGTAGTAAATGGTGTTTCCCGGAGCGATATTTTTTGGCAACCACATCCCGACCGCATTGAAGGCCCGCCACAGAAGGGCGATGACCAGTGAGGCGATTCCCAGCCAGTAGCTCCAATGAACGATGTTTCTTTCCATCGGTCTTCTCCTTTTTCCGAAGTTTGCTTTGGCCCACCGGGGAAGGAAAGCTACGTTCAAGCTACAGCGAGCTAGGTTTCCAGTCAACAGGCGTCTCGGAAAAGATGGGTGGCCAAGGCCTGCGCCTTTGACTTCGCGGTCGGGCCGCCCGCCAGCGCGCGGATCAAGGCAATTGTGAAGCCTCGCGGGCTTTCCCTATGTGAAGTTGGCGGCGGGGGTGAGAGCTATCTGACCAGACTTTGAAAGAGACCTCGTATTTCCGGCCCTCGATGTGTTCGAACGAAATTCAAAAACCAGCCTGTATCGCGGCGGCTTTGCAAGGATGAAACCACCAGTCATAGGTGCTGCCGGGTGCTCGGTGTGTCCCATTCACGTCGGTTGCAACGGTCTCTTCTTTCGGCTCACCTTACAAAGACTCCGAATTTCCGGGTGCCGCACCCCTTGCGCCGTGCGCAAAAGATGGGAGGTTTTGAATCTATCTCGGCACCGGTTTGTTCAGCCTTCGAATTTGCAATTGCAGGTACACAACCATCGATCCTCGCAGTGAAAGATTCCCTCAAGACTCGGCCGAGATCCACACGCGAGTTCCATTGCATTCCGCGTTTTGACGTTGCACTCTAACACTGGAGAATTTCCGGATGGCTGGCAGCAACCAACTTGTGCGGGCGCAACGGGGAATTCCTAGCGTCGGACCGGCTCTCGTCCGAAACTCTCTTCTACCTCCTGCGTCTAGTCGATCTCCTAATCTTCGTGGGGCGGGGATTCATCCTCGCCATAAACAATTTGCCTTTGTGCCCTTCACCTCTTGCGCTGATCCACCCGCGCAACTTCCGTCTTCGCTCTTGCTCGCCCCTGATCACAAATCGAAGAAAAGTCTAACCGCAACATTACCCACTTCAGAATTTGAACTAACTCACTCACAACAAAGAACATCACAATTTTCTAACCGCAACAAAAACGGGGTTTTGCCCCTCCGTGGCTCTTTGCCCAGAGTGAAACCGAAGGGTGTGCTTCTTTACGCTGAGTGGAATCGAAGGGCGTGGCAATCCTTGGCCGCCAGCCGAGTTGCAGCTAATCGAAACTGGTGTCAAATAGAAATCGCGTCAACCCATTCACAACAAAGGACATCGTTTTTTCTAATCGCAACTCCCGGCTCCTGGCATTTCTCCGTGCCTCAGTGCCTCTGTGGCCAATGCTTGCGTCAACTCCCGAAACTTAGAGGGTCGCCCTCACGGGCAAGCCAACAGTCCAAGGCCAATAAATCCAAGGTGTCAGATAAAACTATTTCCGGCTTTTCGCCATCGAAAGCATTGAGGGCGTGGCCTGACCCGGGGGTGTATAATCCCGGCAGATTCCTCCGGAGGTACTCATGAGGAAAGCTTGGACGTTGCGATATGTCGCGTGCGTGCTGGCGGTGCTGCTCGCGGTTCCCACGACCTTCGCCGTCCCGCAGCAACAAACCCAGCAGCCGAGCCAGCAGCAAGACCCCTCGACGACTGCGCAACCGGCACAACCACAGGCGCAAGGTCAGCAACCCGTCCAGCAGCCGACTGAACCCAACGTCAAGCCAGGGACCAAGCAAGACGTAGAGGCCATCGGCAACCGCAACGTGGGCCATGGCCTGAATTTCTATTCGCTCGAGCACGAAATCGCGCTCGGAAAGCAGCTCGCGCAGGAAGTGGACCGCTCCGCAAAATTCATAGATGACCCGGTGGTCACCGAGTACGTGAACCGCGTTGGCCAGAACCTGGTGCGCAATTCCGATGCACAGGTGCCCTTCACCATCAAAGTGATCGATTCGGACTCGATCAACGCCTTCGCGCTCCCCGGCGGATTTTTCTACGTCAATAGCGGCTTGATTCTGCACGCGGATGAGGAATCGGAACTTGCAGGGGTGATGGCGCACGAAATTGCCCACGTCTGCGCGCGGCACGGCACAAAAAATGCCACCAAGGGCACCATCATGCAGATGGCCATGATTCCGCTCGTACTGCTCGGCCCCGGCGGCTGGGCCGGTTACGGAATTTACCAGGCAGCAAATTTCCTGATTCCGGTTACCTTCCTGAAATTCTCGCGCGACGCCGAGCGCGAAGCCGATTACCTCGGGCTGCAGTACATGTACAAAGCCGGCTACGACCCGAATTCCTTCGTTTCGTTCTTTGAAAAAGTGGAGGCCGTGGAAAAGAAGCAACCCGGCTCGATCCCGAAAGTTTTCTCCACGCACCCGCCAACGCCCGATCGCATTGAAGCGATCCAGAAAGAGATTGCCAATATTCTCCCTGCGCGCGAGGAATACATCGTCACCACGTCAGAATTCGACGTGGTGAAGCGCCGCCTGCAAATGATCGAAAACAACATCAAGGTGAAAGACAACGGCTCCGACAAGCCCACGCTGCGCAAGCGCACCGACGAGCAAACGAAAACTTCCAAGGCGCCCGGCGACACGACTTCCTCAGGCGATCCGGGAGCGGATGATCCGGACCGCCCGACGCTCAAGCGCCGCCCGGATCAGCAGTAGTAACTTTCGGGTTAAAAATGTGAAAGGGCATTCGATGAACATCGAATGCCCTTTTTATTTTGCGAAAATCAAAGAGGAACAATTAGTGCACGTGCACTTCGGCCACGCCGAGGCGTTTCAGTCCTTCTGAATAATACTTGCGGTAAAGAATGTCCCACTCTTCGCTGCCCTCGAGAATCTCTTTTTTCTGCGACGCGATTTTCGCGCGCACTTCTGTGTCAACCTGCTCTTCCACTTTCAACAGTGACGTGAGGATATTGACGATTTCCGTGCGAATGGTGTCGCGATCCTCCACGAAATCGACCTCCGGGCTGGACACCAGCAGATCGATCATCTGGTGAGAAATCCGAACCGTCTTTTCACGCGTCAGTCGCATATCAACGGAGAATCAACTTCCTTTCCCTGGCAAGCTGTCCCTTCACCTTCTTGTACATTTCCTGGTACGAAACGCCCGTGTTCCGCATCTCGTCCGAGTATTTCGCCAGGATCTCACGGACCTCTTCGTTGAGCCGGTCCTCGACAGTCACTTCGTCGGCCATCACTTGCCGTACCGCCTGCGTGAGGCCCTCGGTGTTCTTAGTCTCAATCATTTTGCCGGCAACAAGCCGTTTCACCACTTCCTTGGCCATGTAACCGACGTAGTCACGCGACAGCAGCATCTCGTAAGCTCCGCACAGCAAATTCGAGCCCTTCAGTCTACTGGCTGGCTGCGCGAAGTGTCAAGGCGGGTTGGGCCGCCGCCATCTGCGGTACGCAAGTACAGGTAACCCTTGCTGTGCCTTAAACATGGGTATTACAGAAGTATTACAAATGCCCGGGCGAACTGCTGCTAGTCTAAGGCTTGGAAGATCAGCAAAACGGCGCCCCCTGAGGAAGGAATCATGAGGACCCAACTGGAAGTTCTGAAGAAGAAGGCAAAGAACGACGACGAAATCAATTGGGTTACCGCCTCGTTCATGATTGCCTTTCACATTGGAGCCATCGTAGCGCTGTTCTTCTTCACCTGGAAAGCGTTAGCGGTCGCGGCGCTGCTCTGGTGGGTCTCGACAAGCCTGGGAATTGGCGTCGGCTACCATCGCCTGCTCACCCACCGCGGATACAAGACTCCCCTCTGGTTCGAATATTTCCTCACCGTTTGCGCGACGCTAGCTCTTGAGGGCGGCCCGATTTTCTGGGTGGCCACGCATCGAATCCACCATCAGCATTCCGACCAGGAGGGCGACCCGCATTCGCCACGCGATGGGAAGTGGTGGGCGCACATGGGCTGGATCCTGATGGGCAAATCCATGCATCACGACACAACCACACTCGCCCGGTACGTTCCCGATCTCGCCAAGGACAAATTCTACATCTGGATTACGAAATATCATTACGTTCCGATCGTGGCTCTTGGCGTTGTCCTGCTGGCGACCGGCGGGCTTCCCTTCCTGCTCTGGGGAATTTTCCTGCGAACAGTGGTGGGCCTGCATTTCACATGGCTGGTAAATTCGGCGACCCATTCGTGGGGCACACGGCGGTTTGCCACGCGCGACGACTCGACGAACAGCTGGTGGGTCGCACTCGTTACCTGGGGTGAAGGCTGGCACAACAATCATCACGCCCACCCGACATCCGCGCGGCACGGATTGAAGTGGTATGAAATTGATTTCAACTGGTACTTCATTTGGGTCATGAAGAAAGTCGGGCTCGCCAAGCAGCTTCGCCTCGCAAAAATCACCGATCAGCAGAGAGTCGAAGACGTCGCAGTTCCGGCGAACCAGCCGCAAACAGATTTAGTCTCCGCCTGACACGAAAAGCTCGAAGATTCCGCATATTCGCCCGCAGCCGGTTGAGCGGGCCTGCTTACTGCGTTCACGCATCAAGGACGCACAACTCTTGAATCAGACTGCATCGCTCCGCGGTACAATCGAAACGACAAGCCATGCGAATCTCCAGCCGCCGAAAAACTATCGCGTTCTTCGTCGTCCTGGGAATCTGCCTGGTCGCTCTGGCCGTTGCGCTGAACGTCGGCTGGATCATCCTCAACTGGCGCCAAGGCGTGCTGCTTTTCTTCGGCGTGCTTTTCTTTCTCGCAATTATTCTGGGGTTGATCCTCAACACCGGTTTCCTGGTCCGCGAAATCAAGTTGAATGAGCAGCATGACAGCTTCATCAACGCCGTCACTCACGAGCTGAAGACTCCCATTACATCAATCCGCCTTCATCTCGAAACTCTGCAGCGGCGAGAAGTGGATGAAGCACAGCGCCGGGAATTTTATGACCGGATGCTTTTGGACACGGACCGATTGCTCGGAACAGTGGAGCAGGTGTTGAAGGCGGGCGCAGTCGGCCACAAGTCAGCGGGATCGCACCGCGTGGAAGTGGATTTCGGGAGCCTGGTGAAAGGATGCATGGAACTTGCGCGGACCCGGCACCATCTCGAGCCTGCCGCGCTGCGCTATAAACCAGCGCTGAACGGTTCGGAAATATTCTTGTTCGGCGATCCCGATGAACTTCGCACCGCCGTTTCGAACTTGCTGGATAACGCAATCAAGTATTCTGGCGGGCAGGTTGATGTGTCTGTAAAAGTCGAGCTGCCGGACGATGAGCACGTTGTGTTGCGCGTGCGCGATCATGGCGTCGGAATTCCTCCGAAGGATTTGAAACGTATTTTCAAGCGTTTTTACCGCGTCCATCACCGGACGGTCCGGCAAGTAAAAGGGACAGGGCTTGGGCTCTTCATCGTTCGCGCGATTGCACGCGCGCATGGTGGAAAAGTGTTCGCGGAGAGCGCAGGCGTGGGACGCGGTACCACGGTGACTTTGGAATTGCCGCGGAGCCGCGCATGAGCCGGGTGCTTGTGGTCGAAGATGAAGCTCACCTTGCCGGAGGATTGCGTTTCAATCTCCAGGCCGAAGGCCACGCGGCGGAACTCGCAAGCGACGGCGAATCGGCGCTCAAGCGGCTGCTGGAGAACAAAGAACACTTTGACGCCGTCGTGCTCGATGTGATGCTCCCAGGCATCGACGGGTTTGCGGTCGCAACCGCGCTGCGCAAAGCAAAGAATTACGTTCCGGTGCTGATGCTCACCGCGCGAGGCCGCCCCGAAGACGTTCTCGCGGGATTTGCCGCCGGCGCCGACGATTATCTTCCGAAACCATTTCAACTGCCGATTTTTCTCGCGCGTCTCCAGGGATTGTTGCGCCGCACGGAGTGGCTGCGCCGAGGAATAGATCAGAAGAAGAGCAAGACGGCGGCGGGCAAGAGAGATTCGAATGCCGCTCCCGGGTTTGAGGACGATCGGTTTACGTTCGACGGGAAGAGCATCGATTTTGATGCGCTGGAATTGCATGCCGGCCGTGGCGCTGTTCAATTGACACTGATGGAAGCGAAGCTTTTGCGCCATCTGATTCGCAGCGGAGGACGCACGGTTTCGCGCAAGTCCATTCTCGAAGATGTGTGGGGACTGTGCGAAGACACGGACACGCGCGCGATTGACAACTTTATCGTCCGCCTGCGCCGCTACATCGAAGAAGATCCGGCGAAACCGCGACACCTGCTGACGGTGCGCGGAGTAGGATACCGTTTCATCGCCTCGCCAGAATGATCACGAGCGCATTTCGGCGCCGTCAAATTGCTGCACGATAGAAAGGAATCACCGAACGTGAGTAGTTCCCCATCCTCTGCGAGAAATGCCAAACGAGTTTTTAATTTTACCGCCGGCCCCGGTGCACTTCCCCTTCCCGTGCTTGAGCGCGTTCGTGAAGAGCTGCTCGATTACCGCGGCACGGGAATGTCGGTGATGGAGATGAGCCACCGCTCGCCCGAGTTCGAGGAGATTCTGACCCGTGCGGAGGCAGGATTGCGGCGCGTGCTTTCCATCCCGGACGGATACGCGGTGATATTTCTACAGGGTGGCGGCAGCCTGCAATTCGCGATGGTGCCGATGAACCTCTTCCTGCCGGGCAAACCTGTGGACGTGCTTCACACGGGTATGTGGACGGCAAAAGCGATTGCGGAGCTGAAAAAAGGCACACCGTACCGCCTGGCGGCTTCCACCGAAGCGGAGAGATTTACGCGAGTCCCGCGCGGCAGCGAAATCCAACTCTCGCCAGATGCTTCCTACGTGTACATGTGCACGAATAACACGATCGAAGGCACCCAGTGGAATGAGCTCCCGGAAACTGGGGCTGTGCCGCTGGTGGCGGATATGTCGTCAGACGTTGCGTCGCGGCAGGTGGACGTGAAGCAGTTCGGATTGATTTTTGCCGGCGCGCAGAAGAACCTGGGTCCTTCCGGCGTCACGATTGTAATCATTCGCCGCGATCTCGCCGAACGCGCGGACAAGAAATTGCCTTCGCTGCTGCAATATCGCACCGAGATCGCTGAGCACTCGCTGTTTCACACACCGCCGATGTTCGCCGTGTACATCGTTGGTCTCATGATCGAATGGATGGAAGCCGAGGGCGGCGTGCCAGGGCTGGAGAATCGCAATCAAGCAAAAGCAAAAATGCTTTATGACGCCATCGACGCCACTGATTTCTACATTTGTCCGGTTGAAATCACTTCGCGGTCGAAAATGAATGTCGTTTTTCGCGTGGCCGGTGGGAAAGAATCAATCGAAAAGGAATTCGTCACGGAAGCTGCTGCGGCCAGAATCGCAGGGATCGCCGGCCACCGTTCGGTCGGCGGCATACGTGTCTCGCTCTATAACGCGGTGACAATTGAGGCAGTGAAATCGCTGGTTGCCTTCCTGCGCGATTTCGAGCGACGACACGGCTGAACTCAAATCGCTGCTCCGGTTTTCAGTGATTCTCCTCGACCTCGTATAGGCCTCTCACCCCAAAGCCACACTTGTGTGGCAACTGCACAACACTTGCCTTGACATGCCCTAATGACGCCGTTATTGTGGATTTTCAATGCGTTCTAGCCCCCCAAAGACATCTTTTTGCCTCGTAAAATCAAGCGGGAGCAATGTTGTCCGAGGCACGTCGATCCAATTCTGCCAGGTTGGGCCCGTCGGCGAGATCCTTTCGCCAGATGGACTACCGTTGAAGCTAGGTGCCGACACTTTCTTGAAGAGGGCGGCTTGAAACGAGTTAGTCAGTTACAACACCAGTGGAAACTGGTAGTCGGCGGCGTGATTGTAGCCGTCCTCGCGGCGGCGGTCTTCACCCTCGGCTCCTTGAGGATTCCGCTGCACCCCGAGCAGGGCACCTCGTTTGTGATTTTTTTTGCCCTTTCCACAGTCATTGGCGCAGCCCTTCTCGTACTGACGCTGATTTTGTTCCGCAGTGTGGTGCGGCTATGGGCCGAGAGGCGCAGCGGACAACTCGGCTCGCGATTCAAAGTGAAAATGGTGCTGGGCGCAACCGGCATTTCTCTGCTGCCGGTGGTGTTCATGTTTTTTTTCAGCTACGCGCTGGTGAACCGCACCTTGAATCTCTGGTTTCCGCGGCCGCTCGAAATTGCGAACGAGCAGAGCCAAGATCTTCAGAATGAAATGCGCAGGATCAGCCTGAACTATCTGAATTCAGTCGCCGCGAAAACGGCGGCCAGCGAGACGGCCGATCAGGCAACTTTGGGATCACGGAATACCGTGGATGCTTCCTGGGTCGTTGACTCACAAAATGCGGTGACGAACGGTATCGCGTACAACTATCGGATGATGCCGGAAAGCGGCGAACCGGAAGCGGCGAGCCGGCCTATTATTCCTGAACACGTGCAAACATTGCCCGGTGGAGCGGAGGTTTGGCGCGCCGGAAATGACCTGTACATCGGGGGCAGCGCGCCGCTCCCGAAGGGCGGGGTTTTGTACGTTGCGCGGCAGGTTCCATCCGATTTTCTGGCCCGCTATTCGGAAATCGAAGCGCAAACGAAAACATACGCACAGCAAAAACAAAACCTGCGCAAATATAAGCGAGACATCATCCTCGCGCTGCTTTTGATCACGCTTCTGTTGTTGTTCACCACGATGTGGGTGGCGCTGTTCCTCTCGAAACAAGTGACGGTGCCGATTCAGGCGCTGGCGGAAGCTACGCGGGAAATCTCGCGCGGGAATTTCGATCACCGCATCGAGGTGCAGGCGCAGGACGAACTGGGCACGCTGGTGCGGTCGTTCAATCGGATGACCGAGCAGCTCGGCGAAGGGCGGCGGCAAATCAACGAGTTCACGCAAAGCCTGGAGCAGGCCATCGAAGAGCGCGAGCGGCGGCGAAAATTGATGGAAGCGATTCTGGAAAATATTCCAACCGGCGTCGTTTCGCTCAACTCTTCGGGAGAAGTTTCGCGCGTGAATTCCGCTGTTGCGACGATCCTGGGTGACTACGCGCGCGCGGCACACACGCTTCCCGACTTGCTGGGAGACGAAGCGGCACGCTCGGTGTTGCACTTGATGCGCCGGTCGCTACGGATGGGAGCGGCGTCGCGCGAAATTGAAATGGCTGCGTCCGGCCGGCTGGTGCGAGCCGCCGTGACGGTAAGTTCGCTGGGGCCTCGGCGTTCAAATCCCGGATTTGTGGTGGTGATTGACGACTTGACGGACCTGCTGCGGGCGCAGAAAGCGGCCGCCTGGCAAGAGGTGGCGCAGCGCATTGCGCACGAAATCAAGAATCCCCTGACGCCGATTCAACTTTCCGCGCAGCGGTTACTGCGATATCTCCAGCGCACGGCCGCGACGCCTGCCGATGGGTCGCGCAACGAACTCGACAAACTGGTGGCGGAGTGCGCCGGGCTGATAGAACGCGAGGTAAAAACTCTCGAATCGCTCGTGGATGAGTTCTCGCAATTTGCGCGCTTCCCCGCCGCGCGCCTGGCTCCCGCGGATGTGAACGGGATCGTCACGAGCGCGCTCGAGCTTTTCCGCGGGCGGTTGGACGGCATCGAGCTGCGCAAGGAGTTGGCGGCTTCGCTGCCGGCGGTGAAGGCGGATATCGAATTGCTTCGCCGCGTGGTTGCAAACCTGATCGATAACGCCGCGGAAGCGATGGAAGGGGCGGCGATCAGGCAGATGCGCGTGGCGACGCGAGTGGAAGGCGATGGCGACGCGGTGGAGATTGAAATTTCCGACAGCGGGCACGGGATTTCTCCCGAGGGCAAAGAGCGGCTTTTTCTGCCGCACTTTTCAACGAAAGAGCGCGGGACAGGGCTGGGTCTGGCCATCGCAAGCCGGATTATTGCCGAGCACAATGGAACCATCCGCGTGGAAGATAATTTGCCGATGGGCACGCGCTTCCTGATTCGGTTCCCAGCCGTGGAAGTGACCACCATGCCTGCGCAGGCGGGCAGCCCGGCGGCGTAGGGGAAAATCGCCGGCGGGGTGGCGTCAATCGGTTCACGCGCCGATGTACTGAGAACAACCAGCAAAATCAGGGAGAATGAGCCGGCGAGACGCCGGCGTTACATATGCCAGCAAGCATACTGATTGTTGACGACGAGAGCGGCATTCGCGAGTCGCTGGGCGCACTCTTGCGCGACGAAGGCTACGCGGTGGACACAGCTGCCTCGGGCGAAGAATGCCTGGGCCGGCTGGAGCGCGGCGGCGTGGACCTGGTGTTGCTCGACGTGTGGCTGCCGAAACTGGATGGATTGGACACGCTGGAAAAAATTCAAGGGCAGGATGGCGCCCCGATGGTGGTGATGATTTCCGGGCATGGGAGTATTGAAACGGCGGTGCGGGCGACCAAACTCGGAGCATTCGATTTCGTCGAGAAGCCGCTCTCGCTCGAAAAAACCGTGCTGGTGGTGAGGAACGCGCTTGAATATCTGCGCATGGAGGAAGAAAACCGGCGGCTGCGCGCGGAGCTCGAAGAGCGGCACCAGATTTTGGGAACCAGCGTGCCGATGAAGGCCCTCAGGCAGCAAATTGCGCTGACCGCGCCGACCACCGGGCGCGTCCTGATTTACGGCGAGAGCGGAACGGGCAAGGAACTGGTGGCGCGGGCGCTACATGACCACAGTCTGCGCAGCTCGCAGCCGTTTGTGGAGGTGAATTGCGCGGCGATCCCGGAGGAGCTGATCGAATCGGAATTATTCGGACACCGGAAAGGCAGTTTTACAGGCGCGAGCGAAGACAAAGTGGGGAAATTTCAGAAGGCGGACGGTGGGACCCTTTTTCTCGACGAAGTCGGCGACATGAGCCTGAAGACGCAGTCGAAAGTGCTGCGCGTGCTGGAAGAGCAGCGCGTCGAGCCGCTGGGGTCGAACCAGCCGGTGACGGTGGATGCGCGCGTGATTGCCGCGACGAACAAGAAACTCGAGGAAGAGATCGGACGGAATGCGTTTCGAGAAGATCTATTCTACCGACTGAACGTGATTCCATTCTACGTTCCGGCGTTGCGCGAGCGGACCGAAGATATTCCTATTCTAGCGGCCCATTTTCTGGCCGACTTCTGCGAAGCATATGGAAAAAAGCAAAAGGAATTTGCGCCGAACGCGATGGAAGTGTTGCTGGCGTACCCGTGGCCGGGAAATGTGCGGGAGCTGAAGAATCTGGTGGAGCGGCTGGTGATCATGTGCCCCTCCCCGCGAATCGAGCCTCATCATCTACCGCCGGAGTTATTTCGCGGGGCGTCGAAGAGTCCGCAGAAGCCGTATGAGAGCTTGCAGGAGGCGCGGTCGGCGTACGAGCGCGAATTTGTGCTGCGAAAACTTGAAGAGAATCGCTGGAACATGACGAGGGCCGCGCAGGCGCTGGGCCTCGAACGCAGCCATTTGTACCGGAAAATGAGGTCGCTGGGGATCGCTCCTTCGAGGGCTGAGTAGTCGCCAAGAGGAAAAACTTAACACAGAGGGCACAGACGGAAACCGGAGAGCGCAGAGGACGGCGAGTCAATTCAGAATTCTGAGATGAAGGAGTAGAGGATTTATTCCTGGTAGCCGGCGAGCTGCTCGAGCTGGCGGTGCCAATCGAGCTGGCGAACGATGGAAGAATTCTGGCGCCAGCCGGGCTGGACGTTGACGAAGAGTTCGAGAAAAATGTGGGCGCCGAGGATGGATTCGAGTTCGAGGCGCGCTTGCGTGCCGATTTTCTTCATGGTCGCGCCCCCCTTCCCGATGAGAATTCCCTTTTGGCCTTCACGCTCGACGTAAAGCGTTGCGCGGATGCGAATCAGCTTTTCCGTTTCCTCGAAATTGTCAATCATCACGGCGATGGCATGCGGGACTTCTTCGCGCGTCTGCAGGATTGCTTTCTCGCGGATGATTTCGGCGACCAGAAAACGCTCGGGCTGGTCGGTATATTGATCGGCAGGAAAGTACGCCGGATGTTCGGGCAGGCATTTGAGCCAGCCGTTGACGAGGTCGAAGCAGCCGAGGCCGGTGAGCGCGGAGATGGGAAAAGTTTCGGTGAAATCGAATTCGCGATTGTAGCGTTCGATCAAGGGCAGCAGGCGCGTCTTCGGGACGCGGTCCACTTTATTCAGCAGCAAAAAGACAGGGCCGTGGAAGCGCTGCACCCACTGGATGGCGAAACGGTCGCCAGCGCCGAAATCAACCGAGGCGTCGGCGATGAGCGCGAGCACGTCAATGCCTTCGAGCGCGTGCTGCAGCTCGTCCATCATCTGGCGGCTGAGGACGTTGTCGGGCTTGTGAATTCCGGGCGTGTCCACGAGGACCACTTGCGCGTCGTCGCGATTGAGGATGCCCTGAATGCGGTTGCGCGTGGTCTGCGGCTTGGACGAAACGATGGCCACCTTGCGGCCGACGAGCGTGTTGACGAGCGTGGACTTGCCCGCATTGGGTCGGCCGACGATGGCGACGAATCCTGACTTGAACGGCATGGATTATTCATTGTACGCCGATGCGTGGTGCGGACGCGAATCGTAGAACGGCGGACTGGGCGCGCCGAGATTCGGGGCGCGCGCTGTTGTATCTTGGCTTGAAATTCCTTCGTTTGACTTCTTTTCAGCGTGTTGTAAGATTTTGTCCCCGTCGCATGCGCCAGCCCTTGCTGGATGCGGATGAGCCCGCCATCCACGAATCACGATGCACGGAAGACTTCTGGCTACGAGGAGACCTCCTATGAGTCCTGTAAAAGCAATTCCCGCAGGGTATCACTCGATTACGCCTTCACTGACTTGCAAAGATGCGCCGCGCGCGATCGAATTCTACAAAAAAGCATTCGGCGGCATGGAGCTGATGCGCAGCACGACGCCGGATGGCTCGAAGATCACGCATGCCGAAATAAAAATCGGCGACTCGATGATCTTCGTCAACGACGAGATGGGACCGCAGACGGCCGGAGCACCCGGAGCGCAAAAAATTTCGCTTTTCCTCTACGTGGAAGATGCGGATGCGACTTTCAACCGCGCCGTCGAAGCCGGCTCGAAAGTGAGCATGCCACTCGAAAACCAATTTTGGGGCGACCGCTTCGGCAACCTAATTGATCCCTTCGGCCACTCGTGGGGCATTGCGACTCATGTGGAAGATCTGACACGGGAAGAGATTGGGCGTCGTGCGGCTGCATTTTTCGCTAAGGTAGCTGGCAAGAGCTGAAGCGAACCTGAGCGGCGAAGGTTAGACGGTGCGGGCCGATGAGGCGGCCAGGCGGCGGGCGCGGACGCGGAGGACTTTGCGCTGATTGGCTTCGAGGACCTCGAAGCGCAGACCTTCGGTTTCGATCATTTCGCCGGTGCGCGGGACGTGGCCGGCAACACTATTGAGCAGGCCCGCGACCGTGGTCGCGCCGGAGTGTTCCGGGGACTCGTGGAGCTGAATGCCGAACAGTTCGGCAACCTTATCCACCGGGACGCTGCCGCGCATCACCAGGGCGCCGGCCGGCTCGCGAATCACGTCGGGAGCGGGGCGGCGGTCTTCTTCGCCGATTTCTCCGACGATTTCCTCCACGAGATCTTCAATCGTGACGATGCCCGCCATTAATCCATATTCGTCGATCACAATGGCCATCTGCTGATTCTTGCGCTGCATTTCCTTCAGGAGTTCGGAGCCAAATTTAGTTTCCGGAACGAAAATCGCGGGACGCATCAACTCGCGTACGCTGCGGTGCCCCGCTTCGGTGTCGGGCACTTCGAGCATGTCGCGCGACATGACGATTCCGCCGATGTCGTCGAGTGATTTTTCATACACGGGGAGGCGCGAATATTTTGTCTCAACAACCAGATCGCGGAGTTCTTCCAGCGTTGCGGAAGCACGAATGGCGACGACATCGGGACGGGGAGTCATCACGTCGCGCACGCGCTTATCGCCGAATTCAACCACCTGCTCGATCAGCCGAGCATCATCTCGCTCGATGATTCCCTCTTCCGTGGCGGCGTCCACAAAGGCTTCGATGGCTTGCTGCTGCTCGACCGCCGGGACAATCGTCTCATCCTCTGAGAGATGCAGGACCGACACCAACAACTCCAGGACCGCTTGCACGGGCCAAATGAACATCAAGACCACGCGGATGACGGGCACGAGTGGCGCGACCCAATTCCCCGGCGCGCGAGCAAGGAGGAGCGCGGGGAAAAACTGCATGGCGATAACGACTTCGCCAGCCAAGAAGAAAACCATTTCGACGGCGGCTTCCCAGGTTCCGGGGACGAAGAAGATCACGCCCCGCGCAGTAATCGCCGCGACCAGAACCAACCAAAGCCGCGTAAGCAGGCTGAAGGCCAGCGCTGCGCGGCGACGTTCCATCTTGAAGCGCGGCTCGATTTCGATTTCGAATGTGTCGAGGTGGTCGTGAATGCGGCCGACGTAGACGCGGCCCAGCTCACGATAGATGCGGTCGAGGTAGGAGAAAACGACCAGACCTACGGTGAGGGCGAGGACTCCGATGGTGTAGAGCAGGATGGGCATGGATCAGGCCAGCCTCAGTTCGCGACGGAGTCGGTGCTCGCGGCGGTCCATTTCCCCGTCATCGGTTTCATGGTCGTAGCCCATCAGATGAAGAATCCCGTGAAGAATGAGAATTCGCATTTCATCGGGGAAGGTGCGGCCAAAGCGGCGCGCGTTGCGGCGGGCAACGGCGGGCGCGATGGCAATATCACCCATGTAGGAAGCGGCGGAAGTTGAGGAGAGAAATCCAGCAGAGAAAAATCGTTCCCTGCTGCGAAGGTTCCGCGCCTGTTTGTGTTTCCTGCCTCGGGCTCCATACGTTGGAAAGGACAATACATCCGTCGGGCCTTTTTTGCCACGGTAGGAGCGATTCCAACGGGCGATCTCGGCATTTTCAACCAGGCAGACGGATAAGGATTGGGGTGAAACTCGCAAGTGGCGAAGAGCGAGAGAGAGAAATTTATCGAGTTCACGAACGGGAACACGAACGCCGCGCTGGCGATTGATAATCATGGAGATGGGGCTAGTCCCGAGGATTTCTGCTGACGGTGTTCTCTGCCCGAGATGTTCGCGCGGGTGCACCGGGCTTCGCGGCCGCGCGCTCGTCGTAGGCTTTGATGATGCGCTGTACCAGGCTGTGGCGTACGACGTCGCGCTCGTCGAAATAGATGAAGGAGATGCCCTCGATGTTGCCAACCACTTCGATGGCTTCCAGCAGGCCCGAGCGGCGCTCGTTCGGCAGGTCAATTTGCGTGACGTCGCCGGTGATGACCGCCTTGGAATTAAACCCGAGGCGGGTGAGAAACATTTTCATTTGCTCGCTGGTGGTGTTCTGCGCCTCGTCGAGAATCACGAATGAATCGTTTAGCGTGCGGCCGCGCATGAATGCCAGCGGCGCGACTTCGATGATTCCCTTCTCGAGAAAACTTTCGAGCTTGTCCGCGTCGAGCAGGTCGTGCAGGGCGTCGTACAGCGGGCGCATGTAGGGGTCTACTTTTTCCTGGAGCGTGCCCGGTAGAAAACCAAGCCGCTCGCCTGCTTCGACTGCTGGGCGGGCGAGAATGATGCGGTTGACCTGCTTGGAGAGCAGTGCGGAAACGGCCATGGCGACAGCCAAATAGGTCTTGCCGGTGCCGCCCGGGCCGATGGCAAAAACCATGTCAAAAGTCTCTAACGCTTCGATATAGCGGCGCTGATTTTCACTCTTGTGCGTGACGGTCTTCTTGCCAAAGGCGCGGGTACGAGTGGGAGAGAATGCTCCGCGCAACTCCGTGACAGGAGCGGTGGTGGCCACTTTCAGCAGAGCTTTCACTTCCTGGCTGTCCGGGACGCGGCCTTCGCGGAGGCGGTTGTTGTAATCGCCGAGAATGCGGGCAGCGCGCTCAACCTGTTCGGGAGCGCCTTCAATTTCCAGGTCGTGGTCCCGCAACTGCGTGGTGACGTGCAGGGTGGACTCAAATAACTTCAAGTTTTCGTCGAGGGTGCCGAAGAGTTCATTGAGGCCCCCGATCATGCGGACGGTTTGCTTCATCAAGTTTTGCGGCTGCAATCCTCCCCGCTTCGAGCGGCGAGCGGAATCTTCAGGTCGTAAGATTAGCGTAGCGCGGCGCGGGTTGAGGGTCAAGACAGGTGGCGAAGGTTTCACCAGGGAGTAACAAATGGGCAGCAGGGTGATTTGGAGAACCGTTGGCGTGGCCCGTGTGGTGGTAGTGTATTGGTGGGGGCAGAATCTGATGAACAGCGGGAGACATTCATGGCCGAGATAAAAGCTTCAGTCCCCGGCGCGCCAACCGAGAGCGTGGCCGAGCGCAGGCGCACGCAGCGCGTTTTAATCGCGATGCCGGTACTGGTGCGCGGCGGCAGCGGCACAAAGACGTTTGAGGAAGAAACCAGCACCGTCTCCGTCAGCGCAAACGGCTGCCTGGTGCGCCTAGCTCATCCGGTGGTGCGTGGCGAGGAGATCGCCGTCGTGAACCCCAAAACGGCCGAGGAGCTGCCTTCCACGGTTACATTCATAGGGATGAAGGAAACGGGCAAGTCCGAAGTGGGCGTGGAATTCGCCGAGCCGTCGCCACTCTTCTGGCGCATCGCGTTTCCACCGGCGGATTGGGACGCCTCCGAGCGCAAGCGACCGACAGGCGTACGGCCCCCGAGCAAGCTTCCTAAACCCTCCAGGTGAAACCCCTCCAGTCGCCCTGCAGTATGAAAGCCGTTCTTCGAACTTGAAAATCTACCGGTTCGGAGGCGGAAACTGAACTTTGGGGACTTCACGCGAAGTCGGCGTGGACTCGAAGTATGCGTTGTTCCGCTGGAAGCCGGCCCACTGCGCGAAAATACTATTCGGAAACAGGCCAATGTACGTGTTGTAGGCCTGGATGGAATCGTTGTAGCGCTTGCGCTCGACGGCAATGCGGTTTTCCGTGCCGGCCAGCTCGTCCTGGAGACGCAGGAAATTCTCGTTGGATTTGAGCTGAGGATAATTTTCAACGACGACCAGCAAGCGGCTCAAGGCGCTGTCGAGCTGACCATTGGCCGCAATTTTTTCTTCCGGCGTCCGCGCGCCACCCAGTGCAGCGCGGGCCTTGGCGATGTCGTTGTAAACGGTCTGCTCCTGCGCGGCAAAGCCCTTCACGGTCTCGACGAGATTGGGAATCAGGTCTGAACGGCGTTGCAAGACCACGTCCACCTGCGCCCAATTGGATTTCACCTGTTCGTTCAGGCGGACCATTTCGTTGCGGCGTCCCACGTAGATGCCGCCGACGATGAGTACAAGAATCAGAACGACGGCGAGGATTGCGCCTAATACTTTCATCAAGTCCCTCCGGGCGAAGAGTCAGCAAACCAAAACAGAGTGAGAAAAGAGCCGGCGAGATGCCGGCGTTACGTGGCCGCCTCCAGGCGGCGGTCCACTTCGTTGGTGACAATTTCGACGAACTCGAGATACGTGTGCAATGTTTCTTCGATGTCAATCTTGCTCTCTTTGACCTTACCTTCCCGCAAATCGAGGATCGCGTGGAATGCCGTAGGCTCGGCGCCGGTGAGCGTGGCAAGCGCATTCACGGCCTGCCGTTTGGTTTCCGGCATGGGCTGGCCGAGCGCGACGAGCGCGTGGCGAAAGAGCGCGCAAAATGCGGAGACGGAACCAAGCATGATGCCCAGATGAACTTTTTTCTTTTGCGGCGCGGCAAGAATGGCCTGACGCAGACGCAGCCAATCGGTGCGCAGCTCACGTTCCACCTGGAAGCGATGGAGACCCAGCGGAACCTCGAAGGTGGTGAGAAAATCGTCGCCGAGAAGAATCCGGTGGCGCAGCTTCATGTCGAGCAATTCGATCGCAAAAACGTCCGCCGAACGGCGCAGCTCATCGGGGGTGAGGATGAGCGGCGCCGGATTGCCTGCGTGAATCCACCACTCGGCGACGGGGTGCAAGATTTGAAGCTCGGCGGAGCCGGCACGATCCACTAGGCAGAGGACGTTGAGATCCGAATGGTGAGCCAGGAATTCCCCGGTGACGGCCGAGCCATACAGGACGATCGTCTTTAGATTGTCGGGAGCCGCGGCCTGGAGGCGCTCGACCAATTCTTTTAGTTTAGTTTCCATCCGTTGTGTTCCTTCGGTTCCAACAATTCAAAGCCACTCGTTACCAACTGCCGCTCGCTCCGCCACCGCCGAATGATCCGCCTCCGAATCCACCAAATCCTCCGCCCCCTCCGCCACCACCACCACCTCCGAAGCCCCCGCCCCAGCCACCACCGCCGCCAAACATGGGCCCCATCCACATGCCACCGCCACGCCGATAGCGTCCCGAGCCACCTCGCAACCCACGCCTGATTGAGCCCCAGATGGAGAACACGATGAAAAGCACAAACAGAATTAATGTGAATGGAGGGCCATTGTGATGCGCACGCCTGTCGCGCGGCGGGGGCAGCGAAGTCCCTACCGTCAAGACGACCCCGCGATCTTGCGCGATGACGTCAGCGACACGCTGCGCCATTAGCAGAACAGCAGCTTCGTAGTTGCCTTCACGAAGATATGGGACGGCTTCACGGCCGAAACCTCCCGTTTTCCCATCGGGCAAAATGGATTCAAGACCGTAGCCAACCTCGAAGCGATAGCGGCGATCGTCGGTGGCAAGAAGGATGAGGACGCCCCGGGACGATTGCTTGGGGCCGATGCCCCACCGTGTGGCCAGGTCGATGGAGTATTGCTCAATCGGTTGGCCATCAAGGGATTTCACGGTCACAATCGTTACTTGCGCGTGAGCCTTTTCATCAACCTCAGTGCACAACGCAGTGAGCTGAAACCTCGCGGTCTGACTCAAGACGTTTGCGTAATCGTTGACGTAGCCGACGGGCTTGAACGCCTCCGGCTTCTTCTGGGTTTGCGGCGCGGCGGATGCGATAACTGCAAGAAAGCAGAGTATCGCAAAGCTCGCCATGCGCAGTGCCCTGCTCGGACGAAAGGTGTGTCTCATCGAGAGGAATTTTACCGGCGCCATGTTAGTTCGAGCGAGCGTGGAGTGTCAACGCGGGGAAGAACCGCGGGGCCGCTCGCGCGATTGTCAGAGGTGAACTGCGATGCTACACTCGCGTGTCCGCGTGTTCGGATACGCACGGCACTGACCGAAAACGAACGTTCCGCGCGACGGAATTCCTATTTAATCGTCTAATATCAGTCGGATACACGTGGCCGCTGCGTTGCACCAAATTGCGGATTTCGACGAAACAGAAGCCCGGCCGCGCACGTTTCAACTAGGTTGGATTAGCACACATTCTGAGGGTTCATAAATTCGGAGAGGAAAAACTACGATGATCGGAAGGTACATGCATTTTGCGGTTGCAGTTCTGACGGCGGCTTCACTGGTGGTCGCGCCTGTGTATGCACAAACGCAAGGAGCGCAAACGCAGGATGCCCAGGCGCAGTCCTCGAGCCAGCCTCAGGCGCAGACACCCATGACACCCACGGACCAGCCGCGCAACCTGAAGCCGACGCTCGGCCCGAACTATTCGAATGGACCGTCGTGGTTTCCGAATTTTATTTCGCCGTACAAGCCGATCAAAATGCCGGAAACGATGCTGACGAACTCGCCGCGGCTGGACCAGTTGGTGCAGGACGGCAAGCTGATGCTGAGCCTGGATGACGCGATTTCGATCGCGCTCGAGAACAACCTTGACATCGCCGTGCAACGATTCACTCCCTGGATCGCGCAGACGGATCTGCTGCGGGCCAAGGCAGGCGGCGTGGCGGTCGGACTGGGCAGCTCTTCGAACGTGATTCTTGGTTCCGCGCCGAGCGCATCATTTGACCCTGTTTTCACCACCGGCGTGAATTGGTCGCGCGCCTCGATTCCCGTAAACAATCCTTTTCTCTCGGGGACCGGGACGACGGCGATTCCAATTTTGACCAACTACAACGCGAACTACAATTTTGGGTACTCGCAAGGATTTCATACCGGCACGGCCGTTTCGATCGCGTTTGACAACAACCGCTCCTCGACAACGTCCACCCAGCAGCTCTTCAACCCCGCGGTGCAATCCACCATGACTTTCACCGTTTCGCAGCCGCTGCTGAAAGGATTCGGAATCCTCCCGAATACGCGGTTCATCCTCGAGGCCAAAAACACCGTGAAAGTGGCGGATTGGCTGTTTGCCCAACAAGTGATCGCCACGGTTTCGCAAGTAATGAACGACTACTGGGAACTGGTTTTTGCGCGGGAAAACGTGAAGGTGGAGGAAGCCGCGGTCGGCGTCTCTACGAAGCTGTACGGGGACAATAAGAAACAGCTTGAAATTGGCACCATGGCGCCACTGGACGTGCTGACTGCCGAATCGCAATTGGCGACGGACCAGCAAAATCTAATCGTCGCGCAGACGAACAAGTTGCAGCAGGAAACGGTTTTGCTTGTCGCCATAACGAAGAATCCCCTGGCCGCAAATCTGGCGGGAGTGGAAATCGTGCCGACCACGCCGATTTCAAATCCGGATGTGATCGAGAATATTTCTCTCCAGGACGCAGTGACCGAGGCATGGAGGAATCGGCCGGAAATTCACGAGGCCGATTTGAATTTGAAGAACGCGGGGATCGAAGTGAAGGCCACCAGAAATTCCCTGCTGCCGCAGCTCAACTTGTTCGGCCAGTACAGCGCCACGGGATTGAACGGAAATCAAGTCAACACGACGCGAACCGCAACGGCCTTTGCGGCGGACCCGAACGCGCCCGTAGTAGACATCAACGGGAACACATTTAGTGTTGGAGATCCTAACGCGCCAGGAATACTGGCATTCGCGGGAGTTCCGACCGCATTCAACACCCTTTCAACCGTGAGACCCGGCGGGCTTCCGGATGCGCTGAGCAGCATGATCAACAATAATTTCCCGACGTACGCTGTGGGACTCAACTTTACGTTGCCGGTTCGCAACCGTGCCGCGCAAGCCGACAGTGCCAGGGCGCTGCTGGACGAACGGCAACAGCAAGTGCAGTACCGCACGACGCAGAACACGATTGTGCTGAGCGTCCGCAATGCCTTGATCGCGCTGCAACAAGACAGGGCGCAAGTGGCGGCGGCCGGCAAGGCGCGGGAACTGGCCCAGCAAACGCTCGACGCAGAACAGAAGAAATATCAGCTTGGTTCATCGACGAGCTACAACGTGGTATTGCGATCGCGCGATTTGACCGCGGCGCAGGGGACGGAACTCCGCGCTAAAGCAAACCTAGAAGAAGCCGTCGTCAACTTTAATCAGGCCATGGGCCGAACGCTGGAGGTAAATCACATCATCGTGGCGGGTGCGCGGGGCGGCAAGGTCTATCACGAGCCAAGTATTCCGGGAACGCCGGATATTGACACCGAGGCGGTAGCCGGTAAATAGACCAATCTGTCGCCCGCTTGCCGCGGCAATCTGACTGGCCTAGAATTGAAGTCTGAGCGAGCGCTGCGAATGAACTGCGACCCGTCCGTCGAGGAGCCGCGCAAATGAGCAAACAATTGAAGACCCAACCGACAGAAACGTTTGAAGCGGAGAGGAAACCCTCCGCTGCCGAACGCGAGTGGGAAGAGAAGACGCTGCTCCCCGCCTTGCAGAAATCGCCGGACCGCGACGCCGATTTCACCACCGTTTCGAGCTACCCGATTCGCCGCCTCTACACGCATGCCGACCTGGCGGGCTGGAATGCAGAACGCGACCTCAGTTTTCCGGGTCACCCCCCCTACACGCGTGGAATTCACCCCACGATGTACCGGGGAAAACTCTGGACCATGCGGCAATTCGCTGGATTTGGAGCCGCTGAAGACACCAACGCGCGCTTCCGCTATTTGCTCTCGCAGGGGCAGACGGGACTTTCCGTCGCATTCGATCTCCCCACGCTGATGGGGTATGACTCCGACCACGCGCTTTCGGAAGGCGAGGTCGGAAAATGCGGCGTGGCCATTAGCTCGCTCGCGGACATGGAAGTGCTGTTCGACAAGATTCCGCTGGCCGACGTTACCACGTCGATGACCATCAATTCTCCGGCCGCCATTATCTGGGCGATGTATCTGGCGGTGGCGGAAAAGCAGGGCGCCGACTGGAAGAAAATATCAGGCACGTTACAAAACGACATCCTGAAGGAATACATCGCGCAAAAAGAATATATTTATCCCCCCGAGCCCTCGATGCGGCTGGTAATCGATACGTTTGAATTCGGGGCCAAGCACACGCCGAAATTCAATTCAATCTCGATCAGCGGGTACCATATTCGCGAGGCCGGTTCGACGGCGATTCAGGAACTTGCATTCACGCTGCGCGACGGGATTGAATATGTGGATTGGGGAATTCGCCGCGGCCTCGACGTGGATGATTTCACGCCGCGTCTTTCATTCTTCTTCAACGCGCATAGCGATTTCTTCGAGGAGATCGCCAAGTACCGTGCGGCGCGGCGCATCTGGTACAAGACTATGCGCGAACGCTTCGGCGCGAAGAATCCGCGCTCGTGGGCGCTGCGGTTCCACACACAGACGGCGGGCTGCTCGCTGACGGCGCAGCAACCGTACAACAACGTGGTGCGCACGGCTTTGCAGGCGCTTGCGGCGGTGATGGGTGGGACGCAGTCGCTGCATACGAATTCGCTCGACGAAGCCTGGGCGCTGCCGACCGAGTTTGCGGCTACGCTTGCGTTGCGCACGCAGCAGATCATCGCGCATGAGAGCGGCGTGACGAACACCGCCGATCCGCTGGGCGGCTCGTACTTTGTCGAGGCGCTTACGGATGAGGTCGAGCGCGGGGCGTGGGACTATATCGAGAAGATCGATGCGCTGGGCGGCATGGTGGCGGCCATCGAGCGCGGCTACCCGCAACGCGAAATTGGAGAAGCAGCCTACCGGTATCAGGTGGCTGTGGATCGAAAAGAGAAAATCGTCGTCGGCGTGAATGGATACGTTGCCGAGGAGCAGCCGCTCGAAACATTGCAGATTGACGAGACGGTAGCGCAGCGGCAGGGAGAACGCTTGCGGAAGCTTCGCGCCGAGCGCTCAAACGATGAAGTCGAGCGCCGCTTGAGCGCGCTGCGCAAGGCCGCGGCCGGCACCGAAAATCTGATGCCCTACATCTTCGAGGCGGTGAAGGCTTACGCCACACTCGGCGAGATTTGTGACACCATGCGCGCCGTCTTTGGCATCTACGAAGAAGTGGCAATCACTTAGCAATCCAAAAAAATCCAGCCGCAGTGATACAGAAGCTCAGAGAAGGACACCGGGGAAATTGATGAAAAAAGTCCTGAAGCCGATAGGTATGGCTCTGTTCCTATTCACGTTGGCGGCGACGGTAGCTGCCGCCACAAAAGACAAGAATCCGCGGGGGACGAAAAGCGGATTCATCACTACCACGGATGGCGTAAAGATTCATTACCTTGAGGCCGGACGCCAGAAGTCTTTCCCAAGCGCGGAAGTCGGCAACCCGCTTCCTTCGGGCACGGCTGCAACCAAGGGCAACATCGCCGTCACGAACCCCAACCAGTTCCCTTCCATCCTGTTCATTCCCGGCTGGACCATGCCCGCATGGATTTGGGAGAAGCAGATTGAATATTTTTCCAAGGATTATCGCGTTGTTGCAATGGACCCACGTTCGCAGGGTGAATCGTCGCAAACTCATGAAGGCCTTTACCCCGCCGCCCGCGCGCGCGATATCAAGGCTGTCGTTGACAAACTCCACCTCTTGCCCGTCGTGCTCGTCGGATGGTCCATGGGCGTCACTGAAGTCGCCGCCTATCTCGACCAATTCGGCTCGCAGGATTTGGCTGGTATCGTCCTGGTGGAAGGCTATGCTGGCGGCACGCGGCCCGCGGATGCGCCTGCCACTCTCGGCATTTTGGATTCCTTTCTGGTGGATCGAAGGAAGGCCTTCAGCAATTTCATGAGCAGTGTCATGTTCAAGAAGCCGCAATCTTCCGAGTACATCAACCGCGTCACGCAAGCCTCCTACGTGACGCCTACCGACGCGGCTGTCGCCCTTCTGGTCGGCATGCACGGCACGGACTACAAACCAGCCCTGATAAAGAACAGCAAACCCGTCCTGGTCTGCGCGGCTGGAAATTCCATCTTTGCCTCGGAGCTGGAGGACCTGCACAAGCAAATACCCTCGGCGCGCTATGAAGTGTTCTCCGACGCTGGCCATACCCTCTTCGTGGATGACGCGGAGAAGTTCAACGCCTTGCTTGAAGATTTTCTTCACGATTTGATGATGCGCTGAAGTATTCTGTGCTTTCGCAGGAGCCACACAGCAGGCGCGAATCGCAAAGAGAAAGCTATAGGAAAAATGGCTGCAAAGAAAATTCGCGTGCTCATCGCCAAGCCGGGCCTCGATGGCCACGATCGCGGCGCAAAAGTGATTGCGCGCGCGCTGCGCGATGCGGGCATGGAAGTGATTTACACCGGCCTGCGGCAAACTCCCGAAATGATCGCATCCGCAGCTGTCCAGGAAGACGTGGACGTGATCGGGCTTTCGATTCTTTCCGGGGCGCACAATACGCTCTGCCCTCGGCTGATGGAACTGCTCCGCGAAAAAGGGATGCACGATGTGACCGTGCTTATTGGCGGGATTATCCCCGAGGCGGATATCCCCACGCTGAAGAAAGACGGTATCGCGGAAGTGTTTCTCCCCGGCACCCCCACGCAGGCCATCGTCGATTTTATCCGTCAGCGCACGTCCGCCGCTCCGCGCGGCGCCTGAATCCGCGGTGCTCCCCGCTGCGCCACGCCGCAGCGCCCGTTCACATCAAACGAATTGCCGATGATACAATGCATAGTTTCGCGCGGCGCGTTTGGGGCGCGCGGCATGCTTTCGCTGAAAGAGGAATCGAGTGAGCGGAACTGTGATTGAGACGCGCGTGGATAAGAAGTCTGCCGAGTTCGAGAAGAACAGCCGGCAGATGGTCGATCGCCTGACGGAAATCAAGAACGAAGAGGAGCAGATCCGCCAGGGCGGTGGCGCCAAGGCGATCGAGTCGCAACACAAGAAAGGCCGCCTGACGGCGCGCGAACGCATCGCCAAGCTGATTGATCCGAAAACAGAGTTTTTCGAGTTAGGTTTGTACGCCGCGCATGAAATGTATGAGGAGTGGGGCGGCGCTCCGGCAGCGGGCACGATTACGGGGCTGGGGCGCGTGTCCGGCCGGCGCATGATGATCATCGCGAACGATGCGACGGTGAAAGCCGGCGCATTCTTTCCGATGACGGCGAAAAAGGTAATCCGCGCGCAGAATATTTCCATCGAAAATCGCATTCCCACGATTTATCTCGTGGATTCCGCCGGCGTTTTTCTGCCGCTACAGGAAGATGTGTTTCCCGACACGGACGATTTCGGGCGCGTGTTCCGCAACAACGCCGTCATGAGCGCGATGGGCATCCCGCAACTGACTGCCATCATGGGAATGTGCGTGGCGGGCGGCGCGTACTTGCCGGTGATGTGCGACCACATTTTGATGACCGAAGGCAGCGGGCTTTTTCTTGCGGGGCCCGCACTGGTGCAGGCCGCGATCGGGCAGAAAACTTCCGCCGAAGAATTGGGCGGCGCGGAGATGCACGCGCAAATCAGCGGCACAATCGATTTTCGCGAGCCGGACGATGCGGCATGCCTGAAGCGCATCCGTGCGCTGGTCGACAAGATTGGGCATCCTGCACCATCGCCCTTCGACCACAAGACGGCGGAGCCGCCCGCCTACTCCTCCGCCGAAATCTATGGAGTTTTTTCCGCCGCGGCGGGGAAGCAATACGACATGCGCGAAATTATCGCGCGCATCGTGGATGGCAGCGAGTTCGAGGAATACCGCGCTGAATACGGTCAGACTCTGGTCTGCGGATTTGCACGCATAGGGGGATGGGCGGTCGGGATCGTGGCCAATCAGAAGAAAAATGTGACCGTATCTGCGCCGGGCACCGGCGACAAGCGCATCGAGTTTGGCGGCGTCATTTACACGGAATCGGCGGACAAGGCCGCGCGATTCATTCTCGACTGCAATCAGAACAAAGTGCCGCTGATTTTCCTGCACGATGTGAACGGATTCATGGTCGGCAAGGAAGCGGAGTGGAGCGGCATCATCCGCGCGGGCGCGAAGATGGTGAATGCCGTGGCCAATAGCGTGGTGCCAAAGATTGCCGTGATATGCGGCGGCAGCTTCGGCGCAGGACACTACGCGATGTGCGGCAAGGCTTATGACCCTCGATTCATTTTTGCGTGGCCAACGGCGCGCTATGCCGTGATGAGCGGCGATTCGGCCGCGGGCACGCTCGTTGAAATCAAGATTAAGCAGCTCGTACGCGCCGGCAAGAAACTGAGCGAAAAAGAAAAGAAAGAGCTGCACGAATCCATTCGCGCAACATACGAGGACCAGACGGACCCGCGTTATGCCGCTGCTCGGCTATGGGTGGACGCCATCATCGATCCGGCGCACACACGCGAGGTGCTGATCGAGGCGCTCGAGGCAGCGGCGTTGAATCCAGTGATTGCTGAATTCAAGACCGGCGTCCTTCAAACGTAACCAAGGAGATTTTTTGGAGCCCGTAACAATTGTGGAATGTCCGCGGGATGCGTGGCAGGGATTGCGCCAAATCATCCCGACAGAAGACAAAGTAAAATATCTGAGCCAATTGGTGAAGCTCGGATTCCGGCACATTGACGCGGTCAGCTTCGTTTCGCCAAAGCATGTACCGCAGATGGCGGATAGCGAAGCGGTGATGAAGCAGTTGTGCCAGGTGAAGGGGCCGGCGGGCGAGGCGCCGGAAATTATCGGCATCGTGGTGAACGCACAGGGACTCGAACGGGCACTCTCGGCACCGGGAGTGACCACGGTCGGATATCCCTATTCGATCTCTGCATATTTTCGGCGGGCAAATGCAAACATGTCTCGTGCCGAGTCGCGCGACCTGACCGAAAAGCTCGCGCGAAACACGAAAGCGGCGGGGAAAAATCTCGTCGTCTACATTTCCATGGCCTTCGGAAATCCGTACGACGAGCCATGGGGACCGGAAATCGTGGAAGAAACAATCGTGTGGCTGAAGGATATTGGCGTGCGGACCGTTTCGCTGGCGGACACGGTCGGGACGGCATCGCCAGACGAGGTCGCGCGCTTGTACGATGCCGCGAGGAAATCTGTCTCGGGCGTGGAAATTGGCGTGCATCTGCACAGCCAGCCGGAGCGCGCGGCGGAGAAAATCCTCGCGGCCTATGAAGCGGGTTGCCGCCGATTTGACGGCGCGCTCACGGGGCTTGGCGGATGCCCCTTTGCGGGCGATGAGCTGGTCGGCAACATTCCCACGGAAGCTGTGCTGACCACGCTTGCGGCGCGAGGTGTTTCAACAGGTATCGATACGAAATCGCTTGCCGTAGCCTGCGGGATGACGCATGAATTCCGCGAGCGGTACACGCACGCGCCGGAAACCGCAAAACCCAATTAGGTACTGAGAAAGCGTGGTACGGAGAAAGTGAAATAAAATTGAGTTACGAAACTTTAAAACTTGAATACCAGGACGCGCTGGCGACCATCACGCTGACTCGCGCAGAGAAACGCAACGCGATCTCATCGCTGATGATCACCGATCTCCTTCTGGCGCTCGAGCACGTGGAAGCCAGCGAGACACGCGTCCTGATTCTGACGGGCTCCGGGAAAGCGTTCTGCGCAGGCATGGACCTCGACGGATTGCGCGCGATTGCCGGCCAGTCTCCCTCTGAGCATCTCCAGGATTCCCGGCGCATGGCGAAACTGTTTTACCGCATCTACAGCTTTCCGAAGCCAGTGATCACGGCGGTGAATGGCGCAGCCATTGCGGGCGGCTGCGGCATCGCCACGCTTGCGGATTTCACTCTCGCCGTTCCGGATGCGAAGTTTGGGTATACGGAAGTGAAAATCGGATTTATCCCCGCGCTCGTTTCCGTATTTCTCCGGCGGCAAATCGGCGAGAAACGCGCGAGGGACTTGCTGTTGAGTGGCCGCATCATTGAGGCGGCGGAAGCGTTTCGGCTGGGGCTTGTCACCGAACTTGTGCCGGCCGAAAAGCTGCTCAAACGTGCGCGAGAGCTTGCGGCAGCGCTCGTTGCGGCGAGCCCAATTAGTATCACGCGCACCAAACGGCTGCTGCTGAGCTACGACCAGTCCGCGATCGAATCGGAACTCGAGCTCGCCATCCGCGAGAACGCCGGCATCCGCGCGACTGCCGATTTCCGCGAGGGCGTCGCGTCGTTCCTTGAAAAGCGCGACCCGAAATGGACGGGCCGTTGACCCGATCATGCAAACCCTGCTGCGCGCAGTCTGATACACTTTCCAGCCGATGAATGATTACGCCGAGACGACCGTCCGCGTGCGGTACGCTGAAACCGACCAGATGGGCGTGGTTTACCATGGGAATTTCTTCACCTGGTTCGAAGTTGGACGCGTCGAGCTCTGCCGTCACCTGGGATTCGAATACAAGCAAATGGAAAACGAGGACGATAGCTACATCGTGGTGGCAGCAGCCCAGTGCCGTTACAAGATGCCGGCGCGATTCGACGAAATTCTGGTCATTCGCACGCGCGTGACGCAATCGCAGCGCCGCACGATCCACTTCGGCTATGAGGTCGTCAACCAGGCGACAGGCGACCTGATCGCCACCGGTGAAACGACTCACGTGATTTGCGATCGCCGGGGACGGCCCAAGTCGCTTCCCGAAAAGTACCGAAAATATTTTCCACCCACGGCGCACCGAACTTCGACGCACAGCGGCGAAAAATCTGTGCACTCCTGAGGAGCTCTCCATGAGTACCCCCGATCCAGCCAAGCTTGCAAAACTCAGGGAGCATCTGCGCCACGAGTGGACCGACGAAAAGACCGTGGCGGCCTGGCGCAAGTGGCACGCGCACATCGCGCATTTTACACGTGGCGCGACTGAGGCAATCCTTGAGGCCGCGCAATTGCGACCCGGAATGAGTGTCCTCGATCTCGCAAGCGGCGTAGGCGATCCTGCTCTTTCACTGGCGGCGGGGGTGGGACCTGCGGGCCACGTGACGGCTACCGATTTCGGACCCGGAATGATTTCGCTTGCAGAAGATCTTGCGCGGATGAAGGGCTTGAGCAACATCGAATTCACCGAAGCGAACGCGGAGTCACTTCCCTTCCCGGACGAGTCCTTCGACGTAGTCACATGCCGGTTCGGCGTCATGTTTTTTCCGGATCAGGTCAGAGCGCTGAAGGAATGTCGCCGCGTGCTCAAACCCGGCGGCCGTGTTGCGTTTGTCGCGTGGGGAACCAAGGATCAGCCATTTTTCCATACTACGGCGGGTGTGGTAATCAAGTACGTGGACATGCCGCCGCCCGATCCCGACGCGCCAAATCTGTTCATGTTCGGCGAGCGCGGGCGCTTGCGCCGATTGTTGGAGGCCGCAGGATTCGCGAACTCGAGCGAAGAGGTTCGTACAATTCAGGGCCGCTGGAAGTCGTCGCTCGAACAGTACTGGGAACAGTTCGGCGAGGTAGCCGCGCCGTTCCGTCCGGTCATCGAGAAGCTCACGCCGGAAGCGCGCGGGAAGGCCTTCGAAGAAGTTCTCGCGAACCTGCGAAAATACTGGAATGGGAAAGAATTGAACATGCCGCTGGAAATCGTGGTTGGGTCGGGCACCCGCGCATGAGCCGTATTCATATTAACGGCGAGCATCTGACCCTCGCACAGCTTTACGCCGTCGCGATTCATTCCGCGGAAGTGGAGTTAGCAATGACGGCTCGCGCCAGGATGATCGCCTCGCGCGCCGTGGTGGAGAAGCTGGTGGCATCGAACACCACGGTCTACGGCGTCAACACGGGTTTCGGCAAGATGGCGTCGGTGCGAATTTCGAGTGAGCAGATTCAGCAATTGCAATTGAACCTCGTGCGCAGTCACTCCTGCGGAATGGGCGCGCCTCTCAGCGAGCACGAAACACGCGCGATGCTATTGCTCCGCGCAAACGCCATCGCCAAGGGCTTTTCGGGCGTGCGCCCCGTGGTCGCAGAGACTCTCTGCGCCATGCTGAATCATGGTGTGCACCCCGTAATTCCCTGCCAGGGATCGGTGGGCGCGTCGGGCGACCTCGCGCCGCTTGCGCATCTGGCGCAAGTGGCCATCGGCGAAGGTGAAGCCATTTATCAGGCCCGCAAAATGTCCGGAGCCGAAGCGATGCGGCAAGCAGGAATCGCGCCACTCACGCTTGAGGCGAAGGAAGGCCTGGCGCTCCTCAATGGCACGCAAGGCATGCTGGCGCTTCTCGGTCTTGCATTGGACGAGGCAGAGAATTTTGCGGACGCGGCCGACGTCGCGGCGGCTCTCTCACTTGATGCGCTCCGCGGGAGTCCGGCGGCGTTCGACGAACGGATTGCCGCTGTGCGCCCCTACGCCGGGCATGCAGTGACGGCTGAGCACCTCGCGCGTCTCAATCGCGGCAGCGCTATACGTGAATCTCACCGTTCACCGGTGAAGGATCCCCGCGTGCAGGATCCTTACAGTCTGCGCTGCACGCCACAAGTCCACGGCGCGGTGCGCGACGCCCTGTCGCAGATACGCACCACGATTGAAGTCGAACTAAACAGTGCGACAGACAATCCACTCGTATTCGCTGACACAAGCTCCGGCGCGGCCCAAGGCGCGGGCGAAATAATCAGTGGCGGAAACTTTCACGGCCAGCCGCTGGCGATGGCTGCAGACCAGATGGCCGTGGCACTGGCCACTCTCGCGGGAATTTCCGAGCGGCGTATCGAGCAGATGACCAATCCGCAAACCAGCCAGCTCCCCGCGTTTCTCATACGCGATGCCGGTGTGAATTCGGGCTTCATGATTTTGCAGATCGCCGCCGCTTCTCTTGCCAGTGAGATGAAAGCGCAGGCCGCGCCACATTCTGTGGATTCGATTCCAACCTCAGCGAATCAGGAAGATTATGTCTCGATGGGAATGGGCGCAGCGCGCCGGTTGGCG
The DNA here is from genome assembly GCA_050746945.1 of Candidatus Acidiferrales bacterium. GTDB lineage: Bacteria > Acidobacteriota > Terriglobia > Acidiferrales > UBA7541 > Palsa-295. The sequence goes on along the minus strand of JBOGMZ010000029.1, from coordinate 35,444 downwards.
CCGATGCTCGCCAATCTTCGCAATATTCTTGCAATTGAGCTGTTGTGCGCGTGCCAGGGATTGGACCTGCTCGCACCGTTGAAAACCGCGCCGGAAGCCCAGAAAGCTCACGACATCGTGCGCTCAATCTCGAAAATGGTGGATGTCGATCGATCGCTAGCGCGGGACATCGAAGCGGTCGGCCAAGCAATCGCGAGCGCCAAATTCAGCGCGCTTCTCCGCTAAGACAACGACTCCGATAAAAACGTGCCGAAGCGGTATCCCGCCAGCCATTTGAACGGCGCGACGCCAAGCGAATAGTGGCCACAAGGCAGCGACATGCTCTCGAGCGGGATTCCCTCCCGCCGAACGGTGGCGAGCAATTCGTTCGTAAACTCCGGCCAAAATGTGGGGTCGTGCCGTGCCGTGATGGCCAGAATTTTCTGGCTCGAGCGGTGTAACTTCGTGAGATATGGAAATGGGCTGACGGGCGCCCAGTAGCGGCGCAATTCATCATGCGACACTTTTGTCTGCAGGGATTCCCACACATTCATGGTGGTCAAGCCGTTCGCCACCACATCGCCGAAATACGTTGATGCGTGCAGAAACGCACCTGCGCGCAACAGCGGCTCATGGCACAGGGTGATGAATGCGATGGACGAGCCGATGCTGGTGCCGAGAATTCCGAGGCGGTCGTAGCCGCGCTGGCCGAGCCAGTGCAGCGTGCGGCGGACGTCGAGCACCGCCTGGCGGTTCGCCTGAATGGTCAGCCCGATGTTCGGTCCGACTAAACGATCGCCGCGCGGGTGACCGGGAATTGCGCGGCGGTCGTGGTACGGCAGACTCATTTTAACCGCGGTGATGCCCAAGCGATTCAGCCAGCGGCAGACGTCCTGCTGCTCTTCCCACCGCGCGTTCCACTGCGCCAGCACCACGACGGCAGGGCCCGTATGCCGCGCGTGAAACATCTGGCCGTACACGCGATTGTTTTCAGGCCACGGGGATTCGACGGCGCTGGTGAACGTGAGCACATTGTCTTCGAACTTATAATCGTCAGCGGGTGGAGCGGTGTACCACTCATCGCTGTGCGCCTGAGTTTCATCGACGAAGCGATCGAGAAATCCCCGTGGATCAGGATCGTTCGCGCTGCCGCCGATATATTCGAGCCCCCAGCCAAAGGGAATCGTGCGGCGGTTGGGCTCCTGCGCCCAGCGCATGTGTTCGTAGCGGCGAATTTTCCGTTCGAGCCAGGACATGGCGGATGAATGACGGCATATAGATTAGCAGTGAGCCGCAACCAAACCAGGGTGATTGGCGTAAATTGAGTGCCGAAGGGCGATTTTGGCGCTTCGAACGCGCTCGGGAGACTTGGCGCCGACGCAAAAATGTTAGAAGTCAGGCACCGCGCAGGGATCGCGCCTTGAGGCGTCGTAGGGCTTATGGCAAATTCAAATGGTGAGCGCTCCGATTCTCATCGCGGTTTTCGTCTTCCTGTTCGGCCTCATCATCGGTAGCTTTTTGAACGTCTGCATTCTGCGCATCCCCGAAGGAAAATCGATCGTGATGCCGGCTTCCGCTTGCACAAAATGCGGCACGGCCATCCGTCCCTACGACAATATCCCGGTCGTCAGTTACCTGCTGCTCGGCGGGAAGTGCCGCAAGTGCAAAACGAAGATTTCCCCGATGTATCCCGTAGTAGAACTCCTCACCGGCCTACTTTTCCTGGCTTGCTATGAAGCATTCGGCCTGACTTTTGAAACTCTGAAATGGGACATTTTTTCAGCAGTCATAATCGTGCTGGTGTTCACAGATTTGCGCGAGCGCATTTTGCCCGACGTAGTCAACTACACCGGTCTGGGGATAGGGCTACTGCTCAGTCTGTTCACGAAGCCATCGGATGGCACAGCTCTCTGGCTCGCGAATCGCACTTTTGATTTCCCTCCGCCAACTCCAGTCGTGTCGCTTGCCGATGCGTTGTTCGGTGCAGCGTTGGGGAGCGGCCTGTTGTGGCTGGTCTCCGAGGCCTACTTCCGACTGCGCGGGCGCGAAGGCATGGGCTTCGGTGACGTGAAAATGATGCTGATGGCGGGCGCGTTTCTAGGCGCCAAGCGCACCCTCCTCACGATCTTCGTGGGATCCGTGCTGGGCAGCGTGTTCGGTTTGCTTTTTATTCTGGCGCGGCGAAAAGATTCCGAATACGAATTGCCGTTTGGCACATTTCTGGGAATGGCGGCGGTGCTGGTGGTATTTTTCGGCACGCCGGTCATAAACTGGTATCAATCGCTGCTTGGCGTGCGATGATAGGGAAAGAGGAAGGAACATGATGGCCCCGATTCCTCCACATCCGGTCACGATTTCGCCGCTCAACCTGGGCTTTGCGATCGGCTTCCTGGTGATTGTGCTTTTTGGCATCATCGGCTGCGTGGTGCTGATTCGAAAGTTCACGCGCGAAGAATCCAAAGCGACCAGTGCGGGCTGGGCGAATTTTTCACCGGACACCGAAAATGCCTCCGCGTTCATGGCTGCCTCCATGCAGGGCGTGATCGAGAAATTGCGCACGCAGGAAAAAGAGCTCGCGCGCTTGCATTTGCTGGCGCAGGAGCGGGCGCAAGAATCTGAACGCCTCACGGAAGAAGTCACTCGAAACATGCCGACCGGCCTGCTGCTGGTAAACGCCACGGGGGCAATCAGCTCGACGAATCCCGCAGCGGAAGAGGCGCTGGGCATCCACACGCTGCGCTACCGCTCCTACAAGGAGATTTTGGGCCCGGACTCTGAGCTGACGCGCATGCTGACGGCCTGCATTCGCGACGGCAAAACGTTTCAGCGCGGCGAAGTAGAGCATCTCACCTCCGCCGGCGAGGTCCGGCACTTGGGCGTCACCATCTCGCCCATCTATCGCTCGATTCGAAATGTTTCACGCTCGATCGAAGAAGATCAGCGGCAGCCGCTGGTGATGAAAGTAAGCGGGGCGCTTTGCCTGATGAGCGACCTGACGGAGCTCACTGCACTGCAAAAACAGATTCGCTGGAAAGAGAATCTGGCAGCGTTGGGCGAGATGTCCGCCGGTATTGCGCACGAATTCAAAAACGCGCTGGCCACCATTTCCGGCTACGCACAGATGATTCGCAGCGAAGCGAAGCCGGGTGACACGCGCGAATCGGCCGAGCGCATCCTGGATCAGACCCGCGCACTCACTCATGTGGTCACGGAATTTTTGCGCTTCGCCAAGCCGCTCGAAATCTGCTACGAGACGGTTTCGATGCAGGCGCTCGTCGAACGAGTGGCAGAGGAACTCCAGGAAGCGAATCCGCAGTGTGTGGTGGAGTGCACCGGCGTCTTTCAAGAATTGCCCGGCGACGAAGCGCTGCTGCGACAGGCCCTCGTCAACCTGACACGCAACGGATCGGAAGCCGCGAATACCGGCGGCAAATCCCCGCAGGTGACAATCTCGGGAACGATCGAGGATCTCGGCGGCCGGAAATGGCAGCGCGTATGTGTTGCCGACAACGGCGCAGGAATTCCCGAGGTGGACCTGCCCAAAATCTTTCTTCCCTTCTACACCACCAAATCCGAGGGCACCGGGCTGGGCCTGGCCGTCGTTCAGAAGGTGGCCCTCCAGCACGGCGGTAGCATCGAGGCCCGTAACCATCAGGGCGGGGGGGCCGAGTTTCTCCTGTGGTTACCTTTGCGGCAGGAGCCTATGCCATCCCCGATTGCCACCAATGCTGCCCGCATCTAAACTGTTAGCAGGCATCTCCCAGAGTGCCTCCCAGGAGGCTGTAGCCATGCGCAGAGCTCTTTGGTTGGCCGCCACGGCGGCGACCCTCGTATTCCCAGCGGCAGGGCTGTGCCAGCAGCAGGACCAGCAGTCTTCTGCCCCTTCGGCGCAAGCCCCGGCGAAACAAGAAGACTCGCTGGCGGCCGCTGCCCGGCGCACGCGGGAACAAAGGAAGGAAGAAACCACCAAGCCTGCGAAAGTCTTCGACAATGACAACCTGCCCTCGCAAGGCGGCATTTCGACGGTCGGGAATGCCTCGTCGTCCGCAGCCGGAACTGCTTCCGCGGCTGCCGACACGGGAACCGGCGCAGCGCCGGCGGGCGGATCAAAAGCCGCGGCCGGCGACGAAAAGTCGTGGCGCAAGAAATTTGCGGACCTCCGGCACAAGCTCCAGGCCGATCAGGAAGAACTTGCGATCATGCAGCGCGAATTGGGAGTCCTTGACTTGCAGAATTACAACGATCCCGTGAAGGGCATGCAGCAGGGATTGACGCGCAGCGACATCAACGACAAAACCGCGAAAATCGAAGCCAAGAAAAAACAGATCCAAGCGGACGAGCAAGCCATCTCCGACGCCGAAGACGATTTGCGCAAGTCCGGTGGCGATTCCGGCTGGGCACGCTAGCCGGCCGAAGCAATGGAACCAATCCTCCTCGTCGAAGACAAAGCCGAGCTGCGAGCGATGCTCCGCAAGGCGCTCGAACGCTGCGGGTACACCGTCGAGGAAGCTCCCGACGGCCACACGGCCATCGATAAAGTACGCAGCCGCCGCTATCTTGTGGTTCTCTCCGATTTGAAACTCCCGGGCAATTCAGGGCTCGACGTGCTGCGCGAGGCACGCCGTGTGGAACCCACTCTTCCTGTGATTCTCGTTACGGCCTACGGTTCGGTGGAAGAAGCAGTGACGGCGATGAAGGAAGGCGCGTTTGACTTCATTCAGAAGCCGGTAGATCTCGACCATTTGAAACTGCTTTTAGAGCGCGCGACCCGCCAACAGGAGCTTCTCCGCGAAAATTTGTTGCTGCGCGAAGAATATGCGGCACGCTACGGATTTCCGCGAATTGTCGGGGAGCATCCGGCGATGAAGGAAGCCAGCCAAATGACCCAGCGCGTGGCGGCCACGGATTCGACCGTGCTCGTGCTCGGCGAGAGTGGGACCGGCAAGGAACTGTTTGCGCGCGCGATTCACCATTTGAGCCCGCGCGCCGAACATCCGTTTGTCGCGCTCAATTGCGCGGCAATCCCGGAAGGCCTGGTCGAGAACGAATTGTTCGGGCATGAACGCGGGGCCTACACGGGCGCCGGCGCACGAAAGATCGGCAAACTCGAACTTGCGCACCGCGGAACGCTGTTCCTGGACGAAATTGGCGAGCTTCCGCTCGGAATTCAGAGCAAGCTGCTGCGCGTGCTGGAGGAAAAGAAATTCGAGCGCGTCGGCGGCACGCAGGAAATCGAGGTGAGCGTCCGCATTTTGACGGCCACGAACAAGGATTTGCGCGCCGCCGTCGCAGAAAAAACATTTCGCGAAGACTTGTTCTTCCGCATCTCGGCCGTACCCATCACCATTCCGCCGCTGCGTGACCGCGGCGACGATGTGCTGTTGCTGGCAGAGCATTTTCTCGAGCGCTTCCGCCGTGAATTTCGGAAACCCGCGCTGAAGTTTTCAGACGGCACGCGTGCCCGCCTGCTGACGTATTCCTGGCCCGGCAACGTGCGCGAATTGCAAAATGCCGTCGAACGGGCCGCCATCCTCACGAATGGCCCGACCATTGACGCCGATGGTCTGCAGCTCCCCGCCGCGCGCCCAACCGCCGAGCAGCTCCCCGAGGGCATGCTCGAAGAACGATTCTTATGGGAGGGCCCGCTCGACGAAGTTTCGCAGCGCGCCGTGGCGCACGTAGAGCGCTTCAAGATTCAGAATGCGCTCCAGGAATCCAAATGGAATAAAACCCGCGCGGCGGAAAAACTGGGTGTCTCCTACAAGACCTTGCTGAACAAAATCCGCACTCTGGGTCTCGAGAATTAGCCGCTACACTCTCTTCGCCGTATGCAGCACGACGCTTTTGAAATTCCACGAATCAACTTCCACCTCGTTAAACCCGGTCTTCTGCATCAGGGCTGTAATTTCGAGCGGTGAAGGAAATTTCGCCACCGATCCGGGGAGATAGAAATACGCTTCCGAGCTGCCGGAGATAGCCGCTCCGACGAGCGGAAGGATTCGCCGGAAGTAAAAGCGGAACAATCCCGCCGCCGGGCCTTTCGGCTCGGAGAATTCCAGGATAGCCACCTGCCCACCGGGCTTTAGAACACGGGCAATTTCGCGCAGCCCCTGCTCGTAGTTTGAAAGATTCCGAAAACCAAATGCACTCGAAACGAGGTCGAAACTTTCATTTCTGAATGGGAGCTGCAGTGCATCGCCCGAGATGAAAATGGCGGCGTGTTCCTGCCCGTGGGATTTCTTCCGGGCGCACTGAAGCATCGGCTGCGCGAAATCGCACCCGATGATACGAACCCGATGCGCCCCCCGGTCGCGGATGCCTTCCTCGCGCACGCGGTTAAGCGCAAATGTGAGATCCCCGGTCCCGCAGCACAGGTCGAGCACGCGCGCTTCCGTGCGGCGAAGCAGACGGCGAAATTTCTTTGCCGTGCGGCGCCGCCATACGTGGTCGAGTGAAAACGAAAGAAGATGATTCAGGAAATCGTAGCGCGGCGCAATCTGGCTGAACATTTTCCGGACGTGCGCGGCCGCCTCGCGGTCGTCGCGCGTGCCTTTGGGGCGAGAACCCGGGACGGGGGCGTTTTTATGGGCCAACATTGTCAAGGCCGGTGCACCCTGCCTATAACAAGTCCTTCGTGCACATCTTTCATAATCAACGGAAGGGCTCCGATTACTTTCATCACCATAGCCCACGGAAGTTCGATTCCCCAGTCTACTTTTCCGATGCCGCGGGGCAAGACCCAGCGCACATGGCCCGCGCGCGACTTCTTATCGCCGAGGAGCAAGAGCCGCAACTTCGATGCGGGGATTTTTGGCACACTCGGCAATGGGCCCACAGTGCCTATAACGTTGAGAATCCCACCCCCGTCCTTCATGCCGATTCGATAGGTCGCCATGGAAAGCAGTGTGGCCGCGCACATACCCACACCGACAGCTTCGCCATGAACGAAACGCCGATAGCCGGTTGCGGCTTCTAACGCATGACCAATCGTGTGCCCAAAATTTAGGATCTCACGCAAGCCGTCTTCGCGTTCGTCCTTGCTCACCACACCAGCTTTTATGCGGATGGATCGTTCGATCACCCAGGAAAGCGTTTTCGGATCGCGCCGCAAAAGCTCCGGCATGTGCTTCCGGAGGTACTCGAACAATTCGTGATCGGAGATCACGGCATACTTCACCACTTCATAAAGCCCCGAGCGCAATTCACGATGCGGCAAAGTTCGCAGCAAATCAGAATCGGTGATCGCAATCTCCGGTGGATAAAACGCGCCAATCAGATTCTTGCCCTCCGGCAGATTCACGCCCGTCTTCCCGCCGATCGAACTATCCACTTGGGCGACCAGCGTGGTCGGCACATGCACCAGCCGCACGCCGCGAAGGTAGGTGGCGGCCACGAAGCCGCCGACGTCGCCCACGACCCCACCTCCGACGACAACCAGCGTGGAGCGGCGGTCTGCACCTGCTCGAACCAACTTTCTGGCTATCTGTTCGACGGTTGCTAACCGCTTGGCGGTTTCGTCGTCATCGAACAGAAGCACCCCGCGTGCGTTTCGGCCGCGAAATCCCGCAGCGATTTTCTTGCCCCACAGATTCCACACGCGCGGTGAAGACAGAAAGTAAATTCCGGTCGAATCCCCCAGGCGCGCGACCAGCGACCCTGCGCGCACAAGGATTCCCCGTGCGCACATCACTTTGTAGGAGCCTGCACTGCTGCGGATGCGAATCGTCGTCATGGTGGAAACGGGCAATGTAGCACAGGTTGTGTTACAGGAATGTTGCGGCTACTCGGCGGCCCTTATTTGTCCTCACCGATTAGTGGAATTTCTTCTGGAGCTCGTTCACCGACTCCAGGATCACGTGTCCCGCGATGGCCAGCGTTCGAGGGCTGACCTTGTCCATCGTGTCTTCAGTGGTGTGCCAATAGGAATAGTCATTCAGCTCAATAATGTCCGTGGCGGCCACGCCGCGATTCAAGAATGATTGATGATCATCCTCCACGGCGAGCTCATCGGAAACGAAAATGTCGCGGTAGCCCAACCGTGCGGCCGTCTTCCACACCAAATCGGTTAGCCACCGCGTGGAGTTCTGCTCCCGGCGAAACTTGGGATTCTTTGGGCCGATCAGGTCCGCGAGGATCACCGCGTGGACGTGCTTCAATTCCCCGGATGTGGCCATTCGCGCCGCCAGTTCGCGACTCCCGTAGGTATTGTCATTGTCTTTGTGCCAGTTCACCAGCGCTTCCTCGCCATCCACGAAGGCAATCCAAATCTCATTCGGCCCTTTCTTCCCGCCGCAAAGTTTCCGCGCCATCTCCAGCATCAGTCCGGTGGAAGAGCCGCCATCGACCGCGCCGACGAAGTTGCCCATGCGCAGGGTGTCGTAATGCGTCATCAGCAGAATGATTCCCTTCCCCTCACCCGGAACTTTTACGACGATATTTTTCATCGGCAACTCGCCGATGGGTGTGGAGGCGTGGAAGTCGTCTTCGTCCACGACGCAGCCGAAGCTCTGCAATTGGGTTCGAATGTAATCCTGCGTGCGATGCAGCGCGTCGGAAGCGGGTGGTCGTGGCCCAAATCCCACCACCTTCGCCGTGAACTCGTACGCCTTTGCGCCATCGAACCCGCCCGTCTCCGAGGCAGGTGGCGCGACATCCGCCTGCCCAACGGAAGCCCGAGATGCGGTGGACGCTGCGGCGGTGGCGCCAGCCACCGGCGCTGCATCCGATCGCGAAGCCTCATGACCGCACGCGACCGCCAGAATCGCTGCAAAGACCGCTACACCGACCCAAAGCCGTTTCCAGGAATGTTGCAAATTATTGCGCCCCCCCGGCGGCTTTTGCGCGAGCGCGCTTCCGCCGGACCACGAAGTACGAAACGATGATGCCAATGAAGTACAGCAAAATCATTGCCGCCATGAATATCAGCATGGTAGTTGCGTCGGGAGTGGGAGCGGCGACGGCGGCGAGAACCGTAATGATGAGCATGGCGTAGCGAAAATTCTTCAGCAGCAATTTCGGCGTGACGAGTCCGAACATCGAAAGAATAAAAATCAGAATAGGCAGTTCGAAAATAATTCCCAGTCCGATCAGCACAATCAGGATCAGGTCGAAATATTCGTTGATGCTGATTAGTGGCTTGATCGGCCCGCTTACCGTCATGCCCACCAGAAAATTCAGCATGGTCGGCAGCACGATGAAGTAACCGAATGCAATGCCACAGAGAAACAGGATCATCGAGGGAATAATGAACCCCGCCACGCCGCGCCGCTCGTGCTTGTACAATCCGGGCGCCACGAACTGCCAAATCTGGTACAGCACCCAGGGCATCGCCAGCACAATGCCCAAATACAGGCCCAATGTGATAACTAGGCTGATGTATCCGGCCGGGCTGGTGTAATACAGCTTGTCGTCCACATGATTCAGGCGCAGCGCGGTCTGCATCGGCCTGACGATGAAGTCGATGAAATATTGCGAGACCACCAGCCCCACCACCATGCCGGCGCCCACCCCAAGAAGTGAATTGATGAGCCGCTTCCGCAGGTCTACCAGGTGTTCGAAAAACGACATGCGCGCACCGGCCTCTTCCTCCGGTTGCGCGGGCGAGATGGGATCAGGCTGGGCGGTTGCCGCCATCGCTCACAGGCTCAGGGTTGGGTTCATGCTCAGGTGGTCGCTGTTCTTCGGGCTGGGTATGCTCTGCGTCGGCCGCAGCTGATGCGTTGGGGGGATCTGCCGGCACGGTTCCCTCCGCCGGCGTGGCAGGAGCGGGCAATCCGGGCGCCGCGGAGGCAGGCGCGCCGCCAATCCGGCGCTGGTCCGTCTCTCGCTCCAAATCCTGGAGATGTCCCTCAAACGTATTCCGCAATTCTCCCGTTGCGCGCCGGAATTCAGCCATCACCTTACCCAGGTTCCGCGCGAGCTCCGGCAGCTTCTCGGGGCCGAAAACCACCAGGGCCACGACGAAGATAATAATCAGATGCGGAATACTCAACATTCCGGTGTCTCCGATGCCGTTTTTGCATCATAGAAGAGGGTCACAGGCGTGTCAAACGGCCCAAACGAGTATGCTATACTCAATATTTCGGGGGGCAAAGCGAGGGACGATGGAAGCGCAGCAATCTCAGAGTTCATCGGGGCGCGGGATGGTGGTGTTTATCGCCGTGGTGACAATCTCGGCAGCCCTGGGTGGCCATTTTGGGCCCTCCGCACGCGCCGCAGCGGCCGGCATCAATGACCAGCGCGACTCGGTGAAGAGTTTTACGAACGTTTTGGCCGTCGTCGAACGCAATTACGCCGACCCAGTCGATCTCGACAAGGCCATCTACGACGGTGCCATCCCCGGGATGCTGCGCGTTCTCGACCCGCACTCGAATTTCTTTGATCCCCGCCAGTACGCACTCTTCCGGGAGGAACAGCAAGGCAAGTATTACGGTGTGGGCATGACGGTGCAGCCGCGCGACAATCAGACAATTGTGCTCTCCCCGTTTGTTGGATCGCCTGCCTACAAAGCAGGCATTCGCCCCGGCGACATCATCCTAAAAGTGAACAATAAATCCTGCGAAGGCCTGACCACCACGGAAGTTGCCGACATGCTCAAGGGCCCCAAGGGCACCACCGTTCACATCTCGCTTGGCCGCGAAGGATGGGACAAGCCCATCGAAGTTTCCGTGGTGCGCGATGAAATTCCACGACCCGGCGTCGAATTCTTCACCATGCTGAAACCCGGTATCGGTTACGTTCGCGTCTCAACGTTCAATGAAACTACCGATAGCGACCTTTCCGACGCGCTCAAACAGCTCGACGTCGCGAAGCTCGACGGACTGATCATCGACTTGCGCAACAATGGCGGCGGCTTGCTGAACCAAGCCGTCGGAATGGGCGACATGTTTCTCGACAAAGGCGAAATCGTGGTCTCGCATCGCGGGCGCGCTTCGCAGGAGCGGCCGTACTATGTGATCCACGGCAATCAGGGCGTGCAAGTGCCGCTCGTCGTCCTCATCAACGGGCAGAGCGCTTCGGCATCCGAAATCGTGGCCGGCGCGATTCAGGATCACGACCGCGGACTGATTGTCGGAGAGACCAGCTTCGGCAAGGGTTTGGTGCAGACGCAATTCCCACTGAGCGAAGACACAGCTCTCCTGCTCACGACTGCGCGCTACTACACGCCCAGCGGCCGCCTGATCCAGCGCGATTACAAGAATATTTCGCTCTACGACTATCACTACAATCCACAGCCGCCGCGCGCACCGGAAGTGAAACTTACCGACAGCGGGCGCCAGGTTTTTGGTGAGGGCGGAATCACGCCGGATGATGCTGTTGCTACCCCAAAGCTGAATGATTTCCAGCAACTGCTTGTCCGCCGCAACGTTTTCTACCCTCTGCCGCAGGGCGTCGGCGATTTCACGCGCTTCTATCTCGGCGAAAAGCCGGATATCACCAAGGACTTCGTGGTGGACGACGCGGTGCTCGACCAGTTCCGCAAATACCTCGGCCAGCAGCACATCAAATACACCGAGCCGGAAATTCAGGAAAATCTCACCTGGCTCAAGTGGAAGATCAAGCGCGAAGTGTTTACTACCGTCTTCGGCCTCAACGACGGCTTCAAAGTTGAACTTCAGGAAGACGTGCAAGTCCAGAAGGCGATCGATCTGCTGCCACAGGCGCGCGCGCTGTATCAGAACGCGCGCAAGATCGTGGCGGAGCGTCAGGGCAACCCCGGAGCCCGCCCCTAGATCGTTCGCGGGAATTCTGTCGCGTGCAAAGCGCGGGCAGTCGCAGTCAGGTGCATCCGATGACCAAACTCCGCGTCCTCAGTTTCTCCATGTCCATCGACGGCTTTGGCGCTGGCTCCAATCAAGACCTCAACAACCCGCTCGGGGTTGGGGGCATGGCGTTACACGAATGGGCGTTCGCCACGCGCACGTTTCGTCAGATGCATGGAAAAGACGGCGGCGCGACCGGCATCGACAACGACTTCGCGGTTCGAGGTTTCAACAACATGGGAGCGTGGATCCTCGGGCGCAACATGTTCGGCCCGGTCCGCGGCCCCTGGCCTGACGATAATTGGAAGGGGTGGTGGGGCGACACCCCGCCGTACCATACTCCCGTTTTCGTGCTCACCCACCACCCGCGCGAATCAATCACCATGAAGGGCGGCACTACGTTCCACTTCGTCACCGACGGCATTCACGCTGCGCTCAAGCGTGCCACCGAAGCAGCGAATGGGAAAGACGTCCGGGTTGGCGGTGGGCCTGCCACCATTCGGCAGTATCTTCGTGAAGGACTCATCGACGAAATGCATCTTGCGATTTCGCCGGTCCTCCTCGGCTCTGGTGAACTTCTTCTCGCCGGTCTCGACTTACCAAAACTCGGCTATCAAGTCACCGAACACGTTCCCACGCAGAATACGACCCACGTCGTCTTCACGAAACATCGCTAGTACAGCCTGCCTGTTGATGAAATTCCGGATTCCTCTTGATGACTCTGATTCTCACCAGCTATTCGGATTGCTCGTGATAACCGGATTTTTCAACAGCTACCGGGCCAATGGTCCTAAACGCGGCCGACTTACAAGCAAATACGAATTGACTGATACATCTGACAACCGGAGTAAGGACCCAAGTTGGCTCCCAGTTACCAACGAGCGTGTTCACCTACCGGATGGGATATCTCTGCGCAGGGCACCATCCAAAAGAAATCGCCAACGTGAGAACAAAAACCAAATCTCCGGTTAGCCGCTGAGGGTCTTTTCATTGCGACACTCGCAAGTGGTGGGAGGGCCGGTCCTAGAACGAGCACGCTACGGGGGCCAGCAGGATCGTCCCTCCTGCAGACGACTCTGCTACTATTTCCAGCTTGGATAGGGCACTCAGCTCATTCTGAGGACACAACAATGAAGAGGATTCTTTTCCTGGCGCTGTTGTTGCTCACTGGTTTCGTAGGGTTACTTTCCGCTCAAGAACAGCAAACGGCTCGTATTGGAGATTTCAAGCTGCAGAGTGGCGAAATAATTCGCGATTGCGCGATGGGCTATCGCACGTTCGGCTCCCTGAATCCGAACAAATCCAACGCCGTGTTGTTTCCCACAGCATTCGGGTGGAGATCGGCGGGACTCGCAACGCGCATCGGCCCGGGCAAGCTCGTCGACAGCGACCATTACTACGTTATAGCTGTCGATTCCCTTGGTGATGGAATTTCGTCGTCTCCCTCCAATAGCAAGTCGCAGCACGGGTTGACCTTCCCGGAGTTTTCAATCCGTGACATGGTTAATATCGAACAGAAAGTCGTGAGCGAAAACCTACACATCCAGCATTTGCACGCCGTTATTGGATTCTCGATGGGGGGAATGCAAGCTTTTCAATGGGCTGTCTCGTATCCCGACTTCGTCGACAAAATTGTTTCGATCGTCGGCTCACCTCAGCTCACTTCATATGATCTGCTGCTGTGGCGAACTCTGCTTCTGGCGCTCGAATCCGATCCTGACTGGAAACAGGGTCAATACACCCGAGAGCCTGCGCTGCATTTGATGAACATGGTGCAATCGCTCGCCCTGCAGACTCCTCAGTTCGTCGCGACAAACACCCCACGTAAGGATTTCTCAAACTTTGAGTCTGAATTGGTGGCGGGACCTGACGATTTGGACGCGAATGATACGCTGCGCCAGATCCAGGCCCTGCTCTCAACTGACGTCACGGCCTCTTTCGGCGGCTCGCTTCAAGGTGCTGCCGCAGCAGTCCGCGCTCAGTCGCTCGTCATTGTGAACAGGCAAGATCACCTTGTAAACCCTCTCCCGGCATCCCAGTTTGCCAATCTCCTCCACGCAAAATTGATCGAACTGGATAGCAACTGCGGACATCGCGTGCATTCATGTGAGATTCAGAGGATCAGCCAGCAGGTCGCTGCGTTTCTCGCGAATTGAGATTATCTTGCGCGGTCCCATGGTCACAGTTCTGTGCGACTTTGCGGCCTTTGAGAAAGGCTGACTGCATAGCCCGTGGCGCACACTCGGGCACATTGAGAGCTGCACGTAGAAATGCCATTCGCGTTAGGTCCATTCTGGGCGCATAGTCGGCAGGTCGGAACTAATTCAGGAGCCCAGCTTCCTGGGTGCACTTGCGTTTGGCTCGATAACCGCTGGGAACTGAGATTATCACCTTCCATTCGAATTACTGGCGATAACGGGGCTTATCAATTGTTATCCTGAACCGAAGCGTCTCGGCTACTGTGTTCGAGGCAGCTTTCGATTGAGTGAGCGACTGGCGGACGAATATCACTCCTTGTCACGTTTTGGCTTACGTTTTCTCCAAAGGAACGATGCGGCCTGCGGCGCGAAGATATTGGAAGAGGTGGTCTAGGGGCGGTTTGGGGAGGAAGTCGTCAAGGGTCAGGAGATTGCGGCCGGGGGACTCGCGCACAAGGCCTTCGGGCAGGCTGCCGAGCGCGGCCACCAACGATTCCTTATGCATGGGAGCCACATAGACGGTTACGTCAGTCACCAGCAATCGGCCGAACTCTTCCAACACCGCGCCGGGCTTGGACGAAAGCACTCTTTCCTCCATAAGTTTAAGAAACATGGAAATCCAGAGAATCACGCAGATGGGCTCCGCAGTGTACCGGCGAAGGTAATCGAGAACCTGGTAGCCCTCGGGGTAGTCAGTGACGAGCACAGTTCCGAGCGCGGCAAGCCGCTCGATCCTGGCGAGGAGTTCCGCGTTGTCAGTGGCAGCCGCCTCCTCAAGACTTTGAATGCTGACCTCGAAGACGGCTAACGGTTCGCGGTCGAACGGAATTCCTTCAGCCAGGAACTTCTGCCGCGCGGACCGCAAGGTTTCCGCAGCCGACGGGCCCGGATGGCCGCGGAACGTACGCTGAGCCAGGAGGGGCCGCTTGTGGAGGGGAGTAGACGGCTCGACTACTTGGGTGTTGGAATCGAAAATGAAGGCGTGCGACATGCCGCGGCGGAGCGCGGTCAGGCACCAGAGGCGGGAATCTATACCTTCAAATGCGGGGCCAGTCAGTTCGAGGACGTCGATCTCGATCCGCTCACGGGATAAATCATCAAACAGGCCGGCCAGAAAGACTTCCGGAGACGATCGCTGGTGGTAGGCGGCATAGATCAGATTCACACCGAGGTTGCCGATGGCTTGTTGCTGGAGCTGCGGGGTGGAATCTCCAAGGGTGATATGGAGAAGAATCTGATTGGGCTGGCCCCCGGGTTCAGCTTGGAAACGGAAGCCCAGCCAGCCGTGCTGCTCATTGGTTCCTTGGTAGTTCCGGGTGGAGACAGTGTCCGCAAAAACGAAAAAGCGGGTGCGTGCGCCGCGCTCTTTGGCGAGCCTGGTGAGGAGGAGTTGGTACTCGCGGTCAAGCATGGCCAGGAGGCGTTCCTTGGAGACGTAACGGGTCCCGGCGCCATATGTATCGTCACTGACAGTCTTGTCGTAGGCCGAAATAGCTTCCGCCACCGTTCCCGAAGCCGCGCCAACGCTCAGAAACCATCGGGCCACTTCCTGACCGGCTCCAATCTCTGCAAACGTACCGTAGGTGGTGGATTCCAGATTGATGGCCAGCGCTTTGGCATGAATGTCGGTGGATTGCTGGGGTGCCGGGGCGGACATTCGTGACTCCGTCTGCGGTATTCCGTGCCGCCGCGAGTATAACGCAGAATGACATCAACGAAAGGAAGGGGTGAATTAAAAGCTCAGGGAAAAACAGACCGCCCTCCCGCGCCCACACATTCGATCTTTCAGCCCAACAATCGGCGCGCACCCTTCCATTCTAAATGGAACAGAAGGGCGCCGCCTTCCGTGAGGGTTTCAATGGAGGGGCTGCTACTGCTTGTCGTACACCGCCGTGCTCGTCGTCTTCATGCCCTTCGAATCCGTTGCGTGCACAGTCACCGTGCGCGTCTTCCCGTCCGCTGATACGACGACGGTGCCGGTGAGAGTAACCTTGCCGCCCTTTGTGGCAGTCAACTCCAGCCTGTGTGCGCTAATTTTCTTGTACGAACGCATGTCTGAGCTGGGTTCGCCGGTCACTGGGTAGTTCTTGCCGTCAAACTTTCCCGTCCACTCGTTGTGCGTGGGCTTGCCATCACTTGCGGTGCCATCCACAGTTACTTTTATTTTGTCGCCCTCGGCTGCGTAGACAACTGTGTGGTTCTTCGGCATTCCTGGAGCGATCTTCGACTTCGCTTCATTCAGCTTCCACGTGCCCATCTCCGCGTCTGCAGCATAGGACACCGCAACGCCTGCGAGCAGCACAACCAACACGAGCACAATCGCTTTCAGTTTCATCCTTCCTCCTCAGTGAGTTGTCGAAATTGGGCCCTACTTGGACTTGGTCGCGGGATAGTATTCCTGCAGCGATGAAGAAGCAAGCCGCAATCCTGTTTCGGGCTCCATTCCAGCCCGCACTGAACCCGACCTCCAAACCATTGCTTTGCAACGAACTGCGCCCAATCGCTAACTGTTGCAATCCAAGGCACGCCGCGCACATTCCCTTTCGCCCACTTCTTCCGAAAACCGTAATCTAGATGTCAGCAGGAGCCTGAAGCACGTCAGCGCCATGGAACCCCCTAGCCTCTCGCCAGCGCCCGTCCGCGCCCTGGGACGATTGCCCGCCACCTCGTGGGCACTCTTGGGAGCATGGATACTTCTCCTCGGCGGCTATTGCCTTGTATCCCTTACGGCGACAAAAAGCCCTGGCCTGACCGCCTTTGGAGACATCCTCCAGTGCCTTGCGGCGCTTTTCGCCTGCGCCGGGCTGCTGATGAACTCATTCTCCCCGGAGAGGCGCACCAAGGCCTTCTGGCTGCTCCTGGCGTTCGGCTGCGCTGCCTGGCTGGTCGGGCAGGTGGTTTGGACCTACATCGAGGTGGTGCGCCGCCAGACCGTCCCCAACCCGTTTCTGGGGGATGTGATTCTCTTTCTTCACCCTGTTCCTATGATGTGGGCGCTTGCTCTGCGCCCTCACGACCGCCGAGACGACGTCAATTTCCACATCGGCTATCTGGACTTTTCGCTCTTGCTAGTCTGGTGGGTCTATCTCTACCTCTTCGTGGTGATCCCGTGGCAATACATCACCCCTGACGTCTTGAAGTACGGGCTCAGCTACGACCATCTGGCCGCCGTCGAGAACACCGTCTTGACGATAGGATTTGCTGTGTTGCTGGGGCGCGCGAAGGGAACCTGGCGCGAGATTTACGCTCACCTCTTCAGCGCTTCCTTGCTCTACGCCGCCGGTTCTTACATCATCAATCGCGCGATTGATGCGCAGGATTATTACACCGGCAGCGCCTACGATTTGCCGCTGGTCGCTTCCTTCATCTGGTTCGGAACCGCCGGGCTGATGGCCTATCGCCTGAAACCTGCCCGGGAAACGACTCCCGCGCCACCGGAAGGCGCCAACCAGTGGCCTGCACGTGTGGCTATGGCCGCAGTCGTGTCCATTCCGATCATGGCGCTTTGGAGCCTGCGCTACAGCCCCAATCGTGAAACCGTGCGAACTTTCCGCGTCGGCGTGACCCAGGTGACGCTGCTGATCGTCGCCGTACTCGCGTTCTTCCGTCAGCGCATCGTTGACAGGGACCGGCTGCGCTTGATCGAGAGTTCGCGGGAATCGTTCGAGAATCTGAAGCATTTCCAGGCGCAAATGGTGCAGACAGAAAAGCTCGTTTCGCTCGGGCAGCTGGCGGCCGGCGCCGCGCATGAAATCAACAATCCGCTCACCGGTATTCTGGGTTATTCCGATTTGCTTGCGGACGATCCCGCGCTGGGCGATCGCCAGCGCGTGGTCGCCGATAAGATTCGCACCCTGGCGCGGCGCATCAAAACGCTGGTCACCAGCCTGTTGAGTTTTGCGCGGCGCGTACCCTCAGAAAAAGCCCATCTCGATCTGAATCAGGTTCTCATGAGCGCGCTGCATTTGAGCAACCTTGATTTGCGCGGCAAGAAAGTTGAAATCGAGACTCTCGCTGATATGGACTTGCCTCCCGTCCGCGGCGATGCAAACCAGGTTCTCCAGGTGTTCTTCAACTTGATGAGTAACGCGGTCGATGCACTCGAGGAAGTGGGTGGCGGCAAACTCCTGATTCGCACCTCGCACAACGCGGAGCGCGCCATCATCGAGTTTTCTGATACCGGCCCCGGCATCAAGTCACCGCACCAGGTGTTCGATCCATTTTTCACCACTAAGCCAGTTGGCAAAGGGACAGGTCTTGGCCTCAGCATCTGTTATGGAATCGTGCAGGAACACGGCGGGCGGATTGAATGCTTTAATCGCCCGGAAGGCGGAGCAACTTTTATCGTCGAGTTACCCATCGTCGAAAATGGCTCGACCCCAACGGAAATTCCCGCCGAGCTCGCCTCAAAAGAAAACTAGCGTCTGTATTCCGGTCCGAGCGCCACACTATCGACCGGCTTTGCCTTGCCGGTGATTCACCTCTACCTCATCAAATTACCGCGTGCTTCCCCTCCCCGGTTGGTGCTAAATTCCGAAAATTCCTTGCGAGGGGAACATGCGCCGAATTCTGGTCTGGGTATGCTGCGCAATAGTCCTGGCGAGCATCGCGCCTCAAGCACCCGCTGACGATCCACCCGTAAAGGCTCTCCGGTTCGGCAAGCTGGTTGACGGCAAAGGCAAAGTGACCAAGGACGCCATCGTCATCGTGCGCGGTGATCGCATCGCGGACGTTACCACCGACGCATCCAAAATCCCCGCCGGCGCAGAGGTGATCGACCTTCGCCGCTATACCGCCATTCCGGGCCTCATTGACGTTCACACGCACCTGACTTTCTATTGGGATCAGACCTCGAAAATTCACCCTTTCGACCAGCTCAGCAGTCCGCGGCTTCCCGCCGTATCTGTTTTCCTGGCACAGGAAAACGCGCGCCGGACACTCGAAGCAGGCGTGACCACCGTTCGCGATCTCGGCTCGAGCGACTGGGACGACATCGCCATGCGTGATCTGATCGGTCGCGGCGCCATGATCGGCCCACGAATGTTTGTCGCCGGCTATGGGATCAATGTCTCAGACTCCCCGCCGCGGCCCGGCTACCTCACATTCCCGGGCGGCCGCGCCGACAACCTGCCGGATGTTATGCGGGTGATCCGCGAAGAAGTCGCCGGCGGAGTGGACGTCATCAAAATGTACGGCTCCACAGGCACCGACAAGGATGTTACCGGCTACCAGACCTACACGTTTGAGGAAATGAAAATGGCGGCGGACCTGGCTCACAAGTACGGAAAGCGACTCGCCGTCCACAGCTACGGCCCCGACGGAGCGCGCGACGCCGTTCGCGCAGGCGCCGATTCCATCGAGCACGCTACCGACATGGACGACGAAACCATCGCCGAGATGGCTCGCCGCGGCACCTACTATGTTCCAACCATCGATCACAATCGCTGGTACGTCGAGCACATCAGCATTTTCGGCTGGGACAATGAAAAGCAAATCGCTGATGGTCTGAACGATTACATCCGCCGCAACTTTGAAACTGCTCGCCGCGCATTTAAAGCCGGGGTCCGTTTTGCCATGGGCTCGGATGCGCTGTTCACCATGTGCGGCGAAAACACGCGCGAGCTTGGCTGGTTTGTAAAAGCCGGGATGACGCCCGAACAAGCTCTCGCCACGGCCACCACCAACGCCGCGGCGCTCCTTGGCAAAGAAAAGGAACTTGGCGCAATCGCTCCCGGTTATTTCGCTGACATCGTCGCGGTGGATGGAGATCCTCTGGCCGATGTCAACGTCACCATCAACAAAGTGCGCTGGGTGATGAAGGATGGCGCCGTCGTCTCTGATAAAACCAAGCCTTGAGGCATTTGCTTGTTTGTTCCTCTCTCAGCATATTCAGCGTCTGAGAGGCAGACCGTAAACTTGCGCGCGCGCACTGCTGTCACTTTGAAGACACGTCACGTCATCCCTATCCCACGCCGCAGCCGCGTGATTCATAATTGAGCTTCACCGCAATCGGCCCGGGTCCCGTTCGGACTTCCGGGAGGAGCACCCGAATGGAAGCCCTTAAAACTCCGCCGCAAGCCCAGTCGCCCATTGCGGCATCAACACAAACGGCAGCAGCTACGCCCCCGGCTGTTCCCACGCCCAGCCTGATAACTGCAATGCTGGCAGCCGCGCCGAGCACGAGTGACTTGATTTTTTCACCTGGCCGCGCGCCCCAAGTGGAAGTGAACGGCCAGCTCCAGCAACTGAAAGTTACGGGCGTGGGTATGCTCATGCCGGAAGACACGGCACGCATCGCAGGCGATTTGATCGGCCGCAACGCTTCGGCGGTCCAGAAGCTCAAGGAGCTCGGCTCCTGCGACATTTCTTACAGCCTGGCGAAAGTTTCGCGCTTCCGCGTCAACATTTTCACGCAGCGCGGAAGTTGCGCCATCGTCATGCGCGTGATTCCCAGCTCTGTGCCAGATTTCAAGATGCTCAATTTGCCTTCGCAGCTCTCGGACGCTGGCAACTTGCGCAACGGCATCGTGCTGGTCACCGGCCCAACCGGCAGCGGAAAATCTTCAACCCTTGCCGCCATCCTCAATAAGATCAACGAGGAGAAGGCCTACCACATCATCACCATCGAAGATCCGATCGAATTCCTGCACTCGCACAAGCGTGCCACGATTCACCAGCGCGAGTTGCACAGCGACACACCGAGCTTCGCGCTCGCCCTCCGCGCCGCGTTGCGCCAGGCGCCGAAAGTGATCCTGGTCGGTGAAATGCGCGACAAGGAGACTATCGAAGTTGCTCTTGAAGCCGCGGAGACCGGCCACCTGGTCTTCTCCACGTTGCACACCACCGACGCATCGAAGACAATCGAACGCATCATCGGCGTCTTCCCGCTGAGCGACCAGACCACCATCCGCAACCGTCTGGCAAAGGCGTTCCGCTACATCATTTCGCAGCGCCTGATTCCGCGGCACGACGGCAAGGGCCGCGTCGCCACCTTCGAAATCTTGAAGTCCACCATGCGCACGCGCGAATATGTTGAGCGCGGTGAGACTGAAGGAAAGTCTCTGCTAGACGCCATGCGCGACGGAGAGACTGAAGGAATGCAGTACTTCGATCACGAAATCGAGAAGCTGATTCGCGCCGGCGTGGTCGGTGTCGAGGTCGGCCTCTCGTACTCAACCAATCAGGGAAACCTCCGGCTTCAGCTTGCCGACCTGCTCGATGGCCAGGACGACTTTCCCGCTGCGATCCCGCAGCGCCCCGCCGGCCGCGAGACGGAACTAGAAATCGAGAAGTAAGCAGGCCTGACGGCACGAACCCCTGCCGCCGCTCGCCAAGTTTTTCAGGAATTGAAAGATTTGGTGGACGTGGGGGGGCTCGAACCCCCGGCCTCATCGTTGCGAACGATGCGCTCTCCCAACTGAGCTACACGCCCACTGCTGCAATTATTCTAGCAAACGCGCGTGGGCCATCCAAACGCGATTCAAAGCGTGCCTCAAGTCGCTACTTGTTCAGCGCCTCTTTTGCGCGCGCGAGCAGCGAATCAATCCTTGTGGCATCCGGAATGCTTCCCTGCGCAAAATCCTTCGTCCCGCCGCCCTTGCCTGCAAACTCCTTCAGCACCTCGCGCAGCACCCCACCCAAATCGTTTGAAAGGCCCTTCGACTGCGCGAATGCGACCTGCCTGGCAGCGCGGCCTGCCAGCAGCGCGAGTACATCTGCCTCAGCCACCAGTTTCGCGGCGAGCAGCCTCAAATAGTCGGCGGTCGCATCATCGAACACGCGCGCGATCACGCGCACGACACCCTGTTCTCCGTGTGCTGCTGCCAGTAACGCCCGCGCTTCATGTTCCGCCAGCCGCTGTTCCAATCGCTTTACCGCACTGTGAAGCGCGCGCTTCTCTTCAATCGTTTTCGCGAGCACTGCGGGCACATCCGGCAATCCGCAACTCAGCAGCGACGCCGCCTGCCCGAGCGCAGCGAAATCTCCGCGCGCCACCGCCAGCGCCCGATAGCCACACGCAAATTCGACGCGCCACGAATCGCGCCGCCTTTCGAGCTTCCGTATCAGCAGCAATCCGGCCTGCCCCGTGCGCTCCAGGTGCGTCCCCCCACAGGGTTGCCGGTCAAATCCCTGCACTTCAATCGCGCGAAGCACTCCCTCGCGCTCCACTTTTTTTCGAATGCCCGCCTCCGCCAATTCCTCCGCCGTCCCGAAGCAAATCTTCACCACGCGATCTTCGAAAATAATTTCATTTACGCGACGCTCGGCTGCTTCCAAATGGCGGGCAACAATTGCCGGCGATTCCAGATCAATCGTTGAAAACTCTTTTCCCAGATGGAACGACACCGTCGGAAACTTGAACAGCTCGATGAACGCCGCGGACAGCAGATGCTGCCCGGTGTGCTGCTGCATGTGGTCCAGCCGCCGCGCCCAATCAATCTCCCCATGCGCCGGGCCGACCGGCAATTCTGCGGAGGTGTAGTGGACCACCTTATTTTCAGCCACGTCGGCCACTTCGATCACCGGGACGCCATTCAGCGTTCCCAGGTCATGCGGCTGCCCGCCTGAAGTCGGGTAGAACGCCGTGCGATCCAGCACCACTTTCCAGCGCTCGCCCGCGCGCTCGCACGATTCCACGCGCGCATCGAATTGCCGCATGAACGAATCACGGTAATAGAGCCGCTCGGTCATACTAGTTGTGCCCTAAGGCTTTCTCCCACGCCTCCGAGTATTTGTACCCGCAGCCGGTATTGAACAGCACCACGCGTTCTTGCGGTTTGATCCAGCCGCTCGCAGCAAGTTTTCGCGCAGCCACCACGGTCGCCGCGCCCTCAGGCGCCGCAAAAATTCCCTCGAGCGACGCGAGGTCTCTTCCCGCTTCAAGCATCTCCTCATCCGTCGCTGAGACAGCAGTCCCGCCCGTCGTGCGCACTCCTGCAAGAATCAGGAAATCTCCTAGCGCCTTCGGCACGCGCAGGCCCGAAGCAATCGTCGCGGCGTTGTCCCAAAATGCAGCGCTCTCCGCGCCCTGGTCAAACGCCTTCACAATCGGCGCGCACCCCGCCGCCTGCACCACCACCATCCGCGGCCGTTCGCGCCCAATCCATCCTATCGTTTCCATTTCTTCAAACGCCTTGCACATCCCAATCAGCCCGACGCCGCCGCCCGTCGGATAAATAATCACGTCCGGCAGCTCTCCGTCGAGCTGTTCCCACAGCTCGTACGCCATCGTTTTCTTTCCCTCGATGCGGTACGGTTCCTTCAGCGTCGAGACTTCAAACCACCCTTCTTTCACTTTGTGCTCGCTGACATATTTCCCGCAGTCAGAAATCAGCCCCTTCAGTTTTCGCACGTCCGCGCCAAACGCTTCGCACTCCATCACATTTGCCGCAGGAGTGTCCGCGGGCATCACGATCACGCACGGAATTCCCGCCTGTGCGGCATACGCGGCCAGCGCGCCGCCCGCGTTCCCGGCCGTCGGCGCAGCCAGCGCCTTCGCGCCCAGTTCTTTCGCGCGCGAGACTGCCGCCGACATTCCCCGCGCCTTGAACGACCCTGTGGGATTCAGCCCTTCATCCTTGACGTACAATCCCGCGACACAAAGCCGCTCCCCCAGCCGCCGCGCGGCAATCAGCGGCGTCATACCCTCGCCCAACGACACGGCCGCGCGCGACGGAAGGACTTCGGCGTAGCGCCACATTGTCGCCGGTCGCTCGCGCAGTGCTTCCCGCGTCAGCGTTTGCGCTGCCGCCTGCAGGTTGTACCGTGCCAAGAGGGGCCCGCCGCATTCGCAGAGGTTCTGCAGCTTCTCGTGCGTATGCTCCTTCCCGCACCTCGAGCATTCCAGCTGCGTGATGGTTGTTGCCATTTGAGTGGTCATGAAAAATCGAGTCTAGCACATCGATTTTCCGGCGGTACCGTGCCCAGCTAATTCTCGAGCGGTCTTCTACCAGGCCAATTTGTTCCTGGTCGCACCTTCCACTCGACACAATTCGGCTCCCGCGCTATCATGCCCGCCCATGAGACTTTCAGCCCGCAACCGCCTGATCGGCAAAATCACCGAGATCACCCTTGGTGACATAATGGCTCACGTCGTCATCCACGTGGGCGACCACATCGTTGAAAGCGTCATCACTCGCCGCAGCGCCGATGAAATGAAATTGAAGGTTGGCGACACGGTCGGTGCCATCATCAAGTCCACCGAGGTCGTGCTGGAGAAGGCTTAGCCCTCTATTCCGTTCGACGTCTCCCGCATCCGCCAAGTCAGGAGAGGGGTCGGCGTTCGTTTCGAATCCAATCAGGAGTTTCGAGAAACAGGGTTACTGGGGAGGCGAGGGGCTTGCCCGCCGGGCTATGAGGCAATCCCGCGCTGGTGCGCGGATGGGTCCCGTCCAAGTGGTTCAGGAAGCCCCTGCCGCAGCGGCTGCGGAGATCCTGGCGAAATCGTACAGGACCACTTCTTCCTCGCGGATGACGGGGAACCCTTTCGCAAAAGCAAGGGCGTGAGCCAGTGCACGGTAGAATTCCAGATTGCTCTCGCTCTCCCGCAACGCCTGCTGCGTTTCCCAGATGGTCATCACGCGTACATCCGGTGGATTCGACTGTTCGACGCGCAACACCAGCAGGGCCTGAAATCCTTTCCGCTGCTGCATCAATGGGACTGCGGAACTGAGCGAGTCGATGAATTCGTTCAATTTTTCGGAAGGAACGCTGAACTGCGTCACGCGTGCGTGCACGGCCACCTCCGGCGATCCTGGATTAAGGGGGAACGACCTGGCGACAGTGTAACCCCAATCGGCGGCGGAGAAAAGCATCCAGGTTTGAACGCTCCGTGGGTCGGTGGAGTAGCCCTTGCTGAATCCTGTGAAGCCCTACACAACTACGGCACTTCGATCCAAGTTTTTGCTGCCGTCACGTCCGATTCCACAGCCGTCGGTGTTTGTGCCGCGACGCTGATCAAATGCTTTCCTGACTCGAACAGGAGCTTCGGGCTCGTGGCGGTAATTCCCTTCACAAATCCTTTTGCAGCCGGATCAGCGGGAAATGAAAACAGCTTTGTACGATGCTGCACGCCGGCAGAAATGTCGTACACCACGAACTGCTTCACACAGTTCTTCAACACTTTTTCCGAGCACGCGGGAGTCCGCCCGAAATCATAGTCAAATGTGACCGTGACGGAATGCTTGCTCGAGCCCGACTGGCCGGCGACAAATGTTCCCGCCAGCAGGAGTACTCCAAACATTGTAGCCTCTCTCATTGAGATCATCGCTCTAACTTGCGCTCCCCTCCGGGTGCTGCCCCATACGCGGTTTTGCTCTATCAATCTTCAGCGAATCCTTCGCCCGATAATACCACTCCTCCCTTTTCCTCTGCAGGCGGTGAAGAGGGCTCTGGTGCGACGTCTCAAAGGGCGCGGTTCCTCTGCCGGTCGTCACTTGTCACTCGTCACTGGTCACGTCCCTATCACGCTACAATACCAATGTGCCCATCAAGCTCATCGCCATGGACATGGACGGAACGCTCCTCGATAGCCGCTCCCAAATCTCCGAGGAAAACGCCCGCACCATCGCCGAGGCGCAATCGCGCGGAATCGAAATCGTCCTGGCCACCGGCCGCCGCTTCGACTTTGCCCGGCCATTCGCGGAGACGATCCCCTGCGACTTTGATCTCATCGTCAGCAACGGCGCGTTGATCAAATCGAAAAGCGGTACAACGCACGCGCGCCATTTGCTTGCGAGCAACACGGCTCGCGGGGTGCTCGACTCGACCGAAGAATTTCGCGAGGGCGCTGCCGTTATCTTCGACCGCGCTTCCGCCCGCCAGGTAATCATGGAGCATATCGACTGGGACGACCCGCTGCGAGGCCGGTATTACTCGCGGAACCGCGAACATCTGGCGGAGGTTTCTCCGCTGACGGATTGCCTAGACGGCGAAGACCCGATTCAGGTGATGTTTGCAGGCCCGTGCGAGGAGATGCGAACTGCGATCAAAGCTCTTGAAAAAAGTCCTGTAGCAGACGCATTCACCCTCACGCTAACGGAATATTTGCGCCGCAATTTTTCCATCCTCGATGTGCTGCGCCACGGCGTGTCGAAAGGCGTCGCCCTGGCCGAGTGGGCTTGTGGCCGCGGCATCTCGCGTGAAGAAGTGATGGCCATCGGCGACAATTGGAACGACCGCGACATGCTGGAGTTTGCCGGGGTCCCGATCGTCATGGGCAACAGCGTCCCGGAGTTGAAATCTCTCGGCTGGCCGGTTACGCTATCGAACGACCAGAACGGCGTGGCTGAAGCCATCCGCACCCACGCTCTCAGCGGAAGCAAATGAAACGAGCGGCTCTATGGATCGCAATTTTCGTGGCTGTCCTCGCGCCTCAAGCGCGCGCTGACTACGTCGTCCTGCGCTCGGGTTTGCGCCTGCACGTCACCGGTTACGAGACAGTCGGCGACCGTGTGCGGCTGACAGTCGAAGGCGGCCTGGTCGAGATCGCGGCCGACGCTATCGCCGCTGTCGAGCGCGAGGACGTGTTCCCCGCGAATCCCGCACAGGCGCCGCCAACCGGGCCCTACGGAAACCTGATTCGCACCGCGGCCGAAAAACATGGAGTGGACGAAAAGCTGATCCAGCACGTCATCGCCGTTGAATCGAACTTCAATCCACGCGCCGTTTCGCGCAAACAGGCGCTCGGCCTGATGCAATTGCTTCCGCGGACGGCGGCGCGCTTCTCCGTCGCGAATGTATTTGATCCAGGGCAGAATATTGACGCGGGCACGCGCTACTTGAAGGAACTCCTCGATCGCTACAGCGGCAACCTGCCGTTTGCGCTTGCTGCCTACAATGCAGGCCCGGAGATGGTCGAGCGCTATCGCGGCGTTCCTCCATTTTCGGAAACGCAGAAATACGTCCGCCTGATCACGACCCGGCTTGCACAAGATAACGCGTCGCCGACGAAATAATTATCAGAAAACTATTGCGGGGATTGTGGAGTAGGCAACGGCTGGGGCTGGGGTTGCGGCTGGTTCGTGGGTTGCTGCGGTTGTGGCCCGAACGGATTTGCGCCGCCAAATGGATTGAGCGCTCCGCCCACGCCTTGCTGCGTCGCAGCACCGAGAGCTTGTTGCGTTGCCGCTAACTGGTCCTCCAGCGGATTCCAGATGAATTCCCAGTCTTTGTATTTCTTTGCGCCGTGCAGCACTTTCATCGAATCCGCGTCCGACTTGTTTCCGCTTCCAACGCCGGTCAGGAATCCGCCGAGCACTGGCCCATCCAGGGGGCCTGTCGGCTTCTGCTGCAGAATCGGATTGCCAAGCTGGCCGCTGCTGCCAAACGCCGAGGATTGTCCCGCCTGCCCAAATGCGCTGGTGCCCGATATGCCTTGGCCGGATTGATCAGTAGGCGGATTCTGTCCGCCCTGCGTGGATTGATCCGTCCCCGGATTCGGCGTGGAGCCTGACGGCGGCGCGCCGGGTGCTGAATTCTGTCCAGGCTGCGAGCCGAATGCGCTGCTCTGATTTGCGAGGCTCGACGCTGATACTCCAAGCTGTGGAAACCCCGACGGCGACATCAACGACGGATTGTCCATCAGCGCCATCTGTTGCAGCGAGGCGTACCGCGTGCTGCCGATGATTTGTCCCGCAGAATTGACGTAGATGAAGCGCCATTTACCATCGGTGGAGTTCATCGGGTCTTTGTAAGGCTGGCGAAGAAAATGCAGTTGCGGCAGGCCCTTCTCGAGGTCGTCGAGATTCTGCGGGTAATGCCCCGTCTTGCGGAAGTAGAGGCGAATGGCGCGTTTGTACTGGTTTCCGCGCCAGATCATCTCTTCTTCTCGGCGCCGCCTGCTTTGCGTGAGCCCGTTCTGGATAACAACAACAGATCCCGCCAGCATCGCCAGCATCATAAAAAGCGCAAGTAAAAAGGCATATCCGGATTGAGAGGATCGGCGGGTTCGCTTCGCAACGTTGCGCCTCAATTTCATTGGGGCGCGCCTTGATCGCCTGTCGCGGGTTGAAGCATCGGAACAGTTGCGTGCCGGTGGTCCGAAATCTGTTCCACGTCCGCGGAATCATTGCCGATGTGGATCAGGCGATAATTGTTGAGGAATGTATCGCCCTCAGCGACCACCAGAACATCGTCGCCCTGTTTGAAGAATGCTACACGCTTACCAGTGGCTGGAGTCAGGGCATACCCAAAAAACTCCCCTGGCACCTGGACCGGGGGTGGGGGCGGCAGTGGCTGTGGCCCGATAGGTGGGCGCTCCCTCCGAATTTCTTCAGGCGTTTTCACTGCCAATGGAGGCGGACCGTAATTAAAAATATCTCGGTGCGTGCTGGGGTAATCTTTTTTGAGAATCTCGAGGAGGTCAAGACGGAGCTGAGGCTCATTTACGCTGAGCGGCGTGAATTTCCCATTGGCGGCGACGACGCCCGCAATTCCCGAACCCTGGTTGCGGTTGGCCAAATACGCGACGACGGCCACAACCAGCAGGCCCGCGAGCACGTAGGGTTGAATTTTGCGCCACATCGACTAAGTCCTAAAATACGTCCGCAGGTCCAGGCTCAGCCGGATCCCGCCCGTGTTTCCCGTATCCAAGTGCAAATTGTCGAGCAAATAGAAATTCTTCGAATGTTCCAGATCACTGATGAAATGGATGATCGCCGGATAATCACCTTGCACCGATGTCTTGATGCCAATCTCCATCACGCCGTGGTCCTTCACTTCTTTTTGCTGAAACGTGAAGCCCGAGGATTTCAGCCCCGCCTTGTTCGTCAATGCGCCCAGATCCGCCACGATTGCGGAATATCCCGTGGTGGTGCCAAGAAACTTATCATGGTAAAAAGCATCGCAATCTTTGCCAATCTGGGGAAGCGAAGCGCGGATTTTCTGGCCGCGCTCGACGTCAGCCTTCAGAAGCTTTGCCTGCGTCGCGAGACGGTCGCGCTGCGCCCGTGAAGATTCCCCTCCCTCTCGCGATGATTGCCAGATGACAAATAAAAGGGCGGCGTCCGCGAGCAGCAAGACACCCAGAACTACACCAATCATAGTTTTCCATGTCCGCCAGGATTGGTTCATGGTCAAGTCGTTTCGTACCACACAGAGAGATCAAGGACGATCTTGTCCGGCCCGGTCGCCTGTTCGAGTCTGTGCTCCGCCTTCACTTGAATCTGAGAAAAAACTTTCGATTTCTCTAGTGCTTCGAGGAATTTGATTTTTGCCTCATCCGTCGAAGCACCAACGGTGAGAGTCACCTGGGCGCGTCCATTTTCAAGGCGGGGCGAGATGGTGACAACCCGCACACCCGCGGGAAGGGTTTGCTCCAAATCCATGAAGATTTTCGTCCACGGGAAGCTGCGCTGGCCGATCAAGGAGTTCAGGAAACCGGCGCGATCGAGTACCTGCTGCGCCTGGGGCGATTGAAAGTACGTCTCTAGAGTGCGTTGCTCCTGCTCATTCACACGAATGTTGTTTTGCAGCCGAGCGATTTCCACCCGAATTTCACGGTTCGCGCGCCACGACTTGTAAGCAAAGTGCGAAAGAACCAGCAATGCGAGCAGGGCGACGGTGCCGATTAAAGCGGCAGCCGCCATGAACGGCCGCTTATTCTCACGCGGCGCAGTCGTAAGATTGAGATGAAGTTTCATGAGTTGACGAGAGGCTAGGCGCTCTCAGGATCCTCCGTTCATGTTCCAGCCGACGAGCGCGTCGAGATTGTGTTGCAGCAAATCTTTCGCGCCGGATTCGAGCTGTCGAGCATCGTCTGATTCGCTGAGCGGGCCAACCGAAACTTTCAGCTCCGACGTCAAGGCGCGCCGGAATATCTCCTCGCGCATGCCGAGTCCGGCAAGACGGACGCGATCGATCATGCCACCCCAGGTGTCCTGATAATAAGCTGTGGCTGGGAAAATCTCGTCGAGCATCGCCTGGGGATCGAGCAAATTTGCCTCGGCAGGCATCTCCGTGGAGCGATACACGCAGAGATTCCCGCCCTGCACGATGACGGTCGTGAGAGTGCGGCCGCACATTCTGACAAAAAGCGTTGCGCCGCGATCTTCGAGAAGCGGCAACGTGGCCAGCGTGGAGCTGAGCACGACGCCCACTTTCGCGTCGAGCGATTCGGCAATTTCTTCGTACTCGCGGACAATACGCTGCCGCGCGACCGCCGTCAGGATTTCGAGATTCCCTCCCTTGCCGGCCTGGCGCATCCATGAGACCACGGTTTCATCCACGTCGAATGGCACACTTTTTTTCAGCCGCCACCGAAGAAGCGGCAAAGCTTCGTCCGCACGACGCGGAAAAGTTTCGAAGGGCAAAATAAAAACGCGCACAACAGGGTCGGGTATCAGCAGTGTCACATCCGACCCGCGAGCCGGAACACGGCTGAGAACGCGCCGGAGAGCGCTGCGAACCGACTCAGGCTTCACAATGTTTGCATCCACGGGTGAGGCGACGACCGCGCCCTCTCCCACCGGTTCGACGGCATAGGATTCAAGATTCCCGCGAGTGTGGGCCCAGCGCGCCGCCGCGGTGTGCGATGCCGCAATCTCGATCACCACCGGCGGATGCGGCATGGCATTCAGCCAGCGATCAATCTTTTGGACAAACCCTCCTTGCGAGGCTTGACCCGTTGTATTCAAGGCGCTACTCAAGGAAGGTCACCTTATTGATTTCGCGCAGCGTGGTGACGCCGGCGCGGATTTTTGCGAGGCCCGAATCGCGCAGGAAAGTCATGCCCTCATCTTTCGCGGCGCGCTTGATTTCAGAGGTCGGACGGCGGTCAATAATCATTTCGCGAATGCGGTCGGATAAATCGAGAAGTTCCGTGATCGCCGTGCGGCCGCGGTACCCGCTGCCGGAGCATTCCAGGCATCCCTGCCCCTCATAAAACGGGACGCGGCCCCATTCCGCAGGATCCAAGGCGGATTCGCTCAATGCTTCAGGCGTGTGATGAACCTGTTTCTTGCAATTCTCGCAGATGACGCGGACCAGGCGCTGGGCCATGATGCAGTTCAGGGCGGAAACGAAATTGTAGGGCTCGACGCCCATGTTAATGAAGCGCCCAATCACGTCCGTGACATTGTTCGCATGGACTGTCGTGAAAACCAGGTGGCCGGTAAGAGCGGATTGAATGGCGATCTGCGCGGTTTCCTGGTCGCGAATTTCACCAACCATGATTTTGTCCGGATCGTGCCGCAAGATAGAGCGCAAGCCGCGAGCAAACGTCAGGCCTTTTTTCTCATTCACAGGAATTTGAGTGATGCCCCGGACCTGATATTCCACCGGATCTTCGATGGTAATGATTTTGTCTTCGTCGTTTTTGATTTCGTTGATCGCAGCGTAAAGAGTGGTCGTCTTGCCTGAGCCTGTGGGCCCTGTGACCAGCACCATGCCGTAGGGCTCGCGAATGTAGCGACGAAACCGCATGACGTCCGCTTCGTCAAAGCCGACAACATCGAGGGTAAGGTTGCGAAATTTCTCGCTCAGCGTCTCCTTGTCGAGAACCCGCAGCACGGCGTCTTCGCCGTGGACAGAGGGCATGATGGACACGCGGAAATCGATGAAGCGGCCTTTGTAGCGGACGCGGAAACGGCCGTCCTGCGGGACGCGGCGCTCGGCAATGTCGAGCTCGCTCATTACCTTGATGCGCGAAAGAATCGTGGCGTGCCATTCTTTTGCAAGCGGTTGCATGGCGAATTGCAGCACGCCGTCAATGCGGTACTTCACGACAACTTCAGAGTTCCGCGTTTCGATGTGAATATCGCTCGCTCGACGCTCAAGGGCCGTGAAGATCACTGTATCCACAAGCCGGACAACGGGGCTCACGCCGGTGTCGCGCGTGAGCTTGTCCATGGTGATGTTCTCTTCGCTGTCTTCGTCGTCGCCCACGACCTGGAGGGTGAAGCCTTCCGTGGCTTGATCGAGGACGCGCTGGGATTGCTCGGTGCGCTTCAGCAAATCCTCAATCTGCGTCGTCGTCGCAACTCTAATTTCCAGCTTTTTGTCGAGAAGCAGCGCCAGCTCGTCGGTCAAATGAAGCTGGCTGGGGTCTGCCAGGGCAATCACGAGAGTGCGATCGCGCGCCTCCAAGGGGACGAACTTGTACCGGAACATCAACTCCGCCGGAATGCTGCGGAACAAATCCGGATCGATTCGCTGCTCGCGGAGATCCACGAACGGGCGGCGATAGCGTTCGGCCAGACGCCGCGCTTCACTGCGCTGGGCGTCTTCGTTGGGCGTGCCGCCGGCGGGCGGATTGTTGGAAGTTGTTACCATCGAGTCCTATCCCGCTGCTCCTAACTGTAGGGAGAACATGGGCAAATACAGGGAGATCAACAGGAAGCCTACCACAACGGCCATGATCACCAAAATGGCAGGCGAAATCCAGATTAGAGCGCGTTGCAATCGAGTACTGACTTCCTCTTCATAAAATTCCGCGACGCTGGTCAACATCGCTGCGAGTGCGCCGGAAGCCTCACCGACTTCAATCATTTCCAGCGCCAGCGGGGGGACCAAGCGCGTCTCGGCCAGGCTCACGTGCAAGGATTCCCCTTCGCGCACGCGGTCAGCCGATTTTTGAACGGAAGTGGAGATCAACCGGCTGCCAATTGCGGATGAGGATGTCTCCAAAGCCGAGACCAGCGGAGTGCCACCGGCAAGGAGCGTGGAAAGCGTCCTGACAAACTGAGCGATCTGCGCCTTGAGCCAAATGTCGCCAAAGCCCCAAATGCGGGGTTTGACGGAGTCAATCACCAAAGCGCCGCGTTCGGTCCTGGTCCATAAGAAAATGAGGACGACAGCCATGGCAATGGCAGCAGCGAAGAAGATGAAATAATTTCGCAGGGGAATAGCCAGTCCGAGCACGATTTGCGTAATTTTCGGAAGAGGAATGCCAAGGTCGCCGTAAAGTTCCGCAAATTTCGGCATCGCATAGGTGACCATGTAGGTCATCACCAGAATCACGGCCGTCACCAGGATAGCCGGATA
Source organism: Candidatus Acidiferrales bacterium (assembly GCA_050746945.1). GTDB lineage: Bacteria > Acidobacteriota > Terriglobia > Acidiferrales > UBA7541 > Palsa-295. Next base: position 2,524 of record JBOGMZ010000029.1, on the reverse strand, counting down.
GATCAACGCTGTGACCAAGGCCCTGCGAAAACCGGTGCTCACACGCAGATAGCTGATGTATTGGTCAAGGACGCCTGTCAGGTTGCCACTTCGTTCGCCGGCGGTTATCGCCGTCACGTAGACGGGCGGAAAAGACCCCTGCGCCACAAGCGCCTCAGAAAGCAGCGCACCATTCCGCACTCGCTGGCGAACGTCGGCAAGGATGGGGCGCAAACGTGCAGCCGCGGCGCGTTCCGCAAGCAAATCAAGAGCGCGCAGGATGGGCAAACCTGCCTTGATGAGCGTATTGAACTGCTGATTGAAAATTAAGAAGTCATTGGGGCGGATGGACCGGTCGGCCCTTGCCCGGCCGAACTGAGAGAGCAGATCAACGTGGCTCCGGACCGAAAAGACGAACAATCCCTGGTCGGCAAGCTTCTGCCTCGCTTCCGCCTCCGTGTGAGCCGTCTCCAATTGCTGGGTGATACGGCCAGAGGCATCTCCGACTTTGCAGACAAATTCGGCCATCTCTGGTTGTGGGCGCCCCGCGGGGGTGGGCGATTCCTGCTTAGTTTAGCATACCGCTTCCCGCCCCAAGCGCCGGCAGCAGGAATCGGCAGTAAATGAGAAGTAATAACATAGCCGCCGGGTTGCCGGGCATCGGGGCGGAATTTCTGGGGAGGTGGCCCGGTACCCGCAATCACCCACCAGACGCCTTTAAGCCAGGCCAATCTCGTGGGAGCGTTGCGCCAGGTGTTCCATGGACAGGGCGATCATTCGCTCGCGGTCAAGGTTGAAGCCATTGCGTTCGAAGACGAAATCGGCTCGGGCGTTGGCCCTCATGCTCTCCTCGAAGAAGAGCTGAGCGACGAGCACTTTGTAGTCATCGCGCCCTGCAAGCCTCTGGCGCAAATAATCCATGCCGTGAACGATGTGGCGCCCTTCATCTGTGCGGATGAGACGAATCCCTTCGAGCAGGCGTGGAAAACTTTTGCGCGTGCCGAGCATCTCCTCGAAATAGTCGTAGCCAGAAGCGGCCAACGTGCCTTCGATGATGCCCATGTAATGAGCCATGCCGAGGATTAAGGCGCGCTCCAGGTCATCGTTCTGGCGGGCCTTGCCGGTCACAGCGTGACCGCCATCGCCGCTAAGGCCAGAGCCATTCGCGGCAAGGAGGGCGTGCCCGATGGCTTCACCACGAGCGCGGAGGCCGTCAACCAGAACGCTGCGATACAGTGGATTGAGGTATTTGCGCGTGTCCACATTTCCGAGGACATGGCGAAAATAGTGCGCAAAAAAATCCGCGTGCTTCACCTCTTCAAAGATTTGGGTGGCGAGGAACACGCGACGAGCAGGCTCAGGCATGGCGATCAGCCACCATGCCAGGGTGTCCGAAACACTGACTTCCCCCTCGTAAAAAAGCGCGCAAATCCGGAGCAATTGCTCGCGCTGGTCTTCATCCAGGCGCTGCCAATCGGGAAGATCCTCTGCGACGGGGATACTTTCGGGATCCCACATGCCGGTCTTCTTCGCGATGCGATAAAGCTCGAGGGGGCTTTTTGGCATGCCGACTTCGGTGGCCATGGTTCACTCCTCTTGCTCGCAGGACGACTTGTTGCGAGGGAAGCAGGTCTACTATTGGCCGGACTCAGTGCATAGCACCGGCGAGTGTGGCTTCGTCCACGATCGCCACTCCCGGCGGTGGCGCAAAATGAAAAGTCGCTTCCGGGATGGGCAGATTCTCTACCCAATTACCGAAACGAAACTCAGTCTCCACATCGCCGGCCTCGCGAATCAGTAAGCGGACCAGGCGCCCGTTCGTGTCCGTCTCGAGAACAACTTCACGGAGCGCGTCTCCGGCATCGGCCGAATTTGATTTTGGTTGGCAATGAAAAACCGTGCCAACCGGCGTTGACGATTCTTGCGCGCTTTTGTCTCCCAGCTTTGCATCTGCGCTTGTTACTTCAACGCTGCGGCATAGACGCGACAAGTCGGCCTTGCCTGCGAGCAATGCGAGGGGCGTCCGCCAGTCCGAGCTTTCATTCATTTTTGCGCGGCTGGCCGTGTGATCGGCTGGGACGTAGAACCACACGTTCTTGCCATCAACAAGGAACACTTTCTGCTCGGGAGATTCATAGTTCCAGCGCATGCGCCCCGGGCGTGAGAAATATACCGTGCCGGACTCCGCCGTGGCAGCTCCATGACCGTCTGAATACCGCTGGTAAAAATCGGCTTTCAACGTCTGCGCGTGCTGGTAGTGCTTTTCGAAGGCGTGAATGCGGGCCGAGTCAGCACTTGCCGGGAAGGCGAAAATCAGCGCGGCAAGGAAAATGTGGAGCATCGAGCTTAGTGTAGCTCAGAATTTCCATAATTTCAGAAATGGAGTCGAGGCACTTAAGAATTGGAAGAAGGACTGGCGCTACTGAATGGTGGGCAGACTCGTGCAGGTGGCGGTATCGGGTATCAAGGCGCCGCTGGTATCAAAGTGGATGATTCCCGGCTCGGAACTGCAGTAACTCATATTGCCAGTGATGTGATTCGTGAT
>JBOGMZ010000028.1:0-166903 GCA_050746945.1 Candidatus Acidiferrales bacterium | reverse complement strand
TGTGTGACGAGTACCAGCATTTCGCGACTGTAGGGGAGAACGAACCGACCGGGGATGAAAAGTTCTTCAGTCTGTCGCGCCAGCCGAAGTGCATCTCGATTGTTGCTACGCAGAGCATCAGTTCGCTGAAGTCTGCCTTGCCGGGCGAGACCTGGCGCACGCTCTTACAGACGTTTCGGACCAAGATTTTCCTCGCCTTGTCCGACGACTTTTCTGCGAAGACGGCCAGCGAACTTTGTGGGCGGGAAGACCAACTCAAGGCCGCCTACAACTTTTCGGAGACGGGGCACGATACACGAGTCAATTTCGTGACCGGAAAAGCCCTCTCGAATAAGGCCAACATCACGACCTCGAAGAGCTATGTCCAGCAGAGTGATTTCCGCTTCGATACGAAGACGTTCACCGAGCTGCGAAACGCACAGTCCATCACCATCGCATACGATGGCATCAATCCGATGCCTCCGATGTTCTGTTACCTCAAGCCCTATTACAACGACCCGAGCAAATCGTATTTTCGGCAACTCGCGGACGGGGAACTGTGATCGGCAATTGAAGTGTCTTGTTAGGAGGCTTTATGGCTGAAGCGGCGATTGAATTTGAACCCCTTTTGGACAGCGAAGAAGCTGCCAAGCTGCTGGGCGACATTCACGTCAAAACCCTGCAACGCTATGCGCGCCAGGGAAGCCTGCCCGGTTATCGGATCGGAGGGCACTGGTTTTTTCGCGCATCGGAACTGGACTCGTGGCTACGATCTCAGTTAAATTCGTCTTGCCATCCGTGCCGCTGACAAAGGAGGCAAAGTAAATGTTCAAGCGGACACGGTATCAGTTCGGATGGTTACGTAAGAAACCCCGTAAGCGAGGTCCTGACGTTTGGGTTTGGACTTTCAGATCCAAATCATCAAACGCCGGGCGAAAGGAAAATTCGGTGATTGTGGGAACTGTATTGAAGTACCCATCAAAAGCCGAAGCATGGAAGGCAACCGAAGGCATGCGCCTTTCGATGAACGGTCCACATCCAGAGGAAGAAGTAATCTTCGGAGCGGTAATAGATCGCTACATTCGAGAAGCAATTCCCAAGCGGCGTGTGACCCAGAGCCGTTATCAGTCCTGGATCAAGAATTACGTTAGGCCGCATTGGAGAGATGTTCCTCTCGCGAAGATAAAGCCTCTGGTCGTAGAGCAGTGGATTGAAAGCCTCAGCCTTGCCCCGAAGAGCAAAGGACATATTCGTGGCATGATGCACATTTTGTTCAACTGGGCGATGCGGTGGGAACTGATTCCATTCCAAATCAATCCAATGAACCTTGTTCACATCAAAGGTTCGTCCAAGCGCGAGCGAGAACCTCGAACGCTTACCATCGAGGAGTTTCGCCGATTCATCGAGCACGTTGCAGAGCCTTGCAAGACAATGTGCATTTTGACTGCTTGCCTGGGCCTACGCGTGAGCGAGACGCTAGGACTAAAGTGGAGCGATTTCGATTGGAATGATTTGCGTGTGAGAATCCAGCGATCATGGGTTGCTGGAGTTGAAGACGACGTGAAAACGCTGTACTCGAAGAAATGGATGCCTGTCGATCCAGTCCTCGCGGAACTTCTGCAACAACACAAGGCGAGGACAACGCCGGCAGCGAAGACCGCTGATTGGGTCTTTGCAAACCCGGAGAGCGGAAAACCCTTCTGGCCTGGTCGCCTGCAGGAACATCATCTCGTTCCGGCAGGAATTGCAGCTAAGATCGGGCGAGTTGGCTGGCATACATTTCGTCACTCGTATTCAACGCTTCTGAGAGCGTTCGGTGTTGACATAAAAGTGCAGCAGGAGTTGCTGCGCCACGCCGACATTCGGACCACGATGAATATCTACACGCAGGCGGTTCCACAAGCGATCCGGGATGCACACGGAAAAGTAGTCGAAATGTTGTTGCCGATGCGGAAAGCGGGATGAAAAACGAGGCAGCTTTAGGGCAGCATTAAGCGTTCCCTGGGGTGCTAAGTCCTTTCTTTAAGTTCCGTAGAATGTTTAGCAAGTCCTTGAGAATACTGGAAACGCGGATTTCGATCCCCACCGCCCCTACCAATCTTCTTAAGTTACAACGCCTTACTGAAGCGTTTAACAACAATTGGACTAATCCAACGCATACCTCGCAATGCGAGCAGCGCGATTCTCAACAGCATCAAGCTGCTGGGCTCCAAGCACATGTCCGTAAATTCCCAGCGTGATGCGTGGGTCACTATGCCTCAATTGCTTCTGCACCACAGCCGGGGTTGCACCGTCTGAGAGCAGGGAACTGGCCGCGCCGTGCCTCATCGACTGGAAGCCGCCGCGTGCTATACGCAACTTCGCCAATAGCGGGTGAAGCTGCTTTTCACGCAGCTCGTTTGCTGAGAACGGACGCCCATTGTGGTTGACGAATAGCAGTTCGGTTTTTGCGTCGAGTCTCTGAAGATGACTACCAGCCATGCCTCAAGCTGCGACGGAAGTGGAACGTCTGCGCTGCTTGCCTGAGACTTCACGGCTTGGACACTTCGGGTGGAGGCGTCCACACTTTGCCGCACCCGGAGGATCTTCCGTGTGAAGTCAATGTCACTGACGCGAAGCGCAAGAACTTCACCGATCCGCAAACCCAAAACCGATGTGACAGCAAGAATGGTGCTAAATGGTTCCGGCGCAGCGGCAATCAGTCTTCCCACTTCCTAATCGGTGAAGCAGCGCTGCTCCTTCTTCACAGCTTCGCGTGGCATTGTGAGGCATGCAAGCGTGAAACTGCCACAGGCATAGTCCCAGGACTTCGCCACACGAAGGATGGAAGACAGGGTTAGCAACACGTCCTCAACCGTCTTACGTGATCGACCACCAGTGGCGAGATAGGCCGCGAAGCCTTGAACCGTCTTCGTGTGTATCTCCGTCAATGGCAGACTGCCCAGCTTTGGGACGATGTGTGCACGCAGATGTGATTCCATTGCCCGTGCGGAGCTGCCCTTCAAATTAACCGCCACGCTGGAACGCCACTCTTGGATGAATTGCTCAAGGGTCCTCCCAGACTTCGGCGGTAGTTTTGCGGCTGCATTCACACGGTCAAGGTACGGCTGAAACCGCTTCCACGCTGCACGTTCGGATAGACCGCAAACCGGGCCCAGTACCACGCATCGCTGCACACGTTTAAATGTCCCGTCAGCTTGCAGAACATCTTCACGATACAGGCCACTACGCGTTGGAACTTTTCCCCGGATGATCAAAGTCCCTCTTTGAAACCTTCTTCTCAAGGCTATACGTTACGTTAGACTACTGCGCGTCTGCCTACACAAAGGATGTCGTCGCAACTGCTCCTATTTGGGACTTGCGACGACGGTCGATGCAGCGTTGAAGGCAAAGGAGGTTCACGAAATGTCATAAGGACAAATCCAGACAACTGAAAAGCCTATATCAGCGTTTGTTCTTTGATTGCTGGCTGGTTTATGGATGTTGGCTGCCGGAAGGATGATGGGAGGCTTCGGCTGGGGCGGAATGATGGGAGGTCAAGGAGGTCAGTATGGATTGGCTCATCACCAGGGCAGGGGCGACTGGATGTGGGGCCGGGGTATCCACGCCTTCGGGATGTGGTGGCCTTGGTTTGGCCTAGTCGCGGGGATTGTAGTGCTGATCGGAGCCGTGATGCTTTACGTCAAACCTGAACAACGCCACGGTTGGGGGCTGGTGATCCTAATCATTTCAGCATTAAATATCTTCGTGGGAATGGGGGGTCTGTCAGCCGGAACGTTTGGCGTGATCGGGGGGGGCTGGCAGTGGCTGCGAAGAGCTGAGAGGCTTCTCCAGCTTAAAGCTTCGAGGGAGAACAACGCAGCCTGACAATGAGAGAACGGCGCGGATGCGACAGCTGCGCCAAGCAGTCTAGACGGCTTGCGAGTAGTGGATGAGTGATAGGCAGATTCATAAGACTCCACGCTGCAGCTTTAGTCGGCGAAGCAGCTGCGCGTTCGCAGCCACGATGATAGTTGAAAGGCTCATCGCGACTGCCCCCACACTCATTGGCAGATCGAGCCCCCAATGCACAAAGATCCCGGCTGCGACCGGAATGGCGACTAGGTTATACGCCGTCGCCCAAATGAGATTCTGAACCATTTTTCGATAGGTAGCGCGAGACAGTTGGATTGCTCCTACAACATCGCGTGGATCACTACGCACGAGAACGATTCCGGCGGACTCAATAGCAACATCGGTTCCCGCACCAATCGCGATTCCCACATTTGCGGTTGCGAGAGCAGGTGCATCATTCACGCCATCACCAACCATTGCGACTTGCTTGCCCCCCGTCTGAAAACGTTGCACCGCCGCTGCCTTGTCAGCAGGGAGGACCTCGGCGGCAACCTCATCTATCCCGATGCGCTTAGCCACTGAATTCGCAACCGCCTTCGAATCTCCTGTGATCATCGCGACTCGGATACCAAGTTGATGAATCTCTGACACGGCTTCAGTGGATTCAGGCCGAATCTCGTCTTCAACGGCGAATGCGCCTACTAGTCGCCCCTCGGCGAGGGCATAGAGAACCGTTTTTCCATCTGATGCCCAAGCAGTCGTGAGCTTTTCAATATCGGAGGATACTGCTATCTTTGCCTCGGTCAACAGGCGCGGACCGCCGATTTCAATACTCTTCCCATCAACCGTTGCCTTCGCCCCGCGACCCGGCAGGGATTCGAAATTAGTTGCTTTCAATTCGGGCAGAGAGCGCCGTTTGGCTTCTGCGACAACAGCCTTAGCGAGCGGATGTTCGGAGTTGGCTTCGACAGCGGCGGCCTGGGCAATCAAAGCGGCGTCCGTTGCACCCGGCACAGCCGCCACCCCCGATACTGCTGGGGACCCGCGTGTCAGCGTCCCGGTCTTGTCGAAAATCACCATGTCCAGACTGCGGGCGCGTTCGAGTGCGAGTCTGTCCTTCACGAGGAGACCGTTTTGAGCCCCTAGTGATGTCGAGATTGCGATGACGAGCGGAATCGCCAGTCCCAGGGCGTGTGGGCAAGCGATGATGAGGACGGTTGCGGTTCTGATTAGTGCGTGTTCTTTGTCGCCTGAAAACCACCAGTAGGCGAACGTAACCGCGCCAGATACGACTGCCACATAAAAAAGGATCGCGGCTGCGCGGTCAGCAAGAGCTTGCGTGCGAGAGCCAGAAGCCTGCGCAGTGGCGACGAGCCGCATAATACCAGAGAGAGCGGTTTGATCCCCGACTGCCGTAATGCGGATACGAAGGCTCCCACCGCTTGCAACCGTACCCGCAATGACCGTTGCACCTACCCCTTTCGCCACAGTCTTGCATTCGCCTGTGATCATCGACTCATCAACGTCGGCGGTCCCCTCGACAACTGATCCATCCGCGGGGACTCGGGCTCCAGGGCGGACAAGCACAACGTCACCGACGCGTAACTCCGAAAGCGGAACCGATTGAGTCTCTGCACCATTCACGCGTTCAGCAGTATCGGGGAGTAGCGCGGCGAGTGCATCGAGCGCGCTGCGAGCTTGGGAAATTGCGCGCATTTCCAGCCAGTGGCCAAGGACCATGATCGTAATCAGCGACGCAAGTTCCCACCAGACATCAATCTCGAACAGGCCAAAGGTCGCGGCGAGCGAAGTTCCAAAAGCGACCACAATCGCTAGGCTGATGAGAGTCATCATGCCAGGCTCATGATCTGCAAGTTCACCCGATGCCCCACGAATGAAAACGAGCCCGCCGTAAACGAAGACAACGGTTCCGAGGATGGCGGGAATATATTTAGAACCAGGGAAGGAAAGAGCTGTGTAGTGAAGCCAGCGTTGAACGTCGGTTGACCAAAAGATGACGGGAATTGTAAGAGCGAAACTCAGCCAAAACTTATCACGAAACATCGCCACGGAATGGCCCGCGTGGCGGTCGTGGCCCTGGCGATCATGTGACATCGTGCGGCCAGCGCCCGAATCGTACGCCTGTACGTGATTTCTGTGTGTCATGTTTTCCATTTTCAAGTCCGATCTTTCAACTCGTCTCACTGCTTGCCCACGGCTACGTAAACGAAACCTGCATAGAGTTCTGTCACGTCGCTACTTGCGAAGTGTACAGCGAGGGACTCCCAAGGATGGCGAGAGGCAAGATCCATTGAAACGCCGAATGGGTGCGTGATGAATGCGCCTAATGGCGCAAGCGTTGAAAGCAACCCGGAAGGCAGCTTGAAGTCGAGCATGACAAATCCCCCGCCCGCAGACAAAGATTTGCGCCCATTCCGAATGGCCGCATCGAATTCCGGAACCAACGTGATTGCAAACGATGAAATGATCCCGTTGAGATGGGTTGGGAATTCATACGAAGCAACATCACTTTGAACGATCTCAACGTTGAGCCAACCCCCTTCTTTGACTCGCTGATGAGCCTGGGTCAGCATCGCATCGGTTAGATCGACGCCAATAATCTTCCCCTTGGGGCCGATCACTTGCTGTAACAAGGGGAAGTTCGCGCCCGTTCCACAAGCGATGTCAACGACCGAATCCCCCGGACGCAACATGAGTGCTGTTACTGCCCGTTGGCGATACGAAGCCAGCCGAAAACCGAGCAAGTAATATAGTCGCGCAGTGAGATCGTAATTCTTGGCCCTTTTCCTGTAGAGGGCGATGGTTTCCTCTTTCGTGAGCATCGGTAGGCCTCCCATGCGGGGACATGTCATTTTCAGTCCTTCCGGTCTTTATTTCAGCTTTGTTCCGAGCCTGCCTTCAGACTCAGTGTGCCAGTCCGAAGTGCGCGCTCCTTCATCAGGGCAAAGAAGACGGGAACGAGAATCAGAACGTGAATGGTGGATGTGATCATGCCGCCGACAATCGGAGCAGCGATAGGCTTCATGATGTCGGAACCGATTCCGCTTCCCCAGAGAATCGGAATGAGGCTGGCCAGAACCGCTGTTACGGTCATGAGCTTCGGGCGCAGACGCATTACGGCACCCTCGATCGTGGCCGCTTCGATGTCTTCGTTTTTGAGCGGAACTCCCGAGGACAGCCGCTTGTCGAGTGATTCATGGAGATAGACCACCATCACGACACCGGTTTCGACGGCGATTCCAAACAGAGCGATGTAGCCGACCCAGACGGCCACACTGAAGTTGTAGCCAAGCCACCATTGTAGGATTAGGCCTCCAGTCATCGCATAAAACGTGGGGAAGATGAGAACGGCAGCCTCGGTGGCGGAATGGAACACCATATAGAGCAGAAGGAAGATTACGAAAAATACGATAGGCACGATGATCTTAAGCCTTGCTTTCGCGCGAAGCTCGAATTCATATTCGCCCGACCATTTGTAGGTATATCCGGGAGGTAGCCTCAGCTTTTCATGCAGGAGCCGATCCGCTTTCGTCACGAATCCGCCATAGTCCTTCGTCGCTAAGTCGAGATAGACGTAGCCGGTGAGTAGGCCCTCCTCATCGCGGATCATCGCCGGTCCGCGCGAGAAGTAGACCTCGGCAACTTCCGAGATTGGAACCTGCGCACCCGTGGGCGTAGCAAGTACGACCCGCTGCAACTGCCCGATGTCATCACGAAAGTCCCGGCTGTAGCGCACGTTGATGGGATAACGTTCGCGGCCTTCGACATTTTCTGCGATGTTTTCGCCGCCGATGCCGGAAGTTACCGCGCGCTGAACATCGGCCACGGTAAGTCCATAACGTGCTGCTTCTGGGCGATTAACTTCGACGTTGATGTAAAACCCTTCTGCGACACGTTCGGCAAAGATGGAACGAAGTTCAGGGAGCCCACCCAGGATCTGCTGCAATTGAGCGCCAGCTTTTTGAATTCCTTCGACATTGGGGCCCTGAATCTTGAGTCCGACTGGGGTCTTGATGCCTGTCAGCTCCATGTCCAACCGATTTTGAACGGGCATTGTCCAGGTATTCGTCAAGCCTGGAAACTGAAGCTTCTCGTCCATCTCTCGAACGAGCTTTTCGTAGGTCATGCCGGGCCGCCACTGCTCTTGCGGCCTGAGCATGATGGTCGTGTCGTACATGTCGAGCGGGGCGTTGTCGGTAGGACTGTCGGAACGGCCCACTGCCCCGAAGACGCTCTCCACTTCAGGGAAAGACTTGATGATGCGGTCTTGTTCCTGCAGCAAGGTGGACGCTTGCGTGATCGAGATTCCGGGAAGAGCAGTCGGCATGTAGAGGGAGGAGCCCTCATAGAGCGGTGGCATGAACTGACTGCCCATGCGCCAGGCGAGCGGCAATGTGACTACCAAGAAAATCAGATTGAGAAATAACGTGGTCTTTCTGTAGCGGAGACAGAAACGGAGCACAGGCAAGTACAGAGCTTGGGTCCATCGCGAGAAAGGATTTTCGGATTCTGGTCTTAAATGCCCGCGAATGAAAACCACCATCAGGACCGGAACGAGTGTGATGGCAAGAATCGAAGAGAACGCCACGGAGAGGGTCTTCGTCCACGCAAGAGGGCGAAACATGCGCCCTTCCTGCGCTTCCAGAAGAAATACGGGCAGGAAGGAAACGAGAATAATGAGCAAGGAAACGAAGATGGCCGGGCCAACCTGCTTCGCCGCCCGCATCAAAATGCGTTGTCTTTCTTTCTCTGTCAGTTTGGCTCCGGATGTTCCAGATGTAGCAATGTGCTCCGATAAGTGGCGATAGCCGTTCTCCACCATCACAATGGCGGCGTCGATGAGCACACCTATGGCTAGTGCCAATCCACCGAGCGACATGATGTTGGAACTGACGTGCAGGAAGTACATGGGGATGAAGGACGCCACAACTGCAATGGGCAGAGTCAGGATCGGGATCAGCGCAGAGCGGAAATGGAACAGGAAGGCAATCGTCACGAAGCTGACGATGATGGCTTCTTCGAGGAGATCGCGTTGTAACGTTTTTATGGATGCCCGAATTAATCCGGACCGGTCGTATCCGGAGACAATCTCCACACCAACAGGAAGAGAAGGTTTTATTTCAGTAAGCTTCTTCTTCACTCCATCAATGACGTTCAGCGCGTTCATTCCGTAGCGCATCACGATGATTCCACTTACAGTCTCCCCATCGCCGTTCCATTCCACAACACCCCGTCGAATGTCAGGGCCGAGAGTCACGACACCAAGGTTACGGACGAGCACGGGAGTCCCATTCTTCGTGGCAACCGGCACGTTTTCGAGGTCTTGCGTGGAACGGAGATAGCCAAGGCCGCGAACCATGTATTCCGCGCCACCCATTTCGAGCACGCGACCACCAACCTCATTCGTGCTGTCGCGCACGCGGTCGATCACGGTCGAAAGTGGAATGTTGTAAGCGCGAAGCTTGTTGGGGTCCAGATTGACTTGGTATTGGCGAACGAATCCTCCGATGGAAGCGACCTCTGAGACACCCGGGACGGTCTCCAATTGATACCGAAGATACCAATCCTGAAGACTTCGCAAGTCTGCAAGACTGTGCTGATGGGAGCGGTCAATGACCGCGTACTCGTAGACCCACCCGGCACCCGTTGCGTCAGGACCAATCATCGGAGCTGCGTTTTTGGGCAGGACTCCCTGAAGCTGCTGAATATATTCAAGAACGCGCGAACGAGCCCAGTAGAGGTCAGTTCCATCTTCGAAAACCACGAAGATGTAGGCGTCCCCAAACATGGTCTGTGCACGGACTGCCTTCACATTGGGAGCGGCCAGCAGCGTTGTTACGATTGGGTAGGTAACCTGGTCCTCGATGATATTTGGAGGCTCGCCTTCCCACGGGACGTGCACGATTACCTGCACGTCGGAAATGTCCGGCAAGGCGTCGAGCGGAATATTTTTAAGTGACCAAATTCCGGCCAGAACCAGCAGCAATGTTCCCGTGAAGACGAGGAATCGATTGCTGGCGCACCAATCAATCACGCGGGAGATCATGGCTGCATTCCCCCTTCTGCATTCAGGCTGATTTGCTTGGCGGCGAGGACAGCTCCATTCTTGAGCGCCGTGACAGTAACTTGCCAAGTGCCGCCACTCTCGAGATTCACTTGGCCTTCGTAGATGCCGCTGCCTTTCTCGACCAACGCTGTCGCAACATTCATTGCTGCCATCCCCATTTGCGGCATCGCGGGCATGAAGCTCCGCACGCTGACTTGCGCACCTGAGATTGGCGAGCCATCGGAGGCGGTGAGCTTGACTCGGTAGAGGTTCGTTCCCTTGCGCGGCGTCGCTGGCTCCGTTGCCAAATCAATTGCGGCAGTAGGCTGCATTCCCTGACCATTCATGGCTGCTGCTGCACCCGCACCCGGGGGCGGCGGAACGAATGACCCGATAGAGGCTTGGAGCTGGCTTTCCGAATCAATCAGGAAGTTGGCCGAAGTCACGACTCGCTCGCCAGCCTTCAGGCCTTTCAGCACAATGTATTGATCGCCAGCCTGGGTTCCCACTTGCACCTCCCGCGGTTCGAGATAGCCCCCGCCTTTGTCCACGAAAACAATCTGCCGGGTTCCAGATTGCAGGACGCCACTGGTTGGAATGACGAGCTGATTCCCGAGCGGAACTTGTAGTGTCACGTTTACGAACATGCCTGGCGTGAGAGTGAGGTTGGGATTAGAAAAGACGAGGCGGACTCGTGCAGTGCGAGTGGTCATGTCCACGTCGGGATAAATGAAGTCAACCCGCCCCCGAAATGTCCTGCCCGGATAAGAATCGACCGTTAGGTCCGCTGGTTCACCTGCTCTTATTCGTCCAAGGTCACTCTGGAATACCTGGGCGAGGACCCAGACTTCCGACAGATCGGCGATGGTGTACAAGCGGGTGTCAGGCTGAACAGTCAGATTGGGGAGCGCATTCCGCTCGATGATGTACCCCGAGGTCGGTGAATCGATTTCCAGTTCTTCTTGTACCTGACCGGAAGATTCGAGCCGCGCGATCTCATGCTGCGGAAGGTTCCACTGTTTCAACCGTTCCGCTGATGCATTGACGAGCGAGGTGATGCCAGCGGCAACGCCAGGCACCGTGCTTTGCGCAAGGCCCTGGGCATTCTGCCTGGCGACCAAGTACTCGCGCTCGGCGGCTGCTAGCTCAGGGCTGTAGATCGTGAAGAGCGGTTGGCTTTTGCGAACGTATTTGTATGTCGCATCGGCAGAGACTTTCACGACATAACCTGAAAAGCGTGTCTGCACGTATGACAGCCGCGTTTCGTCAATAGCCACTGTTCCAGTTGTCCGAACTTCATCTTGGATCGGTTTTCTTTCAACCACTCCAAACTTCACGCCGATGGATTGCAGTCGTTCGACGGAGAGTTGGACAGGCACGAGCGGAGTTTCTGACGGAGCTGCTGCGGCGCCGGACGCTCCCCCCTGAACTGGTTGCTCCGCAGCGCTTGACGTGGAAGCAGCGGGCTGCTTTTTCAGGAGCACCGCTCGCGAGTACCACCAGCTTCCAATCAGCAAAGCAAGAAGTACCAGATTCCCGGTACCTGCCAGGAAGAATGCCCTTCGATAATTCGTCATGATCTTTCTCCTATGCCCTCGTTTCAACGGAGCGAAAGCCCAGTTGCTTCTTCGATTTGGGCTAGCGAAGTCTCGTGTTCGGAGAGCATCTGCCAGTACTCTTGGTCAATTTTGAGGACGTCAAGAAATGAGGCCAGCAACGCTTGAAAGTCCTCTCGGTTCGATTGATAGGCCGCTAACCCAGCCTGGAATTCCGCACGGGCTTGGGGAAGCAGCCCATCGCGGTAAATCTTGAGTAGCTCGGCCGACTTGTCCGCGCTGACAAACTGTTGTCGGAGTTCGAAGGCAACTTGCTGAGACTGTGCCTCGGATTCGCTTCGAGCGCTATTTTGATCCGCTTCGGCCTGTGCTAGTTCCGGTTTCTGGCGACGACTTCGATAGATGGGAATCCGGATGCCGAAAGTGAGCATGTAGTAGGCCCGGTATTGAGCCGGATCGGTCCGCTGCCACATGTATTGCAGATTGAAGTCGGGGTAGAAGTCCTTCTTGGCGAGGTCTACCTGGAGCTTTTGCCTTTCCACGACCTTTCGCGTTCCGGCGATCTCCGGATTGTTGGCATTGGCTGCTGCCAGCAGTTCGTCAAATGTGTAAGAGAGCGGAGTCTCGGAGAGTGTGACTGTCTGAATGTCCGCCGAAGCCTGGGGACGATTGAGAAGTTGCTTGATAGCCGCCTGGATTTTGCCGGTTTCCAGCTGGTTGGAGGTGATTTCCCGGAGCAGCTTGGTTTGTTCGAGCTGCGCCTGCAAGACTTCCAGCTGGTTTCCCATGCCGCTGCGATAGCGGGCCTCGGCCGATTCCTCAACCTGCCGCAGCAATTCTCGATCACTGTCGAGAATCGTTTCCCTCTCCGACAGATAACCCAACTGAAAATATGTTTTCTTGACCTCCGCCAGAATTGCCCTGCGAACGGACTCATACCGCTCTTGAATGACAGCGGCATCCTTCTTGGCGATTTCGCCGCGAAGGCGAAGTTTTCCGGGATACGGAATGTCCTGCGAAAAGCCGAGGCCGAAGTAGGCAAAATCGCTGTTGGTGTAGCCAGCGAAAGGCCGGGGACTGCCGACACTGAAGTGCTGCAGGACAATTTGCGGGTCGGGCAAAGTTGAAACTTGCGTCGGAACTTGCTTTGCGGCATCCCACACGTGGTGAGCAGCCTGAATCTGAGGATTGTTTTGCTCTGCTTCGGCGAGAAGATCGGCAAGCTTCACAGGCTGATTGGCGGAAGGTGCCCCCTGTGCCCGTGAGAGCGAGGCCGCCGACAGAAATAGAAGACTTGCGAACATCACTGCGAACCTGAATTTCATAAGCTGTCCTTTCACGGTCTGATCCCTTTATCCGTGCTTTGCCCGAACGCTTGCGCCATGGCCCAGGCGAATGCGGCACACGCGCTGACACACACGTGTGCACCGGAAGATCTGTTTAGGACAGCTTTAGATTAGGAATGTACAGAGAAGGGATTGAAGCGCCGGAGGCGAGAGATCCTGTAAGAGGAGGACAGCTGGCGATTGCTGAACGAGTGGAGCGGCTTCCGTTGGACTGGGAACCGTGGCAGGAGCCGCCAGAGAAAGACTAGACGCTTTGTACTGCAATTCCGTGAGTGGTGCATTTGAAACAGAGCAGCAGGACGTATCCGATGCAGTGACGATTTCAGCGCCGCTGGCGTCCATGTTCATCTGGTCGCAGCGGGATTGAGTCTTTGGCGTCGAGCATTCAGCCAGTTTCGAAGTCAGGAGCGCACAAGCTGAAAGGGGTACTGGCCCCAATCCAGCCAAGCTCAACGCTAACGCGAAGATCAGTGGTCGTCGCACCGAAGATCAGTCTAGCACACCGGCTTTGCGAGTGCTCTCGCGGCAAAGTTTCCATTGTCTTCTGGCCATGTGCTGTGAAGCTCATCACCCCTCTACATGACTCTAATCGCATATTGCAACACAGGAATCAAAGAAATGCAGGCAGCGCAACACGCTAAGAGGGGCAGATGAAGAAAGATTTAGTGCGATCCAATTTTGCGGAATTTGATGCCGTTGTGAAATGGGTTCTTTAGGTTTCGCACGGAGAATTGCAAAAGAGAAAAATAGAATGGAAAAAAACGAGAGGAAAGAAAAAACGGGCCAAGTCCTAGCCCGGCTTCTACGACCTTGACACTTAAGTTCTTTCTTTGATTGGCCTTATTTCTGTTTCCAGCTCTTTACCCGTGAGTTTGCTCCACCCGTTTCGGGTCCCGCGAGATAATCTAACGCCCGAATAACGCGGTAAGCTGGAAATCTAGGTCTTAGCGGTATTTATCCGGTCAGATTTTTCCCATTGACAACATTTGACAACAATTGAAAAGGGGCGATGGCGCTAAGTCATGGCCGTGCAGGTCTTTGTAGTGTAGGGATGCAATTTCGATCCCCACCGCCCCTACCAATTCTTGGTAAATAGCGGGGTTTTTCACTTCTCTTGTCCCCAATTGAGAGCTTGTCCCCAATTGAAGGGCAAAAGAGTGGGCAGGGAAGCGGGCAGGAATTGCGTCCATGTCGAGCACGATAACACAAGCTACCCGGTTCGGCGCGGCTACTCGCAGGTCGGGAAGAGTCGGCGTCGGATAGGTGTGCAACTTCCACCCTTACTCGGCTACGTATTGGGCTCGTGCTCAACTTTGAGCAAGACAACATCTTCTTTACAAAAAAACACAAAGCCTGGTTGCCGATAACTCGTTTGGTCGCCCACAACGCCGTTCTGGATGACTTCCGGGTAGCCGACGACTCACCCAGAACAGTTCCCGCCAAATGAGGCATGAATTGGATTACTGAGAGACTTAGTACACGTCGAGGTCTTTTCCGATCACGAATTTTCCTGAATATCGCGAGCCGATCTCTTTCTGAAGCATTTCCGGCGAAGCGTAGAGCGCATCGGCCCCACCTTTGGGCGGTAGAAGTCTCGGAGGGGCAATCCCGGGTGGAAAGCTCACTGTGTGATAGATCACGAGCAGCTTCGGCTTGGCCTTCTTCGCCAACTCCGCGAGCTGTTCAGTCGTCGTATGGTACTTCGCTACAAACGACTGGATGCTTTCGGGCATCTTGGCCAGCAATTCCAGAGGCTGCGCTTCGTGGATCAGGACATCGCAGCCGTTACAAGCGTTGATCGTTGCATCAAGCGGATTCGTGTCACCGGAGATTACGATCGTGCGGTCCGGCGTTTCGAAGCGATATCCGTAACTCTCCATCGCATGTTTCGTCGCAAATGCCGTGACCGTGACCTTTTCGTCATTATAAATGACCCCGGCTTTAATCTCGTGGGCGTTGACCTTCCACCCCTCAGGGAAACGACGCTGGTTTCCTTCGGGATTCGTACGTGTCTCGATGTCGACGCGATAAGCCTGCAAAATGTGCTCGGTCATCGACTGCAGCCCGGACGGACCGTAGACTTCGAGCGGCACAGTCCGGCCTGATGTCCATCCGGTGAAGATCAGATCAGAATAGCCAGCGGTGTGATCTGAATGGAGGTGGGTCAAAAAGGCTACCTTTAGATTGCCGGGTTCGACTGCCGGGATCTTTCTGTTGAGAGCAGCGGACTCGGCACGGCGCACCACACCCGGTCCGAAATCGACGAGATAAGCAGTATCGTCAACAACGATGGCGGTTGCAGGACCGGAACGGTCCGGATCGGGCACTCGCGTGCCCGTGCCGAGGAGCACCACCTTTGTCCGAGTTGTGTTTTCCTTCGGCGGCTGGCTCGCTGCTTGTTCGGGGATAGCCGTTAGAGCAACCAACAGCAGAGCAGAATGGCACGCGACCCGCGTGATGTTCATAGAATCCTCAAATTGTGCGAAAGCATAACATGCAATCGGGGCGTCGTATGCCACTGTTAGACGCGGCGGCTGCGATTCATGAACCGATTCCGGAAGTTACCGAGCTAGTGACGGGCCACTCGGAAGTCAAGCTGTTTGAAAATCACATGATTGCTGAAGATCAAAAACCATCAGCAAGGGAGTCCAAGAATCCACTACTTGCGAATAGCTATCTCGCAGGGTTTTCGGAACGTCCCAGGTTGGCTGACCATCGGTCTGCCGAGCAGATCTTTCTCAACCTAAGTTTTCGCGCACAGTGTCAGCTGACAACACGCCACTGACGCTGAACAGCCTTTGAATGCCGTCTGGCCCGCGATCAGATTCGCGGCTGCCGAGGGCTTTTCCGGTTCCCGTTCCACAAGAATTGCCTCGGCTTCCGCCGGCGTGCGATTCGAGAGGATTACCGCGCCTGGCGCAGTTCGTGAGCGAGCCATGCCTTGGCGGCGCGCCACTCTCGCAGGATAGTGGCCTCGGATACGTTCAATAACTCCGCGATTTCCGGAATCTCCAGCCCCCCAAAAAAGCGGCCCTCAACCATCATCGCCTGGCGCGGATGAACCTGGGCGAGGTCCTCGAGCGCGCGATCCAGTTCGAGCAGTTGCCTGGCATAGGATGGTTTCGCGTCCAGGCTGTCGTCGAAGGTGACGAACATGGCGCCGGAGCCCCGCTTCTGCGCGTTCCTGCGGCGGGCCGCTTCGATCAGCACCTGCCTCATGGCTCGAGCGGCAATTCGCTTGAAGTGGAGGGGAGAGGTGGAAGCGAAGCGCGGCGAATTCCCGAGTTTAATCCACGCTTCGTTTACGAGTGCCGTTGGACTGATCGTCGCGCCCGGATCGTTTCGCCTGACGCTGGAGGCGAGCCTCCGCAGTTCCTCATAAGCTGCGCTGAAGAGCGCGTCCAGCGCCCGTCTTTCTTCTGGCGACCCGACTGAGTCAGAGCCAGGCATTCCGGACGCCTTCGCAAAATCTTGGGGCGGCATGACGGTTTTTCCTGTGTTCCTGCGCAATACGTAATAGAACCAAACTGTTGGCCTGCGGGGTCGCAGCATGCCTGAGCTTTGAAATGTATCACCGGAAGTAAGGAGCGGCAACTAGGTGAAAAACGGGCGCAAGTGTTTCCAAGTCATCGGGCGGATCGCGGCGCTTGACGGTTTTTCACTTTCATTTTCGCAATGCCTGGTGTATTACGGATTGCACATGCAGGTGGGGATTGTTGCTTCTTCCTGGTTAGCTGATCATATTCGCGGCGATTTCTGCGGCTTCGGCGAGAACTGATTTGGGTAAAGGCGGTGCCGCCGTGGACGTCCTCGCAGCGTAGGCCCCCTGGGAAAAGTTGTATCCGAAGAGGAGACCATGATGAAGCCTAGCCGCGGGACCATGCAGACTTTTATTCAGCTCATTTCGTTGCTGTCACTCATTTTCGTGCTGCCGTCGCTTTCATTCGCGCAGAAGGGCAAGAGCGCTCCTCCCCCGGCGCAGCACAGCGCTCCTCCCCCACAACGCAGCGCCCCACCGCCTCAGCGGAGCGCTCCACCGCCGCAGCGCAACGCAGCGCCAGCCCAACACAACGCCCCCAATAATGCTCAGCGCCCGGGCAATACGAGCAATGCCGGCAACGCACGAACCAACACGAACCCGTACGGGAACCGGGGAGCGACGGGCACCGCGGCTCGAACCGGGGCGGGCACGACTGCTGGCAGGACGGGCACTGGAACTGCAGGCACTGCCGGTCGCACAGGTGCGAACACTGCTGGTAGGACCGGGACTGGAACGACGGGCACTGCGGGGCGCAACGCGACTGGAGCTGGCGCTGGCAGGACCGGGGCCACGAACACAGCAGGTCGTGGTGCTACTGGAGCCGGCACAGGCAAGGCCGCAACAGGAGCGACAGGCAGCGCAGGCCGAAGTGGAGCAGCCGGCACTGGTCGGACTAACGCGGCCACGAGAGCTGGTGCTGGCAAAGGAAGTTCCGGCGGCCACAACGCCGGAACGACAACAAGAACTGCCAATGGCGGAACAAAAACAGTTACCGCGAAAGGGAATACTGTCGAGCGCAGCAAGAGCGGTCGCGTCTCGTCAGTAACGACGTCGAAAGGAGCCAGTGCGAAGCTTGATGCTCACGGACGCGTGGCATCCATCAAGGGTGCGCATGGCAACACGATCAGCCGCGGACCGCACGGTGAGCGGAGAGTGGAGGCGCGCCGTGGCGATCGCCGCTTCGTTTCCACCGGGCACGGCCGCGGATATGGCGAACGCCGCTATAGCCGCGGCGGGCACGAGTACATGCGGCGCAGTTATTATCGCGGGGGCCGCTACTATGGCTACGGCTACCGAGGCTACTATTACCGTGGCTATGGCTATTACGGCTATGTGCCGCCCTATTATTATGGCCCGGCCTACTATGGTTGGGCATATAACCCGTGGCCCTCACCAGTGGTCTACTCTTGGGGTTGGGGTGCGGCACCGTGGTACACACCGTACAACTATTACTTCACGCCCTACCCGTCGTACCCCTATGCCGCACTCTGGCTTACTGACTACATGATCGCCGCGAATCTGCAAGCGGCCGCAGAGGCCAACGCGGAGTCCGGCAAAGTGCAATCAGCTCCAGGCTACGCGCTCGCATCGGCGCACTCCAGTGACATGACGGGGGCCGATAGCTCCCCGGTTCTCACTCCGGAAGTGAAGCAGATGATTGCCGACGACGTGAAGGCTCAGATTGCGGAGGACAAGGAAGCAGCAGCCGCACAGCAGAGCGGCAAGTCGCAGGAAGCGACTGGCGATCAAGTGCCTCCCTCGCTCAATCCGAACCGTCGTGTCTTCGTGGTTTCGGCCACCATCGCGCCAACGCTGGGCGACGAGGCCTGTTCGCTCACCTCCGGAGACGTGATCAAGCGCACGGAAGACGACGCCGACGCCAACAAGACCGTCGCCGTCGACGTGCTTGCCAGCAAGACTGACGACTGCGCCGTCGGTTCGACGCCTCGGGTCCAGATCCAAGATCTCGACGATATGCACGACGAATTCCGCCACCAACTCGAGGCGGGATTGAAATCGCTCTCAGAAAACCAGGGAAAGAGTGGAATTCCGTCGGGACCGAAGGCCACTACAATCCCGAATCCCGATGGCCAGGTAACACCCGATAAGGATGTCGCGGATGAGCTCAAGAAGATTGACCAGGAAGCGGACGCCGACGAACAAGATGTTCAGCAGGCTGCCTCCGACACGGCGGCGGACACTGCCGACAGCGGCCCGGTCACTCCGGAAGTTCAGGACGTGGGCAACGGCGGTGGTCAGCCGGCCACGATTCAAATCGGCGACACGCTTGCTCAGGTGGTGAAGGCGATGGGCATGCCTAAGCAGATAGTGAACCTGGGCACTTCGCAGATGTACGTGTACAGCGATTTGAAAATCACATTCGAGCATGGCAGGGTGGTGAACGTCGAGTAACCAGCCGCGCTGCGAATTGATTCGAGAATAATCCTGAACGCGCCGGGAGCACGAAATCTGCTAGCCGGCGCGTTTTTTTTACCGCTTGCTCGCGGCTGCCTGCACGTCCCTGAGGATTCGATCGAGGTCAGCGCGGGAGAAATAGCGGCCGTCCGCGACCACAGCGTCAATTTTTTGCGTGTTGCGAATGTCGTCGAGAGGGTTCGCGTCCAGCAGCAATAAATCTGCAACCTTGCCCGGTTCCACTGCCCCGAAATCGCTCTGCTTTTCCAGAAATGTTGCGGGATTGATTGTCGCCGTTTGCAGCGCCTGCAGAGGCGTGAATCCCGCTGCGATGAATCGCTGCAATTCCAGATGCAGGCTGAAGCCGGGCAGCACGTCCACTCCGGCGGGACAATCCGTCCCGGCCAGAAACGGCACGCCGGCCTGATTCAGCTTCTTGACAATGTCGAGCTCGTGCTGCACGAATTTCTCCCGGACGGGAAGAGGGTCCGTGTCCATCTCTTTGATGATGGACTGCGTGGCTCTGGGCCAGGCCTTGTCGCGCCAGGAAACCGGAGCATATTTGATATCGGGGTCCTTGTTCGGGTCAATCACGTCCACGAGCCACTGGCCGCGCTCCCAGAAGAGCGTGGGGCATTGCCAGGTATTATTTTTCTTGAGCAGCTGGATGATGGCGGCTTCTCGCGCCGGATCGTACGTATCCAGGAAACGGCCCGGACTCTTCGGGCCTTTGAGGAGTTCGTTTTCAACGGTCGAGCTAGCCTCGAAAATACCGATCAAGTGTTCGAAACTTTTCTGGCCCGCGTTCGACGCTTCCAAGGCGCGAATTGCATCGGGCACGTGGCCGACGAATATAATGTTTTGCTTTTTGCATTCGTCCACGATGGCGAAATAGGCGTCGCGCGGAACATAAGATTGAATTTTGATGAAATCCACGCCCCGGGCCTTGAGCATATCCACCGCACGGCGGCCGTCCTCGGGAGTGGCAATCGCAATCGCGCTTCTGTAGGTGGATTTAGGACCGTCGAGCATCGGGCCAGCCACGATCATGCGCGGTCCGAGCAGCCGGTGCTCCCCGATTTCCTTGCGCGCCAGGAGGACCGGCTCGAGGTCGCTGCCCATGTCGCGAACTCCCGTGACCCCGTTGGCGATGAAGAGAGGCAGGGTGACGTCTCGCCCAGCTTTTCCGCGGTCGTCAAAAAAAGTGTGGACATGCATGTCCCAAAGGCCGGGAATCATGAATTTCCCGGTTCCGTCGATCACTTTTCCGTCTTTGGGGATTTTGACGTGATGCTTCTTTCCCACCTGCTCGATGCGGTTGCCGCTCACGATCACATAATTGTCCGGATGGAGCGCTCCCGTGGCCGTGTCGATTATGGTAACGTGCGTGAACACCAGGCTGACGCCTGCGCCTTCAGGCGACTGCGCCCGTAGTGGGAGTGCGCAAGCGATCCCGGCGAGCAAGATGAAAACAATCCTCTTCATTCCGGCCTCCGTCTAGCGCCAAGCAATTTGTCGGCTGTGCAAATGGAATTGTGGTTTCGCCTTGTCATTTTACCCAGGCGTCGAACACGCCAGTTTCCACGCGTCCCGCGCGCTTCACCTGCACGAAGATGCGATAGAGCCCGGACTTGGGGAATCCATACGGAAACGCGACGCTCGAAAAAGTTGTCCTGGGCTTCATTCCGCTCGTCTGCATTCCGGGCATCGAGTCCGCAGCTGTCGAATTTGGAGCGGCTGAGGGGTTCCGCGTGTTCGCGGGCAGGCTCGCGTCCGCAAGCGCGATGGCGGCCATGGAAGCAGAGCCGTCCGGGTGAACGTGCGCGAAGACGCTCAGATCGGAGCGTACAAATTCCGCGTGGCCGGCCATGCCCATGTATGGTTCGAGATCGGTGGCGCGCTTGCCGGCCGCGTCCTCGACATGAAATCGAAACCAAATAAGCTGATTCGCAGGAAGCGGCCCGGGCTCGCGTTCCCACACCATGCGGGCGCCGTCAGACAACGGCGCAACGACATTGCCAGCCGCATTCTGCGTGAGTGCCGGTGCGCTCGTGGCGGAGTCATCTCCCGCGAGCGGCCGTCCTGCCATGTCAGGAATATCGAGTTCGGCAACGAGGGTATCCGGGAATCCCGATTCGCGCACGATGTCCGCAAAAATCTGGTAATGGCCCGCAGGTATCGGCGGCAAATTATCGAGGAACACGCCGCCTTTATCCTCGGCTGGATGCAAATGGTAGAAGCGATCCATCTGAGGCGCGCGAATCAGGAAGAGGTGCATTAAGTGGCCATGGTCCGGGATCAACTTCGTGGACACCGCTTCCGGACGGCGTGTATGCCACGCGGATTCTCCCACGCGTAGCAGCAATTTGTCGCCGGGCAGCAGCGAGGCGAACAGCTCAGGCGGTTTGTAAATCATTTGCTGCGCGCGCGCAGAGGCTGCGACTTTCCACCACCATCCGCCGAGCGAGAGCAGACCAATCACAATCATGAGCGCGACAGTCATGACGAAGCGAGCGCCTCTCTTCTGCGCCTGGCCCGAGGGCTGGCCTGGTTCCAGCTGCCCTTCGCGGCGCGCTGCACCCAGAATCGAGGCAATCGCGAGGACCAGCAGAATCATCAGGCCCGTGAGCAGCGCTCCCAAATCTTTTTGCATCGGCAGCGTGTTGCGCGCGAATGCGGGGACGGGAACCGCCAACGTGCCGGCGCCGTCCTCGCCGTCGGCCTCGATGCGCACTTGCCACGAGCCGGAAGCCATCAGCCACAGTTTGCCGGTGAAATATTGCGGGTCGTCCTTCGAGGGCAGCAGGACATCAGGCGGAGGAGGATATTTCGAGCCGGTTCCCACGATGTACAGCGGCACGATCTTTAACTGGTGTACTCCGGGAGTGCTTGAGCGGATTTCAATTTCCGCGACGCCGGGGATCATCTGCGGCGTGCGAATGGTGACAGCCAATTGGTAGGGCCCGGCGTCGCCTTGAAAATAAACGTCGGGACTGCCCACGTGCGCGAGGCAGGGCGCGGCCAGCAGAAGGGAAAACAGGATCGCGATGCGCCGGTTCACGGGGTCTTAGCGCCGGATGCGCGTGAGCCAGTCGCCGAATGCGATTCCAACGCGCACAGAGAGAATGGAAGCTACCAGCGCAATTCCCATGCCGAGCAGGAAAGCGGCGCGCGTTGGCGCCAGTGACTGGAATTGATACGCGAGCTGGTACATGGAGGGCGGCATCTGATATGGAAAATAAATCTGCCCGAAGAGCGCGTTGCGCGCAGCCGGCGAAATCATGAAATTGCCGAAGGGCCATTGCGCGGCGAGCAGCGCGGCAAGAAAAGCGCTGCCGCTCACGAGTGAAAGGAACCATTTGCCGCGGCCGGCGAAGCGGTTTAACACCAGATCGAGAAAGAAGGCGGGCACAATCAGCAGCACCGGGAATCCCATCGGAACCATGTGCGTGACGTTGGTGTACACGGGACCGAGCTTCGGCTGCGCGGGGAAAATTGGAAAAATCCACATGGCAGCAAGCATGAGCGCCATGTAGGCGCTTGCCACGATTGTTGCACCCCATTTGTGGCCGGAAGCGCGGCCGTACGCAACCAACAGCGTGGGAGTGCCGATGGCGACGGCGCGGTAAAAAAGTGGGCTGTGCATCAAGCTCGCGTCGCAGTATTCCGAAACGAGAATCATGTGGAGGAAGACGAGCAGGCTGGCAAGGTACAGAAACAAAACTTCCAGTTTGTGCGCGGCAGCTCCGGTGGCGCGATTTTTTCGCGCAAGCAGCAGCACCAGGCAGCCGAGGCCAACGCCCCAGATTCCGATCCCGAGCACAACGTGCGGCGGGCTGAGAATTTCCACGTCGAGGCCAAACGAGTTGTGCCACCAGTTGTCGAAGGGAGCTGACGTGACCATGGTGACGCCGCCCCACGCCGTCAGGAACGCGCCCAGCGGCCCGCGGAATCCCCAGACACGAACTGAGGATGCTTGCGCCGCGGGATCATGCGAAAAGGTGGTCGAGAAAATCAGAACGACGCAGGTGATCGCTGCGAGAATTCCGCCGAAATGAATGGCCAGGTGAGCCGGGGTCCAGAAAGTGTCGCGGCCGATGGTCATGTGCCAGGAAATGTCCCAGTACAGACCGAAGGCGATCGATGTCACCGCTAGCACGCCGGACCACACGAACCAGGGAACGGAGGAGTCTGCCACAACGCTTCGTGCCTGTTCCGCCGAGTGCGTTTGTAGTCCAAGTGGAATGGTCTGTGCCATCAGCCGTGCCTTCGTCCTGATATCAAACGCGAGGATAGCAGACCGGTTTTTGCTTCACAAGGCGCGTCTCGCCCAGGCCCGAAAGAGAGGGCGGAATGGTCCGATTTATTCGCTATTAGACTTTGCCGCCGGCGATTGTTTCCAATGAGATGCGTCATTTTCTAATCGCCCGATTCGCTATTAGAAATCGCGTGGTTTTCGGCGGATCCAGGGTCACTTCGGTCGAGGCAATCTTCATCCGCACCAGGGAACCGAGTCGCGATAAGAGCATGACGCGGCGGGGACCCGAGACCGGGACGCGAGCCCCGATTTCCGGAAAACATGAATGCGATTTTTTGCGCACGCATAACGGTACCACGGAGCCTCGAAAATCATGTGAACGATGGTCGTAAAAAAGGTACAGGGTGGTGCGCTGGCCGAATGGGCAATCGAGGTCCTGTCCAAATCCTTCCTCGAAGTGGCTGCACGCGGCCGCGATTAGTTGGCAGGGATAGGCGAGCTTTTCAACACGAGGACGAGGATGCGGCCGTCGGAGTGGAAGCTGCCGCCGGTGGCAGTCTTGGCTTCGGTGAGGGCGTCGGCGGGCGTGACGTGATCGCGCTCGACGACGAGGCCTGTGCCGGTGAGCGTTACGTTGACGTATTCGCGCTCGCCATCAATGGACGGATCGATTTTGTGCGTCACCCCGTCGTTGCGCTGGTCGCGCTCGAAGCCGATGTCGTGTGTGGCGGCAATGCACCAGAGCGGTCGAGCATCCACTTCGTAGGGCGACTTCCATGCGCGCAGGTGATTGCGCGACATAGCCACACGCACCGGCTCGGCGTGCGCGAAGCCATAATCCTGCGGACGCTTGAAGAGATAGAGCGTGCTCATCGGCATAGTCAGATAATCTTTTTTCTCGATCGAGTCGAAAATCGCGCTGACCACGGTATTCTGCACTCCGGAATCCACCTTCACCCAACCTGCCGTCATGAACACCTGAACGAGTTCGTCCTCCGTGCCGACGACAAGCACGTTGACCATATCGCCGGGCAGGCCTTGAGGATCAGTGACGCGGCGCGGAATTTTTGCGAGGAGTCTCGGAGTAATGGCAGGAATGGGCGCATCCGGTGGCCCTCCGACATTCGCCGCCGCTGCGCTGCTGAGGCCGGGATCCAGCACTTCGATGCGAACGTGAAAAGTTCCCGTAGCATCGGATGCGTTCTTCACGCTCTGATTGACGCCGAGATAAAGGCGGCCTGCAACAGGCGCCGAAAATTCTTTGCTCTCGCCAATGAAGAATGGCTGTCCGGAATCGACGGTCCCCAAGCGTCCGACCAACGCGCCGTGTCCCGCATCGGGAACAGCGTACTGGTGAATCAAATCCTCATAGGCGCGTGGCAATCCTTCGGGCCCAAATGTTCGGCCATTCGGGTGTTTTTTGTCGGCCGGGTACTTGATAGTGCCAGTCGCGGTGATGCGGATTTTTTCGCCGGCGCGCAAATCGACGTTCGTGTCGAGCCACTCGACTGTAGCGGGCAGATCAATCTGAAACGGAGCGGTGACCGCGGGATTCGCTTGCGCGACAGTACTGGTTTGCGAAGACTGCGCCCACGCGGCAGGCGCGAAAAGGATGGTTGCCAGCGCAATGATGAATCGCGATCGAGACCGTGAGATGTCCATGGCCGGGGTCAGAATATCCTCGCGCGTATTTTGATGCAACCAGGGCTCCGCAAGCGCCGTGCCTGTTAGTCTCGCGATTTGCGGCGTTTCGCGGGGCCGGTTGCATGCGGTACAGGCGTGGCCGCGGCCGCTTTCAGAAGCTGAAGAAAGGCCTGTGCGTCGCGCGTCAAGGGGCGGTGGCGCGGGTGAATGACGTCGAGATTGCGCTGGAGATGCTCGGCGTTGCTGATTTCGATTGCCGCGAGTTTGCCTTCTCCCAGTTCCTGGGCGACGGCGATCTGTGGCAGAAAGCTAAGCCCCAGTTTGCGCTCGACCATGCGCTTGGCGGCTTCGATGGTTTCCACTTCTAGGACCACGTTGGGCAGCAGGCCGGCGCGGCGAAACATGCCTTGCGTGAGGGTCCAATCACTCGAGCCGCGATCGAAGAAAATCAGCGGCCAGGCTTCGACCTCTTCGAGACGAACGCGCCTTTCACGAGAAGCGGGATGCGCGGGATGTCCAACGAGAATGAGCGGGTCGTCGCGCAGCGTCATGGTCTCGACCTCGGGATGGTTAAGCGAGCGGGCCACGCCGATGTCGGCTTCTCCGTCGAGGACCATCTTCAGCACCTGCAGGGAAGTGCCGGAGCGCAACGTAACCATCACCTTGGGGTTCTCCGACTGGTAGTCCTTCATCACGTCGGGGAGGAAATAGGTGCACACGGAAAGTGCGGCGGCGATATTGAGCGCGCCTCGCGCGGAGGGCTGCAATTCGTGGACCGCCTGGCGCGCGAGCGCCACATTGCGCAGAAGCTGCTCTGCATGGGGCCGGAGCGCCTTGCCGGCGGCGGAAAGCGTGAGGTTGGCGTGAGCGCGGGTGAAGAGTTTCACGCCGAGCGAGTCCTCCAGAGCTCGAATTCGCGCACTGACGGCGGGCTGGCTGACGTTCAGGGCCTCGGCAGCGCGATGGAAGCCGCCATAAGTGACCACCGCGAGAAATGTTTCAACTTGGTCGAATTCCATTTTGGCTCCCTCAGCGGCTGATGCCCCGCGCTTAGGATGTGTTGTGGCACGGCTGAAGCCGTGCCCTGACGGTACCAAGCATTGATCAACCTCCCTGGTATCAGGACAACTGTACTAGGACTGATAACATTTGTCTATCACGATGATAAGGACAATCAGTTTGACTGATTGCCAAGTTTGCTCCAAACTCGCCGCGTTGTAATGAACTCCGGGCCAGCAGGACTGAGTCAGCAGTTTGAGACCGCTCAAATCGCGGATCAGGCGCGAAGGAGACAGCCAATGGAAGGCAGCAGCACTCGGACGTTCCCCCGCATGTTGCTCGACAAGCCGGTAGAACTAGAGATCGGCGAGAAGACAATCCAGGTTGAAAATCCGTCGAACAATTTGAGCGCCGGCGGCCTGTACGTGCGCCGCGGAAATCTGCCCGTGGGCACACCCGTCCACATCCGGATTCCCGTCGATCATCATTTCTTTGAAGCCGACGGCCAGATTCGCAGTTGTGAGCCGGGCGACACCGGCGTGGGTATCGGATTCGACTCTTTGTCGGTGGCGAATCGCCAGACGCTGGATGATTTGATTGAAGAACTGACGCTGCGAGGGC
This sequence comes from Candidatus Acidiferrales bacterium, assembly GCA_050746945.1. Classification (GTDB taxonomy): domain Bacteria; phylum Acidobacteriota; class Terriglobia; order Acidiferrales; family UBA7541; genus Palsa-295. The sequence continues at coordinate 140,643 of JBOGMZ010000028.1, read as the reverse complement.
TTCCTGCTGCCTGAGCGTCTGCAGTAAGAATTTCGTCCCTCTAATTCATTCCCTGGTGCAAGTGTTGACGGAGAAGTGTGCTCGGACGAACTCGATTTTGAAACTCAAGTGACCGGGAGAACACATGACGAACATGGGCAGCGCGAACGGCAACGGCAATCACAATGGAAACGGCAGGCGTGCCGAGCTTGAGCTGGATGCGTTGGAACTTGATTGGCGCTCCAATGCGCGCTGGGCCGGCATTACCAGACCGTATAGCGCGAAGGACGTTGAGCAGTTGCGCGGGTCCATCCATGTGGAACACACGCTCGCTCGCCTGGGTGCGGAGCGGCTGTGGGATTTGCTGCATACTGAAAATTCCGTTCGAGCGCTCGGCGCAGTCACCGGCAATCAGGCCGTGCAACAGGTGAAGGCTGGCTTGCATGCGATTTATGTGAGCGGCTGGCAGGTGGCGGCCGATGCGAATAACGCCGGTGAAACATATCCGGACCAGAGTCTTTATCCCGCGGACAGCGTGCCGAATCTCTGCCGACGGCTCAACCAGGCGCTGGTGCGCGCGGATCAGATCCATCACGCGGAGGGCGACCGCAGCACGAATTGGTTCGCGCCGCTGGTGGCCGATGCGGAAGCAGGATTCGGCGGCAACTTGAACGCGTATGAATTGATGAAGGGCATGATCGAAGCGGGCGCGGCTTGCGTCCACTTCGAGGATCAGCTCTCGTCCGCGAAAAAGTGCGGACATCTGGGCGGAAAGGTCCTCGTGCCCACCGTTGAAGCGATCCAGAAATTGGTGGCGGCGCGCCTGGCAGCAGACGTGATGGGCGTGCCCACATTGATCATGGCGCGGACCGACGCGGACAGCGCAACGCTCATTACCAGCGACGTGGACCCGCGCGATCGGGAATTTCTAACCGGCGAACGCACTGCCGAAGGGTTCTTCCGCTGCCGCAAGGGTTTGGGCGCAGCAATTGCGCGCGGCCTGGCGTACGCGCCATATGCGGACCTGCTCTGGTGCGAGACGGCCAAGCCGGACCTTGAAGAAGCACGGCAGTTCGCCGAAGGGATTCACGCGCGGTACCCGGACAAGATGCTGGCGTACAACTGCTCACCTTCGTTCAACTGGAAGAAACACTTGGACGACGCGACGATTGCGAAATTCCAGGCGGAACTCGCCGCCATGGGCTACAAGTTCCAGTTCATCACGCTGGCGGGCTTCCACTCGCTAAACCTGTCGATGTTCGATCTCGCACGCGAATACGGGAAAAGCGGCATGACGGCCTACTGCCGGTTGCAAGAAGAAGAATTCCGGCAGGAGCGCGAGTTCGGCTACGAAGCCGTAAAGCACCAGAAATTTGTCGGCACCGGCTACTTCGACGGTTTGCAGCAGGCCATCACCGGCGGGACAACCTCCACCACGGCGCTCGCGGGATCAACCGAGGCAGATCAATTCACGCCTGTGAATCCCGCAGTTCTCGATGCGAAAGTTGTGAGGGAAACGGGACGGTCGGTCGCGGCCGACTGAGCCGGAGCGAATTCGGGATTCAGTTCGAAATCAAGACAATAGAGGGCAGCGGACAAGCCGGGGACCATGCGTTCCCGGCTTTTCTTTTTGTGCCCGCGCGGGAGCAGTGCTAACGGGAAACCGCTGTTGCCGGCTGTTCTTCTTTCCAGCCGGTCTGAAGCCTGCGGATGAGAACGTAGAGCACCGGGATGAAAATCAGGTTGAGAAATGTGGAAGCAATCATGCCGCCGAAAACGGTGGTGCCAACCGAGCGGCGGCTGATGCGTCCGGCGCCCTGCGCAAGCACGAGCGGCAGCACTCCCAGAATAAACGCGAGCGAGGTCATGAGAATCGGGCGCAGACGAATGAGCGCTGATTCCACCGCGGCATCGAGAATTGAATAGCCTTTTTCGCGGAGCTGTTCCGCAAATTCGACAATCAAAATCGCATTCTTGCTCGAGAGGCCGATCAGCATCACTAGGCCAATCTGGCAATACACGTCGTTCTCCTGTCCGCGCAACGCCTGCGCGCCCACAGCTCCCAGCAGGGCCATTGGAACCGCAAGGAGAACGATGAACGGCAGCGAAAAGCTTTCATACTGCGCCGCGAGCGTCAGATAGACGACAAGAATTCCAAGCCCGAACAGCATGATCGTCTGGCTTCCGGATTGAATTTCTTCGAGAGACAGACCCGTCCATTCATACGCAAATCCGGGGGGCATCGCTTTTTGCGCCAGTGCGTTCATCGCGGCAATTCCTTCGCCGGAACTGTGACCCGGTGCAGAAGAGCCGTCAATTTCCGCGGAGCGAAACAAATTGTAGTGACTGATCACCTGCGGCGCCGCCGTCTGTTGCACCGTCACCAGATTCTCGAGCGGAATCATCATTCCCTGATTGGAGCGCACGTAATATTCGCGAATGTCCCGCGGCTGTGACCGGAATTGCTTGTCCGACTGAACATAGACGCGATAGGAACGGTTGTTGAAGTCGAAATCATTTACGTACACCGAACCCATGTACACCTGCAGAGCGTCGGTGATTTGATTCAGGGGAACCTGAAGGCCCTTTGCTCTCTCGCGGTCGAACTTGACCACATACTGCGGATCATTGGCGCTGAAGTTGGTGAAGAGCCCGCTCAAGTCAGGATTCGTGTTGCCCTGCAGGATCACTTTCTGAGTGACGTTTGCGAGCGCCTGCAGTGGATGGCTGGTGAGATCTTCAAGGATGAACTGAAATCCGCCAAAGGCACCCAGTCCCTCAACTGCCGGCGGCGCGAAGGGCACCACGCTTGCGCCGGAAATCGCCGCGAGGGGTCCGCGAAGCCGGTTTATGACACTGTCAGCAGAGTGCGCCTCGCCCGGGCGCTGTGAGTAATCTTTCAATGAGGCGAAAATCAACGCGCGATTCGGCGCGCTCCCTCCAAAACTGAATCCAGCTACGGAAAAGGCGCTTTCAATCTCGGGGATCTTGCTCATGGCCGCTTCGGCTTGCCCGAGAATATTCGTGGTGTATTCGAGCGAGCCGCCTTCGGGTGCCTGGACCGCGATGATGAAATATCCGGCGTCCTCGTTGGGGATGAAGCCTTTGGGAACGCGCTGATAGACCCAATAGGTGAGTGCGAGACCCGCGGCAAAGGCAATCACGGAGATGACTTCATAGCGCAGGATTTGCCGCAGCCGGTCGGCGTAGCCGTGCGCAAACGCCTTCAGCCCGCGGTTGAACCCGCCAAAGAAGCGATTTTCCTTCACGCCTCCGTGACCGAGAAACAGTGCGGAGAGCGCAGGCGTGAGCGTGAGTGCATTGAACGCGGAGATGGAAACGGAAAACGCGATGGTCAGCGCGAACTGCCGGAACAGAATTCCCGTGGTGCCGGGGAAAAACGCCACTGGAACGAAGACGGCGACGAGCACCAGCGAGGTGGCCACGACCGCACCGGCCACTTCCTTCATGGCTACGGACGCGGCGTTGTGCGGCTCGGAAAGCCCCTCGGTGATGTGGCGCTGCACGTTTTCAATCACCACGATGGCATCGTCCACCACGAGACCGGTCGCAAGCGTGAGTCCGAACAGCGTCAGCGTGTTAATCGAAAATCCAAGCAGCTTGACGAACGCAAAAGTCCCGATCAGTGAAACCGGGATGGTGATTGCGGGAATAAATGTGCTGCGCCAATCCTGCAGGAAAATAAAAATGACGAGAATAACCAGGGCGATGGCTTCAAGCAGCGTGTAGATCACATCTTTGATGGATTCGCCGACAACGGTGGTGCTGTCGAAAGCGATGGCGTATTTGATGCCGGGAGGGAAGCGCTTGGAGAGGCGCGCGAGTTCCGCCTTGGCGGCTTTGTCCACGGCGATTGCATTGGCGCCGGGCAATTGCGAGATGCCGAAGCCCACGGCCTCGTGTCCGTCGAATCGCAGGTTCGACCCGTAATCTTCGGCGCCCAGTTCCGCGCGGCCCACATCCTTCAAGCGGACCAGGTTGCCGTCCACGCCCGTCTTCAAAATGATATTTTCAAATTCAGATGGCTCAACCAGCCGCCCGATAGCGCGCACGCTGATCTGAAACATCTGCCCGGAATTTGACGGAGGCTGGCCCACCTGCCCCGCAGCCACCTGCACGTTCTGCTCCTGCAGCGCGCTCAGGATGTCGGTCGCCGTCAGTCCGCGGCTGGCCATGCGCACCGGGTCAAGCCACAAGCGCATGGAATATTTTCGCTCGCCGAATATTTGGACGTCAGCCACACCGGGAATGCGTTTGAGGGTGTCGCGAATGTAGAGGTCCACATAGTTACTGAGGAACAGGCTGCTGTACTCCCCGTGCTGGGTGTACACGCCCGCGCCGAAGATCCAGCCCGCGGCCGATTTTGTGATGGTGATGCCGGTAGTCTTCACTTCGTTCGGCAATCTGCCGAGCGCCGTGTTCACGCGGTTCTGGACATCTACGGCCGCCAGGTCCACGTCGCGCGAAATGTCGAACGTGACGGTAATGTTGCTCGAGCCGTCGTTGCCGCTCGAGGAGGTCATATACTTCATGCCCTCGACGCCATTAATTTGCTGTTCGAGCGGTGTGGTGACTGACGCCTCCACGCTTTGCGCGTTTGCGCCATTGTAGAAAGCCGAGACAGTCACCTGCGGCGGCGCGAGCCGGGGAAATTGAGCGATCGGCAGCGTGGGAATGCAGACAGCGCCCGCGAGAATAATCAGCAGGGCGCAAACCGTGGCGAAGATGGGGCGCTGAATGAAAAAATCGACAAACATTCTTGCGTTAACCTTTCAATCTTGAGACAGGGAGCGCCAGCGCCGCGGCTATGGTGAGAATCAAGGTTTGGCGCCGGAATTTTCAGGCGTTTCGGTGACGGCCGCGCCATCCACCAGGTTTTGCGAGCCTTCGATCACTACGCGGTCTCCGGCCTTCAAGCCATCGAGCACCACGTATTGACTTCCCGTCAGGTCGCCAAGCCGGACAATCTTCTCGTGCGCGACCACTGACGTCCCGCTGCCTTCGACGACGAATACAAAAAATTGCCCATTGATACGCGATACGGAAAGCACCGGAATCACCAGCCCCTGATGCACGTCCCAAATGATGCGCGCGCGTGCGAACTGAAACGTGCGCAGCGCATCGGAGGAATTCTTAATCGTTGCCTTCACGAGCACAGATTGCGTGTTGCTATCTACTTGTGGCGAAATAAAATCGAGACGGCTCTCCGCCACCGGGTTGCCGGCGGTGTCGAGAAGCTGCACGGCATCTCCGATTTTCAGTTCCTTCGAGTGCTCCACCGGAACGTTGATGTAAGCCTCCAGGCTTCCCGGTTCATCCACCGTGGTCAGTAGCGTGGTGACCGCCACGCGATCGCCCACGCGCACCGGAATGTCCCCGACGATCCCATCCGTTGGCGCCACGATGCTGTAGTAGCGAAGTTGAACTGCCTGCTCGCGCACTTGCTGGTCGAGAGACTTGAGCTGCTGCTGCGCCGTATCGAGATTTGTTTTCGACTGATCATAATCCTGCTTGCTGATGACTCCCGCGGCGTACAATTTTTGCGTGCGCTCCCACTGAATCTCGGCATATTTCACGTTCGATTCCTGCGCAGCACGCGCCGCTTCCTGGCTGCCCAGCGTGGCCTGCTGCTTCAGCGGGTCAATCTCCATGAGGGGAGAGCCGGCCCGTACTCGGTCGCCAGACTTCACGAAAATGTGCGTCACCTGCCCCTCGACCTGCGGATTCAGCGCCGTCGAGTGCCGCGACTTGAGGGTGGCGAGATATTCCGAGGAGTCGGGTATCGAAACTGGTTCAACGGCGACCGTCTTCACGGCGACAGCCGGATCCGCCTGGTTTCCCGCGGCAGGTTTTTGCCCGCACCCCACCGTAAGCGCGGTCAATATCAGAACCGCAAGAGGCGCAAGCCCGCGAGGTCCGACCGAATTTGACTGAGTCGGGTGACACGCGAAGCGCCGCGAATGCCAAAAGTGAGTGAAGCCTTGCAAATTCAAGCTCTCCCGTACCTTCTTTGTACTATTCTAAGTGATGCTTGCCAGTGTACAAAGCACTTATGAAATGCGGGTTACTTGCACCCATCCGGCACAATTTCTATCGCTTGGACGCGTTTGCCGATGAAAAGTCTCGTGCGTTTCAGGTGCCTTTTCGGTCGATGAGCTGAATCGCCGCCCTCGTTGCACCGCTACAAGAAAAACTCACAGGCCCCGGCGCATGCGTGCCTTGTCAACACCTTTGCCGTGGGATAGAGTAACCGCCTTCTCAGCGGGGGCGCAGAAACCATGTCCGTGTCCGGCCAGGAAAAACTGAAAGTGTTGATTCGCCGCGCCGCGATTCAAAAGCGCGTGCGCGAGGTTGCCCACCAGATCACCAAAGACTTCAAGGGCGAGCGCGTCCACCTGATCGGCGTCCTCAAGGGCGCGTGCATTTTTCTTTCGGACCTCGTGCGCGAAATCAGCCTCGAGACCTCCATCGATTTCATCGCCGTGTCGAGTTACGGCAAGGGAAAACAGAGCTCGGGCCAGGTGCGGGTGTTGAAAGACCTCGATAGCAGCATCGAAGGGTTGAACGTGGTCCTCGTCGAAGACATCCTTGACACCGGACTGACGCTGTCCTACCTGCTCCGCGTTTTGCAGCAGCGCAAGCCGCGAGTCCTGCGCGTGGCCGCTTTGCTCGACAAACCCTCGAGACGGCTGAAGCCCGTCAAAGGGGACTACGTCGGCTTCACCATTCCGAATGAATTCGTGGTGGGCTACGGGCTCGACTACGCGGAGCGGTACCGCAATCTAAAAGACGTCTGCGTGCTCAGTCTTCCTCCGGCATAAACGTGGCGCGAAGCGTCCTAACCGTTCGGGATCTCGAGGGCGTCGCCCCTGGTGGCGAAGTGGTGGTGCCTCGCGGCGCGATTGTCACCGAACTCGCGCGTGAAGAAGCCGAACACCGCGGGATCACCATCCGCATCGAGGAATCGAAAGTTGCTTCAGCCGAAGCAGGCGATCCCACAGGTTCACGCGTTGTCGCTATCGGCGCTGATCACGGTGGCTTCGATTTGAAAGAAGAGCTGCGCGGGTATCTCGCGCAATGGGGCTACAAAGTCCTCGATCTTGGCACGTCCAGTCGCGAAGCGGTGGATTATCCGGATCTCGCCGAAGCGGTGGCAAATTCTGTAGCGCGCGGCGACGCGTGGCGCGGCATCGTGATCGATACTGCAGGAATCGGCTCTTGCATCGCTGCGAACAAGGTCCCGGGAGCGCGCGCAGCGCTGTGCTATGATAGGGCCACTGCGCGCAATAGCCGTGAGCACAACGACGCAAATATTCTTTCGCTCGGCGCGCGCCTGATTCCCGCGGAAGTGGCGCGCGAAATTGTCGCCGTTTGGCTGGAAACGCCGTTTGCCGGCGGGCGGCATCAACGGCGCGTGGATAAGATTCGCGCCATCGAAGACCGCCACCGGAAAACCTAGATCGTGCGCGGCTTCTCAAGTGGGCTGCAGGAATCGGCACAAACGGAGCGCCCCAGGTGGATCAGCAGCAACTCGAAAAGGTCGTCCAGGCGATTACCGAAGAAATCCTCGGCTATCTCGGCACCGAAAAATGCGCCGACCTCTGCGGCCTTGAAATTGACGAACTCGTCTGCCCGGGCTGCAACCAATGGTGCGCCGAGAAATGCTCGAAGAAAACGCGCAAGGTCGTGGAAGCAGGGGCGGCCAGAATTTCCGCAGGCGCGGACGTCGGGCACATCGAGGCGGACATTGCGCGCTTGATTGACCACACACTTCTCAAGCCCGACGCCACACGGGATGACATCCGCAAGATTTGCCTCGAAGCGCTGAAGTACGGATTTGCCTCCGTGTGCGTGAATCCCTGGAACGTGTCGCAGGCGGCGGAATTGTTGCGTGGAAGCGAAGTGCGCGTCTGCACCGTGGTCGGCTTTCCCCTCGGCGCGACGCTGCCGCAGGTGAAAATGTTTGAGGCGGAAGAAGCCATCAAGCTCGGCGCACAGGAAATCGATATGGTCATCAACATTGGCGCATTGAAATCGAAGTTGGATGAGGCCATCGAAGCGGACATTCGCGGGGTGGCGCAGGCCAGCCATCGCGGCGGCGCCATCTGCAAGGTGATTCTCGAGACCGGGCTGCTGACAACGGAAGAGAAAGTGCGCGGCTCGCTGGCGGCGAAAAATGCCGGCGCGGATTTCGTGAAGACCTCCACGGGGTTTGGCGCCGGCGGAGCGACGGCGGAGGATGTGCGCTTGATGCGTGCCGTCGTTGGTGGTGAATTGGGCGTGAAGGCGTCCGGCGGCGTCCGCAGCCTTGAAGATGTTCAGAAAATGGTCGAGGCGGGCGCAACGCGTATCGGTGCCAGCGCCAGCGTAAAAATTCTCGAGCAGGCCCGCGCCGGAGCCACGCCGGAGCTGGCCGTGTCAACGGCGCCAAGCGGAAATTATTAGCCGCTGCAAATTTACACGCATCTCCCCCTCAGTCCGGGCTCGTCTGCCTGATATAATGGAGTCAGCGGAGTTGCGCCCGAATCTTGGAGCAAATCATCAAAATCTAGATGGATTTGACTGAACTCAATTCGAAGCTGGAAGTGCCGGCAGAGACCCTCGCGATCCTGGCGGAAATCACGCAGGAGATCAACGCGTCGTTGAATCTCGACGAAGTCCTTCCCAGTGCCGCGGCGCTGATCAAGCGCGTGATCGATTATGAAATCTTCGCCGTGCTGCTGCCGGATGAGAGCGGCAACCAGCTTTACTTCCGATTTGCCATCGGCCATCGCCCGGAAGTGGTGGAGCACTGGCGCATTCCCGTGGGAGAGGGAATTATTGGCGCAGCGGCATCCACAGGGGAGCCAGTCCGTGTGGGTGACGTCAGCAAGGACTCGCGCTACCTGAATGCGCTCGATGGCGTTCGCTCGGAACTGGCGGTGCCGTTGATTGTGCGCGGTCACGTCATTGGCGTTCTGGATATCGAGAGCAGCCAGCCCGATTACTTCACTCCCGACCAGCAGAATATTCTGATGCTGGTGGCAGGACGCATCGGCACCGCCGTTGAAAACGCGCGCCTTTTCCAGCACGAACGCAATCAGGCCGAGACGCTCCGCATTTTGAATGAAGTTGGCCGCGAAGCGAACTCAACGCTTCAGGTAGAAGAAGTGCTGCGTCGCGCCGCAGAGCTGACCAAGCGGCTGATTGACTACCAGATTTTCTCCATTCTTCTTTACGACGAAGCGGACCACGTGTTTCGCCATCGCGTCACGGTGAAATTCGGCCAGCGCGTCCAGGAAAAATTTGCCGTGCCCGCGCATGAAGGTATCGTCGGCGCTGCCGCGACGCTCGGGCAACCGGTGGTTGTTCCCGACGTGACGCTCGACCCGCGCTATCTGATGGTGAATCCAGAAACGCGCTCGGAAATGGCAGTGCCCATGGTGTACCAGAGCCGCGTGGTCGGGGTAATGGACCTGGAAAGCCCGCAACTGGACTATTTCACGCCCGACCATGTGCAGGTGCTTTCGATTCTCGCTGGGCATCTCGCGGTTTCTATTGAAAATGCGCGTCTCTACGAACGCGTGGCGCGTGATGAGACTCGCATGGAGCGCGACCTAAGCGCCGCCCGCCGGATTCAGGGAGCGTTATTGCCGCGTTTGCCAGGGCCCGAGTACGGGCTCGATATTGCCGCCCGCGTGGTTTCCTCGCGCGAGTTGAGCGGCGACCTTTATGATTTTCTGCGCTACGGCCCTCAGGAATTGGCGATCGCGGTCGGAGACGTCAGCGGGAAGGGAAGCGCGGCCGCGCTTTACGGTGCGGTCGGGATCGGCACTCTTCGAAGTCTTGCGCCGCAAAAACACCGGCCCGCGGAAATGCTCCGCGCCGTGAACGGGTTCCTCGGCGACCGCATGATTGAGGGCCGATTCATGACCCTTTGCTTCGCCACGTGGCATCGAGGCCGCCGCAAATTGCGGGTCGCCAATGCCGGCCAGGAACAGCCGTTCCTGTATCACAATGCGCACTGCGAAAAAATTCGCCTGGTTGGATTTCCGCTCGGCATCTTTGAAGAAGTCACCTACGACCAGCGCAGCTTTATCCTCGACCCCGGTGACGTTGTTGTGTTTCACTCGGACGGCATCGGCGACACGATGAATGAGGCGGGCGAATTTTTCGGCCACGATCGCATCTGCAAGTTGATCGCGGAGCATCACGAGCTTTCGTCTAACGAAATCGCGGATAAGATTCTCGAGGAAGTAGGCCGTTTCTCGAACGGCGCGCATCCGGCAGATGATCGCACCATCGTCGTTCTAAAGGTAAAGCCCGACTCGGCACCGCCTCCGGCGTGAACTTCCCTGGTCGCCGCAGCGCAAATCTCCTCAGCGTTCTCCCCAGCGCAATTTGTTGCGCAGCACTTCGAAATAGGTTTTCTTCGGCGGCTGCACAAATGTAACTCTGCTAGAGGATTTCTGGATTGCCAGCGCATCCATCGGCAGTAACTGAATTCCAATTTGCCCGTCGATCGTGACGTACACGGGCCCCGAAGCCGCCGAGAAATCAATCTCCACGCGCGATGTGTCTGGAATCACCAGAGGCCTGTTCGTCAGCATGTGCGGACAAATCGGCGTGATCACAAATCCATCAACGCCCGGATGAATGACCGGCCCTCCCGCCGCCAGTGAATAGGCCGTCGAACCGGTTGGCGTGGCGATGATCAGGCCGTCGGCCCTGTACCGGCCCACGTGATCGCCGTCCACCGACACATCAAATTCCAACATACGGGCAAGCGCACCCTTGTTTGCCACCGCATCATTCAGCGCAGTGTGACGCTCCACCGGTTTCCCGCCACGCATGATTTCTGCCACCAGCATCATTCGCTCGCCGGTGCGGTGCTCGCCGGCCAGCACCTGCTCCAGCATGGGATACAGTTCCTCGAGCGTGACGCTGGTCAGAAATCCCAGCCCGCCCATATTCACCGCGAGTATGGGAACCTTAAGCGTGCCGAGTGCTCGTACGGCGGAAAGCAATGTGCCGTCTCCGCCGAGCACGATCAGCAGGTCGATTTTTTCGCCGATCGCTTCGCGAGCCACCACCGGCACCTTCGTATGAATGCACGCCTCCGTTTCAGCGTCCACACACACTTCGATCTTCCGCGCGCGCAGCCATTCCACCAATGGCGGGACCACGGAGCACACGGTTTCCCTGATAGGTTTGCAGACGATACCAGCGGTGCGAATCATTCGTTTAAACGCAGAATTCTACTCTACCCGCGGCGGCGCGCGTGGAGAAAAAACTCCAGGTTGCCCTCCGCCCCCTGCAAATGACTGGGTTGCACGCCAAGAATTTCGAGCCCCAACTCCTGCGCGGCCGCGGTCACCTGTTCAATCGCTTTCTCGTGCAGTGCGGAATCGCGAACAATCCCGCCCTTTCCAACGTCGCGCTTCTCGAGCTCAAATTGCGGCTTGATGAGAATCAAAAAATCGGCGGCAGGAGCGGCCAGCGGCGCGATCGCCGGCAGCACCTTGGCAACGGAGATAAACGAAACATCCACGGTCACCAGTTCCGGTGGTTCGCCCAGATCTTCCGCGTGCAGGTAGCGCGCATTGCGTTCGACAAGCCTCACTCGCAGATCCTGCCGCAGCTTCCAATCGAGCTGGTTTGCCGTCACGTCCACGGCATACACGCGCCGCGCGCCACGCTGCAGCAGGCAGTCGGTGAACCCGCCGGTTGAGCTACCCACATCCAGACAATTTCTCCCGTGTGGCGAAACGACGAAGTCTTCCAGCGCGCCTTCGAGTTTCAATCCGCCACGGCTTGCATACTTTAAAGGTTCACCCACAATCTCAATCGCAGCATCCGCCGCCACCTGGCTGCCGGGCTTTTCCATCTTCTGGCCATTCACGCGCACTTGGCCCGCGAGCAGCATCGCCTGTGCGCGCTCGCGTGATGGCGCCAGCCCGCGCTCGACCAGCAGCACGTCCAGGCGCGCTTTTCCCATCTTCGGTGTTTTCTTTTTTGAATGAGCAGTGGAGTCTTCGCGCGTGGGCTTGGATTTCATGCGCAGGGCGGCATCTGCCGCCTTCAAGAACGGCGCGCGACAAGAAATTCGGCCAGTTGCCGCAATCGGGCAGCGCGCTCGCCGTAGCAATCCAGCTCTTTCATCGCCTTCGCCGCGAGATCGGCCGCAATTTCTCGCGATTGGACCAGGCCGTACAGCGCGGGGTAGGTGGCTTTGTGCTGCGCCTTATCCTTTCCCGCCGTTTTCCCGAGTGCAGCGGAAGACTCTTCCACATCGAGTATGTCGTCCACCACCTGAAACGCCCATCCGATGTGCTCGCCAAATCGCCGCAGCCGATCCACATCTTCGTTCGCCGCGCCCCCGGCGATTCCGCCGGCAACGATCGAGGCGCGGATCAGCGCGCCCGTCTTCGATCGGTGGATATACTCTAACTCCGAAGCGTTCACCTGTTTCTTCTCCGCCTCGATGTCTGCCACCTGGCCGCCGATCATGCCGCTCACCGATCCCGCGGCCCCGCCGACTTCCTTGATCACGCGCACGCGCCGGTCATATTCAAGTGGTGCTGCCGCCAAAGTTTGAAAAGCCAGCGTCAAAAGTGCATCACCCGCAAGGATCGCCAGCGCCTCAGAGAAAGCTTTGTGGCAAGTCGGCTTGCCGCGGCGCAAATCGTCGTTGTCGAGCGCGGGCAAATCGTCGTGGATCAGTGAATACGTATGGATGAACTCGAGCGAGCATCCCACGGCCACGGCGGCGGAGGGATTCTGCGTGAACATCCGTGCGGCTTCGAGGCAGAGAATCGGACGAATGCGCTTTCCCCCGGCAAACACGCTGTAACGCATGGCGCGGTGAATTGAGAACGGGAGCAAATCTTCACGCGGAAGCAGCGCACCGAGCGCCGCTTCGATTCCGGCGTGGTCTTCTTCATAAAAAATGGGGGGATTCATGCGCTCGGTTTGCACTAGAGTGTTTTCCCGATCGAGCGAGTTCCCCAGCTCAACGAACTAGGAAGCATCATCTTCTGGCTCAAACGGTTCCGCGGCGATTTTGCCGTCCGCCTTTTTCAACAGAATCTCCACGCGGCCTTCCGCCTCTTCCAGTTGTTTCTGGCATTCGCGCGAGAGTTTCACGCCCTCCTCAAACAATTTCATCGCTTCGTCGAGGGAAAGATCGGCGCTTTCGAGCCGCTTTACCACCTCTTCGAGGCGCCCAAGCGACTTCTCGAAATCGCCTTTGCGCGGTTGCTCGACAGCTTTGTTCGTGGCTGGATTCATCGCGCCTCAGTCCGCATCATCGCTGGCACCGCGCACAAAAATAAGTGGATCGGCCGCCCTGCTCGATTCGCCGCACCCGCTCGCCGCACCGCCGGCAACTCTTGCCTTCGCGGCCATACACCCGCAGGATGCGTTCCAACCCCTGGAACCACCATTTCGGGTCGCGGAAATCGGGAGCCGGGCTGAGGCAGCATTCTAGCGCACGTTGGAGAACCTCAACAATGGCCTTGTGGAGCCGCCGTGTTTCCGCCGCATTCAACCGGTGCGCGAGCCGTCGCGGATCGATGCGCGCCCGCCACAGCGCCTCGCTCGAGTAAATGTTCCCGATGCCGGCAATTTTGGTCTGGTCGAGGAGGAAATGCTTCAGCGGCCGGCGGCTCATCGCTAGTAAATCCGCAAGACGCGCCGCGGTGAATTCCTTCGACAGGGCATCCAGGCCCAGCGAACGAATCCCGCGAATATCTTCCGGCGAGGCGACTAACTGCACGCGGCCCAGGTGGCGCGGGTCGACATACCCGAGTGTGCCGCCGCGCATCTCGAAGGCTACGTCCACGTGTCCGGTGGTTTCCCTCGAGGCAAACCAGATGAGCTGCCCGTCGAAGCGGAAGTGGAGCACGATGGCCCCGAGCTCCAAAATTATCAGCAGATACTTTCCGCGCCGGTCGACTCCGCTGATTCCCATCCCGCGGAGATTTTTCTCGAGCCACGCGGCCGCCTGCTTCCGGTTCTGGCGCGACGCCCGGTGAACAACAATCGGATGCAGCACGTGGCAGCGGTCAATCGCCTGGCCTTCCACGAGCGGCCGCAACGCTCGCGCTACCGCTTCAACTTCAGGAATTTCAGGCATTCGGTCCAAAGTACCGATAATGCCCCGTGATTTTCCAGCTGAAGAGTACGTCTTCCATCTTCGGCCCTCCGCCGATGTTGTGGACAACCATGTACCGCATGCCATCACCCGATTTGCGGTCCACAACGATGCCGATATGAGGGATACCGCCTCCCAGATCCCACGTCACAAGATCGCCCGGCGCGTAGTCCTCCGCGCGGGTTGTGACGGCGAGCATCTTGCCCATGCGCCTGAAAAACTCCATCAAGTTCGGCACGCGCCGGTGATCAATATTCGCATCCAGATGGCCGGCCCCCGCCGCCCACCGATGAGGATAAGCCGAGTAATTCCGCAACATGTCTTCGTGGACTTCCTTCTGCAAGTCGATCCCCAGCGCGCGGTATGCGCGAATCACTTCATCGGTGCAAACGCCCGTGTCCACAGGCACGTCTCCGCCAGGGTACGGAATGCGGACGTATGCCGGATCGTAGTGGATGGAATGATGGGTGCGTTCGACGGCCGCATCGGACAGGCGCGCAAGAAATTTCTGGTGTGAAGCCGTTTCCGCAGAGTTTGCTTGTGCCCCTGCCAGCGAACTATATCCGCTAATGGTCGCAAGCAACGCCAGACCAATCACATGATGCCGGTTGCTCCGCATGGGCGGATTCTAGCAGGATTATTGCCCGAAATTTCCAGCGCCACAGTGCTGACCCAGGTCCGCATGGGCCTGTGATTCCTGAAAATAGACTCAGTGCGTTGCGGGAGCGTTTCCACCCGCGGGAAGCAGAAACAATCGGTGCGCTCGCGTCTTGTCCACGGCCGCTTCGCTGAATGGCGCAGGGATCCCGCGGCTTGCGAACCATTCGGGAAACTGATCGCGGTAGTACGGGCTCGCATACTGCCCCGACTCACCGGTGCTGATTTCCATCAGAGAATTGTCGAAATTTGAGAGATCGGCCACGAATCGCATCGCCGGGCCATGTCCCACGCCCATGGCCTTCACCGTGTCAATTGTTCCGCCAGTTTCATACGGGCCGATGCTCAGCGCCCCGCGCAGCCCGCCGCCGCGCCCCAACGGATGCGGCATTTCGAGCGGGTGCAAGCGGCCCCATGTCCAGCGTGCCGGATCGCTCTCTCGCGTGGCTTTTTCGAGCTCTGATACCGCTTCGTTCGCGCTATCAATCAGCAACGCGTCATAGTCCGAAAATCCTTTCGGGAGCCACGTTGGTGGCCGCGTGCGAAGGATGTTTTCAAGAAACACTTTGTCGCGCCACCACACGTTGTTGTAAACGCTCCGCGGCTCCCACAATTCGTACTTTGAAGTTTCATCGCCCAGGAACGGTGAAAGAAAATTGTGAAACAGCGCGTGCCGAGTGTATTCGACGAAAGTTGTCTCGACCGAATCCGCGGAAGCCTTCGCATCCCAGCTTTTCAATTTGTCGATGAGCGCTTTCACGCGCGGATCCATAGACCGGTTTGACCGCGTCGCCGCCACCAGTTCTCCCGCGAGAAACTTGTCTGGCAGGCTCAAGATGTCATTCTGAATCGCATTCAAATCCCCGGGACGTAGTCCTGTCCGGCCTTCGAGCTGCTGATACAAACGCTCAGTGCGAAACGGTCCGGCCCAGCGGTCCGAGAGAAAATATTTGTAGCCCGGCCCAACGGTCTGCGCATTCGCTGTGGCAATAATTCCATCGGGCGGGTTCAGAATGCGCGGCAACTCTTCGAATGGAATGTAGCCTTTCCATTCGAATTCGTTCCTCTCGCCCGGAACGGGCAAGGAACCATCACCCTTCGTGCGGATCGGAATTCGCGCAGGAATCGTGAAGCCAATATTCCCGTCCACGTCCGCATAAATTGTGTTTTGTCCCGGCCCGGCAATGTGGCGCGTGGCCTCCACAAATTCGTCCCAATTCTTTGCGCGGCCGAGAAGTGGAAAACCGAAATCCAGCCCGCCGGGTTCGAGCGCAGTCCACCGCAGCGCATACGCGTTGCCGCCTTCGTCCGGCGCATCGCGACGAACGATGGGGCCGTGCCGCGTCACTACCACATCGAGCGCGACGTCGGGCTTCCCCCGCACATGAATGGTCTCTTTCCTCATGTTCGCCTGCACTAGCACGCCATTCACGCGATAGGCGTTCGTATTGTCAGCCTCGAGTTTCTCAATGTAAACGTCCTGGACGTCCACATTGCTGTTCGTGAAGCCCCAGGCAATCCGATCGTTGTGCCCGATGATCACCAGCGGCGCGCCCGGCAACGCAAATCCCTCCACGTTCCAGCCCGGAGCCGTCAGATGAACGAGATACCAGATGGACGGAACGCCCAGCGCCAGGTGGGTGTCGTTTGCGAGAAGCGGTTTACCGGAAGCCGTGTGCGTTCCACTGACCACGAAGCTGTTGCTGCCGATAATTTCGGATGACTCCATCGCAAATTGTTCGAGAAATCCTCGCGCGGCATCCCATTCGCGGGGCGGATACGGCATCTGATTTCCAGCCCTTCGCGGACTTACTGTAACCGGTTTCGCTCGCGCTCGAGCTGGAGATGGCGTCTTGCCCTCGGCAAGTGCGCCCACAATGTAATGATCCAGCGGCGAATCCACCACGAAAAGGTCGCGCGCACGAGCTGCTCCCACCTGTTCCGCAATCCACGCGCGATTCAGCTTTGATTTCCACGTGGAGGTCAGCGTCTTGTACATATACAGGCTGATCAGATACGTATCGGTCGGCGTCCACGGCCGGGGTGAATATCCGAGAAGCGTGAATTCGACCGGCATGCGGCTCACACTTCGCTCATTCATGAATTGATTTACGCCGCGCGCATACGCTTCCAGCACCGCGCGAATTTCAGGATTCGAGTCCGCGGCCGCCCGTTCGGCTGCCTGGCGCATCCCCAGCGTCCGGTTTTCTTTGTCCAGCTCCAGCGCCAGCGGTCCGAATATTTCGGAGAGCTCTCCTGCGGCTGCCCTCCGCAACAAATCCATTTGCCACAGGCGGTCCTGCGCCATCACGTATCCCTGCGCCATCACCACGTCTTCTGCGGACTTCGCGCGAATCCACGGCCGCCCCCACTGGTCGCGGTCCACGATCACGCCATCGTGCAACCCCGCGACGGTCACGCTCCCGTCGAGCTGGGGAAGCGATCGCCGCACCAGCCACCATCCCATCAGGACGGCGATGCCGAAAAGCACGAGGATAACTGCAAGGGTGTTGCGAACGATGCGCGATGCTTTAGTCATTTTTTTTGTTGGAGCGTGAAGGCGTCGCGCAGTGTAGCCCACCTCGTCAGAATCGCGCAACCATCCCAACCTGAGGCCATCCAATTAGAATAGAGGTAGAATTCGCCGATATGTCCACCACGTCTATCCCTGTTGCCGCTCCCGGCGCACATCCGGCTGAAGCGCGCGACCGCCCGGAAACCACTTGCTGCATAGTCGGCGGCGGACCTGCTGGTGCGATGCTCGCTCTGCTCCTCGCGCGCCGTGGCGTCAATGTCACATTGCTCGAGATGCACAAAGATTTTAACCGCGAGTTTCGCGGCGACACCGTCCATCCCTCCACCATGGAAATTCTTGACCAGATCGGAATGGCCGATCGGATTCTACCCCTCGGTCACGGAAAAATTGTCGGCCCTCAAATCCAGGCAGCCAACGGCCCGTTCGCGCCGGTGGACCTGCGTCGCCTGAAAACAAAATTTCCATTTATTTTGATGGTCCCGCAAACAAAATTTCTTGATGTCCTCACCCAGGAGGCCGCCAAATATCCGAATTTCCGGCTGAAGATGGGGGCCAATGTCACCGAGCTGATCACCGAGAATGGTGTTACCTGTGGGGTGCAGTATCAGTCCGATGATGGACAGCATGAGATGCGCGCCCTCCTCACCGTCGGCGCCGATGGACGCTTCTCACGCGTTCGAAGTCTCGCGGAAATCGTGCCCATCAAAACAGCGCCACCGATGGATGTCCTCTGGTTCAAGCTGCCGCATCTTCCTTCAGATCCCGATGCGCAGGGCGGTGCCTTCGGAGCGATCGGGAAGGGCCATATGGTGATCGGCCTGGAACGCGGTGAATACTGGCAGTGCGCGTATGTCATCTTGAAGGGAAGCTATCAGGAAGTGCGCGCCGAGGGCATTGAAGGACTTCGCCGCCACATAGTTGAAATTCTCCCGGACCTCGCGAAGCACGTCGACGCCCTCACCGACCGGCAGCAAGTGATGCTCTTGTCTGTCGAGTCGAGCCGCTGCCCGGTGTGGTGTAAGCCCGGCTTGCTACTGATTGGCGACGCGGCGCACGTGATGTCGCCTGTCGGTGGCGTCGGCATCAATTACGCCATCCAGGACGCCGTAGTCGCCGCCAACATCCTCACAAAGCCCCTCCTCTCGGGCAGCGTGACGCTCAAAGACTTGAAAAGAATTCAGAGCAGGCGCGAATGGCCGACTCGTTTCATTCAGGCGTTTCAAGCACGAGCGCAACAGAGCGTTATCGCCACCGCATTGCAGTCAACCATGATGATGAGTGTCCCGTGGTATGTTCGCGCCTTTTTCCGCGCTCCCTTCATCCGTGACTTGCCCGCGCGCCTGGTTGCTTTCGGCCCCGTCCGCGTCCGCGTCGAGAATTAAGCCGCTCATCTGTTGTCCCGCGGGGTGCAACTCCACAGAATTTCACTCATCCGTCCCGCATCTTGCTAAAATCCCTCTCGATGGTTGCCTCCTCGGTTCTTCCATCGCTCGACCCGCAGGTGTGGCCGCTCCTCTGCCCGGATGAGGCACAGCACTCGACACCGCCTGATTTTTTGCCGCGTCTGAAACAAGAATTCAATCTAAGCGGTAACCTTCTTCTTGAGACGTGGCTCCTGTGACGGGCGCACGCAAATGATCGCTCTTCAGCTCTTCGCCGTCCTCTTGCTCGTCGGCATGAACGCGTTTTTCGCTGCCGCCGAATTTTCACTTGTGGCCGTGCGCCTCTCGCGCGTCCGCCAGCTTGTCGAGGCTGGCGATCCTCGTGCCAAAATTGTCGAAACGCTTCTGTCCGATCTCGGCCGCGTTGTCTCCGGCGTGCAAGTCGGCATCACCATCGCCAGCCTGCTGCTTGGCTATTTTGGCGAAGTGACGCTGGTCGGAATTTTCGCTCCACTCGTTGCCCTGATTCCACGGTACTGGGCCATCCTGATCGCCCACGGCACCGCGATCATCCTGGCATTCACTCTGCTCACGGGGTTGCAAGTGATCCTCGGCGAGCTCGTGCCGAAAAGTCTCAGCCTTGCACGCGCCGAGCGAGTGGCGCTGCTCATCGCGCGCCCGTTCTATTGGTTTCTCGGCACTTTCCGCTGGGCCATTGATCTGCTGGACGGAGTCGCGGAAAAAATGGTCCGCGCGCTCGGCGTCGTTTCGCCGCACAGCCACACGCTTGTGCGCTCCACTGAAGAGCTTCAGGTGATGATTCAGCAGGCGCAGGACCGCGGCCTGCTTCCCGCCACCGAAGTGAAATTCATCCAGGCCGCCATGGAGCTTGGCCAGGTGCAGGTCCGCGAATTGATGGTCCCGCGCCCTGATGTTCACGCACTCCCGGTCGGTGCCACCCTCGAAGACGCGATGAGAATGTTCGCCACCACGCAACGCTCGCGCATTCCGGTTTATGAAGGTACGCTCGACCACATTCTCGGCTTCGTCCACATCAAAGACCTGATCTGGATCCTTCTCGACCGCGCCCGCCGCGCCGAAGAGCACTTGCCTGCACCCGAATTTCATCTGCGTCCTCTCCTGCGCGATGTTCTCATCGTCCCGGAGACGAAGCCCGCGAGCGAGCTCCTGCTCGAATTCCGCGCGCGCCGCACAGGCCTCGCCATGGTCGTGGACGAATTCGGCAGCATTCTCGGACTCGCCACTCTCGAAGATATCCTCGAACAAATGGTCGGCGAGATTCACGACGAATTCGACGTGGTCGAGCGCCCGCTCACGCTTTCCGACGGCTCCATGATTTTCGACGCCGCTTTGAACGTCCGCGACCTCTCGACGCAATACAACATCACGCTCCCCGACGATCCCTCCTACGAGACCATCGGCGGATTCATCTTGAATCGCCTCGGCTTCATCCCCCGCGGTGGCGAGAGTTTCGAGGCCGAGGGCTACCGCTTCACCGTGATGGAAATGGACCGCCGCCGCGTCTCGCGCGTGAAAATCAAATTGCTCCAACCGCCGCCTGCGCCACCGATTGATGAATCGGCCGCAACGAATACCGCGGGCGAAAAATCACACGACCCCGCACCCGCGCATAAACCGAAGCCACGCGCCAAAGTGAAGCGCAGCGCAAAGGCGCGCCGCGACCAACATCACGAGTCCGGTCAAGAAATTGGCCATGAAACCAGCCAGGAAACCGGGAAAGACAAATGACGCGCTACATCTCTCTCCGTCTTCTGCTCGCGCTCCCCGCGCTCTGGCTCATTCTCACCATGGTTTTCCTCCTCGCGCACATCGTGCCCGGCGATCCCGTCCAGCAAATGCTGGGCGACGGCGCGCGCGCCGAGGATTTGCAACAGCTTCGTCACACGCTCGGCCTCGATCTGCCGCTCGGCGTGCAGTACGGCCGCTACTTGGGCGGCGTGCTCCACGGAAATCTCGGCGAATCATTTCGCTTCCAGCAGCCGGTCCTGCGAGTGGTCGCATCACACTATCCGGCCACGCTTGAGCTTGCCATCGTCGCGCTTTTCGTTTGCGCCATGATTGGAATTCCCGCGGGAATGCTCGCCGCGCAGCGCCGCGGCCGCCCCACCGACCACGCCATCGGCGTCTTCACGCTCTTCGGCCTATCCGTGCCGAATTTCGCGCTAGGCCCCGTGCTGATCCTGATTTTCTCGGTAATTCTCGGCTGGCTGCCCGTCTCAGGACGCGGCGGAATCTCGCATTTAATTTTGCCATCGATCACACTCGGCGCCGCGCTCGCCGCCATCCTCACACGCATGGTGCGCACTTCTGTGATCGAAGAGCTTTCCAGCGACTACGTGCGCACCGCACGCGCCAAAGGCTTGCCGGAATCGGCCGTACTCTTCCGTCACGCATTTCGCAACGCGCTGATTCCGATCCTGACCATTCTCGGGCTGCAATTCGGCACGCTGCTCGCCGGCACCATCGTTACTGAATCAATTTTTTCCTGGCCCGGCGTCGGCCGACTCGCTGTGCAAGCCATCCAGGCGCGTGATTACCCGCTGCTGCAGGGCTGCATCCTGCTCATCGCCGTCTCCTACGTGTTCGTAAATTTGCTCACCGATCTTGTGTACGCGCTGGTGGACCCGCGGGTGCGCTTCGAATGATCCTCCGACTCGCATTTGTAGCGGCCACCTTCAGGTGGGCGCATTTTTCAGCCGCAACGGAGCACGGACATTGAACGCCCTCCGCGACTTCCTAAAGCAAAGCGGCCCCGGTCGCTGGGGTCTCGCGCTGACGCTACTTCTCGTCGTCCTCGCGCTCGCCGCCCCTTGGCTCGCGCCCGCCGACGCCACCGCGCAGAATCTTCCCGCGCGCCTCACCTCGCCCAGCACCGCGCACTGGATGGGCACCGACGAGCTCGGCCGCGACATCCTCTCGCGCATCCTGTTCGGCGCGCGCGTCTCCATGCTCGTCAGCATCAGCGTGGTCTTGGGCGCGGGAATCGTGGGGCTTGCAATCGGATCGCTGGCAGGCTATTTCGGCGGCTGGTTCGACCGCCTCGTCAACGTCGTCCTCATCAACGCATTTCTTTCATTCCCGGGAATCCTGCTGGCCATCGCGTTCGCCGCATTCCTCGGCCCCGGACTCGGCAAAGTAATTCTCGCGCTCGTGGTCACCGGCTGGGCCGGCTACGCGCGTCTCGCCCGCGCGCAAATTCTGCAAGCCAAAGAAATGGATTACGTGCTCGCGGCGCGCTCACTCGGCGCATCCCACGCGCGAATCCTCATCCGCCATCTGCTACCGAATATTTTGCAGCCCGTACTCGTGCAGGCGACCATCGCGATGGCCGGAGCCATCCTCGCCGAATCCACGCTCAGCTTCCTCGGCGTCGGCGTCCTCGCTCCCATGCCCAGCTGGGGCGCTATGCTCAATGACGCGCGCGGCCACCTCTTCGACGCGCCGCACCTCGTCCTCTTTCCCGCCCTCGCCGTCATGACCGCCGTCCTCGCCTTCAATCTCCTCGGCGACGCCCTCCGCGACTGGCTCGACCCCAAAATGCGCGCCTACTTGATCGTTACTTCGCTTGCGAGGTGACTGAGGAACTCAGCGGCTCTCAGGGGAGGGCCTCGGCAGTTATCGCCAATCAACTATCACGGAAACCTCAGATTCGATCACCGGCCGACCCGGTTTGGCGGTATATTTCCAGCCAGAATAGGCTTCGACCACTTTCTGATCAATGTCTCGAACGCCTGAACTCCGAGTTAGATGCACGTCTGATACCTTCCCATTCTCTCCCACGGCAAATTTCACCGTGGCTGGGCCAGTGTAACCTTCAGTTGGGGCGAACTTGAACGGCCCCTTTATAACCGGGTTTTTTCCAAAGCCTGCAAGACTCGACTCTACCTTTCTCCTCATCAGTTTCTTCGCTTCGGGCCTCGCGACGTCGAAGGCAGTCTTGCCTTGGGAATTCTTAATGTCGAGCCGGGCGCCAGACTGGAGCAGCAGCTCAACTCTCTCCAAGAGTCCATTCATGGCGGCATAGTGCAGAGCCGTCTCTCCGTCCATCCCTTGAGTGTTCGGATTCGCGCCCCGTTCCAAGAGTTCCCTCATCACTTCCAATCCAGCCTCTGTCGCGGCGATGACTATCGCGGTGTCTCCGCCGGTCTCCGCCACATTCACATCGGCCCCAGCTTGAATGAGTGCCAGGGTGACTTCCGAATTCGGGCACATCATATCAATGGAGACGAGCAGAGGCGTCACGTTGGCTTTCGTTCGCGCATTGACGTCTGCGCCAGCAGCGATCAGAGTTTTGACTACTCGAACATCTCCACAATGCGACGCTCGATGAAGTGCCGTGTATCCGTCTTTGTCGACGTCATTCACATGCGCTCGGCCGCCGAGCAGCTTAGTGACCGCTGCCACGTCTCCCTTTTCTGCCGCAAGCGTAAGCGGAGACTTGAGTTGGCTATTTGACTTCGTGGTTTCGCGGCCGCAAGCCACGATAAAGATGCTGCAACAGAGGGCGAGTGAAAGAGCCTGATACCGCATAAATGAAGTCAACCATAGGTTACGGTGTTAGGCAACCCGAGGGTTAGCTGATGTAAAACGTGGGCTATCGAGAGTCTAATTTCAATTTCGAACGCCGCAACGCACCGAACCGACTCTAGCCCAGCTCAACCGTGACTTCCGCGCCACGCGCCGCGCCGAGTGTCCGCGCCGCATTGCCCTTGTTCAGCGAAATTTCCAGGTAGCCGCTCGACCCAATCACACCAAACGGCTCCCCGGGCGTCCCCTGCGAAAACGTCTGCAGCAGTTTCTTCACTTCCGCGTTCCCAACGCGAATCGTGAACTTGCCGTCCGCCGCCACCAGCGCCGGCGCGTCTTCCGCCTTCACGTTGGTAATCAGGTTGCCGAAATTGTCGACCCGCAGCACCACAGCCTTCAGCGTATTTCCGTTCGCCTTTGGCCGCGGAATCGCGAAGCGCACGAAATCCGTCATCGGATCGCCGAATGCGGATGTCTGCCATGATTTCGAAAGCCACGCCGCCACCGGTGCAAAAATATCGCGCCCGTGAAACGTATTGCTCACCGGGCTGCGGAAATAATGTTCCGACGTGATGTGCCATCCGTAGAGCGCTTCCGTCTGGTCATACACCGCCGAGAGGACCCCATTATCGGGCGCCACAAAATAATGCTGATCGCTCGCCACCAGAATCGGACGCCGCGGCGTCCCCACGCCGGGATCCACGACGACCACGTGAATCGTCTTCGGCGGAAAATAATTGTAGGCCTGGCTAATCGTCAGTGCGCCGTCGAGGATGTCGTGCGCCAGCACGCCGTGCGTAATGTCCACGATCTGCACTTCTGGATTGATGCTGAGGATCACGCCCTTCATCACGCCGACCAGATGGTCGCCCGTGCCGTAATCCGTCGTCAGCGTAATGATTGGCCGCGCCAATTGTTTTCCCCCGTAAGGTTTGCCGCGAGAACCGTTTCTCGCTCCCGCAAATCACTCTTCGACGCTAACGGACGCTCGCACCCATGTCAAGGCAGCCCGGACCCATGAGTTACTGATGCCCAGTCCTGAAATTTAAAATTTCAAATTTGAAATTGCCTCTTCTCGATTTCGCTCTTCGCCTCACGCGTCTTGGATTCGCACCCACATCCACCGCGCCGATCCCTTGCGTTCCCCACACATCCTGCTAGCCTGAAAATGTAGCCATGTTCCCAGTCAACTCACTGTCAACCCGGCCTGCGGCGAGGGAGCCTCGCGCCGAGAGCAATCCTGGACTCGCACGCGAGGTCCGCACCTCAGCTGGGCCTGCATCTAATCGCAAGTGGTGTCGAATAGAAATCGCTGTAACTCATTCAAAACAAAAGATGGAGGTCATTTCTAGTCGCAAGTACTCCGGGGGTATTCAGGCGCTCAAGAATGGGCGGGTAAGGCAGCAACAAGCTGCCTTGACCCCCTCCCGCGCAGCCGCTATTCTGGATATTCCAAGAGCCAAAGATGCGCGCCTTTCTTGACTACAATTCGACCACGCCCGTGGACCCCGAGGTCCTCGCCGCGATGCTGCCGTACCTCGCCGAAAATTTTGGCAACGCCAGTTCCATCCATTCGGTGGGCCAATCCGCGCGCGCCGGAGTTGACCACGCTCGCGAATCAGTCGCCGCGCTTCTCGGCGCCAAGGCCGCGGAAATTGTTTTCACCAGTGGCGGCACGGAAGCCGACAATCTTGCAATCTTCGGCGTAGTCGCCGCGTCAACGGCGGCGAAGAAGCACATCGTCACCACCGCCATCGAGCATGACGCCATTCTGCATTCTTGCCAGGAGCTCGAACGGCAGGGAATCGCTGTCACGTTTGTTCCGGTCGGACGCGGCGGAATCGTGGATCCCGGCGAAATTCGCCGCGCGCTGCGCCCGGAAACAATTCTCATCAGCGTGATGCAGACGAACAATGAACTGGGCACGATCCAGCCCATCGAAGAAATCGGAAAAATCGCCGGCGAAGCCGACATCTATTTCCATTGCGATGCCGTGCAGGCGGCAGGAAAGTTGCCAATCGACGTGAATCGGCTCGCTGTGGACCTGCTCAGCGTTTCCGCGCACAAAATTTACGGCCCAAAAGGAATCGGCGCTCTCTACGTCCGCTCGGGCACGCCGCTCGAACCGCGGTTCTTTGGTGGACATCACGAGCGCGACCGTCGTCCGGGCACAGAAAACGTTCCCGGCATCGTCGGCCTGGGCAAGGCCGCGGAACTCGCGCGAAAGAATTTGGCGGCTGACACATCACGCATCACTGCCATGCGCGATCGCTTCGAAGCCGCGCTGCTGGCCGCGATTCCGTCCGTACGCGTGACTGGCGAACGCACGCGCCGCGTCGGCAACACCACCAATCTCACTTTTGCCGGAGCGGGCGGCGAAGCGATGCTCATTGCGCTCGATCTTCAGGGCGTAGCGGTCTCAACAGGCGCGGCCTGCTCATCAGGTGCCGTCGAGCCATCGCATGTGCTTCTCGCCGCCGGCCTTTCACCCGACGAAGCACGCTCGAGCTTGCGTTTCAGTCTTGGCCGCCCGACAACCGATAAGGAAATCGACCATGCGATCGCTGTGGTCGCTGCCGTTGTCGAGCGCCTCCGCTCCATTTCGCCGCATGCTCCCAAAATGGTGGCCGCCCAATGAGCGCTCGCGAAGCGGTTTTGCAGCCCATCGCGCATGGAGAGAATGTGCTTCCTTCAAGCGCGCCCGCCACTACCGCGGTCGCCATGAGCGGCGGCGTGGACAGCTCAACCGTCGCAGCAATCCTGCATGAGCGCGGAGAAAGCATCGTCGGGCTCACCATGCAGCTTTGGAATCAGCGCCGCTTGCCGCAACTCGCGGCCGATGGCCCGGTGCAGCATCGCTGCTGCTCTGCCGACGATGTGTACGACGCGCGCCGCGTCGCCGAGCATCTCGGCATGCCTTTTTACGTCGTGAATTTCGAGCGTGAGTTCGAAGAAACCGTCATCCGCCCGTTCGTTGGCGATTATCTCGAGGGCCGCACGCCCATCCCGTGCACGCTCTGCAATAATCACGTGAAGTTCGATCAACTACTCCTCACCGCCCGCCAGATTGGCGCCGACCGCATCGCCACGGGCCATTACGCGCGCGTCCGCCACAATCCGGAAACGCGGCGGTATGAATTGCTCCGCGCCGTGGATGAATCGAAGGACCAATCCTATTTTCTCTTCGGCCTCACGCAGGAGCAGCTCGCGCGCACCGATTTCCCTCTCGGCGAACTCAACAAGCAGAAAGTCCGAGAAATCGCGCGGCGCCTCGAAGTGCCTGTCGCCGAAAAGCCCGAGAGCCAGGAAATTTGTTTTGTTCCGACTGGAAACTACGTCCGCTTCATTGAGGGATATTTGCAGGAGCAGGGAAGCAAGCTGCCGGAAGAAACCGGCGAAATTGTCACGGCCCGCGGCGAAGTGCTTGGCCGGCACAACGGCCTGCACCATTACACCGTCGGCCAGCGCCGCGGCCTGGGATTTTTCACCGGCCGTCCCATGTATGTGGTTTCACTCGATCGCGCGAACAATCGCCTCGTGGTCGGAGAAGACGCGGATCTCCGCAGCAATACCTGTGAAGTCCGCGACGTGAATTGGATTTCGATTGCGTTTCCCGCCGGCCCCGTCGAGGCCATGGTTCGCATTCGCAATCGCCACGAACCCGCCGCGGCGGAAATCACGGCGCTCGACCCCACGACCGCGCGGGTAACTTTTCGCGATCCGCAGCGCGCTATCACTCCCGGCCAGGCAGCCGTGTTCTACGCCGGAGAAAAAGTTCTCGGCGGCGGCTGGATTCGTTGACGATCGAGCAAGCGTCGCCATCCTGAGCGAGTGAAGCGAGAGTGAGATCTCTTTGCCCGCAGATGGTCTATTTTCTGAAAAATGTGGCTGGGGAAATTGGCCCGCGGCAATTGCCGGCCCCGTTTCAGATGAAGAGTTCTTCGTCCTGGGTTGCGGAATCAGGTTCCGCCCGCCGTCGCTGTTGGCCGCGGATAAAATCGAGCCCGACTTTCAAGCCCTTCAGCAGCGCGGACGCCTGGTGGATGGGAGTCCAGAGCGTCTTGCGGAATTTTGAGCCGGCGTCTTCGACCACTTCGAGCGCCCCGGTAAGAATCTGGTCCGCGCGGATCACTTGGATGCGCAGCCGTTCGACTGCCTCGGTGAAAATGCGGTCTACTTTTTGCGCCTGCCCGCGAGCGATCCGGGTAATTTCCGAGGCATCGCCCATCACACTCGAGATGCGGTCCTCGGAATCCTCGAGAATGCGGTTTACGCGCAGCAGGATCGGGTCGATGCGTCCCTGCAGGTCGTTCGCAATGCGCGTGAAATTTTCGATGGCCATTTTCATCTGGACAAACATCGCCACCAGGATGACCATCTGAATCACAATGGCGACCCCTGCAATAATGATGAACGCTTCAACCAAGCCGGTCATCGGACTCCTTCAAGGAGCTACGACGCTTTCGACTTCTCCCGTTGGTAGGCATCTTTGCCTGCCTCAACCGCAGACGAGAGTGAATCCTTCTGCCGTGCCATGATTTCTTTGCTGCGCTCGATCAAATCTTCCGCGCGGTCGCGGAGCTCGCGCGCTTTCTTTTGAGCATAGTCGCGGCCTTCATCGGCCTTCGACGTCAAGTATTCGCGTGTCTCTTCCCCCGACTTCGGCGCAAACAACAGTCCGACCAGGGCTCCAATGCCCAATCCAACGAGAAAAAAGCTGACCTTCGAGCCTGCATTATCGGTCATCTGTCACCTCCAAATTTCAGAGTAGCATAGGCTTTCCAGTACAGGCAAGCAAGCGCTCGAAGGCATGGAAACACCCAACATACGCACCCGTACGGCACTCAGCCAGCAGTTGGGCTCGGCGTGCTTTCCGAGTGCAGCCCATCGAATACTCGCCGGGCTTGCGCGCGCGGCAATTCCGCGGAGAGTTCCGCAAGAGTGAGATTGCGTAGCCGTGCCACACTGCCGAATCGCTGGAGCAGTTTTTGCGCGGTGCGCTCGCCAATGCCGGGAATCTCCGTCAACGATGTGCGCAGGCGACGACTCGAGCGGCGCTGGCGATGGAAAGTTACGGCGAAGCGGTGCGTTTCGTCCCGGATTTGCTGAATCAAATGCAGAACCGGCGAATGGCGCTCGAGAACAATCGGCTCGTGCTCTCGACCCAGTACGTACAGGATTTCTTCCTTCTTCGCGATGCTCGCTACCGGTTGATTGATGATCTCGAGTTTTTCGAGCGCTTGAGCGGCGGCGTGAAGCTGGCCCAGCCCTCCGTCAATCAGGATCAGGCTCGGCAGCGGCCTGCGTTCTTCCTGCAACCGGCGGTAGCGCCGCTCGACGGCTTCGCGCATGCTCGCAAAATCGTCGCGCAGCAGTCCGTCGCGCTTTTCCGCGCCATCCACCATGGCCTCGCCGCGAATGATAAATTTGCGGTAGTCCGATTTCTTCATGCGCCCTTCTTCCCAGACCACCATCGAAGCAACCGTGTCGGATCCTTGAATGTGCGAAATGTCGAAGCCTTCAATTCGTTTTGGCCGCTCGGGAAGGGTGAGCGCGAATTCGAGCGCTTCTATAATCGCCTTGGAGTTTGGCTTCAAAACGCGGAACCGCTGCGTGAAAGAATGCTGCGCGTTTTTCTCGACCAACTCGAGAAACGCATGTTTTGTTCCGCGCTGCGGATTCAGGATTTCAACGCGGTGGCGTGCGGTTTCGCTCAGAATTTCTTCGAGCAGCTCGCGATCGTCAAAATCCATGGGCGTATGAATGTATTTCGGCAGGTAGGCGGCATCGAGATACAGTTGTTTCAACAAAGACGGAAGAAATTCCGCGGGAACGAATTCCTCAAGATCTTCCCAATAGAAATCACGCCGGTCCACCACGCGCCCGCCGCGCAAATGAAAAAGATTCACGGCCACCTGCGGCGGTTCGGCATACCACGCAATCACGTCGGTGTCGTCACCGGATGCCGCGGCGATTTTTTGGCGCTCTTCCATTTCCGCGAGCGTGCGCAGCAGGTCGCGATAACCGGCCGCTTCTTCAAAGCGCTCCTCGTCCGAGGCACGCTGCATGCGTGCTTCGAGGCTTTTTGCCAGATCGTTGCGGCGTCCTTCGAGAAACAATCGAACATCGCGCGCGGCTTCCGAGTAACGCTCGTCCGTCACCAGCCCCTCGACGCACGGGCCAAGGCAGCGATGAATGTAATATTGGAGACACGGGCGCGGGTGCATGCGCGTCAAGTCAACCGTGCACGACGGCACCAGAAAATGTTTGTGGATCAAATGGACCAGGCGATACGCAAGGCTTGCCGGAAAGTAGGGCCCGAAATAAATCGAGCCATCTTTGTTCAGGCGCCGCGTGACGTAAACACGCGGAAACTTCTCATAGGCGGTGTAGCGAATGTAGGGATAGGTTTTATCGTCGCGGAGCAGGACGTTGAATCTAGGCTTGTGCCGCTTGATCAGATTATTTTCGAGCGCGAGAGCCTCTTTTTCATTGTCCACCACGATGTAGTCGAGATCGGAGATTTCGCGCACCAGTGAGCCGGTCTTCGCGTCCTGTTGGCTCGATTCGAGGAAGTAGGATCGCACCCGACTGCGCAGCGATTGCGCTTTCCCGACGTAAATGATGACATCGCCCGCGTTCTTGAAGAGGTACACGCCGGGCTGCTGCGGGAGCTGGTCGACTTTGTCGCGGAGTTCCATCGAGTCGCGTTACAATGTGCGCGTTGATTCTCACCGCTCGCACCGCAGCGGAGGCAACGTCCATGATAGCAAACGGAATCCAAGCCTAACTAGAAGGTGGAGGGAATGCGAACCGGCCCCCAAATCTTGCTGCTAGGTGTGCTTCTCGCGAGTCCCGCGCTCTACGCGCAGGAGAAGCAACAACCTCCGCCCGATCCTGAAAAGAAAGCGGCCGACACAACGCAAGAATCGAGCTCAAAAAAAGTATTGCCGCCTGAACCCGAAGAGAAGCCCGAAACAAAACCGGACCAAAAGCCAGAACAAAAACTGGGCCAGCCCCTCGAGCGATACGATCCCTATCCCGCGCAGAAAGATCTGGAAGTCGGGATGTTTTATTTGCACAAGGGCGATGTGGACGCGGCCATCGACCGTTTCAAGGACGCCATCGTACAGCGCCCGAATTTTGCGAAGCCGAGGCTGTTACTGGGCGAAGCCTATCAGAAAAAGGGCGACAAATCGGAAGCGCTGAAATACTACAAGGAATATCTGCAGGTTTTTCCCAATGCGCCCGACGCAAAAAATGTGCGCAAAAAGATCGAAAAACTCTCCGGCGAGTAGCGGCGTCAATCTGACAACGCACAATTAATAGGCAGCGAAGCGATCGAGGAATTTCATCGCGCGCTGATAATCCGCGAACCGCTTTTCTTCTTTTCGGAATGCCGGCGAGTGCGACTTTCTGCGGCACCGTTCAAACCGCATTGGGTGTTTCAGGTGAAGCATTTCGTGATAGAGCACGTAAGCGACAACGTATTCAGGCACAGCACTTCCGTCGAGCTGACGATTGATCACAATTTGCTGCAGCGCCGGATCGAAGCAGCCGAGCTGCGATCGCCACCCGCGGTTGCTCCATCCCAACCGCGGCGTGGGAAGCGAATTCTCAAAGTAGCGCCGGTTGAGCCGCTCGAAGAGCGGAGCCAGATCATGATGAGAACCGGCGGGACGATGCTCGGCTTTGCGCGCTCGGCGCTGCCGGAGCAGCAAAAGTTTTCGGCGTGTCGCGGGGGCATAGGAAAATTTGCGATAGGTTGCGAGGAGTTCCGCGGGGGCGCCGCGGCGATACAACCGTCCGAGCAGGAGGGAAGCCGCCGCTTCGAAAATTGTCGTGGGCGCGCCGCGCAGCACGTCCGACAGGCGCACATGCGCGGTATCTTCGCGAAGACGGATTGTGTGCGTCAAATCTGAATACGGATGGTATTCCACGACGAAGTGCGGCGGACGCCCCTCACAGCCGAGGCGTGTGTAAATACGCTGAAATAGCCGCTCCCCTCCGGGGACCAGCCGGCCGCGCTCGCGCATTTGCTTCACGAGGCTCGCCTCCGCACAGGCGGGGGCGCCAAATCTTTTTCTGCCTTGTCGACATCGGCGAGAGCATCCTTGGTTCCCTCCACCGCATCCTCGAGAGTGTCCTTATAAGTGTCGAATTCAGGTCCACCCTGATCCAGTTTTTCGAGCACGTCCAGAAATTGTTGGCCCTTGGACTTCATCAATTTGAGGGCCGAACGGATGTCTGCTTGTTTTTCGCGTGCGACATCGATCTGATCGGCGGCATCGTCCACGCAGCCCGCGTAGCCATTGAGGAGGCCATTCAGTACTTCTGAGCGCCGGCGCTCGGGCACTTTTCGAGTGAGCTCGTATTGGAATTTTTTCAAGCGATCTTCGGCAAACTCCATGAAAATTCGGATGCGCTGATCCGGCGTTTCCGCCTCGCGGATTTTGTCCGCCTCACTCTCGCTCAAGTAATCTTTTTTCTGTGGCACAAGGGGAAGACGATGCGCGAAGGAAACGGATGGCATCAGCAACGCGGCAATCAAAGCAAATGCGCAGGTGGACTTCTGCATGGCGGCCTCCTAACTTTTCGGCTTCGACTGTTTCGGGTCCACGGCCGGCTGGCGCGGGAACAGTTCCTTGACCAGATGCCGGTCCAGCTCCTCCAGGTCATTGCGGACTTCAATAAACGGTTTGTTGTCGTCGGCGTTCAAACGGACGATGATGTCTTCCAGCCTGCGGAGTGACTCGCGCACGGATATTTGAAGCTGTTTGAAGCCGCCGGAATGTTTTTCCGGATCCGCTTCTTTCGCATCCAGACTTTTCGAGCAGGAAAGCGCCTGGTCGCGAAAGTTCCTGAGATCTACAACCGCCTGGGCGATGTTTCCGTCATCAAGCGCGCTTTGCATGTCTTGAAACTGCAAATCCCCATAATGGGTCATTAAACGGGCCTTGCGGAGGGGGTCGGACTCCTGGGCGAAATGCGCGCGAAATTTAGCGGCCTGCTCCTGAAGATTCTGCACTCCGAACAGAAGACTTGCGGACAGGAGCCAGGCGGTCAAATGGAGAAACTGGAACACGCGCTACCTCTTTTTTTCTTTCAACTCACGAGCGAGAAAGCGTGCGCGCGCGGCCGCTTCAAAATACATGTCGCTCTTCTCGTCCTGATTGAGCGAAAGAAATTCCCGATAGGCCTTGAGTGCCTCGGCCGCCTGGCCTAGTTTATCGTAACAGGTCGCGCGGACGAACAGCGTACCGAGCGGCAGCGTTTCGCGTTTCGCCAGGAGATCAAGTCCCTCGAGAGCCGCGGGATAATTCTTGTTCAGGTATTCGGCAGCGACAAGATCTCCGAGCACGGCGTTGTCGTTTGGACTCACTTTCAGCGCCACAATCAACTCTCGAACAGCATTCGGAAAATCCTTTTTCTCCAGATAGATGTGACCAAGCTGCGCGGGGATGTCCGGATCTTGCGGCGCAAGCGCAGCAGCCTGCTGGAGAACCGGGACCGCATCGTCATAGCGCTTCGCCCGAAAATAAATACGCGCGCGAAGTTTGAGGGCGCGAACACTTTCAGGGCCGGATTTGGAGGCAAGATTCAGTTCGGAAGCGGCGGCATCATCCATCCCAATACTCACAAGCAAAAATGCGCGCTCCACGCGGATTTCGGCGTCGTTGGGCTGCAGTTTCAGATATTCAGCAAGCTCCCGTGCCGCCGCCTCGGGTTTCTGTTCGGCGGCCAGGCTTTGGGCGATCCCAAGTTCGGCGGGGGCGGAATCAGGGCGCAGATCAAGGGCAGCGTGGAATTCGGATTCTGCTTCTAGTGGACGAGCCGCCTTCAGCAGGGCACGACCGAGCGCCAGACGGGTCTCGAAACGCTTTTGGTCGAGTTTTTCGGCGGCCTGATACTCCTCGATGGCGAGCGCAGAATTTCCGGAGCGTTCATAGGCGGCACCAAGAAAATATTTTGGCTCCGCGTCGCTGGGGAGCAATTCGACGGCCTTTTGTAGAGGAGCAATGGCGGCGGCTGGATCGGATTCGAGCAATATCAAGCCAAGATTCAAATACGCGGGCGCCATCTTTGGATCGAGCGCGATCGCGCGTTCATACTCGGCCCTCGCCTCGGAAGGTTTGTGTAGGGCTACGTAGGCATAGCCGAGTTGAAAGTGACTGCCGGCGTCGTCGGGCTTCTTGGCGAGATATTTCTGGTAGCTTTCGACGGCGGATGCGTAGTCATTTTTCCCCATCGCGGCCTGCGCTTCATCGAGCAAGTTGTTCAGTTCGATTGCTTGCGAGTCCTGGACTTGATGGGATTTCGTCGTATGGGAAGTGCTGGTCTGTGCGGAGATAGTTCCGACGGCGCTGAAAAAAATTGCCAGCGCGCAGAACGCCAGCGAAATCGAGCGAAGGCTCATGAAGTCGAACGATTTTGCCCCGGGCCATTGGCCGCGCCCGGCAGCATGTGGTTCGTGTGATTCGCACCGTTGCGTGAATTCAAGACGCGCGCGAGATATTTTCCCGTGTGCGATTGCGAATTGCGCGCGACCTGTTCGGGAGTTCCCACGGCAACTACGCGTCCGCCGGCATCGCCGCCTTCAGGGCCAAGGTCAATCATCCAGTCGGCGGATTTGATGACGTCGAGATTGTGCTCGATGATCAGCACGGACGCGCCGCCTTCAATCAGTTTTCGAAATGCGGTGAGCAACTTCTGAATATCGTCGAAGTGCAGCCCGGTGGTGGGCTCGTCGAAAATATACAGGATGCCGGTGTTCTCCTGTCGCGTAACATGCGCTGCCAATTTCAGGCGTTGCGCTTCGCCACCGGAAAGCGTGGTGCCGGATTGTCCGAGGCGCAAATAGCCGAGGCCAACTTCTTCGAGCACGCGGAGGCGAGCGGTGACCTTGGGATTCGCCGCGAAAAATGTGAGCGCCTCGCGCACGGTCATTTGCAGCACGTCGTGAATATTCTTTTCCTTGTAGCGCACATCGAGCACGCTGCTCTTGTAGCGCGTGCCGCGGCATTCCTCGCAAACCAATTCCACATCGGCGAGGAAACGCATTTCGACGGTGACCGTACCGTCGCCCTGGCAAGCCTCGCAGCGCCCGCCGGGAATATTGAACGAAAAATGGCCCGCTGTGAAGCTGCGCTTTTTCGCTTCGGGCGTAGAAGCGAAGGCTTCGCGGATCGGATCGAACGCTTTCAAGTAGGTGGCGGGATTCGAACGCGGCGTGCGGCCGATGGGCGACTGGTCCACCATTTCGATGGCGCTGAGTGCCGCGTCACCGTCGAGGCGATCGCAGACTTCGCGCCAGTTGCCGCCGGTGCGCTTTGCCTGGAGCGCCTTGTAGAGGACGTCATAGACCAGCGTGGATTTTCCGGAGCCGGAAACGCCGGTGACGGCTACAAGGACGCCGAGTGGAATCATGATGTCCACGCCATTCAGATTATGGCTGTGCGCGCCGGTGATCTTCAGGAATTTGCCTTGCGATTTGCGGCGGCGCGTAGGCACTGCAATTTTCAGTTCGCCGCGAAGATAGCGGCCCGTCAGCGAATATTTATCCGCGAGCAGGGCTTTGCGGTCACCGGCAAATATCAGTTTGCCGCCGTGCTCGCCCGCGCCGGGGCCGAGATCGAGAATATTATCAGCGGCGAGAATCGTGTCGGGGTCGTGCTCGACGACGAGCAACGTATTGCCGAGGTCGCGCAGGCTTTTGAGAATCTCGATCAGGCGATTCGTGTCACGCGGGTGCAGGCCGATGGAAGGCTCATCGAGCACGTAGAGCGCGCCCACGAGATGCGAGCCGAGAGAAGTGGCAAGTTGAATGCGCTGCGCTTCGCCGCCTGAAAGTGTGGAGGTGAGGCGGTCGAGCGAAAGATAGTCGAGGCCGACTTCATCGAGGAAGCGCAGGCGCTGCTGAATTTCTTCCAGCACTTTATCCGCGATCGTGGATTCCGCCGGGCTGAGCAGCAAGGTTTCAAAGAAGGGTCGCGCTTCCTTCACGGTCATCTGGCAGACTTCCGTAATGGAGCGGCCGGCGATTTTCACGGCACGAGCTTCGGCGCGCAGGCGCGTCCCGTGGCAGTCGGGACAGAGCGCGTAACCGCGATAGCGGCTGAGAAAAACGCGCACGTGCAATTTGTATTTTTTGCGCTCGAGCCAGGTGAAGAAACCCTTCACTCCCGCGTAGTCTTCATTCTTCTCACCATCTAGGATCGCGTCGCGCTGCGCCGCGGTGAGATCGCGGAAGGGAACATCGGTGGGGATGCCTTTGGCGCGCGCGAAGCGGCGCATTTCGATCGCGAGCTGGCGATAGCGCGGCTTGGTCCACGGCTCGATGGCGCCATCGGCGAGCGATTTGCCTTTGTCGGGGACGACGCGATCCAGATCGAAGTCAACCGGGTTGCCAAACCCCTGGCAGCGAGGGCACGCGCCGTAGGGGCTGTTGAAGGAGAAGAGTCGCGGCTCGGGTTCCTGATAGACGGCGCCGCATTTTTTGCACTCAAAGCGCTCGTTGAAGATCATGCGCTCGGGAGTGGCGGGCGCTGCTTGCGATACGCCGTCCGGTTGCGGCTCGGGAACGAATTCGAGGATGGCCTCGCCGCGCCCCTCGCGGTAACAGATTTCGATCGAATCCATCAGGCGCGAACGAATTTCCGGCGCGAGGGCGAGCCGGTCCACGAGGACGTAGGCGGGCTTCGAGAAATCCATGTCGAGCATTTCTTCGGGCGACGAGAATTCGAAAACGCGCCCGGCTTGGTAGAGGCGGTTGAAGCCGCGCTTGCGCAGACTTACGAGCGTCTGGCGAATTGAATCCGGAGTGGGGCGCGCGGGCTTCTTTGCACGCGGCGCATTCGGCGCCAGGTCGGGTGCGAGTCGCAGCTCGTAGAGGACATAGAAGCGGCGGCCGTGCGGCAGCGCGAGGACGCGGGCGGCGATTTCGTCGAGCGTGTCTTTGCGGACTTCTTCGCCGCAGCGGAAGCAGAACGTGTGGCCGACGCGCGCGTAGAGCAGGCGCAGGTAGTCGTAAATCTCGGTGGCGGTGGCGACGGTGGAGCGCGGATTGCGCGTGGAATTTTTCTGGCGGATGGAAATGGCCGGGGCGATGCCGGTGATTTCGTCCACGTCGGGCTTTTCGATGCGCTCGAGGAATTGCCGTGCGTAGGCGGAGAGCGATTCGATGTAGCGGCGCTGTCCCTCGGCATAGAGCGTGTCGAATGCGAGGCTGGACTTGCCGGAGCCGGAAACGCCGGTGACGACTGTGATGGCGTTGTGCGGGATGGCGAAGTCGATGTTCTTCAGGTTGTGGACGCGCGCGCCGCGGACGCGGATTTCTTCGACGTCGGCCGGGACAGGGGGCCGGGCCGATTGTACGGGCGCAGTCTTTACAGTGGGTTCCGTCGGCATGAGCGTAAACGGATAATTATACGCCGACGCGTCAAGCCGGGCAAATTGCCCGAAAAACGGGCAGTGTCCTAATTTGCCATTTTGTTTGTATCTCCTTCTGGAAAGGATACTTCCATGATCACTGCAGCCGTCACCCATTTCCTGACATTAGTCATATAAACGCGCACAAAGTTCAGCGTGTCAGTCTGGTTGAATCCAGTATCGTAAATCAAAGTCGTGCTTATCACGATTTGAGCATTATCCAGAATGGCTCCTTTGGGGAGGGAAACGTTCAAAGCACAAGCTTCAGCCTGCGGTTCACCGGGAACAACTATCATGTCTTCTGCTTTCTTCGTGCTATCCCGATACTTTTCTTTTCCTTGCAGGTCTTGAACGAGTATTTCAACCTCTACGTTGATGATTCTTCCAGCCACGTGCCCATAATTCCAGACTGGAAAGTGGGCTTCGCTTTTTTCGATACGTGGCTCTCCCGCAGCAAGGTAGGCTCGGTTTGCAATCCCAGTCTGCCGACCGATGGAACGGAGCGTGCAGACCGCTGCAATAAATCCGCCTATCCCCACAAGCACCAATGCCCAGTTCGACAGGTACTGTGGAGCGATCGCTTCGTGCCAATCCCACTTCTTTCGATTCGGCAAATTGCGATTTTCTTTGAATTCGTCGTACGGAGTGGAGTTCACTACGGGAGGTGTGGCTGGTTGGGGATTCTGCTGAACCGCTGATCCATGTTTTGATGTCTTGGAAACCGACTGCTGTTCTTGGACTGGTTTTATGACTGTGCTCGTCAACAGAATCCCGATGATCAATGCGGCTCTCATGACCCGAATAATGTAACACACGCATCCGCGTCAAACCCCGATGGGCCCTGACTATGTGAGGCCACAACGGAGCGCATCTTCCAAAGGAGCTTGCGCATGATGCCAACCCAGACGACGGCGTCGCGTGCGGGGAGCTTCA
The DNA here is from genome assembly GCA_050746945.1 of Candidatus Acidiferrales bacterium. Lineage (GTDB taxonomy): Bacteria > Acidobacteriota > Terriglobia > Acidiferrales > UBA7541 > Palsa-295. The sequence continues at coordinate 103,004 of JBOGMZ010000028.1, read as the reverse complement.
GGCAGCGGACGGGGCGACGGGGCGGAAAAGCGCACAGCCTCTTCGGCACGACACTCAGGGCAGGCAAGAGTGGCTGTGCCACAGAGGGCAAATGCCAAGGCTATGAGGCGGTGGGACGCCGGCGCTACGGGAGGCTAGAGCGAAGAGCACAGACAGGAGTGTCTGTGCTACTGAAACCGAAGAGGTGGCAACTAGCCGGGCTTGATGTTTTGATTGAGACGGAACAGATTGCCGGGATCGTATTTGTTTTTCAGCGCGACCAGGCGCGCATACTTCTCGGGGCCGTAGGCGGCCTTGACCCGCTCGGGACCTTCGTCCGCCTCGCGGCCCAGATAGTTCACGTACACCGCGCCGGTCGAGCAAGGCTGCATGGCCTCCCAGAACTCGCGCGCCCACTTAGTGCATTTCGCGCTTTCGGCCGGGTCTGTGCACACGCCGAGCGCCATGAAGCTGTACTCCACATCGCGGTGGACAAAAGCGGTGGCGCCTCGATCTACGCGAGACACGGCGCCGCCTAACTGGTGCTCGATCAGACCGTGGCACATGGGCGTGGGGCGATTGTTGCAGTAGGCCACCATGATGTCGATCACGTCGTCGCTGATTTTGCTCAGGAAGCTAGACTTCCAGTAGTTTTGCAGGCCGGACGGATAAAATCCGTCGATTAATTGTTGAGCCGCCGTGTAGGGCATCATGCCGATCTGATTCATCAACGGCGGGCCGAAAGTCTTGAGCGGTTTCAGCAGCCGTTCCCCGTCTGTGGGCGGGCCGCTGTAGCAGACGACGACACCCACGACGGCGGTGCCGTCAGGCAAGCTGATGAGGACGGCGCCGGAGGCCATTTCGTCCGGCGACGCTTTGGTGAAATCACGGTAGAGCTTGAGGACTTCCTTTGCCTGCCGCAAAGGGTAAGCCACAATACCGGCGAGAACCTGACCTAAAGGAAAGAGCTGGTACTCGAACGAAGTGGCGACACCAAAGTTGCCGCCACCACCCCGCAGGCCCCAGAACAAATCCGAATTTTCCTGAGCGCTGGCGGTGAGGAATTTCCCGTTGGCCGTGACCACATCGGCCGAGAGCAGATTGTCGCAAGCCAGGCCATAGCGTCGCGCAAGATAGCCCCACCCGCCGCCCAGGGTGAGGCCGGCGATGCCCGTCGAGGAAATTTGGCCGCCAGTGGTGGCCAGGCCAAACGCCTGAGTCTCGCGGTCGAATTCGCGCCATAACACGCCGGGCTCCGCGCGAGCCCTGCGGCGTGTGGGATCGACCCGCACGCTCTTCATGTGCGAGAGGTCAATCACGAGTCCGCTGTCGCAGACGGCGTTGCCGGAAAGATTGTGGCCGCCCCCGCGCACAGCGAGGGGCAGATTGTTGGCGCGAGCAAAATTAACGCATTGGATTACGTCGGCAACCCCCGTGCAGCGGGCGACGATTGCCGGGCGCTTGTCAATCATGCCGTTCCAGACTTTGCGAGCTTCGTCGTAGCCTGGGTCACTCGGCCGCAGGAGCTGGCCTTTGAAGTCGTGACCTAAATCGAGGGCGGGAGCGGGTTGCCGCACGGAATCCTCCTTCCTTGCCAGGAATTCGGGGGACTGATTGCGCTCACGATATCACTGCTACCCGAAGAATTCTACTTTTCTGGCGCGTGGCCCACGTTTGTACCGGAACGCATTTTCCAGAGGAGCTGGCGCATGATGCCGACCCAGATGACGGCGTCGCGCGCCGGCAGATTCAGGCGGCGGACAAGGCGGCGGATGCGGAGTTCGGCGTCGGCGACGCGGCGGCGAGTGAGATAACCGCTGGCGAACAGGTTTTCGAGCAGCACTTCAGTGAGGCGTTCGACTTCGGCGGCGGCTGCGAGCGGAAGTTTTTCCCCCGGCCGCGCAGCTTTCGGATCGCGGATGAGTTCGTAGAGGCAGACGGCGACCGCTTGGCCGAGGTTCATCGAAATATTTTGTTCGTGGGTGGGGATGCGCATGAGCCAGTGGCAGTGGCTCATGTCATCGTTCGAAAGGCCGAATTTTTCGGAGCCGAAGAGGAGCGCGACGCGTCTCGAGCCGAGGCGTTTGCGGATCAGGCGCGCGCCGTCTTCGAGGCGGCGGACGGTGTGCTGCAAATCGCGGTGGCGCACGGCGGTGGTGCCGACGACGAGAGTGCAATCGGCGACGGCTTCGGCAACGGTCTTGAACTCTTCGGCGGCGGCGAGGACGTCGGAGGCGCCGACGGCTGAGCGCGCTTCGCGAAAGCTGGCTTCGTAGGGATTCACCACGCGCAGGTGGCGGCAGCCGAAGTTGCTCATGGCGCGAGCAGCCGCGCCGATGTTGAGCGGGTTGCGCGCAGAAACGAGAACAACGCGGAGGCGGTCGAGGGTGGGCGCGGTGGGCATGCGGGGAACATTCTAAAGCAGGCGCTGAGTTGTTTTGTCCAGGAAAGTGGAATTGCAGGTAATTCTAAGCAGCAACACCCTGTCCCAAATCTGTTCTTTCGACCAGTAATATTCGGGTTTTGTTCCCAGTACAATCGAAGACCAGCGCATCGCATATTCCCCGGTCGTATTAGACCTGCAGCAAATGGCGCGTCCTTATAGGAGGTATGGCGATGAGGACCGGCCCGTTTCGATCCCAAGGACCAGGTATGGCGGTGGTCCAACAGCCATCAAGAAAGTTCCCGCTAGGATTCCTTCGGCAGTCAACCTTCGGTAAGAGATGAAACTGATGATAGAAAAAAATGTAATTGCCTCATTAGCTACTGCGGCCGTTGTATTTCTGTTTGCCGGCAGTCCATCCCGTGCTCAACAGGAATCAGGGCAGTTTGGCCGTCCGCTGATCACGGAAAATCTCGACGAAAACAAGATGGTCACTTTGCGCGGGAACACCCGCCCTGAGGCAAGAAGGGAAAATGATCGCGGGATCGTCGCGGACAATTTTGCCATGGAGCATATGCTGTTGCAGTTGAGGCGGTCTCCCGAGCAAGAGCGGTCTCTGCAACAATTCATCGAGGAACTCCACACGAAGGGGTCCCCAAACTTTCACCGGTGGACCGTCGCCCGGAAATTCGGGGAGAAGTATGGATTGCCGAGCCACGAGCTCAACGCGATCACACGATGGCTCGAATCGCACGGATTTCGAGTGAATCTTGCATATCCCAGCGGGATGGTAATCGATTTTTCCGGAACGGCAGGGCAGGTGCACCGGACATTTCATACCGAGATCCATCATCTGGAGGTAAACGGGGAACAGCATGTTGCGAACATGCAAGATCCTCAAATTCCTGTGGCGTTGGCGCCGGTGATCGCGGGTGTTGTCTCCTTGAACGATTTCCGGCCGCATGCCATGCACAAGATGCGAAGAACGAAGCCGCTGTTTACGGATTCCGCGGGAAATTATGCGATGGTGCCTGAGGACCTGGCGACCATTTACAATTTGAATCCGTTGTTCGGCGCGGGAATTTCCGGTCAGGGCCAGACGATTGTGGTGATCGAGGACACCGATGTGTTCAGCACTTCGGACTGGGGCACATTCCGCTCGACGTTCGGGCTTTCCGGTTACACGGGCGGGTCGTTCAATACGGTTTTTCCTCCGCCTTCAAGCGGCCCAAATAATTGTACTGACCCGGGAGTAATCGCTCCCAACGACGCCGAGGCGATCCTGGATGCGGAATGGGCCAGTGCGGCTGCGCCGAACGCGGCAATCTTGATGGCTACCTGCGCGGATTCAACCACCACGTTTGGCGGGCTGATTGCAATTGAGAACCTGATCAATGCGGCGACGCAGCCGCCGGCGATCATGAGCATCAGCTACGGCCAGTGCGAGACAGTCAATGGCGCGGCAGCAAACGCAGCTTACAATTCGGCTTATCAACAGGCGGTTACAGAGGGCGTCTCAGTGTTTGTCGCCGCGGGCGACAGCGGAACAACTGGCTGCGACAACGGCGCGACAATGGCCACACACGGAATCGGCGTGAACGCGTTTGCGTCCACCGCGTACAACGTGTCGGTGGGCGGCACGGACTTCAGCGACACGTTCTCCGGCACGAACGCCACTTACTGGAATCCAACGAACACTGCGAATTTCGGCTCTGCAATTTCCTACATACCTGAAATTCCGTGGAACGATTCGTGCGCTAGCGTGCTCGTTTCGATTTTCTATGGTGCTGGCCCGCCGACGTATGGACCAAGTGGTTTCTGCAACGATCTCAGCAATATCGGATTCCTTCTCCAGGACACAGTTGGTGGAGGTGGCGGCCCAAGCGCTTGCGCAAGCGGCAGTCCATCGGTCGCGGGCGTGGTGGGTGGTACATGCCAGGGATGGGCGAAGCCTTCGTGGCAGTCGGTAGTTGGCAACCCGAACGACGGCGTGCGCGATACTCCGGATGTCTCTCTCTTCGCGGCTGACGGTATATTCGGGCACTATTACGTGTTCTGCTGGTCCGACACAGCGAACGGAGGTGCCGTCTGCGCAGGCGATCCGACCAATTGGTCCGGCGCCGGCGGGACCTCTTTTGCGTCGCCGATCATGGCGGGCATTCAGGCGCTCGTGAATCAAAAGGCCGGTGCGCGACAAGGGAATCCCAATCCTGTCTATTACCAGCTCGCTTCGGCCGAATACGGTCCGAGTGGAAATCCGTCTTGTAATTCGTCGAATGGCAACACGGTCGCCGGCACGTGCGTGTTCTATGACGTAACCCTGGGCGACATGGACGTGGACTGCGGCTTCCTCGATAGCACGAATATCTTCAATTGCTACGATCCAGGCGGCACGAGCGGGAATGGGATCGTCGGCGTGATGTCTACCTCCAACGCCACATACCAACCAGCCTATGGGACAACGACCGGATGGGACTTTGCCACTGGGATCGGTAGCGTGAACGCGGCTAATTTGGTGAACAATTGGCCATCGTCCATGCCCAACCTGAGCGGCATGTGGGATCTCCGCCTGTCGAACACGTCGAATCCGCCGCCAGGGCAGGTGGGCGAAACGGAGTTCACTTTCGACGAAGACATCCAATCGATCGGTTCGTCGACGGAAACGTTATCGAACAATGGACTTCAGGATCATGCGTTTACCAACTCCGTGTGCGTCGCCAGCGGGACCGGCATCAATGCAAATCTATCCGCGGATTTCAACACGGCGGCTTTCGTCTCGTTTCAGCCTTTCGTTGACGGCGGCGAGTCCTATTCCATGACCGGATTATTGGGCGCTGACGGTGTCACCGTGACCGGGAGCAATGTCCAGTTCAACTCTGCCGGGCCGAATTGCGGAGGGAACGATAATGGAAGCGGATTCACCGCAATCCTGTTCAAGCCTGCCAGTGGAACGTACGTTGGATCATTTACACCGGACGCGGGTGGATCAGAATTCAGCGCGACGATCATGCTGATGGAAGATGGCAATTTTAATCTCACCGGATCAGTTGCGGGGACAGGAAATTCCTGTTTCTCGAACCTGACCATCGACAGCAAGAATTCCCCCAGCATTGCCTCCGGTGACGTGTTGGAGTTCTTCGGATCGGATTCTCAAGGAAACCTGGTCGGCTTCGTCGGCAATGCTGGCGGGCCGGGCGGAGCCGCCGGTGACACCAAGTGGCAAAACCTTTATGTAACGGCAGTGGTCTATGGAGGCGCATGTAACGGTCAGACTTATACGGACGCGCCGTTCAAAAAGATTTCACGAAGGCCGCTAAGACCTGGATCGCCAAGGCCGGTTCGCCGTCGGGCAGATTTGCCAACATTCGAAGAGCGGTTGCAGCACATCGCAGACAGCACCCGGCAGTAATCGAGGGCATGCGAGGTCCTGCGGCAAGGGAACCCGCAGACGCTTGACGCGAGTATCCCCTTGAACTGATATTGCGCGAGTAGTGTGGTTCAATCGGGCAAGATTCCGGCAGCGCACTTCGAAATTTATTCCTGCCCTTTCCGAGAGTCTCCTGCAACCCTGGCTTGGAGTACAATGCCCAGCGGCAGCAGGTCCCAGCCGATCTGAGGGAAACATGGGGCAGGGGAAACCGCAATTTGAGCGCGTAACCTGGATCGTGCTCGACAGCGTGGGGATCGGCGAACTACCCGACGCAGCCGACTATGGCGACGTGGGCCGCGACACGCTGGGGCATATTGCGCGTTCGCGGGCGCTGCAAATACCGAATCTTGTGCGGCTGGGTATTGCGAACATTAAGTCGCTAGACCACATCAAGGCGCCCGATCACCCGGTAGGCAGTTTTGCCAAGGGCGCCACGCACTCCCCTGGAAAAGACACCACCACGGGACATTGGGAAATGGCGGGCATCTGGCTGGAGCAGGCGTTCCCCGTCTACCCGAACGGATTTCCGGAGCCGCTCATTGAAGAATTCGAGCGGTTAATTGGGCGGCGCACCATCGGCAACAAGCCCGCTTCGGGGACGGAAATTGTCAAGGAACTCGGCGAGAAGCACATGCAGACGGGCAGTCCCATCGTGTACACGTCGGGCGATAGCGTTTTTCAGATCGCGGCACATGAAGACGTGATACCGGTGCCGGAGCTTTACCGCATGTGCGAGATCGCGCGCAAGCTGCTGGATGGGCCGAATCGCGTGGGGCGCGTGATCGCGCGGCCGTTCACCGGCGCGCCGGGAAACTTTCGGCGCACGGAGCGGCGCCACGACTACGCCGTCGAGCCGCCGCGGCCGATGCTGCTCGATGTGTTGGCCGAGAAAAAGGTGCCGGTGTTCGGAGTGGGGAAAATTCACGACATCTATAATGGGCGGGGCGTGGACAAATACGTGACCACCAAAGACAACGTGGACGGCATGGCGAAGTTGAATGAGGCGCTGCGCGCGCAAGAAAATGGATTGATTTTCGCCAACCTGGTTGATTTCGACATGTTGTACGGGCATCGGAAGGATGTGGAGGGATTTGCGCGCTCGCTTGAGGAATTTGATTTGCTGCTGGGTCCTTTTCTCACGCGCCTGGGCCCGAACGACTTGCTGCTGATTACGGCAGACCACGGTTGCGATCCCGATCCTGTGAATCCCACGACAGACCATTCCCGCGAGTATGTTCCGATTATCGCTTACACGCCGCGCACGACTTTTGGAAGAAATCTGGGGACGCGTTCGACTCTCGCGGACATGGGGCAGACGGTTGCGGAAAATTTCGGCGGAGTGATTCCGCATGGGACGAGTTTTATGGAATTGATCTCGAATTAACCGCAGACCACGGGCTGTTTCCTAATCACTTTGAGAAGATTTTTGGGCGTAGTAGCCGGTGCGCGTGCGGACGGTCAACTTCGAGTGGTCTTTCGGGGGAATCAACTGGACCTGCACCTGGCGGAACGTTCCGTCCTTGGCCGTGTTGGTGGGGTAGTAGCCGAGCGTGTACTGGTTGCGGATGTCGTGCGCGAGCTGGGTGCAAATCGCGGTCACTTGTTCGAGCGTATCGGGGAAGTAAGCCACGCCGCCGGTGACGGCGGTCATCTGCGTGAGTTCCTTCTTTGATCGCCGGATCATTGCTTTGGCGTGTTTGCGATCCTCGTCGCTGAAAACTCCAATGGCATAAATTTGCGCGTCGGACTGCTGGGCGGCCTGAATGGCGTAGGCTTCCGACTTGCGGCTGGCATCATCGTCACCGTCGGTAATCACGAGCAGGACGCGCTTGTCCTTGTGGCCCTTTTTCAAATGGTCAAGCGAGCCGATGACGGCGTCGAAGAGAGCCGTGCTGCCGCGGGAATCGATACGCGAAAGCGCTTCGTTCAATTCGCGCTGGTCATTGGTGAAATCTTCGTTCAGGTCGAGGTAGTACTCGTCGTTGAAATTGACCACGAAAACTTCGTCCTGGGGATTGCTGGTGCGCACAAAAGCAAGCGCAGCGGCGTTCACCTGCGCGCGCTTCTCACGCATGCTGCCGCTGTTGTCAATCACCAGACCGAGAGTGAGCGGAATGTCCTCGCCCGCGAAAGCAGAAATTTTTTGCTCCACTTTGTCTTCGAAAACGCGGAAATTGGGTTGCTTCAGGCCGGGAACAAATTGGCCGCGCTCGTCCGTGACGGTTGCATGCAGGACCACCAGATCCGTGCTTACGCGAATGCCGTGAGACTGGTCAATTTTCTGGCCGGAGCTTGCACCCGGGGGAGCGGGAGGTTGGGGTGGCGCAAGAGTCGGAATTTGCGCACGAAGGTTGGGCGCAGCCACGAGGACGCTGATCAACAGGAAAAGAATATTGCGCAGCGATGCGCTCTTAATGCCCGGGGCCGAAATAGCCCGATCTGGCGAAGACCGTGAGTGGTGGGAGTCCCTTGGGGGGGTGGAGCTTGACCTTGATCTTGCGCCACTTGCCGTCATGAGCGCGATCGCTGGGCCTGTATCCAATGACATATTGATTGCGCAACTCCATGCTGATTTTCGAGGCGATGTCCGGAAGCTCGCCGATTTGGCGAACAGCAAAACTGCGCCCGCCGGTCATCGTCGTCAGATCACTCAACAGCGTTGGCCCGGCCTGCTCTTCGGGCGTGGGGCCGCCACCGGGAGTGTATAGCCCAATCGCATAAATCTGGACATCCGCTTCCCTGACAAAGTTGCGGACGTCCGATTGCGAGTAGCGACTATGATTATCGCCTCCATCCGATATGATGAGCAACGCTTTCTTGGCGTTGTGTGCTCCCTTCATCTGGCTCAGGCCCAAATAAATGCCGTCGTATAAAGCCGTGGCGCCATGGGCGGAAGTAAACATGAGGCGGTTCTGCAATTCGTCCACACTTGCCGTGAACGGGCTGGCAAGCTGCGCGCGGTCGTTGAAGTCCACGAGGAAGAATTCATCCTGCGGATTGGCCGTCCGGAAAAACTGCACGGCGGCGAGACGCGACTTGTCAATTTTGTCCGTCATGCTCCCGCTCATGTCGAAAATCACGCCGATGGAGATGGGCACGTCCTCGCTCGAGAAGCGCACGATTTCCTGTTCCACGTTATCTTCAAACACGCGGAAGCTATCCTGTTCAAGCCCGGTAACCAGCCGTCCATAGGGATCCGTGACGGTGACATTGACGAGCGTGATATCCACTTCGGATTTCAGCGGCTTGCCGCGGCGAATCCGCTGCGTGTTATTCGGATCCTGCGCCGGGCCCGGTGTCTCGGTTTGCGCCAGAGAGGAGGATGCGAACAGCAGGCACAGAAGGGATGTTAGGATCGCGACTCGAAGCACGGTCTGGGAGGCGCCCGACGCACATGCCGATACAAGCCTTTCGCGAACAGCCGGCTGTTCGGCGCGGTCTCTCAACTTGCACCCAAACGCCCGTGGACTCGGGCGCCCTTCAATATCGCTGGCAGCGATTCTATCACTCGCCCTCCCCAAATCAAGCGAGATGTGCGGCGGATGTTTGGCTTTCGATGACCAAGCCGACCCCGTGCTAGTATTTATTCCCGTCGTGCGTAATGAAAACGGGTTCATAGAATGAACGCAAATTCCTTAAAAGTGCTGGCGATTATCCCTGCGCGGTATGGCTCCACGCGGCTGCCGGGCAAGCCTCTTGCTGCCATCGCCGGCAGACCCATGATCCAGCATGTGGTAGAGCGGGTGCGCCGGGCGCAGTTGGTGAGTAGCACGCTGGTGGCCACGGATGACGAGCGCGTCAAACAGGCCGTGGAAGCGTTTGGCGGCCAGGCGATCCTGACGCGGCATGACCACCGTACTGGGACTGACCGTGTGGCCGAAGTCGCGGCGCACGTGGAAGCCAAAATTTATGTGAACGTTCAGGGCGACGAGCCGCTGATTGATCCCGGCACGATTGACGCGGTGGTTGGCGCGATGCTGGAGGAAGACTCAATCCAAATCGCGACTCCTTGCACCGCCATCACTCAGGCGAACGAAATCATGGACCCCAACATCGTCAAGGTCGTGCGCGACTTCGACGGCAATGGACTTTATTTTTCGCGGGCGCCGATTCCCTGGGTGCGTGACACGAAAACCACGGTTCACGCGCGCCATTGGAAGCATATCGGGCTTTATGCTTTCCGTCGCGACGCGCTGCTCGAATTTCCAACGCTCCCCCCGGGTGAGCTCGAGCCGATCGAACAGCTCGAGCAGCTGCGCTGGCTCGAGAATGGCTTCCCAATCCGTGTGGTGGAGACGGATTACGATGCGGTGAGTGTGGATGTGCCCGCGGATATCGAGCGCGTCGAGAAACTCTTGCGCGAACGCGGCGCGAGCTGAGCGCGCGCATCTGTTTTCATGTAAAAATAAAATTTGAAACGCGATTTGACACGCTCGCAAATTCTGCCATAATGAATGGTACGCTCATTCTCTTGGAGGAAGTCGAGCGCCTTGCGGGTCGCCCCGAAATACATCTTCGTAACGGGCGGCGTAGTTTCTTCCCTCGGCAAAGGCGTGGCGGCGGCCTCGATGGGCTGCCTGCTGGAAAGCCGCGGACTCCGAGTTACCCTCCAGAAGTGCGATCCCTATCTGAATGTCGATCCTGGCACCATGTCGCCCTACCAGCACGGCGAGGTGTTCGTCACCGACGACGGTGCGGAGACGGATTTAGACCTCGGGCATTACGAGCGGTTCACGTCTGCACATCTCACCCGCGCCCATAACTGGACCACCGGGCGCATCTACGAATCCATCATCGCCAAGGAACGGCGCGGCGACTATCTGGGCAAGACCGTGCAGGTGATTCCGCACGTCACGGATGAAATTAAGGCCGCGTTTCGCAAGGTTGCGGACGAAGTGGATGTGGTGATCGTTGAAATCGGCGGCACCGTTGGCGACATCGAGTCGTTGCCGTTTTTGGAAGCCATCCGCCAGATGCGCCTCGAGCTTGGGCCGGAAAATGTCGTGTTCGTTCATTTGACGCTGGTGCCGTTCATTCCCACCGCCGGTGAATTAAAGACCAAGCCCACTCAACACAGCGTGAAGGAATTGCTGAGCCTCGGAATCCAGCCGGACATTTTGATTTGTCGCAGCGATCGCCCGCTGGGCAGCGACCTGAAAGCGAAAATCGCGCTGTTCTGCAACATGGCTGAGCCGCGCGTAATTTCCGCGCCGGATGTCGGAAATATTTACGAAGTGCCGATGTCGCTCGCCGCGGAAGGACTCGACGAACAAATTCTGAAACTGCTGCATCTGGAAGCGCCGCCGCGCGATTTGAGCCGCTGGCTCGCGATGCTCGAAACACTCGAACATCCGCAAGGCGAGGTGCGCATCTGCGTGGTCGGGAAATATGTGCAGCTCGAAGACGCCTACAAGAGTTTGCGCGAAGCGTTGATGCACGGCGGCCTGGCGAATCATCAGCGCGTGGTGATTGAATGGGTGGAGGCGGAAGAGATTGATTCGCCTGCGATCGCGGAGCGCCGCTTGCGCCAAGCGGACGGAATTCTGGTTCCCGGAGGGTTCGGCAAGCGCGGGATTGCCGGGATGGTCCACGCGATCACGTACGCGCGCGAGAAAAAAGTTCCGTTCTTTGGAATTTGCCTCGGGATGCAGTGCGCGACGATTGAGTATGCGCGCCAGGTTTCGCGGCTCGAGCATGCCGACAGCACGGAATTCGATCCCTCGACGCCGAATCGCGTGATTTATAAACTGCGGGAGCTGCTTGGCGTGGATGAAATGGGCGGCACGATGCGGTTGGGCGCTTGGCCGTGCAAACTCGTGCCCGGGTCCTTCGCGAACAAAGCGTACGGCACGCTCGAAATTTCCGAGCGGCATCGCCACCGCTACGAGTTCAATTGCGAATATGAGCAGACGCTCACGCGCGCGGGATTTCGCATTACCGGTCGGACGCCGGACGGCGTGTACGTTGAGATTGTGGAAGTGCCGGACCATCCGTGGTTCGTCGGTTGCCAATTTCATCCCGAATTCAAATCCAAGCCGCTGGCGCCGCATCCGTTGTTCGCGGCCTTCATTCGCGCGAGCCTCGAGAATCGCCGCCATCGCCTGAGCGTTGCCGCCGAGAGCCGCGCTACTAATCCCGCGGACTAGGCGCACAGGTGAAGGCTGCTCCCATTGTGTTGCACTCTTCGTCAAATATTTAAGCTGGCTTATTCCGCGGTGCCTCGCCAACGGCTGAGTGCTCGAGCCCACACACTGTGGGAGATTGGTAGTATTGACATCGCTGTAGTAGCACGTAGAATAGTGCTGCACGTGGGCGCGTGCACGCCATGAAGACAAACGTTACCCTGAAACTCGATAGAGCCATTCTTCGAGAAGTCCGCATACTAGCCGCTGAGGAGGGCAGTTCCATCAGCGCGCTGCTCGCTGCGAAGCTCGAGGAAATCGTTCGCGAGCGCAAGGCTTATGACAAGGCTCGCCGGCGTGCTCTGGCGCGGCTGCGCGAGGGGTTTCATCTCGGCTGGACGCCCCCTGCTTCGCGTTCCGAGGTTCATGAGCGATAAGTACTTCGTAGACACCAACGTCTTGGTCTATGCGCATGACCGCGCCGGAGGCATCAAACACCAGCGGGCCCAGGCATTGCTCGAAAACCTCTGGAAAAGTGGCGCCGGCGTTTTGAGCACGCAGGTTCTTCAGGAACTGTGCATAAATCTTCGCCGCAAAACCGCCCATCCGTTATCAGGCGAAGAGACACGCAAATTGATTGAGGACTATTCCAGCTGGACCATCGTCACGAACACGGCAGATTCCGTATTGCAGGGCCTCGATATCGAACTCCGCTACAATATTTCCTTCTGGGATGCACTGATCGTTCAAGCCGCCGCGAGTTCCGGAGCTGCGGTCCTATACACGGAAGACCTAACAGATGGCCGGTCCTACGGCTCAGTTCGCGTTGTCAATCCCCTGAGTGATCAGTTCTCGAAGTAGTCGAACCGCAATACTGGTGCACCGCGGAGGATTTCAAAGTTGAAAAGCGCGGGCATCCCGCATACGCTGTTGCCTCGAATGGCGAAACAGGACAATCAAAAGGAAGCTGGGCGCAGCATCTCCGTGGGGAAAATCCGCCTGGGCGCGAACGCGCCGCTGTTTCTGATTGCCGGGCCTTGCGTGATTGAAAGCGAAGCGCACGCGATGGGCATGGCGGAAAAACTGGGAGCCATCGCGAGCGAGTTGGGCGTCCCCTACATCTTCAAGGCGTCTTACGACAAGGCGAACCGGTCGTCGGGCTCGTCGTATCGCGGGCCGGGGTTGAAAAAAGGGCTGCGAATACTTGCTGAGATTAAGAAGCGCACCGGATTGCCAATTCTTACGGACGTTCACGAAGTGGCGCATGTGGAGCCGGCAGCGGAAGTTTGCGATGTGCTGCAGATTCCGGCTTTCCTTTCGCGGCAAACGGATTTGCTTTTAGCTGTGGGCAAGTCGGGGCGTGTGGCGAATATTAAGAAAGGCCAGTTCCTTTCACCTTGGGAAATGGGCAACGCTGCGGAAAAAGTGGCCAGCACAGGAAACGAGAAAATTATTCTCACTGAGCGCGGGTGTTCGTTCGGGTATCAGAATCTGGTGGTGGACATGCGCTCGTTTCCGATCATGCGCAAGCTTGGGTATCCGGTGGTTTTCGACGTGACGCATTCCGTGCAACTGCCGGGCGGGGAAGGGAAGTCCAGCGGCGGGCAGCCGGAATTTATTGAGCCGCTGGCGCGCGCGGGCACGGCGGTGGGCGTGGACGGAATTTTCCTCGAGGTGCATGATAATCCTGCAAAGGCGCGCTCGGATGGCGCGAACGCGCTGCCGTTGGATCAGTTCGGACCGCTTCTCCAGAAAATCAAGCGGCTCGCCGCAGTGGTGCGCGAGTGGGATGCGACGCCGACAAATCAATGAGCAAGCCAAAAGACATGCAAACGACACTGGCGACCGCCAAACGCGTCCTGCGAATTGAAGCGGAGGCAATCGCGGGCCTCATCGAAAGGCTCGATGGGCGGTTCGAAAAAGCCGTCGAGGTGTTGTTTCAGTGCAAGGGAAGAGTCGTTGTTACCGGGCTTGGAAAGTCGGGGCTGATTGGGCGAAAGCTCGCGGCGACATTTGCGAGCACGGGAACGCCTTCATTTTTTCTGCACGCGGCGGAAGCGCTGCACGGCGATCTGGGAATGCTCACGGAAAACGACGTGTTGCTGGCGATTTCGTCCAGCGGCGAAACCGAGGAACTGGTGGAAGTGCTCGAAGCCGTCAAGCGGCTGGGAATTTCTCTGATCACTCTGACCGCCGAGCCCCGTTCGACTCTTGCGGGCGCGAGCGACATCGTTCTCGATATCGCGGTGAAAGAGGAAGCATGTTCGCTGAATCTCGCGCCGACGGCCTCAACGGCCGCCGCACTTGCGATGGGAGACGCGCTGGCGATTGCGCTGCTTGAGCGGCGTGGATTCAAGGAGGAGGATTTTGCAGCGCTCCATCCGGGCGGGCGGCTGGGAAAGAAATTGCGGCGCGTGGAATCGATGATGCATTCCGGAGACGATGCGCCGCGCGTGCAGCCCACCGCGAAAATGCCGGACGTGATTTACGAGATGAGCCGGAAGGGACTGGGTCTGACGGCAGTGACGGACGCAGGCGGGCGGCTGCTCGGGATTATCACAGACGGCGACCTACGCCGTGTGATGCAAAAGCGCAAAGAAAATGTGCTGGAGCTGACGGCGGCGGACTGCATGACGCGCAATCCGACGACCCTGCCGCGCACCGAACTGGCGGCGAGCGCGCTGCGCGTGATGGAAGAAAAGAAGATCACGTCCATCCTGGTAGTGGATGGCGGCGGGCGGCTGGAAGGCGTCGTCCACATTCATGACTTATGGACCTTGCAACTTTTTTAGGGGCTCGGAAGGATGGCGATCAAAGAAATCAAATTTCCCGCAAAAGTCCTGCGCCGCGCGCGGAATGTCAAAGTGCTGCTGATGGATGTGGACGGCACACTGACGCCGGGATATGTCTGCCTCCAAACATTTCCAGACAGCAGCGTGGCGGAAATGAAGATGTTCAACGCGCACGATGGCGGCGGTGTAAAGCTGGCGAGCATCATGGGCATCCGCACGGGAATGATCACCGGGCGCGATTCTCCGGCGAATGCGCGGCGTGGGCGGGAAATGGGGATGGAGTTCGTGATCCAAGGCCAGCCGAAAAAACTCGAATCCTACAAAGCGATACTCACGCGCGCGGGCGTGACGGACGAAGAAGTCGCCTATGTCGGCGACGATTTGCCCGACTTGCCGCTCCTCGGCCGCGCGGGGCTTGCTGTGGCGGTGGCGGATGCGGTCGTGGAAGTGAAACGCGCCGCCCACTACATCACGACGGTGCCCGGGGGACACGGAGCCGTGCGCGAGGTGGTCGAATTAATTTTGAAGGCGCAGGGCAAATGGAAGAAGGCCATTCCGCAGGCCATTGCCTAAGCCGTGAGGTGGGCGCGAATCCTGCGCGGGACTACTGGTTCTTCTTGTGGGCCTGGCGAATTTCTTCAGACATCTTCATAACCCACTTCGGCGGATCAGGATTGTGTTTCAAGTCGAGGTCCTTGCCGAAGGCCAGCCTCCAGCGGTTGAGCCAGGAAACTCCTTCCGGCCCCACGTACTTGTCCGGCGTCGCATAGGCGGGATCGGCGAGCGCTTCATCGAGCGAGACAAATTTGTAGCCGCGCTTTTCGATGCGCGTCAGCAGCGCGTCGAGGCTCTGGGTATTCAGTTCGCTATCATGCATCAGGAGCACCTGCGGAATCGCGCGGCCAAAAAGCTCCTGCGTCATGCCCTCGAAATAATCGAAGACCGTGTCCATATATTCTAAATATTCCAGCTTCGTTTTCTCGGCGAGCTTCTTGTCTTTTTTCTCGATCGCGCGCCCGAGGATGTCGTTAAACATCCAATCGGCGCAATCGTAGGTGACCGGAGCGACGACGTAGCCTCGTTCCTTCAAGAACGCTTCAAACGCAGCTTTGGGTTCGGGCGTCGGGCCGGTGTTCAGAAATGGGTGGCGAAAATATCTTTCCGTTTGCCCGCGGTCGGTCATCAACGAGCGCGTCACCACCTCGCCGCGAATTGTTTCATCTTCAAATTGCGGAAGCGGGGTAGTTTGAAAATCGGGATGCGTGTAGGTGTGGTTGCCGAGCGTCATCCCGGCGTCCAACCAGTCCTCGAGCAATGCAGCGCGGGCATCGCGCTCGCCGGGTACCTGCAGTTTCCACTCATTCACGAATCCGATTGCCGGAAC
This sequence comes from Candidatus Acidiferrales bacterium, assembly GCA_050746945.1. Lineage (GTDB taxonomy): Bacteria > Acidobacteriota > Terriglobia > Acidiferrales > UBA7541 > Palsa-295. The sequence goes on along the minus strand of JBOGMZ010000028.1, from coordinate 86,914 downwards.
ATGGTGCGATTTGAGGATGGCGGGAATTGCGCGATTGATTCTCTGCAATTCTTTCAGGTCACTGGTGGCGTGGTCTGTGCCAGGCTCGGCGCCGGGCAAGTCGTCAACAGTCACGACCAGGGTGCGCTGCGCCACTGATTGCTGGCCAGGTCGCTTCGGATTACCTGAGCCGGCGAGCGAAACGCCGCCTACAAAGAGGATGGCTGCAACGGAAGTCCAGAACACTCGCTGGCTGGTCATCAATCAAGCCTCGCACTCTTCGAAGATTTAGGCATATCGACGAAAAGTATTTTGCCTCAAGTAACGGGGCGCAGGTGCGGAGAATCTGGAGCGGGAGAAGGGAATCGAACCCTCACCTCTAGCTTGGGAAGCTAGCGTTCTGCCACTGAACTACTCCCGCTCAGGTTGAGGCTGAAGGCAGAATAGCACCGCCTCTACAGAGCAGGCAAGAAGACTGCCAACCGTGCAGAGTCCGGATGTCACACGAACCTGACGAGACGACTTCGAATGGGCGAAGAAGAAGTCCCCGAGCGCTGAAGTGATGCTCAGTCAGCCGCTGGAACCAAGCGGCGGTCGAGCGTGACAGCGGCAAAATAGGAGCAACGCGCAAGTTCGCGATCGCACCATTTGGTAGCGCGCTTGGAGAGCTGCGGCAAAAGAGCTGAGGCGAGCTTCACGGCGCGGTAGTACATGCCAACTGCGGTAATCTCCATTCCGTCATCGCCCGGATCCGGCGCGACTCGCACCAATACCATCAGGCGATCGAACTTCTGCGGCTCGATGGAATCCAGAATCAACCCCGCCACCTTCTCCACCCGGCCCGACAGCTCGACTTTGGAGTAGGTGGCGAGCAGTGTCCTGCAGTAGGCAAAGGAGAATTGCCAGAGGGCGGCGACGACGAAAATAAGCATAAAGGCTGAAATGAACATTTATCTACTGTGCCGCTGAATAATTTTGCGGCTCCCGTTCTCGTTTCAATAGAGTGCGGCAAAGAGGCTACAAGTTCCTGATCGTGATGATAGAATTGCACCCTGCAAAGGCAACATTGAGATTTTTCGCATACACCAATTCCAGAATCTACTCAGCGCGGTAATAGCAAGCGTCGTGCCAATCGAAGTGTCTGTCGACTTAGACGCACAGCTCGCGCTAACGTGATTAGCTGCCCTGCGTTAGGGAGAATATTTCTGCGGATCGAGACGGGTAGGCATCGGGCCTGTTGCATGAAGATGTTCCGATTCGAATCAGCGTGTGCCTTGCAGGAACTGCAGGCGTGCACCCGATGCTGATTTCCCTACGCTCCAGCCTACTTGATGACCGGATAATCCAGGAAGTAGCGGTGCAGGTCTGCAACGGTCATCGGGCCTTTGCGTATTCGGGATGCGACGGGTCCGCCGTTCTCACCGCCCGAGGAGATCACCCAGACAGTATCACCCGCATGAAGATCCGCGAGCTTGAGTGGCTTGCCCGCGGCGTCGACGATTATTGTCTTGTCGCTGACCTTCATAAGCAGCGTGACTTCCGTGGGCCGCTTGAGGAGCACTTGCGACTTCGATGTATCGATGGACGAGACCATGAAGAATTCTTCGCCCGTGGAGGACTTTTTCCCCTGCGCGGATGTAGGAGTGGCAAGCGAAACGGCCGCCAGAAGCGCGAAACAAAAGGTGAGCAATCGGGAACATTTATTCATAGCGCAGCGCCTCAATGGGATCGAGCCGCGCGGCTTTGCGCGCTGGGTAGTAACCAAAGAAAATTCCGACCGCGGCGGAAAATACGGCGGCGACAAAAACAGAAAGAGTGGAGATGAGCGTGGTCCAGCCCAGCCATTTCGAGACCAGCACGGAGGCAATCATTCCGACCACGATGCCGATCAGGCCGCCCAGGGAGCTGAGAACCACGGCTTCGCTCAAGAACTGGCGTTGCACATCTTCCTCCGTAGCACCGACGGCCATGCGCACGCCGATTTCGCGCGTTCGCTCCGTCACCGACACCAGCATGATGTTCATGATGCCGATCCCGCCAACGAGCAGGGAAACGGAAGCGATGCAGGCAAGCAGGACCGTCAGAATTTGTGATGACTGTTCCTGTGTCTGTGCAAGCTCAACAGGGCTGCGGATGATGAAGTCGTCGGCCTCGTTGGATCGCAAATGGTGCCGCTGGCGGAGCAGCCCGGTAACTTGTTTCACCGCGAGTGGGATATCCGCCTGAGAAGTCGCCGAGGCGAAAATCCACTGGAGCCAGTCGATTCCCGAGATCTTTTTCTGCATCGTGGTGTAAGGCATGATCAGCGTGTCGTCCTGATCCTGCCCGTTGGGATTATTCCCCTTGGCGGAGAGCACGCCGAGCACCTGGAAGGGAATGTTCTGGATGCGGACGACTTGTCCCACGGCATCCTGGCCGCTGAATAGCTGGTCCACCACGGTGTGGCCGAGCACACATACGTTCGAAGCATTGTCCACGTCGCGCTGAGAGAAGGCGCTGCCGTTGCTCAAAGGCCAGCGACGTACTTGAAAATAATTTGCGCCGGCTCCGGTAGCGCGCGTGTACCAATTCTGATTTCCAAACACGATCTGGACGGGTGACCCAACGCCGGGCGAAACGAGCGAAATCGTCGGGACGTATTGCTGGATGGCTTCGGCATCCTGGACAGTTAGCGTCTTCGTGGCTTGTGTCCCCATGCGGACGCCATTGACGTTGACGCTGCCGGCGCCGATGTAGAGTATGTTGTCGCCAAGGTTTTGAATCTGCGCCTGCACCTGCTCGCTTGCGCCCTGGCCGATGGCCACCGTACAGATCACCGCGCCGACGCCGATGATGATGCCGAGCATGGTCAGGACTGTGCGCATCTTGTTACGCGCGAGCGCCCGCAGCGCGATGCGAATTACTTCCCGCAGGTTCATAGGCCGCTCACCTCGGCCCGCCGAACCCAGGGGCGCGTGAACCCGCTCCGGTGGCCGGCTTCGCCCCCGTGGACTGCTGGCCGGTAATCAGAACGTCTCCTTCATGCAAATCACCCTTGAGCAACTGCGTGTTATTGAAGTCGGTGATGCCGCATTGGACCGCGAGCGGAAGCGGTTTCTTGTCCGGCCCCATTTTCCAGACCACCTGCCAGCCGCCCAGGTGCGTGGTAGAGGCTTCGCGCGAAATGTTGTTCTGCTTGTAGAGCGCCTGCAATTGCGCGCGCGGCATGTCCGGGGTAAAGGTTAGCGCCGTGTTGGGAATCATGATGGTGTTCGGCGCACGCCCGGTTGGGATCGTGACGTAGGCCGTCTCGCCCGGTCGGAGCTTCTCGTCAGGATTATCAAAATCAATGATCGTGTCGTAGGTGACCACATTCTGGACCGAATAGGCATTGAGGCGCACGGCGCTCACGCGCCCGTGAAACAGTTCGGTAGGGAAGGCGTCCACCTGAAATGACACCGTCGTGCCCACTTGGATGCTGCCGGTATCGGATTCGTCGGTCTTGGCATACACCTGCATCCGTTTCAAATCCTGGGCGATGGTGAACACATTCGGCGCCTGTAGAGAAGCCGCTACGGATTGGCCTACATCTATATTGCGCGAGACGACGATGCCATCAATGGGAGAAATGATGGTGGTGTACTTGAGGTTGGTCTCCGCCTGCTTCAGGGCACCTTCCATCGAGGTGACTTGTGAACGAGCTTGCGCGAGTTGTGCTTTTGCCTGCTCCAGTGCGGCGGCCGCCGAATTGACATCGGCCTCCGCCTGACCGAGCGTGGATTGCGTGAGTTCGTTGGCATCGGTGGAAATGACGCCGGCGGTGAAAAGATCCTGAGAACGCTTCGCAGTTGCCTGTTGGTACTTCACATTTGCCTGTGCCTTGGCCAAGTTTGCTTGATCCACTTCGATGTTGGCCTGCAAGGTCACAAGATTGGCTCTGGCGTTTTGAAGATTTCCGCGCGCCGTAATCATCTGCGACTCGTAAATGGCCGGGTCGAGTTGCGCCAGCACCTGGCCGTTCTGCACACGCGTGTTGAAATCCGCGAAAATGTATTCAACCGTCCCGGATACGTAGGAGCCGACCGGCACCGTGGTGAGGGGATTGATGGTGCCGGTTGCCTGGAAAGCGGCGTTGATATCGCCGCGCTTTACGACCGCGGTTATGTACTTCGGATCATTTGACCGGCTTCGATAATAGAGGTAGCCCCCCGCCAGGAGGACAAGAACGACTAATGCGGCGAAGTATTTCTTCTTGTTAAGTTGATAGGACTCACGTAGCGACATTGATCTCTGCTTTCGCGGGAATAGTGGCTGGCCAGTCGCATGAATCGCCGCCCGAGGTGTTCCGCCTCTATTGATTGGGACGGACTGCAGACCAGACAGGTTACCTTTCCAGAGCCGGCGGCATTCTACCAGTCTTGCGCCGCGTCCGCTGTTCACAAAGGCACAAGACTCCGTGATAAAGTGAGCGGCTCGGGAATTCGCCGGCAGCCGAAATTAGCGGGAGGGGAAGTGGCATATCGAGATTTGCGGGATTTTCTGCGCAAGCTGGAAAAGAGCGGCGAACTGAAGCACATCTCCGAAGAGGTAGATCCGGTTCTTGAGATCACGGAGATTTCTGACCGCGCAGTGAAGGCCGGCGGCCCGGCGCTGCTCTTCGAGCGGCCAAAGGGATCGCGCATCCCCGCGGTGACGAATCTGTTGGGGACGGAGCGCCGCATGAATCTGGCGCTGGAAGTGGATTCGCTTGATGAGGTCGCCCAGCGCGTGCGGTCCTTTATAGATGTCCAGTCGCCGCAGGGGCTGCTGGAAAAAGTAAAGATGTTGCCGAAGCTGGCGGAGCTCGGATCGTTCTTTCCGAAGTCGGTGCGCAACGGCGAATGCCAGGAAGTGGTGCGGACAGAAAATTTCTCGCTCGGCGAATTTCCAATCCTTCAATGCTGGCCGCAGGACGGTGGGCGCTATATCACCTGGCCCATGGTGATCACAAAGAATCCGGAAACGGGAAAACGCAATGTCGGCTGCTACCGGATGCAGGTGTTCGACGAGTGCACAACGGGGATGCACTGGCAGACGCAGAAGCACGGCGCGGAGCATTTTCGCAACGCGCGCGCGAAGAACCCGGAAGGAAGGCTGGAAGTAGCAGTCGCGATTGGCGCGGACCCGGCCACGGCACTGGCGGGAATTCTGCCCGTCCCGCCGGATATGGATGAATTTCTTTTTTCCGGATTCCTGCGCCGCGACCCCGTGGAGTTAGTGACCTGCAAGACCCTGGACCTGGAAGTTCCCGCGAATGCGGAGATCGTGCTCGAAGGATTTGTGGAACTGGGCGAGATGCGGACGGAAGGGCCCTTTGGGGATCACACAGGGTTCTACTCACTCGAGGGACAGTTCCCAGTTTTCCGCATCACCTGCATCACGCACCGCAAGGACCCGCTCTACCTGACGACGATCGTGGGGCCTCCGCCGCAGGAAGATTATTTCATGGGCCACGCGATCGAGCGGATTTTTCTGCCGGTCATGAAAATGCAATATCCCGAAATCGTGGACGTGGCCATGCCGGCGGAAGGTATTTTTCAGAACCTGATGATTGTTTCGATTCGCAAGAGCTACCCGGGGCAGGCGCGAAAAATCATGAATGCGATCTGGTCGCTGGGTCAAGCCATGTTTACAAAAGTAGTTCTGGTGGTGGACCACGACGTAAACGTTCAGGACGGGCGCGAAGTGGTTTGGAAGTCGCTTTGCGCGATTGACCCTGAACGGGACATCCAGTTCGTGCTGGGTCCCGTGGATACCCTCGACCATGCGGCGCGCCGGCAGGACTTTGGATCGAAGATGGGCATTGATGCCACTCGAAAGTGGCCGGAAGAGGGATACACCGGACGGTGGCCTGATGAGATCAAGATGGATGCGGCCACGAAGCGTCGCGTTGACGCAATTTGGCATCGCCTGAAACTCGACGGTGCGAACAAAAGGTAAACCGGGAAGCTGAGTTGTAGCGAGTTGACTTCGGCGTTGATTCGCCCCTGAAACACACGCTTTAAGCCCCCTACCTGTACTTTCACCTGTCCTTTTCAGATACCTGTACCTTCGGACTGGGTTTTAACCAAAAGCACACACAGGTAACACCTTGCTTGACAGTCAGTGCCGTGGATGTAATAAACGGAACAAGCAGGACGTACCGGCCGGTTCAGTAGTACTGGGCTGCGACGATGCATCGGGCCTTTTGGGGTGAGGGGCAGAAAGAAAAGCAAAGGGAAATTGGGGCCATTCAGAAATAGCCACGCAGAGAACTGAAGCGGAAACCGTCCTGCGAAGCGGGGCGGGGTGAGGAGTGAGGGGCCGCGCGATGTTCAATCTGGGGAAAACGAAATCATTAATCGGCTTGGATATCGGCTCCAGCTCCGTAAAGGCTGTGGAGCTGAGGAAGACGAAGACCGGGTACGAGCTGGTAAGCAACGGGCTCGAAGCTCTGGCGCAAGACACGGTCGTGGATGGCGCAATCATGGACGCGCCCTCCGTAGCCGAGAAGATTATTTCGATCTTCGAGAATCAAAAGATCAAAGCCAAAGACGTCGCCACTTCTGTTTCCGGGCACTCGGTGATCGTGAAGCGCGTGAGCATGCCGCTGATGACCGAGGAAGAACTCTTCGACCGGATTCAGGCAGAAGCCAGCCAGCACATCCCCTTTGATATCGCCGACGTCAACCTGAGCTACCAGCTATTGGAAGCCACCGAGAACCAGATGGACGTGCTGCTAGTGGCGGTCAAGAAGGACAAAATTCTGAATCACACGAACGTCCTGGCGCAGGCGGGGAAGACTCCCATGGTGGTGGACATCGACGCCTTCGCCTTGCAGAACTGCTTCGAGGTGAATTACGAACCGGACCCCTCGCAGGTGGTGGCGCTGCTGAACGTGGGCGCGAGCGTGATGAACATCAATATCGTGCGCGGCTGGACGCCACTGTTCACGCGCGACGTTTCGGTGGGTGGCAATCAGTACACCGACGCGCTACAGAAGGAACTCGACCTGAGCTTTGAGGATGCCGAGAAGCTGAAGATGGGCGGAACCCTGGCGGGCGTTAGTGAAGAGCAGCGCACGGCGATCCTGCGGTCGGTTTCGGACATTCTGATTCTGGAAATTCAAAAGACATTCGACTTCTTCCGTGCCACGGCCAGCGGCGAGAATATCCGCCGGATATACGTCGCCGGCGGGACGGCGCGGGTCCCCGGCCTGCTCGACCTGTTGAAGGAAGAATTTGCCATGCCGGTTGAGGAGCTGTACCCGTTCCGAAAGATTGCAATCAATCCTGGGCGTCACGATGAAAGCCAGTTACGCGAGTTGGCGCCGCGCCTGGCAATCGCTGTGGGCCTGGCGCTGAGGAGCTTTGACACGCCATGATCCGGATCAACTTACTGGGCCAGGCTCGGCCGAAGGCCACCAAGAAGACTGTGCCGCTGGAGGCTACCGTCCAGTTGTTGTTCCTGGCGGTGGCGTTGGGACTGGCGCTCGTGATTCTCTCCGTTACCTACCTCCAGCAGAAAAAGCAGTTGGACGCGGTCAACAAGAAAATATCCGAACTGCGTGCGGAGAAAGCAACCCTGCAGCAGATTAAGGCGGACGTTGACAGGTTTGAAAGCCAGAAGGCCGAGCTGCAACACCGCATCGACGTGATCGAGACTTTGCAGAAGAATCGCACCGGCGGCCAGGAATTACTCCAGATGGTTGCGAACACAGTGGTGCGAGTGGATTCGCTGTGGCTTACCTCTCTCGAGCGCAAAGGCGACTCGCTGGATATCCAGGGGCAAGCCGGCTCGATCAACGCCGTCGCGAATTTCATTACCCAGCTTAAGCGCTCGGGATATTTCGGCAAGGTTGAGATTAAAGAAGCCCGGGAAACTGACATTGTGAAGACAGCTCAGACGTTCGGATTTTCAATGACCGCTGACGTGGTGCATGCGCCACCGCCAACGGGTACGGCCCAAGCGCAGCCCACCGGTATGACACCGCCAGCGCAGCCTGCGGCCAAGGGGAGGAGCTAGAAATGGCCACCTCATTTCGTGATTGGCCCTGGCCTCTGCAAGCCCTTTTTTACATCGGGCTCGCGGTCGTCGTGGTGCTGGCTGGCTTTTATGTTCCCATGTCGCCGGTGCGTAATGTCCGCGCAGACCTGGAGACAGCGCAAGCGACCTTGAAGCCATTGCAAGCGGAAGTGGAGAGCCTGCGCGTGTATAAGGCGCGAAGAGCCGAATTGCAGTCGGAGATGGACGCGCTCCAGAAACAGCTCGCCACACTGCAAACCATTGTTCCGGAAGAAAAGCAGGTTGACCAGTTCATTCTGATGATTCAGGCGGCCGCGGCGAGCTCGGGAGTCTCCATCCGGAAACTAACCGCCAAGCCGGTCGCGAACAAGCCCTACTACTTCGAGATGCCTTTCGATATCGAAGCGGACGGACCCTATTTCGCGGTTCTGGACTTCTTCGCGCGGCTCGGACGGCTGTCCCGAATTATCAATGTGGGCGACCTGAAGCTCACGGGAATCGCCAACCGGAGCAGCGGCAACTTCCACATGTCGCCGGGAACTTCGGTGACGGGAACATTCACGATCACAACTTTCTTCACGCAAGCGTCTGAACATCCGGCGGCGCCGACACCTGCTGCCGCGACGGTAAAACGGTAAGGCGATGACGATGACACTGGCAAAGACAACCGCAAAACTCTTGGCAGTGCTGGCAATGTCATTCTGCCTCGTCTCTTCGGCAGCAGCACAGGCCAAGCAGGCGACGCCCGCCAAGAAAGCGGCGCACAAGAAGAAAGCGGCAGCTGCGAAGGCTGCACCTGCAGCAACGGCTCCCAAGCCGGAAATGGGCGCAGCGCCCGAGGCGGGGAAAGTCGAGCCGGTGGTAGCCAAGCGCGATCCGTTTGAGCCGCTTGTCAACGAGAAACAGCCCACCCATGGTCCCTTGCCGCCAGGGAAAGCGGGATTGATCATTGCAAGCGTTCATGTGGACGGCACGGTTAAGGCTCCCAGTGGAATGATTGCGGTGGTTTCAAATCCGGAGCAGCGCGTGTACTTCATCCGTGAAGGCGACAGGTTGTACGACGGCGATGTGCAAAAGATTGGTTTGGATGGCGTGACATTCAGGGAAAACTCAAAAGATGCGTTCGGGAAGTCGGTTGAACGAATCGTGACGAAACGAATTTACCCGAGTGCAGGAGAGCAGCAATGAGGATCATGTGGCGGGCGTGGGGGCTGACGGCGCTAATTGCGGTTAGCCTGATTCTGACGAATGGAGCACTCTCGGCGCATGACGGGCCGACGGTGCATGTGAAAGCGGTGGTGAAGGACGGGACCGTCCGGCTGGAAGCACAAGCCAACGCTCCGTTCGAATACACCAGCTATCGCCCCAGCGAGAGCCTCTATGTGCTCGACCTGAGCGGAGTGGCGGCCGCAGACCAGGCAGGTGCTCGCGTCGTGGCTTCTGACCTGGTCAAGAGCTACCGGGTGATCAACTACGCCTCGGGACAAAAGCCGGTCGTCCGTCTGGAGATCTTGCTGAGCCAGGGCGTGGAACCTCGCCTGGAGCGGAAGGATTCGCAGGATCTGACGCTGCTGGTTTCGCGCACCTCTGGCGCGAGCGCTCCCGTGGAGAAGTCCGCGGCGCCGTCCATCAAGCCGATTGCTGTCGAGTCGGCCGATATGAAAACGCCTGGCGCCACATTCGAATCCATCAATCAGGTGAAGATTGCCCAGAATGGCGAGTCAACGGAAGTGAACGTGGTTGGCTCAGGTCACCTGACCTATCATGCGACGCGGCTGCAGAATCCGGACCGTCTGGTGCTGGATTTTTCCGGCTCGCATCTGAAGACTGCTCAAAAGCAGATCGCTAGCAATTTGGATCCGGTGCGTGAAATCCGGCTGGCGCAATTCACTCCGGAAGTCTCGCGCGTGGTGATCGATCTGCGTGCGCCTGCGCGCTACAACATCAACGCGACGGGCAACTCTGTGATCGTGGCGTTTGCTCCGAAAGCTGCGGCAGGTGGGGCCGTCAAATCCACTCCTTCCGAGCAGCCTTCGAATCTGACGACTACCAAGGCGGAAACGGTTCCAGCGGCACCGGCGGAAAAGACTGAGACGATACCGGCGGCCATTCCGGTGCCGGCTGCTGTTCTTCCGGCAGCATTGACTCAGACGACGGCCGTTCTTGCAACGCCGGCAGCTTCGGCGGAAAGCAAGACGATGGCAACCACTGCCGCACCCGTTGAACAGCCGCATCCGATGATTAATGGTCAAAGCCCCGCACCCGTGGCGTCTGGAAAATATTCAGGCGAGCCGATCTCAGTGAACCTGAAAGACGTGGACCTGCGCGATTTCTTCCGCTTGATACATGAAATCAGCGGTCTGAACGTCGTGGTGGACCCGGCGGTGAAGGGCAACCTCACGATCGTGCTCGACGATGTACCGTGGGACCAGGCGCTGGATATCGTGCTGAAGAACAACAGCCTGGATAAGCAACTGGACGGCAATGTGCTGCGGGTCGCAACGAAGGACACGATGAAGAAGGAAGCCGAGGAGAATCGCGACCTGGCCAAGGCGCAGGCAGAAGCCGCCGACGTGGTGACCACGACGCGCGTCCTCAGCTACGCCAAAGCGAACGATATGGTCGGCACGCTGAAGAAGTTCCTTTCTTCACGCGGTGACGTGCTCGCCGACAGCCGTTCAAATACGCTCATCATTCGAGACATCCCGAGCGTTCTCCCAGTCCTCGATAACCTGATTCGCCAGCTCGACCGCAAGTCGCAGCAGGTGGAAATCGAAGCACGAGTAGTGGCGGCCAACCGCAACTTCTCGAGCGAAATTGGTACGCAGTTCGGCGCGGCCTCGGCCTTCAACGGCATCGGCAGCGTGGTGAGCGGCACGGGCGGCGTAGGTACCAGCCCGGTCACTCGAAATTTCCCGCCATTACCGGCTCCTCCGGTAATCGTCGGGTCGGGTGGGTCGACAGCCACCAGCGGCGCGATTCCGCTGAACACCAACCTGGGCGTTGGCAGCCCCACCAGCGGCATCAGCTATTCGTTCGCCGCCAAGAATTTCGCACTCGACTTTATCATCACTGCGGCGGAGCAGCGCGGCGTCGGCAAGCTGCTCTCGAAGCCGAAGGTGATCACCCAGAACAACCAGAAAGCGACCGTGAAGCAGGGTACCAAAATCCCTGTGCAGACGATCGTGAACAACACGGTATCGGTTCAGTTCGTGGACGCGGTTCTGCAGCTTGAAGTGACGCCGCAGATCACCGCCGACGGCACCATCTTCATGGATGTCGTTGTGACGAACGACCAGATTGACCAGGCCATTCCGCGTGTCCAGGGTATTCCCGCAATCGATACCCAGGCGGCGGAAACGAAGGTCCTGATTGCAGACGGCGGCACGGTGGTCATCGGCGGCATTATCGTCTCGAACCAGCAGACGGCAGTCTCTCAGGTGCCTCTGTTTGGCAGCTTGCCGGTCGTCGGCAACCTGTTCAAGCACACCACTGTCAGCTCGAGCTCACAAGAACTGCTGTTCTTCCTGACGCCGCGCATCCTGCCGTCGTAAGGATTCGGACGCAAGGTAGCGGAGAACCGACGGCGAGACGTGGTGCTAAATACGGGTCATGAAGTTTCCAGCCGGAGCCGAATCGATCGGCTCCGGCTTTGTTTTTCGGGCCTGCACGCGGACGCTTTTCTGGTAAGCCATCTTCCGAACATCCACTACCTTTGCGGGTTCACAGGCGGCGCCGCGCTCCTCTTGGTCGAGTCCTCGCGGTGCACTCTCTACACCGATAGCCGCTATACCTTCCAGGCCAAACAGGAAGTCGCTGGCGCGCGAGTGGCGATTGCCAAGCGAGGGCTAATTCGCGCCCTGGGGGACGACCTGCGCAGGAATCGTGGCCGGCGTCGCATTGCCTACGGCCCCGCCCAGGTGACCGTCGCACAAAAGGGCGCACTGGAGGCGGCGGTGGGAAACCGGGTCCGATGGATCAATGGCGGGGACGCGATTGAACGCCTGCGCGCCGTTAAGGATGCCTCGGAATTGGATATCCTGCGTGACGCCGCCAAGCTCATCAGCGATGTGATGAACCGGGTCATACCCTCGATCAGACCCGGGATCAGCGAACTGGAGCTCGCGGGTGAAATCGAATTGGCCATGAAGCGTAAGGGAGCTAGCGGTGCGTCGTTTGAAACCATCGTGGCCGCAGGCCCGCGCTCAGCCTGGGCGCATGCCCGGCCTACGTCCAAGCCACTCAGGAAAAACGAGTTGGTCGTCCTTGACCAGGGTGCTATACTGCGCGGCTATTGCAGCGACATGACCCGCACTGTCTTCCTGGGACGGGCCACAGCAGGGGTGCGGCGGCTCTACCGCGCGGTCCTGGAGGCTCAGGAAGCGGCCAGAAGCGCCATTAGGCCCGGTGTTGCGGCTGGTGCAGTGGACGCGGCCGCCCGGCGGGTGCTAAAGGGCCACGGCGTGGCGAGGTATTTCACTCATAGCACCGGCCACGGGGTAGGCCTGGAAATTCATGAGTCGCCGCAGCTGGGGCGAGGCGAAAAGGCGATTCTGGAAGAGGGCATGGTCGTCACCATTGAGCCAGGGGTATATCTGGAAGGGCTGGGCGGGATCCGCATCGAAGACGACGTGGTCATCACACCAACCGGAGCAGAAAATTTGACAACTACGCCGAGGGAATTTCTCGAACTCTAAATGACGAAGAAAGCGAACCCCAAAGCAGCAGCTTCCAAGCAAACACAGGGTGTCGACCTGGTAGAGGTCGAGCGGCTGCTGGCTTTCATGGACAAGCACGGGCTGGAAGAATTCGATTACGAGCATGCTGGTCTGCGCGTTCGCCTAAAAAAGCCGTCCTCGCATTCGCAGGGCGGTTTCCGCGCTTTCCCAGCGCCCGAGATCCACGTTGCCGGCGGCGGCGCCCCGGCTCATCATTCCACGCCTGCGGCGAGTGCGCCTGCTGCTTCGCGGGAAGCGGCTGCGGAGGCTGGGCGTTCGGAAGACCTGCACGTGGTGAAGTCCCCGATCGTTGGCACCTACTACGCCTCGGCAAGTCCGGAATCCGAGCCGTTCGTCGCGGTGGGCGCGCATGTGGAAACCGGGCAGGTGCTGTGCATCATCGAAGCCATGAAGTTGATGAACGAAATCGAATCCGACGTGGCGGGCGAAGTGATGCGGATATTCGTCGAGAATGGCCAGCCGGTGGAGTACGGTGAGCCACTGTTCGGTATCCACCCGCACCGGAAGAAATAAACCTTCTTGGCCCGAGCGAAATGTTCCGAAAAATTCTGATCGCCAATCGTGGCGAAATTGCCCTGAGAATCCTGACCGCTTGCAAAGAGCTTGGCGTTCGCACGGTTGCCGTTTATTCGGAGGCAGACCGCAACGCGCTGCACGTGCGGTTCGCGGACGAAGCGATCTGCATCGGCCCGCCGCGCAGCAGCGAAAGCTACCTCAACATCCCGCAGGTAATCAGCGCCGCTGAAATTGCGAATGTGGACGCGATTCACCCCGGTTATGGATTTCTTTCCGAGAACGCAAACTTCGCGGAGGTGTGCGAAGCCTCGCACATCACTTTCATCGGCCCCAGCCCGGATGCGATCCGCTTGATGGGCGAAAAAGACAAAGCGCGGCAGGAGATGGCCGCAGCGGGTGTTCCCATTATTCCCGGGAGTCCGGGGATCGTGCCGGACGAAGAAGCCGCCAAGGAAATTGCCGTCAAAATTGGCTATCCGCTCATCATCAAGGCTGCGGAAGGCGGCGGCGGGCGCGGGATGCGCATCGTGCGCGAAAAGGACGATCTGCTTCAGGCGTTTCAGACTGCGCGCAGTGAAGCCGAGCAGGCTTTCGGCAGCGCCAATGTTTACATCGAGAAATTAATCGAGCGGCCGCGTCACATCGAGTTTCAAATCTTGGGCGACCGTCATGGGAATGTGATGCACCTGGGCGAGCGTGAATGCTCCATCCAGCGCCGCCATCAGAAGCTCCTCGAAGAATCGCCGTCCACCGTCGTGGACACGAAGACGCGACAAAGAGTCGGCGACCAGGTGGTGGCGGCCCTGCAAAAAATAGGCTACTCCAGCGCCGGCACGGTGGAATTCCTGCGCGAAGAATCCGGCAAGCTTTATTTCATCGAAATGAACGCGCGCATTCAGGTGGAACATCCCGTCACGGAAATGGTCACGGGCATCGACCTGGTGAAATCACAGATCCGAGTATCTGCCGGAGAAAAACTGGAAGACGTGGTTGGTTCCGTCGAATTTCGCGGCCATGCCATCGAATGCCGCATCAACGCCGAGGATCCCGAAACGTTTACGCCCTCCGCGGGGCGCATCACCGCTTTCCGTGTACCCGGAGGACCGGGAGTGCGCGTGGATACGGCCGCCTATGCCGACGCGGTGATTCCCCCGTACTACGACTCCTTGATCGCCAAGATCATCGCGCATGGACGCGACCGCGAGGAGGCGATTGTGCGCATGACCGGCGCGCTCGGCGGATTTGTGGTGGAGGGCATCAAGACTACGATTCCGTTGCATAAGAAAATTCTCACCGACCCGGATTTTGTGGCCGGCCAGTTCGATACCCACTTTCTGGAGCGGTCTTCAGTCCTGACGGCGAAGTAGTCCGGGAGCAGCGATTGTTTCCAGCGCTCTACGCCATTCTCAATGCCAGCCAAGCAGCCGGGCCTGATTCGTCGCTCGCGCGGATTCTGGCGGATGCAGGCGTCGAACTGATGCAAATCCGCGACAAAAAAGCCTCCAGCCGACAAATTTACGACGCGTCGAAATCGCTGGCGGAAACGCTGTCGCCTCTGGGCGTGCGCATCATCGTCAATGACCGGCCCGACATTGCCGCCATGATTAGCGCCGGCGGCGTCCATGTCGGCCAGGAGGACCTGCCTGTAGATGCCGCCCGACAGATCTGCGGGAACTCGTGTTGGGTGGGAGTTTCGACACACAACCTCGAGCAATTGCGTGAGGCGGATCGGACTTCGGCGGATTATATAGCCGTGGGGCCGATATTCCGGACGGCGACCAAGGAAAATCCTGACCCCGTGGTAGGGTTGGATTTGTTGCGCGCGGCTCGTCAAATAAGTAAGAAACCGCTGGTAGCCATCGGTGGAATCACCATAGAATCCGCCGAGGCGGTATTCCGGGCGGGCGCGGATTCGGTGGCGGTGGTGCAGGATTTGGTCGGGGCGAAGGATCCTGCAGAGCGGGCGCGAGGCTATAAGAAAATCGCGGACCAAGTTCTTTCCGGTAAGGCTGGCAAGGCGTAAGGCATACAGTTCGAACGAGCACCACTACTTGGTGGAGGGAGATTGCGCATGGGCAATCTGATGGCGAAGAAGCCGATGGATTGGCTGCTGAACGAGGCCAAAGCCACGGGCGAGCACACGCTGAAGCGCACGCTCGGGCCGGTGTCGCTGACCGCGCTCGGCATCGGTGCGGTGATTGGCGCAGGAATTTTCGTGCTGTCCGGTTTGGGCGCGCACTATGCCGGGCCGGGGCTGATGGTTTCGTTCGTCATTTCGGGCTTCGGATGCGCGCTCGCCGGGTTGTGCTACGCCGAATTCGCGGCCATGATTCCGCTCGCGGGCAGCGCCTATACATATGCCTATGCGGCGCTGGGTGAACTGATCGCCTGGATCATTGGCTGGGACTTGACGCTCGAATATGCCATGGGCGCGAGCACGGTATCGTCCGGGTGGTCAAACCATTTCATCGAGCTCTTGAATGTCTTCAACCTCAAGATGCCGCTCTGGCTGGCATACGACCATTGGACCGCGCTGCGCACGGCCGAAAACATCGTGGCCCGGCAGATGGCGCACAGCGCCGACCCGAGCCTGATGCAAACCTCGAATGAGTTTCTGACAAAGGTTGGCGACATTATCAGCGCGCAATCCCCCCAGTTGGTGCAACAGGCGCATGATTTGATCGCTGCGCCGCATCTGTTTGGAATCGAGATTGGTTTCAACCTGCCGGCATTCTGCATCGCGCTGGTCATCACGTCGATTCTGGTGATTGGGATACAGGAAAGCGCAACTTTTAACGCCGGAATCGTGGCCATCAAAGTCGGGGTGGTTCTTTTCATAATCCTGCTGGGGATGCACTACGTGAAGCCCGCCAACTGGGGCCACGATTGGTCCAGTTTCGCTCCCAGAGGCATCTCAGGGATAGGCGAAGGAGCGGCCTACATATTTTTCGCTTACATCGGGTTCGACGCCGTTTCGACCACAGCGCAGGAGGCAAAGAATCCACAGCGGGACCTGCCGATCGGCATCATCGCTTCCCTCGTGGTCTGCACGATTCTCTACATCCTGGTTGCTGCTGTTCTGACCGGACTGGTTCCCTGGAAAGAAATCAACATCGAAGCCCCGCTGGCCGTAGCCTTCCTCGACCGCGGATTGACGAAAGCTTCCTACTTGATTACCGCCGGTGCTCTAGCGGGGCTAACCAGCGTGATGCTCGTGATGCTGCTGGGCCAGACGCGCGTACTCTACTCGATGGCAAATGATGGCTTGCTGCCGCGCAAATTCTTTGCCGCCATTCATCCCAAGTTCCGCACGCCGTACAAGAACACGATTCTTGTGGGCCTCCTCGCAGCGGTGGTTGGGAGCACGGTCCCGATTGACGACATCGGCCGGATGGTAAATATCGGCACTCTCCTGGCATTCGTGATCGTATGCACGGCAATTTTAGTCTTGCGTAAGACAAACGCGGGACAGGAGCGGCCCTTCCGCACACCCTGGGTGCCGATTGTGCCAGCGTTGGGCATCCTGATTAACGGCTACATGATGTACAAGCTCGGCTGGATCAACTGGGCGCGGCTGATCATCTGGCTGGCGATTGGTCTGGTGGTCTATTTCGCATACAGCCGCAAGCACAGCCGCGTACAGCGGAACGACAGGTCGGCGCTGTAGATTTTTCCGGACTGCCGGTAAATCGCAAAGTCGCAGCTTGATCTTTCAGATCGCATTTGCAGAGAATGGTAGCGTGCAAATGCGTTTGAACGGCGCTCCTCGCCGCTGGCAACCGTGAGTCGAATTTCTCCTTCTCGCTTGTTGGTCTTCTTGCGGCGCACCACGCTGCGGGACCGCATCGCGCTTGCGATCCTGTTCCTCTACGGACTTGTAAGGCTTGCGGCTCTGATGCGGATTTCACTGCCGCTTTCCTCCCTGCTCGGGCTCCTGGCATTCTTCGCCGTGTTTTATGTCCTTTTTCGCCTGCTGCCTTGGGTACGCAACCAGCTTCTCTGGCGCCTGCGCAATCGCCTGATCGTCGCCTACGTTTTCATTGCCGTGGTTCCCATCGTTTTGCTGCTCACTATGGTTGCCCTCGCAGGCTACGGCATCTATCTCCAGCTCGGCGCGCATTTGCTCCGTGACGATTTGAATGAGCGGATCAGCACAATCGCAGCAGACGCTGAAACGATCGCTGGGGCCATCGGGCAGGAAGGCCCGGGTAAGATAGGCTCACTCACGGAGCAAGCATTGATGACTCATCCGGGTGTGGCCAGCGTGATCGGGGCGGCTCGCACGGAGTGGCCTGAACTCAGAGTTATGCCCAATCGCGGCCAGCACTTCGCCGTTGCGGGCACCGGTGGGCACTATGCGGGGCTCGTCGTATTCGAACAACAGCTCTGGTTGGCTTCCGCCGTTAGCCGCACGGGTCCGGCCGGACCAATCAACATTCTGGTGGGAGTGCCGCTGACCCCCGCTATGCTCGACGGTCTTGCTCCGGACCTGGGGCCCATTCACCTGATTTTGTTGGAACGCGCAACGGGAACAACAGCAAAAGAAAACGGTATCAACATCGAAGGGGAGTCCTTCGAGCTAAAGCAACAGATTTCGAGCAAGAAACGGACCCTTGCACCGCCCGCCAATTGGTTCGACATGCGGGTCGTCGGAGCCTCCACTTTGGAAGCAGCGCGGGCCGAGGCGGGAAACAATGTTTCGCCCTCACCTGTGCTGGCCTCCTTTTCGCTGCGGCCTTCGGTCCTGAACCATCGTCTACTTTCGTCAGTCGGAAGCGTCGGGCCGATTCTGGTGACGGTGCTCGTGGTCGTGGGAGTAGTGTTTTTAATTTTGGAAATGGTGGCGCTTGCAACGGGGGTGGTCCTCACGAGAACGATTACGCGGGCCGTTGGCGACCTTTACGACGCAACCTTGCATGTGCGCCGGGGCGATTTCACCCATCGTGTGCGTGTGCCGAAGCGCGACCAGCTTGGCGCTCTCGGCGAATCGTTCAACGAGATGACCACCGCCGTCGCCGATCTGCTTGAAACGCAGCGCCAGAAGCAGCGTCTTGAGAATGAACTTTCGATCGCGCGCGAAGTGCAGCAGCAGCTCTTCCCACGCTCGCTGCCGTCGGTGCCCGGCCTGGAGCTTGGGGCGATTTGCCGTCCAGCGCGCACCGTCAGCGGTGATTATTACGATTTCATTTCACTCAGTCCCTCGCGCCTGGTGATTGCGCTGGCAGACATCAGCGGCAAGGGGATTTCCGCGGCATTGCTCATGGCCGGTTTGCAGGCGTCGTTGCGCAGCCAGGCGCATCTCAACGGCCACTCTGCGCCTGCAGAACTGGTCAAAAGCTTGAATGGCCAGATGTTCAAAAATACGTCCGATGACCGGTACGCAACTTTCTTCTACGGCCTCTACGATTCCCACGCCAAGACGCTGACCTACACCAATGCCGGGCATCTGGCTCCGTTTTATCTCGCGAATGGAAAAGTTCAACGCCTGGATGAGGGCGGCACGGTTGTGGGCATGTTTGAGGATTATGATTACGAGCAGAAAATTCTGAATATTGAGCCGGGCAGCCTCTTCGTGGCGTTCAGTGACGGTTTGACCGAACCCGAAAATGCGTATGGCGAAGAATTCGGGATGGAGCGCCTGCAAGAAGAAATCTTGCGGCAACGCAACGTCCCCGCGCAGAAGTTGGCTGAGGGTTTGATCGCCGCTTCGGAGCAGTGGGCAGGCTCGGCCGAGCAGGCGGACGATATCACCGTGATTGTCGCGCGCATGGGATAGGGTGGAAGGCGCTAGGGGCCAAGCCGCGATTTCATTATACTGGCGGGTCATTTTCGGGTAATTGTTCATGCAGGAGCGAACGTGTCGTTAAGGCAGCGGACAGCACTCGTCACCGGTGGCAGCCGCGGAATCGGCAAGGGCATCGCGCAGGGGCTGGCGCACGAAGGAGTGCGCGTGGCGATTTCCTACCGCGCGAACAAAACCGCGGCGCAGAATACTTTGCGGCAGATTCAGTCGTACGGGTCGGAGTGCTTTGCAGTCGAGGCCGACGCGACCGACCCGCAAAAAGTCCAGTTTCTGGTGGACAAGGTGCTCGAACGATTCGGCCGGCTGGACATTCTGGTGAACAATGTGGGCGTGTTCAATTGGAAGCTGGTGATCGAATCGACTCTGGATGAATGGAAGGCCATCCTCGAATCGAATCTCTATAGCGTCTTCTATGCGAGCAAGGCGGCGTTGCCTGCGATGCGGAGGCAGCACTGGGGGCGCATTATCAATCTGGGCGCGTTAGGTGCGGAGCGCGCGTTTGGCCAGGGGACCATCTCCGCGTACGCAGCGGCAAAGGCTGCGGTCGTATCGTTTTCGCGCTCGCTTGCGATCGAAGAAGCCAAGCACGGAATCACGGTGAATGTGATCAACCCATCCAACATTGATGAAAAAGAGCTCACCATTGACGAGGCCCGCAGCCTGCGCGATTCGCGATTTCCCATCGGCCGGCCGCCTTCGGCCGAGGATGTCTCCACGGCGGTGAAATTTTTCGCCTCCGATGCCGCGGATTACATTACCGGTCAGGTGTTGAACGTAAGCGGCGGGTGGATGTTGTAGCCCGCTCTGGCAGCACGACGAGCAGTTCGCTAAATGCCGCAGGGTTCGATGAGCCTTCGCCGATGAAAATTCTTACAGCCGCCGAAACCAGGGAAGTGGACCGTCTGACGACGGAACGCCACGGCATTCCGAGCCTCACGCTGATGGAAAATGCCGGGAAAGGCGTAGCGGCATTCATCAAGCAGCAATTCCGGAAGCTGGGCCGGCGGCGCCTCGTGATTCTCTGCGGTAAGGGCAACAACGGCGGCGATGGGTTTGTTGTCGCCCGGCATCTTTTTGAGTTGGGCGCAAAACCTGCCGTATTTCTATTTGCTGATCCCGCGGAGGTGCGGGGTGATGCCGCGCTGAATCTAAAACGTTGGCAGGACGCTTCGCGCGATTTCCGCAACGTGCGCGATGCGAACGAGTGGCAAGCCGCCAAAGCCGCGATCAGCGCGGCAGATATTATCGTGGATGCGCTGCTGGGCACAGGCGTGCGCGGTCCGGTGGAAGGCCTACTCCGCGAGGCCATCGAGGAAATAAACCGCAAAAGACCGGAGACGTCTGTCGTGGCTGTGGACATTCCTTCGGGCCTTTCTGCTGACACCGGCGAGGCGCAGGGCGCCGCGGTGGCTGCGAACTACACAGTCACATTCACAGCGCCCAAGGTCGGATTCTTCCTCGCCACCGCGGAACGTCTTGTGGGACAACTCTCCGTTCGCGAGATCGGCTCACCTCATGAGCTGATCGAGGAAGTTGGCCGAGGCCACACGAGCTGGCTTGAGCCGCGTGAACTTACTGAGTTCGCAGTTCCTCGCAGCCCAATGGGGCACAAGGGAGACTACGGTCACGCGCTGATCGTCGCGGGCTCCGTGGGGAAAAGTGGCGCCGCGGTGCTCGCATCGTGGGCGGCACTCCGGGTTGGCGCGGGCTTGGTGACCGTCGGCACTCCCGAGCCCGTGCTGCCCATCGTTGCGAGCCATACTCCGGAAATCATGACCGAGCCGCTGGCCGCAACGGAAACAGGAAGCGTGTCGCTCCGCTGCCTTGAGTACGAGCGATTCGACAATCTGCTGAAAGGCAAGCGGGTACTCGCGATCGGGCCGGGGCTTTCGACGAATGGCGAAACGCAGCAGTTTGTACGGACCATTGTCCGCAGACGACTGCCCGTGCCGATTATCCTCGACGCGGATGGGCTGAACGCTTTCGATGGCCACACGAATGAGTTGGCAGGCTCGAATGAAATGGTCGCGCTGACGCCGCATCCCGGCGAAATGGCACGCCTGCTGGGCTGTTCGACGAACGACATTCAGTCGCGCCGGTTGGAAGTGGCGAAGAAGGCCGCTGCGGATTGGAGCGCATTCGTAATTTTGAAGGGCCACCAAACCATCGTGGTTGCGCCGAATGGCCAGGCCTGGATCAATTCCACTGGAAATCCCAGCATGGGCACGGGTGGCACGGGCGATGTGCTCACGGGCATGCTCGCTGGACTGACGGCGCAACACGGCACAAAATCCTGGTGGCAC
This sequence comes from Candidatus Acidiferrales bacterium, assembly GCA_050746945.1. GTDB lineage: Bacteria > Acidobacteriota > Terriglobia > Acidiferrales > UBA7541 > Palsa-295. Next base: position 65,552 of record JBOGMZ010000028.1, on the reverse strand, counting down.
ACGCTTGGATTTGGGGTCTACCTTCACGGGCTTGCGGGTGATCTTGCCGCCGCGGATGTGGGACAGGCGCCGCTGATCGCCTCAGACTTGATTCGCGCCATCCCGGACGCCTTCCAGCATTTTTTTTACGAGCTTGGCCGTGGCTAGCCACGAGTTCTTCACTCATTCTTCGAATGAAACGCTCGAGCGTGGCCGCGAAATCGGGTCGCGGCTGAAGCCGCCCGCACTACTCCTACTTTCAGGCGAACTCGGTGCAGGGAAGACAACGTTGACGAAGGGTATCGTCGGTGCAATAGGCGCCGCAGAAGAAGATCAGGTCACCAGCCCCACCTTCACCCTTGTCCACAAGTACGATCACGGCGCGGTGGTCTATCACGTGGATCTCTATCGCGTGGAAGATTTCCACGATCTTGAAACACTGGGGCTGGAGGATTTTTTCACCGAGCACGCAATCCTGATTGTCGAATGGCCCGAAAAGTTGACGCTTCGGACAGATTGGCCTGTGGTGCGGATTCTGCTCGAGCATGTGGGCGAAGACACCCGCCGAATTACGGTTCAGGATGAAACTGGAATACTAGGTTCGCTCGAAGCGCTGGCCCGGCTGCGCGATCACAAGCCCATAATCTGAAACCCGGCATCCACGAAAATCACATTGCCGGTCACCCCGCGGCCCAGATCGCTCGCGAGGAAGACGGCCGTGTCGGCAACTTCCGCGGGATCGGTATTGCGCCGGAGTGGCGCGTGCTGCGCCACGGCGTCGAGCACTTTCGAGAAATCCTTAATCCCGCGCGCGGAAATCGTCTTGATCGGGCCTGCGGAAATGGCGTTGACACGGATTTTATTTTGTCCCAGCTCGCCCGCAAGATATTTCATCGAAGCTTCGAGCGCCGCTTTAGCCACACCCATCACGTTATAATTCGTGACGACACGGGTTGAGCCCAGGTAGGTGAGCGTTATGATGGCGCCGCCATCGGTCATCAGCGGAGCCAGCGCTTTCGACACCGCCACGAGCGAGAACGCGCTCACGTCGAGCGCGAGCTGAAAGCCGGCGCGCGAGGTGTTGACGAACGGATTGCCCAAATCCTCGTGGTTCGCAAACGCCAGGCAATGAACCACGACGTCGAGTTTCCGGCCCTGCGCTTTTAACTCGGCTGCAAGAGTGTCGATGTCCGACTGCTGTTGCACGTCGCACGGAAAATAGGCCACCGCGCCGAGCTCATTTCCGAGCTCTTCCACCTGCGGCTTGGCGCGATCATTCTGGTAGGTGAGAAGCAGCGTCGCGCCCTCGCGCGTAAATGCCTGCGCGATCGCGTAGGCGATGCTCCATTTGTTCCAGACACCAAGGACAATAGCAGTCTTTCCTTCGAGTAGTTTCGGCATGGCCCCGCATTTTACCTTGAAATCTATGGTTGCAAACAACTTCTGCGTTCATTGGCGTAGTGGGAGGCCAGAAGCGCTGGTCGGTTCGCGCGCCTACCGAAAGAAGCGAATCAATTCACGGACGATATCGGCAAGTACCGGCCAGAGTAACGCCAGGATGGTGAAGATCACGCCGACGCGTTTGGGCGAGAGCAGCGGAGCGGCGGGCCGAATTCCACCAGACTCGCGAAGAAATCGCGAGTCCGGCTGATGGCGAGCACAGAAGCCGTTGGCAGTGGCGCGTTGACTGCAACGTTGGCCGGCGGGGCCAAAATAGAGACACGGGCCGAAGCCGGCCGCGGGCTGTTTGGTTTCCTCCGGGGTCATAAAATCCTCCTCCGGCGGGTTCGTTGCAGGTGGAGCATTAACGCTTAGGTCCCAGTCCATTGCCCCCCTTTCCTTCCTCAGATAGATTGGAAGCTCACCCGGTTGCAGGTTCAGAATGCCAGAAACACCCATCGCGCCGTCGCTTGCACATCCAGCACGGATGAAGCTGGAGCCGTACTCCGCCGAAATCCGCCTCCCGAAATTGACGCTGGGACTGGACAACGTTCACTACGACGTGTTCCTGAGCCCGCGCTTCTTTGATTTTACCCGAAAATACGTTCTCGATATCGTCCGCCAGGCGGCCAACATCAGCCAGTTCTATGGAAAAGACCGGAAGCACGCCGGAGCGCCCGAGCACGCGGCTTTCCGAAAGCTGCTCAGCGAAATTTTGCAGGAATCGCTGACGCGCGCGAAATATCAGCAATCGATTGAAACCGATGTCCTGCACCAACTGGCAATCCTGAAATATATCACCACGGAAATTGGCAGCCAATTTTCGACCATGCTGGTGGAGTGCAAGGACTGGATCCGCGCGCGCGGCGAGCTGTTCGAGCACAGTGAACAGGCGCACGTGATGCGCGCCCGCATCGCAGAAATCCAGGCGGACAAGAAGAATGTGTACCGCCAGGTGGGCGACACGCTCCAACGAATTTGGAGCGAGCTCGAGGAAGGAACGTTGTCCAAATCGCGCCGCGCCCTTTTCGGCGAAGACTTCCACGAGATTTACGACCTGCTCCAGAACCGCTTTCTCTTCGTCGAAAACGGAAACGACGATCATCTGTTTCTCGAGCATTACGTCCTGCTCGGAAATTTCGTGAATGATCCTGACCGTTTCGAAGTGTTTGATGTCCTGCTCCTGGATTTCGTGCGCGATTTCATCCTGGCAGGCGATAACGCCGAAGAGTTGAACAAGGCGCGCAAGACGCATGAACGGTTGCTGGAGCAGGCACGCCTGCTGCGTTCGGAACTCGAGCGCGTCGAGGAAGAGCAAACAGAAGTGACGGGCCGGTCGGGCGACAGCGACGACCTTTTTCCCTGGCTCTTCAAACGCAAGAGCGGCACTTCCGCGGAACTCCACGGCGAACTCTCAAACCTGCGCAAGAAATATGAATCCGTTGAAACGAATCTGGAAATACTTGGGCCGCAGATTGATGCCGCGAAACAGCGAACCGATTTTCTCACGGAGGAATATCGGAACCGACTGGGCGATCTATTGAATCAGCCCGAAAATGCGCGGCGCATGTTCGATGCGGCAGCTCCGGGCGCGGACGACGACACTCCGGCGGGAACGCGCGCGCAACTTCTGGAAGAATGGATTCACCGTTTGGAGGAGCGCGATCTGCTGTTTCACGTGCTCGCCGGGTACGAGCTGCGCAGGATTTATTCGGATTACTGCCCGCCCATTCACCTTCAGCAACTGAAGAAAGCGCTGGTCAGCCGCGATGAACAAAAGCGTGTCGAGCGCGTGCTGGAACAATTTCCCGCCCGCAAGATTTCCATGAAGCGACTGGATGATGCTTCGCGCGCCGTCCGCCGCCGCACCCATGACGAGACGCTGGGCGTGGCACGTCAGTTTGCAGAGGACTTGATGCGCCTGCGCCGGGATCGCAGGAACTACCAGCATGTCGCCGCGTGGATGGAGCGCATCAATCTGGTCCGTTCCGAGCGGACTCGCGAACTTTCCCGGGCGAATAAGAGCCTCTACGAATTCTTGCATCCCGACGAGGGACGGCCGGCCGATGACCCCGTCATCGCCCATGCGGTGATCAAAGCGGACGTGCGCGGGTCCACAGGAATTACCAAGGATCTGCTCGCGCGGGGAATGAATCCTGCTTCGCATTTCAGCATGAATCTGCACGAGCCGGTGAAGCGCCTGCTCGAGCGCTACGGCGCGGCGAAAGTGTTTATCGAAGGCGACGCCATCATTCTGGCGATCTACGAGACGGAATCCACGCGCGCCACGCAACGTGCGGTGGCGCGTGCCGCCGTGCTCGCGCGTGAAATTCTGGCGGTCACGCAGGCGTACAACACTCGCGCGAAAACCACATCGCTTCCGCCGCTCGAATTGGGCGTGGGCGTCGCATTCCAGGATTCCGCGCCTTCGCTCTGGATGGACGGCGATTCGCGCATCATGATTTCTCGCGCACTGAATCTTTCCGACCGGCTTTCAAGCTGCTCCAAGATGGCCAAGCGGCTGTTTCAGGAAAATCCATCGCCGTTCAATGTGTTTTTGCTCCAGACGTTGATGGAGGACGCAGCGGAGGATGAAGGCGAAGAATTGCTGGTCCGCTACAATCTGAACGGCATCGAGCTGAATGAGGAAGGGTTCCAGAAACTCGCCACGGAAATTTCGCTTGCGCCGATGAGCGGCAATTTCCCGCTGCCATGGGGCAAGGAACGCGTCCAAATGTATTTTGGAGAAGTACCGCTCGGCGATTCGCTCGAACCCATCGTGATCCGCAAAGGATTCGTCCGCCAGTTGCTGCCCGGCGCTAAAATCGGCGCGCAGGGAACTCGCGCTTACTACGAAGTCTGCACCGATCCAAAACTGCTCGAGCTTGCCCGCAAGAAATTTGCTGGCGCCACACCGAAGAGTTGAACGCGCCCGCTCGCGACCCTATAATTGCGCGACGGAGGCGCATGGGGCCCGGTGGTCCTCGCAGCCTTCAAAGCTGCCGTTCGGGCCCTTCGCGGGTCTCGAAGGTGGGTTCGACTCCCACACGCTTCCGCCAACCCATGTCAAGATGTGAGAAGCCATGCCGAAGCCTCTTATAGAGATGTTGATTCTGTTTGGAATTCTTGGCTTGGGAATGCTACTCGTGCTTTTCGGCACGGTTGCAAAGAACAAATGGGGAATCAACTTTGAGGCAGTGTCGTGTCCGCGCTGTGGCATTAAACTTCCAAGGATGCGCAAACCGGGGTCCGCTCGACAAGTCTTGTGGGGTGGTTATACATGCTCGGGCTGTGGGGCTGAGGTGGACAAGTGGGGCCGAGAAGAAGTGATTCGGGAGGGTTGGTGGAGTGATTTTATAAATCGGCCCGGCAGTGCGCTTCCCCTGAACTTGGCAGTCGGCGCAATCTTCTTTGCCGTGATTCTATGGAATGTTTACGACGACCCTGGTGGATTTATTATTGTCGGCATCATTGCGCTTGCAGTGTCTTCTTGGGTTCTGAAGTCTCTGAAATCAGGGAGGTTTTTCTGAGGGGTCGGCCTGAAGCATTCCGAGCCGCCCGGGTTCGGGTAACGCTTGATGAAATCTAATTCTAGTGCTCGACTCCTACACGCTTCCGCCAATGTTAGACTTCTTGCGTCGTTGAATCGCCTTGATTGCCGATGACACGAAAGAAAAAGTCGCGAGTGCGCGTGGAAAAAGAAGCGCGGCGGCGCGCTCGGCTCGGAATCGGAATGCCTCCGCCTGCGCGGGCGATTCCCAACAAACGTGACCGGCCTCCGAAGCACAAGAAACGAATCAATCCAGTGGAAGAAATTTGAAGCGAAAGTGGCGGGCAGGTTCGCACGGAACCTAGTTTTTTGATCCTCAACCTGGTTTTGAATCGGGAATCACTTCGCCGGGCTTGAAAAGAGGAATGGCGGGCTTTCCAGCCGCACGCGCCATCTCTGCCGCGAACTTTTCCAGATCAGCTTTCACGAATCCGACAGTTGTCTGCTGGATCTGGCCTTGCGGCGAAATCAAGAAAAGCGTGGGAACATTAGTGATGCCGTACTCATTCGACGCCGGGTAGCCGTGTTCATCGACCAGCGTGGGGAACCTGATGCCATATTCACGGCAGAAGTCGCGCGTGTCCGCGGCATTGTTCTGTGAAATTCCCAAAAGAGTAAATTTCGAATCCCCGTAGGTGTCGTACATTCGCTCGAGGAATGGAAAAGTGAACTGGCAGGTGGGGCAGTTCACCTTGAAGAAAGCCGCAAGCACCGGGCCCTTTTTCAAGGTGTCGGCGAGCGAGACCTGCTTTCCGTCTGTACCTTTAAGCGAAAACGCTGGAGCACTTTGTCCGGGGGACAAGGCGCCCATGTGGCGTCCGCCAAACATTTCGCGGACTGTGTTCTTCAAGCTCATCGCAATATTTTACGCTGCCTCCATTCGATGTGGGCGATTACGGAAAGGTGCGGGAGCGTAAGCAACATTGCCTGTATGGGTCAGTGGATATTCCGTGTTTTGCGGCCGACGTAATCCATCAGCAGATACTGGCCAAGGGTGTAAGGCGTGGTGAAATAAGCTTTGCCGCGGCAGAGTTCAGTAACTTTCTGAACAAAATGGACCAGGCTGTAGTCGCTCGCAAGCATGAAAGTGTTGATCAGGATTCCCGCGCGCTTGCATTTCGCGACTTCCTCGAGAGTTTGCGTGACGACGAGCGGGTCGAGCCCGAAGGCATTCTTATAGATGCGGCCGTCCTCGAGCGTGAGCGCGGAAGGTTTTCCATCTGTGATCATGATGATCTGGCGCATGTCTTTTTTCTGGCGGGCGAGAATTCGCTGCGCCATGCGCAGGCCTTCGCGTGTGTTGGTGTAGTAGGGGCCCACCTGCACGCGCGCGAGCTTGCCGATCGGAATTTCCTCGGCGCTATCGTGGAAGAGCACGCAGTGGAGCGAATCGCCGGGATACTGTGTGCGGATCAGATGCGAGAGCGCCAGGGCCACGCGCTTGGCAGGCGTGAAGCGGTCTTCGCCATAGAGAATCATGCTGTGGCTGCAGTCGAGCATCAGCACCGTGGCGCAGGAGCTTTGGTATTCACACTGGTGGACCATCAGGTCGGGGTAATCGAGCTCGATGGGGATGGTCGCGCCATTGCGCTGGACGGCGTTGAATAGCGTCGCGCTGATATCCATGTTGAGCGTGTCGCCGAATTCGTAGGCTTTCGATGCGCCTCCGGATTCAACGCCCGTGGCTAGATCGCGCGTATCGTGCCGGCCAAAACTGCTCTTGCCGAGCGAAGCCAGCAGGTCCTTCAGCGTTTTGAAACCTAGAAAATCGAGCGCCTTGTCCGTGATTTCAAAACGGGCTTCGACATTGGGCTGGTCCTTGCCAATCTGGCCGCCGGGAGTTTGCGAGGGAGGGGGCGTCACCTGCGCGGGTTGGTCCGGCCGCGAGATCATGCCCTCCTGTTCCATACGCTGCACGATTTGATCAATCAGGTCGCGCAGATCCTGATTCTGCGAGAGGTCAGGATTCTCGAGCAGTTTCTCCATCAGCTCGGGCGGAAGCAGGTCGCCTTCCTGGAGCGCGCGGAGGATGGCTTCACGGAGCTGGTCCATGCGCTGCTCGCGCGTGCCCTGCATGTCCATCTCGTAGATGCCGTACTGCGATTCGTAGCCGCTTTGGAGGAAGAAATCGGAGAGCCGGCTCATCAACTCGTGGAGGTCAATGTCCTCCGCAGCGTCGGGTGCGTAGCGGGAGTAGCGAACGTATTTCATTTTGTTTAATTGAATTGCCTTCTCGGAAGGCGGCCGGACGGCTCACGTGGCTCGCGTGGTTCGGGTGTCTTGCGCGCGTCGGCAAAATAGCCGCGCTCTTCGCTGCGGCTGATGCGCTTGTGCGCCCAGAGTCCCTCGAGAATGAACTCGGCCGCGCTGGTGACGATGGCCGGGTCGTCTTTTGCGCCGACTTCGAGCGCGCCGAGATGCTCGAACAGGCCCTGAATCTTTTTGAGCTGCGCGAGCAACTCAGAGCTTGACGCATTGGCCGGGACTTTCAATTCGCCGCCCAGCTCGAACCACTGTACCACCGGCTGGAAATTCGCCTCGGAGAAATATTTTGTGAAGGTTTTGCCGACGGCGGCGCGAATCAATTCGCGGGCGATATTGTCCGCTCCGCGCAATTCGCCTTCGTATTCGAGTTCGAATTTTCCAGTCATCGCCGGGATGGCGTTGTACACATCGGAGACGCGGGCGACGGCGCTCGAATCGCGAGTGCGCACGCCGCGCTGCTCGGCGCTGCTGAGCACATTTTCGAGGGCGCTGATGGGCAGGCGCTGGCTGACGCCCGAGCGGCGGTCCACGCGTTTGTCTTCGCGCGCCTGGAAGGCCACCTCTTCAACCACTTCGCGGACGTACTGCGGAACTTCGACGCGGCGCTTGCCGTCGCGGTCGGTCCAGGATTCCTGCGCAGTGATGGACATGCCTTCGGCGATGGTCGCGGGGTAGTGGGTGCGAATCTCAGAGCCGATGCGATCTTTCAGCGGGGTGACGATTTTTCCGCGCGCCGTGTAGTCCTCGGGGTTTGCGGTGAAAACCAGCAAGACGTCGAGGGCCATGCGCACCGGGTAGCCTTTAATCTGGATGTCGCCTTCCTGCATGATGTTGAACAGGCCGACTTGAATTTTTCCCGCCAGGTCCGGAAGTTCGTTGATGGCGAAAATTCCGCGATTGGCGCGAGGGAGCAAGCCGTAATGAATGGTGAGCTCGTCCGAGAGATTTTTTCCGCTGCGCGCGGCTTTGATGGGGTCCACGTCGCCAATCATGTCGGCGATGGTGACGTCGGGGGTCGCCAGCTTTTCAACGTAGCGCTGGTCGCGCGCGAGCCAGGCGATTGGCGTGGCATCGCCTTCCGAGGCAATTCGTTCATGGCACGGGCGGCAGAGGGGGCGGTAGGGATTGTCGTTGATTTCGCAGCCGGCGATTACCGGGACACGATCGTCCATGAAGGAAACGATGCCGCGCAGGATGCGCGATTTAGCCTGGCCGCGAAGGCCGAGAAGAATGAAGTGGTGGCGCGAGAGAATGGCATTGATGATTTGGGGGATGACGGTGTCGTCGTATCCGTGGACGCCAGGGAAGAGCGGCTCGCCCTTCTCCATTTTGCAGAGAAGATTTTCGCGCAATTCCTGACGGACCGATCGTTGCGCAATTCTTTCTTCCGACCACTGGCTGCGGCGAAGCTCACCAAGCGTTTTCGGCAGTGAAGTCATGTGGGCCCCAGTTGTTTCAATGCGTGGCGCCGGGAAAAGCTGGCGCAAAGATCATTATAGTGGAACATAAGACTCGCCGATACCTTGAATGCGCCACGTTAATTCAGGCCGTGGCCGTTGCCGCCCGCGCGCTTGCGCATGTGGACGCGGAGCGATGCTGAGAGGTCGGTGTTCATCTACGGCTAATCCATGAAGTCACCGGCATTAGGATCAGGCACACAAGGAATGCCAGAGCTGAGTACAGCCATTGCCAATCCCAGAGCCAAGCGCGCAATTCATCAGGGTCATTCGGGCGAGGGCCGGAGCACAGAGCCAATCTCCCCTCACCACTTAAACCCAGCTTGCGGAGGCCGCGCCAAAAAAGGAGCATCGAGACGAACCCATAAACCCATGTCGAGTAGATTAGTGTGTCGAGAATCGCAAAGGCAATCGCTTCGCGGTGTGCGCAGGCAAAGCAGACCGTGAGAATCATGCCCACCAGGAACGCAATCAAAACGGTACGTCCCGATATTGGTCTGACCGGCATAACAACTAATCTTAGTCGGTGAAAGGAGTGCGAGGAAGAAGCGAGCAGATGTGTGTATCTAGAAGCTATATAGTTCTCGAGGTACCTCTAGCAAAGCGGTCTAAGTCAATTTAGGCCGTGGCCGTTGCCGCCCGCGCGCTTGCGCATGCTAACGCGGCGCTCGAGTCGGGGGAGGAAGGCAGTGAGCCAGCGAGTGAGGAAATCCTGGCGGGCGGTTTCGGCACGCATCTCGAGGAGCTGCTGCTTTTCACCCAGCTCGAGCGGGAGGCGCGCGGCCATGCGGTAAGCGAGCGAAATGTCGGGGTCGGTGTTTGCGACGGCCCATTCCTCTCCGGCTAGGAGAAGATGAGCTTGCTGGAACATCTGCGTCATGCGGGCCTCCTTGCGTGAATCCACTCGTGCGGAGTCGTCGTCGGGATATTCGACCGTCGCTTCGTAATATTCTTTTTCCTCGAGCAGTTCGAGCAGATGGAACACGGAGCGGCCTTCGGTGATGATATCCATGCGGTCGTCAGGATAATCTTTGAGCTTCTGGCCGATTTCCGCAGTGCACCCGAATTGTGCGATGCTTTTTTCTGACGCAAGAATCACACCGAATTCAATCTGTTCATTCATGCAGCGGGCGATCATGAGCTTGTACCGCGGCTCGAAAATGTGCAGCGGGAGAGCCATGCTGGGAAGAAGCACAACGTCGAGAGGGAAGAGCGGGATGCGGCTCGGCTTCATGAGTCCTTGTGAATCTGGCGAACGGATTTCAGCGCAGCAGGGTGAGTGCGGCCTGCATTTCGTCGCGCGCGTGCATGTCACCGGAGCGCTGGGCCACCACGATGCCGTCGGAAAGCAACTTGCGCGCTTCGTCGAGGCGTCCCAGGCGCGCGAGGAGCTGGCCAAACTGGTAGTAGCCGGCGACGTAGTCGTGATGAGATTCGAGGAGCGTCTGAAAATGTTGTGTCGCAGCGGGGTCGTCGCCCAGCTTCACGCATTCAAGCGCGAGGCCGTAGCGCGCGAAAGCGTCCGAGGGCTTTTCGGCGACAAATTGCTCGAGCATTTCACGGCGTGACTTCTGCGTTTGGGCCATGGGTTGAATGCGCGTATTATAACGGGCTTGTGCAGGTGCGCCAAGCGCGCACATGTGTTCGCGGCAGGAGTCCATTCACTCGCATGAAGAAACCAAAGAAACAGAAAGCCCAGTCACACACGAGACAGGCGCCAACACCGGGCGCGGCTGGAAAGCCGGTAAGCGCATCGCGGTCGGAGATGGTCGAGGCGGTATTGCCGAACGATGCGAACCCGCTGGGAAACATGCTCGGCGGGCGCGTGATGTTCTTGATTGACATCGCAGGAGCGCTTGCGGCGCACCGGCATTCGAACAGCCACGTCGTTACCGCGGCGGTGGACTATCTGGATTTCCGCTTTCCGATTCGCGTGGGGGAGTGGATCGTGCTGAAGTCGAGCGTGAACCGCGTGTTCCAGAGCTCGATGGAAGTGGGCGTGAAGGTATTTTCTGAAAACATTATGACGGGTGAGCGCAAGCATACGAGCAGCGCTTATGTCACGTTTGTGGCGATTGATTCAAACCGGGAGCCGCATCCCGTGCCGCCGCTGATTTTGGAGACGGAGGCCGACCGGCGCCGATACCGTGAAGCGGGGGAGCGGCGGCGGTATCGGCTGACGATGAGGCACAAACCGCTGGCGGGGGATTCGTAGACCCGTCCAAAAGGGCGCAGCAAGCAGCGCCCCTACGACTCACAAACATTCGCCCGAATTGAATCGATTAAGATGAACTCAGGCTGTTCTATTTCGATGACTTCAAATATGTAACCACTGCTTCGGCGGTTTGGTTGCCGACTTCGATGCATTTTCCGAGGGCAGGACCTTCGAGGTAATTCCCAGCAATAAATAGTCCGGGTTTGGCGCGCTCGGCGTTGCGAATCGATTCAACCACGTGGCCATGGCCAAGGTTGTACTGCGGCAGCGCCTTCGCGTAGCGCCACGCGGAGGAGGCCACGGGCGGCCCGGTGATTTGAAGGACGCGGGCATTTTCGGCGTGGACGATTGCGGCGATTTCCTCTTCCGATTTTTCCACGACAGCGGGATCGGTGGCTCCGCCCGCAAAACTTGTCATCACCACCATTCCGTCAGGAGCACGCCCGGGGAAAAGCGATGAATTCCAGACAGTGCCGAGGGTGCGGAGCTTTTCCGTGCGCGGGACGAGAAAACCAAAACCGCTCGTCGAGCGGCCGATTTGTTTAGCGTAATACCCGGCGGCGACGACAGCGACGGGGGCATAGGCAATTCCTGAAAGAGATTGAGCGAGCGGGGGCGAGACGGTCCCGACGAGGTGCGCGGAAATATACGCTGGTGTGGCGATGACGACGGCTGCCGTGGTGATTGTTTCCTCGCGCCCCCCGGTCGTGATGCGAACCTCGTAATTGCGAGACGAGGATTCGCCGGTGCGATGAACGGAAAGTACGCGGGCACCCGCGCGAAGATTGGAACTGAGTTTCTCACCAATCGCCTGCGCGAGAGTCGAGACTCCGCGACGAAACGAGCAAAGCGGGGGCGGCCCGGTTCGTTTTTCTTTTTCGGGGCGCGATTTTATGGCGCCGCGGAGGACGCTGCCGTATTCGCGCTCCCATTCTTCGAGCGTGGGGAATGCCGCGCGGAGACTGAGCATTTCCGGGTCGCCGGCATAGACGCCAGAAACAAATGGTGCCACGAGGTATTCGAGGATTTCGTGTCCGAATTTTCGGCGGACGAAATCGGCGACGGATTCTTCTTTTGATGGTGGATGCGACTTCTTAAACGGCTCCGACGCGATTTTCCAGCGCGAGCCGGCGGTCAGCAGGGAAGATGTCATCAGCGCTTTCGGCGACATCGGAATTTCTTGCAGCTTGCCTTGCCTGAGAACGTAGCGAGGCGCGCGGGGGTCAGCGAAGAGAAGTTCGCCCTTGATCCCGGCCTGCTCGGTCAATTCGAGAATGGATTCTGTGCCTTGAAAACTTTGCGGGCCGGATTCGAAGAGGAGACCGTCTTTTTCGATGGTGCCCATGAGACCGCCGACTCGCGACGCGGATTCGAGCAGGATGACGGGGATGCCGAGCCGCTGGAGGCGAAAGGCGCAAGCAAGGCCGGATATTCCTCCACCGATGACGATGGCGTTCTTGGACTGGGGCATAGGCGCGCTCGTCAGAGAGTTTTTGAGAACAGCGGCCGCTGGTCCATTTGCTGTTCGTGGAGGTAGCGGTCGAAAGTCATGGCCACGTTGCGAATGAAAATTCTTCCTAGAGAAGTGACGCGAATTTCCCCGGGGGGCAGAGTAACCAGGCCTTCAGCGCGGAATTCCTCGAGGCGCCGGACCTCAGGGGCGAAGTAGTCGTCGAAAGATATGGAGAATTCCTTCTCGACCTCACTTTTGAGGATGACGGTGTGGCAAAGCAGGCGGCCGATGACGGCGCGGCGGATGCGATCGTCTGTCGAAAGGCGGTAGCCGCGCATGGTGGCAATGCCTCGCTCAGCAATGGCTGCCTGGTACGAGGGGACTTCGCGGCGATTCTGCGCGTAGGCTTCGCCGAGAGAGCTGATGGCGCTGACGCCCATGCCGTAAAGATCCGCGCCGGCCTTGGTGGTGTAGCCCTGAAAATTTCGATGCAGCGTGCGATTTTGCTGCGCGACGGCGAGTTCGTCACCGGGCTTCGCGAAGTGGTCCATTCCGATGTAGAGATAGCCTGCGCCAAGAAATTGCTCGAGGCCGGCGCGGAAGATGCGGAATTTCTCCATCCCTTCAGGCAGATGATCCGCGAAGGAACCCTGCTGTTTTTTCAGCCAGGGGACGTGAGCATAGCTGAACATGGCGACGCGGTCGGGCGCGAGCGTGAGCGTGCGATCGATGGTCGCGCGGAAAGTGTCGGCCGTTTGATAGGGCAAGCCGTAAATCAGATCGACGTTGAGGCTCTCAAAGCCGAGTTCGCGCGCGGCGACGATTAAATCGCGCGTCATTTCGTAGGGCTGAATGCGATGAATGGTCTCCTGCACTTTGGGCTCGAAATCCTGGAGCCCCATGCTCAGGCGATTGAAGCCGAGGCGACGGAGAGTTTCCAGGTGCTCGCGGCTGGTGACGCGCGGATCCACTTCGATGCCGATCTCGGCGTCGGGTGCAAAGGAGAATCGCTCGCGCGTGTGACCGAAGAGATCTTCCATTTGGGAGGGCGAAAGATACGTGGGAGTGCCGCCGCCCCAGTGGAATTGAATGACCGGGCGTTTTTTTGAAGCGTGGCGGGCCACGTGGTCAATCTCGCGCTTGAGAGTGTCGAGATAGGGAATGGCGACGCGCTTGTCTTTTTGAATCGAGACGGTACAAGCGCAGAACAGGCAGAGGCTCTCACAGAAAGGTAGATGCATGTAGAGCGAAAGCGGCGTGGCTCTAGCTTCCGCCCGCGCGCAATATTTTTCGAAATCGTCGGGGCCGAAGTCGTCCTTCCAGACGGGCGCGGTCGGGTAGCTGGTGTAGCGCGGGCCGGGACGATTGTATTTGTCGACGAAGGCATCGGAGATCTGGCCGATGTCGAGGTTGTCGGATTGCTTTGTGGTGGCGTCTTTCATGATTAATCCGCTCTCCCGATTTGAGCGCGGGCTGGGAGCGGCACTGTCTTTCCGGCTTCGACGAATGCTCTAGCGTTTGCAACGGGCGTTGTCGGCAGGATGCCGTGGCCGAGATTCAGGATGTGGCCGAGGCCGCCGGTTTTTTCGACGGCTTCGCGCGCGGCAGCGCCAGCTGCAGACTCTGATTCGAGGAGGATATTCGGGTCCACGTTTCCTTGCAAGGCCACACGCGAGCCGAGGATGCGGCGCGCTTCAGCGAGGTCCGTGTGCCAGTCCACGCTCAGCACGTCTGCTCCAGATTGCGCGAGCGACGGGAGAAGCGTCGCGGAGCCTTTGGCAAAAAGTATTTTGGGAACGCCAGTGTTTGCGAGGCCCGCAAAGACTTTTTGCGTGGCCGGAAGTTCGAACGCATCGTAATCGCTGGAGCTGAGTTCGCCGGCCCAGGTGTCGAACAATTGGATTACGGAGGCACCGGCGGCGATCTGAGATTGAAGATACGCGATGGTTGCGAGCGCGATGCGGTCGAGTAATTCGCGCACGACCGCCGGTTGTTCGCGCATCATCTGCTTCGCGACTGAAATGTCGCCGCGGGTGCGGCCTTCGATCATGTAGCAGGCAAGTGTCCAGGGCGCGGCGGCAAAGCCAATCACGGGCACCTCCGGACCAGTCTGGCGGCAGATGAGGCGAATTGCGTCGCCAACGAATTTGGTGTCGCGCCCGGGATCGAATTCGCGCAGCCTTCGAACCGCGGCCAGATCGCGCACTGGATTCGAGAGGACTGGGCCCGAGTCAGGCACGTCGAGCGGCATGCCCATCGCTTCGGCGACGATCAAAATGTCGGAAAAAACGATGATGGCGTCCACACCCAGCACGCGGAACGGCTGGAGCGAAACTTCGGCGGCGAGTTCCGGCGTCTTGCATATTTCAAGGAAGGAATGGCGCGCCCGAACGGCCTGATACTCAGGCAGGTATCGCCCTGCCTGGCGCATGATCCAGACCGGAACGCGCTCAACCGGTTCCGACCGGCAAGCTCGCAGGAAGAGATCCTTTCGGTTTTCGGCGACTTGAGCCATGGATAAAGTGACTACCGCTGCCAACCGCAAGCCAACTTCTATGCAATCATAGCAGATGGGTTATGCAGTCGCACTGTTGCTGGGCACAAGTCGTTGTGACTGCACGCACACAAGATAGCGGCCCAAAAGGGGCTATAATAACCGCTAATCTTGGGGGTCTGAGCGTTAGATGACATACCACCTGGGCGCCTGGAGCCTGGCAGTTTATGGGGCCAGTTTTCTGTGCTACGCCCGAATTCTGTACGCACCCCATTTGTGGCTTGGCCGGCTGGCGTCCGCCCTTCTCGCCGGGGGGATTGTGCTCCAGTATTTCGAGTTACTGGAGCGGTCACGTTGGATTCATACCGTTCCCTACAATGATTTGTACGGCTCGATGTCTCTGTTTGCGTGGCTTTTGGGGATTACGTATCTGGGCCTCGAAATTTTCCACCGGCAGCGATCGGTTGGGGCGTTCGTGACCCTATTGCTCGTGATCTGGATCGCTGCGCTTCGGCTGCTCGCGCCGATGGAGACGCCGGAGCCGCCGCCCGCACGCGGGCCATTATTCGCTTTTCACGTCACCTTGAACACCTGGGCGTACGCCGCGTTCGCGCTTTCGTTCGTCCTCAGCTTGATTTATCTCGCACAGGATCGCGTGTTGCGCTCGCGGCGGCTGGGCAGCCCTTTCTGGAGATTCCCGGCGCTGGATGTGCTTGACCGGATGGCGCGGAGCAGCGTGTACGTGGGCCTGGGAGCGTTGATTCTGGGCGTGGCGATGGGGTTCGTTTGGGAGCACCGGCTGACTGGCGGCTACTCCTGGGGCGATCCGAAGGTGATCGTGACGCTCGCGATCCTCGCCGTGTACGCCGCCTATTTGCGGCTTTCGCGGAGCGCAACTTGGCGAGGGGCGCGGGCGGCGCTGCTGTGCGCCGGGAATTTTGTGATCGTGCTGTTCAGCTACACAATCGTGAATCTCTATTTTACGAAGTTTCACCGATTTTTCTGATGACGACGCAATCCAAAATGGCAGGTCAGGGGGCAGTGCGCATTCATGTGGCGCTGATCGGCTGCAATCACCGGACAGCGCCGGTGGAATTGCGCGAGCGCGTGTCGTTCACACCCGAGCAGGCGCTGCACGCTGCGGATGAATTGCGCAAGCGGGGGATTCTCGAAGAAGCGGTGGTGATCTCCACATGCAATCGCAGCGAACTTTATGGAGTTCCCGGCGAGACGGGCGCGACGGCTGCGGAAGCGATGGAAGATTTCTTTACTTCCTTCCACCAGATCCCGCGCGCGGAACTCGATGGACGACTATACCGCTGGATGGGCACGGATGCTGTGCGGCATCTCTTTCGCGTCGCGGCTGGGCTTGATTCAATGATGCTCGGCGAAGCAGAAATTCTGGGACAGCTTCGCGGCGCGTACAGCCAGGCGCTTGACCACGGCTCGACGGGTCCGGTGCTGAACCGCATGTTTCAGGGCGCACTGGAAGTGGGCAAGCGCGTGCGCGCCGAGACGGAAGTGGGCGCGCGGCCGATGTCGATTGCACTCGCCGGCGTAAAACTGGCCGAACGAGTATTTGGAAATTTGAAAGGACACTCTGCATTGATTGTGGGTGCGGGCGCTGTGGCGGAGCAGGTGCTGGAGCATTTGCGCAACCGGGGAATCGGGAGCCTGCGCGTAGTGAATCGTTCTTACGAACGCGCAGCCGAGCTGGCCCGCAAGATGAGCGGCGAAGCGGTGGCGTGGGAGTCGCTCGAAGCGGTGGTCGGTGTGCCGGACATTCTGGTGACATCGGTCGGCGGCACGGGGGCGGTGCTCACACGCGAGATGATCGAGCGGGCAATTGCAGCGCGGAGTGGACGGCCTGTGTTCGTGGTGGACCTGGGCGTTCCGCGCAACGTGGCGGCGGACGCGGCCGGGCTTTACAACCTCTACCTTTACAATGTTGACGAGCTCGGCGAAGTGGTGGAGCAAAATAAAAAGGCGCGCGAGTCCGAAATTCCGCGAGCCGAAGCGTTGATCAATGAACATCTGGCGAAATTCGAAGCCTGGCGTGCCGCGTTGGAGGCTTCTTCGATTGTGGAAGATTTGCGCGACCGGTTTCACAAGCAGCGCGAGATAGTGATCCGCGAAAAGCTGGCGGACATGAAGGACGTGACCCCCGAGGAGCGCGCGCGCATCGCGCACATCACGGAAGAATTGATCGAGCGCATGCTGGAACATCCAACACAAAAGCTGCAACACGGCCGTGGAATGCGTGGACGGCTGGCGGGAATCGAGGCCCTCCGGCATTTATTTGGCCTCGACGAGGAAAAAGATTGAAGCCGCTGCGCATCGGTACGCGCGGAAGCACGCTGGCTCTGTGGCAGGCGAACGACATCAGTGCGCGCCTCGCGGAACTGCACGGCATCAAATCCGAGCTCGTTCGAATTCGCACGTCTGGAGATCATTTTCAAACGGCGGCAATCGCCCAGATAGGGACGAAAGGCGTCTTCATCAAGGAGCTCGAAGATGCACTCCTGGCGGGCACGATAGATCTTGCCGTCCACAGCATGAAGGATGTTCCCATCGAGACGCCGAAGGGGTTGTGTTTTCCTGCGATCACCAAACGCGAAGATGTCCGCGATTGCCTGATTTCGCATCGCGGATTGGCGTTAGACAAACTCCCGGCTGGAGCGCGCGTGGGGACCAGCAGCTTGCGCCGCCAGGCTCAGCTCCGCGCTTGCCGCCCGGATCTGGAAGCGGTTGAACTGCGGGGAAACGTGGACACGCGCATCAAGAAAGTTGAGGCGGGCGAATACGACGCAATTATTCTGGCGAAAGCGGGAGTGGACCGGCTGGGGCTGAGCGAGAAAATCACGGAAATTCTACATACAACAATTATGCTTCCTGCCGTCGGGCAGGGAGCACTGGGGATTGAAACGCGCGAAGGCGATAGCGAAACGTCGAGACTCGCTGCCGCACTGGATGATGAAGACACCCGTTCGTGCGTGACGGCGGAACGTGCGCTTCTTCGTGAGCTTGAAGGCGGCTGCCAGGTTCCGCTTGGCGCGTGGGCCAGGCTGGGAGCCGGCGGATTGCTGCTCGAGGCGTGTGTCCTGTCACCGGATGGCAAAGAAAGCCTTCGGCGCGAACTGGACGGGCCGCCGGAAGATGCGGATAAAATCGGACGGGAGCTCGGACAGATTCTTCTGGAAGCGGGCGCGGATCGGATCTTGCGGCTCGCGGGGCGCAGTGTTGGAAATGGATAGCAAGCCGCTGGCGGGGAAGCGCATCGTGATCACGCGCGCCGCGGAGCAGGCGCGGGAAATGATTGGCGCGCTCGAGACGCTGGGAGCGGAAGTGTTGCTGATGCCGACCGTCGAATTCGCGCCGCCCGAGGATTGGCAGAAACTGGATGCCAAGCTGCGCAAGCTTGACGGATTTGACGCGATCCTTTTCCTGAGCAGGAATGCGGTACGATACATTTTCGAGCGCTGCCGCGAGCTGGGCATCAAGTGCGAAGCGCTGCAATCGAAGAAGTGCATGATTGCTGCCGTGGGGCAGGGAACAGCGCAGGCAATCGAATCGGAAGGGTTTCGAGTGGATTACGTAGCGAAGAATCAGAGCGGGGAATCGCTGGTCAGTGAACTGGGCGGCCGCGTAGCCGGGCGCAAAGTGCTTCTTCCTCGGAGCGATCGCGGGGATGAAAGACTGTCGAAGGCTTTGCGCGACGCAGGGGCGAATGTGACCGAGTTGGTTGCGTATCGCACCGGCGCGCCCGAAGAGGTCGATCCGGGAATGCTATCTCTCGTGCGTGAGGCAAAGGTTGACGCGATCGTCTTCGCGAGTCCGTCTGCCTTCCAGACATTTGCGGACTGCATGGGCGGCGATGAATTGGCGACTCTCTCTGCGCGAATCCGATTCGCTGCCATTGGACCTACGACCGCGAACGCGATACGAAATGCCGGCGCGCGCGTGGAAATTCAGTCGGTCGAGCCGTCGGCTGCGGGAGTGGCGAACTCTCTCGCGAGATATTACCAGCGCCAAACGGCGAGCGTGAGGCCTGCATGACATTTCCAACTCAGCGCCCAAGGCGTTTGCGTCGAACAGAAGGGCTGCGGGCACTGGTGCGCGAGACACGGCTTTCGACGGGCGGCCTAGTGTACCCCGTGTTCGCCTGCCCGGGAGCGAAGGTTCGCACGGAAGTAAGCTCCATGCCGGGCGTGTACCAGCAATCGGTTGATCACATTGTCGAGGAGTGCCGCGAAGTTGCGGGCCTCGGCATCCCGGCAGTGATTCTCTTTGGGCTCCCAGAGCACAAGGACGAAACCGGCTCGGAAGCGTCCGCGGCAAACGCTGCGGTGCAGAAGTCGGTGGAGGCGATCAAGAAGGCGAAACTCAATCTGATCGTGATCACTGACGTTTGCCTGTGCGAATACACGAGCCATGGACATTGCGGCGTGGTGAAGGACGGAGAAGTGCTGAATGACCCTAGCCTCGTGCGGCTGGCCGAGGCTGCTCTCTCGCACGCGCGGGCGGGCGCGGATATCGTGGCGCCGTCGGACATGATGGATGGGCGCGTGGCCGCGATCCGCGCAAAACTCGACGAGCACAAATTTCAGGATGTAGCCATACTTTCGTACGCCGCGAAGTATTGCTCCGGGTTTTACGGCCCGTTCCGCGAAGCCGCGCAATCCGCGCCGCAATTTGGCGACCGCCGCAGCTACCAGATGGATCCTGCAAACGCGCGCGAAGCGCTGCGCGAAGTGGCGCTGGATCTGGAGGAGGGCGCGGACATGATCATGGTGAAGCCGGCGCTGCCCTATCTCGACATCATTCAGCGGGTGCGCGAGCGGTTTGATGTGCCGGTGGGCGCGTACAACGTGAGTGGAGAGTATGCGATGGTGAAAGCCGCGGCGCGCAATGGATGGATTGACGAGCAGCGCGTGGTGCTCGAAATTCTGACCGGTATCCAGCGCGCGGGCGCCGATATTATTCTGACTTATCATGCCAAGGATGTTGCGCGCTGGCTGAAGGCGTGCTGAATGGCTAGCGCGGCCGACCGAGGTCCCGAAAAATCAATGACAACTGATGCGCGTCCGCGCTCGACGGAGATCTTCGAGCGCGCCAAGAAAATTCTCATCGGTGGCGTAAACAGTCCTGTGCGCGCGTTTGGCGCTGTGGGCGGCACACCGCTGGTGATTGATCACGCCTCGGGCGCGCGACTCTATGATGTGGATGGGCGCGAATACATTGACTACGTGTGCTCGTGGGGCGCGCTGATTCTGGGACACGCGCATCCAGATGTGGTTGCAGCCATCGCCGACCAGGCTGACCGCGGCACAAGTTACGGCATGCTCTCGCCGCTCGAGATTGAACTCGGCGAGATGATTGCGCGCGCGCTCCCTTCGATCGAGCGAATTCGATTCGTCAACTCCGGCACCGAAGCGACGATGTCCGCGATTCGCGCTGCCCGCGGGTTCACGAAGCGCGACCTGATTTTGAAATTCGAAGGCTGCTATCACGGGCATTCCGACAGCTTCCTTGTGGAGGCCGGCTCCGGCCTGGCCACGCTGGGAATTTCTTCGAGTCTTGGCGTGCCTGACGCGTTTGCGAAGATGACGCTGAATGCGCCTTACAACGATTTCGAAGCTGTCGAGCAAATCTTCGAGCGGCATAAGGAGAAGATTGCAGCGGTGATTGTTGAGCCGGTGGCCGCGAACATGGGCGTGGCACCGCCGACGTTTGCGTTTCTCGAGGGTCTGCGCGAAGTGACAGAGCGGGACGGTGCGCTCTTGATTTTTGACGAAGTGATTACGGGCTTCCGCATCGCGTATGGCGGCGCGCAGAATCTTTACAAGATTCAACCGGACTTGACCACGCTCGGGAAAATCATTGGCGGGGGATTGCCGGTGGCGGCCTACGGGGGCAGGCGCGAGATTATGGAAATGGTCGCACCTCTTGGGCCGGTATATCAGGCGGGAACGCTTTCAGGGAATCCGCTGGCGATGCGCGCTGGACTAGCGACACTGCCAAAACTCGAAGCGCCCGGCTTCTACGACAATCTCAGCCGGAAATCGGGACGGCTGGGCGAAGGCCTCCGGTATGCGTTGAGAGAGGCGGACGTGATGGGCCAGGTGAGCGTCGCGGGATCGCTGATGACGCTATTCTTCAATGATGATCCGGTGCTGGACTATGGGGACGCGAAGAAATCCGATACGGCGCGTTTCGCGGTGTTCTTCAACGAGATGCTGAAGCGCGGCGTATTTATCGCCCCGTCACAATTCGAAGCTCTCTTTGTTTCTGCCGCGCACACCGATCAAGACATCGATCGGACGATTGAGGCTGCGCGCGACAGCCTGCAAGTTGTGAAAGCTGCCAAGGCCGCAGTTTAGCTTGTGGGCTGCTTGGTGTGCCGCTACTTCGCCAGGTCATTCCGGACAACTGCGCCGCCCTTCATTACGAACTTCACTTGCTCCAACTGCTTGATGTCGTCCAGCGGATCACCATTCACGGCAATCATGTCCGCAAATTGTCCGGGTTCGATGGCGCCGACGCGGTCGGCCCAGCCGAGCAAGTCCGCCGCGCTGATTGTTGCCGACCGAATTGCAGCGAGTGGCGTCATGCCGTAGCGCGTCATCCATTCGAATTCAATCGCTTGCGTGCCGTGGGGGAATGGGCCTGCATCCGTCCCGAACGCGATTTTCACTCCGGCGGCTAGGGCTTTGCGGAAGCTGGTTTCATGCAAGATTACGCGTGTGGTTTTCCCGCCGGACTTCTCGAGGTCAATCTTTTCGAGCGCGCCGGCGTACACATAGAGCGTGGGAACGAGATAGGTGCCCCTCGCCAACATATGTTGAATCGCTTCGTCATCGAGCTGGATGCCGTGTTCGATCGAGGCCACGCCCGCATCGATGCAATAATGCAGTCCCGGACCGTCATAGGCATGGCAGGCGACTTTGATGCCTTTCAGGCGCGCTTCGTCAACGATAGCCTGAATTTCTTCGAAGCTGAAATTCGCGACGCTGACCTCTTTTCCCTCAGGCGTGAAGCTGTAGCGGTCGGTGCCATAAATTTTGATCAAGTCGGCGCCGTAGTTGAATTGCTCGCGCACGGCTTTGCGCGCCTCGACGGCACCATCGACCGTTTGCACGCCGATGGGGACATCCACTTCCGGCGAATAGCCCTGAAGTCCGTAGCCGCCCGTCGAGGAAATTCCGCGTGTGGAGACCCGGAGTCGCGGGCCGGGAATCAAGCCCTGGTTGATAGCGTTGCGCACGTCCACGTCGCTGTACATCGAGCCTTCGGATTCGACGTCGCGCATCGCCGTGAACCCAGCCATCAGATCGGCCTTCACGTTGAGGGTTGCGAGAATGGTGCGGTATTGCCACGACTGCTTCAGGAGAATCTCGTCATAGTGTGAATCGTCTGTATCCGTGAGCATGATGTGTGTGTGGCAATCGATCAGGCCGGGCAGAACGGTCGAGTGACTTAAGTCAACGACAACCGCGCCGGCGGGGATTTTAACTTCATCGCTCGGCGCGACGCGCGCGATGCGATCGCCGCGAATTACGATCACCTGATTTGAGAGCATTTTGCCGGAGCGCACGTCGAGCAGTTTTCCAGCGCGGACATACGATTCTGGCGGGTCGGCGGGGAAGGCGGTGAAGGACAGCGCGAGAGTTGCAAGACACAACAGGACACACGGAATCACGACTCGACGCATGGAACCTCCGAAAGTTTTCGGATTCTGGCGGAGAATTCTAACCCCAAATTTCCTGGCGGAGGAAAATCGTTTGCTGCGCTGCGTGGGTGCAAATTTAGAAGTATTCCGAGACCATTTTGCTCTCGCTGCGTCCATTACACGCATATGTGGGTGTACTAGCCTTCTTCATGGGATAAAATCAGCGACTCTTTTCCGGGCAGGTTCACGGGTTGAGAGATGTGCGATCAAAGGGAGAAAAGTGGAATGCGCATGATGCCTAGCAAAGTGAATGTGCAGCGCGGTCTTCTGATTGTTCTGTTTGCGCTCGTCGCTCTGGGAGGCACGGCCTTGCGGGTCGCTGCGTCGCCGCAGGAGGGCAATGAAAAGACTGCTGAAAAGCCGGACGCGAAGGCGGAGAAGAAAGACGAAGGGCTGCCGCTGAAGACCACGCGCAAGATCAGCTTCACAACGGATGAAGGCACATGGGTCTCGCTCGACGCATCGCCGGACGGAAGGCAGATTGTTTTTGACCTACTGGGTGATCTTTACCTTGTTTCCGCTGCGGGGGGCGATGCCAAGCGGCTGACGGACGGCCCGGCGTGGGATTGCCAACCGAGATTTTCCCCTGATGGCAAGCAGATCGCGTTCATCAGCGACCGGAGCGGCAGCGACAATCTGTGGCTTATCAACGTGGACGGCACAGGCGCCAAGAAAGTGAGCGAGGAGACGGACGACTTGCTGGGTTCGCCTGCCTGGTCACCGGATGGGAAATATATCATCACGCGAAAGTACGGCCCTTATCCAGGCGCGACGGATTATCTGCGCATGACCAGCTTGTGGCTCTTCCACAAAGATGGCGGCAAAGGCGTTGAGATGGTCAAAGGGAAAGGCGAGACGGAAATCAGTTCCGGCGCGGTGTTTTCTCCCGATGGCAAGCTCATCTATTTCTCGAGCCACCCGGGCACGTACAAGTACAACGTGGATATCGGGCGCTTCCAGGTTTACACGTTTAATCGCGACACGGGAGAAGTGGAAAAAATCACTTCGGAGTACGGCGGCGGATTGCGGCCAATAATTTCTCCCGACGGGCGGTGGCTGGTTTATGCATCGCGCCATGATGCGAAGACCGGCTTACGTATCCGCGATTTGACGACTCGTGAGGAGCACTGGCTGGCGCTGCCGATTCAGCGGGACGACCAGGAAGGGTTTTCTGTGAACGATGTGCTGCCCGGATATTCGTTCACGCCTGACTCCAAATCCGTGCTCTTCACTCGCGACGGACACATTCAACGAGTGGACATTTCCACGCGTCAGGTTGCGATGATTCCGTTCAGCGCGAAGGTGGAACTGGCGCTTGGCCCGCGCGTGCACACGGATTGGGACATCAGCGACGGGCCGCTCACGGTCCATCAAATGCGCTGGACGAATCAGTCGCCGGACGGGAAGCAGATCGTCTTCAGCGCCGTGGGGAAGATATGGGTGATGGGTTTGCCCGATGGAAAACCGCGCCTGCTGAGTGCGAGCAAGGACCGACAATATTCGCCGGCATTTTCGCCAGACGGAAAATGGATCGCGTACGTGACCTGGTCGGACGCAGAGGGCGGAGAGCTGTGGAAGATTCCGTCAACCGGGGGGACCCCATTGAGGCTAAGCGCCACCGCCGGGTATTATTCTTCGCCGCAGTGGTCGCCTGACGGCAGCAAGATCCTGTTCATCATGGGCTCGAAGCGTGGATTTCTTGCGGCCGACGCGGCCGATATTCACGAAGTCCACTGGGTTTCTTCGGATGGCGGGCCGCATCACTTGATCGTCGCGCTCACTGGTGATGGATATCAGCAACCCACATTCAATGGCGATGGCACGCGCGTCTACTACATGGAAGACGTGCCGCCACCGCTGGAGGGTCCCGGATTTCCTTCACGCCTGCTGCGATCGGTCCGGCTGGATGGCGTGGACAAGAAAACGCATTTCAAGATGGAGGGTGAATTTGTATTGATGATTCCGTCGCCGGACGGCGAGTGGGTGGCGATTCAGGACCGCTATGACGCATACCTTGCAGCATTTCCGAAGACAGGCGACGCGACGATCAATCTGAACATGAAGGCGCCGGCGGTTCCGGTGAAACGGGTAACCAGGGAAGGCGCGAATTACATTTACTGGGCCGAGGGCGGAAATACATTGACGTGGAGTTTTGGGAACGATTTCTACCGCGTGAAACGCGACACCGTGCTGCAAGCCCCGGAACCGGAGAAAGAGAAAAAGCCTGCCGAACAAAGCGAATCCAAGGTGGAAGAGAAATCCGAAGCGAAGACGGATGTGAAGCCAGAGTCAAAGGCCCCCACGTGGAAACCGGAGACATTTTCCATTGCCCTTCACGTGCCGCGAGATGCTCCTCGGGGAAAATTGTACCTGCGCGGCGCGCGCATCGTGACGATGAAGGGCGAGGAAATCATTGAGCGCGGCGATATCCTGATCGAGAACAACCGCATCAAGGCAATCGGCCCGTCGAACGAGATGCACGCACCCGCTGACGCGAAAGTGATTGATGCGCGCGGCAAGACAATCGTGCCTGGCTTCGTGGACATTCACGCCCACCTTCGGGGCGAGCGCGCGGAAGTGACGGACGAAGAATGGTCCTACGCCGCGAATCTTGCCTACGGCGTGACGACCACGCGGGATCCGTCGATCGAATCCAACATCGTCTTCGCTGAAGGGGAACTGGTCTCTGCGGGTGACCTGGCGGGGCCACGGATTTACTCCACTGGAACGGCGATCACCACTGAAGCTGGCTCCATCTCGAGCCTCGAAGACGCCGAAAATCTTGTGAAACGGTACAAAACTCACGGCGCCGACTCACTGAAGGAATATATGCAGCCGCGGCGGGTGGTGAGGCAGTGGCTTGCGATGGCTGCGGCCAAAGAAGGCGTGAACATTACGGCCGAGGGCGGCGGCGACCTGAAGACCGATCTCAGCATGGTTCTTGACGGCTATACCGGCGTTGAGCACAGCCTGCCGATCGTGCCGATCTACAAGGACGTCATCCAGCTTGAAGCGCAAGCAGGCACGACGTATACACCAACTCTCATCGTTTCTTACGGGGCCGAATTCGGGCAGTACTACTGGCGGCAGCGGATGAATATTCATGAGGATGCAAAGGTGATGCGGTTTACGCCGCACGAGCAAGTGGATAGCGTGGCTCGGCGCCGCCCGTTGCTCCTGGATGAGGAGTACACCTTCCCGCTGATCGCCCGTGGAGCTGCCGTGGTCGTGCGTGACGGCGGGCATGTGGCGCTGGGGTCGCATGGAGAGCAGCAGGGCATCGGTGCGCATTGGGAGCTATGGATGCTGGGGTCAGGCGGGATGACGCCGTGGCAGGTCCTGCATTGCGCGACGATGAGTGGCGCCGAGAGCATCGGACTCGAAAGGCAAGTGGGTTCGCTTGAGCCTGGCAAGTTGGCGGATCTGCTGGTGCTCAACTCAAATCCACTGGACAATATTCAAAACACGCGGGACCTGCTTTACGTGGTGAAAAACGGCGTAGTTTATTCGGCCGATTCGCTCGATGAAGTGTGGCCCGCGCAAAAGAGGTTCCCCCCATTTTTCTGGCATAAGGAGGACGCTGAGCTCGAAACACTTCCTCACTAGCGGGAGGATCCAGGCTTCGTTATCCCTAGGTAATAGGGCGATTTGCGGGCCCAACAGGCGAAGGGGGCGAAAGGAAACCTCGACGAGCAGAGTGGAAGCGAACTTCCACATATTCCACCCTAGCGCGCGAAAGTCGAGGATCAGCGGAATGAGTCCATCTCGTATCTATTGCAAATACAGGGGTTAGAATCAAGAGCTTGTTGGTACTTTCCGTGCTTTTCCTACCTGCGAATAGCTAAGACAGGAGCCCCCTTCCATGCTCTTTGCCGTCGCAGCGCTCTTTGTTCAATTCTCACCAGCGGCACTAACCGGCGCGGTTGCTATCGGAGCCCAACCGCTTCCTCCCACGGCTGAGGCAAATTCCAGCGCCAGTACAATGGCGCCGGACAGAAATGCGTCCTTCTCACGCGAGCCGGAATCTTCCAGCTCGCCGAAATACCGCTTCGACAAGGTGAGCTTGCAGATTGGGACCAAGGAAAACTCGACAGGCAAACTGACCGATGTCTCGCTTGAGAGTGCGGCGGATTCGCAAACACTGTCCACCATCCGCGTGCCTGAAATCCAGCCGGGCAAACCGCAAGAAGTGGCCATGGCAGAGCGCCACCACTACACGCGAAGCTGGCTGGCGTTGTCCGTGATCCAGCATGGTGCCGCCACATTTGACGCGTACTCGACCCGGCAGGCGGTTTCGCGGGGAGCGGTGGAAGACGACCCGATGATGAAGCCGTTCGCGCACTCCGGGGCGATTTACGCCGCAATTCAGGCGGGGCCAATAGCGCTCGATTTCATCGCGCGACGCATGCAGCACAGCGAAATCGGATTTGTTCGGCGCATGTGGTGGGTGCCGCAGTCCGTGAGCACCGCGACGTACATTTTCGCAGGCGTTCACAATCTGAACGTGGCCGCCCGTCAATAATTCGCAAGTCTTTCGGCTAGCAAAATCCGTTTTTTCTCCCTGGCGGGAAATACAAACAATGACACTCGGGCTCTCTCCCCGGGTGTGTGAATTCGCGCGATAGCGCGCAGAGTTATTTTGCAAATCCCGCGGCCGCATTCGCGGCGGACAGCGTCGCTCCCGCCATGCGGTTCTCGATCCACTGAGAAGCGCGCCGCGAGGCCTGGACGGCGCCGGTTAACACGGACTCAGGGCCAATGGAATCCGTGTTTGCAAATACTACGCGCTCGAGGGGGCGGTTCGCGGCCGGAATCGTTTGCGAGTACAAGCCGGGAGTGGAGAGAAATATCGCATGGCCACGGCGGTAGAAATGGACCTCGCTTGGCTCGTCGCTCAACTCCGGTAGAAGTTTGTGGAAATCACGGACCGCATTTGCGGCGATTTTCCGGCACCCCTCGATCTTTAACAGCTTGTTGCGATCCAATTCGGAGATGGGCGTATAAAAACTGAGGATGCTGTCTTTCTGCTTGTGGTCCGGCTGGGCCAAGTTCACCCAATCCGCGACAATCATATCCGTGAAGGTAGAGCCCGGGCACCAGGTGTCGTACGCGCGGTTATACACAGGCTTATCGAAAATCATGTTGATGACGGCATACGGGCAATAACGGTAGGAGCGCATCGCATCGGTCTGATCGTCAGAGAGGCCGGTGACGAGCCGCGATGTGATGAGCTTTGGAGTACCCATCACGACGAATTTTGCCGCTACCGTGCGCAGCGCACCACCATGAATATAGGTAACGTTGACTTCAGTTTTCTGGGGGTCAACGGAAAGGATTGTGGCGTCGGCAAGCATCCGGTCGGCAAATTTCGCCAGCAGGATTTCCGAAAGTTTCTGGACGAACACTCCGTTTCCGCCCGGCAGCGTGACGCGCGTGTCATTTTTCGAAGCGTCAACTTGATCCTTCAATTCGATGAGCGCGACCATGGTGGAGGTGTCCACTGCTTTCGCGCCATAGTTCGAAGGGCCGTAGCAATCCCACCACTGCTTTATTTCCGGGGCATAGGCCTTCAAATATTTCGTGAGCGGGACAGTGTCGAACTGTCGCTGATTCTTGTCGGCCGCCAAAGCCAGCATATCGCTGCGGAACTTCTTGAAGCTGTCGCGGACCGTCGCTGAATAGGGAAGCTGGTCAAGTCCAGCTCCCCAGGTGTCGCCGACCCACTTGCCATTGATGATGGTGGGGTCGGGCGAATTAATGGGCAGAGGCATAAGACCGATTTCCCGCGCGAGCCTATCGCTGGAACTGCCCTTGTAGTCGAAGGCCGACCCGGTGCAAAAAAACTGGCCATGAGATTCTTCGAGCGTGGCATTGCCACCCCAGTGAGGCTCTTTTTCGAGAAGTAGAAAATCGTGACTCTGGAGAAAATGCGCGGCGCTGAGCCCGCTGGCACCACCGCCGACGATCACTACTTCGTACCGTTTCGAAACCGGCGGCTTGGCAAACGTGTGGCCGTCGCGGACTTCGTGGCAAATTTCGAAGTGATCACCTTCGATCTGCGGTTCGGGTTCTTCCGGCGCAGCGAGCAGCGCGAGGTCCACCGGACAACCAGCCGCCACCGAACCTGCCACCACAAATTTCAAGAAATCCCTGCGACTGGTGCTCATGACGGCTCTCCTTCGAGTGGGGAAGACAGCAAAGGCGCGGCGGGCTCGTCGGCTTGCGAGTTGCGCGTGCGCAAGCGGTACCAAATCAAGATCGTGCCGATGGAAAAAACCAGGATGAGCGTGGAGATGGCGTTGATTTCCGGCGTAATCCCGCGGCGGAGGCGCGACCAAATTTCGAGCGGAAGTGTATTGTCGCGTCCGATCAGGAAAAAGCTGACGGCAATTTCATCAAGCGAGAGCGTGAAGATGAGCAAGGCCGCGGCGATGATGGATACGCGCAGGTTCGGCAGCGTCACGCGCCAGAATGTTTTCCAATGATTCGCGCCGAGGTCGAAAGATGCTTCTTCCTGGGCGCGATCAAGTTTTTGGAGGCCGGCGAAAAGTTCGGTGGTGGCCACCGAAATCAGCGCCGTGCCGTGGCCCAAGGTGATGGTGACAAGACTCAATTTCATTCCCACGGCCACGAACAGCATCAGAAGAGACAGGCCCGTGATGATTCCGGGCAGGATCAAGGGGAGCAAGACGAGGCGGCGAAAAACTGCTTTTCCGGGGAATTCTGTCCGGTCGAGGGCTAACGCGGCGGGTAGTCCCAACCCGAGTGCGATTGCGACGGCGATGGCAGCGACGATCACGCTGTTCAGAACTGCGTCCCAGAGAGCCGCGTCGCTGAACAGTTGGTGGTACCAATCAAATGTCCACGAGGAGGGCGGGAAGCCGCCAACGCCCGAGCCGTTGAAGGAATACACCACGAGCACAATGATGGGGAGATAGAGGAACGCATACACAAGGACGGCGTAGGCGGTGAGAGCCGATGCGCGCCGGGACTGGAAGCCGCCGCTCATGAGAGTGTGAGCTTCCTTTCCAGGCGCTCGGTGGAGAACAGCAAGCCGACGACGAGCAGCAGCAGACAGAGTGATATGGCTGCGCCGAGTGGCCAGTTGTAAGCCGCGCCGAACAGGCTGACAACGATATTCGAAATCATGATGCCGCTCGGCCCGCCCACGAGGAGTGGCGCCAAGAAATCGCCGAGCGTGAGCACGAAAGCGAATGTTGCTCCTGCGAGGATGCCCGGCAGCGAGAGCGGCAGGATCACGCGACGAAATGTGGTCCAGGGAGAAGCCCCAAGATCGTGCGAGGCTTCAACCAAATTGCGAGGGACATGTTCGAGCGACGCGTAGATCGGAAGAAACGTGAAGGGCGTGTAGATGTGCGTGAGCGTCAGGATCACGGCGAAGGGGCTGTAGAGGAAAAACTCCACCGGCGCATGAGTGATGTGCAGGTATTGCAGGAAACCGTTGAGGACGCCGTCACTGCCGAGGATGGTCTTCCACGCATACCCGCGCACCAGATAACTGGCCCAGAGGGGAATGATGACGAGTTGATAGAGAAGCTCTTTGCGGCGCGCAGCATGGAAGGAAACGAAATATGCGAGAGGGTAGCCGAGAGCGAGAGCGAGCAGGGTCACAGCGCCGGCGATCCGCATGGAGCGAAAAAGTACGTTGAGATAGATCGGATTGCGGATGAGTTGAAGATAATTGTGCAGGTTCCAATCGTGAACGATTACCAGTTGTGGAGAAACGGACCAGAAGCTGTAGCAGAGCAGTGCGGCGTAGGGCACAAGCAAAAAGACCGTGACCCAGAGGACCGGAGGAATGGCCACGGCGGCTTTGTAGGCGCGCGAATACATCTAATCCCTGTCTCCATCGCGAATGCGCACCACATCGTTGGCGTAGAATTCAAAATCCCTGTCGCCACTCAGCGGGCCGGGGCTGGCGATTCGCGCGCGCAAGATCTGTGAATTGCCACAATCAATTTCGAGCAAATCCATTGCGCCGCCAAACGTTTGATTCCGGATATGTCCCCGGAAGCGAGCGGTGGCGAAGTCGGCAGTGTCCCCCGCCGTTCCCGTTTGGGCGAGCCGCAGGCATTCGGGGCGCAGCGAGAACAGCGCTTTCCCCGGGGGGCCGAAGGAGCGCCAGACAATCGTGCCGGCGTGCGCGATCCCATCTCGGATTTCCACCTGGAGTACATTCGTCTGTCCGATGAATTGAGCAACATAGGCGGTGGACGGTTGACCGTATATTTCGCGCGGCCCGTCGATCTGTTCGAGCAATCCCGCGCGCAAGAGGGCGATACGGTCCGAAAGCGCCATGGCTTCTTCCTGGTCGTGCGTGACGAATATAAATGTGATTCCCACCTCGCGTTGCAGCGATTTCAATTCACCCTGCATCTGGCGGCGAAGATTGGCGTCGAGCGCGGAGAGTGGCTCATCGAGCAGCAGCACGCGCGGGCGATTGACGAGCGCACGCGCGAGCGCGACGCGCTGTTGCTGGCCGCCACTCAATCGCGCCGGCGCAGACTGTGAGAATTCGCCCATCTTCACCATGTTGAGAGCCTGCTTCACGCGTTCGGGAATTTCCGCTTTCGGCGCGCGTTTCGCGCGGAGCCCGTACGCGACATTGTCGAACACGGACAAATGCGGGAAGAGCGCATAACTCTGAAATACCGTATTCACTGGCCGGTGGAAGGAAGGGAGGTTGTCGAGACGCTCGCCAGCCATCCAGATTTCTCCACGATCGAGTTGTTCGAATCCGGCGATCAAGCGCAGCAGGGTTGTTTTCCCGGAGCCGCTTTCTCCGAGGATGGTGAGAAATTCGCCGGCAGCCACATCGAGGGAGATTCCACGCAATACACTGCGCCCGCCAAACCGCTTCACGACATTGCTGATGGAAAGCAACACTTCCAGCGACGGGGACTGCGGCTTCAGCGAATCCTGCGTGACGGGAGAGTTCACTGGGCGGCTTTCACCTCGTTCCAGATTTCGTTGTATTTGTCGCGGCGCGGAACCTGCTGCCAAAAATAAATCCGCGTCATATATTGGTCCGGATCGTCGAGGTGCAGGGATTTCCGCTGGTCTTCAGTCATCAGTTTGCCAGCTAGCGGATTCGCCGGGTCGTAGCCGGTCACATCCGTGACGGCCTTTTGCGTCTTCGCTTCGATCATGGACTCGAGAAATTGAGTGGCCAGCTCCTTGTGTTCGCTGGCGGCCGTGATCATCAGATGGTCGATCCACCCCGTGGTGTTCTCCTTGGGCATGACCTCGCCGATCGGGTAATTTTCTTCGCGAAGCTGATTGGTCATCAGCGGCCAGCCCATGGCGGCGACCACTTCGTGGTTTTCAAATAGATTGGTGAGCTCAGCGCCAGTGGTCCAGATTTTGCGGATGTTCGGTTTCAGCTCGAGCAGTTTCTTCTTCACGTTTTCAAGCTCCGCATCACTGAGGTTGTAGAGGTGACTCGGATCCGGTTTGTCGTAGCCCAAGAGCTGCGCGGCCATGTAGAGAGTGGATAGTTCGTCCCAGACGGAAACTTTGCCCTTCAATTTCGGCTCCCACAGCACGCCCCAGCTATCGGGAGCTGTCGGGAAGGCCTTCGTGTCATAAAGCAGAGGATTCGGGCCCCATGTGAAGGGGACCCCGTATACCTTGTCGTTCATGCGGACGAGCGGAAGGGAACGCAGCCGTTCGGAAAGCTGCGTGTAGGACGGCAACTTCGAAAGGTCGAGCGGCGCGGCTAGACCGGAAGACGCGATCATGGTGGCGACGTCGCTCGAGGGCGAGATCACGTCGTAATTGCTGGCGCTGCCGTCGCGAAGTTTCGCGACCAGCTCGTCGCTTGAGCCCATGTAGGACGCGCTGACCTTGCAGTTGTGTGACTCTTCAAACACGCGCACAAAGGAAGGATCGGCGTAACCTTCCCAGACCAGCAGACTAAGAGAGGGCGTCTGCTTCTTGCACCCCCCGATGGACAAGGCGAGGAGTATCGCGAGAACTCCCATCCTGAAATCATTCTCCATAATTTGAATTTCGCCCCCCAGGGTCTAGTTGATTGGCCGGCCCGGACTGTTGGGCCGTTGATAGATGACGCGCCCACCGACAACCGTGGTCATCACTT
Source organism: Candidatus Acidiferrales bacterium (assembly GCA_050746945.1). GTDB lineage: Bacteria > Acidobacteriota > Terriglobia > Acidiferrales > UBA7541 > Palsa-295. Next base: position 32,850 of record JBOGMZ010000028.1, on the reverse strand, counting down.
GCGTCTTTCCCAATTCGTGCGGGTCCACTTCGAAGGGATTCTGCGAGACGATGATCAAGTCCGCCAGCTTCCCGGGTTCGAGAGACCCTTCCGTGAGTTCACGATGGCCTGCGTAAGCTGCGCCAAGAGTATAAGCGGCGATCGCCTGCGCCACGCTGATCCGCTGCTCGGGCACCCAGCCCCCTGCTGGCCAGCCCTTGTCGTCCTGACGCGTGACGGCAGTCCGCACGCCCGGCCACGGGTTCATTGTGACGACTTCCCAGTCGCTGCCGAAGGCCAGATGCGCTCCTGCCTTTAGAAGGCTATTCCACGCGAACCCGTATTTATCGCGCGCAGGGCCGACATGCAGCCCCCAGACGCCTTCCTCGGGATAAGCATGGAGTGGCTGCATGCTTGCAATTACGCCGATTGAAGCGAACCGCGGAATATCCTCTTCGGAGATTACTTCGATGTGTTCGACCCGGTGACGCGGGTCCACGGTTCCATTGAGTTTGCCTGCTCGTTCGTAAGCGTCCAGGGCGATGCGGACAGCCCGATCACCAATCGCATGAGTAAAAATCTGAAAGCCGTGACGGTCAAGATTCCCCACCGCCAGCGCATATTTCTCAGGCGCCCACTGAGTTGTGCCGGCATTGCCGGGCGCATCGCTGTATGGGGCGAGCATCGCGGCCGAATGGCTTTCGATCACGCCGTCGAGGAAGAATTTTGCAGCACCAACGGAAATCCATTCGTCATGATATTTGCCGCGGGCCTGCTCGAGAGCCACGAGGTCCGCCTGAGCCATCTCGGGTGGTTGAATGTCCTTGGATATGTAAAACCGCGCAGTGAGCTGTCCCATTTGGCGCAATTGATCGAAAAGGTCCGTATTATAGAAATCGCCGAAGGTGTCCGGGGGTTCCCCGGCCGCGTGCAACCGGACAAGACCATATTCGCCCGCCATCGCAAGCCCTTTGCGAAGCGCGGCAATTTTTTCTGCGTTGGGCGGCTGCGGAACGATGGCCTTCACTAAATGGCGGGCATCCTCAATGAGCGCGCCCGCGGGTTCACCCGTCTGCGCAACGCGAACAATCTTTCCGCCGGGCGGATCGGCGGTTCTTCGACTAATTCCCGCCAGTGCCAGTGCTTTACTGTTCACCCATGCTGAGTGGCCGTCGAAAGATTCCAAGTAGACAGGGCGGTTGGGAAATAAGCGGTCGAGAATCAACTTGTCTGGGAGGGCCGCGATGCCAAACGCATCGTAGGACCACCCCTGACCAAAAACCCAACGGTTGCCTCGGTGGGAACTCGCGTACTGCTTCAATCGGGTCTCAATTTCGGGAACCGAGCGTGCCCCATTCAGGTCCAGCCAATCCAGCGAAAGCGCCCCTTCGAGAAAATGAATGTGGGAATCGGTGAAGCCGGGGAGAACAACGCGACCACCCGCATCAATCACTTTAGTGCGCGAACCGCGATAAGACGCGATCTCATCATCGAGCCCGACGGCCACGATCTTACCAGCCGAAATGGCCACGGCTTCTGCCCACGGCTGCCGCGGGTTCTCTGTGTAGATTTTCGCGTGAAGAATGACGAGGTCAGCAGGGGTTTCTACAGGCGCCGAAACTACGTCTCTGAAGGGCGCTGCCAGGAGAATGGCAAGGGAGAGGAGCACGATCCAGGTTGATAGGAATCGAATCTTCAATCGCTCCCCCATTTCACAATTTAAAGCGACAAGTTCGCGATCCAACCCTCAGAACGTCGGCGGCGTGTTGACCCACAGTACCCAGGCTTCTTTTTTTCCGGGATTCGACCAGCGATGTTGCTCACTGCTTTCGAAATAAAAACTGTCACCTTCTTCCAGGCGGTGCGGTTCACCACCGTCGAGCGAAATTTCCAGGCAGCCGCGAAGAATGAAGAGAAATTCCTCGCCTTCGTGCGAGTAAGACTCGCCGCTGCCGGCTGACGGAGCCACGCGAAAAAGATGCGGCTCCATCACCGTGTTGCCCCAGGAAAGAAGTTCCATGCGCACGCCCGGTCCGGCTTCGAGAACTTTTCGGTCCCGCGGGCGGACGCGTCCGGGATTCGCCTCCGAAGGATCGAAGAGCGCGAGAATGTTATGACGGTAGAAGCGCGCGAGCCGGCGCAAAGTGGCTACCGACGCGCTCATCTGCCCGCGTTCGAGCGCCGAGAGAAATCCGACGGACACATCTGCAGCGTGGGCGACGCGAGCCAGTGAGTACCCGCGCTGGAGCCGCAAGCGTCGCAATCTTGGTCCAACGGGGCTTGCATTCGCCCGCGCCCGGCCAGCGGCGGGGAGAAGCCCCTGCGTCTTAAGCATGTGAACGATAGCGGGAGCGTTCATGCCTCGCGCGCGGCGGAGAAATTGTGCGCGCTTCAGCACCCGCACGTCGGAATGCGTGTACAGGCGGTAATGGCTGCGCGTGCGCGCCGGCGCGATGAGCCCGAGATTTTCCCAGGAGCGAAGAATGGAAGGAGAAACGCCGACCATCCGTGCAACATCGCTGATACGAAGAAAGCCGTGCGTGTGCGCTGTCTTCGCGGTCTGGCGCCGGGGCGCGTGCAATCTAGTTTCCCCTTGACAACCCTCAGGCCTTCCACTAACGTTCGCAAATTATAGTAAGGTTTTTCCGAAAGCTGCAACGGAAATCTGGGGCGAGGGAAGCGTCTGGGGTGGACGCGATATTTCCAAAGGAGCGACGATGAAACCGACGCGATGGGGACGGGTGTGTCTGGTCGTATTTGCGTTTTTGGTCGCGTGTGTTCCGGCTTTCGGACAGACCACGGGCGGAATTCGCGGTGAAGTGAAGGACCCTTCCGGCGCGATTGTTCAGGGAGCCACGGTCACCGCTACTCAGGTAAGCACGGCGTCCTCGCGATCGTCCACTACGGGGCAGGATGGCAATTTTGATATTCCGGAATTGGCGGTGGGCACATATTCTGTCACAGCAGAGGCTCAGGGCTTCAAGAAGGCTGTCACGAAAGATGTGGTAGTAAGCATTGGCCACGTTAATGTGGTCAATATCACGCTTCAGATTGGCGGGTCCACAGATACCGTAACCGTGGAAGCAAATGCCGCCCAGGTGGAGACCACCAGCACGCAGCTTGGCGCGGTAATGACGGACACCGCCATCCGCGCACTACCTCTCAGCACGCGCAATACTTATCAATTGCTTCAATTGCAGCCCGGCGTGCAGTCACAGGTCGGCGCTGACCTTTTTTTTGGAAGCGACAGCCCTGGCGTTGTGTCGGTGAATGGCGGCCGGGGACGTTCGAACAATTACATGGTGAACGGCGGCGACGGTAACGACATTTTCGTAAATTCGCCAGCAATCCAGCCCTCGCCCGATGCAGTGGAAGAATTCCGCGTTCTTACGAATACCTTTGATGCGGAGTACGGACGAAACTCCGGTTCAGTTGTGAACGTGGTGACGAAGTCGGGCACGAACAGCGTGCATGGCGATTTCTATGATTTCCTTCGTAACAATGTTCTAAACACGAAAGGATACTTTGATCCGTCGGTGGCAAAGTACATTCAGAATCAATTCGGGGCGACACTCGGCGCGCCCATAAAGAAGGACAAGACTTTCATATTTGGGTCGTATGAAGGCAATCGACTGCGCCAGGGTATTTCTTCTGGCAACGTGTTCCTTCCTACTACGGTCGGAACGGGCCCGCAACCAGGTGGGGAAGCGGGAGGAGACTTTTCTGGTGGCCCGACTTTTGCTGGAACACTCAACGACCAGAACTTTGCCCAAGCCATTCAAAGCCGAGCTGGTTGCGCTGCCGCGCTCACACCTGGCGGCCAGACCGCGTTGGCACAAGCGGCGGCGGGGAATACTCCGCAGCCTTATTCGACCATATTCGCCGGGAATCAAATTCCAACACAGTGCTTCGATCCAACTGCGCTTGATCTCTACAACCAGTTTATCAAACCTATCCAACCCGCCATCGGAAACGGAGTGTTCACTGCAGTTCCGGTGAAACAAGACCGAGGCGATCAGGTCACGTTCCGATTCGATCACCACATCAACCCGAATCAGGTATTCAGCGCCTACTATTATTTCAACGACGAGACACGAACTGAGCCGTTTTCCGGTTTTCAAGGGGCGGGCGCAAACGTGCCGGGATTCGGCGCTCTTTTCAAGACACGCATACAGCAGTGGAATTTGAGCCATACATGGACGCTTGGGTCCACGGCGGTGAATGAATTCCGCTTCAACTATTTCCGGGAGGGACAAGGGAATCTCGATCACCCTCTCCACGTCCAGAATACAGTGCATGAGTCCTGCAAGACCGTGCCCGCCGCCTTTTGCTTCAGCGATCCGGCGAATCCACAGGCAGGCATCACGACGAATATCCCCGGCCGCGTCGGTGTGCCGTATATCAACGTCAGTGGCGGGTTCGTCATCGGCAACAACTTCGAAGGCGAGCTGCCACAGAAAGGGAACACGTTTCAGTGGACGGACAATTTCACGAAGACAATCGGCAGACACACCATCAAATTTGGAGCTGACGTTCGACGCCAGCGCTTCGATCAGTTCCTCTATTTCAATATCAGCGGTGAGTATCTGTACTTCACCGGCAGCGGGAACGACGTAGGCGCCAGCGATCTGTACCCCAACTACTTCATTGGGCAGCCCGGGTTTTACAGCCAGGGGGCAGCCCAGGCAGAGAATGTTCGGAACACCGCTCTTTATCTGTTCGCGCAGGATAGTTACAAGCTGAAATCCAATTTGACGCTGAACTATGGGTTGCGGTGGGAGCTCAACACGCCGTACTACGATTTGGGGAACCGCCTGCAAACCTTCCGTCCCGGTGCGATCAACACAAAATATCCGTGTTTGCTTAACCCAACCAGCGTGACCAGCAATAATTTGATCGGCATTTACGGCAGCGCCGACTGCAGTCCGAACGGACCGGCTGGTGCCGTCTTTCCGACTGGCCTTGTATTCCCCGGTGATCCAGGTGTCCCACGCGGCCTGACCACGACGTACTACAAGGCATGGGCACCTCGCGTCGGCTTAGCCTATAGCCCCGACTGGACAGATGGCTGGCTCGCCAAGTTGAGCGGAGGCCCAGGGAAATCGAGTATTCGCATGGGTTTTGGCCTCTTTTATAACCCGATCGAACAGCTTGTGCTCGAACAGTTCAGCGCGGAGCCGCCGTTTGGTGGCAGCAGCTTTCTTTCGAACACGATGTTCAATCTGCCTTTCGAATTTCAAGCTGGCGGAAACGCCCCGAACGCGTTTGGGCCAGTCATCACGCAAACTCCTCAGACACCCTGCTTCGACCCGACCGGGCCAAAGGGTTGCGTCGATTTTGCAAATTTCCGTCCGCTGCTGCTCTTCGGCGAATTTCAGCCGCATCTTCGGACGCAGTACGCTGACCAGTACAATCTGACGTTGGAGCGGCAGTTGGGTAAGGCCATGGTTCTGCGTGTCGCATATGTGGGAACACAGGCGCATCGGCTGCTAGCATCTCGGGACGTGAACGCAGGCAACATCCAGGCGTGCCTTGGTCTGGCAAATCTTGCGGCTGCCCTCCCAAACAACGTACTAACAGCTCCAGCATCAGCAGGCGGAGTACCTACGGCCTGTGGCTCGTTTAATGAGGACAGCTCGTATTTCATCACTCCAGGGACAGTAATCCCCGCGGGAATCTCGGCGATGCCACCACAGCCATTCAAGGTTCCTTCGATCAATTGCAGCGGCCTGGTACTTCCATACAGCGGCGCGGGTGGCGGCAACCCGACTTGTCTGGCGGCGAACAGTGTCGTCGGGCCGAATGGAATCACGCTGGTCGGCACTCGCCCGTATTCCTCGCCCAATTGTGTGCCATCAACCGGGGTCGGCTGCCCAGCGGACGGCATCCCTGTGTTCAGCAACATCTTCGCGCAGGACACCATCGCGGCTTCCAACTACAATGGTTTGCAGATTTCGTTTGACCGCAGCTTCTCCAGGGGACTGCTGTTTCAAGCGTCTTACACATTCAGCAAGGCCATTGATCAGGGAGCATCATTCGAGAATCTTCTGAACTCACTGAACTCCCGGGCCACTCGCGGTCTTTCCCTCTTGGATGCGCGCCATCGCTTCGTCTTCAGTCCTTACTGGCAGCTTCCGATTCCAAAGCACGACGGATTCGCGGGAAAGGTGGTCAATGGATGGGCAGTTTCAGGGATCGTGACGTACCAGAGTGGATTCCCGATCCGCATCCAGACCCAGAATGATGTGGAGCTTCAAAGCAGCTTCGACTTTGAGGTGGTTAATACGCCGCAGGTGACCGGGCCTGTCCATTTTCTCAACCCGAAAAAGAACGGCAACATCTGGCTTGATGCATCCAACATTTCCGATCCCACTGTTCCGGGACAATTCGGCAATCTGCCACACGCGCTGTGTTGTGGCCCGGCGATTAGTAACACTGACCTGGCCATTGAGAAACGGACACCAATCAATGAGCGGTTCACCACGGAATTCCGCGCCGAGTTTTTTAACACGTGGAATCACACGCAGTTCGCCAATCCCGACGGAAACTTTACCGACGTCCCTCCGCCGGGAGGGACTTTTGGCGTTATCACCAAGACGCGCGAAGGACCGCGCGTGATTCAATTTGGGCTGAAGGTCCTGTTCTGAGGAGACTGACGGGGAATTGGCGAGCGAGGGTGTCCGCCGCGGGCGGATCCCTCGCTTTTCTGTCTCAGCGTAAAATATGAATGACGGGAGCGGTATGAAGATATTCGTTCTGGGTGCGGGGATGATGGGGCGGGCGGTGGTGCACGATCTGGGCGGCGCGCGCGAAGTGAAGCACATCGTCGTAGCCGACTACGATCGGGGCCGAGCCCACGAGGTTGCGCGAAAATACGGACGCGACAAAGCGCGGGACGCTTTTGCGGATGTACGGGAGACGGCGCATCTCGCGCGTCTACTCCGTGGCTCGGATGTGCTCGTCAACTGCACGCAATTCAATTGGAACCTGGACGTGATGCGCGCGGCGCTGGCCGCCCGCGTGGATTACATGGATCTCGGCGGCCTCTATCACATGACGCGGAAGCAGTTCCTGCTCGACCGGGAGTTCCGTCGCATTGGGCGCATGGCCATTGCCGGGATGGGCGGCGCGCCCGGCATCACCAATGTTATGGCGCGGGCACTCAGCGATTCATTTGAGCGTGTGAATTCCATCCGCGTGTACAACGCAGGAGCGGACCAGCAGAAATACGAAAGTCCGATTGCCTACACATTTTCGATTGCCACGATTCTCGACGAGCTGACGACGCCTCCCATCGCCTTTGAGAGCGGCCATTTTGTCGAAAAGCCCATGCTCTCGGATCCTGAGCCGGGGCAATTCCCCGCGCCGATTGGAAAAATCGTCCTGCGGCACTCAATTCACTCCGAGCTCGGCACGCTGCCGCTGAGCTTCGCCAAGAAAGGCGTCCGCGAAGTTTTCTTTAAGATCAATTACGAACCGCAACTTGTAAATCTGGTCCGTGGCCTATCGCTCACTGGATTTACGAGCCGCGAGACGATTGCCGTGAATGGAACACGAGTCGCGCCGCGCGCGGTCCTGCTCGCATTGATGCAGAAGCACGCCACGAAGAAAACGCCGCTCGATGTCGAAGCCCTCCGGGTGGTCGTTACGGGCAAGTCGAATGGACGGCGCGCCGCAGTGGCGATGGAAATGTGGGCGGATCATTCAACGCGCCCGCAATTTTCTGCCGTTGCGCGCGACACGGGGTTTCCGGCGGCGATCGCAGCCGTCATGCGGGGCCGTGGAGAAATTCAGGGTATTGGCGTGCACGCGCCCGAAAATGTGGTTCCGCCGGCGCAATTCTTCACGGAACTGAAGCAGCGCGGGTTCCGATTCCGGCGCTGGAACGTGAGACTGTGACACTGCTGTTACGCTGATTCTGTTTTAGTGGAATCGAACCGCCGCGAGAGTGCGGCAGAGACGACTTTGGTGCACAGCACAAGAGTGCGCTATTTCCGCCCCGGATTAATTTCCGAGAGCGCCCGGAAGCAGAAGAAATCGCATCAAATCTCAGGGCCGTGCATCGGCCACAGCGAAAAGCTTTGCGGAGGAAGTTATGCACGAAGGACTGCGAAAAGAGATCGAGACATACGAGAAGCGCACACCGCGCTCTCGCGAAGCGCACAAGAAAGCCACGAGCCGCTTGCCGCTTGGTGTCGCCAGCAATTATCGCGCCTACGATCCATATCCGATATTTGTCCGGGACGGCAGGGGTGGACATATTCACGATATCGACGGCAACGAATACATCGATTTCAACCTGTGCTTCGGCGCCTTGATGGCCGGGCATTGCCATCCCGCCATCGTAAAGGCGGTGCAGGAAAAGCTGGGTACCGGCACGATGTTCGGAATGCCGCATGACATGGAATGGGAGCTGGCTGAAGAAATCTGCAAGCGCTTCCCGGTCGAGATGGTGCGGTTCAGCAATAGCGGGACGGAATGCACGATGCACGCTGTCCGATTGGCCCGCGCGGCGACGGGGCGCGACCGCATCATCAAGATGGAGGGCGGCTATCACGGGCTCCATGACTCCGCGCTTGTTTCCGTGAAGCCGAAAGCAAGCGAAGTTGGCGACCCGGCAATGCCGAATGCCATACCCGGCGGCGAAGGCGTGACGAAAGCGACGCTGCAAAATACTCTCGTCGCGCAATTCAACGATCCCGCAGGGGTCGAGCGACTATTTGCGAAATATCCGGGAGAGATTGCCGCAGTGATCGTTGAGCCCATCATGATGAACGTGGGCATCCTGATGCCGGACACGGGCTATCACCAATCGTTACGGGATATCACGAAGAAGCATGGCGCGCTGTTGATTTTTGACGAAGTGAAGACGGGCGCAAAGCTCGCCTACGGCGGTGCTTGCGAGTATTTCTCGGTGAAGCCGGACATCGTTTGCCTGGCTAAATCCATCGGCGGCGGATTTTCTCTCGCGGCGTTTGCTTCCACGAAAGAAGTGATGGGTTTGATTTCCGACCATCGCGTTTTCCATGGCGGCACATACAACACCAATCCGGTCGCAATGGCCGCAGGACTTGCCACCTTCCGCGAAGTGCTCACGCGTCCGGCATATGAGCATGTCAACAAACTGAGTAAGAAGCTGGTGGACGGCTACAAAAAAGAAATCGAGAAGAGCGGGTTGAACGCCTACGTGATTGGGGCCGGCGCAAATGCCGCGTTGATGTTTGCCTCGAAGCCGATTCGCAATTATCGCGATTGGCTCAAGGTGGACTCGGAGCTCTGGCGGCACTATTGGTTTGCAATGGTAAATCGTGGCGTGCTGGCTCAGCCTTACTGGTGGGACGAGCAGGCGACGATTTCGGTGGCGCATACAGAAGCGGACATTGACCGCCACCTCGCCGTGTTCGCGGAAATCGCCCCCGCGCTCGCAATCGCGCAAGAGCAGCCGCATGCGGCCACCAGCGCCGGGCACTGATCCAGCCGAACGGAGGTCCATCTGCCGGAACTGGACAAGAATCAGAATGGCGGCGTGCATCTGAAGCGGGTTCTAGGCCGATGGGACCTCATCGCTCTCTTCGTTGTGGCGGTATTCAATCTGAACGTAGTGCCAAGCATCGCCGCCAACGGAGGTGTAACCGTCTGGCTGTGGCTTGTGTCGCTGCTGCTGTTCTTCTGGCCGCAGGGAATTGCTGTGATTGAGTTGGCGCACCGGTTTCCAGGTGAAGGTGGCGTGTATTTGTGGGCCAAGGAAGTATTTGGCGATTTTCACGGGTTTTTGTCGGGCTGGTGCTATTGGACGAACAACATGATGTATGTGCCGACGGTGATGTTGTACTTCGTCGGTGTTTCAGTCTTCGTGCTTGGGCCAAGCCATCAGTCGCTGGCTGACAACAAAACGTTCACGGTAGCGATGTCCTTCGCCTTGCTGGCTGTGCTTGTGGTGCTCAATATTGTGGGGCTCGGCGTGGGAAAGTGGATCAACAATCTGGGTGGCATCGGAACGATGATTGCCGCGATCACGCTGGTGGTGCTGGGGGTGATTGTGTGGATGCGTTTTGGCACCACGGTGACGGGAGCTGATTTCCGGATCCCGGCTGATCCGCGATTCGTGTTGAATTCTTTTGGCGTGATTTGTTTCGGGCTCGTTGGGCTGGAACTTGCCTCCGTGATGGGCGACGAGATCCGGGACCCCGAGAAGACGCTACCGGGAGCGGTGGCCTGGGGCGGCGTGCTTTCCGGTCTGCTCTATATCGCCGCCACGCTTACGCTTTTGATCGCGGTGAACAAGAATGACATCAGTGTGTTGCAGGGAATCGTCCAGGCCGTGAGCCACATGGCGGATCGCGTTGGAGTTGGCTGGATCGTGGCGCCATTCGCGCTGATGCTCAGTATTTCGATCGCCGGGATTGGATCGGCGTGGCTCGCCGGCTCGGCCCGCATACCGTTTGTTGCCGGACTCGATTCCTATTTGCCGGCGTGGCTGGGGAAAGTACACCCCCGATTCGGGACTCCATATCCCGCCTTGATCGTGCATGCGACGATATCGATGGCTCTCGTGGCGCTGAATTCCATAGGAGCAGGAGTACAGGAGACATTTCAAAAGCTGCTTTCACTCGCCGTCGTGCTGCAGCTCGTGCCGTTCCTTTACATGTTTGCGGCGTTGCTGAAACTAGCGCTCGATCCCGCGGCAGGTAAGGGGCATTACAGCAAGCCCGTGCTGGTTGCGGCCGGCGCCAGCGGCTTGGTGACGACAATTCTTGGGATCGCGCTGGCGTTTTTTCCGGCGCAGCAGATAACGTCGCTACGCCTGTATGAATACTGGATGTTTGGCGGCACGGCCTTTTTTATCGGCCTGGCGGCATTTTTCTTTTTTGTGTACGGACGGCGGAAAATGGCTCAGGAAGCGGCCAGCCGCATCTAAACGAAGTGCGGGCAGGAGGAATGTATGGCCAGCGAGGCCAAAGCGGCAGTACGCAGATACAAGATGTTCATTAACGGGGAATGGGCAGCAGCGAGCAGCGGGAAACATTTTCCGGTCTTCGATCCTTCAACGGAAGAAATTATCGCGGAAGTGCCTGAGGCCGATGAAAAGGACGTCAGCCGCGCTGTGGCAGCCGCCAAGGCGGCATTTGAGTCAGGGCCCTGGCCGCAGACGACCGCCCAGGAGCGCGGGCGAATCCTCTTCCGTCTGGCCGAGCGAGTCCGCAAAGAAGCGCCAAAGCTGGCGGAGCTGGAATCACGCAACAGCGGAAAACCAATCGTCGAAGCGGAATACGATATCGCGGACGTGGCTACCTGCTTTGAATACTACGGCGGGCTCGCGACCAAGGTGCTCGGCCATGTGAACCCAGTCCCCGATAACGCTCTCAGCCTTTCGATGCGGGAACCAATTGGCGTCGCGGCCCAGATTATTCCCTGGAATTATCCGTTGTTGATGGCGGCGTGGAAGCTCGCTCCGGCATTGGCGGCCGGATGCACTTGCGTGTTGAAACCAGCCGAACAAACGCCCATCACTGCGCTTGAATTTGCCGGCTATCTCAACGATGCAGGTGTGCCGACGGGCGTGGTGAATATCATCACGGGCTTCGGCGAGGCGGCCGGTGCACCGCTGGTCAAGCATGTGGACGTGAATAAGGTTGCGTTTACGGGTAGCGCTTCGGTGGGAAAAGCGATTGTGAAAATGGCGGTGGACACAGTCAAGCGTGTGACGCTCGAGCTCGGTGGAAAGTCTCCCAACATTTTTTTTGCCGACGCCGATTTCGAAGCGGCCATTGACGGCGCGCTCTTTGGGGTTTTTATTAATCAAGGGGAGGTCTGCTCCGCCGGCAGCCGCATCCTCGTCGATAAGAAAATCTATTCGAAGTTTGTCGAAGCCATGGCCGCCAAAGCCAAAACAATCCGCCTGGGCCCGCCTCTCAAGCGTGAGACGAAGATGGGTCCGCTGGTCAGCAAGGAACAGTTCGACCGCGTCCGCTCCTATCAGGAGCTTGGCAAGAAGGAAGCTAAGCTGGCATCCGGCGGCGGTCGCCCTGCGTCGATGTCACGCGGCTATTATGTGGAGCCGACAATTTTTTATGACGTGGAGAACTCCGCTCGAATCGCTCAAGAAGAGATCTTCGGCCCGGTTGCGGCGGTGATTCCGTTTTCAGACGAAGCCGCTGCGATCCGCATCGCCAACGACACGCCGTATGGGCTCGCTGCTGCGGTCTGGTCGCGCGATATCTTCAAAGCATTTCGAGTGGTGAAGGCATTGCGCGCAGGAATCGTCTGGGTGAATCACATGCAGCCTACCTACGTGGAAGCGCCATGGGGCGGCTATAAACAGTCCGGCTTCGGCCGGGAACTCGGGCCGTGGGGAATTGAGGAGTATCTCGAAACCAAGCAGGTCTACATCAACCTCAACGAACAACCGATCGGATGGTACTGACATGAGCACAATTCAATTGCGCACTCCAATCCCGGGACCGAAATCGCGGGAGCTGATGCGCCGGCGCAATGCTGCCGTCGCGCGCGGCGTCTCACACGCCACGCAGATTTTCGCTGCCCGCGCGGAAGGCGCAGTGATGGAAGATGTGGACGGAAATCGCTTCATCGACTTTGCCGGAGGCATTGGGTGCCAGAATGCGGGGCATCGGGCGCCGCGCGTCGTCGCCGCCATTCGCGAACAAGTGGATGCATTTCTGCATACCTGCTTTGCTGTCGCGCCGTATGGCAAATATGTCGAACTCGCGGAGAAGCTGAATTCGCTGACGCCCGGGAAGTTTCCGAAGAAAACATTGCTCGTCAACAGCGGCGCTGAGGCGATTGAGAACGCCGTAAAAATTGCGCGCTGTTTCACACGCCGCCCAGCAATTATTTGCTTCGAAGACGCGTTTCACGGGCGCACCATGCTGACGATGTCGCTGACCAGCAAAACGCATCCCTACAAGGCGGGATTCGAGCCGTTCGCGAGCGATATTTACCGGATCCCTTATGCATATTGCTACCGCTGCTCGTACTCGCTCGAATATCCTTCGTGCAACATCTTCTGTGCCCATCATCTTGAGGACACGTTCAAGCGCGTGGTTTCGGCAGAAGCCGTCGCAGCGGTGGTGGTCGAACCGGTGCTCGGCGAAGGCGGATTCGTGGTGCCACCACCCGAATTCTTCACAGTGCTGCAGGATATTTGCAAGCGATACCAGATTCTGGTGATTGCGGACGAAGTGCAGACGGGATTCGGGCGCACGGGTGCGATGTTCGCATCGGAGCGCTACGGGTTGACGCCGGACATTCTTGTATCAGCAAAGTCCATCGCGGGAGGGATGCCGCTCGCCGCCCTCACCGGCCGCGCAGAAATAATGGATGCGCCGGGAGTTGGTGGCCTGGGCGGTACGTACGGCGGCAATCCCGTTGCATGCGCAGCGGGACTCGCCGCCATCGAGACTCTGGAACGGGAAAATCTTGTCGCTCGGGCGGAAGTACTGGGGGTGCGTTTTGACGCCCGCGCGCGTTCCTGGCAAAAACAATTTCCTCTGATCGGCAATGTCCGCGGGCTGGGAGCGATGCGCGCAATCGAACTTGTGCGCTCGAAAGAAGGGCGCGAGCCGGCGAAGGAGGAGACGGAGCAGGTCCTGCGATATTGCCACGAGCACGGCCTGATTCTGATCTCTTCCGGCACGTACGGAAATGTTTTGCGCGTGCTCGTCCCGCTTTCCGTTACCGATCAACAATTCGACGAGGGTCTAAACGTGTTTGAAGCGGCGCTCGCCAGCGTCACCGAGTCTCGCGCCGTAACGGCGCCCGGTCGCGCCTAGTATCCGAGAACTCAGGAGTACCGGTTATGGCAACTGCAACGAGAACGCCCGCAAAGAACTGGGGATTTTATCTCGATGGCAAATGGCTCACCGAAGGCGAGCCATTCGAAGTGCGCTCGCCATTTGACCAATCCGTCGTCGGCACAGGATATCGCGCGACCGCCGCGCACGCCGAAGCGGCCGTGCTGGCTTCGCAACGGTCATTCCAAACGATCAAGAAGATGCCTTCCTACGAGCGCCAGCGCATCCTGCGCGCGATTTCCGAAGGAATCAGCGTCCGGCACGAGGAGTTTGCGCGGCTGATCGCGCTCGAAGCGGGGAAACCGATAAAAACAGCGCGCGCAGAAGTGGATCGCGCGGTTTTCACCTTTGCCGTCGCCGCCGAGGAGGCCACTCGGATCGGTGGAGAATGGCTGCCACTCGATTTGCAGTCGTCAACTGTCGGTCGTGCTGCCATTGTCCGGCGATTTCCGGTCGGGCCGATTTTGGCGATCACGCCGTTTAACTTTCCGTTGAATTTGGTGGCGCACAAGCTGGCGCCCGCGATTGCCGCGGGATGCACCGTGGTCTTGAAACCGGCGCCGCAAACGCCCCTCACGTCGTTGCTGCTCGCCGAGGTCGTGGAAGCGGCCGGTTGGCCTGCGGGCGCCCTAAATGTCTTGCCGCTAGCCATACCCGAAGCCGAGCGCCTCGTCAGCGACGACCGATTGAAGCTCCTCACGTTCACCGGAAGCGGAGCAGTCGGCTGGGCTTTGAAACAAAAAGCCGGGAAGAAAAAAGTTCTTCTCGAGCTTGGCGGCAACGCCGGCGTGATTGTGCATTCCGATTGGGACGCTGACGATGCTGCGCGCCGCTGCGTCACAGGCGGATTTTCGTACGCGGGGCAAAGCTGCATTTCAGTCCAGCGAATCTACGTCCAGCGAAGCGCGCAGGAGCGATTTCTCGCGGCGCTTGTGGCCGGGGTCAAGAAATTGAAGACGGGCGATCCGCTCGACGATTCAACGGATGTGGGCCCCATGATCAGCGAAGACGCAGCGCGCCGTGCGACCGCATGGATCGAAGAAGCCGTTGCGGCTGGAGCAAAAATTGAGACGGGCGGGAAACGCAGCGGCTCGATGATCGAACCCACCGTCTTGACGAATACACGCCGCGAGATGAAGGTAAGCTGCCAGGAAGTGTTCGCCCCTATCGTTAGCGTCGAGCCCTACGACGATTTTTCGGACGCCATCCGCCGGGTGAATGATTCGCCCTACGGATTGCAAGCGGGCCTATTCACGCGCGACGCGAAGCAATTGTTCACGGCATTTGAAGAGCTGGAAGTCGGCGGCGTGATTGCCGGAGATATATCCGCGTTCCGGATTGACCACATGCCCTATGGCGGCGTAAAGGAATCCGGATTGGGCCGCGAGGGGCTGCGTTACGCAATTGAAGAGATGACCGAGCCCCGGCTCCTCGTCCTAAACCTGCAGTAGAGCGACGAGGAATACTCTTCAACGCCGGATCTTTGCGTGGCTCTTCGTGGCGAACGCCAGCGACGCGAGAACCGTGGTGACCAGAACTCCAGCGATGACGCCGAGGGAGACTTCAGTGGTTATGGGTTTCCAATCGCTCAACAGCATCTTCCCGCCGATGAACATCAAGATGAGCGCTAGTCCTTGGTGGAGGAATCGGAAGCGCGGCAGTATGTCGGCGAGAGCGAAGTACAGCGCGCGGAGCCCCAGGATGGCAAACGCGTTCGACGAGTACACGATAAAAGTGTCGCGCGTGATCGCGAGAACCGCAGGAACGGAATCGATCGCAAAGATAATGTCCATGGCCTCGACGGCCACAAGCGCCAGGAAGAGGGGCGTTGCGTTCCATTTGCCTCCGCGCCTGACGAGGAACTTGTCCCCTTCATAGTCGGTGAGGACGGGAAAGAAACGCCGGACGAATCGGACCAACCAGTTTCGCTCGGGCCGGATCACGCGTTCTCCGGGAAGCATCATCCGGCCCCCGGTGATGAGCAGGACCGCTCCGAACAAGAACAGGACCGCATGAAAAGACTGCAGCAACGTGACACCAGCAAGAACAAATACCCCCCGCAGGACCAGCGCGCCGACTACACCGCAATAGAGGACTTTATGGTGGGAGCGCGCGGGCACATGAAATGCCTGAAAAATGAGAATAAAGATGAAAATATTGTCCACACTGAGGGATTTCTCCACCAGGTAACCGGTCAAAAACTCCAAACCGGCTTGCGGCCCTCGGGAATGGTAAACCCAGAGGTTAAAACCCAGCGCCAAACCAATCCAGCAGGCACTTTCGGCCAGCGCAAATTTCAGAGTGATTTTGCGGCTCTTGCGATGAAATACGCCAAGATCGACCACCAGCGCCACGACCACCACAATGCCAAATACGACCCAAGTGTGTATTGGAGTGCCCAGCATGTCGCTCCATCAACTGGAGAGGCTATGAGAGTCTATCGTGCCTGGACACGCGCAGAAACCGAATGTTTGCCGCGAGTTATTAGTTGCGGGGAGGGGCCTGTTGCCTGATAATTCGATTTCGTGGATAAGAGTTTGGAGCCGTCCGGGCGGCTCACCCGATGAATTGTCCTCACTGTAGTACCGTTAATCCGGACACCGCGGAGTCCTGTTCGCGCTGCGGTACCCCCATGCCAGTCGGAGATTCCGAAACAATTCAAATGGTGGATACCACCGCGCTGCTTCCCGGCAGCGATTTCGGCACGCGCTACCGCATCGAAGGGCTTCTGGGTCAGGGAGGCATGGGCCGCGTCTACAAGGCCTACGATAAGGACTTGGATCGCACGGTGGCTCTGAAGGTGGTTCGCCAGGGCGTGATGGGTGAAGTGGACGCTCTCAAGCGGTTTAAGCAGGAGTTGGTTCTCGCCAGCAAGATTTCGCACAAGAACATTCTTCGCATCCACGACATGGGGGAAGTGGGGGACACGAAGTTCATCACCATGGCCTATGTCGAAGGCCAGGATCTGCACGGGATCCTGCACGACAACCCCAAGCTTCCACTGGATCGAATTCTGAGGTATGCCACGCAGCTTGCCGAGGCGCTTGCGGCAGCGCACGCCGAAGGTGTGGTGCACCGCGACCTGAAGCCACAGAACATTCTCGTCAACAAAGAAGATCAAATCTTCGTTTCCGACTTCGGCCTCGCGAAATCGTTCGAAGAAGGCGCCATCGGTATGACCCGCACCGGCGCGTTCCTGGGCACCCCACGATACATGTCTCCCGAGCAGGTGGAAGGGAAGCCGGCGGACCAACGCAGCGACCTGTATGCATATGGGTTGATGCTCTACGAAATGGTCACGGGCGATGTCCCCTTCACTGGCGAAACGACTTTGAAGGTGATGTATCAGCGCATCCAGGAAAAACCCAAGAGCCCGAAGCTGGTGAATCCTTCGCTGCCGAACTGGCTGGTGCGCATCATCATGCGCTGCCTGGAGAAGGATCCTGCGGCGCGGTATCAGAGTGCCTACGAAATCCTCGCGGATTTGCAAGGCTCGAAATCTTCGAGCAGCGCAAGCCGGACAGTACAGATTGAAATCCCTGAATTCGCACAAAGACGTTGGGCCTGGGTCGTCGCCGCAGTGGCAGTTGTCTTGATTCTCGCATTCGCCATCCCGCCTGTCCGGCATTTGATCCTGGGGGGCAAAGGGAGCTCGGCAACTTCGGGCATCCCGCCGCTCTCACAAGGAAAGTTTGTAGCGATCCTTCCGTTTCGCGTTCTCGGCGACGATCAATCGCTCTCCTACGTCGCCGAAGGCTTGGATGAAGCCCTTTCGGCAAAGCTTTTTCAATTGAAGGAAGTCCGGCTCGCATCGGATACGGCCGTCGCGAAAGTTTCCGACAAAGAGCCGCTCGAGAAGATGGCGCGCACCTTGGGCGTCAATTTGATCGTGCAAGGAAAAATTCAAGGCACGTCGGACAAGATGGCCGTGATCGTCATCCTCACGGATCCGGTTGAGGGCAAGAAAGTATGGACGCAGGAATTTACGGGCTCCTCGAAAGAATTGCTCTCCATTGAAGATCAAATTTCATCGCAACTCGTGAGTGCGCTGAACGTGAAGGCCAGCAGCGAGGAAATGGCCCGCGCCGCCGAGCGGCCCACGGACAACGTGGACGCCTACGACCTCTACTTGCGCGGGCGCCAGGCCCTTCGTGGCCCCGATGTGGCGAAGAGCGCGCAGCAGTCCATCGATTATTTCGAGCAGGGCATTAAGAAGGACCCCGGGTTTGCGTTGGCCTATTCGGGGCTTGCCGATGCAAGCCTGACGATGTATCGCGAAAAGAAAGACGCTTTTTGGGCTCAAAAGGCCCTCAGCGCAGCACAGCATGCTGAGCAACTCAAAGACAGCATCCCGGAAGT
Source organism: Candidatus Acidiferrales bacterium (assembly GCA_050746945.1). GTDB lineage: Bacteria > Acidobacteriota > Terriglobia > Acidiferrales > UBA7541 > Palsa-295. The sequence goes on along the minus strand of JBOGMZ010000028.1, from coordinate 14,701 downwards.
ACACTTCTCGCTTGGGAGCGTCTATCTAAGGACTGGCAAGAGCGCGGAAGCGATTGCAGAGCTGAAACGTGGGCTGCAACTGGCGCCCAATTCGGATGAAGGCTACGTACGCTTGGGCAATGCATACATGGAGAATGGACAGAAGGACGAAGCAATTGCCGCGTATAAGAAGGCAATCGAAGTGAACCCCTACTACTGGGGCCATCACATCGTCCTCGGCAATGCCTATTTTTCAATTGGAGCCACCGAACAAGCACTCGCCGAGTTCAAGCGAGTGACGGAGCTCGATCCTGAGAACGTTCGCGGGTGGGACAATCTCGGCAGCGCACTGCAGCGGCTCGGGCGGGCGGAGGAAAGCGTTCCTGCCTACCAGAAATCGATCGAACTTGAACCAACCTGGAGCAATTATTCAAATCTGGGCAACACTTATTTCAATCTGAGACGATACAACGAAGCCATTCAAGCCTTCGAAAAGGCCACACAACTCGGTCCCAATCAAGAATTGGCAATGGGCAACCTGGGCGATGCATACCGTGCTTCCGGGCAAAAAGACAAAGCCATGGCGACCTACGACAAGGCCATCGCCCTGGCATTTCAGGACTTGCAGGTGAACCCGCAAAACACGGGAGCCATGTCCGACCTGGCGCTCTACTACGCGAAGAAGGGTGATGCCAAGCACGGAACGGAATTTATCCAACGCGCCAGAGGAATTGATAAGAAGGATGTCGAGCTGATCTACGACCAGGCCACCGTCGAAAACCTCGCCGGCAAAACTGCGGAAGCCCTCCGCACGCTGCATGAGGCTTTCAGCAAGGGGTACCCCGTGAAAGGCGCTCAGGGCGATCCTGAGCTCGCGAACCTACAATCTCTTCCAGAATTTCAGGCAATGGTCAAGCAATTCACCTCCCCCGCCCACTAGTCATTGTTCCGGGCACCATCAAATAATTACGGGCGGCACACTCGGATCTGCGCAGATTGATGAGGTTCGCCCAGCTTGGATTTGTGCGGGATTTGAAGCGGGCAAAAACACTTCGGGGCGGGATCGCTCCCGCCCCGAAATAAAATTTGAATTGTGATTGCTATCGCGCGAACTTGCGGCGCAATAGTGGCAACCCGGTCAAACCGATTGCAAGTAGAGCAAGCGTACCGGGCTCAGGAAGCGATGGCAGATTATTGCCATTCACAGCAAAACCTACCGGAGCCCCACCCACAAATTGCCCGACGCTGCCATCGGCGCTGTCAATCTTGATGTCGCAGCCCACGGGTATGCCGAGAACAAAGTCATCGAGATCACAATCGCCGTCGTTATGGAAGGTACTTAGTGTCGGGCCGCCCAAATAAGGGTCGCCCGTCAGCAGTAGGTTCCAGTATGTCTGCAAGCTAACAGTCGTTGGCGCCGTTACAGTGCAGATGTCAATTCCGCCGATGTTGTGCGCCGTCAGCGTTCCAGACCACCCGTCGATCGACGTCAAATCCGAGGCGCAGGTAAGGCCGCCGCCAATCGTGTTCGCATCGAGCACTTCAAACGAGAAGGTGGTGATCGCTCCGGTCGCGCTCGTTACCACGCAATCCGCCGACAGTACTCCGGCATCGTTTGCGTTGGCGCTATTGGAGCCGCATGCCGGGCTCCCTCCGGGACCGCCATTCAGGTTTACTTTCGTATCATCTGCGCGGGCGACACTCGCCGCAAACATGATGAGCATCACAACCAACAGTGTCTTTACCAATTTCACTGGCGCACCTCCACGCATTTGAACCCCCGGTGCTTATAGCACTCCATCGGCCAAATGCGCAAGCGAAAAGTTCCAGGTAACTCCATTGTTTTCATGGGCGAATCTCTCGATTTTGAGCGTATGATTTTGAGACGTGCAATACTTTGCATAACTCTGGCATGTCTGTATCCCGAAGCGTCTTTTGGATTTAACGTTCAATTCGGGAATCAGGGCCCGTACTATGGGGACTATAACTAGCTAAACTCACTCACCGGCATAGCCATTCGCCCCTCGTTCGTCGTTTCCCAAGGGGACCGCGGCGAGCGCGCCACCACCTTCGATCATGGATCCGTATAGAACGCGCACCGCCACGCCCTTCTGTTGCGAAGCGGTATTCGTACGTCACACCCCTGGGAGCCGGGCTTACTGCTTGTTGGCTGGCCGTTGAAAGCGCGCTGCGGAGTTGGCCGCCACCGCGGCGCGGATGAGTTGCTTGAAGGCAGCTTCGTTGATCTTCTCCCCTTCGCGGAGGTCGATCGCACGCCGCGTGTTTCCCTCCAGGCTGGAATTGAAGAGCTTCTTCGGGTCTTTGATGGAGGCTCCGCGAGCAAAAGTAAGCTTCAGGACCTGCTTGTATGATTCCCCTGTGCAGACCATGCCGTCATGGGACCAGACCGGGATTCCGGGAGATTTTGGCTTCTCCCATTTCCACTCTTCCTGGATTTCGGGGTCGGCGTCGTGGATGAGTTGACGGACGTGAGCGAGAGTCCTTCCTCTCCAATCCCCCAGCTCTTGAATCCGCTTGGTGATGTTCGCGGAAGCGGCCCCGCCATTCGGACGACTTGTCGGTTTCATGTTCTCTCCGATATTTCGTTTCGCCAGCCGGCTCTATGCCAGCAGGGGGAAGCATAGCCCGCAACGTTTGCCTGCACATGCGCCAATTGCGCCACGCCCCCGCTACCGATGCTGGATGCGAATCGGGTAACGGGAAGGGGATAGTGTTCTATTCGGCGGTCAGGTTGTTACGGCTTCAAATCTTTCAAGAAGCCTCTTTCCTTGTCGTCTTCTTCAAAGAATTGTTTGAGTAATCCGTGACGGGTCAGGAAAAGTCCCTGTCGTTTAGCTATCTCGCTTGTGTATAGTAGCTGCAAAGACTGGTACAGAACCATTCGCATCACGCCCTCTTGAAAGTTTGTAGTGCCAGCGCTTACCACTGCTTTGTCTACTTCATAGCACTTCGACATTTCGACTGCCCGCGCCTCTAATTCAGCCACAGACAATTGGAAAACGGCGAATAGTTTATCGTCCTGCCGACTTGCATTCCAGACAGCCGCATCTGCACGACAAACGTCAACTGTGGGTGCATGCTCCTGCGCCCTCGCCATACCTACTAAAATTATTAACCATCCAAATAACAAGGCTGATCTCATGATTTCCTCCGTCGGCGAACAATATCACAGACCAGTGTCGCCCTTCGCTCACCGACAATCGCTTGCGCTGCGTGCCACCGTGCTAGAATCCTGCCCCGTAGGGAGTGCGGCGGATGAGAACCATCTACCTCCACTGGATTCGAGGCAGACAAGTGGTGCGATGATGGACGGCGACACCGGTCAGAAAGTCGGGATAGACGAGCGATATAAGCAGGCGTTTGAATCACACCGACATGCTTCCGACTACCGGCTCAAACTACTTGCGGGTTGGGGCGTGGTTTATGGGGCATTCACCGTCGCCTTCTTCTGGACACAAGGGAACGCAAAGGCCATTTCTTGGATCGTGCCAGCCCTTGGGATGGTCTTCACGGTTTTTGCATGGATCGCGGATAATCGCAACCGAGCCGCGATACGACAGTCAAAGAAAGTCGGCGATGCACTCGAAGCAGAAATGAAACTCCCAGACGACCAGAGGTTTTTCTATGGACTGAAGGATGGAATCACGCACAGCACTGCGATCAATGTCTCTGCAATCGTCGTGCTAGTCCTGCTGGGTTACGCGACCTGTTACCTGTTGTGCCATCGGGGAGTACTCCCACAGTAGAATCGCCGCCGAAGGGAAGTCGCCGGACGAGTGATTCGCGCCGCTACCAGCAGATGAGTCCTTTGAGGTATTTAAGGTAGTGGAACACCTTGGGCAGCACTTCGATGCCAACAAAAAGAGTGACCATAAATTCCATCGTGAGCGACCACGTCTCTCTCAGTTCCGCTCTGTCGTTTTGCTCCGTGAGCCAAGGCAACAAATCCTTTCGAACGTCTGTAGCCAACACGTCCTTACCCTCGTGCTGGAAAAAGTTGGTCGACGCTAGAATCGCTTGCATGGTCGCGACGCCGTGCTGCTCAAAAGTCTTGCGAAGTCCGGCGTTGATGTCGGCTTTCCGCACTGGCAACCATCGCATAGGTTCTCCCTCAGTTCGAACTTTAACTCGTCCGGTTTCGCGGCGCACGCCCAATCAACAGCGGCGGAAAGTTGGGTAGTGGTGTCATTTGATTCGAGGGAAGGACGGCCGAAACGATGGCGGAAAGGTTCCGCCTCTTGATTGAATGAACTCGTTGTAATCCTGTTCCAAGTCTGCCGCTGGTTGCTTCTCCCAGACTACCTCACCTTGCTTGCCAATACGCGCAACAAAACGGAACAATCGATGCCGCCTGAGAAACGTAAGAGGCCACGGACGGAAGTAAACCGCGATTGCCAAGTCAGCTTGTTGGATAGTCAAGGGTCGTCCCGGGGTCACAATCATGTTTTCCGGTGTGCACGGCACCGTGTAACCCTCAGTAGGAGCCAGAGTGCTTTCTGGCGGCATAACGACTCGTGCCATCGAGCCATTAAAGTGCGCAGGTCCCTCGACCACTTTCCACAAAAAGCAAGCCGACATCACATCAGTTACGGGAAACCAGCCATCGTTCGTTATGGTGAAATTCGATGACCCTAGCTGATTGTTTTGGTCTAGTGGCGGGTTGGCTGTTCCCGAGAGGCGCGGAAACAATTCAATCACAGTCGTGAGGCTCACCAGCCCGATTACTATCCCGAGGACCGCTAAAGGTCGTCCACGCCTGCTGGGACCGTCAGTCGTTGGTTGAGATGCGGTCGGCGACAGCTTTGGCGCCGCTCTTTCTCCATGCGTTTGTTTTTTGCGTTTTGACTTTCTGGACATGTGGCAGGCGCAGGCAGGTCTCCCAACGACTACTGGAAGCGTGGTGTCATTGCGGAATGACACCGGAACGACACTGACGGTGCTTTTTAGGGTGTCGCCATCCTCTCAACTTATTGAAAAGAATGGCGGGGACGACGGGACTCGAACCCGCGACCTCTGCCGTGACAGGGCAGCGTTCTAACCAACTGAACTACGTCCCCCGCGTTACAGCTCGACTGCTGGCTGATGGTGGGCGGTCACGGATTTGAACCGCGGACCTTCCCGGTGTAAGCGGGACGCTCTAACCGCTGAGCTAACCGCCCCACGAGCAATCCCATCGTAACGGATGCGGCGCGATGCGTCAACGGACTGCGCAAGGTTCTCGTGCGACCTTGAGCAGCATCTGGCTGGGATTCTTTCCGACGGAATTTGAATTTTTTTGCGAAATTCCGCGTCGAAAAGTGATCTTGCAGCCTTCCTAGGTCTTTCACGCAGCGCATCTGAGGAAAATCGAGAGGCAGGGTGACAAAAAAGCGCGACAAAAAATGGTTCCTGTACCTTCGTACAGGAGCAAAAAATCGCCTGTACCTCCGTACAGGTTTTCGGGCGACGTATCGGATGTTAGCTGATTCACTACGAACGGCACACCCCGTTTCCATCTCAGGGTTGTCTGCGTGCTACGCTGCAACTTCCAGCGGTCCTAGTACCGCGGGCCGACAACTATGTCTTCTCGACTTGGTGAAATTCTCGTCAAGGACAGCCTGATCTCAGCGGATCAGTTGAAGCAGGCGCTCGAATACCAAAAAAAGAATGGCGGTCGCCTGGGCACCTGTCTGGTGAAGCTCGGGCTGGTCAGCGACGAAGACATCACCGCGGTGCTTTCACGTCAATACGGCGTCCCTTCGATCAACCTGAAGTTCTACGAGGTGGACCCCACAGTCATTAAGCTCGTCCCGCAGGAAACCGCGATTCGATATCAGATAGTGCCGCTCTCGCGCGTGGGTTCCACGCTCACGATTGCGATGACCGACCCGACGAACGTGTTCGCCATGGACGACATCAAGTTCATGACCGGATTCAACGTCGAACCGGTGGTCGCCTCGGAATCCGCGATCAGCGAAGCGATTCACAAGTTCTACGGCGACGTCGAGAGCGTTGAAGAGCTCGATAAAGTGATGAAGGACCTGACGGGCTCCGACGCTGACGCGCTCGAGTTAGCCGGTGAAGAAGCCGAGATGGACCTCGCCAGCCTAGAAAAGGCGGCGGAAGAAGCGCCCATCATCAAACTTGTGAACCTGATCCTCACCGACGCGGTTAAGCGCGGCGCGAGCGACATCCACGTGGAGCCTTACGAAAAAGAGTTGCGTGTGCGCATGCGCGTTGACGGCGTGTTGCAAAACGTGATGGCGCCGCCCATGAAGTTGAAAGACGCGATCAGCAGCCGCATGAAGATCATGTCGAAACTCGACATCAGCGAGAAGCGGCTGCCGCAAGACGGCCGCATCATGATCAAGTACCTGAAGGACGGAAAAAAGAAAGAGCTCGACTTCCGCGTTTCAACCGTCCCGACACTTTTCGGCGAAAAAATCGTTCTGCGGTTGCTGGACAAAGAAAACCTCCGCTTGGACATGACCAAGCTCGGTTTCGAGCCTGAGTCGCTGGTCAAGTTCGAACGCCAGATTCTGAAGCCCTACGGGATGGTGCTGGTCACCGGTCCGACGGGGTCGGGCAAGACGAACACGCTTTATTCATCCGTCGCTCGTTTGAATACCACCGAGACCAACATTATGACCGCCGAGGATCCGGTCGAATTTCAGCTTGCGGGGATCAACCAGGTTCAGATGAAAGAGCAAATTGGACTGAATTTCGCGTCCGCCCTGCGCGCCTTCCTGCGGCAAGATCCCAACATCATTCTCGTGGGCGAAATTCGCGACTTTGAAACCGCGGAAATCGCTGTGAAAGCCGCGCTCACGGGCCACCTGGTGCTTTCTACGTTGCACACGAATGATGCGCCCTCCACGATCAGCCGATTGATGAATATGGGTATCGAGCCGTTTCTGGTCGCCACATCGGTCAACCTGATTTGCGCGCAGCGCCTGGTCCGGCGCATCTGCGCGCAATGCAGGGAGCCGCTGCAAATATTGCCGCAAGCGCTGATCGATGCAGGATACACGCCGGAAGAGGCGGAGAAAACCATCGTGCAGCACGGCCGCGGTTGCGGCACATGCAACAACTCGGGCTATAAGGGGCGCGTCGGCCTTTATGAAGTGATGGAAATTAACGACGAATTGCGCGAGCTCATTCTGGTGGGCGCTTCGGCGCTGGAGCTCAAGAAGAAAGCACTGGAACAGGGAATGATGACGCTCCGGCGCAGCGGACTGCAGAAAATCGCGCTGGGGCAGACGACGATGGAAGAAGTACTGCGCGAAACGGTTCTTTAAGCGGAGGAGATTATGGCTGGAATTACACTAAGTGAATTGCTCAAGAAGATGATCGAGATGGGCGGCAGCGATTTACACCTCTCGACCAACAGCTCGCCGCGCATTCGCGTGCACGGCAAGCTGCGCCCGCTAGACATGCCTCCGCTGACAGCCGCCGATACCAAGGCGCTGGCCTACAGCGTACTCACGGACGTCCAGAAGCACCGCCTGGAGGAAAATCTCGAGCTCGACTTTTCCTTCGGCTTGAAAAGCCTGGCGCGTTTCCGCGGAAACATTTTTCATCAACGCGGCGCCGTTGCAGCCGTCTTCCGCACCATTCCATGGGAGATCAAGACTTTCGATGCGCTCGGCCTTCCCCCGATCGTTCGGAATCTCTGCGACAAGCCCCGCGGCCTCGTTCTGGTGACGGGGCCCACGGGCTCGGGCAAATCCACTACGCTCGCCGCCATGCTCGACAAGATTAACAACGAGCGCGAAGAGCACATGATCACCATCGAAGATCCGATCGAGTTTCTACACAACCACAAGAAATGTCTCGTGAACCAGCGCGAGGTGCACTCGGATACGCATTCCTTTGCGAATTCACTGCGCGCCGCCCTGCGCGAAGACCCCGACGTAGTGCTCATCGGCGAAATGCGCGACCTCGAAACCATTGAATCCGCGCTGCGCATCGCGGAGACCGGTCACTTGACCTTTGCCACTCTGCACACAAATTCGGCCGTTTCCACTATCAACCGTATCGTGGACGTGTTCCCGGCGCACCAGCAGCCGCAAGTTCGCGCCCAGCTTTCCATGGTGCTGGAAGGAATCCTTTGCCAGGCGCTGCTGCCCAAGTCCGACGGGCGCGGCCGCGTGATGGTAATGGAAATCCTGATCCCGACCGCTGCCATACGCAACCTGATCCGTGAAGATAAAATTCACCAGATCTATTCGGCGATGCAGACGGGTACCGGCCAGAGCGGAATGCAGACGTTTAACCAGAGTCTCGCGAACGCCTTCTCCCAGAAGGTAATCACTATGGAAACGGCGCTCGCGCGGTCCTCGAATCCAGACGAATTACAGGATTTAATTAACCGTGGGGTGACCTCGCCGCCAGCTGGTGGCAGGGTTCCTGTCCGGCGGTAAGAGAAGAATAGGGAGGTAACAGAAAATGCCGGTTTATACGTATCGCGGAGTCAACAAGACGGGCTCCTCCGTCTCGGGCGAGCGCGCAGCTGCGAGCAAGGCTGAAGTGGCGGCCATGCTTCGCCGCGAGAACATCAACGTCAGCAAGCTCTCCGAAAAGGGAAAGGAATTCAACGTCCCCACGTTTGGAACCGGCGTTGACTCAAAGGAGCTGGCGATCTTCACTCGCCAGTTTTCGGTGATGATTGACGCTGGCTTGCCGCTGGTCCAGTGCCTCGAGATTCTCGCCGGGCAACAGGAGAACAAGTCTTTCCAGAAGATCCTGAACGGTGTGCGAGGCTCGGTCGAGGGCGGCGCCACGCTGTCCACCTCGATGAAACAGTTCGATAAGGTCTTTGACCCGCTGTACTACAACATGGTGGAAGCGGGCGAGACGGGCGGTATTCTCGACACCATTCTTCAGCGCCTCTCCAGTTACATCGAGAAGAACGTCAAGCTGAAGCGTGCCGTGAAGTCGGCGATGATTTACCCGGTGTCCGTGCTGGGCATCGCGGCGATGGTCATCACCCTGCTGCTTTGGAAGGTGGTGCCAATCTTCGTGACCTTGTTCAACGGCCTCGACGTGGATCTACCGTTGCCTACCCGCATCGTGATCGGTCTAAGCAATTTCGTAGGCAGCATCTATGGCGCCGGGATTTTTGTGTTGTTTATCGCCAGCCTCGTGGGCCTGAAGATTTGGTACGGCACGCCGCAGGGACGCATGGTTCTTGACCACGTCTTGCTGAAGGTGCCCATGGTCGGAATGCTGTTGCGCAAAATCGCGGTTGCCCGATTCACTCGGACGCTTGGTACGCTGATCTCCAGCGGCGTTCCGATTCTTGAGGGACTCGACATTACCGCGCGCACCTCCGGAAACGCGGTCGTTGAAAGGGCCATTACGCAAACGCGCAAGGCGGTCGAAGCGGGCCGCTCTCTCGTTGACCCGCTCAAGGAGACAGACGTATTCCCGGGCATGGTGACACAGATGATTGGCGTCGGCGAACAAACGGGCGCGATGGACGCGATGCTTCAAAAAATCGCCGACTTCTACGAGGACGAAGTGGACGCGGCCGTGAAGGACTTGCTGACCGCACTCGAGCCGATGATGATCGTATTCCTCGGCGTCGTGGTCGGCGGCATCGTCATTTCCATGTACCTGCCGCTGTTTTCGCTGATCAGCAAGCTCTCCGGACACTAGAAACGGCAGCCCGCGGCCTGGACGCGCGTCTTCCCAGATTGCGGAAGGCGCGCTGGCCGCAGGCAATGCCCGGTCGAGTCCCTTCAACGCACCGCCCGGACGAGCGTATGGCAGCGGGAATTACAACGGACCCCAAATGAAATCTGCGTTCAACACCGGGGAGTGGCTGCGCTGGTTAGGGCGTGTCCGCTTCCTTGTCATCACGTTTCTGGTTGCCGCCGCCGTGGCGGTTCGGGGCTTTACTCCCATTCCGTTTCCCGTGCGTTCGTTTGTGCTCTTGATTTTGTCGTGGTATTCCCTGGCGATTCTTTACTTGATGTTGCCCCGCTGGTTTCCGAAGGCGCGTTGGCATGCGCCACTACAGATGGTTGGAGACCTGGTGATCATCACCGGGGTTGTGTACGCCACGGGCGCTCAGGACAGCTATTTTGTTTCGCTCTACTTGCTCGCCATCCTGATGGGTAGCGTGCTCTTCGCGCGGCGCGGCGTGTTTCTGGTTGCCGGCGCCAGCTTCGCTCTTCTCGGCAGCGTGATCGAGCTGGCATTCTACGATGTGATCCCCCGGACGGCGACTTCCATGCCCGGCGACCGGGCGCTTGAATTCTGGCTGGTCAACAATCTTTTTGCCTTTCTCGCCGTCGCCTACCTCGGCAATTTGCTGGCTCAGACGCTGCGAAAGAAAGGTGTCGAGCTCGAAGAAAAGAAAGTGGAGCTGGAGGACCTGCAGGCCTTCAATCAAGACATTATTGAATCCATGCGCGGTGGATTGCTGACGACCGATCTGGGCGGTCGCATCCTGTTGCTGAATCGCGCCGGCTGCGAAATCACAGGGCAAGCGTTTGGAACGCATCGCGGAGAAAGTGTTCAGGTTGTCTTGCCGCCATTCTGGCCGGTTGAAATGGATGAGCAGGGAATTCCCCTGGCCGCGCGCAAAGAGGTCGAGTTCCGGACGCCGGACGGCGCAACCCGTTTTGTGGGTCTCTCTGTATCTCCGCTGCGAACCAGCCAGGACCAAACGAACGGCTACGTATTTAATTTTCAAGATTTGACCGAATTAAAGCGATTGGAGCGGGAAGTTGTCACGAAGGAGCGGATGGCTGCTCTTGGGCGACTGGCTGCAGCGATCGCCCATGAAATCCGCCAGCCGCTTACGGCTATGACCGGGGCGTTGAAGGAGCTGGCGCGGCTCGCCCCTCTCGAGGATGACGACAAGAAACTGGTCCACATTGTCAGCCGTGAATCGCAACGCCTCAATCAGATCATCACGGATTTTCTCGACTATTCGCGTGAAAAGAACTACTCATTCACGGAAGTGGATGCTGCGGCAGTAATTGAGGAAACGCTCTTGTTGATTGAAAGGGACTTGAGCGCTCGTGGCAAGTACCGCATTGACCGGACTTTCAGTGGCCCCAATATTCGCGCTCGCGCCGACCGCGACGCTTTGAAGCAGGTTGTATGGAATCTCTGCAATAACGCTCTTCGTGCGATGCCGAACGGAGGAGTCCTGTCGGTCGGGCTCGACGCAGACACTTCCTGGGTCCGTATTTCAATCGGTGATACGGGGGTGGGCTTCGATCCCAGCCAGGCGAACAGGCTGTTCGAGCCGTTTCAGTCAGGTTTTTCGGGCGGAACGGGCTTGGGACTGGCGATTGTCTATCAGATTCTCCAGGGCCACAGCGGCAAGATTATTGTTGATGCACAGAAAGGAAAGGGCGCTGAATTTGTTGTCGAGCTGCCGCGCGCGGCCGCCGTTCGTCGAGCAAGTCGGAAACAGTTGACCGTGGATGCCGAACTGCTTCGTCCGGTAGGAAAGGTCTAGCGCGATGGCCCAACTACTCATTGTTGACGACGAGCGGTCCATCTGCGAATTGCTGGAGATCAGTTTTCGCAAAGAGGGCCACAAAGTAGAAGTGGTCTCCAGCGGTGAAGCTGCGAAGCAGCGCCTTTCCTCGCAAATATTTGACATCGTGGTTTCGGACATCTGCATGCCGGATATGGACGGCGTGGACCTGCTGCGCTACTGCAAAGAAGTTTCGCCATCCACGACCTTCATTTTGATTACGGGTGTCCCCACGATTGACACGGCCATCGATGCCGTGAATTTCGGTGCGGACCGCTACGTCATCAAAGGCGACCGTCTGCTCGACGAACTGCGACCCGCCGTCAAGCAATTCGCGGAAACTCAACGCTTGCGGAAGGAAGCAGGAGAACTCCGCCGCCAGCTCCGCCGCCTCACCGGTTTCGATCACATCATCGGCGCGAGCCCGAAGATGCGAGAGCTATTTGAACTGGTGGAAACGATCGCGCCGCAGTCCAGCCGCGTTCTCATCACCGGGGAGAGCGGCACTGGAAAGGAACTGGTCGCGCGCGCAATTCACGAAAATAGCGCGCGCGCGAAGATGCCATTCATCACCATCAATTGCGGCGCGTTCCCCGAGGCGCTGTTGGAATCCGAACTTTTCGGGTACATGAAGGGCGCCTTCACCGGGGCAAACGAAAACCGGCGAGGCCTGTTCCAGGCGGCTGATGGCGGCACCCTCTTCATGGACGAAATCGGCAACATGACGCTCACTATGCAGGTGAAGCTCTACCGCGTTCTTCAGGAGGGGAAAGTACGTCCCCTCGGCAGCACCGAGGAGAGCAGTGTGGACGTGCGCGTTATCGCTGCAACAAACAAGGATCTTGAAAGAGAAATCGCGGAGGGCCGGTTCCGGGAAGATCTCTTCTACCGCTTGAGCGTGATCCCCATTCACCTCCCGCCCCTGCGCGAGCGCCGCGAAGACATTCCGCTCCTGGCCCGCGAATTTCTGGAGCGCTTTTCAAAATCCATGGCTAAGAAGATTGCCGGTATCGAGCCGGAAGCGATGCGGCGCCTCGAAATGTACGATTGGCCCGGAAACGTACGTGAACTCGAAAATACGCTGGAGCGTGCCGTGGCCCTTGAAACCGGCGGGCGGGTCACTACCGAAGCGTTGCCGGAGCGAGTGCGCAATCATTTTCAAGAATCCGTTTCGCATGCCTCGCATAACGGCAACGGCAATAATCTGCCCGAGGACGGATTGAACCTGGAAGAACACATGCAGCAGATCGAGCGGTCGTTCTTGCTCGCTGCACTCGAACGTGCGGGCGGCGTTCGCACGCGAGCCGCGGGCCTTCTGAAGATGTCCTATCGCTCCTTCCGCCACTCGGCCAAGAAATACGGAGTCTGACCGCAACTCACCTTGAACCAGTCCGTGCCGGCCGGTTTTGAATTCTCTTTTTAGACAACTCCGCCGCCAGTTCAATCCACCACCAAGCACCTCGATGCAATAATTGAAATGTCTTTGCGCTTCGCCACTTACTGGCGCGGTGCGGGCAACACAGGATCAATGTCTGGCGCTAAACATCTCGCGGTCAGAATCGTTGTCACATGCATTCTCGTGGTGTGTGTCTGCGCCTTCGCTGTCAGCAAGCAGTTGTACACCGAAGCGTTAGTGGATTCTTTCTTCGCGTTTGCACTCGTCGGTATCCTGATTCTTCAATTCCGGGTTCGGCCGGATTGGTTTGACGCGTTGCTCATCCTCACCAGCGCGCTCATCTTTGCCGGGATTGATTTTCGAGTCTTGCACTATGCGCCGAAACTGATGGCATGGTTTTCATTCGCCGGAGTCAGCGGCGTCTTACTCATGGGTATCCACGCCATCTGGACCAGAGACCCCTCGCAGCGCAGGATGTTGCTCTACGCTTGGGTCCCGGCTGTACTTTTCGTCGGCTCCGAATACTTCGCTGCCACGATGCTGGAATGGACCACCGCCGCGCATCCAAAGACTCTCGACCTTTATTTGTTGTCCTTTGATTACAGCCTGCGCGTCGAACTAGCTTCGCTCGCGGGTGAACTGTATCTGACGAACTCTTGGGTGCACGTTATTAGCCTGCTGGTGTATGTCGCGTTGGCGATACCGCTCTCGCTCGTGTATGCCGGCCGCCTGGTCCGCTTCAAGGAAAAGGCGTTCCCATCGATGCTGGCTTTTCTGATCACCGGACCCGTGGGAATCCTATTTTATAATCTCTTCCCAGCCTGTGGGCCACACGCACTTTTTCAGCAGGGTTTTCCATTTCATCCGTTCCCGATGGCCGAGGCATCGCGTCTCCTCCTCGAGCCGCTTGCCGTCGCGGGTCCTCGCAACGCCATTCCGTCGCTCCACATGGCATGGGCATTGCTGGCCTGGTGGTATTCCCGGGGACTTTCCTGGCTCGAACGGTCCATCGCCTTCGCGTTTCTTGCTGTCACGGCGTTCGCAACGCTGGGCACAGGCGAGCACTGGTTCGTGGATCTCATCGTTGCATTTCCTTTCGCGCTCTTGATCCGGGGAATCTGCTCCTACTCGCTCTCCTGGAAAGATGCGCGGCGCCTTTCCGCGATTTTCCTGGGGTTATTCGGAACACTGCTTTGGCTCGCGATGCTCCGTTTCAGCGCGAAGCTCTTCTGGACTTCCCCCATCGTGCCGTGGGCTCTGGCCGCCGCCACAGTCGGCCTCGTGTGCCTCAGGCAGACAAAGTTGGACCGAGCAATCGAAGCTGGAAATGGCGTTGAGGATCCGCACACGGAGTCCGTCCGGGTGCGCGCCCGCGACTTGCAAACCTCCGCTCATTAATCCTTCAGACTCCAAGAAGCGCAGGCAGTGAGAGGTTTTTCCCCAACTTTAAATGCAGAGCGACGATTGCGCGTGTTGTCAATTCCGACTGCCAAAAATTGTCATTTTCTCGGTTTTCCGCGTGCTGTATGGCCGCAGGGCTTCACAACTCAGGCTCACTCAGCTCTCAACTCTTTGAAATCATAGCGGATGTTGATTTGTGGGCTAAGAGTAAACGGCTGCGGTAAAATTGGAATGTTTCTTGCAATATGTTGGGGCGTACCCCACCAGGGAGTACTGACATCTGAGATCTTGGAGCGCGGCTCCTAGGAGAGCAAATGACAAAGAAACAGAAGGGCTTTTCACTTATCGAATTGCTGATCGTCGTGGCGATCATTTTGATCATCGCGGCTATCGCCATCCCCAACCTGCTCCGTTCGCGCATGGCG
>JBOGMZ010000027.1:0-4743 GCA_050746945.1 Candidatus Acidiferrales bacterium | reverse complement strand
CGCCATGCGCGAACGGAGCAGGTTGGGGATGGCGATAGCCGCGATGATCAAAATGATCGCCACGACGATCAGCAATTCGATAAGTGAAAAGCCCTTCTGTTTCTTTGTCATTTGCTCTCCTAGGAGCTAATCTCGATTTTCTCTCGTACTCCCTGGGGGGTACGCGGCACATAAGTGCACGTCCAACGCCACCCCGCAATTAGTACGAGACTTGGTTCCGCAAGGACTTAAGTGTCATTGCTTGCCAGTACATGGAGCACGCGTGACCAGGAGGAAACGAAGGTCCGCCGCGTGAACGAGTTGCCCGCAGCTCCGAATCGGACAAATAAAGGCTGCCCGAAAGCCGTATTGTGGCTGGTCCGCAAAGGGAAGCCGCAGAGCGTGACGGGGATCACGTCTTTGCCAAACAGCTGTGGAGGGCGACACAAAGGCGAACAAGCAGTCACCCGCTTGCGAACCAAATTCAACTGCGGACGCGTCACCGCAGACGAAATAGTGTAGTTGCGTTAGAAACTGTGGGGAAAAATTCCGGCTGGCGAGAGAGCTGCCAACATAAAATGCACGGATGGCGAGAGGGTGGGAAAGTAAAGCCGTGGAAGGCCAGGTGCAGGAGTTTCAGGAACGAGACAGCGCGGGGAAAAAAAGGCAATTGACTCCCGCCCAATTGGAATCGCGCCGCCGCAGGGGAATCCTGCTGCTTTCCCGGGCGCGCGTGCAGAAGGATTTGCAATCGACGCAAAATCCGCGCCACAAGGAACAACTCAACCGAGCTCTTGCCGATCTTGATTCGCAACTCGCCGCACTGAAAGACACCGTGTAGCAAGATTCCCACCGGCCCCCATTTCCGGGTTTTGCTGGCTCACGAGGGATGCATGCTCTCGACTCGCCGAAAGCCGTTGGCATTGTGGGAGCCCGGCGCAAATTCTGCGCATAATATCGCCTTTCGCAAATGATCCAGGAGGGGGCCAGAATGGAAAGCCTATCGGAGTTCAACAAATTTCGCAGTGAGATGAATGAAGAGATCCACGCAAGCGATCACCTGGGAATGAAGAGATTTTTTGCGCTCGACCACCAGGCGTATCAGGACGGCGCACTGAGCGGGAAGACCAAGGAACTGCTCGGCCTCGTGGCCTCTGGCGTATTGCGGTGCGACGATTGCATTACGTATCATCTCGCGCAGTGCGGCGAAGCCGGATGGAAAAGGGATGAAGTGATTGACGCGCTGAATGTAGCGCTGATCGTTGGCGGGTCGATCGCAATTCCTCATCTACGCCGTGCCTTCAGCCGGATGCACGAAATTCCAAGCCTTCAACCGTGAAAACGGGGCGGATGATATCCTTCGTGAATTTCAATCCCGGGGACGGCCAGGGTCTGGATCTTCGATGAAGACGACGCCGACGCCGTTTTGATTCTTCTCGCGGCCCGGGTCGAAGTAGACGACCGTGCCACGGAGCGATAACAGGCTCGAGCGGTTCTGATCACCGGCAGCTTCAATCACCACGTGGACTTCAGACTGCAGGCGCGGCCGGCTGTTCAAACATAGATACGCGCCCTGGAGGCTCAGGTCGCGCACGGTTGCCTTCTCTTCGAACGAGGTACCGTCTTCAGATTGGCCCGTGACCGTTGCATTGAAACGAAGGCGGCGCCGTTGTCCGATGCGCGATTCGCGGATGGAAACGCCTACGCCGCGCTCGCTCATCGCGACTGTCATTCCCTCGGTTGCCGCCCAAGTGGCAGGAAATTCCTGACGCGCCGCTGAAAGAAAACTGTCAACGACTTTATCAGGCGAATCCGGATCGTGATGGAACAGGATCAAGTTTCTAACTTTCGCTTCCTTCGCGATCTTCACGCCCTCCAGCCAGCTTGAGTGACCCCAGCCCTTGCGATCTGAGGCGAGCTGCTCGGGCGAATACTGCGCGTCATAAATGAGGACGTCCGCACCCTGGGCCAACTGGCGCAAATTGTGGTCGCATTCCGCGACACCGGGCTCGTTGTCGGTGGCATAGACGATCGAGCCGCCCGTGGTATCAAAACGATAGCCGAGGCATCCCTGCGGATGATTTAGCGAGGCGGTGGAAACGCGCGTGCCGTGTACTTCCCATTTTTCGCCGCCGGTGACTTCCCGGTACTCGCGTGCCGCGGTCATCATGCTCAGGTCCACTGGAAAATATGGGCTGGCAAGCTGGGCCTGCAGCACCTGCTGGAGACTGTTCGGGCCCAGAGTTTTCGACTGGAAACTGTAAAAGTGGAAGTGGTTCTGCGATTCAAAGAAGGGGTGGAAAAACGGGATACCTTGGATATGGTCCCAGTGAAAATGCGTGACCATGATGTGAGCCCGGATGCCGTTGCCCTGCAGGCTCTCGGTCCAGTGGTTGCCGAGCATGCGCAGGCCAGTGCCGCAATCAAGGATAAAGCGCGTGCCGTCGGGTGCCGTCAGTTCAAGGCAGGGCGTGTTGCCGCCGTAGCGCCAGGTATCGCGCTCGAGCGTCGGCGTCGAACCGCGCACACCCCAGAAAACCACCTTGGCTAGATTGTGCGTCATCGCTGGGCGAATCGTGACGCGGGCTGTCTGCGTCCCCTCTGAGAACCGCTTCGAAATCCATGGTAGGCGGTGGCGGCGAGTGAAGTCAATTGTGTTTCCTGCGAGGCGTTCATTCCCGACCCCGAGGCATTTACCGCCATGGTATCAGGTCACATTCTCGCGCACAGGAGGGAGGGGAGGGCTATTCGCAGGGACGCCACTACGGGTAGAATTCGATGCATGCACTCGCACGCACACGGAGAGGCGGAGCACAGCCACGGTTCACATGGCCACAGCTCACACTCGCACGTTCATATGCCCCCGGGAGGCATGACCGGCATCTTGGGTGGTGCGGTGGTGGCGACGTTCGCGCTCGTGTTCGTCGAGCTGACCGCCGGCTATGCCAGCCATTCCATGGCGCTGATCAGCGATGCAGTCCACAACATGACCGATGTGCCGACCATGGTCATTTCATGGCTCGCCACGGTCTGGGCCAAGCGGCCGCCGACGCCCGAGAAGACCTATGGGTATCATCGGGCTGGAATCCTGGCCGCTTTTGTAAACGCGATGCTGCTGGCGATCGTAGCAATTTTTCTGATTTTTGAATCGATCGACCGGCTGCGCCATCCCGTGGAAGTGCACTCGAGCGTGATGCTGTGGGTCTCTGTTTTTGCGCTCCTGATTAATGGCGGCATCACGCTGGCCGTTCACAGGGGGCGGAGCGACCTGAACGTGCGCTCGATCTGGATTCACAATTTGGGCGACGCGCTCTCAAACATTGCAATCGTTGCCGGAGCGTTGGCGATTCGCTGGACGGGAGCGACATGGGTTGACCCGGTGGTCAGCATCGGGATTGGCGCCATGGTTCTTTGGTCCGGCGCGGGAATTCTGCGCGAAAGCAGCCACATTTTGCTGGAAGGATTGCCACGGAACATGCAATTAGAAGAAGTGGCGGGCGCGCTGCTGCGGATCGAGAGCGTGCAGGAGGTCCATGACATTCATATATGGACGCTGGGCACCGATCTCAACGCCATTTCCTGCCACGTCCGGATTCCCGACATGCATATGGAGGACAGCGAAAGAATCCTCCGGCGAATCCGGGAAGTGCTCGCGGGCGATTTCCACATCACCCATACCACGATTCAATTCGAGCGCGCGGGACTGCCGGCCGAAGCAGGTTTGTATATGCCTGAGCCTGTACGCCGCTCGGACTAGAAGCGACGCAGAAATGCCGGCCTGGTAGCCGAACCGTTTCTTCCACCCAGAAAACTAGAGGGAAAGTTGAAGGGGCACGCCGCGCTCCTGATTTACGCGCTGCGTGGCATCGGCATCGAGATCCCCCACAGCAAGAGTGCGGCGGCCGCCATCGGGGGTGATGTACACGATCTTGTCGCTCATGCGCGTGAAGGCGGCGGCCTGCAGCTGCTTGCCATTGCGCAGCACGAGTGTGAATTCACCTTCATCCGGAAGGGGAGCCGCGGCCTCCGCGGGGGCAGATTGCGACGGGGTCTCGACAGCGGCCTGCACTGGAGCAGGCTGCTGCACAATAATGATGGGCTGCTGGGCTTGGGGCTGTTGATCCGGGCCAACCGGAACGACGTACGATCCGCCGCCATCAAGCAGGAAGAAGCCAGGTGCGAAGCGGTTGTTCCTTGCGAGGCGCTCAGCCACTGCCAGGCGCGCCTGCGTCGCCGGATCGATCAATGCCTTGATTCCCAGATCGTGATTGATCGCAGACAAATGCTCAAAATTGAAGCCGAACCCCGGAAAGGGATTCAGCAAATCCTGGACGGAAAGCGGAGTGCCGGAAGATCCGAAATCGTCGTTCGCATTGCGAGTCACTGGGATCGAGCCCGCTCGATTGCCGCTGGTGCGATTGATTCCAGGATGGACAACAACGGAGGTGGAAACAACGGTCCGGGCACGCGCAACGGGGACTGAAGCCCTGGCCATCCTGGGAGCTTGCTGAGCGGAAGCGACCACCGGGGCTGCCAGAAACAGTGTAGCGACCAATCCGATTTGGAATCTCAGCTTCAAGAACGCCTCGCTTCCACTAGATTCGACGCTCCAGGGGGTCCCTCGGTTGCATCAAGTATACGCCTCCTGCTCGAGTGATTCATCCGTTGCTTATAAGACTTGTCTTGAGGCGCGGGCTCCGGTCTGCCTTCACCATTGCTGTTCTCGTTCAGAATGATTGGTGACACTCAGATAGAGTGTCGGGA
>JBOGMZ010000026.1:0-48204 GCA_050746945.1 Candidatus Acidiferrales bacterium | reverse complement strand
CGGCCCGGCGCCCCGCGATGGCGGGTCACCGGGCCGGTTCCCTTACAGGGAATAGTCCGGCTGCCAAGCCGCACTGCTGCGGGATTCAAACCACAAACGACGAAAGTAATAGATCGAAAAATCGGTTGGGCGACGTGCGGTCTATTGGATTTCTTTTTTTCCTGCGCGGATGAGTTCGATGTCGACTCCACCAGATTTTTCTGTAAGTGCCACAACGCGCGCGCCATCACTTGTGTCGTTTACGAATACGGCGTCGGCGTCCTTGGTACTGACTCCCCGGACATAATGTGTGCCCGAGTGGGGTTTTTCTCGTTTGTAGCTTGGCCCTAATTTTTGGGCATACCACGCCGCGACTTTTTCGAGATCGTCGGAGGTTTCATACTTTTCGGCGGCGATGCCCAGGGGTGCGCCGTCCTTCGACGCAAATTCCACAGCCGCGCCTTCTGATTTCACCTTTGTTGCGCCGGGATAAATAGGCAGGCCTGTGGGATGACCTTCGTCGCTATTGACGCGGATGGCGCCCACGGGCGTTTCGATTTCAACTTTTTGGCCGTTCTCCCTTACGTTGACGTGGCGCATGACTACGCCCGCGACGACGAGTCCGAGGATGACCATCAGTGCGAGAGCACCGCCGAGTATGCCGAGAATCCACCAGAGGGCCTGGTTGTTCTTCTGTTGAGGCGTAGGCGCGCTAGACATACTTCACCTCCTGCTTGGTCTCAAGCATCTTATACGCGAAGCAGAACCGAAATGTTCCTTTTTGAGGAATGAAGGGGTCTGCTCCCTCAGTGGGCGCTAGTAGAAGACGACTTTGACGTCTGGGCGCTTCTCGAGATGCACGGTATCGATGAAGCGGACCTGGCGGTCATCGAGCGTCAGAATCAGCGAGTGAGTGCGCGTGCCTTCGCCAAAAAAACGCACGCCGCGGAGGAGGCCGCCGCCGGTCACACCGGTGCAGGCGAAGATGAGTTTCTTGCCAGGCGCGAGCTCGTCGGTGTCGTAAATACGTTTCGGGTCTTTGATGCCCATCTGCGCGACCCGCTCGTGGTGCTCGGGCTTCGACACCACCAGGCGTCCAAGAATCTGGCCGTTCAAGCAACGCAGGGCTGCGGCCGTCAGCACACCTTCCGGCGCACCGCCGGTTCCCATCACCGCGTGAACGCCCGTGCCGATCACAGCGGCGCTGATTCCAGCGGAGAGATCGCCATCGGAAATCAGGCGGATGCGCGCACCCGCAGCCCGGATTTCGGCGATGAGTTTTTCGTGGCGCGGACGATCGAGGACGATGATAACGAGGTCCTCTACGTCGCGATCAAGGCGTTTGGCGATGGCCTTGAGATTATCGGCAACCGGCGCATCCAGTTCGACGGCTCCTTTGCACGAGGGCCCGACGATAATTTTTTCCATGTACAGGTCGGGCGCGTGGAGCAGGCCGCCGCGCTCGCTGGCGGCGAGCACCACAATGGCATTGGGCTCGCCGGTGGCGCAGAGGTTGGTGCCTTCGAGCGGGTCAACAGCGATGTCCACTTCAGGAAACTTGCGGCTTTTGTCGCAGACGGCCGCGCCTACTTTTTCGCCGATGAAAAGCATGGGAGCTTCGTCGCGCTCGCCTTCGCCGATCACGATGGTGCCGTCCATGCTGACTGTGTCCATCTCAGAGCGCATGGCTTCGACAGCCATCTGGTCGGATTTATGGCGATCGCCGAGGCCCATGGTGTGTGCCGAGGCGATCGCGGCGCGTTCGACGACGCGCAAAAATTCCAGGCTGAGTGCTTTCTCCATGACCACTCCTGAGATGCGTGGCTCTAGCCGGAGCAGGACGTCGCTCCCGGGCCGCCTATCATAGACTAATCAGGGCGAGGATTGTCCAGCCGGGATGCGGCGAAGAAAGAGAAAAGAGCCTGCGAGACGCCAGGAGAGATCCCTCGGCTCACGTTGTTCGCTCGGGATGACAATGCTTATCGGATTGTCACGGGAGCGGCTGGATTTTTGCGTTGACGAGGAAGGGGTCATCGAACTCGGTCATTTCGCCGGGCTTTTTGCCGGGGGCGGGTTGGAGGCGCGCCGAGAGCGGCTTGTGCCACTTCACGGCGAGGCTAGCGACGTCGCTGAGGATGCGCGTGAGCTGCTCTACTGTGATGTCGCCGGGGAGCGGAATGGTGTCGAGGCCTGTGCCACAGACGGCTGAGTAGGAGAGCAGCGCGTCCATGGTCAGGCGGCCTTCGCTCCAGCGCTGCGCAAGGACGGAATCTTCGAGCACGGGCAGCATCAGGCCGGAATAGCCTGCGTGCGTTACTGGAATCGCGCGCAGGGCGCGCGTGATGAGCGCGGCGACGGTAAGCGTGCCGCTGGAGCCTACGGGCTGGCCATAGAATTTCTCGATGGCGCCGCCGATGGAGATATCTTTCAGTGGCGCGGGCGAAAGATCGATGCCGCCATATTTCCAGCCGGTCTGAAGCGCGAGTTGCTCGGACGCTTTTTCGATTTCCCGCGCATAGCGGCCGAGAGAATTTTTCAACCGGACTTCGGCTGCGTCGGCAGACTTGGCGCCCGTGAGCGCCTCGGCAACGACGTTCGCGGATTGCAGCGCGATGGCGAACTGCTTGCCCGGGCCAGAGAGGTACGACGCTGGGTAGAACGGCGTGCCGGATGGGACCAGCGCCGCGGCAGTGAAATTGAAGTTTCCCTGGCCGTGCGGACTGTAGTCTTCGAGATCTTTGATCACCAGTGCGGCGATATGAATGGATTTCCGGTGGATGCCGTCTTCACCGGCGATGGAGATACTGCCTTCGAGGGCTTTCGCGCCTGACAAGACGATGCCGAGCATTTGTGCGTTACTAACCTCGTCTGAGTCTTTAGTCATTGCCGGCCCGACGGAGGCGTCGAAGCCTTCTTTCACAGCCAGCGCGTCGTACTCGTGGAAAAATGCCTGAAGCTGTTGGAGTGATAGGCCCCTGGTGTACTCGGGAAAAGGCTGCGTGGTGATGCGAATGGTCTGAACTTCGAAGCCTGTTTTTTCAAAGGCGGCTTTAGCCTTACGCAGGAAAGCGAGCGTTTCTGCGATTTGAGTTTTGTATTGCGCGCGGTCGAGGCGGATGAACGCGGTGACGGCGCGGATCTTTGGTTTCGCGGGCGGCTCGGCCGCAGGGTTGGACAGCCCTGAAGAAAGCGACATGCCGAACAGGAAAAGAATTGCTAAGACGAAGCGCCATCCGCCGTTGAATTTCATGCGAAGGCCTGGATTCCGGTGATGCGTTCACCGATTATGAGTTTGTGGATGTCGTGCGTCCCTTCGTAGGTGATCACGGATTCGAGATTGTTCATGTGGCGCATGATGGGGTAATCGTCCACGATCCCGTTGGCGCCGAGAATCTGGCGCGCCATCCGCGCGGTTTCGAGCGCCATCCAGACGTTGTTCATTTTCAGCATGGAAATGTGTGATGGATGCACGCGGCCCTGATCCTTCAGGCGCCCGACTTGAAGCGCCAGAAACTGCGCCTTCGTGATTTCCGTAATCATCCAGACCAATTTCTCCTGCACGAGTTGGTGCGAGGCGATGGGTTTGTTGTCAAATTGTTTGCGCTGCTTTGCGTAATTCAGGGCGCAATCGTAGCAGGCCATTGCCGCGCCGATGCCGCCCCAGCCGATGCCGTAGCGCGCCTGGTTGAGGCAAGAGAGAGGACCCTTCAGTCCCTCGACGCCCGGAAGCAGATTGTCGGCGGGAATTTTGCAATCGGTCATCGCCAAACCCGAAGTGACCGATGCGCGCAGCGAATATTTTCCGTGCACGTCCCAGGCCTTGAATCCCGGCGTGCCTTTCTCGACCAGAAAGCCGCGGATTTTATCGTCTTCGGATTTGGCCCAGATGACGGCGACATCCGCGAGCGAGCCGCTGGTGATCCACATTTTTTCGCCGTTGAGGATGTAGCTATCGCCCTTCTTCACGGCGCGCGTGAGCATTCCGCCGGGATTCGAGCCGAACTGCGGTTCGGTGAGCCCGAAGCAGCCGATCGCTTTTCCCTGTTGCAACAAGGGCAGCCATTTGTTTTTCTGCGCGTCGGAGCCAAAAGCATGAATCGGGTACATCACCAGTGCTGACTGCACTGAAACGAAACTGCGCAGGCCGGAATCGCCGCGCTCGAGTTCCTGCGTCACCAGGCCGTACTCGACATTCGACATGCCCGCGCAGCCGTAGCCTTTCAAGCTCGCGCCGAACAGGCCCAGGTCGGCCATCTGCGGCACGAGCTGCACGGGAAATTTTCCCTCGCGGTTGTACTGCTCGATGATGGGCATGATCTGGTCGTCGACGAACTGGCGCGCGGTCTGGCGGGCGAGTTTTTCCTCGTCCGTCAGCAGGGAATCGAAGTCGAGGAAATCGACTCCGGGGAATGAGGGCATCGAAACTCTCCTTGTTGCGGCAGTGTTCATGGCAGCTTCTCGCAAACCGTCTTGAAAACATTCCATTCTATAAGAAGGCGAAGGGGAGACATAAGAGTTTTGCGGCGGGAAGGAAACGGCAGGCGAACCTCCGTTTCGGCTATGGACAGATGGCGGGTGCCTTAGGAAGCCGCTGCTTTAGCAGACAGAGACTTGAGAGCCTCGATCAGGGTTTCCAGCTCCGACTCGGTGTTGTAGTAATGCGGAGAAATTCGCAGAGCGGAGTCAACTTTCTTTTCCGCCATGTCGATCACCGCGTAGGCGCCAAGAGAGGCCGAGGTGTTAATGCCGCGCTCACGCAGGGCAATTACGAGGGCGTTCGCGTCCCAGCCTGCGACCGCCACAGTGACAAGAGCGGCAAGCTCTTTGCCCCGATCGAGCAGACGGTAGCCGGGAAGGGCAGAGAGCTTGGTGCGCAGCGTGGCGGCTAGTTCGCGCGCCCGGCCGCCACCAGGTCCGATGCCAACCGATAAAGCGTAGCGTGACGCTTCACCGAGGCCGAGGACGAGCGCGCACGAAAATTCCCAATTCTCGAAACGGCGCGCATCGGGCGCGAGCTCGAACCCGTCCGCGGTGACCCAATTGGCGCCCCGCATGTCAACGTATAGAGGGTAGTCGCCACGATTGAGCGCGCGATCGGAAACATAGAGAAACCCGATGCCGCGCGGACCACGAAGAAACTTGCGCGCCGTTGCAGAAAGAAAATCGCAACGGAGACGTGAGAGTTCAATGGGGATTTCCCCCACGGCCTGACATGCGTCGATGAGGTAGGGAACACCGGCAGCTTCGGCAACTTCGCCGAGGGCTTCGACGGGTTGGATGAGACCGGAATTAGTCGGCACCCAGGTGACGGCGAGCAGTTTCACTTTTGGATCGCGTAACAGTTCGCGCACGGATTGCGGGTCCACTTCGCCGGACGGCAAATTCTCCGCCCGGCGGATCTCGATCCCCTGGCGCTTGGCCAGCGAAAGGTAGGAAAGCTGGTTGGAAATGTAGTCGTTGCGCGTTGTGACGATGACGTCGCCCGGGCGAAAATCGAATGCTGAGAGCGCTTGGAAAAATGCGACGGTGGCGTTCTCGACGACGGCTATGTTGTGCGAGTGCGCGCCGAGGAGCTCGGCTATGTTCGAGTAAGCTGCATTCACGGAGCCTTCGGCTTCATCCGAGCTTTCATAGCCGCCCAGAATGGCTTCGCGATTCAGATGGGCCGTCATCGCATCGAGCACAGAACGCGGCATCAGCGCCGCGCCGGCGTTGTTCAAATGCACGCGGTTCGCGCAACCGGGAGTATCTCCACGCCATTGGGCGAGCGTGTTTTCCACTGGAACTGCTCCTTCGGAGTTCAGGCGTCGAATGCGCGCCGATTGGGTAGGATAGCGCGATTCCATGAAGGCCGCGCCTCCCAGGCGGGAGAACATCTACTGCCAATATGGCAGCTATTTTGGCAGTGAGCCATGGTGAATTCCTAAGGCTAGGTTTCGCCGCCGACTCCAACAAATCTGAGGCGATCCGAAAGCGCGGAATTGCCTCCCGCGACTAATTGTCAGCTATCATTAGCAAGCGTTGACGCGGATGAAGGCCGGATGCGATAATCACGGGCTTTGTTCGGCCTAGAAGTGTGGTCCGTTTGGGTGAGCGGGACTCAGGGAACGCCACGAAAAACTAAGCGGGGGCGTGGCAACAGGGCCACCAATCAGCCATGGAAATTCTCCACCAGCTCGGCGAATTGTTTCTCGAAGCTGTGCCCACAGTCATTGTCGTTTTTCTTTTCTATTTTTTCATGCGCTGGGCATTCTTCGGGCCGATTCAGAAAGCCATGGCAGAGCGCAGTGCGCGGATCGAAGGCGCGCGTGCCGAGGCCGCGAAGGTCGAGGCCGAGGCGAAGCGAGAACTCGATGCCTACAACGAAACCTTGAAGCAGGCGCGTGCGGAAATCTATCTGGAGCAGGAAGCGGCGCGACAGGCGATCCTCGAAGATCGCGCGAAACTCTTAAAGGCGATGCGCTCCCGGGCAATGGAAGAAGTGGCCGCGGCGAAAAAGAAATTTGCCGCAGATTTCGCAGCCGCTCGCGCGGAGGTGGAGCGACAGGCCCCGGCGCTTGCCGCCGAAATTGCGCGCACGATTCTGGAAAAGCCCTCTCCGTTGCGTGGAGGGGCCTCTCGATGATGGCTTGCCTCGCGATGAAGCGTTTCCTGCGGTCTTCGTGTTTCCTGCTCGCATTGCTGGTGCTTACTACCGTGCCCGTGCTGGCGCAGGAGGGTGAAGCATCGCCAGTGGAATCGCCCACGGGCTGGGTTTTCCGCTGGCTGAATTTCGCGATCGTGTTTGGCGCGATCGGCTATTTGGCTTATAAGAAAGGCGGCCCGTATTTCCGCGCGCAAGCCGAAGAAATTTCCATAAAAATTGCCGAAGGAGCGCGGGCCCGCGAAGCGGCGGAACGGCAGCGGCGGGAAGTGCAGGCCAAGCTCGCCAATATCGATTCCGAAATTGCCGCGATGCGCGCGGAAGCCAAGCGCGATGCCGATGCCGAAGCACAGCGTTTGCGGGCGCTCGCCCGCGAAGACGCGCAAAAGATTGAGGCCGCCGCACAAGCGGAGATCGTTGCGGCGGAGCGCGAGGCGCGCATCGAACTGAAAATATTTGCCGCGCGGCTGGCCGTGGAGCGCGCGGAAGGTCTGCTCCGCCAGGAATTGACGCCGAAGTCCGATGCCACCTTGTTCCAGGCATTCGTGCAGCAGCTCGAGGGGAGCGTGAATTGAGCGCTCCGGCACAACGGTACGCTGCGGCGCTGGCGGACGTCGCCATGGAGCACAAGAGCGCCGAGGCGGTCAGGCGCGACCTGGCTGCGTTTGTCGAAATGTTTTTCTCTGCGAGCGAGTTGCGCAACGCACTCGAAAGTCCGGCGGTCAATCGCGATGTGAAGCTGAAAGTGATTACAGCGATCGCGGCGAAAATGGGATTGAATGCTGCGGTCCGGAATTTCGTTTCCCTCGTCGTGGATCATGGACGCACGGAAATGCTGCGCGATATGGACCGTGCATTTACCACGGAATTGAACAAGCGCCTGGGGATTGAAGAAGCCCAGGTGACATCGGCGCGGGAACTGAATGCGACGGAAAAAAAGGAACTGACGTCGGTGCTCGAGCGGCGCACGGGGAAAAAAATTGACGCGCGATTCGAGGAAGACAAGGCGCTGCTTGGCGGCGCGGTCGTGCGGCTGGGCTCGACCATTTACGACGGCTCGGTGCGCGAACAACTGAACCGGCTGCGCGAGCGGCTCGAAGCGGAATAGGAGCAAGGGATGGCCAATATCAAAGCGGACGAAATTACAAAAATACTGCGCGAGCAGATCGAGAACTACCAGCAGACGGTCGCTGTCGAAGAGGTCGGCTCGGTGATTTCGGTGGGCGACGGAATCGCGCGCGTCCATGGGCTCGACCGCTGCATGGCCGGCGAGATGCTGGAATTTCCGCACGAAGTCTTCGGAATCGCGCTGAACCTGGAAGAAGATCAGGTCGGCGTGGTGCTCCTGGGCGACTACGCTGAAATCAAGGAAGGCGACATCGTCAAGCGCACGAACAAAATCATGTCCGTCCCGGTCGGCGACGGAATGATTGGACGTGTCGTGGACGCTCTCGGCAAGCCGATCGATGACAAGGGCCCGATCCACAGCGAGAAGCGAAACCCTCTCGAGCGCCTCGCCCCCGGCGTGATTGATCGTCAGCCGGTGCGCGAGCCGATTCAGACCGGCATCAAGTCCATTGACGCGATGATTCCGATCGGACGCGGGCAGCGCGAGTTGATCATCGGAGACCGCCAGCTCGGCAAGACGGCCATCATTCTCGACACGATTCTGAATCAGCGCGGCGGCGATTTGATTTGCATCTATTGTGCGGTTGGGCAGAAGCGCTCGACGATTGCTCAGGTGGTGAAGACCCTCACCGATTTCGGCGCGATGGAGCACAGCATCGTGGTGGCCGCGTCGGCTTCCGAATCTGCTTCGATGCAGTACATCGCTCCGTTTGCGGCTTGCGCGATCGGGGAATATTTCCGCGACACGAAGCGGCACGCCATCTGCTTCTACGACGACCTTTCGAAGCACGCGCAGTCATACCGCGAAATTTCGCTGCTGTTGCGCCGTCCGCCGGGCCGCGAGGCGTTCCCGGGTGACGTGTTCTTCCTACACTCACGTTTGCTTGAGCGCGCCGCGAAGCTGAGCGACGATTTGGGCGCTGGTTCTTTGACTGCGCTGCCCGTCATCGAAACGCAGGCGGGGGACATCTCCGCGTACATTCCCACAAACGTGATTTCGATTACGGACGGCCAGATTTTCCTTGAGGCCGACCTGTTCAACGCCGGATTCCGCCCGGCCATCAACGCCGGAATTTCCGTGAGCCGCGTCGGTGGCAACGCGCAGATTAAGGCCATGCGTCAGGTGGCCGGCACTCTTCGCCTGGACCTCGCGCAATATCGCGATCTTGCTGCCTTCGCGCAGTTCGGCACCGAGCAGCTCGACAAGGCCACGCAGGCACAGCTCGCGCGCGGCCAGCGCTTGATGGAAATCCTCAAGCAGGATCAATATCAGCCGCTGGCGGTGGAAAAGCAGATTTTGATTATCTACGCCGCCTCGAATCGCTATCTCGACGATCTGGAAGTTTCGGAGTGCGGCCGGTTCGAGCGAGAGCTGTATCCGTTCATCGAAACGAATTACGGCGGCGTGCTGAAGACGATTCGCGAAAAAAAGGCGTTTGACGATCCGCTGCGCGCGGAAACCGGGAAAGCGCTCGACGCATTCAAGGAACGATTCAAAGCAACAGCCGCCGCAGCTGCCGCGGACTAGCGCTGCCACGAATTTGAGGATTTAGCGAACTACTCTAGATGCCAACACTTCTGGATTATCGGCGCCGCATACGCTCGGTGAAGAGCACGCAGCAAATCACCCGCGCGATGAAGTTTGTGGCGGCGGCAAAATTGCGGCGGGCGCAGGAAGGAGTGTATTCGGCGCGGCCGTATGCGCGCGAAATCCTGCGCGTGCTGCGCTCGGCTGCCGCGCGCATGGAAACGCCCGCACATCCATTGCTCGAACGCAGGCCCGAGGAAAAGTTGCTGGTGATGGTGCTGACGAGCGACCGTAGCTTGTGTGGCGCGTTTAATTCCAACGCCATCCGCCACGCAACAGAATTTATTCGCGAGCATTCGGCGCAAAAGATTGAGCTGATTGTAGTGGGGCGGAAAGGGCGCGACACGCTGCGGCGACGCGGCTTCAGCTTCGTCGGTGAATACTTGAACGTTTCGGCCAGCGTGGAGTTCAGCAAGGCCAAGGAGATTTCGGCGCGCATTGCCGAAATGTACTCAAGCGGAGAAGTGGACGCCGTGTATGCGGTTTACAACGAATTCAAAAACGTGATGGTGCAGAAGCTCCAGTCTCAGAAATTATTGCCGATTGATCCGGCTGTGCTGGTGTCCGAGACTGGCGGGCTGGAAGAACGCGCAGTAGCAGGCCACGCGGGGCCCGAAAGCTCGCTGCCGATGCAGCCATCGCCTGCCGGCGCAGGCTTGCTGGTTGATTACATCTACGAGCAGCCGGTGGCGGAAATTTTTGGCGGCCTTGTGCCCCGTTACCTGGAATCGGAAGTGTTCCGCATCCTGCTCGAATCGGCGGCCGCCGAACACGCTGCGCGCATGACGGCCATGGATTCTGCAACGAGAAACGCGCGCGAGCTGATCGATAAGCTGACCTTGCAGATGAACAAGATTCGCCAGGCATCCATTACGAAGGAATTGATCGAAATTGTGAGCGGCGCGACGTCGGCATCTTCGTGATTAGTGATTGGTGAGTAGTGATTAGTGAAACACAAGCAGCGACCGTGAGTTCGCAAGCAGCGCTGTATGAAGATCGAACGGTTCACAGATTTAGTTGTTTGGCAGAAGGCGCACGAGCTGACGCTATTGGTTTACAGAGTGACGGAAGGATTTCCGGCGCGTGAGCAGTTTGGAATAGTGCCGCAAGTTCGACGCTCCGCTGCATCGGTTGCGGCCAACATCGCTGAGGGATTTGGCCGCCGGACGACACGAGAGTTGTTGAGGTCCCTGCAAATCGCGCGAGGAGAAGTGGAGGAGACCCGCTACTTCCTCATTTTGAGCCGGGACTTAGGTCATGCAAGTCAGACCGAATTTGAGCGAGCGGAGGCAACTTGTGATGTGGTGGGCAAGTTGATCAATGCTTTGAGTGTTTCGCCAAAGAGGCGGATGGGCGTCAAGTGACCAACAATCGAGGTGGCGGGTATTGAGTCACTAGTCACCAATCACTACTCACTAATCACGATCTTTCAGGAGCTTTCCATGGCAACTACGGAACAAAAGACCGGCCACGTCGTCGAGGTGATCGGCCCGGTGGTGGACATCCAGTTCGAAGAGCATCACCTTCCGCTGATCCATAACGCCGTGCGGATCACGAGCGAGGGATTCGACGTCCCCACGCCGCTGGACATCGTCGCGGAAGTGGCGCAGCACCTGGGTGAAGGGCGCGTGCGCTGCGTGGCCATGAAGCCGTCGGAAGGCCTGGTTCGCGGAATGAAAGCATTGGATCTTGGCGAGCCGATCTCCGTCCCCGTGGGCCGCGGAACGCTTGGGCGCATTCTGAATGTGCTGGGCGAGCCCGTGGATAAACTCGGCCCGGTGAAAACTGATCAGCGCTATCCGATTCACCGCGCTGCTCCGAAGCTCGATGAACAATCCACGACTCTTGAAATGTTCGAAACGGGCATCAAGGTGGTGGACCTGATCGAGCCGTACCTGAAGGGCGGCAAGATTGGATTGTTCGGTGGCGCGGGCGTGGGCAAGACCGTTTTGATTCAGGAGCTGATCCACAACGTTGCGATGAAGCACGGCGGCGTTTCCGTTTTCGCGGGCGTCGGCGAGCGCACGCGCGAAGGAAACGACCTGTGGCTCGAAATGCAGGAGTCGGGCGTGGTGGTGCCGGGCAATGCTGAAAAGTCGCGCTGCGCGCTGATTTTCGGACAGATGACCGAGCCGCCCGGGGCGCGCCTACGCGTTGGATTGACCGGCCTGACCGTGGCCGAGTATTTCCGCGATGAAGAGCACCTCGACGTGCTGCTCTTCATCGACAACATTTTCCGATTCGTGCAAGCCGGCTCGGAAGTTTCGGCACTGCTGGGACGTATGCCTTCGGCCGTCGGCTACCAGCCGAACCTCAACACGGAAATCGGCGAGCTCCAGGAGCGCATCACTTCCACCAAGAGCGGCTCGATCACTTCCGTGCAGGCGATTTATGTGCCTGCGGACGACTACACCGATCCGGCACCGGCTGCGACATTCGCGCACCTCGATGCGACCACGAACCTGAGTCGCCAGATCGTCGAACGCGGCATTTATCCCGCCGTTGATCCGCTGGCGAGCTTCTCGCGAATTCTCGACCCGCGTATCGTGGGACAAGAACATTACGCGGTCGCGCGCTCCGTGAAATCCGTTCTCCAGCGCTACAAGGAATTGCAGGACATTATCGCCATTCTCGGTATCGAAGAACTTTCGGACGAGGACAAGCAGACTGTGGCGCGCGCGCGCAAAATCGAAAGGTTCCTCTCGCAGCCGATGTATGTGGCGGCGCAATTCACAGGCCTCGAAGGCAAGTACGTGAAGGTGGAAGACACCGTGCGCGGGTTCAAGGAAATTGTCGAAGGCAAGCACGACGATCTGCCCGAGCAGGCGTTCTACATGGTCGGCACGATTGAGGAAGCGCGGGAGAAGGCGGAGAAGTTGGCGGCTGCAGCGTAGTTCCGAGGCTAAGCACGAATTTGACTATGCTACCGGAAAACATCGAACTCGAAGTGGTGACGCCCGAGCGGCATGTGCTCAGCGAAAGCGTGCAGTCGCTGGAGATGCCGGGAAAAGATGGCTACCTCGGAATTCTTCCGGGGCATGCGCCACTGATTACCGAACTCGGCACCGGCATCCTCTCCTACCACAAGGGCGCTGAGGTGCGTTATCTCACCGTGATTCATGGTTACGCCGAAGTGCTGCCCGATCGCGTGATTGTCCTCGCGGAACATTCTGAGCGCGCGGAAGAAATTGATCTGCCTCGCGTGCGCGCCGCTCTTGAGCGCGCGGAAGCCGAGGTTGCAAAAGCCGGGTCTGCCGACGTGGATTGGCAGATTGCGTCAGCAGCGCTCGAGCCCGCAACAATCCGCATGCAGGTTGCTTCGAGGGGCGGCGCCGGAGCGGGCGCGCAGGATTCGCACCACCTTGCCTCCTAAACGGCTTACACCCTGTCAGTTAGCGCACGCCCGCACCGTTGCAGACTCCCGTGCATCAAATTAGTATGGTAAAAAGGGGCTAGAAATAACTTTCGATGGCTGAAATCACTGTCTATTCCACGTGCTGGTGCTGCGATTGCAGCCGCGCAAAAAAGTTTTTGCGCGAGCGCGGCATCGCCTTCCGCGAAGTAAACATCGACGAGACGCCAGAGGCAGAAGAATTGGTGATGCGCGTCAATGAGGGCCGCCGGAAAGTGCCCATGATTGAAGTGGATGGCCGTTTCTTTAGCTGCAGCCCGTTTGATCCCTACCAGCTCGCCGAAGAATTGAAAATTCCGCTGAATCCCTGAACGAAAAACTTCCTAAACAAGTCCGGCGCCGCGGGTCATCACACCTTCGACGCGCAAATCCTGGGTGAGAACAACCAGGTCCGCATCGCCGCCAATCGCGATGATGCCCTTTTTCCCGGCGAGACCTATGCGGCGCGCCGGAAGGACTGTCGCCATGCGCACCGCTTCGATCAGCGGCACGCCCAGTTCGACAACGTACCGCAGGGCGCGATCAAGCGTCAGTGTGCTGCCGGCGAGCTTACCCTCCGAGTTGCGAGAGACACCGCCTTTCACTGTGACCTCAAAATTGCCGAGGCGATAAGTACCGTCGTGCATTCCTGTAGCCGCCGTGCCATCGCTCGCGAGCAGAACTGTGTGGAATCCTTTCGTGCCTATCAACACCTGGATGGCTGGCCCCGCCACGTGAACGCCATCTGCGATTACCTCGGCCGTGACCTCTGGTTCCGTGAGCACCGCGCCAATCACGCCGGGATCGCGGTGTGAGAACGGGCGCATGGCGTTGTAGAAATGAACGGCGTGCCGCGCACCGGCGGTGATGGCCGCGCGCGCTTCATCGTAATCCGCATCCGTGTGGCCAATCGCTGCCACCATGCCGTCGGCGACGACGGATGCAATCAATTCGAGCGCGCCAGGCAATTCCGGAGCGACGGTCACTATCTTAATCAGCCCGTCCGCAGCCTTGCGGAATTTCGCGAGTACTTCCGCGGAGGGCCTTGCAATTGCATCAGGCGGATGCACGCCGCGACGCGCCTTGCTGATGAAAGGGCCTTCGAGATGGATGCCGAGAATTTCTGCAGAGAGCCGGCCACCCTCCGCAGGATTTTTATGATTGCGAATGTAACGCGCGATTCCTTCGAGGCTGTGGCAGGTTTCTTCGACCGGCGCAGTGACGGTCGTGGCGAGAATCGAAGTGGTGCCGTAGCGAGCAACAGTAGAGGAGATGCGGTCGAGCGCGCGTGCATTCGCTTCCATCACGTCGTGGCCACCCGCGCCGTGAATATGGATGTCCACGAAGCCGGGAATCACGATTTTGTCGCCTGCCGCGTAATGCACTGCATCCGCCGGCACACGCACTTCATCGCGTGGGCCGAGGCCGGCGATCTTGCCGTCTTCAACCAGGATCACGCAATCGCGCAGCTCTTCGTGGGGCGTCAGGATCACGCTGGCATAAATGGCGGTGGCTGTCATCGCTTGATCATGCTAACCGAACTCGAGCGCAAAATCATGGGCGAGCCTTGCATCCTTTTCCTAGTCCGCTACAATCGTTGGGCACCTGAAACCGGGAGGAAATGGAATGGCAAACGAGAAACGCTACGTGGCCCAGAAGCGGCAGCGCCGCCGCCGCAAAACGGCCAAGGCGAAGATGAAACTTTACGAGCAGGGAAAAATTCCGCACGACAAGCTTCCCGCCCTCGCCAAGAGATTTCTAAGCCGCAAACAGCGGGCACTGAAAAAAGCCGAATAAAATAAAAAAGGGGCGCCACCAGGGCGCCCCTTCAGAGTGATTCAGCCACGCCTGCGAGTTGCGTGGCCTGTGTTTGAACTCCCCTTAGTTGCCGTTGCCGGATGCTTGCGCGTGCGCCGTATTGGCCTTCGGCACGCTCAGGTAGCCGCTGATTTTGTTCTTCCCCACCGTGTTCACATTGAATTCAAGAGGTGCACGAGAGCCACTTGTGAAGAAGTAGAGCGGCTCATTGGCCGAAAGGTTCTTCTTCTCATGGCGTTGGTCATCGACGTAGATGGTCACCGCATACTGGCTCTTCTTCGAGTTCGTATTGCGGAGCTCAACCATTACGCTGCCCACCTTCTGGCGATCGTTCCTCTTGTCGATGGTGAACTCATAATAATCGCGGTCGCCCTTCCGACGGAGCTCTTCGATCTCGTCGTGGTTGCGCGCGATCAGCGTGCCGAATTCGCCGCGGGCCATCTGCAGGCTGCCCTTGGTGGCTTCGAGGTCGGTCTTCACGCCGCTGACGTCGGTGCCGAGCTTGTTGACGTCATCAACGCTCGCCTTGGTCGCCAATTGTTCGGTCGTCTGGTTCTGGAGATCGGCCAATTGCTTGGCGTCTTCTTCCTTGATCTTGTTGGCCTGCAGGCGTGCCTTCTTCAGCTCGCCCTGGGTCAACTTCATCCTGCCGGTCACCACGCTCAACTCGCCCTGGAGTTGCGCGTTGGTGTCCTCGGCCTTCGCCAGTCGCTGATTCAGTACGTCTTGGCTCTGCTTCAATTGCTGCGACTGCGTTGCCAGGGTCTGTGCGAGCTCCTTCGATCGTGTCGAAGCCGTCCAACCCGCGCCCAATGCTGCCAGCGAAACTACCGCCAGCGCGACCACGATAATCCCCACCCAACGGGGGGCGGCCGCATCCTGGATAATTGTTTCGTGTCTCTCTTCGCTCATTGCTTATTTCCTCCCTGAAATCCCTTGCGAGGACTGGTAGGAGCACGCGCAGAACCAATCGTGCCAAGGTGAGAAGTATCGCGGTAAGAATCTGATTGTAGGTTGTTTACCCTAGTTCCATGTAGGGAGCGCCCCGCCGCTGGGGTGCTCCCAATACTGCAATTTTTACGCGACTGTAATGAATTATTCGCGGTTGTTGGGAAGGGCGCACGGAGGCCATTTTGCAGGCATTAAGCCGGCTCAGCCCCGGGCAATCGCACCCCGGTTACCGAGTCACGGTCATCTGGCGCAAGGCAGCGATACGGTCAGAGAGCGGGGGATGAGTGCTGAACAAGCTTGAAAACATCTCTCCGGCAGTGAGTGGTTGAACGATCATCAGTGCGGAAGTGGTCGGCGGAACGTCCATGGGGATTTTCTTGTTGTAGGCGCCCAGCTTTTCGAGCGCGCTAATCAAGCCGTAAGGATGGCCCACCATCCGCGCGCCGGAAGCGTCCGCCTGATACTCGCGCTGGCGCGAAATTCCAAGCTGCAGCAGCAATGCCGCGATCGGCGCGAGAATCAACATGAGCAGCGCTGTTATACCGCCACCGCGTTCCCGGTCTTCTCCGCCGCCCCATCCTCCAAAGATCATCCCCCAGCGGCCCATCTGCGCGATCCACGTAATCGCGCCGGCCAGCGTCGCGGCGATGGAAGACGTCAATATGTCGTAATTGCGGACATGCGAGAGTTCATGCGCGATCACGCCTTCGAGTTCGTCGTCGTTCATCAACTCCATCAGTCCCTGCGTCACTGCCACCGATGCGTGGCCCGGGTTGCGGCCGGTGGCAAATGCGTTCGGCGCAGCCTGCGGAATCAAATACAGCTTCGGCATCGGCAGGTTTGCTTTCGCCGCGAGCCGCTCCATCACGGCATAGAGCCGTGGCTCTTGCTCGCGGCTGATCGGCACCGCACCGCTCGAAGCCAGCGCAATCTTGTCCGAGAAGAAATATGCGGTGCCATTCATCAGCACCGCAAAGACGAGCGCTACAGTCATGCCGCGCGCGCCGCCAAATGCCTGCCCCAGGCCCAAAAGCAACAACGTCAAAGCTGTAAGAAGAAATGTCGTCTTAAGTGTTTTCATGATTGCCTGTCCCTGCCATCAAATTAGACGGCGCCTGCCTTTGCTTTTTCGCGGCTGAATTTCAGCTCGTCGCTCTTCGGGTCGGAGTCAGCCACGACGGTGTCGCCCGGATGGATTTCGCCGTCGAGAATCTTCATCGCCAGCGGATCCTGAATCAACCGCTGGATGGCGCGCTTCATCGGACGCGCTCCATAGGCCGGGTCGTAACCCTCGCGGAACAGCACTGTTCTCGCCGCCGGTGTCAGCTTCAGAGTGAGTTGCCGCTCGGCCAGCTTTTCCGTTAGATGCCGAATTTGCATGTCAATGATACGGTCGATCTGGTCCTTGCCCAGCGGCCGGAACAGAACGATGTCGTCAATTCTGTTGAGGAGCTCGGGCCGGAAGATCTCCCGCAGCGCGGCCATGGCAGCTTCGCGCGCTTTCTTGAAGTCTTTTTCCGCGAGCTCAAAAATTGCTGCCGAGCCCACGTTCGACGTCATGATGATCACCGTGTTGCGGAAATCCACCGTTCGGCCTTTTCCATCGGTCAAGCGGCCGTCCTCCAGAATCTGAAGCAGCACGTTGAACACATCCGGATGCGCTTTCTCGATTTCGTCGAGCAACACCACGGAGTACGGCCGCCGCCGGACTTGTTCGGTCAATTGGCCGCCTTCTTCGTAACCAACGTAGCCCGGAGGCGCGCCGATCATGCGCGCCACGGAATGCTTCTCCATGTACTCGGACATATCGAGGCGGATGATGGCGCGTTCGTCGTCGAACAGAAATTCCGCCAGCGCGCGCGCAAGTTCCGTTTTGCCCACGCCCGTAGGCCCCAAAAATAGGAACGAGCCGATGGGGCGGTTCGGATCGCTAAGACCCGAGCGGCTGCGGCGAATTGCGTTTGCAACGCTTGCGAGCGCAGCATCCTGGCCCACCACACGCAGGCGCAGCCGCTCCTCCATGTGCACCAATTTCTGGACTTCGCCTTCCAGAAGCCGACCGACGGGGATCCCCGTCCATTTACTTACGATCTTTGCGATCTCTTCCTCGCCCACTTCTTCCTTCAGCATGGGATGATCTTTTTGCAGATCGGCCAGACGGTCCTGCGCGGCCTTGAGTTCTTTTTCCGCCGCAGCCATTTTGCCGTAGCGGATTTCCGCGACGCGCGAGAGATCGCCGGCGCGTTCGAATTTCTGCTCCTCGGTCTTCAGATGGTCGATTTCTTCCTTCAACTTGCGAATCCGTCCAATAGCATCTTTTTCCGTCTGCCAGCGGCCCTTCAGCGCATTCGACTGCTCGCGCAGCGTGCTCAACTCTTTATCAATCTGGCCGAGGCGCTCGCGCGAGTGCGCGTCCGATTCCTTTTTCAGCGCCTGGCGCTCGATTTCAAGCTGCATGATGCGCCGCTCAACCACATCGATTTCAGAGGGCAGGGAGTCAATCTCCATGCGCAGCCCGGCCGCTGCTTCATCGACTAGGTCGATCGCCTTGTCCGGAAGAAAACGGTCTGTGATGTAGCGTTGCGAGAGCATGGCTGCGGCAATGATGGCGGCATCCTTGATGCGCACGCCGTGATGCACTTCATACCGCTCTTTCAAGCCGCGGAGAATCGCGATGGTGTCGTCGAGCGATGGTTCGCCGACCATTACAGGCTGGAAGCGGCGCTCGAGCGCGGGATCCTTCTCGATGTATTTGCGGTATTCGTTGATCGTGGTTGCCCCAATTGCGCGCAGCTCGCCGCGCGCCAATGCCGGCTTCAGCATGTTTGAAGCATCCATCGCGCCTTCGGCCGCGCCGGCGCCCACCAGCGTGTGCAGTTCGTCGATGAATAGGATCACCTGACCTTCGGATTCGGTCACTTCCTTCAACAGCGCTTTCAGCCGGTCTTCAAACTCGCCGCGGTATTTTGCGCCGGCAACCAGCGCTGCGAGGTCGAGCGCCACAATGCGCTTCGGTTTGAGCACTTCGGGCACGTCGCCAGATATGATTCGCTGCGCAAGCCCTTCGACGATGGCGGTTTTTCCTACGCCCGGCTCGCCGATTAACACTGGATTGTTTTTCGTGCGGCGCGCCAGAATCTGCATTACGCGGCGAATTTCCTCATCGCGGCCGATCACGGGATCGAGCTTTCCGCGCCGCGCCAGATCAGTCAAGTCGCGACCGTATTGTTCGAGCGCTCGATAGGTGGCTTCGGGATTTTGCGACGTGACGCGGTGGCTTCCGCGGATGCTGGCCATGGCCTGCAAAATCGCGTCGTGGCTGGCTCCGTTGCGTGCGAGCAATTGTCCCGCGGGGTCGCGGTCTGCCGCAGCGATGCCGAGCAGGATGTGCTCGGTCGAGACGTATTCGTCCTTCAGGCGCTGCGCTTCGTCGAACGCGCGCTCGAGCACGGCATTCGAAGCTTTGCTCAGATATTGTTCCGAGACGCCCGAAATTTTCGGCAGGCGCTCGATTTGCTTTTCAATTTCACCGGCCAGGCGCGTGGGCGCAGCGCCCAATTTTTCGAGCAGCGGCGGGACCACGCCGTCACCCTGGGCGATCAGCGCCCAAAGCAGGTGCAGCGGCTCCACTTGCTGCTGGCCGGAACGTCCCGCGATTTCCTGCGCCGCTTGCAGCGATTCCTGGGCCTTTACGGTCAATTTGTCCATGCGAAGCATGACGGAATTCTCCAACGACTAGCAATCAACAAGGGCGCATTTTACAATATGAGTGTGTCATTGTCAAGTGTGTTGCTAATGGCCTATTTTGTTATACTTACGAATACATAATTCTCAGAGAACTCTTACTATAAGGCACTTGAGATAGTGCGTTTCGGGCATGGTCAGCAGAATCGGGTGATCCTGCGACTGCGTCCTCCGCTCAGCCACAACGATGCTTTTCTTTGCGTCATTGGCGGCTTCCGCGAGGGTCTGGAGGAAGAGGGCTTCCGTAATGTGGTAGGAGCAGGAGCAGGTGAGCAGGAAGCCTCCAGGCTGGAGGATTTTCATGGCCCGGAGATTGATTTCCTTGTAGCCGCGATGCGCGGCAGGAATGCTGTCGCGATTCTTTGCAAACGCCGGTGGGTCGAGAATCACCATCTGGAATCGTCGTCCCACCTCATCGTATTCCTTCAGCAAGTCAAACGAATTCCCTTCGCGGAATGTGACGTTCGAAATCGAATTCAGTTGCTGATTTCGCCGCGCCGCTTCAACCGCCACCGGGGCCATATCGATTCCCTCCACATGCTCGCACTTGTCTGCAATCGTCAGTGCAAACCCTCCCTGATAACTGAAGCAGTCGAGCACTTCACCGGAAGCATAGCGGCGCGCGGCCCAGTGGTTTTCGCGCTGGTCGAGGAACGAACCGGTCTTCTGGCCTTTCTGAAGATCGTAATAAAACTTGACCCCATTTTCTTTGGCTTCGATTTCTTGCGGGATTTCACCATACAAAACGCCGACGCACTGTTCGAGACCCTCGAGCAGCCGCACCTTGGGATCGTTGCGCTCAAGTATGCCCTTAGGAGCAAAAAGCTCCACCAGGATTTCGACGAACATGCTCTTTTGCCGCTCCGTGGCCTGACTCAACGTTTGTATCACCAGATAATCGCCGTAGCGATCCACGATGAGCGATGGCAGCAGGTCCGCCTCGCCGTAAACTACGCGGTAAGCGTCCGTGTTTTCGACGACCAGGCGGCGATACTCCGCGGCGCGCCGCAGCCGCTCGGTGAAAAAGGCGCGGCCAACGGGCCGGTCATCGTGCGTCAGAAGCCGGACGGCGATTTGGGATTTGTCGCTGTAGAAAGCGCGGCCGTGGAAACGGCCTCGATCATCCGTGAGCCGGACGATGGCACCTGATTCC
Source organism: Candidatus Acidiferrales bacterium (assembly GCA_050746945.1). Lineage (GTDB taxonomy): Bacteria > Acidobacteriota > Terriglobia > Acidiferrales > UBA7541 > Palsa-295. The sequence goes on along the minus strand of JBOGMZ010000026.1, from coordinate 27,809 downwards.
GCCGGTGCCGTGCGCACGTCGCTCCGATAGACCCACAGGTGGCCCGAGCGCAGCCGCTCCACTCCCCGCGAACTGATCACGACCGTGCTTTCCGCCACAGTTCCTTCCCCGGTGAGTGAACTGGCCGGTGGGTTCGCTACAATGGCTCCGGGACGTGCAAAGATTGAAAATGCTCCGGAGGAAGCAAGAATGGCAGCGCGACGCCCGGTTGGTGTTCTCTTAGCATACTTGCTGGGGTTGTGCCAGATGCATTCAGGCAGTGAGCGTGGCCGATTGCTTTCAGCAGTGCCTTTCATCAGCTTGCTGGATTACTCATGAATCTCAGTGATTTTGATTACCACCTGCCGCCTGAGCGGATTGCGCAAGCGCCTCTCCCCGACCGCGAGGCTTCGCGCATGTTGCTCCTCGACCGCTCGACCGGCGCGACGGAAGACCGCCAATTCCATGAGTTCGCTGATCTGCTGCGTGGCGACGAACTCATCGTGCTCAACAACGTGCGCGTCCTGCCTGCGCGCCTGTTTGGTCGCCGCGTAGGCGTTCGTGCTCAGCCGCCCGGCGCGAATAATCCTGCGTGCGATGAATTTCTTCAAACGCAAATCGAAGTGCTCCTCGTGCGGCGGCTCGACGCGGACACATGGGAGGCGCTGGTGCGGCCGGGACGGAAAATTCCAGTCGGCGAACGAATCATTTTTGGCGAGGGCGAACTCGAAGCCCGCGTGGAGAGCCGCGGCGATTACGGCCTGCGTGTGTTGCGTTTCACTTCGAAGACCAGTTTTCAGGAGGAGCTCAATCGTCTTGGCCACATTCCTCTGCCGCCCTATATCAAGCGCGAAGATGATTTGAGCGATCGCGAAAGATACCAGACCGTTTTCGCAAAGCAAGGGAGCGCCGTCGCGGCGCCCACGGCGGGACTCCACTTTACTCCCGGGCTATTGGATCGCCTGCGCGGGCGGGGAATCGAGATGGCAGAAATCACGCTCGATGTCGGCCTGGGGACATTCGAGCCTGTCCGCACGGAACGTCTGGAGGACCACAAGATTCACACGGAATCCTACGAAATTTCCGATGCGGCTGTTGCGCTAATAGAGCGCGCCCGTCAGGGAAATCGCCCAGTGCTCGCCGTCGGGACTACAGTCGTCCGCGCATTGGAAGATGCCGCTGAGAAACATTCCTCGGAGGGCGGTGCAATTGCGCCCGGAAAATCCGAAGCAAGCATTTTTCTTTATCCCGGTAAACCGTTTCGCGTCGCCACGCAACTGCTCACAAATTTTCATCTGCCGAAATCGAGCTTGCTCGCGCTTGTCGCTGCCTTTGCCGGACGCGAGCACGTCCTCGCAGCCTATGGCCACGCCGTCGCAACCGGTTACCGCTTCTACAGTTACGGCGATTGCATGCTGATCCGATAGGTTTGCGGGGGACCTCTGCCGGCCCTTTCGTGTGCGCGACATTCGTGCAACGCGGGGCCTCTTCGTCTATAATTCGCATCCTAAATCACGGGGACAGTCCAAATGCGGTATCTGATTCTGAGTGACATCCACGCGAATGCCACAGCGCTCGACGCAGCCCTGGAGGCGGCCAAGGGCAAGTGGGAGAAAGTTGTTTGCCTTGGCGACGTAGTGGGCTACGGTCCCGATCCCAATGAAGTGATCGACCGCATCCAGACGCTCGGCGCCGTCACGATTCGCGGCAATCATGACAAGGCCGGCAGCGGCATCGCGAACGCCGATGATTTCAATCCGGTGGCGCGCAACGCGGCGCTCTGGACGCGCGATCAGCTTCGGCCGGAAAATCGTGAATGGCTCGAAAAATTGCCCGTCGGGCCGATGGTAGTGAATGGTTTCTCGATTGTGCATGGCGCGTTTCGCGACGAAGATGAGTACGTTTTCGCGCCGGCACAGGCGCTCACCAGCTTGCTCGATGCCACCCTGCCCGTCACCTTCTTCGGCCACACGCATTTGCAGGGCGGCTTCACGCTGCGCGATACGGTCGGCGTCCTGCATTTCAAGCCTCCAGCCGGAAGCACGTTTGCCGCACTCGTCGTTGAGGATGGCACGACATACTTGCTGAACCCTGGCTCGATCGGGCAGCCTCGCGACGGCGACACGCGCGCGGCATTTGCCATCGCGGACCTCGATAAACAATCCGTGGAATTCTGGCGCGTCCCGTACGATATCGAAGCGGTACAGAGGCGCATGTCCGCGGTAGGCCTGCCGGAGCCGCTGATTCTGCGCCTCTCCTTCGGCCGCTGAGGAAAACGGAAAAATCATGGACCCCGGTGAAAGCAGCTACCGCGAGGAGAGAAGCCGCCTTCCTGTCGCACTCGCGGCAGGTGCTGGTGTCGTCTTGCTGTTTGTGGCTGGGATAGTCCTCATTACGCGCTCAACCCACACCAGCGGCCCTGCCGCCGAGGTGCTCCCATTCGGCCCCGCGGAACAGGCCTACGCGCAGCGAATCCACTTCATGAATATGCAGATGGCGCGCGCGACGAATTTTCTGAATCAAGAGTTCACCTACTTTGCGGCAACCGTTTCGAATGATGGCACACGCACCATTGACCGCCTGCAGGTCACGCTCGAATTTCACGATCCGCTGGGCCAGCTTGTCTTGCGCGAACCACAACTGATTATCACCAGTCCGGCGCGCCCTCTCGATGGCGGGCAACGCCGCGATTTTCAGATCACTCTCGATCACGTTCCGGCGACATGGGATCAACAATTTCCGACCATACGGGTAAGCGGCCTCGTACTCGAGCAGTAGCGAATCGCAGTGAGAAGCTTGGCGTTCTGTATCTAAACGTTGGACGGATTGTTTATGAACGCTTCCGCGGACGATTGGGCCGAGCTTGATCGAGCCCTCGGCGAGTTGGCGGCATCCGGCGGCGTGGAAGTTCGCGAGGATGGCGAATGGCTCGCGGAGCTTGCCAGGCTGCACTGCGAATTGCATCACCAGGGAAAAACCTCTCTCGTTCATCTCTGGTCTGACGAACGGAACCTGACGCGCCGCGTCCTGCGCGTGAAAGAGCGCTCCGAAAATCAGATTGTCCTGGAAGTCCAGCGCTTCGGCCGCGCAAAACCAGGCCGGCTTGAGTTTCTGCGCACGGATTCTCGCCGTTCGCCCGGGCGCATCAGCCGCGAACAATTTCGCGCACGCCTCCATCGAATTCTTGCCGAGCGTTTTCCCGACTCGACCATAGATTCCCTTACGGCCGCACCCGACCTCGAGCATTCCTTTTCGGGCCTTTACGTCCGAGGACAAATGCACGAACGCTCGCGTGCCTGGGCTTTGCTGGCCGCTTCGCCATCGGAAGATGCCGCCGCAATCGAAGGCATCCTCGCTTTCGGGCTTCTCTGGCTCGAATGGACACGCGGCCGATCAGAACGTCGCGCCATCGAAGGGCTGCGATTATTTGTTCCCGAAGGTACCAGCCGATTTCTGCGCGAACGTGTGCTGGCTCTTTCGAATGCCGCGCGCACGGAAATTTACGAATTCAACGAGCCGGACGGTCGCATCCAGAAAGTGGATCCCGCCGATGCCGGAAACCTGGAAAGCTGGCTGACGTCGCGCCGGGAAATCGAGTCTGCTCTCGCCGGCGCCCGCGATGCGATCTCTCATGTCCGCACCATGGTTCCAGAAACCGCCGGCGCGATTGCGGCACGCGTCACCGCCGGAACCAGAGATGTGGCGCTCTGCTTTCGAGGACTTGAGTTCGCGCGCTGGACGAAGGATGGCCTGTTGTTCGGACTCGGGGACGCGCGCGAGCCGGTTACCGCCGCCACGGAGCCCGCGCTCGAGCGCCTGATCCGCGAGCTCAATCTCCATCGCAGCTCGCTCGCGGAAGAAGTCAACCATCCGCTCTATCGTGCCGCTCCCGAAAGGTGGCTCGAAACGCTGGCAATCGAAGATGCGACGCGCCTCGACGCGCAACTCGATCCCGCTCACCTATATTCACAGGTCCCGGCGCTCGCCGCAGGCGATCGTGGAGTGCTGGATTTGCTCGGCGTCACGCGCCGGGGCCGCTTGGTGGTGATCGAGCTGAAGGCTTCCGAAGACATCCAGTTGCCGATTCAGGCAGTAGACTACTGGCTGCGGGTCCGGCGACACCAGCGCGAGGGCGATTTTCAGCAGTACGGTTATTTCGCCGGCGTCGTACTCGATCCACAGCCGCCGCTCGTTTGGTTGGTGGCGCCCGGATTGCGTTTCCACTCCGCTACGGACACGCTTTTGAAATACCTCTCGCCCGAAATCCAAGTCACGCGCATCGGCTTAAGCGAGAATTGGCGCCGCGGTCTGAAAATAGTCTTCCGCCAATAAGCCAAATTTTGTTGGGGTCAAAAAAGAAGGGAAGCGGTCTGGGTAGAACCAGTACCACTTCCCGGGGTGTGTCCTAGAAGTGACTTTGAAACATTAGACGCTGCAAGTATGCAGAAGGTTGCAGCCGTGAAGTGATTAGTAGAAAAGGTACTTGCGCCACTTTTCGTCGCGATGCCCGATCAGGCGCATCAACTGACGCGAGGTGTGCAGCGTAAAAGGCCGCGGCCGCCGCTGGAGTTTCAGACCAGCCTCTTCCGGTGTGCGATCCCCCTTGCGGTTGTTGCAGGCGTAGCAGCACGCTACCAGGTTCTCCCATGACGAGCGCCCGCCGCGCGAGCGAGGCATCACGTGGTCCAGCGTCAGCTCCGACGCCGGAAACGCCGCCGCGCAGAACTGGCAGGTATTGCGGTCGCGCAGCAGAATATTCTTCCGTGAGAGCGCGCGGCTCTGCTGCGGGATGTGCCGGTAGGTCAGCAGCCGGATCACCGACGGCACCTGGATGGCTTTCGATGTGGAGTGCACCTTGGTGTGATTCGTTTCCTCGGCCTGCGCCACTCCCTTCAGCATCAGCACGAGCGCGCGGCGAACCGCGGTCACGTTGATTGGTTCGAACGTAGCATTCAGCACGAGGACGGGAGCTTGCATCACCGAAGGACGGCTCGCGGCTGAAGCCAGCGGCCTGGGCGCAGCCGTTTGCGACGCAATTCCACTCAGCCCGATCTGGGGCCGCGGTCGTAAGCCGATCTTGAGCCTGCCATTCATTCGCGTCGCCTCTGCGCCGCCCGACGGTTCTCCTTATCTTCTAAGGATGCTCGCCGCACCCTGCTGGTTTGCCTCGCCTGATCCGATTGCCCGCCGTTGCGGAGGATCCGAGAGTGCCCAGCCGGAAACGACCCGCGCTACCGTCACGCCGATCACCGCCGCGGCTCCCGCTTTGATCAGGGCTCGCGAACAGGCATCCAGCGTCGCGCCAGTCGTCATTACATCATCTACCAGTAGAACGCGCAGCTTGTCAACCTGCACACCCGCGCGGATGGCGTAGGCGCCACGTACGGATTCCCATCGTTGGCTGCGCGAAAGCAACAATTGAGGCGGGCGGGGTTTCGTGCGCACCAGCAGGTAGGGCCGGAGCTTTAATCCCAGCCGGCGCGCCAGGGGCCGCGCGATCAGCTCTGCCTGGTTGTACCCGCGCTCGCGCTGCCGGGCGGGATGGAGCGGCACGGGCACAACCACGTCCGCGCGGAAGTCCTTGCCCGCTTTCGCCACCACCTCGACCAGCCGCGCGCCAAACCAGTCCCCCAGCCGCGTCACTTCCTCGTATTTGAGCAGCGTGACAGCACTTGCCAGGGCATTGGTGTAAATGGCGTAGCTGCGCGCCCGCTCGAAAGCATACTCCTGCGCGCGGCACAGCCGGCAAAGCGGATTGATCGCCTGCGCCGCCACAGGCGAAATGAACGGGCGGCCGCAGCACTGGCACATCGGCTCTCTTATCAGCACAAACGATGCAAGACACGTTTCGCAAATCGGAATGCGGCTCGCGTTCGTGAGCGTCTCACCGCAGACACGGCAGGGCGCAGGAAAAATAATCGAGGCCATTGCGTCGAGCGCGCGTCGCAGAATTGCCATGTCAGTGTGAACCGAGAGGATGGCTTGACGCTACAGCAGTCGTGCGCCGTACGAAATCCGCATTACTACTGAGGAGCGCTCTTCATCTCGGTGTCCTCGACGGTTCTCGCCCCGTAACCACCGTGTTCGAGCTTCGCGCCTTTGGCTCTTGTTCGCCTCCGCGCCCTATTTACCCGGAGCGGAGCCGGAGGGGGCATCTCTGCGGCGAACGGATTTTGCCTCTTGCCCGAGACACACCCCTCCCCACAACGCGAACGACAAGAGTGGAAGAAAGCGAGGCCTACAGCAGTCCTTGCTCCATCTTTTCCTGGCAGGAGATGCAATAACGTGTCCAGGGCACTGCCTCCAGGCGCTTCTGCTGAAGCTCCTGATGGCAGGAAATGCACTCGCCGAACGAGCCGTCTTTGATGCGTGCCAACGCGTCGTCCACTAGTTGCAGGAGTGAACGGTCGTTGTGCGTCTGGCCAAAGAGGAATTCCTTGGTGTAGGAATTGGCAGCCTTGTCGGCGAGATCCACTGTCGGATCCTCGTCAGCTTCGCGGCCTTCCTGCTCGGTGCGAGCGATGCCGCGCAGCAATTCTTCCCGTCGCGTCATCAATTTCTTTTTGTAATACTCCAACCTCTTCTTGTCCATTATTGGGTCCCATGGTGAGCCAAAATACCTCACCCAAATCCGACGAGTGTACCGATACGCAAGCGGCTTGTCAAATCAGTGACCGTGTCCTCGTTTGTGAACCGAGCTCCTCTCGCAAATCCTAGTCGTCAGGGCACGGCTGAACTCGTCCCGTACGGAGCCGAGGGAGCACCGCTCGAAGAGAGCGGCCTTCGTCAGGGCACGGCTTCAGCCGTGCCGAAAAGAGCCGAGATACCAGGGGTTTTAACCCCTGAGGGCGGCAATGAAGCGGGGCTACTCACGAAATAGATCGGATGGGTGTTACTTGCGGCCGTCGCGCTTCTGAGCGACCACCAAACCGCGCGGCGTAGGAAGCAGCACGACGGAAAGCAGCCCCTCCCTCTCGAGTTTCAGCGCGGCCTCGCGCACCGTTTTTAAGTCGGAGCTGGCATCGTGCATCAGTATCAGCCCGTGCGGGTTCATCTGCGGCAGGAACCGCCGAACCTCCTGCTCGCGCAGCGGCAGATCGCTGTCGCTATAGAGCATGTCGATGCGGCCACCAACTTTCATTTCCAGACTGGACTCATTTCGCACGTCAATCCATTCAGCCAGGCCAGAACCCGCGAAGCGTTTCTTCGCTTCCTCATAAACTGTTGGATCGAGCTCGCAGGAGATGACGCGCCCAAAGCCGTTCTCTCGCAGTCCCTGGGCAATCCGAAGCGTGCTGATGCCCAAAAACGTTCCAGTCTCGACGACCAACTCGGGCTTGACGGTGGTGACGAGTGTCTTCAGAAAATCAAGCACCTCCACTTCCGCCGTCATCGAGTCAAACATGTGCCACCGCTCGGGATTCGGGCATTCCGGCGTAGGTTTGCGATATTCAGGTTGCAAAATTTCGCCACGTTCCACCGTGTGTTCGAGGATGCGCCGCTCCTTGCCAATCTTGTGGAATTTCGCCAGAACGAACCACAAAAGGAGCCCGCCAACCACAAACGTGACGAGACTCGCCATCTGAGCAGCGGGTGGCCTGAGGAATGAAGGCGGACTCGTGCGCAAAGCCCGGCTGACGAAGTCGCTCGCAGAGTCGAACAGGAGATAGACGGAGAAAATCTCGCCGCTTGGTTTGGGACCTAGCGTCGCCTTTGTTCCCATCCGCCAGAGAAACACTGCAATTCCCAACCACACGAGGAACACGATCAGTTCTGTCAGTAAGGCTCTTCCATTTTCAGGCAGGCCACTGGGAAGGATATGAAGGTATGAAATCACAAGTAGCATTCCCAGGCTGACGACAGCACAGCCCGCACCGGCCCCGATGGAGGCGGCATCGAGGAAATCGAACGTCGAGGCCCCTTTACGAGGCGCAAGAATGACAACACTGAGAAACCAAGCCAAAAGGCATGCGAAGCCTGCCAATCCGATGTGGGTCGTAGCGAATACGGCAACCAGTCCCGCCACGGTCGCCAGGGTGACTATCAAGTATGCGTTTGCGCGAATCTTGCGGCGGTTGAGATCAGCTTGAAAAACGATAGCGGAGATGAATATCCCCGCAGTGATGATTAGAAGATCGGCCACAATCGTTTGGGTATCGAGATGCAGGGGAGGAGTCATCGGCGAGCGCTCTTGTGTTTTATCTGCGAATTCCTCGAAGTCTCCCACGCCTTGGCATATTTCCAGCTCACATACGCGGCATGATTCAATTGCACGAGCAATCCCTCGCGTCCATCGAGAAACCCCAGCCGGAAAAAATACCGGTAGATGAATGCCCCGAGCGGTCTCAACACAATATTCCAAACACTGAAGCCAACCGAGCCTTCGCTCGCCACCATCTCGCCGCCGAGCGTGGAATACCGGTTGGCATGTTCGATGAAATTCTCAAGCGTCGCGTAGGCGTGGTGAATCAGATCGCCCTGCAGTTGGCCAACTTTACCTTTGGCGATGATGCTTTCATGCACCGCGCGATCCTCGAATTCCCCCATCCCGCGCCGAACCAGGCGAAGTTTCCAGTCGGGGTAGTAGCCGCTGCGTTTCAGCCAGCGGCCAAGGTAAAGATTTCTCCGCGCCATTGTGTAACCGTCGAATGCCGGAGCAGATTGCTCTGATTTCAGCGTCGCCTGGATGCTCGCCGCCAGCTCAGGGCTTACTTCTTCATCCGCGTCCAGCGACAAAATCCAATCACCCGTCGCTTTCGCCATCGCGGAATTCTTCTGCCGCGCAAAACCCTTCCATTCCTCGGCGAAAACCTTCGCGCCGCACGCGCGCGCAAATTCGACGGTCTTGTCTGTGCTGCCGGAATCCACCGCGATCATTTCATCCGCGATCCCTTTCACGCTATCGAGCGCGCGCGCGATGTTGGCTTCTTCGTTGTAGGTGACGATGCAGACGGATAGCAGCACGCCGCAAAATATATCATCGAAGCCCGCGCGTGACGGTTCATTTGCAGAATCCAGGCCGCAACCGTTTGACAGGATTCGCCGCGCCGCCTATTCTGCGCCACGTCGTTGCACGCGTTCTCGCGAGGCCGCTTGAAAGCACTTCGAAAATTGCTTCGCCGCACTCCCTGGTACGCGGCCTACAAAAGGCTGGGCCACTATCCTGACTATTTGTACTGGTATCTCCGCGGCAAGCCCGTTCGCTCGCCCCACCTGCTCAAGCAGCAAACCGTGCGCCAGCACGCCGAAATTTACGGGCTGAAAATCCTGGTTGAAACCGGCACCTACTACGGCGAAATGATTTCCGCGATGAAATACCGCTTTGACCGAATCTATTCAATCGAATTCGATCCGGCACTGGCGCAGCAAGCGATTCGAAATTTCGCGCGCTATCCAAACATCCAGATCCTGGAAGGTGACAGCCAGCAGGTGCTCCCGGCACTGCTGAAATCGCTCACTCAACCGGCGCTCTTCTGGCTCGATGCGGGTTATTACTCCTGGGCGGGCCTCGAAAGCGATAAGCGCAGACTTTCCGTCGAGCTCGAATCCATCTTGCATCATCACGTGAAAGGTCACGTGATCCTGATGGACGACGCCCACGGTCTCAACGGCCAGAACGGCGCACTGACAGTCAGCGAATTGAAATCACGAATCGAATCAGAATTTCCCGGCCGGAAGCTAGAAGTGCAGTACGACATCCTGCGAATCACCCCGCCTCCGCAATAGTTGCCTGTCGAATCACTAATCGTTACGGGCTACGCCGACTGCTGTTTCGCCGGAAACATGTAATGGATCGCGACCGCCGAGAGAGCCAACACAGCAAACACGCAGTAACTGCCCTCCGGACCCACGCTGCCTCCGGTCAACCATACCGGCCCGTGAAACGAGGAGCTCAGCAGATGTCCTTGTGCCAGCAAGCCGCTGTCGGGAACCCCGTAGAAATACGTCTCCGTCCAGTCGAACGCCGCGTGCATTCCCACCGCAAACCACAAACTCCCGCTACGCCGCAGGGAGAACAGCGCCAGCAGGCCGAAACTTCCCGCCATGAACGCCCCAATTTTTGCTTCGCCCGGATTGCCGAGATGGCCATACCCGAATAAAAACGATAGAACCAGCGCCGAGGGCCAAAACCCAATTCCCGACCCCAGCGTGTACTGGATGTACCCGCGGAACCCGAACTCTTCGAACAAGCCCACGAACAGAAACCCGATGGCATAAAGAATCGCGAACTTGATGGCATCCCCAGTACTCGCGCCAATGCCTTCCATGGAGTAGCCGTGAAACACCGCAATCGTTCCCAGTAGCAGCGTCATCATGGCGAAGCCGAACGGCACGCCCTGCCAGAAGCGTTTGCCAAACGTCTCACCCGCCGGCAAACCGTATTCGGCAAATGGCCGCTGTTCAATTTTCGACATGATCAGCGCGGGAATCAGCACCACCAGAAGCGCGAGGCACTCGAAAAAAATTTGCGGGCCTGCTGGAATCACCGAATTCGGTTGGGATTTCAGCCAACCTCGAGTCAGGTCCAAATGCCGGATTCCGAATTGCACGCCCCGTCGGAGTGCGAAGACAAGCAGCAGATAGATCAGCAACCGCCAACCCGCGCGCAAGCCGTTCGGGCCCAGGAAGACTGAATGCAGCAGCGACGGCGAATTCGCCGTCGCTCCAACCGACAATTCCGAACCGGCCGAACTCGAATCTGTGGTCATCCGCAGCAGCCTCCCTCACATCAGTTTTACGGCGCCGGGATTATTTCACGACCGCGCCGCAATCAGTGGCAAAATCCTAAACTGGCTGGCTGTTCTTCTTTGCGGGATACGCCCAGTTGAAAAGAATGAAGACGAGCGCAAACACCACAAAATCCATGACGCTTCCCTCCGGGCCGATGCTTCCGCCCGTCAGCCATCGCGGTCCGTGGAATGTCGAATTCAGCAGGTGGCCCTGTGCCAGCAAACCGCTGTCGGGCGTGGAATAAATAAACGTCTCGGCATAATCCGTGGCCGCGTGAAACCCGATGATCCACCAGAGATTTCCCGTGCGTCGCAGCGCGAAGCACCCGAATATCCCGAACGCAAACACGGAAAGCGCTCCGACCCAACCCTCGCCCGGATTATTGAGATGCGTCGCGCCAAAGAGGCCCGAAAGAATCAGCGCCGCCGGCCAGAAACCGATCCCCGACGCCAACGTGAATTGTGAGTAGCCACGGAAGAGCGATTCTTCGAACAGCCCCACCAGCACAAACCCCACGGCCCACGCCACCGCGTACTTCAGCAACGCCGCTCCGGCCAGTGCCACATTTCCAAACGAAAAGCCACCGAAGGCCCAAATGGCCAGAATCTCGACGGTTTCGAATACCAATCCCCAGATCACTCCCTGCCAGAATAGTTTTCCGAACGCTCCTCGCAGGGGAATCCCGTAATCGCCGAAGGGACGCTTCTCGATCCGGCCCGTGATCCATGTAGCCAAAAATGTCACCAGGATAATGGCGCCTTCAAAGACAAATTCGAACTGCGGCGTAACGATCCCGCCCACCTGCGTCTGCTTCGCAATTTCTCGAAACTCGGGAACCAGCCGCAATCCGCGCTGAATAACTATGTATTGCAGCGCGACAAAAATTGCGACGAACATCACGAACCGCCAGCCCGCTCGCATCCCTCCTGGTCCCATAAAAATGTTGCGGAACCCGGACGGTTTTTCTGAGACTGGGATCGTTTCTCCGCCGGGCAAGACCGCTCCTGTGGCTTCAGACTCCGTGGTCATGCTTGAACTCCTCCCATTTGATTCTCATGTGCTATTACGGGCTGGCGGCCCTGTTAGTTCCCTGCGCGCCCGGACAATTTGCAGACTGGAAGTATATGGGCTGTCAGACGTTGGCCAGGCCGATTTGGATAGCGTGAGAATCGTCCCAGCGGCAGGGTTGCGGCGCGCGAGTGCGACTGCTAAAATCTCTAGTTTGCGCGCCTGGAAGAGCCGCAATCGTACACACCCTTCCATGCATCTATAGGCTCGACGGACAATAAGACGGGGTGGAGGTCTGGTTTGGCTAAATACGATCTAGTCATTATCGGCAGCGGGCCCGGCGGCTACGTGGCCGCGATCCGCGCCGGACAATGGGGATTGAAAGTCGCGGTGGTCGAGAAGGATTCGTTTCTCGGCGGCACCTGCCTGCATGTTGGCTGCATCCCCACAAAAGTGTTTCTGCATCACGCCGATATTTACGACCATTTCAAGCGCGCCGAAGAATTCGGCTTTGATGTGAAAGACGTCAAAATCAACTGGCCCGCGATCCTCGCGCGCAAAGACAAAATCGTCAAAAAACATTCGCTCGGAATCGCCGCCTTGTTCAAGAAAAATAAAGTGGAATCCATCACCGGTTGGGGGCGCATCGCGGGTCCTGGCCGCGTCTCCGTCGAAAAAGACGGCAAGACCGCCGAACTCGAAACCACCAACATCATGGTCGCCACGGGTTCCGAGGCGCGCTCACTTCCGGGCATCGAAATCGACGGCAAGACCGTCCTGACCAACCGCGAAATTCTCACGCTCCAGGAAATTCCGAAATCGATGGTCGTGGTGGGCTGTGGCGCTGTCGGCGTCGAGTTTGCCTCCATCTTTAAAACCTTCGGCAGCGACGTCACTCTTCTCGAAGTCCTCCCGCGCGTCGTCCCCCTCGAAGACGAAGAAATTTCCGCCGAGCTCGAAAAATCCTTCAAGAAAAAGGGCCTCAAAATCGAGCTCGAAGCCAAAGTGGAATCTGCGAAGAAAGACGCCAAGGGCGCGACGGTTACGTACAGGGACAAGGCCGGCAAATCGCAGACCATCAGCGCCGAAAAAATTCTCATCGCCGTCGGCCGCCGTCCGCTGACGGAAAATATCGGCATCGAAAAAACGAAGGCAAAGCTCGACCGTGGCTACATTCTCACCAACGCATTTCTCGAAACCGACGAGCCGCGCCTTTACGCCATTGGCGATATCGTCGCCGGCCTGCCGCAGCTCGCGCACGCCGCTTCGATGGAAGGCATCATCGCCGTCGGCCGCATGGCTGGAAAAGACGTACAGCCCTTCGACAAGAAGCGCTGCCCCAACGCAACCTACTGCGAGCCGCAAATCGGCTCCATCGGGCTCACCGAACGCCAGGCGCGCGAAGCCGGCTACCAGGTGAAGACCGGAAAATTCCCGTTCGTCGGCAATAGCAAGGCTACAATCCTCGGCCAGCACGAAGGCTTCATCAAAGTTGTGGCCGAAGAAAAGTACGGCGAGATTCTCGGCGTGCACGCCATCGGCCCGCTGGCCACGGAAATTATCGCCGAGCCGGTCGCCGCGCTCGGACTCGAAGCCACGCTTGACGACATGGCCGCTACGATTCACGCGCATCCAACGGTCTGGGAAGCCATGGGCGACGCGTTCAACGCCGTCCGCGGCTTGTCCATCAATTACTAGCGTCGCAGCACGACATATGACAGTGTCTGAAGGACACGTGAACCAACCATCCAAACCCTGCTGGGTTGTTGACCTGGGCCTTTTGCACTACGGTCCCGCCTGCGAATTGCAGCGCGAGCTCGTCCGCGCGCGCAAGGACGGCATGATTCCAGACGTGCTGCTCCTCTGCGAGCATCCCCACGTGATCACGCTCGGACGCAACGGCCAGCGCGAAAATCTACGCGCCTCAAAATATTTGCTCGAGCAGATGAATGTCGAATTTCATTCGACCGATCGCGGCGGTGATATCACCTATCACGGTCCCGGCCAGATCGTCGGCTACCCGATTCTCGATTTGGCCGAGCATCGACGCGATGTGCGCTGGTACGTCAGCCAGCTCGAAGATGTCATGATGCGGGCGGCCGCTGATTTCGGTGTTCCTTCGAAACGCGTCGCATGCCAGCACGGCGTTTGGATCGACACGCCCGCAGGCGAAGAAAAACTCGCCGCGCTCGGCGTCCACTTGAGCCGCTGGGTCACTTCCCATGGTTTCGCATATAACGTCTCGACCGACCTGCGATTTTTTGATTTGATTGTCCCCTGCGGCATTCGGGACAAGCGGCCCACGTCGCTCGAAAAAATTCTCGGCCGCGCCGTGCACTCAGACGAAGTCCGGCCGCGCTTGATCGCGCACTTCGGCGAAGTTTTCGGCTGCGCCATGGTTTCCGTCACGCGCCGCGAGCTCAACGAAGCCATCGCAAGCCGTGAATCATGCGCCGGCGCGCTCGTCGAAGTCGGCATCGCAAAAGGGAGCGAGGCATGAACCATCCCCTCACGCGGGAGCAGCACCTCGATCTGTATTACTTCATGCAGCTCAATCGCCGGCTCGAAGACCGCATGGAGCGCCTCTTCCGCCAGAATAAAATTGTCGGTGGCCTGTACTCGAGCCTCGGCCAGGAAGCGATTTCTGTCGCCACCGCCTACGCTCTTGAAAAACGCGACTGGCTTGCTCCCATGATCCGGAATATTGGCGCGCTGCTTGTGAAAGGTTTCAAACCGCGCGATATTTTCACGCAGCACATGGCCAAATACACTTCGCCGACCCTTGGCAAAGACGGCACCAGTCATTTCGGCGATTTGAAAGTTCGTCACACCGTTTCTCCCATCTCCATGCTCGGCGATTTGATTCCCGTGATGACAGGAGTGGCTATGGCCGGCCGCTATCTCGGCCAGAATATTGTCACGCTGACGTGGATCGGCGATGGCGGTTCTTCCACCGGGGCATTTCACGAGGGTTTGATTTTCGCGGCGCAACAGCGTGCCGCGCTGGTGCTCGTCCTCGAAAATAATCAATGGGCCTATTCGACGCCGGTCTCGCGCCAGGCTCCGGCCGTGAAAGATCTCGCCGAGCGCGCCCGCGGCTATGGCATTCAGAGCCGCATCGTTGACGGCAACGACGTCGTCGCCGTTTACAACACCACAAAAGACTCCGTCGATGAAGCCCGCGCCGGCCGGGGCCCGGTGCTCATCGAAGTGAAGACCATGCGCATGAAAGGACACGCGCAGCACGACGCCGCCGAATACGTTCCCAAAGAAATGATTGAATACTGGAAGGCGCGCGATCCCATCACGCTCTACGAAAAATATCTCACCGAAAACAAAATCTGGGACGCCAAGACGAAATCCGAAATCGATGCGCGCATCGAGCGCGAACTCGACGTCGAGCAGAAATTCGCGGAAGAATCCCCGCTGCCTCCGCCCGAGCTTGCCGAACAGGGCGTCTACTGTGAAGACGGCTGCCACACCATCACCGCCGACTGGCAGCGGTCGAAAAAAGAGCTCACGCCGCCGAATTGCAGCATCGAGGCAGTCTGGCGGGTAGAAGGTTACGGCGACCTCGACAAAGTCGCTGCCGGCGCGAAACAGGCTGCCGCCTCCGCCACCGGCGGAAATGGTGCCAAGTCATCAAAGCAGCCCGCCAAGCAGCCGGTGAAGGCCGTCACCAAGGCCTCCGCGAAAGCTGCCGCGAAATCGGAAGAAGAAAAAGCCGCCGCCGCGCGCGTTCCCTTCGGCCGCGGGCCAAAAGATAAATCCTTCCGGCAAACCACTCAGCACAAACAGGGGAGGCGCTAACTATGGCTCCCGTCACTCTGCTCGAGGGAATCCGCCAGGCAATTTTCGAGGAAATGGATCGCGATCCCGCCGTCGTCGCGCTCGGCGAAGATATCGGCGTTTATGGCGGCGCGTTCAAAGTCACCGAAGGCCTGCTCGCGAAGTTCGGCCCCGAACGCGTTATCGACGCGCCCATCGCGGAGACAGCCATCGTCGGCGCGGCCTGCGGCATGAGCTATCTCGGCCTCCGGCCCGTGGTCGAAATGCAGTTCATCGATTTCATCGCCTGCTGCTTCAATCAGGTCACGAACTTCGTCGCCAAATCCCATTACCGCTGGGGCGCTCCTGTGCCGATGGTCCTGCGCGGGCCTTCCGGTGGCGGCGTGCATGGGGGACCGTTCCATTCCGCGAACCCGGAAATGTATTTCGTGCACACGCCCGGATTGAAAGTCGTCTATCCCTCGACGGCCCACGACGCGAAAGGCTTGCTCAAGTCCGCCATCCGCGACAACAATCCCGTTCTCTTTTTCGAGCACAAATTTCTTTACCGCCGCATCAAAGAAGAGTTGCCCGAGGGAGAATTCACCGTGCCGCTCGGGAAAGCAGCGGTGCGCCGCGAAGGCCGCGACCTCACCATCATCAGCTACGCGGCCATGATGTACCCGGCGCTCGAAGCCGCTGAAACACTTGCGAAAGAGGGAATCGAAGCGGAAGTGATTGACCTGCGCACGCTTCTGCCTCTCGATCGCGAAACGATTATCAATTCCGTGAAGAAAACGAATAAGCTCCTCATCGTTCACGAAGACACGCGGACCGGCGGCATCGCCGGTGAAATCGCGGCCGTAGTCTGCGAAGGCGCATTTGAAGATCTCGACGGGCCCATCGCTCGAGTCACGGCGCTCGATACTCCCACTCCCTACTCGCCGCCGCTCGAGGAGCATTTTCTGCCGAACGCTTCAAAAATTGTTGCGGCCGCGCGCGAACTGGCCAGATACTGAACTCTTAGAAAGCAGGTGCTGCGTCTTGGGCAAAACAAAAGGTCTGAACAAAGTGGAGTTTGAAGTCGGCTCAGACGTGCGCATCGCCGATCGCGCCTTCCTCGAGGAATTTCTTGAGGCCGGCCAGTATCACAATGAGCTCGAGCCCGAGCAGGTGGATTTTGCCGGGCGCGTCGCGAAGGTGAAGTCCGTCGAATTCTTCACTGGCGGCGATGAAATTTACACGCTTGAAGGAATTCCCGGCGTCTGGCACGAGGAATGCCTCGGCGCCACGTGAGTTTTGATTTCTGAGGAGAAAACCATGGCTGTGGACGTCATCATGCCCCAGATGGGCGAAAGCATTTTCGAGGGCACCATCACCAAGTGGCTGAAAAAACCCGGCGACAAAATCGAGCGCGACGAACCGCTCTTCGAAATCTCCACCGACAAAGTGGACGCGGAAATTCCGTCTCCTTCCGCCGGCGTGCTGAAAGAAATTAAAGTCAACGAAGGCCAGACCGTGCCGATCCAAACCGTCGTCGCCGTGATTGACGCCGACGGCGCCGCCACGGCGGCTCCCGCTCCGGTGAAGGCCGAGGCAGCCAAGCCCGCACCCGCGCCGGCTCCGAAAGCTGCTGCACCCGCTCCCGCGCAAAAGCCCGGCCCGTCGCTCGTTCCCGCGGCTGGCTCTCCCGCACCGCCGCAACGTCCAGCGGTTTCTGTGAGCGGCGAAAAAATTCGTAGCTCCCCACTCGTCCGGCGCATCGCGCGCGAGCAGAATATTGACCTCGCGCAGGTTCCCGGCACGGGTGCCGGAGGGCGCATCAGCAAGCGCGACATTCTTGCCGCTGTTGGAGGCGGCGGAGCTTCTACACGAACTGCGGTCGCTGCTGGCGCAGCTTCGGCACGAACTTCCGCTCCGCCGGCTTCGGGCGGTGCGGCCGCTTCGGCCGTGCTCGAGAACGCCGTCCCGCGCGAGAAAATGTACTTCGGTCACTACGAAGTCCAGCCCATGTCCGTCATGCGCCAGCGCATCGCCGAGCACATGGTTCTCTCCAAGCATGTTTCGCCGCATGTGTACTCCATCGACGAAGTCAACATGAGCTCCATCGCCGCCCTGCGCGCGAAAATGAAAGACAAATTCGAGCAGGCCGCGGGCACGAAGCTCACCTTTATGCCATTTTTCGTGCGCGCCGCGGTCGAAGGCTTGCGTGCGTTTCCTACCGTCAACGCTTCGGTTGACGGCACCAATATCGTCCTGCACAAGGAATGCAACATCGGCATCGCTGTGGCGCTTGACTGGGGACTGATCGTCCCGGTCATCAAGGGTGCGGAAGAAAAGAATTTCCTTGGCATCGCGCGCTCGATGAACGATCTCGCCGAGCGCGCCCGCGGGAAAAAACTCAAGCCGGACGAAGTCGCCGAGAGCACTTTCTCGATCACCAACCCCGGCGTTTTCGGCGGGCTGTTCGGCCTGCCGGTGATCAACCAGCCGAACGTCGCCATCCTCGGCCTCGGCACGATTGAAAAGCGCCCCGTGGTGGTTGACGACGCCATCGCCATCCGCTCCATGGTCTATCTCACGCTCTCCTACGATCACCGCGTGGTTGACGGTGCCGTCGCTCACCAGTTCATGGGCAAGGTGAAGCACACGCTCGAAAACTGGACCGAAAGCATTCTATAGGCCGCGTTCAATCTCGAGCCTGGAGTGCTCGAACGCGTCTTCTGAATGGTTTCTAGGGGGTCGGAGCTTCAGCTCCGACATAACAGGCAACAATAAAGTGCGGGCTTTAGCCCCTGAGGCACACCGGTTTTACTCCCCCCGCCATTTCTAGAGCAGCTTGAAGAGAAAAACCGCCGCGCCGCCAACTTTCCGGCGAAATGGACCTCTAAACTTCCCTCATGTCTCCTCACAACGCACGCAACCACTGGGGTGAGCCTCCCTGGCGGATTGATTTCACGTCGCGATCACAGCCGCTGCCTTCCGCTGTGGACTTCGCCATCATTGGCGGCGGTTTCACAGGTGTTGCTGCCGCGGCTTGGCTCCGCCTCCTCGCTCCTGAAAAATCCGTCGCGGTCTTCGAGGCTTCGCGCATCGGCGCGGGAGCGAGTGGACGCACCGGTGGAATGGCGCTTGCGGAAACTGCCGCGGGCGATCTCCCCGGACTTGGCGACGTCCTCGGCGGCTTCGAGAAAATCCTCGCGAAGTTGAACGTTGATTGCGATTTGTCGCTGCCGGGCGCGTGGGAAATCGCGCGCTCGCGCGGCTTGCCGCATTCAGCGATCGACTGGACGGATTCCGGCACGCTGCGCGTGGTGAAGGAAGTTCCCGGGGGCACGCTCGATCCTGGAAAACTTGTGAGCGGCTTGGCTCGGGCCTCAGAAAATCTCGGCGCGATGATTATTGAAAATGCGCCAGTCGCGCAAATCGAGTGGCGCCAGACTCCGGGGATTAAATTCGCGGTCGGCGCTGCGTGCTCGGGAACAATTGCAGCCGGGAAAATTCTGCTGGCAACGAATGCTTTGTCGCTCGCGCTCACCGGACTGGAAGAAACTGCGCATCCCCGGCTGACCTTAGCCGCCGCCACAGCACCTCTTACGGAGGCGCAGCTTGAGGCGACAGGCCTCGCCGCGCGCCGACCGTTTTACACCGTTGACCTGCCCTATTTGTGGGGCCGCGTCCGCCGGGATAATTCGATCATTTGGGGTGCTGGACTCGTGACCGCGCCCGAAGCGCACGATCTGAACGAAGTGGTTATTTCGTCGGAAGAGCCAGCAAAAATGTTTGCGGCTCTCGCGAAGCGCGTCCGGGGCCTGCACCCGGCCTTGCGCTCCGTTGAATTCACGCACCGCTGGGGTGGCCCGATCCTGTTTCGTGACGATTGGAAGCCTGTTTTTGATTGGCATCCGGGTCGCGCAAATAAAAAGAAAGACGTGATGGTTCTTGGTGCCTACGCCGGCCATGGTGTCGCGCTCTCTCCGTACTTAGGGGCTTGGGCCGCAGAGGTTTTTCTCGCCAAGCGCGAGTTGCCGGCCTGGGGCAAGATTTCCAGATAATTCTTTAGGGTCCCCTCGCTCTTGCGTCTGGCAACCAAACTATTGCAGCCGTGCGCGCAAATCTTCCGCAAATTTCTCGATATGGTTCAGTGGCACGATGGAAATATCCTGCTCCTTGAGCAGCCGGGAGATGAATTGATGCCGCGGATTGTCGTCGAGAGGTTCGACCTCGGTGATGGCGGTAAATTCGCATTTCGCAATCCGTTCGCGAATTCGCTCCGCGGTGTAGGCCAGCACTTTTGCCTGCGAAGCATCGCGGCCCAGCGCAACCGCGTGTAGAAAACCGCGTGCGCCGTTGCGATATCCGTAATCGAGTCGCAGGGGATCCCCCGGCTGCGTGAACTCCTCCACGCGAATGCTGCGCTCCAGCCGCGGAACCCGCCGCCGCCGCAGCACATCGTTCACCCGCGCCTTGATCCATGCGCGCGTGCTTTCGACGATGCCGCCGCGTCCGCGCGCCGGCGGGGCCACCTGATCGTGGTACAGCCGGTCGAGTTCCGCTTCGAAGTCGGCGGCGAATACGGCTTTCTGCGGGCTGAGCTGAATCACGTTCGAAAGCGTTTGTTCCAGTTTCTCAAGATAGACGCGCACCGCTTCTTCTGATTCGCGCAGCTGTGTGTCGAATTCCCCGGGCAATGCGCGCAACAGTTCTTCGTCCGCATTCGGATGCAGCCTCCGCACGCGCGCAATTTCCGCAGGCTCTTCGATCAGTCGTATGGCGCGCTTCTCGCCGCGCACTTCTTCGAGCAACACGCCGATGTTCACCCACTCGTCGCGAACCAGATTCGGCGTGTAGCGCAGAATCCTGTACCGAAGCGTCGTTCGATTTGCTTCAGAAGGTGTTCTATTTTTATCAGGCATCCTCGATACCTCGCATGCGTTGAGAGACGGCTTACTTCCAGTTCGGAAATGGCTGCGCGGTCGATTTCCACGCCCCGACGATCAGATCACGCACCAGTTTCCGCCGCCGCAGCAATTGCTCCAGCATTTTTTCGAGCGCATCCGGCTCGAAGTCGTACCATTCCGGCGGAATCTCGCTGTAGATTCCCTCCACCAGCGATTCCGTCATTTTTTCTTCCACGCGCGCGAGCCACGGCTCAAACGATTCAATCCCGCACACGGAATCGTAGACCCGGTGCCGCGCGTACAATCCGCGCAGGGGCGCGTCCGGAAAATTCCACTCTCCCGCGTTGAAGCAGAATCCCTGATCCACCATCTGCGCTTGATAACGAGTTTCGCCGCCCGTCCGGAAGAAAATCGCCTGCCGCCCGTTGGTGTTGCAAGTCCATTTGTCGAAAACAAAAATCCCGCAAAAATCGGAGAGGTTTACGACGCTGCGAAGCTGCTCCTCCGGCAGGAAATCGAATACTCCCACTTCGGCGGGAGCCCCCGGATACCGCGACCCGAATTGCAGGCCGGGCTGGCAGGGCGCGCGCCCGCGCCCGAGTTGCATCACCAGGTCTTCGGTGTGCGCAATCAGTTCTTCGCGCACTTCCACCACTGCGGCCTGTGGCGCAGCCAGCCCCAGCCGCGCCGCCAGACGTGTACCAAGCAATTCATTAGCCAGAATCCGTTTGCCCTGCGGATTATTCTGGAACTTCACCACGTAATGCCCCTCGTCGTCGCACCTCATCAGGTGCGCCTGCGCTCCCCCACGCATTCTCCGCACTTGCTCGACCGCCAGCGCCATCGCGCGCGTATGCTAGTCATCTGGGTACGTCTACGGCAAGTAAAACATTTTCACTTCGGTATCCGTTCGTGCCGAACTGGCCAAATTGAAAGTCGCTTTGCGAACTGGCAAGAACCAAAACGCAGAATCCCGATCAGGGAAGCGGGAATAAATGCTGAGGAATCCGTGCGAAAACGGCCGAGTCGTCAGGGGAGGGTAAAGCAGCGAAGGGCTGCGCCGAAGTCTTCATCAACGCAGCCCCAGGAATGAGCCAGCCCGAAAAGACTCTCGCGGCGAGCGTTTAGCGCTTCTTGCGCTTCCCGCTCTTCTTCTTGCCCTTGGCTTTTTTGGCTTTGCCCTTGGTCTTTTTCTTGGCCTTGGCTTTTCTCTTCGGGCGCGCCTTCTTCGATTTCTTGGCTTTACGCGCTGGAGCATGTTTCGCGGGAGCGGCCGCCGCGGGCGTCTCCGCCTCTTCTTCCGGCTCCTCCTCCACTATAATTTCTTCGACTTCCTCTAAGAGCTCTTCGCGGGGATGCTCCAGCCCCTCGCCGTCTTCCTCTTCGTAGCGGGGCAGTTCGTTATCATCCTCGTCATGCATTTTGGCATGAAACATTTGCTCCTCCGTGGGTTCCGGGCTCGCCGTAGGGCGACTCACTCACTGGCCGCATCTAAGCGGAGTCTCCGAATTTTGTCAAGGCGCAAGCCATTGGATATCCGTTAGTTTGCAAACCCGCTCGCCGCGGGCGGTGCCGCCGCAGCGATTTCAGGCCATCGAACCCATCCTAAGTATATGAACATGTTAGTGTTAAATTGATCTCTGGAGTGGCTGGCGCGGTCCTAGCGCTGGACGGTGAGGACGTCTCCGGCTTCCAACTGCCTGTCGCTGAGGAACGGGTTCGAGGCCCGCAGGGCGGAGATCGTGGTGCGGTAGGCATGCGCAATCGAGTACAGGGTCTCGCCGGGCTTCACGCGGTATTGGACGGTGCCCTTCCCGGAATCACCGGTCGAAACATTCTCGACTGCGGCGGAGCTGCCGGCCTGCGCGGACTTCGATTTGCCGCGGGCGGAAGAGACCGGATCGCCGCCGGCGTAAATCCGCAGCCGTGCGCCGCGCGCGACACTCGCGCCGCGAATATGGTTCCAGCGCTTCAATTGCGCCACCGTAACGTCATAGCGTTCCGCGATGCCCTCGAGCGTGTCACCGCGCTTTACACGGTAACTCACGAGCCTGACCGCCGGAGGAGGCGTGGGAACATTCAACAGAAAACCTTCGGGTACGCTAGCGTGCGGACCCAGATGATTGGCGGTCTCGATCGAGGCAACCGTGACGCGATAACGCCGCGCCACTTCGCTCAGCGTCTCACCGGAATCCACCGCATGCAGCCGCCAACTGGCCCACTTGTCCACCGGCACGTGCTGGATATTGTCCTGGAATTTTTGTGCCAGGCCGGCGGGCACTTTCAATTCAAAATCCGAATCGTTGGGCGTCACGTTGCGCAGCAGCTCCGGATTCAAGAGGCGCAAGTCATCGAGATCCGCGCCGGTCGCATCCGCCACCAGATGCAAACTGATCGGATGTCCGGGGCGAATCGTTTCCGCCTGCATGGGTTTTTCCGGCTGCACCTGCACGCCATAGAGCGCGGGATCTTTCGCCACCAGCGCGAGCGCGATGATGATGGGCACGTAATTCTGCGTCTGCTTCGGCAGCGCGTGGAGCTTCTGCAACTGCCAGAAATCGGCGTAGCCGGTGCGCTCGATGGCCTTCACCACATTCATTGGCCCGGAATTGTATGCAGCCATCACCAGATACCAGTCGCCGAACATGTCATAGAGGTCGCGCATGTGATGGGCAGCGGCGCGCGTGGCCTTTTCCGGATCGCTGCGCTCGTCCACCCAGTAGGTGCGGTCGAGATCGTATTCCTGCCCGCGGAAGGGCATGAACTGCCAGATGCCGCGCGCCCCGGCCCGCGAAACCGCCGTCGGCTGAAACGCGCTTTCGGCCTGCGCGAGATAAATCAAATCCTGCGGGACGCCTTCTTCGCGCAGGACACGCCGAATCATGTCGTGGTAACGCCCGGCGCGCTCCAGTCCGTGCTCGACGGTGGCGCGCCCGCGCGTGGTGGTGAAGTAACTCAGGTATTGCAGAACGGAGGCGTTCACGGTGAGCGGCAGATCATGTCTCACACGAATCAATTCCTGTTCGGCCTTGGCTGCCAGGCGCGGATCGCCGGGAGGCAGCGTCAATTCCGCGAGTTCGTCAATCGGCGCCGGCGTGCCGGTATTCTCATCTTCGTCATTTGCCTGCGCGTTCACTTCGTAGGAGTGCAGAGTCTCGCCGAGCTGATCGAATAGATCGTTCAAGCGCGGGTCGGAATCCACCGGGATTCCACTCTGGAGAATCATATCCACGGCGTGATCGAAATCCACACGCGCCTTGTCGAAATCTCCGGCCTTGTACTTTTTCTGCCCGTCTGCGTAGCTCTTCGTGACGTTCTCAACCAGGACGTCAACCGCAGGGCGCTGAATCGGTGCGAGTGCCGTCAGGTCCGGCGGCTGGCTCGGGAAGGGAAGCGCCTCGCGCACGAATTCCGGCACCGGCGCCGGAGTGGCACCGGGAGCCTGCACTTTCGCTTGCTTCTTGGCGGAGTCGTCGCAGCCGGTGAGGAGGATCATCCCCGCCGCCAGCGCCAGCCAGAATGTGGCCTTGCGAGTCATCTGGTTCGTCATCCCTAAAGAATGCCCTTTCGCCGCCGGATATGCAGCCATCGAAATCCGGCGATGCCGCCAATCAGTCAATTTTGCCGTATCGAAAATCTTACGAGTTACTTACGGTCCGGTCAATGGGACTCCCGCGCCAGCGGTTGACAGTCTCAGGACATGGGGTACCAATGCTCAGGCAGTGGCTTATACCATCGCCTCCTGTTGAAATTCCACCTCCCGCTAAAGGCTCCCCAGAGGTCCGGCGGCACGAAGAAGCACCGCGCCAGGACCCTTGAAAAACTTTCGATTAGAATTTGACTCCGCCGTTTATTTTCAGTGAGTTCCAGCGATTTCTATTCGACATCACTTTCGATTAGGTGCAAGCGCACTGGCGGCCGAGACTCTCTCCGACTCCCTGTCGGTTTCGTCCTCCTGATCAGTCTCCCGGTCGGTCTCCCGGCGTTCGGGGGCGGCGGGAAGCTTGCGCGTTTCGGAGGCGCCGCTTGGGAGATTGAGGAGCGAGATGCGCGAAGGGTCGTCGTCTCGACTGGAGGCACTATCGGCGGAGCGCGCGACGCGGACGATGGCGCGGTGGGTGGTGACCGGCTCGACCCAATTGCCATTGCGTTTCAGGCAGGAATAGGCGCGAATGGCGTGGATGACGCTTTCGGCGGTGGCGGGGGCTGCGTGAGACCCCTCGATGAGGTTTTCGAGGGCGAAGTGCATGTTGTGGCGGCGCAGCTCGAAGAGGCCAAGGGCGTGGGCGTGGCGGTAAATGGCGGACTGGGTGGGAGGATCATCTTCCTCGTCATCGAAATCGAACCAGCGCCAGTGGATGAAGGCTTCCTCGATGGCTTCGCGGTCGTCGTGGGAGCAGACGGTGCAGAGACGTTCGTGGCGGGAAAGATCGACGTGGCGCGCGGCGGTTCTGCGCCGGGCGGTTCTGCGCTTCTTCATGTTGGTTCTCCTTAGGGGGCGAATATTGCCCCGACTCACGCTAACACGAGAGGGGGTAACGGATGATGAACGTGCCGTGTAAATTAGTTCAGCTGAACCATTTTTTTTGATACAGGTATGAATTTTTCAAGTACAGGTGCGGGTACTAGTCCTCAAGCGAGTAAGGGCGCTTGCAGGGAGGAGATTAGAGGTACGAGTCGAGAGATAAGGGTCAAGAGCGCAGACTGGATTCAAAAGACCCACCCTTCGTAAAAATCACGAAGGATGGGCACCCGGCCAGAAATAGAGTGAAGACGGCTGGGCGTCTCATGGTTGTCAGTTCGTCCCTAACTACTTGTCACGCCGACGTGCCCAGAATTTCTCCATGAAAGGTCTGAGACGCTCGTTCTCTGTTTCCCGCCATTCCTCCGTGTATGCCCACTCGGGTGGCCGTGGGACTCTGTCTGGGCAGGTGTCGCAGTGGTGGGTTTTGAACTGGGAGTATGCAATATCCAAAGACTCTCCTTGGACTGCGTGTCCGTTCAATTCGCAGTGGATGATCTTTGAACCGGCCGGGAGATTCAAGCTTTCGCGGATAATTCGTTCAGCAGACGAGGGTCGACCCAACGTAACGAACACCTGTTCGCAATCACGGAGTATTCGGGAAGGATCGGCATCTTCCGTCGCCTTGCGGAATATAATTGTCAAGGGATTAGTGGGGTCCGAAAGGTCGAGCCCTAATCCAGTGGCCATGTTTTCATATACCTGCTGCGCAGTGGCGGGCTTATCTCCCTCGACCGACTCTCCACGCAGTCTACTCAGGGCTCGGCCAAGCCGTCTTTCTGTATCTTTCCTGATCTCCGGATCACTAATCGTTTTCATCGTCTCTATTGCCCATGCCACGGCCTCACCTTCTCCGTCGCCAGTTGTCAAAATGGCGGTGGTTACGGCGTAGGAAATGAGAGTATCATCGCCTTCTTGCCGCGAAATCCAGGCCGCTAATTTACATATTTGTAGTGCGGATCGCGCATACGCATCGGCAAGCTTCACGCGATCACTGGAACGGAGCAAGATCAGTGATGTCGCGCTGGCCTCTACAATCCTAAGTAGCGCGCGGGGAAGCGCGGAACGGTATCTTGAGTTTGCTGAATATTGCGCAAGTCGCACGCACTGGTTGTACTTCTGCCATACTCGTTTCTCGGTCTCGGCTAACTCGGTCAGTGCATAGAACTGACCAAAAGCATTGTGTTGGTGCTGCTGTTGCCGTAAATTCATGAAAAGACCAATACTCTTTTGGCAGAGAATTTCCAATTCAGCGGCCTTTCTCGCAATTAACGCATAAAACTTGAGGGCAGCAGGTCCCTTGGAAGTGAGTTCTTGCAATTTTCGGCTTGTCTCCAAATGGATATTGGGCAGAAGCCCTTGAGGAACGTCGGATTCGACTGCCTTACGCCATTTGATTCGCTCTTCCTCCAATAGCGCCCAAAATTTATTTTCGACGCAAGCATCGGGGTCTGTTAGAACTTTATTTATCCGTGCCAATCCTTCTTCGTATTTCCCGTTCACGAAGAGGGATTGGATCTGTTGGAGCCGGACAGCATCGGACTTGTTGCGAAGTTCCCTCAGAACCTCCTCTTCATCGACGTGATTTCTTATCGAAGCTAGGAATTCGGGTACCGGAGCGTCCACAACGTTTCGCGTGGCCAACAAGAGCTTGATGCTCCCGATTACGACTATAAGTTCATCGATAGTGTTGGGAAGCTCGTTACGAGTCGGGATACGGATGGAGAGGCATTCTTGACCCTCTTGATTGCGTATTTTGTCGCCTAAATGTTCGTCCAACTGCGGCGCGCACCAATAAGTCCGTTCATTTTTTACGTCGGCATGGATGAGAATGACTGGGTCGTTCATTTGTGATGAATAATGCAGAGCATGAGCCATATCAAGCTGTTCAGACAAGAATTCCCCACGCACCGAATATTTCGTAGCTCCAGAGCTTTTTAGTTGGACTTTGAACCAAACACCTGTCGGCCTCGATTTCTCAAACACCTGAATATCGAAATCTATTCCGTAATCCTTTTCAATCCTGTTAATTCCCCAGCCAGTCTGGCTGAGCGCACCTCTCATTTGTAGCTCGCCGCGTTCATCGATGAGATGCTGTTCTGCGCGAATCATAGGAGTAACTGTGCGGATCATACCATCCGACTAGTTGACCCTACTGTCCATTCCGAGGCCAGAGATGAGGTTGCGCGGTTGAGTCAGCGCAAGAAGTATGAAGGGCGGACCAGCCGCCAGGAGGCGCGAGGGGTAACGATTCAATTCCCAACCAACGACTGGTATTCCTGCGGGACAGGGTAGAGCGTGAGCACGCGGAGGAATGCAGCAATCTCCCGCGCGCGCGAAAGGCAAACGACAAGAAGTGGGAAGCGGATCCCTCCCAGCGATATCGCCCGGGGCCCGCCAGCCGCAAGAGGCGCCGGTGGGTACGCGAAAATCGAAAAGTGAAAATGGAAAAAGGCGAAGGCAACAGGTAAAGGCAACAGCAGATCCCTCGTCGGCCTGAAACCGGCCTCTGTCGGGATGACAACGTAGAGGCGAGGATTCTAAAAGGTTCGCGCTGGAAGGATTACCGAGCAGAGGACTGCGAAATAGTGGCAGGTGCTGCCGGCCAGAACGAAGCCATGCCAAATGGCGTGATTGTACGGGACCTTGTTCCACGCGAAAAACACGACACCCACGGTGTAGAGCACTCCGCCAGAAACCAACAAGATGAGTCCGCTAAGTGGAACGCTGTGAAGCATCGGCTTGATGGCTACAAGCGCGAGCCAACCCATCAGTGTTCTCGTTCAGAATGATTGGTGACACTCAGATAGAGTGTCGGGATGCACATTCGAGGAGAGAAGCTGCCCCGAGCGCGAGAGCTCTCGCGCTCGGGGCAGGAGTTGAGCCGCGAGGCTCAGGTT
>JBOGMZ010000025.1:0-167204 GCA_050746945.1 Candidatus Acidiferrales bacterium | reverse complement strand
AACCTGAGCCTCGCGGCTCAACTCCTGCCCCGAGCGCGCGAGCTCTCGCGCTCGGGGCAGCTTCTCTCCTCGAATGTGCATCCCGACACTCTATCTGAGTGTCACCAATCATTCTGAACGAGAACAGGCTCTAATGAAGGGGCAAACGACTTGAGGAGAAGACTACTAGCTAGTAGGAGCGGACTTCAGCGGCGAGGGCTTGATTGCGTTCCATGCGCTGCGAGAGCACGACAGCGGCGTAGCGGGTGCACAGGGCCATCTCGCGCTGCATCCAGCCATTGGGCGTTGTGGCTTCGATGAAGGAGCTGCCCAGGCCGCTCAGGAACTGCAGGAAGCTGTAATAGAGGCGCACCGAGCCGAGACCCTGGCCTGCATCAGCACCGACCTCCGAGCACAAGACCTGGTAAGCCAGGACGTCTTTGAAGTCTTTTGATTGCAACAGGTTAGAGGGCGCGTCGGGCGAATCTGCCTGATTCGCAAGCGGTTCCGAAGCTACCTGGAGCAGGCGGGCACGCCAGCCGAACACGGCGAACTGAATCAAGGCCGCGACTGAAATCACGAGAATGAAGGCTGAAATTAGCATCTTCTTGACCGCCCCCAGTTTGCCGATTGGCACCGTCGGCCACAATAGAACGACCGTACTGGTTTGGTGAAACTGGTGGTACGAGCTACTGCCATCTTTGCGCAACTGTGAAGCCGCACTCCTTCTGCGAACAGGATTTTTAATACATAATGACGGTGTTCAAAGATTCGGCTGGACCTGCGGTGAAGGGAGAATTCTAAATTGCGTGCAGTTGTGACGGGCGGTGCAGGTTTTCTTGGCTCGCATCTATGCGATCTGTTTCTCGATAAAGGCTGGGAAGTCCTCTGCATGGACAGCCTGGTAACCGGAAGCGACACAAATGTCTCGCACCTGCTCTCGCATCCGCGCTTCCGATTTGTGCGGCAGGACGTGACGCGCTACATCGAGGTTCCCGGCCCGGTGGACGCGGTGCTGCATTTTGCTTCTCCGGCGAGCCCTCCGGATTATCTGAAGCTGCCGATTCAAACGCTCAAGGTCGGCGCGCTGGGCACGCACAATGCGCTGGGGCTGGCGCTCGCAAAAAAGGCGAAATTTTTGCAGGCCTCGACTTCGGAATGCTATGGCGATCCCGAAGTAAGCCCGCAGCCGGAATCGTACTGGGGCCGGGTAAATCCGATTGGGCCACGCGGTGTGTATGACGAGGCCAAGCGATTTGCAGAAGCGTTGACGATGGCGTATCACCGCTCGCACGGGCTGGATACGCGCATTGTGCGAATATTCAATACGTACGGGCCACGCATGCGTTTGAATGATGGCCGCGCGCTGCCGAATTTTCTGTACCAGGCGCTGGTCGGCGAGCCAATCACCGTGTACGGCGACGGCAAGCAGACGCGCAGTTTCTGCTACGTCTCGGATTTGCTCGACGGCATTTACCGGCTGCTCGAATCGGATGAACACGAGCCAGTGAACATCGGGAACCCGCACGAAATAACAATTCTCGAATTTGCGGAACGCGTGCGCGCCCTGGTGGGCGCCACCACACCGATTATTTTTCGCCCGCTCCCGCAAGACGATCCCAAGCAGCGCTGCCCCGACATTAGCAAAGCCCGACGCATTCTGCACTGGGAGCCGAAGGTGAATCTGGGAGAGGGACTAAAGCTGACCTACGAGTACTTCCGCCAAAAAGTAGCTCACGCAGAGCGCGCCCGCTGACCCAGCGTCTACTCAGGGACCCAACATAAATCAATCAGGACGGCCGACGGAAATATACTCGAAGCCACGAGTCTTCATTTCTGTGGGAGAAAGAAGATTGCGGCCATCAAGGACGAGCGGCCGTGCCATTGCTTCGTGGATGCGTTTCCAATCGAGCGCCTTGAATTGTTCCCATTCCGTGGCAATGAGCAACGCTTCGGCATCCTTCGCCGCATCGTAAGCAGAACTTGCGAACTCTACGCCAGGCAGGATTGCCCGCGCCTTTTTCATCGCTTCCGGATCGTAGACGCTGATTCGCGCACCGTCCGCAACGAGATGCTGGATCAGATCGATTGCGGGTGCGAAGCGGATATCATCCGTGTTGGGCTTGAACGCAAGGCCCAAAACGCCAATCTTTTTGCCCTTGATGACCCAGAGTGAACGCCGAATTTTCATAATGAACTGATCGATGCGCCGCTTGTTGATCTTTTCCGCTTCCTTGAGAAGCGTGAAATCTACGCCGGAGCGCTCTGCCAGGTGCACGAAGGCCTGAAGGTCTTTCGGAAGGCAGAATCCACCAAACCCCAGCCCCGCATGCAAGAAGCTCGGTCCGATGCGCGGATCCAATCCCACCGCACGCGTAACCTCGCCAATATCTGCGCCGAGGCGCTCGGCAAGATCAGCCACCATGTTGGCGTATGAAATTTTGAGCGCGAGAAAAGAATTCGAAGCGTGTTTGATCAACTCGGCGCTATTGATTGTGGTGACCAGCCAGGCCGGTGGGGGAACCGCAGGACAGGCCGGCGAGTGCACGGGGCAATTGAATTTGCGCTCGAGCACGGGACCATAAATTTCCCTCAATTGGCGCTCAGCAATCTCGTCTTCGACGCCTACGACGATGCGATCCGGATGGAGAAAATCTGCCACGGCCGTGCCTTCACGGAGAAATTCAGGATTCGAGGCCACGCGGAACGTCACGTCGCTTTTGCGGGCGTACACGGAAAGGGCCCGCTTCAGTTCCTGGCCCGTTTGGGCAGGCACGGTGCTTTTTTCGATCACCAATTTGGGACGGCGCGCCGCAGTAGCAATCATGCGCGCAACATTGTCAATCGCGCTCAAGTCGGCGTCGCCATTCGGCAGCGGGGGAGTGCCCACGCAGATGAAGACCGCGTCGCCAAACTCCGCTGCTTCGGCGAGATCTTCGCGGAAACTCAAGCGCCCAGCTTTGCGCGCTCGGGCGATCACCGCGTCGAGGCCCGGCTCGTAGATGGGCAAGTGTCCGGATTCGAGCGTCCGCAATTTCGCAACGTCGCTATCGGTGCAGACCACTTCATGCCCGATTTCCGCCAAACAGCCGCCTGTCACCAGGCCCACGTAGCCCGCGCCAATCACAGAAATCTTCAATGAAAACTCCCGGTGAGAAAAACCCGAATGAGAATAATGAAATCGCTAGTGATTTTCTTATATGGTGTGCCGGGTGCCAAGATAAATTTGACAGAGGGCTGGCGAGTTCGTCATAGGGAGGGCGGAATTTTGGTAGTAGAATGCGGCGGAATTTACGAAGCAACGCGCTTCGTATGAGGGAAATCCGAAGGCAGGTGGAATGGAGATTCTCTGGCCCGCGATCGGCATTTCGATAATTGTGGTGTTCGTCTTTTTTGTCCTCGCGCAACATTGGCAGCGCACGTTGCGGCGGCACTCGTGGACGATCCGCCAGCTCATCGAGCGCATGCGGGACCTCGAGAGGGTTGACGATCCCGAGTTTCGGCGCCGCCTTAGCCAGATCGCACCGTCGCCGCTCGAACAGGTGTTCATTTTTTCACTGCGATTCGACGAGCATTTCTGGAGTGAAACCTTGCACTCCTCCCCGGAAGACATGAATTACATCGGCTCGTTCGGAACTCATTTGGGCTCGGTGAAAATCGAGCGGTGGCGGGGGCGAACAGTTGCGACCATCATGGAAGTCCTGCCCGAGAGCAGGCTGGCGGGCTGGCAGACGCGCTCGCTGGATTTATATGCTGCGGACACAGAAAGCGACGCAGTCACTCTCTGGGAGGTTCCGTTAGCGCGCCCCAAGGGCGCTGCTGAAATTCCTCCGTCGCTTGAATTGTCGCTGCGGAAGAATTCGCTCGAGCTGTATTGGCGGCATTCATCAGCCGTTTCGGACAACGGGCACGGGAAGCTACCAATCGAAAGCGACATTTTATTTTTTCGCGTTCCCCTGGACGCGTTGTTACTCTCCGAGTTTCGCAGTCATGATCCGATTTCAAATTCCGGCGAAGCCGCTGCCAACGGAAATTCGTGGCAGGCCTTTTACGCTTCCGAAGATGAGGCTCTGGGTTATGAGTGGCACCTTTCGGTCCGCGATTTGGAGAAGAAGGCGGAGTGGGAACAGTGGAGAATTCTGGAGTCTGCGCCGCTCCGTACGGTGACTGATTAGGAATCGACCGTTCCCGCGAGGATGGCGCAGTCAGTGAGAACGCGGGCGCACAGGAAATCCAGCCCAGGCATTCGCCAACCCCAAATATTCCCGCACGACTGAGAGAGCGTCTCGCGTGTCGCGCCACCAGTGGTCGGCGTCGAATGGGTCTTCCCTCGCAGCGTGGACTTTCATCTCCAGATTCTTGCCCGCCAGACGCTGCCAGAGCACCTTCGCGCGCCGCGTGTGCTGCGGAGACGTGACGATGATCGCGCTTGTTTTCCCGGTGCTACGCATCGCGCGCGCGATTTCCTCCACTTCCTGTTGCGTGTCCACGATCGACCCAGGAAAAACATTCACCGCGGATTCAGGGACGCCTTCGGCAATCAGGATGTCCCGGTTGTATTCCTCCTCGCCAACGTAATGAATTCCACGCGCCAACAAATCAGGGGCCGGACTTTCCGGTCTGGTCAACCAAACCTCGGGGGCATATCCGGCACGGTACACCGTCGCTGCTTCCTCCGCGCGATATGGCAAGCCTCCGCTGAGCACGACAATTAAGTCCGCTCGCGAGAGCGTATCTTCGCGGACGAGCCAGCGGCCTGCTCCTCGGACCATGACCACTGCACAAGAGAGAAGCGCAAGCAAGACAACAAAACCGATACGGCGGCGCTGATCGCGAGTCTTGTTCACAGAGTCGCTCATATTGCAGGCTGGAACGTCGGGGTCCGGCATGAAGAAAGCGCTAGCGGCATGGCGTAATTCTAGGCGGCCGGGTGGCGCATCGCCCGGCTGCGCGTAAAAAGTCCACGCAAGCCAAGCAGAAGCAGGCGCGGTTGGCGAAGACAGATTCGCCAGATAATTTTCCAGGCCTCATCGCGGGAATATTCGCCGAGAGATTGGATGGCCGGCGCATTCAGCAAGTCCACCAAGCGGCTGTAGTCCGATTGCTGAAAATCATGGAGCGAGCGGCGGAGTAGCAGGTGCAGGTCGAGCTCGCGGCGCAGCGTGCGCAATTCCCGGCTAGAGCCGCCGTTGAGGATGGCTTCGGCGACGCCCATGGCGCCTCGAAATCCGGTCACAATTCCGCCGACGGTCGTTACTTTCACTTGCCCTGCAGCGTCGCCCACCAGATAAACGGAGCCAGCCCCAACTTGACGCTTGACGGGCACCCAGCCAGTGTAAACAGGAATGCGCGCGCCCTGAAATTCAATCGCTTCGAGCTTTCGTTTTTCCAGGAACTGTTCCAGATGCCGCCGCGTTTCTGTGCCGGTCTCGCCGATGAGCCCGAGCGCGCCGTGCGTCGGCGACTCCGGGATGAGCCAGTAAAAATATGGAGTGTCCTGCGGCACGAACCACACACGCGCGGTATCGGGCGGCATATCCTTCGGCAGGCGCACGATCGCCTGAACCAGCGGGACTGTTTCCAGTGCAGGCCAACCGGCAGTGCGCGCGACTCGACTCGCCGCGCCATCGCCTCCAATGATCGTGCCGGCGTGCACGTCCTCAGTGTTTCCGTCGTTGCACCGCTCCACTTCGAGGACCAACCCTCTGCCATTCGGATGCAGCGCCTGAAAGCGGCGTCCCAACTCCAGACTGGCGCCAGCCGCCTGTGCATCGTCCGCCAAGCGTTGAATCAATCTGCGCCGCTCGATGATCAGGTCAGGGTGCTTCAGTGCGACCGTTGCAGCGCGGCCGTCCGTGAAGAGCTCGAAGCGGCGAATCTCGTTCACGATGCTTGCTTCGGCCGCGCGCCCAAGCATGGCACGCATCCGGTGCGTGACAATCAGCGTCCGTGCGGCAGGCTCAAGCGTCTCAATGCGCTCAAAAACGCGGACAGGCACACCCCGCCGTGCCAAGAGCGAAGCTGTAAACAGGCCCGCAGCGGAGCCGCCGACCACCGCGACATTCTGGCGGTCTGCATGGGAGGCACGAACAGGCTTCTTCGTTTCGTTGTCTGGTTCGAGCACGTTATTCACTTGCTGCAATTAATTTCACCCGGGGAATCGCGCTGTTGGAAACAGAATTTCGAGCTCGCCGCTGGATCGGCTCTGCCCCCGCTGACCCGTCCAGTACGTTTCTCAGGCCAATTTCAGCCCTGCAAGCATGGGCAGAAAGTATACCCCACGCAGTGAGACTCCACCTACGGCGAACGCTGATGGCAGGCATTCGGGGAATTTCAGCTCACCGAAGTGGATTTCTGCAGCTTCGCTTGCCGTTCGTAGGGAACGCTTTCGAAGAAAATGAGCGCGAGGGCTCCCACTCCAACCATGATCGCAAACAAAACGTATTCATTTGCGGGGGAGAGGCGGGCAGCAATGAATCCGAGCGCACCAACAAGCGCGGCGGTGCAGTACATCACCAAAACCGCGCCCCGATGACCGAGCCCGAGATTCGACAGCCGGTGCGCCGTGTGGTCCTTTCCGGGAGAGGTGAATGGGAGCAGGCCGCGACGGGCGCGCGAAATGGAAACAAGCGTGGTGTCAAAAATCGGAACGCCCAAAATGAGCACTGGAACAAGCCACGTTCCGGGCAATGGTTCCACGGGCGGGTGGAGCTTGAGGCCGAGCGTGGCCATCAGGAATCCGAGAAACATCGCGCCGGCATCACCCATGAAAATTTTCGCAGGGTTAAAGTTCCAGCGCAGAAATCCGAGGGCAGCGCCGAGAGTGGCGATTGCGAGTGTGCGGACCATCGTCTGTCCCCATACGCCGGCCGAAAGTGCGTAGAAGATAGCGGCGATCGCGGCCATCCCCGCGCAGAGACCATCCATGTGATCGAGAATGCTGAAGGCGGCGGTGATACCCACGACCCAAAGGATGGTGAGACAGTCGTCAAGAACCAGGCCAAGAGGGCCGGGAACGAACACCGTGACAATTCCGGCGTGGACCCCAGAAGCAATCAGGAACAGGGCAGCGACAGGCATGCCGATGAAGAGCTTCGCTTGATGATGAAGCAACCCGCCGTCGTCGAGGAAGCCAACGATCGCCAGCAACGTGGCGCCCGCGAGGATACCGACAATTTGCTGTACAGGAGCCCCGTGGAGCGTCAGCAAGATAGCGAGCACGAACCCCAGATACATGGCGATTCCACCGAGGAGAGGGATCGGTTTGAGGTGGACTTTGCGCGGTCCGGGCTTGTCCACCATTCCATAGCGCAGGGCAACGTGGCGCACAGGAATCGTGAGGCCGAGTGACGCGAGTAGCGACACGGCGAAGGCGATCAAGTCCACAGGAATCGGGACACCCAGAAATGTTCCGGTCATCGTGCCGTCAGCATCTTTTCAAGGACGTTGCGAACCTCATCCTTTTGCTTGCTCGCGAAATACCAGTCCATGGTTTTTTTGAGGCCCTCGCGAAAAGTATTTTTCGGCTCCCAGCCGAGGAGTTTCTTCGCCAGCTTGTTGTCTGCCACGCGGTTGGCGGGGCCCGTCGGCATGTCGGGCCGCAGCCGAATTTCCGCTTTTTGGCCGGAAAATTCGAGCACCATGCGCGCCGCATCAATCACGCGCACGCGCTCCATGGTGCCGAGATTGACGGCAGTGCCGTCATTGATTTTTTCGGCCGCTAAAATTGTGCCGCTCACGATGTCGTCCACGTAGGTCCAGTTGCGAATCTGCGTGCCGTCGCCCCAAACTTCAAACGGATTTTGCGCCACGAATGCGCGCGCAATCATGGCGATGACGGCGTGATTCTCCACGCCGCGCGGGCCGTAAACCGTGAAATAGCGGCAGGACGCGGCGCCAAGCTTGTATTCGCGATGGTAGGCTTGCAGCGTCAATTCAGCCATCAGCTTGGCCCAGCCATACATATTGTCCGCATCGTGCGGCGGCTTTACGTCCTCCTCGTGAAGATAAATTTCCTTGGCTGTGTCCATCTGCATGTAATTCGGATAGACGCAACCGGAGGAGGCGTACACAACTTTTTCAACGCCCGCTTTGACTGCCTCCCAGAAAATCAGGCCATCGAGAAAAAGATTTGAAGCAGGGCCAGCCTGATGAAGATCCACGTAGCCGCGCCCGCCGTGATCAGCGGCAAGATGAAACACGACTTCGATGCCGCTCATCGCCGCGCGCGTGACGCCGGGTTCGCGCAGATCCGCCTCCACGAAAGTGACGCGTCCACCCTTCAGATGCTGCTGGATGTTGCTGAGCCTGCCGCTCGTGAGATCGTCCACAACACGCACCTGCGCGCCACGCTCCAAGAGCGCATCCACCAAGTGCGACCCGATGAACGATGTCCCTCCCGTGACCAGAACTTTCTTACGATTCCAGATGACGCCCTCCCATTTTTTCCTGTACAGCTGCTTCGATAATTTCAGCAAACTTTTGAAGCTCGTTCACTCTAGCATATTTTTTTGCGGTTTCCCGCGCCCGGCGGCCCATTTCCGCAAGCCGCGCGGAGTCATTGCGCAGCGTGCGAATCGCGTCTGCCATCGCGGCGGGATCGTCTGGATCCACCGCAAGACCACAGCCCGACTCGGAGACAATGCGGGCCGCGTCGCTTTTCGAATCGGCCACCGCCAGCACCGGCCGTCCCGCTGCCAGGGTCGAGTAGAGCTTGCTGGGGACCACCACTCCTTCCAGCCCGCGTCGAATCGTCACAATGTGTAAATCGCCGGCCATCATCACATGCGGCACCTGCTCGACGGGCCGGAACGGAAGAAAGCGAACATTCGACGAACCGTTCACGGATGCCTGGAGCTGGGCGCGGTTTGCCCCGTCGCCTACAAACACGAGACCGATGTTTTCGTTGCAGAGGAGTTGGGCTGCTTTCAGGAGCGTTCCCCACGCGCCATAAAAGCCAAGATTGCCGGCATGAAGGACCACGAACGGAAATCCGCCGCGAATTTCTTGCACTACAGGATCGCCGCGCTCCGGCATCGTGGAGGGGAATGATGTGCCGTCACGCACCACGACGACGCGGTCGGGCGCCACGCCTTTCGAAAGGATTCGGTCGCGCATGTCGTCGCCCAAGACGATCACGCGAGCAGCCTGCCGCAACGCGCGCCGGTGCATCTGTTCCCATTGCGCGACCCAGGAATTCGGCCGGACAATTTCGCCGCCGATGGCCATGTCCGGATAAAGATCGCGAATGTTGTAGACGAAGGGGCGGCGGGCAAGGCGCGCGATGAATGCTCCGGCGATCCCGGCGACAGGAGGATCCGTCATCGCGAGGACCACATCCGGGCGGATGGCCAGCGCGCGCGGGACGGCGAGCGCGAGGTATGACAGGTAATTTGTCACGCGCCGGCGCATATGGTGACGCGGATAAGCCGTGGAGCCGACGCGCTCGACCATCGCCCCATTGCATTGATCTCGGCGCAAAAATGCGAAGGAGTAATATTCGTCCGGATCGTACGAAGGGCGTCCGGCGACAACGGTCACCTGGTGCTTCTCGGCAAGAGATTCCGCCACTTGCGCGGCCATCTTTGCGGTCGCAGAAGTGTCGGGCGGATAGTATTCGTTCAAAAGCAGAATATGCATCACAAAATCCAGGCTCAGGTTTCGTCGCGGGCTGGGCGATCAAGGCGGCGACAATATCGTTCCCTCAATCCACTTCTACTTGGCTCGGTTTGTCAGTGTTTCGCCATCTGCTTCGATCACTTCGGTGCTCGATCCCTTTTCAAGAATGAAATTTCCAATCACCAGGACGTCCATTTGCGTCCGCCTGAAACAATCGAGCGCTTCTTCAGGCTTGCAGACAATGGGCTCGTTGTCGTTGAAAGATGTGTTCAGCACAACCGGCACACCCGTGATGTCGCCAAATGCGCGCAGCAGCCTCCAGTAGAGTGGATTTGCGCTGCGGCTCACCGTCTGAAGGCGCGCGGTGCCGTCCAGGTGCGTCGGTGCCGGAATGATTGCGCGCTTCTCCGGGCGCACGCTGTAGGCAAAGGTCATGAAGGGAGAGAGGTGAGTCTGCTCGAAATATTCGGCGGTCGCTTCTTCAAGAATCGAGGGCGCGAACGGCCGGAAGATCTCCCGATGCTTGATGCGACGGTTGAGAATATCTTTCATCTCGGGGCGGCGTGGGTCAGCGAGAATGCTTCGCTGGCCGAGCGCGCGGGGGCCCCATTCGACGCGACCCTGAAACCATCCGACAATTTTTCCAGCAGCGATGTGCTGCGCGCTGGTTCGGAGCAACGGGGCTTCTTCGAGTTCCTCGATTTGTTCACCGTCATTGAGAGGCAGCGTAGACTGGACCGCCGCGCGAATTTCCTGCGGCGAGTATTCCGGCCCCCAGCCCGCGTGATCCATCGCAAATTCGCGCGGACGCCCGAGAATCTGGTGCGCCACCGCGAACGCTGCGCCGACGGAAAGGCCGGCATCTCCAGCAGCCGGCTGAACGAAAACACGCTCAAAGGGAGTGCGCTCGAAGATTTTTCCGTTTGCCAGGCAATTAAATGCCACGCCGCCAGCGAGGCAAAGAGATTTCTCATCAGTTTTTACGGCCAGAGCGTTCCAATGCGCGACCAATACTTCTTCGAGCGCCGCTTGCATGCTCGCGGCGAGATTGTGGTGGTGCTTTTCGAGCGGCTGTTCGGCCGTTCGCGCCGGGCCCAAGCGCTCCTCAAGATAGCGGGAGAAAAGCCGCCCCTGGACGGGCGTGCGGTCCGCTTCGCGCCAGGTCATGTCCGCTCCCTGGTCCTGATGCGTGAAATATTCCAGGCCGAGGCGGAAAGAAAGGGGGCCATCGGTTCGCACGATCCGGCGAA
This sequence comes from Candidatus Acidiferrales bacterium, assembly GCA_050746945.1. Taxonomy (GTDB): domain Bacteria; phylum Acidobacteriota; class Terriglobia; order Acidiferrales; family UBA7541; genus Palsa-295. Next base: position 156,357 of record JBOGMZ010000025.1, on the reverse strand, counting down.
ATTCGTCGAGAAATTCCGGCTGGCCGTATGCGGCAAGGCCCATCACTTTGTATTCGTCGCCAAATTTCCAGAAGCCGAGATATTGGGTCAGCGCTGTGTAGTACATCCCCAGCGAATGTGGGAATGTGGTTTCTCCCAGAATGCGCATCTGCGAGCCGTTGCCCGCAGCCCACATGGCACTGGCAAAATCGCCGAGGCCGTCGGCCGAGAGTACGGCTGCATGATCGAACGGTGAAACGAAATAGGCGCTCGCGAGATGAGCCGTGTGATGTTCGATGCGATGAAACTGTGCTCGAATGTTTTGTGGTTCGACCTCGAACGCCGCAGCGAGATCGTCCCGGATGCCGGCGAATCGCGCCATCACTCGTGCGCGATCGAGCGCGAAACGTGGCATGCGCAGGGCATAGCGCAATTTTGTTCCGATGCGCGCCCAGGGGTCGCGAGGAATCGCGATGTGATCTATTTCCGTGAGTTTCAATCCAGCTACGTCGAGGCAATATTGGATCGCGCGGGAGGGGAGACCGGCCGCATATTTCACGCGGTTGAAGCGTTCTTCCTCGACAGCGGCAAGTAGCCGGCCGTCAGCGACGATGGCCGCTGATGCATTTGCGTGATAAGCATTGATGCCCAGGATGATCATTTCAAAATTATGTGTTCAGCCTTCACTCGCACAATTCTTTTTCAAGCGATCGAAACTGCAACCGACTTTACGCGTCCCGCGCTCCCCGGCTCCGCGACAACCAGATTCCGCTTTACCCACTCGTTCAAAACGTAGAGGCTCCAGGGGCGCGACCAGGTTGTCCGGCCCGCAAGGAAATCATCCCAGACTCCGCGAGCCAACTTCCCATCCAACTGCGATTCGAGCGCGGGCGACCAGTTAGCAAGTCCCGCTTCGACACGGTTGCCGAGCGGACCGCGCAGCCAACTCTCCCAAGGAAATGTGAACGTTCGCTTCGGGTGCGTGGCAAGTTCCGCAGGCAGCAGGTCCCCGAGGGCTTGAATCAGAAGTGCTTTCGGTTGCGCGTGACCGCGCTTTGCCGATTCCGGAAGCGAGAGTAAATATTCGACGAGCGCAGAATCCAGGAAGGGCACGCGCACTTCGAGCGAATGGTGCATGCTCATCGCATCTGTGTCGCGAAGAAGCGTGTTGGCAAGATAAGAGCGCAGTTCGAGCCAGGAAACGGCAGTGAAAGCGTCCATCGAGCGCGCTTGCTCAGTTGCACGCGCGAGCCACTTACCGCAGGATGTGTTGCTCCATGTTTCTTCTTCTTCGTCCAGCCATGCAGAGACAATTTGAGGCGTGAAAAGCGCGCGCGTAAAAAAGTATGGGTGTGGAAACGCTTTAGGATCGAGCCACGCCGCGAGCGCCTTTCGCGGACGATCCGGAGACGGGCGTGAAGATTTTGTGCCCATCGCCCGGTCCGCGATAAACGCGCGCAAGGGCTTCGGGGCAAATCGAGCCATTGCTGCCAGGCGCGCCACCCGCGCCGTGTCGCGGAACGAACTGTAGCCGCCGAAAAGCTCATCACTGCCGAGACCGGAGAGTGCGACCTTCAACCCTGCCTGCCGCGCCGCCCAGGAAACAAAATACGTGTTGATGCCGTCCATGCTGGGCTGATCGAAAGCCGCGATGGCTTCGTCGAGCCGCGCGAACATTTCCTGATCTGAGACCTTGAGTTCCGAATGATTTGTACGGAGGCGCTGCGCGGTCGCTCGAGCTACTTCCGCTTCGCTGAACTCGGTGTCGGGGAAGGCGACAGTAAATGTGTGAATCCCATTTTGTGCGCGGCTGGCAAGCGTCGCTATAGCGGTTGAATCGAGTCCACTGCTCAGAAAAACACCTACGGGGACATCGGCAATCAGGTGGCTGCGCACTGCATCTTCTAGCAACGAACGTACTCGCGTCGCAGGGATAGGGGACGGCTCGCTCGACGCCCGGCGCGCACTCACCAACTCCTGCTCGATATCCCAGTATGCCTTTGGCTCCGAAACGGCGAGTTTTTCGCCAATGGAAATTGTGATGCAATGACCGGGCGGAAGAGATGCAATGCCTTCCACCATCGTCATCGGCTCGCCGACGGATCCTAAAAGCAGAAAGCCGGAAACTGCTTCCTTCGAAAGTCTAGCGGCGATGGAGCCGCTCGAGAGCAGCGCGCGCACCTCCGAAGCGAAGAGGAACGCTCCGTCCGAAATCGCATAGTAAAACGGCTTGATGCCCAGCCGGTCGCGCGCAATAAATACGCGCGTGGGATCGCCGCTGCGGCCCTGCGACATCTCGACAACCGCGAAAGCAAACATCCCGTGCAATCTTTGCACGCAATCTTCGCCCCATGCTTCGTACGCATGGGCGATGACTTCGGTGTCGGATCTGGTGCGGAATTTGTGCCCGTGCGATTCAAGCTCCGCGCGCAGCTCGAGGAAATTGTAAATCTCGCCGTTGTAGAAAACCGCGAGCGTGCCGGCTTCGTTCCAAACCGGCTGGCTGCCTCCCGGCAGGTCGATGATGCTCAAGCGGCGTGTGCCGGCGGCCAGCAGCGAGGCGACGAGAATGCCCTCCTCGTCAGGCCCGCGATGAACAATTGCGGCCAACATGCGGCGCACCAACGCTTCACTTTTTTCTTTTGACTTGATTCCAATCGCGCCGCAGATTCCACACATAGCGTCAGCTCGCCGAGTCCATAAAGGCGCCGAATGCCCGCCGAATTTGTTCGCGCATCCGGAGGGTGTGCACGCCCAATCTGTTTTCGCCATACCAGCGCAGCGAAATTCGCAGGAGCACAAGCAATACCACCAGGCCAGTGGACATGAGCAAGACTGCGAATGATTCGCGCTCGACAAGCAAACTCACCACCGGTGAATCCTCCCATCCTGGAAGGACACTGTTGAGGATCGAGCGAATGGGAAACCCGATAAGACGGAGACGGCCAAGGCGCACGTGAACCGTGAGGTCGTAACTATAACTCGGATTGTAGCCACGTATCTTCCCGGTGGCTGCGGCGAACACAGTGGGATTCTCCAGTTGTTCGCGTGTGAGTGGTTTGCCGTCGGTCCCCCGCAAAATGACGCGAAAGGCTGGGTCAACCACGATCCAGCGGCCGTCCACAAGAACCTCAGCGGCGACGTGTTTTGCCAAGCGATGCGAGTCCAGGAGCAGCAGACGCCGGGGCACAAGGCCGCCGCTGTCGGCGAGATTGATAAACGCGTTCGTGGCCGTGCCGCAGACTTGCAACAGTGCATGGTAATTCAACGTTTCGGTAGGATCGCGATCGGGGGCTAAGCCATCAGGTCCCGCAGCTTCCCGCGTGGGGCCGTGCGACATCCAGTTCAGGATGGCTTGGATCTTTTCCTCGGGGGGGGCTGCGACAGGAATGATGGCATCAGAGAATCCCTTCAAATACCGGCGCGTCGAGTATTCCCAACCAATTGAGTACATGGCCAGCACGATGGCAAGAACCAACAGACCATTTACCGTGTACCACACCGTCCGGTAGAAGGAGTGCTCCCTCATGGCAGAGGTTCCTCACGCACGCACCGGCGGTAGAGGTCCTCTGTGAGATCGAGCGGTCCCTCCCAAGAGAGTTTTTGGACTAGTTCCTTGCAGCCATTTTCGTACCGCGCCCGGGGATCCTCCATCTCAAGAAATCTCCGCAGCGCCTCAGACAGTTGTCCGGGATCGTGCGCGATCACCATCCCTGCATCTCCAACCAAGGGCGCGATGCCGCAACGGTCGGTCACAATCACGGGCGTTCCGCAGGCCGCGGCTTCGGCGGCCGTATTTCCAAAGTTCTCATTCTGAGAGGGGAGGACGAATAGGTCCGCATCGCGATACGCAGACCATTTCGCGTCGTCATAGAGGGAACCCGTAAACAAAACCTCCCGATCCAAATGAAACTCACTTTTCATGGCGTTCAATCTTCCAAAAAATCCGTCACCTTCGTCCGGACCGGCCAAAACCAGGAAAGCATTCCGTTTGACTGGCATGGCAGCCTTCCACCGAGCGAAGGCCTCGAGCAACAGGTCCGGGCTTTTCTTGGACACCAGGCGGCCCAGAAACAAAATCATCTTTGCCTCGGACGGAATCTGCCACTGGCGACGAAATGCGCCCGGCCTCGGGGGATGTTCGGGCAAGTCCACCCCGTTACGACGGATCGCGATTCGTGAGCAGGCCACCCCGCCGTCGATAAGCTCCTGTTTCTCCTGTTCCGATGTTGCGACCAAGAATCGCGCTCCCCGGATAAAACTGCTCCCGATCAGCCGGTGATACAGCCGCTTCAACCTCAGGCTGCGAACGATCGGACGGTACATTCCCATCGGCTCGATCACATACGGAAGATCCAGCCGCCTGCAAAAATAGCTCACCGCAGGTCCCAGTAAGTCGTAAAGGCCAAAGAAATGGACCTGGTCGAACTGCCTGAGGGACGCCCCGCAGAATCCTATCACATGGGGATTCAGTGTGACCGCGCGATAGTGGCCCACGGTTGAGAGGTAGATGGCCTCGACGCCAGCCTCTTCGGCGTGCCATCCCCAGCGGGTTCGCTCGATTTGTATCCCCAATCCATTTTTTTCGGTCAGGCCGAGGTCCGCCGTTAAAACGGTCGCCTGGTGCCCGCGATGTGCCAGGCCACGAGCGAGAGCGCGCACCTTTACCACTGGGCCGCCACGGTCTTGGAAGGGGAAGTAGGACTGCACAACCATCAGGACCCGCATAGGTTTCGAGACGACGGCTTCACTGGTTAAAAGTCTCGCTCCAATTGTTGGCCAGGCCGCCAAGCCGAGAGGGAAGCTTTAAGACAATACTATGCCGCGCAACTGGAATCCAGACCACACTCCCGCAGGATCTCTTCGAGCCCAAGGCGGAAATTTTCAAATAAAAACTTTCGGCGGACGATTTCCGCGCCCGAGTGCCCGAGCCTTGCCCGCATCGATTCATCGCGCAGGAGTTGATCCAAAGACTCGGCAAGCCGATCTGCGTCACGTGGCGGCACGAGCAAGCCATTAACGCCATCCTCCACGAGGTCGGTGATGCCGCCGCTGGCAGCCGCGACTATCGGGCAGCCGAAGGCCATGGCCTCGAGGAAAACCAGCCCGAACCCCTCACCCGCGCTCGGGAGGGCGAAAATCTCTGCGCGCGCGTAGCAGCCCGCCAATTCCTCACGCGAGAGGCCTTCCAGGAAGTGGACGCGGTCAGGAATTCCGAGTTCCACAGCGAGACCTTGCAGACGCGGCAAATCGCTGCCTCCACCCACAGCCACTAACTGCAAACCCGGAAAGGGGCTCCGAAGTTGCGCGACGGCGCGGATCAAATCATCGGTGCCTTTGTACTGTTCCGAGGCATCCCAGCGGCCGACGGTGAGGATGAATGGCCCTGCCGGCAATGAGGGCGGCGTTGCGGGTTTCGCGGCGGCGTCAGCCAAATGTAGGAACGATGAGCCTAATGGCCAGGCGAGTCTGCGGATCTTATCTGCGGACACGCATTGAACCTCCGCGAGTTTCTTCGCGGTGTCGGCGCTTGGAGCAAGGACCAGGTCAGCGGCCAAGAGCGCCTTGCGGCGGAGTAGTGGCAATGGTTTCCAGACTTCAATGCCGTGCGACATCACCACAGTTTTCACGCGCGGTGACTTCAGTTTCATCAGCGCGGCGGGGACCGCCAGGTGAGGGTGAGCCGCGACGACCACGCGAGTCTCGTTTCCTGGTTCTCTTACGGCAGAAAAAACGAAATTCAGTTTAGCGCGACTGAAGCCGCGGAATGAGACTTGCCCTTCACCGACGTCCAACGACTTCGATCGCTGGGGATCGTTCAGACTGAAGAAGGCTGCTGACCAGGCGCATTTGGAGGAAATTTTTGCGAGGGCCGAGGCTGTCTGGCGGCCTGCTTCCTGCACACCACCGGGACCGAGCAATTCAGCGAAAAGCCCGATGAGCTCTCTGGCACTCATTTCTGGAAAACAAACACGCCGTGAGTAGCAAGCGCTGCGGGGCAGATTTTTTCCGCGAAGGGATCCGTCCAGGCAGAAAGCGGCGCTGTAACGTGCCGCAGCGCCCAATAAACGCGGCGGGCTCCGGAAGTGGCGTGAGAGGCAACTGCCGCAGGCAATGCGCCGTCGCGTGCATGGGTTCCGTTCCGCCCCGCGATTGTTTGCGCAACATGCGTGAAGACACGATCGAGCAGGAGAAATTCTTGACCAAACCAGCCTATCAGTCGTGCGCCCCTGGCTGTCGCCTGTTGTATCCAATCTTGTGGCGCGCGCGGAAAAATGTGTGCACCGCTGCCTCGAATAAGCTCCATCAGGATCAAGCGGCCTCCGGGCTTGAGCACGCGAAGCATTTCACCGATGGCTTCGGGCTGGAATGCCGGCGAAATGTGCTGCACCACCGTAATGTCAGAGACGCAATCGAATGTGGCATCTGCGAACGGCAGGTGGCGCGCTACCGCGGCGATCAGTGGAGCAGCGGTTCCATTCTGGCGGGCAATTCGCAACATCGCCGGCGTGGCATCAATTCCCGTTGACTGAAATCCGATTGCGCTATAGCGGCGCAACCAACGGCCCGTGCCGCAGCCCACGTCGAGAATCGTCGCGCCGCACGGAACCGCCGCAAGCACCAGCGCGTGCCGGACAGCGCGGAATTGCAGTCCGTCAATCACCCGGTTGAACCAGGCGGGCGCATCTGGGTGGAGCACTGGAGCGAATCCTGCTGCATCAGCGGAGCGAAAGGTCTCCGCGACTCCGTTCCAATATTCCTTCGGTGAGTAGGCGCTCATGGTGTCGGCAGTACGGCGGCGCTCTTCAAGATTCCTGCGCCAGCGTCTGTTCAGCCGGATGTGATTTACGACGCAGAATCTCTTCCAAGACGGCGGCTAGTTCACGTCCGTTTCGGTCCCAAGTATATCCCTGCGCTGTCCGAGTGGCTCTTTGGCCTACGACTGCGCGGAATTCTTCGTCTTCGTACAGCCGTCGAAGCATGGATGCGAGTGTTTGCGAATCAGACGGATCATTCAGGATTAGTCCGTCCACGCCATTGGTGATGATTTCGGATGTTCCATTTCTCGCTGAAACGATAACCGGAAGCCCACATGCCATCGCTTCCGCCGGCGGCTGCGCAAAGGTATCTTCCATCGAAGGCCCCGCATACACATCAGCCGAAGCGTAGTAGAAGTCCACATCAGTTCGCGGCGGGAGAAAACGCACTCGATCGTCCACCGCGTGCCGCCGCACCATCGTGCGGAACGGTGCGGGATCTTCACGGCCGACAACAAGGAGATCGATCGGAAGTTCAGGCAATCGAGCCAGGGCTTCGAGGAGAACCGGAAGCCCCTTGTTTCTCCAATCATTGCCAATCAACAGAACCACAAATCGATCGCGCGCAATTCCGAGCTCTTCTCGTGCGTCTTCACGATGTGATGCGCGCCGGGCGGGATTGAATGCTTCGTGGTCCAATCCCACGTAAATCACAGAGTGATGACCGTGACGTCCATAGAATTGCCCGAGCGCTTCCGCCGTTCTTCGCGCGATAAGGATCAACGTGATCTCCGGACGCGTGTAGGTACGGCCTTCCAGCCAAATCGCAAGTGTGTAATACAACCTGCGATGGACGATTCGGGGCCACGACGATATCGGATGGTGAGCCAGACTCAACTCGGCTTGAATCTGCCGGATGTATTCTGCGAACACGATATGGACGGAGATGGCATCCGCGTCCAAGCAGTTGGGACCAGGGCTGAAAGTGAGATCGTGCCGCAAGCCGCGGACTCGTCGGTCCCAGCTGCGCCAAAGATGGTTGGCCGCAAGCCACCAAACAAAATTGAGCAGATGAGGACCTGGAATATTCGGGATGTGATGCCAAATAACCGTTGATAAGTCGAGATCTTCTACCCGCTGGCTGTAAACATGAATTTCGAATACGCCGCTGAGTTGCGAGATCCATTCAACGACACGCCGCTCGGTGCCATGACGCTTGTCAAGAAATGGCGAGACCACGGCGAGCCGGGGCTTATGTGCCGCTCCAGCCACGGGCTACACTCCAACCTGCATGATTTCGCACCAGCGCGCGAGAACGAAAACACTCCAGAGGCGCGACCATCCAACTGACTCGGGTTTCTCGAGGTACCGGCGCCACAGTTTCTGCACTGCGTCAGGATTGAGCACGCGCGTCGTCGTTAGTCGTTCCGGACGGAAGGTGCTTGCGACAGTTTCGCGCAAGCCATCGCTCAGCCAACGTGCGAATGGAAACGTGAACCCGCGCTTCGGACGTGTCGAGAGATCGGCGTGAAGTTCCGCCGGCATCCATCCGCGCATGGCGTCCAGCAGCAATCGTTTGTTTCGAAGACGAAGAGAAATAGGAAGCGCCATCACGTAATCAACGATCACATGATCCAGAAACACGGGGCGCAATTCCAGGCTGTGCGCCATGCTCATCGCATCGCCGTCGCGAAGGAGCCGGGCTTCCAGATGCGCAGGGAAATCGAGAAATGCTATCCGCTCCTCCAAATTCTGCCCTTTAGTTTCCTCGGCCCATTCTGCAATGTGCTTTGCGGCCTCCGAGTGCGAGTTCACGGATGCGAGCTCGGGATTGAGCAGCGCGCAGGCATCTTTTTCGGGGAAGAGAACGCGAACTGCCAGTTGAGCGGCAACGAACGGATCATCCGCACCCACCAGATAGGAAAGCTTCCGCCAACGGAAGGGCAGCGCTTCGTGATCAAGCAATCCGCGACCGGCGAATTGCGGAATCCGGCTGAGCAGGCTGGCCAAATGCGAAAACCGGCCGAAGCGTGAAAGCGACTCATACCCGCCGAACAATTCATCGCCGCCTTGTCCCGAGAGCGCCACCTTGAACCCAGCCTCCGCACCGGCACGCGAAATCCAGTATGTGTTCACGCCATCAACGGTCGGTTGATCCATGGCCCAAAAAGCGTGATCGAGCGAATCTTTCGTGCGCGACGCGGGCATGCGGATCACGCGGCGGGAGATTCCGAGTGAATCAGCGGTCCGCCAGCTGGCGTCCGACTCGTCAAATGATTTTTCCTCGAACCCAATCGTGAGCGCCGTCAATTGATTCGCCCCAGCGCGATGCATCAGCGCGCCCAGAACCGCGGAGTCCACCCCGCCGCTCAAGAATAAAGCGATCGGAACATCAGACATCAATTGCAAGCGGCTCGATTCGAGAAGAATCTCTCGCAACTCGCCTGCAATTTCTACGGGGCGCCTCTGCTGATTTCCATTCGACGCGGCAGGCAATTTCCAATAGGGCTTCGAGCGGAAATTGCCGTTCTGCCAAATGCCGAAATGCCCTGCGTCAAGTGGCTTGACGCCTTGAATCGCGCTCCAGGGTGGAGGGACATGGCCGAGTTCGAGAAACGCACGAACCCCGGCGGGGTCCAATTTGCGCGGCACCAATTCGGATGCGAGCAAGGACTTAATTTCCGATGCGAAAAGGATCGAGTTCTGTCCGGCGGCGTAGTACAAGGGCTTGATCCCCAGCCGGTCGCGCGCCAGCAGAAGTTTTTTAGCGCGCGCATCCCAGATGGCGAATGCAAACATGCCGCGCAGGTGCTCGACGCAGTCTTCGCCGTACTCTTCGTACAAGTGGAGGATGATTTCGGTGTCGGTGTCCGATCGAAATTGATGACCACGTTCCAGCAGGAGCGGCCGGAGCTCATTCGCGTTGTAGCATTCGCCGTTGTAGGTGATCCAGACGGTCGAGTCTTCGTTGCACATGGGTTGGCGCCCGCGTTCGCTTAAATCTACGATAGCCAGCCGCGTATTGGCCAGCAGACACTGGCCCAAATCCTGCACGCCCTGGCTGTCGGGGCCGCGGTGACCGAGAGCCGCTGCCATCCGCTCGGCCGCGCCGTAGAATCGCGGATTCTTTTCCGCTGCAGCGATCCCGGCGATGCCGCACATCTCAGCCCCCTTTTCTCAAAACTGGAATCCCCCCCGGGTTTGTGACCGGCCGGAGGGAACCACAATGGGTGCCAATGGGGTACTTAGTAGGTCGGGCAGACGGAAGAGCACGCCAATTAGCAGCCAGAAATACGCATTGTTGACGTAGTTTTGGTATTGAGATAGGCCGCCGTAAGTGAGCGGGTAGAGCAGCAGGAATGCGTACCAGAAAATTGCGACCGCGATTGGGAAAAGGCGCGTTTGACGCAGCCGGCAGACTACCCTCCATGCATACAACAGTAGCGCGGCAGTCCACAGTATCCAGAGGAACGGTGCGACGATTCCCATCTCGACAATCAGTTCACCGTAACCTTCTTCCACCCACAGGGTCAGCGGGCGTTGCCCGAGCAATTTCGATACGTACTGACTGCCCAGAGACGCCGTGCCAAGTCCGTTTCCCATCACCCAGTTCGGTCCCTGGAAAGCTCCCATCAGGTTGGCGATCGGATAATCCCACGCTCGATTCCCAACTTCAGAGGCGGAACTGCCCGGTAGCAGAGTCTCGGTATAAAACGCGATGCGTGAGCCCGCTTCATTTGGAAAGACAAGAAGCAGTGTGGCAAGGCCCAGCGCCGCGACGAAGAACGACCTCCGCACCGCCTTCACCATGCGATGTGCTTGCCGCCGTCGCCACGGCGCGCCCCACAAGAATGCGACCGGCAGCACCAGGGCACTCGCGCACACATACACTACCGCAGTGCGAGACCCGCTGAACAGAGTGGCCCCACCGACAAGGCCGAAAACAATGTAGATGAGCTTACGGCTACGCTTGGTGTAGAGCAGCAGGTATCCGGCAGTCCCCATGGTGATAATTGCCGCAACGATCAGATAATCTCCAAAACGGCCCGAACTCACGAACGTCGCCGTCGGCAGGGAGACCATTCGATTCGACAACGGGGTATAGCGATCCAGTTCACCCAAATCTCGCAGCTCCGGAGCCAACGTCGTTGGATTCAAGAAACTGTGTCCCAATATTGCCTGCGCAATTCCAAGCGAAGAGATCACCCCCGCGAGGGCTGCGATGGCCACCAGGAATTTCCTCAGGTCTTCGTCCGATCGGATCAGCGCATATCCCACGTACATCAACGGGACGTAGAAGAAATAAACCTTGAAGCCCAGCAGTCCGTACGCCACGCTCGGCGAATTCTGGTTGAAGACCTGCAGCGCCGCCAGCCAGATGAACATGCTCAGAAACAGCAGGAACGGGGGGTGAAATACTTTCTCGCGGCCCTTTCGGATTTCAACAAACAGGGAAACATAGATGAGGCCCGCCAAAATATCCTTGGCAAAAAATATGGCCATGTTGTTGCCCAGATATTTTCGGACCAGATCCTCGAACAGCAGCCAAACCAGGAAGACATAGAACCCCGATCGCCAATCCCTCAGGATCAATATCGCTACGGCGCATCCAGCTATCGTGAACGCGCCGAATTCAAGCGTCCGAAGGTCCCACACCGCAATCTTCCCGCCGATCTGCCAGGCTAGCCAGAAAGCGATGACAAACAGGCCAAAGCCAATCAGCGCCTGATTTCTCATCGCCGGGACTCGATCCTTCAACAAACTGCAGCCTCCTTCACTTTCTCTTCCCGAGATACATCTCGAGCTAACGTATGTCGCACAGCCATTCTATCCCACAGGGGACAGCCGTCGTCAGCGGCAACCGTACAGCCTCTCCCGGATCCTCCATTCAACCTGTCTAGTAGCCGGCGAGAAACGCTGCTTCCATTTTGCCCCCATGTCCCGAACCAGTTGCTGCGCGCTCGTCAATGAGCAATGGGTGTCCAACCATTGTTCGGTTTCAATAGTTGGAGCCGCCGGGATATCGTACTGCAAGCCCTTTACAAATAGCACGGACGGGCCCATCGGACGGCCCGCCGCGATCCATTGTTGGGGGTCATATACATTTTGTCGTCGGGTTGAATCGGGCAATAGCCCGGAAAAACCTGCCGCCGCCCCCTCCTTTTCTTGCGGCAGGATGTACGTGAGATAGAAAAAGAACGACGGATTGTTGCCAATCACGATCCCGCCATCATGAACCACGCCCGCCGCCTGACGCGCCACGCTCTCCCACGGCTCTACCCAGTGCGGCGCCGCATACAATCCCCGATAAAAAATTCCAAACCAGCCCACAGCCCCAACGACGGCGAGAGATGCAATCAGTGCTCTGCGCGCCGGCTGGCTTCGCAGAGTTCCGAGGGTGACGCCAATGGGCAGGATCAGCCACGCGGCGATCAGCATGGCCCGTTTCACGTCAAGAATGCCCAGGACCGTCATGGCCACGAATAGCAATGAAAAATACACAAGGAATCGTTTTGCCAGTAAGGGACTCCCGAAGAGGGTAACCAGCGCAGAGACACATATTGCAATTCCCGCAGGTACACCGAGTGCCCAGAACCATGGGGCCACAGATTCGCTCACAAACAAGCAATAAAGGTCGTAGATCCCGGTGAGAACGACAGCGATGACCGAATACCCTCCGTGGACACCGTGCCGCAGTTCTTTCAGAAAGACTGCGAGTATCGGCAAATAGGCCGCGATTAGTATCGCGCCCGCACCGACGAGCGGCTGCCACCATTTCGCCGGGTTATTGCGGTTCCTGATGGCGAAGTCGAGCGTCAGGCAAGCCAGGAAAGCCCATCCGAAGTAGCTGGTGTAGATCAGGGCAAGGGAACAGATCAGAAGCCAAATCCAGTTATTTGCATTCGGACGGTCCACATATCTTAAGTACGTCAGCGTTACCAGCGAGACCAGGAGGAATGAAAATGAATACCACGTCGCCAGCCGTCCAAAATGAAATCCGTACGGCCAAAGTACCACGAGAATGAGCACCCAAATCTGGCTTTTCCTGCCGCCCAATTCCTTCGCGCATTTCGAGAGGGTCCAGGCGCCCAGCACGTAAAAAATGATTGAGGGGATGCGCAGAAATTGCATTTCACCACCCGTGAGCTGCAACCAGGCGTGAAGGAAGAAGTCATAGAGCGGGGGGTGCTCGTGTTGGCCTGAGCCGCGGAGAAACACCCGCACAGTTTGATAGATGGGTTGCGCGGCGCGATCGATGATCGCGCATTCGTCATCCACGACTGTGAACCAGTGATTACTCGCCACCATCGCCGCGCCAACCAGAACAGGCACGATTCGCCATCCCCAGTCGCGCAGCCGGTCGGGGCCGGCAGTCTCAGAAGAGTTCATGGCTCCCGAAGATGTTTCTCGAGAGGCCGTGTGTTCACTCCCTTCGGGAACAGGAACACCTTTCACGGTGTTTCATCTCGAGCTTGGAGTACGATGACATGGTTGTCGCCGAATTTGCATTCACCTCGCACAATCCACGAAAGCCCGCGCATCATCCAGGTGTATCGCCGGCGGGTGCCGATATACCCGTTTGCCGGATGAAGATGATGCTCTTCGACCTTCAATCCGGCAATGGGAAGAAATTGGCGCTGGAAGAGATCCCAGAAGATGGGCGAGATGTGCGTCGGCTCGCTTGTCTCATCCATCATGCGGATTTTTTCCGTCAGCAGAAACTTTACGCGTGCGGATACATTGTCCACATTCGGCGTGGTGATCACCACGCGCCCATGAGGCTTCAACAGCCGCCGGGCGTTGCGGAGCAAACTGATGGGGGCCTCAACGTGTTCGATCACTTCCACCGCGGTGACCATTGAAAACCGGCCTTCGCCAAGATGCTTGCTAAATTCGGGGTTGTTCAAATCCACTTGTTGAAAGGGGAGCGCGGCCTTGAATCCATTCGCATTCTTGTCCGCTCCCATGGCATTCCATCCCAGCGCTTGCATCCGCGTCGCCAGCAGCCCGGTTCCTGCTCCGAGGTCAATCGCGGATTCTCCCGGTTGAGCGAACCGCGCGAGCACTCGCTCCACCACGAAGTCGTGGAGTCCAGGCATCGTGGTGGTCTTGAGTTCCGATGAGTTCAATGAAGTAATGCCTCTCGATAAAGAGCAACGTGACCGCGAATCATACTATCCCGATTGAATACCTGGACGGCGCGCAAGCGAGCCGCAGAGCCCAACGTCCCGGCCAACGATGGCTTCTCGATTACTTCACGCATGCAGGCCGCCAGGCCCCCAGCGTCTCCTGTGCGGAACACCAGTCCGGTCTCTCCCACAACCTCCTGCAATGCGCCGATATCAGATATGATAAGCAACTTGCCGCGGAACATGTTTTCCGCCGCTACGAGTCCGAAGACTTCCCCTCCCAGCGAAGGCATCACCACTGCGCTGACGTCCACGAGAGCTGCCTCAATCTTCCCTTCGGGGACGTGACCCAGGAATTCGATCTGTCCGTTCAGTTGGGCGGCTCGCGTTTTCAGAGGCCTGTTTTCTGGACCGTCTCCGATGATCTTTAACTGAAACTTGTAGTTTGCCTTGCGCAGTTGCTTAACCGCCTCTAATAGAACTTCAACTCCTTTCGTGCTCACTAATCGGCCCAGGTATGCAAATGTCGAATCGGACGGAGGGGAAAGTTCGGTCGGTGCAGGCGGCGCAGCGTCCGGTGCAGGGCTTGGCGATATCCCGTGGTAGACAGTTCTCATCCGCCGGAGGCCCAGAACGATAGCGAGCCAATCTGTCGGAGTAATGTTGAAAGCCGCCCGGTCGGCAAGCCATCTCCTCAGATGCGTTCCAAGCAGCGACCGCATACTTTTCAGCAGGCCAACTCTCCCTTTATTGCATTCCACGCACTTGGAATAACGCCCAGCCATGAAATGTCCGGGGCAAGGGGCCTGCGTTGGCTCGAAGAATAACAATCCATTCGGGCAGGCCGCTTGAAAACCGTGATGCTCGATAACAACTGGCTTTCCGAGCAGAAGCGCCAGCCCCAGCGGCAACAATGCGGGCCCAGCTAAATGGACGATATCCGCCTCGCGCAGAAGTTGAAGGACCTTCCAGAATCCGGGACAGCGTACAATCCCGAATGGCTCATCATTCTCCTGGTCCATGAGCTCCGGCGTCTGCGTCACGACGATCACTTCCATCGCTTCGTTGCCTGCCTGACTGACTGTCCACGCACTGAGGCCGCGAGCGAGTTCCAGCACGACTGACTGAAGTCCCCCTGGTACAGGCAAGAAATCATGGGAATAGATCAGGATCTTCATTCCTTTGCCCGCGGTTCATCCAGTGCCTGGACGAATCTTTCCGCAATTACATCCCAGGAAAAATAATTCTCCTGCGCCTCGCGGCTCGTCGCACTCAGTCGCTCGCGCAACTCCATGTCATCCAGAATCTGCCGAAGCGCGGCGCCGAGAGCTTCCCGGTCGCCATAGGGCACTAGACACACCCCCCCTTGGCTCAGGGGGAAGCTTCTTGCTGACTCCCCATACGCGATGATCGGCAAACCACAAGCGATTCCCGCAATCGCACTTCCGCGGCCCGGCGATAGCTCCCCGCGGACGCAAAGCATGGCGTCGGCTCCGGCCAGAGTGTCAGCGACTTCCTCGGCGCTTCGAAGCCCCAGATTCGTGACTTCCACGGATGTCTGGTCGAACGCCCGCTCAATCTCTCCCTGCGCCTCGGCTGTTCCTCTCCCGAGAAAAACAATGCGCCGTTTCGCGTTGTCCATCGCCGTCATGCGCAGCGCATGCGAGATGTCGCCTATTTCCCGGAGCTGGTTCGGCGGATCGCTCAGGCAGAAGACCGCGACCGTCCTTTGCTTGCCATTGCGCTCGATCGAGGGTACTTGGCGACGCAAACGCGCGGGAATATTAGCGCCGATGGGGACAAACGCGGCCTTCCTGTCACCCCTCGTCAGCCAAGTGATGGTCTCGACCGGCCTGGTCACGATAATTTTTTCCGCGCTGTGATACAAGCTACGCATTACCCAGTTCTGGCAAGCCTCGCGGATTCCATCAATCCGACGAGGACCGCCGAGTCCGAAGGGTTCGTGGAACACCACGGCGCAACGCGCTCCGCGCCAGCGCAAAATCTCGATCGCCGCAACCGCGCCAAATGGGAAGCCACGACGTGACCATCCCAGCGCCGTGTACTGGAGGAGCACCCAATCGTCACGCCACGCGGCACTCGATTGCCATAAATGCCACAGCGCTTGGAGCCATCCCCGCTCGCTCCAGCTCACCCGTTCTTTCTGGAGCTGCACGCCGCGCCGCTCGAGCGCCTCACCCAGAAATGCGCAGTAATCTTCGACGCCATCCACCGGGAGATCCCGTTTTCCCAACAGCAGTATCATCGCGGTCCTTTGACTCCTAGGAACGAAGATATTCTAAAGTGGCCGATGAGAGTGCTTAGAAACGTGTGACCTGTCACCTTCTTTACTCGGAACCCGTGCGCCTTTAATTTGTACCGGATGCGTGTTTCAAACATGCGGTAGGGATGCGCGATTACCAGCATTTCATCCTTGTGCCTGAATTTCGTGAAAGCATGCCACTTCGCAAGGCCCGCAACAGAGAATGTGTGCACATCCATGAACAAGAGACCGCCCGGTTTCAAGACGCGGTGGATTTCTTCGAGAATCAGATCTGGATTCGATGCGTGATCAATCACGTTGCAGCATATCACCAGGTCCAAGCTGTCATTTTGCATCGGTATTTCTTCACCCCATAAGACCGCGTATTGCATCACTGAACGTCGTTCGTGAACATACCGCCGGAGCAAATCGTAATGATCCATCGGGCTTGGCGGGAGTGGATCCGAAGCGATTCGGAAAGGAATATCGGGCAAGAAGCCGATCAGACCCAAACCGAAGGGGCCCGTGCCCACTTCCAGGGCGACCCGAGGCACGTGGGTGAGATGTTGTTTCAACAACTCGGCCTTTTCGGCGTTATCTGCGAGAACGCGCAGAACGCCGTGGTCCAGACGAGCCATGCCGTCCCAAAACTCCACCTCGCACTGTTGTGCTTCCTCCCAGCGTGTGTCTCTTTTCATGCACCCCTCCGAAATCAATCTCAAACACGATTCTGAGGAGGAATCTTCGTGCGGGCGGCCGAGCAGTGCGATCCAAGTATTAGTTCGGGCGTTTGCCCTTGGCGTTGATTCCGTTGTAGCCACGCTTCAGTTCTACCTCGGTCAGTCCGGCATCGTGAAACCATTGTCTGACGTCTTCCATTCTTTGCGGCTGGTCATAAACCGGCGACAGCATGTCGAGTGCACTCAGGATTTTCACTTGTTTCAATTCCTCATCCGTGTAGTTCAGCCGCGGCGCGTGGGAAATCGGCCCAATCGGAATCAACGCGCCGAGTAGCGGACCAACCGCCGGGATTCGGTGGAGCGCTTTCTTCACTTCAAACGCCGGCGGAATGGTCCAGCTTAACAGACGGTAAATGCCCTCCGTGCCCAGTGGCTTGACGAACGGCCGCGCGAGATATTTCAGCGGCGGAAATCCGCTCGGCTTTTCATACACGTCAATCACGATTTCGCCGCCCGGGCGCAGGAAGGGAAGCAGACTTCGAAAAGCTGCCGCGACGTCAGGGCAATGTTGCAGCACTCCCATGCAGAAAATCTTGTCGAAGACTTCTTTGCGCAGCGGAATCTCATAGATGCTGGCCTGAAACACCGTGACCATTTCAGATTCTGAGTTGTTGCGCCAGGCCGCCTCCACCGCCATGCTCAAATCGAATGAAAAAACTTCCGCGCCCGTTTCCAACGCGAGCGGAGTAAACCGCCCCGAGCCACACCCTGCCTCCAGAATCCGCTGCCCTTCGAGGCGTGCTGGCCAACCGGTGGTCTTATAATAACGATCGCGGCTCAAATCGTTGTGCATCACCGAATCCACTTGCAAGCGATCAAAACGGTTCCACTGAAAGCCGAAGGAAGCCGCATAGGATTCCGTCGGGACGAAACGCGCAAGATTGCGCACGATCGGATACTCCAGTTGGCACTGCTCGCAAATTAGCTGGCCCTCGATGATCTCGCCCTTTGCCAGGTTTTCTGAGCGCACGCCTGAAACTCGGAGCGGTCCCCCGCACTTCAGGCACACGAACAATTCAACTGCTTTTCGGCGCATTCTAGTTTTCCACCACGAGGTCTTCGGTCACTGGCGCGTCCGCGTCTTAGAATTTCTCGTTCGGCGCAGCAAGCGCCGGTTTCACAGTAGCCAAATCAAACTGCCACAAAGTCACATCGATGGAACCACTCTCAAATTTCGCAACCGTAGAGGAGTTTGCCCGGTACAAGGCCAATTCCGAAAACGGCACACCGCACCTGATTCCAAGGTAGGAGTCCCAGGCCTTCTTCGGGATGTCAACTACTCCGAGAAAGTACACGCGCCCCCCTCTTTCCTCCGCTTTCAGAACCGACTCATTCAGACGCGCCGTGACGTCTTTCCCGTACGATACCGATTCCGATGTGAAATCGATAAACTGCGTCTGGCTCCGCCAAATATCAGAGTACAGCAGTGACACATTATCCCAGCCGCCCACAACGAGGTCCTGCTTCCCCACGATTCCCGCCACTCTCTGAGCTTCTTGCATGCCCTGCGTCTCGTGTGCGTGGTCGTAAACTGCCCAGGTCACATTCGAGAGACAACCGATTAGGACAACTACTGGAAGCACTTTTGAAATCCGGAAATGATTTCGGGGGTCCTGGCCAATCAAGTACAGCGCAATGGCCGAGAGATACGCGAGACACGCCAGCGGTTGCAGCCAGAGTTTGTCGTATTGCGGATCCCAGATCAGGATGGGAATCATAGTAAATACGAAGCCGACAGTTGCAGATAGCAGTCCAGCTTTCAGAGGACCTGGCATAGAGGTCCGGCATTTCCATATCTGCCTCAATCCGAAGACGAGAAGAGTGAAGAAAAGCAGGAGAAAAAAGCCGAAAGAGACCAGAGACGATATTGGGCCTTCCAGCAGATTGCGGAGCCCCGTGTAATTCTTCAGCGTCGGGAAGATATTGTGAATCAGTCCAACCGGCACGTTGAGCAGCTTTCCACCGCTCGCGCCGTAGTACACGCGACCGGTCTCAAGAACTAAGAAACGCCGCAGCATCGAGAAAGGAGTTCTAAGTCCCTCGAAATAATATGCCCCACCGTAAATTAGAACACAGCCCGCCAGGCCGCCCATCGCAAGCGCGCCAACTCTAAGCCACCGGTTTGGGTGCACCGGATGACCGTCGTCATTCAACGAGTTTTGGACGATCAGGACAATCGCGGCGGGCCCCAGGAACACTGTTGATTCGTAAGTAGCCAGCGCCAGGGAGAATAGGAAACCTGAAACCAATAACGGCCAGTTCGATTTCACCTTGAGCGAAAGTGCCGCACAAGAAATTGCAAGAAGACTCCAGAGGACACCCATCAATGGTTCGTTCGCGTTCGTTGCCTGTTCCAGGACGGCCTTGCAGAAACCATACCCGACCGCAACGCCAAGACATAGCCGCCAGGACGGAATTACCTGGTACATCAGGAAATAAAGCAACGCCACGCATCCGGCGGCAGCAAAACAGTTCATCAGTTGGATCGTTGAAAAGAATTGGAGTGGTCCGTTTTCCCTGAGGCCCAGAACAGACGCGATTCGAGACCACACAAGTACGTTGACCGGGTATAGCAAGTGATTATTCGGATGAAAGAAAAGAGTCTGGCGACGATAGACCTCAAAGCAACGATGCGCCCCATCAACTGCGAAAATATTCTTCGAGCGGAGTAGGGCATAGAAAGTGGCAAAACTGGCGAAAAGGATGGCCGGGGTCCGTGCATCTCGAGCGGTGACAATGGAACGCATTGGTTCGCCCGCTACTTTTCCACCACGAAGCTGCCGATCACCAGCGCATCCATCCCGGAGCTGAAAAACGTGCGCACGGCCTCCGTCGGCGTGCACACGATTGGCTCGCCTCTCAAATTGAACGACGTGTTCATCACCACCGGCACTCCCGTTCTCTCGCCAAACTCGTGAATCAGGCGCCAGTAGAGCGGGTTTACGTCGCGCTCGACAGTCTGCGGCCGCGCGCTGCCGTCCACATGAGTCACGGAGGGAATCACGTTGCGCTTTTCAGGTTTTACCTGCGCTGTCAACACCATGAACGGCGAATCGGTGGACGACTCTAGATACTGATCCGCCACCTCAGCCAGCATCGAGGGCGCAAATGGACGCCACCATTCGCGGAATTTCACCGCGTTGTTTACCTTTGCATTCATTTCCGGATCGCGTGGGTCCGCTAGAATCGAGCGGTCGCCCAGCGCGCGCGGCCCGAATTCCATGCGCCCCTGAAACCATCCCAGTATTTTCCCATTCGACAGCAATTCGGCGGCGGTTTTCGCAGGATCAGCGACGCGCGTCGCGCGCAGCTTGTACGTCTGGAGTGCCTTCTCGATTTCCGCGTCGCAACTTTCCGGTCCAAGGTAAGCGTGGCGCATCTTCCGAACCGGCAATTTCCCTCCGGCATCGAGATATGGCGCCAGCGCCGCACCGAGACATACGCCGTCATCTCCGGCGGCCGGCTGGATGAAGATGCGGTCTATCACACCGGACGCAAGGATTTTTCCGTTTGCTTTCGAGTTCAGCGCCACACCGCCCGCAAGGCACAAACTACGGCAGCCGGTTTTCTCTACCGCTGCGCGCACCAGCGTCATCATCGCCTGCTCGCAAGCATCTTGAACGGCGAACGCCACATTTTTATGGCGCGCGTCAATTTCGGATTCTGGCGCGCGTCTCGGCCCCAGGCGCGCTTCGATACCTGCGCTAGGCGCGGATTCCGGGCCGATCAACAGCCGCGTCGTCACGTGGTAAGGATTGTCGTCCGGGACGATAAATTCACGCAGCTTAATCCCCGATTCGCCGTAGGGCGCGAGTCCCATCACCTTCCATTCGTCGCTGTATGGCTGAAAGCCGAGGTACTGCGTGAACTGTGCATAGAAAAGGCCCAGTGAATTCGGCCAGGGAATCGTCCAAACATGTTTGAGATTCCCATTGCGGCCGTGCCAGAGCGAAGTCGCCTCCCATGAGCCGCGCCCATCGAGGATAAGCACAGTGGCCTCGTCGAATCCGGAGAAGGAGTAGGCACTGATGGCATGCGCGAGATGATGGTCCACAAAACGGAAATGCGCTCTCGTCTGGCCGAAGTGTTCTCGGAAAAGATTCTCGCCGCCGTGCTGGTGCCAGGTGCTGAGAAAATAGCGAGTTGAATTCAGGAGCGCGCGCGATTCGAGCGGCAGTTTCCCCGAGGCGTAACAGCCGAGATCGTGCAAAAATCCGACGCGTGGCGGCGACCATCCCTGGCAAATAAAGTCCAGCTCGTCCGCGCGCACTCCGGCAAATTCCAGACACGAGCGAATCGCCAAGACCGGGAAGGACGCATCATGTTTCACACGGCTTAGCCGCTCTTCCGCGACGGCAAACAAGACTTCGCCATCGCGCACAATGCACGCCGAAGAGTCATGCATCTGTGAATAGTTAATCCCGAGTGAAATCATGGCCGGCCTAACTCGCCGAGACCGGAATTTTTCCTTGCGCAGCACCATGCCATCGCCGTGTTGTCGCCGGAAAGTTCAAGCACGGAGCCGTCAGCGGAGCGGACTGTTTCTACCACGCGTTCGGCTTTCACACCGATGCCGTGCCAGCTTCTACCGGCCATTTCCGGATCTTGCCCCAACAATTTCGCAACTGACCGGCCGACACCGGTGAGCCGTATTCGCCACAGCAAATCCGCGACACCCCAGACTGCGCGGCCTTTCCAATTCATGAATTTCTCGGAAGTTCCGTTGTACTGAAACAGACAAATCCCGCCATCTTTCAATACGCGGAGAATTTCTCGAAGATAAGTGTGGACGAGCGCTTCTTCCGGCAAGTGTTGCAGCACAAGATAGCTGAAGACGAAATCGATCGAAGCGCTTCGCACATTGCTGAGATCGGCACCGTTGCCCTGCACCCACTTTATGTTCTCTGCGGTCTGGTGCAGCGCTCTTGCGAGTGCGAGCATTTCATTGGAGACATCAAACCCGATTGCAGAAGCAAATTGTCCGGCAAAACTTCCAGTCATGCGCCCCGCCCCGCAGCCCAGCTCGAGCATGGTCTTTCCATCCGGCGAAAACTGAAAGCGATCAAACGCCGGCGCAACAAACCGCTGAAAGTCTTCTTCACCAGATGCGAGAAAGCCGGAATCGTCCCAGTCTTTGCGCCACGAGGCGATGTAATAGTAGGCGTCTTTCCGCGCACGATTGTCCCAATCAGTCCGCATCCTTTCGGTCATGCTCACCAGGTGATCTCCGGTGTTGCGTCGCGCGCGATATGTGCCGCGCAAACTATTTGATCTCGGCGTCTCTTCTGTCGCGCCAATGTTGCCATGTGATCGGTCAAGCCCCGCCAAGATTCGACTTTGCAGAACGCTGCTCGCTGATTGGGGCTGCCGGCACCGGCTCGCCGATCCACCGGCGAAGATTTCGCAATCCTTTCTCTGAGTACCAGCGCTTGATGCGGAGAAATTGCCGAGCCGGGAAAATCAGCGTCAGCCCCAGCACAAGGTATTTGAAGAGCCGGTAGCCAATCGGAGCGTGCCGGTATGCAATGCGCGCGCCTGCTCGCTCCACGCAAAACATTTCCCAGCGCGACCCGCCGTCGAGCTGGAGCCGGTGTGCCTGAACCTCTACCGCCAGCGGCTCGAGCATGATCCGCTTAATCTCTGGCGATATATGCAGCGCCTCCATGCGGGGCGGCAAGTTTTGCAAGAGACAAACGAGTGATTCGTATTTGCGGCGAAGCCGCCGATCGTCGTCCTGCTGGATCATGTAGAGATTTCCCTCATGGAGGCGATAGTTGCAAAGGGGTTGGGGCAAGATGATGGCCCCGGCCACGCACAAGCCCAGGGTAAACAAGTGTTCATCCGCTTCAATGACTGCGCCCTCCGGGACGGGAAGAATTCTTTCCAGAATGCTTTTGCGATACGCAATCCTGCTGGTGCCCAGGAAGCATCGCAACTGGCTGAAAAGTCGCGCGCCTGATTCCGAGGTGACGTCGAGTTCAACCATTTTTTCCGGAAGTACGGTCGACTGGATCTTGCCTGCCGCGTCAATTACAAAAAAGCCATGCCCAACGGCCCCTATGCCCGCGTTTTGCTCAAATGCCGCTGCTACGACCGAAAGCTTTTGTTTGGCCCACGAATCATCGCCATCGAGGAAAGTTACGATTGCGCCTCTCGCTTCCGGAATACCCGCGTTAAACGCGGAAGCCTGCCCGCCGTTCGCTTTTCGAATCATGCGAATGCGCGGCTCAAATTTGTGCACGATTTCCGGCGTTCGGTCGGTCGACCCGTCGTCCACAACCAAAATCTCCCGATCTGAAGCAGGGAAATCCTGCTCCAGCACGCTCAAGATCGTTGCTTCGATGAAGCGCTCGTGATTGTACGTGTCGATCAGGACTGTTAGCGCGGGCCTATTCATGGGGGAACTCATTGTAGGGCCTATTCACATTTATCGATTCGAGAGGGCAAATAAATCTTCACCTCCGGGCACTCGTGCCGGAGCTCGCGTGAATTTCCGGTCTCACGGGTGTCCGAATGGAAGCCGGCTGGGTGGCATTGGCCTCCGCATTTCCAATTCGTTTTCGGCCCACAAGAATTATCTCGTTTCCTTTCAGTTCCGATTGAAGCCTCCGAATATCCTCAGCTCCATAGACCGCTCGAATGTCTTCTTCCCCGTAGCGGCCTTCTTCGGTGCCCATTGCGGCGATAAAATTCTCGCGGTTGGCCATCTCTCTCAGGGTTTCCGGAGTGAAATGCGAATAGTGGTTCTCCGGTTGAAGCCATTTCCAGCGCACAGCATCCCGCTTCGCACTCCAACTCCCGAAGTTCGGAACCACGACGATAAAGACTCCATCATCGGCAAGGATCCGGCGAATTTCTTGGAACACTCGCCGCGGGTCCGGGACATGCTCCAGAGAGTGAATCATCGTGATCACGTCAAACTCGCCATCGCGGAACCGCGCATCTTCGAGTTGCCCGCAAAAAACTTCGATTCCCAGGACATTAGTCGCGAACTCAGCAGAGGCGCGCCCCACCTCCACACCTTTTACTGCGAACCCTTTTTCCTTCGCTAGCCAAAGAAGAGAGCCTGAGGCACAGCCGACGTCGAGAAGTCGCCCGCCTGATTTCTCGGCAAGTACGAGGTTCACGTCGCGCCCTTTTGAAAACCAAATTTCCTTATACGATTCCCCCAAGAACTCCTCTAGCGATTTCGGAACCGCCAACCCTTCGAGCCGGTAATTCCTGCTGTAGTATTTCTCGAGACTCTTCGCGGACATGCGCGGATTTGTGTACACGAATCCACAGTCTTTACACGACTCAACTCCCTCCGCGAATATTTCCCGGAACACAGCCATATGCACATTCGGCGATTTGTATAGTCGCGACGCCCTTTTCGAACCGCAGAGAGGGCATGGCACCCGGCGGCTCCGTACCTTTCTCCAGAGTTGATGCCGAAAAATTTCAAAATGTGTGCGCGTTAACAGGGCGCCTATCTCCTCTCGCCGGACGCGCGCGCACGAATCAGCGGCGTCGAGGCGTCGCCCCGATAGGCGCGGGACACAACCTCCACAGCCGACATGCCTTCGGCGCCGTCTACCAGCAAATGCCCTTCGCCCCTGACCGCGCCGACGAAGTTTCGCAGTTGATCCACAAAAGATGGATCGAGCGGAGGCCGCCGGCTCACGGCGACATCCAGCCGCTCGAAATTCTCAAACGCTTTTCCTTTTCGGCATCGGACTCCCAGGCGCGGCTCCCAGAGCCCAATCTCAAGTGCCCCTTCCGTTCCAGTGATTGTCAGCCTTTGTAGGAGCGTGCGGGTCCGGCTCACGGTGATCTTTCCACTAGCGCCGCTCGAGAGATGAAATCGCAGTTCTGCCTCACTTTCGACCCACTCCTCCGTCCCGTTTCCTTCGTACTCCACGTCCTCGAACTCGCCAACCAACCAGCGAATCAAGTCAATGGAATGGATCCCCGTATCCAGAAGAGCCCCGCCCCCGGACAAGGCAGGGTCAAAGTAGGCCTGCGATCGCGGCCAGTCGCTCGGGCTGCCTTCTTCGGCCTCTATTTTCGTGACCTCGCCAATGAATCCTCTATCGAGCAATTTTTTCGCAAGCTCAACGTGCTGTCGGAATCGCCGGTTATGTCCGATGCACAGTTGCGCTCGGCCACGGCGAGAGGCTTCGATCATCCGAATGCACTCGTCCCGATTGCGAGCCATCGGCTTTTCACAAAGCACATGAACGCCCTTCGCGAGCAACTCACAGGAAACCGCCGCGTGCTGTCCATTCGGGACTGCAACGACTGCGGCATCACAATTTTTAACAAGATCGCTGAGATCACTGCTCGACAACGGAAAATTGTAACGATCGGCAATCCGGCGCGCGTGCTCGCCGTCCGCGTCAACCACGATGGTGCGGACCACTTCAGGAACGGCGCTGATCGCGGGCATGTGGTAACGCTCGATGACCGCTCCCGCCCCGACCACCCCGATCCTGAGTCTATCGTGCACGCCGGCCTCTCGCTAACTTTGACACTGCGCCTTTTGTGAACGTAAGCGGGTCGTGCTTGAAGCGCAGAGCCCGATCAATCCAACGGCTCGTGAACGCCTCCATGCGTTGATGGAATCGCTTGCTCCCGAATTTTAACTGCACTGCCTCGTGCACCTGCTCTCCGGAAAAAGCGAATGTCCTTGGTCGAGCGTCTCCAACAAGCTGGCTCTGGCCGAGCCTCCTGCCCAAATCTGTAGCGGTCTGGCGAAGATGAGCCACATCCTTCGGTTGAATCCCCATCAGCATGCAGGATGTTTCGTCCACTCCCAGCGCGTCATTCCCCATCACGATCGTGTTCATACGCACAGGATAACCGATGATGGGCCCCTGTCCCTCGAGACCAATCCGCCCGTCTATTATGCAGAGGTCCGGAGGAATCAGCCGGTGCAGACCGCTGATCAGAGCGGAGAGATATGGATGCAAACCGGAGATGTCAGCATCGCTCAGCAGTCCCAGAGAATTTTTCAGGACACCCGTCATCCGCGTGTACGCATGCACCTTCATATTTGCGAGGGAGATGAAAAACAGTTCTTCGAGAAAAAGTTGCGGGATTCTGACTGGAACGGGGAGGCCGTCGATCCGAATGTCAATCGTGTCGCACCGCGAGAGGTTCACCAACTCTACGCCAGCCTCTCTTGCCGCGGAAATGTATCCAAGCCGTTCAAATGTTTCGTCACACGAGCGGTAGGTCTTGTACGCGCTGATGGCATCCGATTCGACCACGCGGACCTGCACGTCTGGCCGGATGGATCGGAGCGCTCTTGTGAGCACTTTCAGCCACCGAGGATCTGTCGTCACCCCGGATTCCCACGCCGTGATATCGCAAAGGTTCGGTTTGATCACCACCTGATGCGGCAGGGAAGCGGGAAATAGTTCGGGAATCTGTTGTCGCGCCATCTCCAATGCCATGGCCAAGTCGTCGTTATCTGTGCGGACGACGGCGACTTTCGGAGTGGTTTTTGACTTCATGCCTGAATTGATTCGTTGGAGCCGCTTCCCCATCTCCCCCTCACTCTCCCCGAACTTCCATTTCTGCAGGGAGATTCATCACTCCCGCCCAGCGATCCTGCGGATGCGAGAGCGGCGGAGTATCTACAATCAAAGGTGGCAGGGCGTACCACTGCTCGATCAGGTGGCCGCCGGTCAGATTATTGCCCCGGTTGAACAAACTGCAGGTAATCGAATAGGCCCCGGGACGCAATGGAAGAGCTGGCACGCGCAGAACGATTTCATGATTTCCTGCAGCCATGTCCAGATTGTCGAACCCCCAACCGACCAGCACCGCACCCGCATCGTTCAAGATTGCCAATCCAAAGTGACCCTGCGAAACAGGCTCTTGAAGCCGAACATGAAAATGAAATGTCACGTCCCGCAGGCCATCCCGAACCACGTTGTCCTTCCCGCAGATGGACCAGCGCATGAAGCATCGCTCTGCATTGGCGTCCGTATCGTCCGCTTCGAGAGTGGCCGATTCATACCGGCCGACGATCTCGCCCGTCAGACCTTCTGCGCGGATCTGGCCGCCGTCAATCCAAAACACGCGCTCGCAAAGTCGGCGAATCTGGTTCAATTGATGGCTCACAAACACAATCGTGCGGCCGCTTCTTGAGACCTCCTGCATTTTCCCCAGGCACTTCTTCTGAAATTCCAGGTCACCGACGGCCAGCACTTCATCCACCAGCAGAATTTCAGGCTCCAGATGCGCCGCGACGGCAAACGCCAGCCGCATCTGCATGCCGGTGCTGAAATGTTTCAGCGGCGTGTCCAGAAAGCGCTCGACACCGGCAAACGCTATAATTTCGTCATGCTTTCGCTCAATTTCCCGCTTGCTCATTCCCAGAATCGCGCCACTCAAGAAAATGTTTTCGCGTCCGGTCAGCTCCGGATGGAATCCAGTGCCGACTTCCAGCAGGCTCCCCACGCGGCCATGCACTTCGGCAAACCCTTCCGTAGGTCGTGTGATGCGTGACAGCAGCTTCAGCAGCGTCGTTTTCCCGGCGCCGTTCCTCCCAACCAGTCCTACCACTTCGCCCTGCGATATATCAAAACTCACGTCGCGCAATGCCCACAGGTAATCCGGCGCTCGCCTGGGGCCGCGCCGCAGGGGGGCGGTGAAAACGCCCGTCAGCACGTCCCGCAACGCGAGATAGCGTTCGCGCTCTCCCACCCGGTAGCGCTTGCCCAGCCCTTCAACGTGAATGACAGTCTCGGTCATTTCTTAACGCGCAATTCGCTCACACCACATCGGCAACCGTCGTCTCCATTTTCTGAAAATATGCCACGCCACTGACCAGCAAGAGCAGAACCACTCCGGCAGAAACAAAGATCAACCGGCTCGGCGGCTCACCATGTCCCGCCAGCGACCATCGGAATCCCTCAATCACCCCGGCCATCGGGTTCAGCCCGTAGAGCCAGCGCCATCTTTCCGGCACCAGCGAGCTTGGGTATGCGACGGGCGACGCGAACAACCAGAACTGCACCAGAAATGGCAGCACGTATCGCACGTCCCTATAAATTGCGTTCAGTGCTGATAGCCACAGCCCGACTCCCAAGGCCGTCAGCACTGCCAGCACCAGAAATAATGGAAACCACAGCGTGGCGGCCGACGGATGAATGCCGTAATAAATTGCCATTGCCACGAACATCAGAAAAGAGATGCCGAAATCGACGAGGCCCGAAAGCACGGCCGACAGCGGCAATGCCAGCCGCGGAAAATAAACCTTGGTAATCACACGCTGGTTTTCCACGATTGTGTTCGTCGCGTTTTGCAGCGCGCCAGCGAAATACATCCAGGGAAGCAACGCGCTGTAATAAAAAATGGGATACGGCAGCCCCTGCGAAGGAATGTGCGCGAGCCTGCCAAAAAATAAACTGAACACGAGCATGGTTAAGAACGGTTGCAAGACAGCCCAGGCAGCCCCAATCGCCGTCTGCTTGTAGCGGATCTTGATGTCGCGCCAGACAAAAAAATAAAGTAGCTCGCGATAATTCCACAGCTCACCCAGTGGCAGCACCCACCACCGGCTCGGCGGCGTGATCCGCATCACCGTCGATTTCGCCGGCGCAGTCGATTCCGTCATAGAGGCGGCGCCGCTCACTCCGTTCCCTCCGCCTGCCCCGACTTGAGCTGCTTCACGTCTTCCTCTTCGATATGCCCCATCAACTGCTTCCTGCGGGTCATGTAGGCTTTCAACGTTCGCGCCGCCCTTGTGGGAACCACCGCCACTTGGTTATAGCTTGCCTCGCGCCACGAAATCGGCCCACGCGCTGGAATCAAGTGGGTTCCCCATTGAAAGATGAGCCCCAGGTTCCAAATGATGAGCGTAGTTGTCGCGCCGTAGGCAAATATAGCGGCACGGCGCTCTTGCCACACATGGGCGAGCCTATCAAATATCGAGGTGAGGCCCAGAATAAACGCGGCTGTCAGCGACACAAAGAACCGGTTGCCAAACGACGACAGTCCATCCCAATCCGGGTAAAACGAAATCACCGCATAGAACGCGAGCAGACCAATCATAAGATACGCCGAAAACGGACGATCAACGCGAAACAACAAGGCAATCCCAATGAGACTTAGCGTAAGGATTGGAGTCCAGCTCAACAATCCATGATCCGCAGAGAACAGAACATTCCAAAATTGGGGTGTCCTCCAGTTCCACGTCGAAGCTGCCATGTAGCCCGTCTGCAGTGGGTCACCGAAAATGATCCGGCGCGTTATCAATGTCGGAAGCAGAGCCACCGCGAACACGGCCACGAACATGACGTGCGCCAAGAAAAGCCGCGTGATCGCAGCACCATCTCGCACCGGAGACTTCCACGTCTGCCAATAGCAGACCATCGCCTCGGTCAGCGGAATCAAAAGCAGCACGCCATTCGGGTAATACACATTCACCGTCAGCCCGGAAATCAATCCCAGCAGTAGCCACTGCGCAATCGTCCGGGCATTTCGCGTTCGATCCCAGTACCACAGGAATAAAGCAACCGCGAAGGCGGAATCCGCATGGGAATAGGACGGGTTGAAATACATATACACCGGCAGCGAACTCGCCCACCAAATCCCAACCGTCCCGAGGAATGCCCAGCGCTCGTCGAAATGTTTTCGCGCTAACCGAAACGAAATCCAGAGCCCCAGAAATCCATAAACCAGGCTCGCTAGCGCCAGCGTCACCAAATAGGGCGTTGAAAATCCATCAGCAGGGATACGTGCGCCGAGCCGGTCACAGAGCAGCACGCCCCAATGTGTAATTACGAGAAAGGGCGTCCACAGAAGGGAAGCGCCGATGGACCAGAGATTGGCAATATGTCCCGTGCGCGTGTATTGATTCGCAAGAACGCGGCCGTGTTCGTCCAGCCGCCCCATCGTGAAACTCTCGTTTCCGTGCTGCCAATCTTTTTCGAAGCTGAGGTGCCGTTCGATGATCAGCGCGCGAGCGTAGGCGTAATATCCCACTCCATCGCCCCGCACCCAGGGATTGGCCAGCGGAAGGGTGAGCACAAAAATGGAAACCAGAATTCGCTCGTATTTCGAGAGTTTGAACAATGAGTGTGAACCCCAACTCGCTGCGGCTTTTGTCCCTCACGCGCTGACGATTCACTCTAGCTGGGATTTTAAGATGCAGCTTTTGCATCCAGCGGCAGCATGCCCTGTGCTTCTCCCCTGGCGGCATGGTTCTCTTCCTTCCGCAAAATGGCAATCAGCGACAGTGGCGGAAGCGGCAGCCAGGAGTCCAGGAGCCGGAAGACCGGCGTCAGGATATTCAGCAATCGGACCTGCCCAAGCCCAAATGCTTTTCGATGAAGAACACGTCCATTCAACCACCAGGCCACCACCCCCGGCCGGTTGAATTTCAGAACTCGCTCCACGCTGAAACCTGCTTGCTGCGCGACTCCCACTAGTTGTTCCTGCGTGTAGCGGCGGCAATGTCCCAGCACTTCATCCAAGGTGCCATAGAGCTTTGGTCCGCAGGGAACCAATACGATGGCTCGCCCTCCCTCGTCCAGCGCGTGCAGAATATTTCTCAGCGTGCCCAGATCATCCTGCACATGTTCCACCACGTTCAGGCACACCACCGTGTCAAACGTCTGTCCCCGGGGAAACGATTCCTCCTTCGCACCATCCGTGAAGGCCACGCGCATATAAGGCCGTGTGGCACGCATCGTTTCCAGATATTCCAGGTACTGTGTGTTGACGTCCGTCGCCCAATACACCGTGCGCGGCATCAGATGCACCGACATATTTCCGGTTCCCGCCCCAATTTCAAGCACGCGGTCTCCCACGTACGGCCGCACCACATCCGCCATCCAGCGCGTGAACCGCGGGGCTTGATTCAGCCGCTCGAGTATTTCTCCGCCGTGTTCGTCCGCCGTGTAGATTCGGCCCGAAGCCGCATAGTGCAAAATCGCCCACAGCGCGCGCACGCCGTCCTTCCAGTTGATTTTCTTGCCCTCGCGATAGGTGCGCCCCGAATAGCTGATGGGCACTTCAAAAATCCGGCTGCCGCGCTTTGCCAGCTTGATCGCAAGCTCGGGCTCCACATCAAATGTCGAACTCTCCAACGGAATACTTTTCAGCAGATCTGCCCGAATCATTTTGTAGCAGGTTTCCATGTCCGTCAGATTCAAGTCGCACACGAGGTCGCAGAGGAACGTCAGCAGTTTGTTGCCGAGCGCGTGCCGGAAGAAGAGGGCGCGTTTGTAACCGCCCGGCATGAACCGCGAGCCAAAAACCGCATCGGCGTCTTCACACAGAAATAGATCCACCATTTGCAGTAAATCCTGCGGGTGATATTCGAGGTCCGCATCGTGAATTACCACCAGTTCCGTGTCCACCTGCGCGAGCGCCGTGCGGATCCCTGCGCCCTTGCCTTGGTTCTTCTCATGGCGCAACCACACCCAGTGAAACTTCGAATCTTGCGCGTCTGCCTCGAGAGAAGCGCGGAACCGTGCAATTGATTCCGCCGTCCCGTCGCTTGATCCGTCATCAATCACGACCACCTTAATCTTGCGCAGCAGCGGAGATTCGCCCAGCACTTTCAACCGCGCCAGACTCGTCGCCACCAGATACTGTTCGTTGTAAACTGGCACGATCACAGAAAGCGTCGTGCTCGTGCGCTTGCGCTCCGTTCCGTCCTCGGGAAACGAAGCTCCGGGAACGCGCCGCAACGAACCGGTTCTTGCGGCGCGGTTGCTTCCTGATGGATTGTTCACTGTTTCATCAATCATCTGAGCCAAATTGTCCTAGAATTCACAGCCTTTCACAAGGGTCGCCCATGCCAAGCACAAAGCGCCATCAATTGACTCGCACCGCATGGAAATCGTTCGAACACGCTGGGATTTTACTTCTCATCGAGGCGGGAGCTCGGGGCACGCTTTCTTAAGCTGTGCCCTGATCGGCCTGTGCCGCTCCCAAACTTGGCCACACTTCTCAGCCAGTTAGTCCGTGGCCGCCTGTGCTGCTGCGCGCCCGGGCGCAGTGGCCGTGTCCGCGATCTTCTTACCCCGATCGTGCGCCACCACCCGATCCACTATTTCGGCCAGCGAAGTCCGCGGCCGGAATCCCGTCAGCTTTTCGAGCTTTTCAAGTGAGGGGATGCGACGCGGCATGTCCTCAAAACCAGGCTCGTAGGCCTGATCGTAGGGCACAAAAGTTATCGGCGACTGGCTGTGGGCTCGTTGTCTGACGAAATGCGCCAGGCCCTCGATCGAAATTTCGTGGTCCGTCCCAACGTTCACCACCTCGCCGATCGCGCGCTCGTTCCCAAGCAGCCGCAGAATCGCTTCCACCGTGTCGCGCACATCGCAGAAACAGCGCGATTGCTGGCCCGTTCCGAAAACGGTGATGGGCTCGCCCGCCAGCGCCTGGCGCACGAAGTTTGGCACCACCATCCCATACCGCCCCGTCTGCCGCGGGCCAACAGTGTTGAACAGACGCGCAATCATGACCGGAAGCTTTCTCTCTTTCCAGTACGAGAGCGCAAGGAACTCGTCGAGCGCCTTCGATGCTGCGTAGCTCCAACGCCCGATTGTCGTCGGGCCAAGGACAAGATCCGCATCCTCATGGAAAGGAACTTTGTCGCTTTTTCCGTACACCTCAGAGGTCGAGGCCGCGAACACCAATTTCCTTTTCTTCGAGGCCGCGTCGAGAACCAATTGCGTGCCGTACACGTTTGTCTCGAGCGTGCGCACCGGGCTTTCCACGATCAGGCGCACCCCCACAGCTGCGGCAAGATGCACGACCACGTCCGATTCATCCACCAGCTCGGCCAAAGTTTGCTTGTTCTGAATCGTGTCGAACGTGTAGTGAAACCGCGCATGCGATTTCAGATGACGGATATTTTCGACGCTGCCTGTAGAAAGATCATCCAGGATGAATACTTCGTCGCCGCGCCCCAGGAGCGCTTCCGCCAAATGCGAACCGATAAAGCCCGCCCCGCCGGTGATCAGGTAACGCAAAAGTGCCCCCTAGGTTAAAGGATCGCTGGGTTCGTCTTGCCCGGCCGGGAACCGGGATGTCTTGCTGACATCTTCGCCGTACCCGTACCCATAAGCGTAGGGATAGTAGCGATAGGAGTAGTAGTAATCCGGTGCGCTCGAATCCACCGCGTTTAGAACGACGCCCAACAATCTGCTCTTCACAGCAGCCAGCAAATCGCGCGTCCGCGTGAAAGCTTCCTTGGGCGTCTCGCCGCTGCGCACGACCAGCAGCACGCCGTCCGTCAGTGACGATAAAATGACGGCGTCCGTTGCCGCCATAATTGGCGGTGAATCAATCACAATAAACTTGTACTGCCTTCGCGATTCCGTGATGGCTTCGCGCATACGATGCGATGACAGCAGGTCCGCCGGACTCGGCGGGACCGGGCCGGTCGTCAACGCATCCAGATTCGTGATCGTCGGGTGCGGAATGATCACTTCGTCCAGAGTCGAAACGCCGGCGAGGTACGAGCTCAACCCGCCTTCCTTCCCGCCCGTCAAATTTAACGCACGGCGAATGCCGGGTTTGCGCAAGTCTGAATCCATCAGCAGCGTGCGATCACCCAATTGCGCGAGGGTTACGGCCAGATTCACCGCGGCCGTTGTCTTTCCTTCACGAGGCAGAGCGCTGGTTACCAGGATTACCTGCGGCGGATGCTCGGCCTGCGAGAGCAAGAGCGAAGTCCTCAGCGCCCGAAATGCCTCGGAGATTTGCGATTTTGGCTGCACATATGACAGCAACTCCACGCGCGGGCCGGCATTCACCTGCGGGCGCGTGTCACGCGACAGCCGCGACAATCGGCTGTGATGTCCATTCAATCCCGGCAGTGATGGCACAACTGCCAGCGACGGCAGCCCCGTCAAAGCTTCGATATCGTCAGGGGATTTTACGGTGTTGTCCAGATATTCCCGGAAAAGCGCCAGGCCAACACCTCCTACCAATCCCACCAGGATTGCCAGCAGGATGTTCCGTGCCTTTTGCGGCCTTGAAGGACCGGAGGGAGCCAGCGCCGGGTCCACGATGCGGATGTTACTCGACCGCAGTCCTGCCGTGATTCCCGCTTCTTTCAGTTTTTGCAACAATCCGTCGTAGAGCGTTTTGTTCGACTCTGCGTCGTGCTGCAATATGTGGTACTGCACTAATTTTTCGGCCAGATCATTTGCTTCCGCTTTTTGCTTGTCGAGCGCCTCTTGCAGCAGCGTCACTCGTTGCCGTGCTGTGCCGAACTCCTGCTGCACGCTTTCGATTACCGTCTTCCGGGCGTTTTCCAAGTCGTCTTGCAGCTCTTTCTTTTGCGCGACCAGGCGCTGGACCTTCGGAAAGTTCGGGCCGTACTGGAGGATTGCTTCCGAGTAACTTTCATCCAGATCCGTTTTTTTCTTGAGCAGGTCCTGGATCACCGCGTTATCCCGGGTCGCGGGAAGCGCGTCCACGTTTCCGGAGGCCGCCATGCGGTAAAGCGCTTCCTTTTCCGCCATCACTGTCTGTGCTTCCGTCACCGCTTTGCTCAAGTCCGCCAGTTTTTGCGTCGTGATGTCTTGTTTTTCGTCGATCTGCCAGATTTGATTCTGCCGCTCGTATGCGATGCGGGCATCTTCCGATTTTTCCACCTTGATGCGCAGCTCTTCGAGTTCCGCGGAAAGCCAGTTGGAAGCCTGCGTCGTCGCGTCGTACTTGCTCCGGAAATTTTGTTCGATGAAGCTTTGGAGGTGCGTGTTCACCACTTGGGCCGCAAGCTGCGGATCTTCCGCTTCGAATTGCACTTCGATCAACCGGCTGTTCGGCACGCGTTTCACCATCAAACGGCTCAGAAAAGCTCCCAGAATTGCGGGCCGCCGCGTTGCCGCGCCGCCATGCGACCACGTCAGCGAGTTCGAAGTTCCGCCAAATTCAGGATAGCGGCCCAGATCGAGCGCCTTGATTGTTTGCAAAGCCAACGTCTCGCTCTGCAAGATCTTCGCTTGCGTCTCGATGTAGTTTTCCATATCCACATATTCGTCGTAGGAATTGGGGCCTTGGAACGGCAGCATGGCTTGCGATTCTTTGTCCACCTCCACGCGCGCGGCGGCTTCATAGACCGGTTTCATCTTGAACGACGCGATCGTCACCACCGTCACCACCGTCAGCAGGAACGTGAGCACCAGCCACTGGTGCTTTCGGAGAATAATGAAATAATCCAGCAGGTGCGGTTCCCGGGGCATCTGCTCCCAAGGAAGCACCGAGGGTGCAGGGATCACCGCCAGGTTTTCTGCCGCCTTTCGATCCCGCGAGATTAGTCTGGATGGTTCTTCCATCAATCCCCGTTCCTCATGTCCCCAGCCAAAAGTTCCCGCGAAGCATTCAGTTCTTCGTGCCTACGCGAAACACCGCAATCGATGTTCCCGCCCCAAGCGCCGCCTCAGCGCCCTTTGCCAGTGCCTTCTTTCCCGCGCTGTCGGGCACATATAAGATGTCATTCGATTTCATGGCCACGTCTTCCGTCTTATTCTTTTCGATTTCCTTGATCCGGACCGGAATTTGATCCCTTACTCCCGTAGCCGGATTGGTACGGAAAATTACAGCGTCGTTCGCCTTCGCAAATCCGGTCAGCCCGTGCGCCAGCGCCACTGCTTTTAGCACCGTGATCTGTTCCCCGTGACCCTGAAGGACATATCCACCAGGCTGCGCTACCCCTGCTCCCGCCACATATACGATTCCGCCCTGGGGAACACTCACCACGTCGCCGCCGTAAACAAGAATGTTGAATGCCGGGTTTCCAGATTCAATCAGATCCTGGATGCGAATTGTAATTGTCTGCGATTCGGTCGCGGGTTCACTAGCTGCATTGTCGGCGGACATCTTATCCGGCGCCACATGGTTGCGACGCGTGATGATCACCACGCTTCCTGCGGTATCGGAAATGCCTCCGGCGGCCGCTAGAATCTCCAGCAAAGTTGTCGGCCGGATGATCTGGTAAACCATCGGATGTCCCACTGAACCTACGATTGAGACCGGCTGGCTGTTTTGCTCCTTCACAAACACGGAAACCTGCGGGTGCGACACCAGCCCGTTTTCGAGCAGCAACTGCTCGAGGCTGCTCTC
This sequence comes from Candidatus Acidiferrales bacterium, assembly GCA_050746945.1. Taxonomy (GTDB): domain Bacteria; phylum Acidobacteriota; class Terriglobia; order Acidiferrales; family UBA7541; genus Palsa-295. The sequence goes on along the minus strand of JBOGMZ010000025.1, from coordinate 120,404 downwards.
TAATTGGAAGGGAGTGTGGCCGGCTGCGGGGATGCGGCCGGGAATCAACGGGTAGCTGATGTCGCCCGTCTCGCTGACGCGTACGTCACGCGACAGTTCAGCGACGTCGAAGACCTCAATGTGCAGCAGGTCCCCGGTGCCGATGGGAGTGTCCACCGGGTGGGCCCGCGCGAGGTTCGCCAACTTCTGGATTTTTTCGTTCGTTTGCTGCGGCGTTTCGAGTTTTTCCTGGCAGTAAGCAGCCTGCACGCCCAAGAGGAAAACGAGCAGGAAGAGAACAAACTTCGCTTTTCGCCAGTCCGAAACCCCGCGGACCGTGACAGCCATTCGACAGATAACCCCGCGAACACTATGGCCCAGTCTGCGCGCCGGTGTCAACCGCACATCTCCCTCCTCTCAAACCATCCAGGGATATAGTTTCGCCTCAATATCGACCCGTCGCGATTCTTTCATTCGGTTCAGTTTGACCCGCGTGTTTTTTCATCCGACCGCTTCGTCGGCAGCATGAGCGGGCGCGCGCTCACGACGGTGCCGGACAGGCACTTCTGATGGAAGCGGAGGAGAAGTCGCGAGATACGCTTGCAGCAGGAACAGCAATGCATTCGAGGGAATATGCAGGTTGAAGTCCACAAGACTGTGCAGCAAAAGTCCACTTACAGCAGTGATCGCCCCGGCATGAAGGGCGCGTGAAAAATGCCCTTGCTCTGCCTCGAAATTCCTGCGCGCCTCACGGAACAGTATCCACAGGAATGCCGCGCAGCACAGCCCGCCAAGAATTCCGGTTTCCGCAAGGACCTCGATGTAATCGTTGTGGACATGGTCCACCACCTTGCCGTCGTAGCCCGTTTCATAGCGAGGATACACAGCAACCAGCGTTCCTAGTCCGCAGCCTTTAATCGGATGATCCAGGAAGATGTGCGCGGCGCCGCGAAACATGGTGACTCGACGCGACAGCAGTATTTCACTCGGATGCGAACTGGAGAACCTCTCGATCGCCCTTCCTGCTCCCATCCAGGCAATGAGGGCGATGGCCGCGATCACGATGATGGCAATGCCGGCGACGCGCGGTCCTTCCGGCCGTCGCCGGCTCCGAGCCAGTAGCGCAAGCACCCCCAGCTCAAAAGCGAGGCTGACGATTCCGCCGCGCGAACCAGAAAGTATCAACGCACCCATGGGAACGATTGTCAGCAGCCCGGCCATCGGAAACACATCGCGGCGCAGCCCGCGGAAAATCAGCAACGCCAGCCCGACTGGCAAAACCAGTTCGACGAATCCCGCGAAATGGTTGCGGTTTACGTACGGGCCAAACGGATCGCCGCCCAGCGTAAGTTTGCGGAACCAGTAGATAGTTCCCTCAGAAGTGAAATGTTGAATGATGCCGAGCAGCGAAACGGCAAAGCAGAAGAAAACCAGAAACCACGCCAGTTTCACGAGATCTGCCCGTTCCCGAAACGCCTGCGCCGTCAGGAAAAAAATAATGAAGTAAGAAACCAGCCTCAGCAATTCCGTGCGCGTCAAAAATGGATACGCGGTCACGTGGAAAATCAGTTGCGCCAGCCCGACGCCGATAAAAAAAAGGAGCGGCGCATTCAGCGCACTCCAACGAATTCTCAATTTTTCGCTGCGAAAGGCCACCACCGCCCAAATCACCAGCAGCGCCGCTGCGCCCGTTTCCAGCAGCGATTCCGACCACGTTTCCACCGCGCCGTGCGCCAGCACAGCAAACGCGAAAATCACGCAAAGCCCGACGCGGATGATCTTCATCGCGCCGGCTTTCCAGGTTCAGCGCTGGCGGGGACCAGCGACACATCCGCGATCCAGACCGTTCCGCTGAGTTTGTTGTCGAACATCCGGCTGGGAATGCGGAACAGGCGGAGCAGCAGAAAATGCGTCTCGGCGCTAGTAGTTATGTCGCCGTCAACGTCGGTCCACACATGCGAGCCCATGAAATTTTCCGTCACCAGGTGGGCGCCATCGCTGTGATTCGGATCCGTGAGACTGAAACGTATTCCGCTTTCCGTCGTGATCCCCTCAGTGCGCATGTACGCATGAAAGTCGTAAGTGCGACCAGGCTCGACAGGAATGAATTGCAACGGTTCGGTCAACTCAATGTTGCTGCCGCCGCCGAAATCGAGCCGGACAGAATGAGCGCCGTGCGCCGGAGGCGCGGCATCGAAATCAATCGCCACCCCGGGCGGCGCAACCCAGCGCCAATCAAGCCCGCCATTCAAAAACTCGCGCGCAAAATCTCCATTCCACACCAACGAATTGTGCATCGGCTCATCGTGCGGAACGCCTGCGGCGGTCAGCGCTTCGCGCCAGACGCGGCCGGCATCTTCAGCGCGGTCTTCGCGAATGAGCTCGTCGAGGAACGGGAACGAGCGCTGCAGCTGGAGAGATATTCCCAGCGCGAGTAAGCGCTGCCACACAGCGAGACACGCGGCCGCCTGATGATTCGACGCAAAAAAATCCAGCGCCTGGAAATACGCGCCCGCATTCGCAGGAAGCACGCGATCGAGCAGCAAGTTGACGTCGCGATTCGAGCGCCAGGTGCGCGAAATCGCGAGCGGCAGCAGCGTCGGGTCGATGCCCGCAGCGCGCTGAATCTCCGCGAACCCTTCGGAAAAATCTTCCTGGCGCAGAAGAAAGTTTCCGTAGTTCCAGGCGACCTCCGCCGACTCGGGATACACTTTCCTCGCGCGCTCAAACGCTTCGCGCGCCTGCGGAATATTTCCCGCTTCTTCCAAGGCGCCGGCCAGGTCCATCCAGTAGTGCGCGGAAAGCGGATCGCGTTCTACGGCACGCTGGTAATCGGCGAGCGCGCCCGCCGGATCGGGATTCGCCAGATCAAACTGGCGGCGATGGCCGAGATTGTCCCAGGCCGCGGCATTGTCGGGCTCGAGCGCGGCGCCACGCTCCATCACTTCCAACCGGTCCGAATGCAGGCGATGATCCGCCAGCCAGATTCGGCTCGCCTGAAAAGTAAGTAGCGCTGCGATGGCGAGCGATGCCGCCAGAAGTGCCCGCCGCTGATTCGCGCTGTCGAGTGGAATTTGCATCAAGCGGTAATCTGCACCGGGCGCCGATAATTCCGCAAGTGCATTTTCGAAATCGCCCGCGGGATTATTGAATCGTGCGGTCGGCCCGCCGTGAGCGCAGTGTGCGCGCTAGCGAGCCCGCCGTCATCTCTCGCCCCAACGATAGACGATTCCGACAGAGATGCGGCGATTGCTTTCCGAAGGGCTCAACACCTGATTGAAAAAATCGGAGAAGTGAGTTTTCTCGTAATCGAATTCGAACGCGCGTACTGCCCAGTGCCGCGTCACTCGGACGTCGATGCCGCCTCCGCCCGCCCAGACGTAGGCGAGGCTGTGAAAGTGCCCCACCGGGAACCCGCCCTGCGCGGGAATCACCACCCTTTCGTAGCCCGCGCCGAACAAAATCTGTCCGAAGGGAATCAGCCGGTGGCGATGTCCCAGTAAATAGACTCGCGGCCCGGCCATGGCCGTATAGATACTCGTTTTTCCATTCAGGCCCTGACTCTTGGACGTGTCGGTGCCGTCGAGGACGACTGAAAACCAATTCTTCCGATTGTAATCGAGCGTGACGTTCCAGCCGTTCATGCCGAAGCGCTTGGCGCTGGGAGGGTAGAAGGAGCGATAGGTGTAACCGCCTTCCACTTCGTATTTCGGCGTGATCTGCACCGGCTTTTCTTTTTCCGGCGCTTCCTTCTGCTCCTCTCCCTGTTTCGGCGCTTCTTTCTTCGCCTCGGGCTCCTTCTGCGCTTCCTGCGAAGTCGAGTCCTGCGCCAGGGCGGGTATGGCGAAAATTATGAGTACGGCGAGAAGTCCGAGAAACTTTTGCATCCGCAACTTCCTCCTCTGATCGCTCGAACGCGTGCGCCTGCCAGAAAGGCTGGCGAGCAGGCCCCCAAGAGAGTCTCCTGTAGCGCCCGGGCGCGCAAGAGTATATCGAAATCAGTTGGGATGAAAGCGCGGCGCTCGCGGGATGCCCGGCGCAGGAATGCCACAGAGTCGCGGACGCACAGAAGAATTGGAGCGATGTGGAGATGATGTTGTGGCGTTTCCGGCGGGTGGGGTCACCACCCGCCTGAAACGCTGATGGTTTTCGGCCGCGCTTAGCCGTTTATGAGGCGCGGCGAAGCCTTCTCGAGCAAAGCGATGAGCCGTTCCGCTGCGGCTGGACGGATCGGCGGTTCAGGGCCGAAGACGATTTCGCGAGCCGAAATCTTGCGGCCGTAGAGGTCCTCGTTGGCCTCGTTATCGGGACGCAACGTGGAACCTTCGAGCGAGACTCCGGCGAAGACGCCGCGGGCGCGTGAGTACGTCAGGATTTCAGCGCGCATGTAGGCGTCGGTATCGGCTTGCGCGTCGCGTCCTACGGGACCGGCCACTGCCGCGACGTCGCCGCCGAGCTTCACCTTGCTTCTCAGCAAGCTGTCCGCTCCTCTCTCATTCGTGATGAGGAAGACAAAGTCGGTGGCTTCCACGCCGATCTGAAGTCCGAAGCTCGCGCCCTCGACCGCCATCATGGACGGCGCGCCCCAGGGGCCGGCGAAATGAGGGCCGGTGCGGCAGACCATCGTGCCGCGGCCGTAGCTCGCGCCGACGACGAATGCCGCTTTGCGGACCGACGGGACCACCACGACGCATTTAGTCCTGTCGAGAATGGACTGCGGGATTGAATCGGGCATGTTCAGGATTTCGCTCATCACCGCTCCAGCGTCCTTCAAGCGGTCTTCCTGCTTCCGGGTTTCTCTGGGACCAGCGAAAGCGGTGGATGCCATCAAAAACATTGCGATGAAAAAGGTGAATATTGTTTTCATATCACTTTCCTCCTTGAATTAGGCCGGGAATTTGCAGCCCGCCGGCAACCGGCGAGGCAGGCGCAAACGAATAAAGTTTTATAGGGCGGGCCTTCGGGCGGCGGCCACGTGATGGCTCATAACCGGAACATCACACGGAGCCAGTTGCCCGCTCGCCGTAAGCCTGGTCGGGACAACCGCGGCCGACATCGCGTGCGCATGGATATATGAGCGGACCAAGCGCGCTCCCTTGTAAGCCAGGTGCACCACAAAAAAATTGCGAACACGGAAAAAAGCAGCGCGAGATAGCCAACGATAAAAATCAAAAAAGCCGCGAACGTCTGGAGCAAAGTAGTGATCGAGGATAGAAACTCCATGAGCGGCCTCCTGTTAGCCAGCGTCCTTCGTGTTCCTGGTTCAAACGCATTCCGCGTGTAACATCGCTTCCGCGGCCTTCTCGAGCTGGGCAAGTTCTTTTTCGGCTTCCAGCCACAACGCTCGTCGGTTGGCCGCTTCGGAATATTTCGCCACTCGAACCACCCAGCGCAATCTCGCTTCCTTCAAAAGCAGATCTTCCAACTCATCGCCGCGCAAATCTCCGTATTTCCGTAAGCCGGGATAGCGGGACTCCGCCAGCATAGCCACCAGTTTTGCGATTTCGGTCGAACGGGACTCGATGTGTTTCTCAAATCGTTTTTGAGCCTCGTCGATTCGCTTGGTTCTGCTGACCGGCAAGTTGCCGGCAGCGTTCGTGCCGTAAGTTTGTTTTTCCATCGGTGGTCTCCTTTGCGATCAACGCTACACAAAGCCACCCTGCGCCTCTCGCACACGATTCTCCTGCGAGATTTCGTCCATCTCACGCTTCACGCATTAGAAAGGGCAAGAACGCTGCCAAGCTCGAACAATTTTGCGCAAGCGATTCGCATGGCTAGGTTTACTGGTGATTTTTTGCGGATCGAATGCAGATATGGAGCAGTACTAGTCCCGGAAGATTGTTCCTAGCGCAACTAGATTGTGCCGCTGACCAGATTCGGAAAATGGAAGGACGGCAGACGACAAGAAGAATTCAAGAGCGCCCCACCCCTGCAAAAATCGAAGGGATGGGGCGTCCAGAAGATCTTGAGGCCTTCACTCCGGAAAACTGAAATGCCTGGCCACGAACTTAGTGATCGTCGTGTTCGTGCTTCTTCGGATTAACAACCAGGCGCATCCAGGGGTGCACGCAGCACATGTACTTTATTTGCTTCTCATGTTCCCCAATTGTCGGGCCCTGCTCTGTGGTGCCAGCCTCGACGAATTGATTGTCGGGACTCTCCGGCTGAGGCACGAGGCTCCCATCGGGCAGAACTTTCGCGCACTCGGGCGCCGGGACGGGGTTTCCGGAAAGTCCATTCAGCGGAGCCACAAACCCGCCGCCGAACTTCTCGACCCTGGTAAGCGTATGCAGCTCGCCGCCGAGGTTCTCCAGCGACAGCGTCGTCCCCTCTTCCACCTGGATGGCATCGGGATTGAATCGCCATTCTCCGACTGATTTATCCTGACCAAGCTCATGAATGAACACGCCAAATGGCATCAACCCGGTGCCGATACAAGTGCCGGGTCCGGCTGCCGACGGGTCATTGAATGTTGGGGGATCGCAGTAGTCACGCATGCGGATTTGAAGCACTCCTGGCGTTTCCGACTTGTCCGCGCGCGCAAGGATGGTGGCGCTCAGACCGAGACCGGCGATACCAACGACAACAAAAAGTGACAACAGGATTCTCTTGAGCGGTGTGCTCATGAAAGTGTGCCTCCTTCGCTTGAACTTGAATTGAGAAACGTGGTTGACGGGATCAGAGTTCTCCTAAGGAACCGTTGCGGGGCGAGTTCTTAGGGTGCTTGTACAGCGCGGCATCACGGGAAGTCAATAGGGGCCTGTTGAAAATTCACGGCGGGAGTTGCGCAGGACTAGTCCCGGAAGATTGTTCTCGCGACACCTACATCGATCCGCGTGAATCAGCGGAGACGATATGCACCATCGCCAAGGAATTCGAGGAGGCCGAGGTCGCGCAAGACCTGGAGCTGCTGGCGAATCTTGTCGCGGACGTGACGATTGGCAGGATGCAGCCGCGCGAGTTTATCTTCAAAAGCGTAGACGTCATTCAATTCGAATTCCGTTTTGGCTAGCGACCGCACTACGTTCAACACGTCAAGAGTCCAGCCGCGTTGCTCTGACTTGAGTTTCTCAAGAGGACGGATTCGTGCGTACTGCCGTCGAACGGATTCCGGTGAAACCGGGATTCCATTCGCGATGATGGGAATCTTTGCGTCGAAGGGGATTGCACCAACGAGAATATTGCAGCCAACCCATCTAGCGCGCCGTGCATTTGGACTCAGCGGTTTCCGTTTCTCAATGGCAGACAGCGGAAACGCGAAATACGGAATGACAATCAGGTCGGCTACCCTCCACTCTGTCGGCTCGTAGCGCAGCGCAAACAGATTGGGGGTCCGATTCTCCCGAATAGCTCGAACCATCGCGCTATAGGCGGCGTCAACGATCTTGCTGCCAAAGGGTTTCGATTGACTCTTCAATTGAAATGGAGAATCACAAATGGGGCAGACGAAATCGATCGCGGCCGTGCCAAGGGGCTCAGGTCGAAGACGCGGTGATTTGCAGGCTGGACAGAAGAAGTTGGTCGCACCCCAAGATTCAGTGCCCACGCGAGCGCGTTGAGAGGCGCTTTTGTACCGTTTGAGACCCGTGGAGGGCAGACAAAGGTCCATAGGATGCTATCTTTCGGGGGACAGATGGAGCCGACTTGTCTTAAAGGTTCTTATCTTTAAGTCTCTCAATTTTGAAATTGTACGGCTTTGTGTTGTTCGGTGGGGTCAATTGATTCATCATGTTCGCCATTTGCTCCAATGCCGGCTCGAACGAATCCACCAGTAGGATAGCCTCACTGGGCTGCTCTTTAGTATCGATGACGAGACCATCCCAGTACATTTTCAGCTGGTATAAGTGAATTGGTGACCCTGACGTGACCTTCAATTCGTAGATTATTACTTTTTGTTGAGGCGTCTTTCGGTAGACATCGATTCGTGTACCCGTCGGCCACACGCTTCTTTCATTGGTTACCGTGTCTTCCGGGTTGGTTGCATTCAGCATTCGAATCCATTTATCTCTCACCTCGGTCTCGGTCTTCTGTCTTATTTCTTTGACAGGCGGAAAATCTTTCAGTTTGCCAAATATCTTCCCCCAGTCAGGATCGTCGAGATTGAAGTCTGTCTTTGTATTCGTCGTGCTTAAGACGCCACGAGGAAGGTCAGGAATCAGAAGTTCTCCGACGAAATCATTGAAACTATTATGGCGGGATATGTTCCAAATCGTTTCAAATTGGCGCGTTGCAATAACGCGTTTCCCCAACCTGATGTCGATGCCTTGAGTGGGTTGGTTCTGCTGGTAGTAGAATTTTGCCTTCTTGCCCTTGATAAGTTTGTCTCTCTTCTCCTCATCCAGGGTGCCGTATCTGTACTGGATGTGCTGGACCTTACCGCCGATCTCCACGTCGAAGTATTTGACTTCTCGGTTTCCGAAAGGAATCTCGACGGGCAACACCTGAACACTGTTAGTTCCTATCGACACTACGATGACACCTCTTGTTTCAAAAGTTTCCTCGTCTTGGCCAAGATACCCGCGATATAAAACGCCAAGGTGCTCCACAATCCAGTCACGGAGCGCATTCAGGTCTGTTGCGGGAGCACCCCTGCCTTGGGCGGTTTGGATGAAGGACGTTTTGACGTTGACTTTGATTAGGGTTGAGAAATCGGCAGGTAAGAAGGCATCGGTAGGAAAATCTTCGTCATCCCGGATCACCATTTCGGAAGTAAACGGGCCTTCTACCGTGAGTACAGGGCCGCCAGCACCCCTTGTCCAAATCTTCCAAGGACCATTTCCACCAGAGAGAGTCGCGAGCGCATTCTTAAGTCCGAAACCGTGCTCGTTGAGCCTGCTTTCCGTCGTCGCCGACTCGCCCAACTGGAGCGCTTTCCCAAGATGCACCAGACTCATGCCGCCGCCGTTATCAGCTATGTAGAGGTCTGCGTGATCATTATCCCCGGGGCTTGTTAAGAATATTAGGTCTATCTTGAACTTCTTGTTCGTCGGGCAAGCTGCTATTGCATTATCCACCAGCTCGCTTACGCACTGGTGGAATAGCATATTTTGACTCGCAAGCCCGCGAAAGATTCCCTTGTTTGCTATGAGCGGAACCTTATGGCTCGACATGATCAATCCTCACATTGGACGAAAAAGCTATACCGCTACAGGTACGTTCGAGGGAATTAGATCACGTCATGATCCGAGTGGGAAGTGCGGGATTACGCGAGATAGATTTCTGTTTCAGTTTTGATGATAAAGAGGGCGTCGGAGTCGGAGCGGCCGGAAGCGCGGAATTCGTGGCGGGCTTCGTCGAGGGAGTCGGCGAGGACCGAGAAAATTACTTCGCGATTTGCATTGCCGACGAAATAGAAGCGGCGCTCCTGATGCACGAGTTTGGCTTGGGCAGACATCGATGCGGCGCGATTTGAAGGGCTATTGGATCGATCCACGGATAGCGACGACAGATCAAGATCAATCTGGAGACAGGAGACAGAAATTTCGATCTGTATCAAATCGGCACAGATGCGGCGAAGGGAAAAATTGAGGGATTCAATTTCGATTTCGCAGCCCAAGGCGTGGCGGTGAAGTCGAAAAGCCGTGAGGAGCGTTGTGCCGCTGCCCATGAACGGATCGAGGACGAGGTCGCCTTCGTTGGAGGAGGCGAGGAGGATGCGTTCGAGGAGGGCGACGGGCTTCTGCGTGGGATGCTTGCCGAAGCGCTTTTCTTCGCGGCTGGGCGGGAGGATTTCCCAGACGCTTTTCATTTGCTTGTCGCGGTTCGCGGACTTCATCAGCTTGTAATTGAATGTGTGGCGGCTCTTCTTATTTTTGGCGGCCCAGATGATGGTTTCTGTCGCATGGGTGAAATAGCGGCAGGAAAGATTGGGCGGCGGATTGGGTTTCACCCAGGAGATGTCGTTCAAGAGCTTGAATTCGAGCTGCTGCATGGCGAAGCCGACGGAATGGATGACGTGGCTGGTGCCGCTGACCCAGATGGTGCCGTTGGGTTTCAAGACACGCTGGCAGGCGGCGAGCCAGGCGCGGTTGAAGTCGTGGTTGGCGTCGGCGCCGCGGGAGACGTCCCATTGACCCTTGTTGACGCTGACCATGCGGCCGGCGTGGCAGGTGATGCCGTTGTTCGAGAGGAAGTAGGGCGGGTCGGCGAAAATTACGTCCACGCAGCCTTCGGGTATTTTTTCCAGGATGTCGAGACAGTCGCCCTGGAAGATTTTGATGTGGTGCTTGCGGTCTTCGAAGACCGGAGCGGGCAGAGTTGGGCGAGGGGTCGCGTGAGCGAGCGGCGAAGGAGAAATTGGGGAGGATTTGGGCACGAATGTTGATCAGTCGGGATCGTTGATCGAATGGTGAATGGTGTCAAGCGGGGGAAAATACGAGGACCGAGCGAGCAATGCAGAACAAGAGCGAAAAGGAAAACAGCAGATCCCTCACCCATCTGCGGCTGGGTTCGGGATGACAACGTGGAGGCTAGAGCGGAAGGCGCGCAGGAAAGATTAGGAAAGAGCGGGCTAGTACCAGGGGATTCCCCGATGGAATTAAATGGCGGAATTGCTGCGAAATTACGTGGTACTAGTTCTGTGCAGGAGAGTCCAGCAAGTGAATCTATCTAATTGATTTCAGGGGAGTAGCGGGTTTTTTCGCCGACTGGCAGGCAGACTGCACCTGATGGCATTGTCCCGTCGTAACACGGAGGCTGACGGGACCTAGAACGCTGTCGTGGAGGCGACTATGAAAATCAAACTCGGAATGATCATAAGCGCAGCAGTTCTGGCACTACTCGCAGCCAGCCCCGCATATCCGCAGCAAGAGCAAGAGAAGGAAAAACAGCCGCAAAAACAAGAAGAACCGAAGCGGCAGGAACAGCGAAAGCCGCCTAAACAAGAACAGCAAAAACAACAGAAGGCGCAGAAGGACAATCATCAGCAGGCGGCGAAGCAGCAGCAAGCTGAAAAGCAGCGACAGCAGGAACAGAGGAAGCAGACTGACAAGCAGGCGCAGGAGCAACAGAAGCAGTCGGCCAGGCAGCAGCAAGAGCAGCAGAAGCGGCAACAGGATATCGCCAAGCAACAACAGCAGGACGAGAAACAACGGCAGAAACAACAGAAGCAAGTGGCGAAGCAACAGGATCAGCGGGAGCAGCAGGACAACCGGCGAGCGCAGCGCTCAGACTCGGGCGACCATCATGGCCACCGCATAGCGGAAGAGCGCTTCCGCGCGAGCTTCGGGCACGAACACCACTTCCGCGTGGCGCACAGGGACGATCGGCGATTCAGTTACGGCGGATTCTGGTTTACATTCTTCGAACCCGTCCCGGTGGCGTGGGTGTACACGGATGACTGCTACATCGAGGACGACGGCGGAGACTATTACCTCGTCGATTTGTGGCACCCGGAACTTCGAGTGATCGTCGTGGTCGGAGACTAACTTTTCATTTCCTCTGAATAATCCCTAGCGGGCCGGGAGAAATCCCGGCCCTTTTTTTTGCGCCAAAATCAAATTTCGGTGTGAACCCGCGTGCAGGGAGTGTGTGCGCTCGCTCCGGCCCCGAAATTAGCGAGGCCGAAGCGAGCAAGCTGCCGGGTTGCGGGTGAGGGGTTTATCGGGAAGAGGTCGCCTCATTGAGATTGCGAGATGCGCTCTCCGGGAAATTCCAGGCGGCTGCCAGGAAGAGAACGCCGCCAAGAATGAACAGAATCGAAATTGCTCTCCATTGGTTTGTGATTTGGCTTGTCATTTTTTTGTACCCCCGAGTGGGATAGGGCGGGCGCGGAAAATACGTACCATTTAAAGGGATGCGGGTGATTTGGCACGCGTTGCTTGCAAATATGAAATCCCCTGCCACTACAACCCCGGAAGCGCAATAGCCATCCCAATGAATTCAATAAAGGGGTTAGGAGCTGACGGCAAATCCTTTGCAACCGGAAGCCGCTGCAGCACGTTAAATAATGGAACCTTCTGTGCCAGAAACGAGAATTGCAATAATCCCATCAAAGTAAGTGTGGAGAGGATCCGAGTGAAGGCTCATACAATTTTGCTTGCGGCAATAGTGGCGGCGGGGCTGGTGGGCCTGGGGGCTTGCGGCAGCGGTGCCAGCAGCACTGGCGCGACGGTGACATCAGTGGTGCTGACACTCCAATCCGCCAGTGTTCCCATCAACACGAGCACGAACGTGACCGCGCAGGTGAACACGTCGAGTAACAGCGTGATCACGAATACAGCGGTGACATGGTTTGTGAACGGAGTGGCGGGGGGAAATTCAACAGTGGGCACGATTGTACCGTCAACGACGAGCCAACAAGTGGGCCTGTACACCGCGCCTGCTGTTGTGCCCGCCGAGAACAATGGGCAAGTGAACATTACGGCGACCGCACCGCAGGATCCCTCGAATTCAACCGATACAAAGGTGATCACCTCGAACACCGTGGTGGCCACGATCACGGCGGGAGAAGGACTCCTGGTGAGTCCGGCGGGGCAGACCGTGCCGGCGGGAGGAAATTTTCAGTTTACGGCGACGCTCAACAGTGTGCCCGATCCAAATGCCAAATGGACAGCAACCTCGACGAACGGCGGAGATCTCGGGATGATTGACGTAAACAGCGGGCTCTACACCGCGCCACTCGCGCCGCCGCCGGGGCAGATGGTGACGATCACGGCGAACGACCATGGGATCACCGCGACGGCGGTGGCCACGATCGTGTATTCCGATGCGTCGCTGAACGGGCCGTTTGCGTTTTCGTATTCCGGCGGCGCGGGGACGAATTTTGTCGCGGTGGCGGGCAGCTTCGTGGCCGACGGGCAGGGCAGCATCGTGAGCGGCGTCGAAGACATCGAGAATTTCTCGACAGGAATTTCGGTGCAGGTCCCCATTCAAAATGGGAGTTACCTGGTGAGCCGGGACGGGCGCACACGCGTTTCGCTGAATACAGGCGGCCAGGCAGGGAGCACCTTGCAGTTTGCGCTGATGTCGACGCAGCACGCGCTGATGATCCGGTTCGATCAGAACGCGGTGGCCAGCGGAACGGTTGACCAACAGGACTTGAACGCGCTGACGAATTCGAATTCGGTGATTTCGGGCCCGTACGTGTTTGGTGTGGCGGGCGAAGATTTGGCCAAGAACACGATGGGAGTTGCAGGGAAATTCTCCGCCAGTGGCACGGGAACGATTTCCGCGACGAACACGATTTTCGATGTGAATGACGGCGGGACAGTGACGACTCCCACCAGTGCTCCAACCTCGAGCGTGTCGCTGATGGGCGTGTACGGATTTGACCCGGCGTTTCCCGGGACCGGACGCGGCACGATGACGCTCACATTGACCACGCATACAAGCACCAACAATTCGAACGCCCAGCAGCAGCTTGAATTTGCGTTCTATGTAGTGGACAGCACGCACCTGCGCCTCGTGGAGATTGACCATAACGCTCTGCTTTCCGGCGATGTGTTTGGCGCGCCAGCGGGAAACTCGTTTAACGCAGGGAGCCTGGCGATGGGCAACTACGTGCTCACGAGCAGCGGGTCTTCGAGCGCGGGTGCGTATGCCGCGGGTGGCGTCTTCGCATCGGATGGCGCGGGAAATGTTAGCGGCGGCGCACTCGACACAAACAACGCCGGCACGCCGGGCGCGACTACAACGATTGCGGCTTGCGCGTACAGCGTGGACGGGACGACGGGGCGGGTCGATTTGAAATTGTTCACGGGCGCGGGCGCGTGTCCCGGCGGCGCAAATGCCAGCACGTCTGAATTCAGCATGTACCAGACGACGCAAGGCTCGGCCGTGATACTTGAGATTGATGCGAATGCGATTTCGAGCGGACTTGCTTACCATCAGGCGGCCTCGCCCGTGGCGCTGACGGGAAGTTTTGCGACAAGCATCGCGGGCCAGGGAACGGCGCAAAATCTTGCCGGCGCGATTCCGCAGGATGCGGTGGGCCAGTTGACGCTGGCGGGAGCGAGCGTTACGAGCGGGACCATCGATATCAATAATTTCAACGCGGTGTTCACGGGCGATCCCGTGAGCACAACCAGCACGATTGCGGCGCCCGATACGAACGGTCGCGCGGCGGCGATGCTGAAAGCGACGAACCCCACTGTAACCTTCACTCTGATGTACTACGTGATTGACGCCAACCGCGCGTTGATGCTGGATCTGGACACGACACGCGTCGGCACCGGCGCGATCGCGCGGCAGTTCTGACCAATTAACCCAGCAGGGGACCAATCCATCACGAAGGCTCCGGATAGCCGGAGCCTTTGCGCGTGGGTTGACATAATTGTTGTTATGGATATAACATCACATCGAAATGAAATTCTCATATTCAGAGCAAGGCGCCCCGTGGCTGTTGCTCACGTTCACTTTGCCGGGGAAGCGGGCCAGCCAGCGAGTGGAAATTTGGCGGAAGCTCCGGAGGTACGGCGCTATCCCGCTCGGCAACTCCGGCTACCTGCTGCCCAACGACGCCACAAACCAGGAACGCCTTGAGTGGCTGGCGACCTCGCTGCGGAATTACGGGGGCGAGGCTTCGGTGATTCGAGTGCAGGCAATCGACAACCTCAACCGGCAACAACTGATCGGCCGATTTTCGCAAGCGCGCTCGCGCGAGTACCACGAAATCATTCGGCAGCTTCAAGGCATTCTTTCCGGAACTTCGACGAGAAAATCCCCGACTCGAGTCGTTCAGCTACGTAATCGATTCCAGGAAATCGTCTCGATTGATTTCTTCGGCAACCCGCTGCAAGCCCGCGTGCAAGAACTGCTGAAGCAGGCGGAGCGAACCTCCTCGCAGCCTGTGGTGACGCTGGTCGTAGAAGATAAGGAGCGCCGGGAGTATGCGGGCAAAGTGTGGGTCACGCGATCACGGCCGGGCATCGACCGCTGTGCATCCGCGTGGCTCATCCGGAAGTTCATTGATTCGAAGGCGCGGTTTGCGTTTGTACCGGAGGGCGGCATTCCGCCGAAGCGAGCCGTGCCGTTTGACATGTTTGAAGGAGGCTTCGGGCATCGCGGAGAGGACTGCACGTTTGAAACGCTGGCAAAGAGTTTCCGCGTCACAGACAAAAGGGTTTTGCTGATTGCGCAAATCATTCACGACGCAGACTTGCTCGACGGTAAATTCGGACGCCGGGAAGGATTCGGAATCGACGAGGTGCTCAAGGGCTGGGCGCGGCAGGGCATTCCCGACAAACAACTTCTCGACCGAGGTATGGGATTGATTGAAGGGCTTTATCACTCGCTTGCGCAGAAGAACTAAGGGCGAGTTAACGGACGAATCTCCATTTGGGAGGGCGCAATGGAAAAGCAATTGTTTGGAAGTGTGGCGGGTAAAGTGTGGCGGTCGGTCGGGCGTTTGCATTCACGCATGAAATTTTTCCTATCTGGATTGCTGACAGTCATTTTTCTGGCAGCGCCAAGCCCGGGCGTTTATGGGCAAGCAGTACCGGGCGACTATCAGGAGGTCTTGAGTTATCTGGGACGCAAGGGCGATTTCAGCGGAAACGTTCTTAAAGTGGGCATTCCACGCAACGATGTGCAAGTAAGCATCGCGGGGATTTCTGTGCCCACCTCATTTGGTTTTGCGGGTTGGATCGCGATGACCAAGGGCGAAGACGGCAACGACGTGATGATGGGAGATCTTGTGCTGCTACAGGATGAAGTGAACCCGGTGATGTCCGCGCTCCTCGATAACGGACTCGACGCGACGGCATTGCATAATCATTTCTTCTGGGACGAGCCGCGGATGTTCTACATGCATGTTCATGGATACGGGAAAGCCATGGATCTGGCGCGACGGGCAAAGCCGGCGCTGGATTTGATCGGGCATGTCGCGGCAATTCCGCCTGCGAATGCGATTTCCGTACCGATGGCCGGAACGATTGATACCGACAAGATTGCAGCAATCGCCGGACACAAGGGAGAACAAGCCGGGCCGGTCTACAAAATCAGCCTGGGACGAGACGACCTAGCCGTGAAAGAGCACGGCGCAATCATCAATGCACGAATGGGTTTGAACTCATGGGCGGCGTTTTACGGGGCGAACGAAAACGCGATCATAGCCGGAGATATCGCGATGCTGGAAGGCGAAGTGACGCCGGTGCTGCACGCGCTTCGTAAGAATAAATTGGACGTTGTCGCAATCCATCACCACATGACGGGCGCGCGGCCGACAATTATTTTTCTGCATTACTGGGGTAAAGGGCAGGCGGAGAAGTTGGCTGCGGGATTCAAAGCGGCGCTGGACGAACTGGGCAAGCCCGGGGCGGCCGCGCATGAAATGGGGCAGTAGGATAGTTCCTTTGTCCGAAAGAGGCAGCAAATGAAGTGGATCACGCGCGAACACGTCAAGGTGGACCGAGTGGCGTGTCCCTGGCTGATCAAGAAGTTCGTGGATTCCGACGCGGAGTTTCACTTTGTGGCAGCAGATCGCGTGAAGGCAGAGGCGGAAAGGGTGGGCGCGACGCCATTTGATGTTCCGGATGTGGAGCTGGGACATCACGGGAAGGAATGCTCGTTCGAAGCGATTCTGAAGAAATACGACCTCACACGCGATCCGGCGCTCTCGCTGCTGGGAAAAATTGTGAATGGCTCCGATACGGACAACACCTTGTGGCGCCAGCCGGAGGCTGCCGGCCTGAAGGCGATCGCGGAGGGATTTCGGCATCTGGGTTTCCGGAACGACCATGAAATTAATTCCGCCGAGTGGATTGTGTACGACGCGCTCTACGCGTATTGCCGCGAGATGGTCGCTCAGGGCAGGCCCGACGGCGCTTTCCAGAATTCGCTGACGCGGCGCAAAGGAAATCTTTTCGGCGGGCACGGACTTCTAGCGCTGATTCTGGTGTGAATCATGCCGGAACCAAGTGCTCTGACGGGACGCAAACAGCTCGCCGATTTATTTGGCTTCGAGCGAAATGTGGCTGCAGCTTCCGGCGCGATCTTCTTGATCGGTTTGGGAGAGGAGCTGTGGAAGAAATTCCTCCCGAAATACCTGGAGTCTCTCGGCGCCAGCACCGTCATTGTGGGACTGTTCGGCACCGCGGAAGATTTCTTCGATGCGCTCTACCAATATCCCGGCGGTTGGCTCGCTGACTACTGGGGACGCCGCCGGGCGTTTCTCACATTTCTCGCTGCCGCTACGGTGGGCTACTTGATTTACTTCTTCAGCCGTTCGTGGTCCTACTTGTTTCTCGGGCTCGGATTCGTGATGGCGTGGCAGTCCATGGGGTCACCGGCCATATTTGCAACCATCGGCGACTCACTTCCTCCGCAGAAGCGCACGATGGGCTTCACCATTCAATCTATCTTGAAGCGAATTCCGATGGTGGTCTCGCCGCTCATTGGTGGATTCTTCCTGGGCGCGCTGGGGATTCAAGCGGGGATGCGCGTGGGCCTGGGAATCACTTTGGCGCTGGCTGTGACCACGGTGCCCTTGCTTCTCACGATTGAACTGCCGGCTGCGCATCGAGACATCATCAAGATGCGAGGAGTTTGGAAATCCTTTCACCCAATATTGAAGCGGTTGCTCTTATCGGACATAACGATTCGCACTTGCGAGGGAATGGCTGACATCTTCGTAGTTCTATATGTGACTAACATGACCGGCATCACGATCCCGCAGTATGGCGTCCTTGTGGCGGTGCAGCTCTCTACGTCGATCCTCATGTATTTTCCGTCCGCGAAAATTGCGGACCGCGTGGGACGCAAGCCAGTGGTGATTGCTACTTTCCTGTTTTTCGCACTTTTCCCGGTCGCCGTGGTTCTGGCTCATGGCTTTGCATCGCTGGCGTGTGCATTCGTGATTGGAGGACTGCGAGAAGTCGGCGAACCCGCGCGAAAAGCGATGATTGTGGATTTGACGGATGCGCATCTGCGCGGGCGCACGGTCGGGCTTTACTATCTGACCCGGAGCCTTTCGATCACGCCAGCATCTGCCGCCGGAGGCCTGCTTTGGAGAATACGGCCGGAGATCCCTTTCCTTGCGGCGGGAATTATCGGCATCGCCGGAACAATTCTTTTTAGTTTGACCGTTCAGGAAAGAAATGCGGCATAGCGAGCCGGAGCGCGTGCTCGCGCTAAGGCCGATAGTGAAGAAGCAGCTCCTGATAGCGGGGGTCGGAGCGAAGCGAGGAGAAGTACGGGCTGGCCTCGAGGGCCGCGAAATCGCGGTAGCCCTTGTCGAGAGACAACTTGAGAGCGGCCAGGGCTTTCTCATTGTCGCCTTTCGCAGCGTTCACAGCACTCAGCCAATACAGGTTGATGGCAGTATTTTTCGAAACACATTTAGCTAGGTAATCGAGAGCCTGATCGTAGTTCCCCTGAGCAACAGAAATCTGAGCCATTCCCAAGTTTTCGTAATTGGTATCCCCCACCTCCCCGGCGCGGTGGAAGGCGCTGGCTGCTTCCTGAAAGCGCTGCTGAAGGAGAAGCGCGCGGCCGAGGTGATAATGCGCCGCAGGCCAGGATGGCTGTAGCCGAATCGCCTCACGCGCCGCTTTTTCCGCCTCAACCGCATCCGGGGGCTGCTCGTAACTCAGCACCCAGGACAAATTGTCCCAACCAAGAAAATTCTGCGGGTCGAGCTGCGTAGCCTTTCGAAATTCTTCCGCTGCTTTGGCATACTGGAAGCGGACACCGTAGACGCCTCCGAGGGCTATGCGAACGTCGACGAGTTCTGGATCGATCGCTACCGCCCGCTGGGCCAGTTGTTCGGCGCGCTGGAGGTGAGACGGATTCGAGTCGATGTCGCGATAGTAGAGCCGTTCCACATAGGAAAGACCGGCCAGGGCCGGAGCGTAAGCCGGGTCCAGTTTCAGAGCCAGCTCAAAATTCTTCCGCGAAGCCTCGAGTTTTTCGCGCGTTTCAGTCGCCAACAGGGCACGGCCCACGAGGAAGGCCTCGTACGCTTGCGGGTTCTCCGTGTAGCGGCGCTGGACGGCCTTAGTCTCCTGCGGGCTGAGATGCAGATTGAGTGCCCCCGCAATCTTCAGGGCAGTCTGCTCTTGAAGTGAAAAAACGTCTTTCGGCTCGCCGACGAAATCGTCGGCCCACACCTGAAAGCCGGTAGTGGAGTCAATCAGCTGCACGTTGATGCGAACCTGATTGGCCGCTTTGCGGACGCTGCCTTCAAGGAGATAGCGGACGCGGAGTTCGCGACCCATCGCCGCGGGATCCTTCTGGTCGCCCTTTAGAGCGACAACAGAGGTGTGCGAGGCCACGTCGATGCCCTGAATTTTAGAGAGCTTGGTGGTGATCTCTTCCGTCAGGCCATCGGTGAAATAACCGCTGTCGGGATCAGTGCTCAGGTTGTGGAGCGAGAGGACGGCGATGGAAGGCTTGGTGCCCGCTGGACCGGGTTGCATCGCCACCCTTTTCATGTACGACAAAATTCCGGCGATGGCCAGGAGCAGAATCACCACGGCCGCGGCCGCGAGCACTGCTTTCTTTGGAAACGGTTTTTGCGTCGCGACTGCTTCACTTCGCGTCGCCGTCCGGCCGGAGTCCGTCTCGCGCTTCAGGCGCTTCAAATCCGCGCGCAATTCGGCGGCGGATTGATAGCGCAACTTGCGATCTTTCTCGAGCGCCTTGTCCACAATGCGTTCGAACTCCGCGGGGATCGCAGTATTCAAACGGACCAGCGGAGCCGGTTCGCGATTCAGGATCTTGTCAATAATCACTCCTGATGTCGCGCCGGGAAACACCAGCGTGCCGGTGGCCATCTCGTACAGCACCGCTCCGACGGAGAAAAGATCCGTGCGCGCATCGAGATCTTCGCCGCGAATTTGCTCGGGCGACATGTAGGCAACGGTGCCCATGGCCGTGCCCGGGCTCGTCAGCAGTTCGGCGCTGGTCACACTCGCTCCGACTGCCGCCGTCGCGGCTTCTCCCACCCGCTGGCCTGCTGGCGCAAGTTTCGCGAGGCCAAAATCCAGAATTTTCACGTGGCCGCGGAAGGTGACAAAAATATTTGCGGGCTTGATGTCTCGGTGAACTATCCCGCTCGCATGGGCGGCGTCCAATCCATCCGTAATCTGCATGCCCCAGTCGAGCAGCACTTCGTTTTCAAGCGGGCGTCCCTCGATGCGGTGCTTCAGCGTGCTGCCATCCAGAAATTCCATGGCGATGAAATGCTGGCCCTCGAACTCGTCAATTTCGTAGATGGTGCAGATGTTGGGATGGTTCAGCGCCGAGGCCGCGCGCGCCTCGCGTTGGAATCGTTCTAATGCAGCGGAGTCGCGCCCCATCTCCGGCGGCAGAAATTTCAGCGCGACAAAGCGGCCGAGCTTGGTGTCTTCGGCCTTGTAAACCACACCCATCCCGCCGCCCAGCTTTTCAATTACGCGATAGTGCGAGATGGTTTGGCCGATCATGTTTCGGGCGAGTTCTTTGGTGAGGCATGTTAGGGTGCGCCGCAAATCAAGTCAACGGTGCAACGAAGTTCCTTTGCAGAACTTAGTGATCTTCGTGCGGCGCTAAGTCACGCTTATCTCTCCTCAAGGCAGCTTACCGTACTCAGATTTTGCAACGCGCAGGATGGGGATATCGGGGTCCGCATCTTCCCAGAGCGTGAAGAAATCCTGATAAGCGGCGCGGGATTTGACGTTGTCACCTTGCGAAGCGTAAGCGCGGCCAAGCCAAAGGTGCGCGAGGGCGCCGAGCGGACAATTTACGACCGCGGCGCGGTAATCGAGAAACTTCTGGAATTCCCCGGCGGCCTCCTTCCCCTGGTGCAGCAGCAGATAGGCCTGGCCGCGCAGATATGCGGGCAAGATCAACGAGCCACCTTCGAGCATGGGGTCCGGGTATCCAATTTCGGAATACGTGGCGGGCTCAAGAATTTTGATAGCTTCCGCAGGATGGCCCCGGTCGAGTTCGATGGCCGCGCGAATCGAAGGCAGCCAGTAGCTGTTGAGTTGACTGTTCGCGGGAAAGTGCTTCGCAAGATCGTCGGCCATAGCCTGCGCTCGAAGTGTGTCTCCTGCGCGGGCCAGGACAAGAGCCGCGAGGATTTGCGAATCACGGGTGGGAGCCAGCTTCAGGCCCCCTTCGACCCCCAGCCGGGCCTGTTTCATGTTTCCGAACTCCACTTCCCTAACCGCCGCGTTCATCTGCCAGATTGCGGCGACTTCCTTCAGGTCATTGCGTCTAGCCGATTCCACGGCCCGCCGGGAAAATTCTCGAGCTTTTCCGAGCTGGCCCCCAAATGCGGAAGTATCAGACTGAAGGCTGAAGAGCCAGTCTTCTGCTCCCGGCGTGCCGCTCGCCAGTGAAATTTGGCGCTGCATTTCCACATTGTCGTTCTCGAGAAAGGCAATCACGTATAGGTCCGTGTGCAAATACGGACCGTCGAGCTTCCGGTCTAGAGCCCGATGATATGTTGCTTTCGCTTCCTCCAACCGATTCACAGGCGTGTAGTCCTCCATCAGATTGGAATAGATGACAGCGATATCTGGATTCAATCGGAGCGCTTCCAAATTTTCCGAAATCGCCTTCTCATAGCGCCCCAGAAGTTCGTAGTTGTAGGCCAGAAGCATGTGGGGCCTGTGGTCTCGCGAATAAGCGCGGGCCCAGATTTCGCAGGTCTGGTTCGCTTTTTCCAACTCACCCGTGACGCCGGTATAGAAATTGGCAGTGATTTCGAATTTCTCGCGATCGCTTACACGCTCCCGGAGTTCGTAGGCCTTCCGAAGATTCTCGGCGGCCAGGCCAGGCTCACCGAGGGCAAAATACGTAGTGCCAAGAGTGGCATAAGCCAGGGCGAAGCTCGGGTCAAGTTCGATGGCGCGCTTGAAAAATGGAATGGCGGGGACTTCACCCTGCTCAGCGGAAGTCTTGATGCCGAGGCTGTAGGCCTTCAACGCCTCAAGCGACGGAGTCGTGGCTTGCACAATCGGCGTGTCGAACTGCTGAACTGAGCCGAGCGATTCGCCGAGCTTCTTGCGCAGCTCCTTGCTTGCCTCGCCCAGGGCTTTCAGCACATCTTCCTTGCGTGCAGCCTGCACCTGCTGCTGGGCGATCGAGTCGCCCGTACGGCAGTTCACCGCACTCAAGCCCAAAACATACTGGCTGCCCAAGCTCGCAATCGACCCGCCCAAATACACCTTGCTTCCAGCGCGCTGGCAAAGATCGCGTGCCACTTCCGGCGTAATGCGGTCGCTCGGCGCCCGCCCCATGAGCTTCAGCGTATCGCGCACTTTTTCGTCCGAAAGAATGCTGAGGAAGGGCGATTGGCCGAGTTGCACAGCGAGACCCCGCTTGAGCGTGTCGTCAAACACGGCGTCTCCTGTGGAGTTGGCGAAGTCAGCGAGAACAAGGGTGTCTTTCTCCGTGAGGGCTGGCGGACGATGAAAAAAGAAAAACGCGGCGGCTCCCAGCGCGGCTGCAAGAAGTGCGAACGAAGCAACGGCCCGCGAGCGGAGCGTTGTTGCTTTCGCTTCGGCCGACGCAGCCGGCGATTCTACGATGGGATGCGCCGCGGCGGTGGGCCTGTCGGCGTCTCGATCAGTCACGCTTGATGGCTGTCGTGCAGACAGAGATTCCACTGCGGGACCAACAAAACGATAACCTCTTTTCGGAAGCGTTTCGATGTAGCGCGGTTTCACGGCTTCATCATTCAGCGCCTGGCGGAGCTTCTTGATCGCCGTGTTCAGACTGTGATCGAAATCGACGAAAGTATCCGCGGGCCAAAGCTGCTCGCGAAGCTCTTCCCGGGTCACGACCTCTCCAGGCCGCTGGAGCAAGATCGCCAGGATACGAAACGGTTGCTCTTGGAGCCGGATTTTGTGGTCACTTTTGCGCAGCTCGCCGGCTCGGAGATTCAACTCGTAAACGTCGAACCGCAGGGTCTCTTCACGGTGGGATGTCGGTTGCAAGTGATGCGCCTCGTCGCCCGCAATATATCATTCTTAGCCCTTTCCGATGCCAACCCTCGCCCCATCTAGGAGTTAGTGGTTCAGGAGTAGTTCATCAACAGCTCATTGGCAGTGCATTGTCCTTTTCACGAGGAGGCGTGAAAGTGCGGGCAGATCGTGACTCTCGGTTTGATGCCGAACGCGATCGCTGGTGGCGGGCCGGGTTCGAGCTAAGGCCGACCGGCAGAGTGTGAAGAGGAGATTCCAATGAGAAAGCAAACTCTGGCAGTGGCTATTGTGATGGCGATTTCACTTGTCGCGACGGGGCGGTGTCTCGCGCGTCCGCGCGTGTTGACAGCGCATATCCCGTTCACCTTCCAAGTGGGGACCACTAGGATGCCGGCGGGGCAATACCAGATTGAATCTGTAATCACGGGTGCAGGAACTCTCCAGGTAATCCGGCGAGTGGACGGCGGCACGGCAATTCGTCTCTCCACGATCGCCATCGAAGCGCGCAGCGAAAACTCTAATGCGAAGTTGGTTTTCCACCATGCCGGGAATGAATATTTCTTGTCGCAGATCCTGAACGGAGACGGCACGGGGCAGCAGTTGTTTGAGTCCAAGCCAGAGAAGGAAGCGGCGCGCAACGGTTCTGTAACCGAGGTTGCCCTTGCCGTCCGCTGATTATGCTTTTGAGTGCGAAGCGGCGGCACCGACCGGCTGGACTTCGGGAGGAGGCATGCCGGGCGCCAATTCAGATACGGGCGCTTCGATTTCCCAGTCGCAGCCTTCCTTGATGCAGGAGCGGAAATTGCCGTGCTTGGTGCGCTTCTCGACCACGAAAGGCGCGCCGCATTTCGGGCACGGCTCGTTGATGGGTTCGTGTGGTGATGTGAAGTCGCAATCGGGGTAGCGGCTACAGCCATAGAAAATGCGGCCGCGGCCGCGTCCTTTGGCAGTGCCGCGGCGAACGAATTCGCCTTCATTGCACTTCGGGCACTTGATGCCGAGCGTGATCGGCCGCGTATATTTGCACTTGGGGTAATTCTGGCAGCCGATGAACTCGCCGAATCGGCCATGGCGGCGGACGAGCTGAGCTTCGCCGCAGGTGGGGCATTTTTCCTCGAGCACCACATCGGGCTGCAGCGCCTTCCGCGTGTCGCTGTGGATGCGCCGCGTCGTCTTGCAATCCGGGTAGCCGGTGCAGGCGAGGAAGGTGCCGAAGCGTCCGCGCTTGATGGCCATTTCCTTGCCGCAATTGTCGCAGTACTCAGTCTTGCTCTCGCCTTCAACATCCGCGTGGCCGGGCTCGGCCAGATCGCGGATGAAATCGCACTCCGGATAGCGCGAGCAGCCCAGGAAAAATCCATGGCGGCTGATGCGCTCGAGCAATTCTCCCTGGCCGCATTTTTCGCATTTCTGGCCGGTGGGAATGCCCGCCTTGTAGGAATCCATTTTGTCGGCGGCCTTTCCCAGGTCCACCTGAAACGGATCCCAGAATTCCTG
Source organism: Candidatus Acidiferrales bacterium (assembly GCA_050746945.1). Taxonomy (GTDB): domain Bacteria; phylum Acidobacteriota; class Terriglobia; order Acidiferrales; family UBA7541; genus Palsa-295. Next base: position 96,075 of record JBOGMZ010000025.1, on the reverse strand, counting down.
CACGGCTTTGCGCCAGGAAAGCTTGCCTTCCTCTATTTCGTCGAGTTCGTCTTCCATGCGCGCGGTGAATCCAACATCGAATATATCTTCGAACGCTTTCACCAGTAGAGCGGTCACTTTTTCGCCGAGCAGCGTGGGCGTGAATCGGCCCTGTTCTTTCGTCACGTACTCGCGCTCGACGATGGTAGAAATGATCGCGGCGTAAGTAGAGGGGCGGCCGATGCCCTTTTCTTCAAGATCTTTTACCAGCGTCGCTTCCGTGTAACGCGGTGGAGGCTCCGTGAAATGCTGCTCGGGGCGGATGGTTTCCAGACGCAGTTGCTCGCCTTCGGTAACGCGCGGGAGGGTGCGGCTTTCCGCGTCCTCCGCGTCTTCCTTTTCTTCTTCTTCCTTCACGGCCTGGTATGCCGCGAGGTAACCGTCGAATTTCTGCACGGAACCGCTGGCACGGAAAATGTAATCGTTTGCCGAGACATCAATCGTGGTCTGATCGAAGACGGCGGGCACCATCTGCGAAGCGACAAAGCGCTGCCAGATCATCTGGTAGAGCTTGAACATGTCGTTATCCAGATAGCGACGAACGCTGTCGGGGGTGCGCGCGACGTCCGTCGGTCGAATCGCTTCGTGCGCTTCCTGCGCGTCCTTTTTCGATTTGAAGAAGTTCGGCTTCTCGGGGAGATACTTTTCGCCGTAGGCCCAGCCGATGTGGTCGCGAACCTGTGCGATCGCGTCGGCTGAAACCTTCACAGAATCCGTGCGCATGTAGGTAATCAGCGCGACGGAGCCTTCCGAGCCGAGCTCGACACCTTCATACAACCGCTGCGCCAGCATCATGGTGCGTTTGGCGGTGTAGCGCAGGCGGTTGTAGCCGGCCTGCTGGAGTTTCGAAGTCGTGAAAGGCGGCGGCGCGAATCGGCGCTTTTCTTTTTGCGTCACGCTGGCTACCTGCCAGACGGCACGCTCGAGCTCCGCAAGGATCCGCTGCGATTCGGCCTGGTCCGGGATTTCGAGGTCCTGGCCTTTGTACTTGATGAGCTTGGCTTCGAACGATGGTGATTCACCGGCGGCGAGGAGCGCGTGAATGGTCCAGTATTCCCGGGGAACGAACTTGCGGATTTCCAATTCGCGCTCGACGATCAGGCGCAGCGCGACGGTCTGCACGCGCCCTGCGGAAAGTCCGCGGCGCACTTTGTCCCAGAGAATCGGCGAAACTTTGTAGCCTACCAGGCGGTCGAGCACGCGGCGCGCCTGCTGCGCGTCCACCAGGTTCTCGTTCACCGCAGTGGGGTGTTCGAAAGCTGCCTTGATCGCCTTCTGCGTAATTTCGTTGAACATCACGCGATAAATCTTTGGCGGGGTCGTCCGTATTTCCTTGGCTGGTTTTTTTACGGCCTTGGCGGTCGCCGCGGATTTGTCGCCATCGCCGTTTGTTTCCTCAGGGGCGGCAGCCACGTTCGCATATTTCCGCGGTTTTCCTAGAATTTCGGCCAAGTGCGCGCAAATTGCTTCCCCCTCGCGGTCCGGGTCACCGGCCAGATAGATGGCTTCCGCGCCATACGCGGCTTTCTGCAGGTCGCCAATCACCTTGTACTTCGTGGGAATCACTTCATACGTGGGCTCGAAGATATTTTCGGACGTCACCACGATCGGCTTCCCGGTCTTTTTCTCGGCAGCCTTACCCTTGGCCTTGCCCTTTCCCTTGCGTTTCTTCTTGCCGTTCTCCTCGCCGGGCAGAAGGATACCGATCTTCTTCTTCGGCAGGTCCATCACGTGGCCATAAGAGGCCTTCACCGTGTAGCCCCGCCCGAGATACTTGTTGATGGTTTTCGCCTTCGCAGGCGATTCGACGATTACCAGTGATCTTGCCATTCTATTGTTCAGTCCCTCTTGTGACGCTTGCTTAGAAAATACCGTTTCCTGTATTCGGCCGCCCCGGTTTTCTTTCACACTTAACCGGAAGCCCGTACCATCCTACGCCAGCTTTGCCCGTCTTGATTACAACAGGACTTTCAGGAATTGCTTACCCGGCAACTGACGTACCACGCCTTTGAGCTCCAGGTCAAATAGCGCCGCCAGAACTTCGGACGACGTAAGCCCGGAAAGTTCGACTAATTCGTCCACGTGGCGCGATTCGTCGAGGCTCAGCAACTCATAGAGTGGGCGCTCCGTCGGCGCCAGCCCCTGCTGCACCAGCGCCGCACGCTCTTCAGACGAAGCTGTTTCAACCGGCAGAAGCTCCGCCCGCACCGGCGTTGGCAGTTCCTCGACGACGTCTTCCCAGCTTGTCACCAGCTTAGCACCTTGCTTGATGAGTTGGTTGGGCCCGAAGCTCGAAGGCTGCGTGGCGTTGCCGGGGACGCCGAAGACCTCGCGGCCAAACTCCATGGCCAGCCGCGCCGTTATTAATGATCCAGAGTACTGCGCTCCCTCCACAACAACAACTCCCAGCGACATCCCGGCGATGATGCGATTGCGAATCGGGAAATTCTGCGGCGCGGGAAACGTCCCCATCGGGAATTCACTGATGATTGCGCCTCGCTGCTCCATTTCCGCGAAAATCTTCTTGTTCTCCTTCGGATAGACCACGTCAATCCCACAGCCAAGCACGCCAATCGTTGCACCCGTCGGCGAACTGAGCGCTCCTTTGTGCGCACAGGAATCAATCCCCCGTGCCAGGCCACTGGTGATGACCAGGCCCCGCTCGGCCAAATCTCTGCCCAGCCTCTCAGCCATTTGATTCCCGTAGGAGGTCGGGCGACGCGCCCCCACGATTGAAATTGCGTGGCGGCCCAGAAGTTCAACGTTTCCTAGAACATACAGCAGGGTCGGCGGATCGTAGATTTCGCGAAGTCGCTGCGGGTACTCCGGCTCGTCCCATGTGAGCAGCCGGCAACCGGCCGCCTGCACCTGGGCCAATTCCTTCGCCGCGTCGCTCAGGGGCTGGCGCCGGTGGATCGCCTGCGCCACCGCCGCAGGCAACCGCCGCGCTTCGAGCGATGTGAGCGAAGCGTCGAAAATTGCTTCCGGGCTGCCGAATTCTTGCAGGAGTTTCCCGGCCATGCGAGCGCCCAGGCCAGGCGTCAACGCCAGCGCCAACCATCCCAAGTATTGGTCGGATTCCATCGCGCGGACTACTTTCCGCCGAGCCTAGGCGCGCGCTGGATTGATCGTCAAGCAAGATCATGCATGCTGCGGTTAATACGGACGTCCCGCTCCGTAATTTTCAGCTGCTGGCGCGAGCTGCGGCGCTGCCGCGCTACGTTTTCTCCAGTGCCCAAATGCTGGCGACGGCTAGCTCGAGCACATTGCCGTCCGGATCGCGAAAATAAATGGATGGCGGATTATCGCCGAACGCGAATTCCTGTGCGATTTCGACTCCGTGCGTCCGCAGCCGCTCTCGCCACGCTGGAATTTCATCTGCCTCGATCTGGAAAGCCACGTGCCCCGCGCCCGTAGTCCCGTGCGGAAGCAGCATCCCTCCTTGCTTGGTCAGCTCCGCGCGGAACAGCAGCAGCACGCTCGGCCCTGATCCCACTTGCAGCGCCGCGCCGCGTCCGCCATCGAAATAAGCGTCGTTGATCAGCCGCAGCCCTAGCACCTCGCGATAGAATTTCACTGCGCGGTCCAGATCGCTGATGTAGAGAGAAGTCTCGAGTACACCGTGTGGACTCTTCATATGCTGTAAATTCTAGTCCTCGCCACACCTTGATTCAAAATTCCGTCGCGATTTAAACTAGGCACGCCTTTCTCCGCGCGGGAACAATAACCCGCTACAAACGGGGGGCAGCATGCTTCCAGCGCCAGTTAGGAATGCTCGTCTTTTCTCCACCGCACCGATCCCTTGCTTTTTCGCTCCACCCCATGCCATGTTAGCTGTGGGGGTTTTTCAAATGGCGAGCACAGCAAAATCAGCACGCATCCAGGATTTCTCCGCCATCAATGCCCCACGCATATCTTCTGGGCTCATTCCCTTTTCAAGGAGACAACTGCTTCCTCCGAGCCGCCCCTACCCATCTACCAAACTTCATTATTTCAATCGACACTCCGGCGATTGAATATCCCTCTAACTCTATGAAAATAAAGGCTGGGTATCCTGCTCAATCGACACTCCGGACGGGAGTTTTCAATCACGTATTTTCTCAATTTTTCTTGCCCCCTCGGCGTCTCGGCAGTGAGAGTCCGGTTCCCTTCGCACCGCAAAAATGCTCGCAATACTTCATGCTAAGATGGACGTCGAATTCACCGAGCAAGGAATCATGAGCAAGCTGCGCATCTCAATCGTCGAGTACCTCAATACGGCGCCCCTCGTCTGGGGATTTGCCGAGGGGCCGCTCGTGGAGAAGTACGACCTTTCCTTCACGGTGCCGTCGCAGTGCGCCGAAGCGCTTCGCCGCGGCGAAGCGGACATCGCCATCATTCCCGCGATCGAATACCAGCGCATCGACAACGTTGTTGCGCTACCGGGGATGGCTATCGCGGCGAAAGGCGAAGTCCGCAGCATCCTGGTGGTGGCAAAGAAGCCAATCGAGATGGCCCGGACCATCGCGCTCGACTCCAGTTCGCGCAGCTCGGCAGCATTGGTTCGCCTGCTGGCCAAAGACCTCTGGAAAATTTCTCCGGAGTTTATCGAAGCCGCGCCCGACCCATCGGAAATGCTGCAGCGCGCCGACGCCGCACTGGTGATCGGCGATCCCGCATTGCGCGTCGCGCTGAAAATGGAAGCACTCGCGGGAAAATCAGCGAACGGCGAACAGTGCTGCCAGGGCGATCCGGACGACATGCCGGTGCCAGGCTTCGAAACGCTCTTCGTTTACGACGTCGCGTACCAGTGGGAAGAGATGACCGGAAAGCCGTGCGTCCTGGCAATTTGGGCAGCTCGTCGCGATGTGGTCACGCCCGAAATCACGGCGGATTTTCAAGCTTCAAAGCAGTACGGTCTCGAGCGCATTCGTGAAATCGCGGAAGCCGCTTCCGTGAAACTCGATTTGCCTCCGCGCGCTCTCGAGCGCTACCTGACGGACAATATCAATTTCGATCTCGACGAGGATAATCTCGCAGGCTTGCGGCTCTATTTTGAAAAAGCGGCTGCGGCCGGGCTGATCCCGCGCAACCGTCCGCTCGAATTTGCGGGAGAGCCGGCAAAGGCAAGCGCGCGCCGGGGCGCGTGAAGGGATGAATCGGATTGGCGCCCTGAGCGTTTTGCGACGCTATCCGGTGAAGAGCATGGCCGGTGAAGACCTCGCGGAGGCGCGCGTCACATTTGCGGGACTGACGGGAGACCGCGTGTACGCCTTCGTGGACAACGAGAACCGCTCGAATTTTCCATGGATGACCGGCCGCCAGGCTCACGAAATGATTTTGTTCCGGCCACGGCTGCTTGCTCCGCCTCCACCGATGGAAGGGAATCCACGCGCGGACGATTTCTCAATGGAAGTGACCACGCCCGAAGGCGAAAAATTTCAGATGGGCGACACGAAGTTCACGGAGTACGCTGGGAAACGGTTCGGACGTTCGCTGCAATTGCGATTTTCCGAGCGTAGCATGACCGATTTGTATCCCGTTTCGCTTTTCGGGATGAGCACGGCGCGCGCCCTTTCCGAGGAAACGGGAATGGAGCTCGATCATCGTCGATTCCGCGCGAATTTTTACGCGCGATGGGAAAACGACGGGCCATATTTCGAGGATGAATTGGTGGGCCGCGAATTGAAGATCGGCGAGGACGTGACGGTGCGGGTGATGAAGAAGGACGGGCGCTGCGTGATGATCAATCTGGATCCGGAAACGGCGGCGGCCTCCCCCGCGGTGCTGCAACAGGTCGCGCGCGCCCACTCCGGTTGCCTCGGAGTTTATTGCGCTGTGCTGATCGAAGGAATTGTGCGGGCGAACGACCCGATTTACCTGGTTTGATGCGACAATAGGGAAGCGAAACGGTATGGGGCTCACTCAACAGGAAGCGCTGGAACTTTTCAACTCCGATGACCTCATCGGCATCGGCATGGCGGCCAACGAAGTCCGCCGGAAGAAGACGGACCCACGTATCGCCACCTATCAAATCGACCGCAACATCAATTACACGAATTTCTGCACTGAATATTGCTCGTTCTGCGCGTTCTACCGTCCCATGGGTGCGAAAGACGGGTACATTCTACCGCTCGAAACGATTTACCAAAAAATCGAAGAAATGCTCGAGCTCGCCGGAACGGGTATTTTACTGCAAGGCGGGCTGCATCCGGATTTGCGCATCGAGTATTACGAAAATCTGCTCAGTTCAATCAAAGAGAAATTTCCGCAGGTCCATCTGCACTGCTTCTCAGCGCCGGAGATTCTTTGCATCGCGGAAGTTTCTCAGCTTTCAGTGCGCGACACGATCGTGCGGCTCCGCGATGCCGGGCTCGATTCGATTCCCGGGGGCGGCGCTGAAATTCTGGACGACGAAGTGCGCGCGCGCATCTCACGCCTGAAGTGCAGGTCCGATGAGTGGGAAGAGATGCACCGCATCGCGCATGCGCTGGGAATGCGCACCACCGCCACCATGATGTTCGGCTGCGGCGAGGAATACCGCCACCGCGTGAACCATCTCGAGCGGATTCGCCGCATCCAGGAAGACACCGGCGGGTTCACGGCGTTCATCCCCTGGATTTTTGCGCCGGAAAATACTCCGCTCGGCAAGAAAATTCCCGAAGCGACTGCGTTCGACTATCTGAAGACGCTGGCGATCAGCCGGCTGTATCTCGACAACATTGATCACATTCAATCGAGCTGGCTCACACCCGGAATCAAAGTTTGCCAGGTGGGCCTGCAATTCGGCGCGGACGATGTGGGCAGCATCTTAATCGAAGAAAATGTTGTGTATGCCGCCGGCGTCCGCAACCGCACGAATGAAGAAGAACTCCGCCGCATCATCTCCGATGCCGGTTATATCCCCGCCCAGCGCGACACCCTCTACCGCTCCTACTCACTCAAGCAAGCCCGCGCCGCCGGCGTGTAATTGAGCAGAGATTTTCGGATAGCCCGCACTCGCCTTCACTTCCTCGATTTGCGCAGTGTGGCGCAGCGTGTGAGCAGCCATCAGCACGAGGAACTGGTATGCGTCCATCGTTCCGAGGGGAGTCTGGTCAGTTGAGTGAACGCGGAGTTCGTCTTTCGTGTCGCGAAGGTAGGCGATATTGCGACCACGACGCTTGCCGAATTCGGCGATTGCGGCGGACGCCGTGGACCATTGGCCTGTGGGTCGGATTGGTTCTGGAGCCGCGGCTTTATGCGAACGGTCCTGCACCATCGCGAAGATCGCGTGGTCGCGCTCCGGCGTGGAAGATGCAGCGCGCGGCTGCGCCGGTGCCTGGAGCATTTTTTGTGAAACGCCGGGCAGGAAATCCTCGGCAAGAATGAGGTGCTCGGAGCATTCCTCGATGGACCAGCGGTCGGGTGTCGCTTTGTAGTTCCACTGCGCGTCCGTCAATCCCTGAATACTGTCGATGAACGTCTGCTTCGACTTGGTGAGCTGCTCGATCAGATAGCTGCGCTCTTCCGGAGTCAGCGTGCCGCTCTGCGCGAAAATCGCCGGCGAATAAAACATCACGAGCAAGATCCACAAAGTAATTAATGGCTTTTTCATAGTTTCTCCAGGGCAATACTCTATCCTGATTCACAATTCTTTTAAACGTCTAGCCGGGATCCTTTCGAGGCCTGCAGCGCTCTTATCATGATTTTTGGGCGGCTTACTCCTTCTTCGGGATGCGCAGATCGAGCGTGACTTCTGCGCCTTCGGGGAGGTCGAGTGGTTCGACCGGCACAAGCGCGCCATTCATGAAGCGCGCGCGGACGGAAAAAGATGAGGAGCGCGGAGCTTGGTGTGCAGGTGCAGCCGAGCGAATCTCTGTTTTCGATGCTCGATTTTCGAATTTCGGGACGCCTGCTTGATCGAGCGCCACGTTGGCAAGGCCGTCCGCTTCGCGATTCAATTCGCGGCGCACATGCTCAATGGCGAAATATTCGAGCTGGCGCGCGAGTTTCGAAGCGCGTTCATGGAGCGGTTTCAAGCCCGCGCTTTTTACCTTGTAGCGGCCCTGCATCTGGCGGACGAGAAGTTCGGAATCGCTGCGAATGCGCAGCGCGCGAATGCCGTGACTGGCGGCGTAATCAAGTACGGCGAGCAGGGCAAAGTATTCGGCGACGTTGTTCGTTTCGCGGCCAATATTTTTCGCCAGCTTGAGGACGACTTTTCCATCCGGATCGCGCAACACGACGGCATAAGAGGCTGGGCCGGGATTGCCGCGCGAAGCTCCATCGATATTTGCGATGTGAACTCCGGCCGGCGGCGCGCCTGGATGCGAATCGGAGAATAGGCGCGCGCTGCCCGGCGGCGAAGATTTCAATGAGCGCCTCATGCGATGGACAAAAAAGTTTTGGGAAACGGTTGAAGGATCAAGGCGGCGCTAGCTTTCACTGGAAGAGGTTGCCGAAGCGGACGCAGGCGTTGCAGAAGCAGCGGCGGGTGCGACCACCGGCTCCACATAATAAAGGATGCGGGTGCACGTCTCACAATGAAACATCTCTTCGCTGTTGGCTCGGCGCATTTCCTGAAACACGTGCGGGCGGACACGCATGCCGCAGGCAGTGCATTTTTCGTCGCGGACTTCGGCGAGTGAGACGCCGTTGTGCTTTTTTGCTATGCGCTCGTAATGGTCGCGCAGATCCTCCGGAATTTCAGCGGCGAGGCGCTCGCGTTCGGCGTTGAGCTCGGCAAATTCCTTTTCCGCCGCTGCTTTTTCAGATTCCACATTGCGGCGCTCGCTCCGAACGGTTTCTTCGACTTCCTTCAGCGCTTTTTCGGAGGCCTTGATGCGGCGGTCGTATTCTTCGCTGGCGACCATTTGTTCGAGCAGGCGATCTTCCGCTTTTGCGATTTCCGCTTCCGCCATTTGCACTTCGTGCTGGAGCGCCTTGTAGGCTTCGTTCGTCTTAATCTGGGAAGTCTGGTCTTTGTATTTGCGGACTTTTTCCTTCCATTGCTCGACGTCGAGTTCGTACTTCTTGCGGTCTTTGACGGTGGCGAGCTGTGCGGCCTTGCTGTGGTCCACTTCCGCGCGGGCAGCGGCAATGCGGGCATCGAGTTCAGCGATTTTCTTCGGGAAAGTGGCGAGGCGCGCGCGGACGTCGTTCAATCGCAAATCCACGCTTTGCACCTGCATTAAATTCTGAAGAACTTTTAGCACCGTCTGTTCATTCTAGCATATTGGTGTCGGTAGCCTACCGAAGGCTCGCATGCAAGAACGCGATGGCGCGGCGCCAGGAATCGGCATTCGCTTCAGCGTCGTCGAGGGCCGTGCCGCCGAAGGAGAACCGGGCGTTGCGCAAATGGCTGTTGCGCGATTGGCGCGACGTGGTGGGGAGAAAGGGATAGCGGAGCATGTGGCCGGCGTGCGGGTAGTTCCGATGCTCAACCGTGTGCGGAAAATGATGATCCGCAAGACGCGCGAGAATTGCCTTGCACATTTCTGTGGTGGGCCAAACGTGGTCGTCACCGCCGGAGACGAGCATGATCGGCCCGCGAATCTGCTCGACGGGAATCGCGGCAAGCGCAGCCGCTTTCCGATTGCGGAGGCCAGCACGAAAGAGATTACGAAACATGACCGGGCGACGTGCAACGGCGACGGGCACGGCCAAGCGCAACATGAAGCTGCGCAGAGGTAAGGGAGCGAAGGGAACAGGCTCGCCCCGCCAAGTCCATGAAGGAATGATTTCTCCCGTAGCTTTGTCGCGCCCTCCCGCAGCCCATGCAACGCTGCTCGGCGCATAGGCGACAATGGCGCGAAGCTGGGGAAACTTTGTGCCGAGCAGCAGCGCAAGTTCAGCCCCACGCGAGACACCGAGTGCACCGATGCGCTGCAAATCCAATTCCGGATGCGTCATGAGCCACGCAAGCGCTGCTTCGAAATAGTCGAGCGGGATGCGATGAAGCCACGCGGGCAGCGGCGGAATTCCAAAGTAGGCGAGCGCGAGCGTGGCGAAGCCGTGGCGCGAGAGCACGGCTGCCTTGTCGAGATCGAATCCGCCGCCGGAACCGCTGAGCACAATAACGACTGGATGTGGTTCGCCCCCGGGAGGAATAAATAAGCGGGCGACATGGCCGGACTCGCGCCCGTGACCGTTGCCTGAAAAGCTTTCACCGATCTTCAGGTCCCGAATTTCCGTGCCGGGCGCGAGAAAATTCCTCTTCAGCTCAGCAGATGCGGCGATTCGACCGTCGCATTCTATTTCGAGTGACACGCGATTCGGCGAAGCCCCGGCTTTCGCGAATGTGGTGTGGCCATCTGCGTGCGCGTCCGCAAGCTTCATGGACCAGAACAGACCCATCGGCGAGACGCCTCGATAAGTGCCGCCGTGAGAATCCCGCGCGGCTGCGTCCACTGTACCGGATTCATCGGCAAGAAAATGTCCTTCGGAACGCCAGTGGCGGCGACCGTCATCTTCTGTGGCGGCGCGAAGAATCACAGGCTGTTGCGGGCGCAATCCGAGGACCCGTATGCCCGCTTCCTCATCCACGTAGGCGGGATTCGGCGAAATCTCGAAGCGAATATTTTGAGGGGAAGAAGCGCTGTGTGAGATAGGAGTCCTCTGAGTGTTCCGGGCGATTTGTTATAGCACAACTCATTCAAAGAGAGGCGAGGCTGGCGCAGGAGGCGCGTTCGAACTCAGCATGTGTCTTCCGATGAAATGAGGAACTTCTAATTCTTTGGCCGCAGGGGTTAAAACCCCCGAGGGCTCGCATCTTCGGCACGGAAAAAGCCATGCCCTGACAAAAGCTAGTTGTGAGATGGCCTCATTTCAGGCGGCGCAAATATCAGGGGACGGGACGGACTTCCATGGTCTGGTCGACGGACCAATTGGTGCAGCCGGAACTTGCAGCGGCGGGGCAGTGGGCGAGGGCGCGAAATCCATCAGAGGACGTTTCGACGTCGTAGGTGTAGCCATCGCGGCCGGACTTGACCATCGTCATGGCGCCGCCCGAAGTAAGTTGATCGAGCGAAGCGTAGGCGCCGTGCTCCGCCTGATAAGCGCGTTCGGCTTGCGCAATTCCGATCAAATCATTTTTCACACCGACATCGCTGATGGCCCGCGCCGGAGAACCTGACCCCGAAGACTGCAGGTGCGAGAAATATAGCTTGTAGCTCAGCGCAACAATCACGATCACAATCAGCAGACCCACGACTCTACCCACGGCCACCTCCACGCGCCGCCGATTTGGCCTTGCGCTGCCGGCTCCAATACCACCAGGCACATTTTTCGGCCGGCAAATTTGAATTGCGCGCCTGCGCAACGGCAGCGGAGAAGACGCCGAGGCAGCAGGGATCTATGCGGACTTCGCGCAGGCGGCACAATCTGTTGTAGAGAGCTTCGGGATTTGCGCGCGACAATTGCGCGACGCTGCGCACGCCGAGCAAATGAAAGTCGCGAAGAGTGGCCGGTCCGACAGAGATGAGGTCGATCAATTCGCGGCCGCCATCGCGCGCGGAGCCGCGGAATTTCTTGCCGATTGATGCGCGTTTTCTGCTCATCCAGATCGAGCTTACATCTGCGGGGGGCTCGCTGCAACATCGAGCGAGGCAATCTTTTCGGTCTCCTGTGCGTCTAAATACACTGATGCAGCTAGGAAAACCCCCGCGGGGTTCTGATTTGGATGACCAGCGAAGTTTGACACCTGTCGGGAGCGTCTAGGATACTTGAAGATTCACTTCGGCTTCCGGGCACTACGCGCAACTCATCCCCAAGAATGGGAGCAATCGAGAATGGTGAAATGGATGCGGTTCGGTGTGGTCATACTAATTGCGGCGGTGATAGCCGGTCCGCTGCCAGGTCAGGAAAAGCCTGCGGAGATTCGCCCGCCGAAGCTGGAATTCACCACGCACAATCTTGCGAACGGCTTGCAGGTGATCCTGCTGGAGGACCATGAAGTGCCAGTGATCAATCTTCAGGTGTGGTACCACGTGGGCGGAAAAGACGAAGAGCCCGGACATACAGGATTTGCGCACCTTTTCGAGCACCTGATGTTCAAGGGATCGGCCCATGTGGGCGCGGATGAGCATTCGCGCATCATTGAAGCCATCGGCGGCTTCGACAACGCCAGCACGTACGATGACTACACGAATTACTTCGAAACGTTCCCGAGCAATTATCTGGAGCGCGTCCTGTGGTTGGAAGCGGACCGCATGGGCAGTCTCAACGTGGATGAAGCCAATTTCAAATCCGAGCGCGAAGTGGTGAAAGAAGAGCTGCGGGTGCGTGTGGAGAATCAGCCTTACGGCTACCTTGAACAGGACCTGCGCGCGGCAGCGTTCAAGGTGCATGGCTACCATCACACGGCAATCGGGAGCAAAGAGGATTTGGACCGCGCGACGCTCGAAGACGTCCGAGCCTTCCACGACACATACTACAAGCCGAACAATGCCACCTTGATCATTGTCGGTGATTTCAAATCCGCGGAAGCCCTCGGCTGGGCTAAGAAATATTTCGAGGGCATCCCGACGTCGGCGAAACTGATTCCGCGGCGCGATACGCCCGAACCTCCGCAGACGGAAGAACGTCTCGTAAAGAAATCGTATTCGAACACGCCGCTGCCCGCCGTGGTGATCGGCTACAAGATTCCGGCGCGGTACAGCCCGGATGCCTACCCGCTCGATCTGGCCTCGAACATCCTCGCCGGCGGAGAGAGCAGCCGGCTCTACCAGACGCTGGTTTATAAGGACCAGATCGCGGTGCAATCGGCGGGCTTCGGAAATTTCACCGAGGACCCCAACCTTTTTTGGGCCTACGCAATCATGAATCAGGGACACACGGCGGAGGAGGGGGAAAAAGCCGTTGTGGCGGTCCTGGATCAGCTGAAAGCGGAACCGGTGGGAGCGAAAGAACTCGAGAAAGCAAAGAACCAGGAAATTTCAGGATTCATTCTGGGGCGCGACACGGATGAGGAGAAGGCCGTGGCGCTGGGTGCCGCTGCAGTGGTGGGCAAGAATCCGGATCTGGTGAATACCGAGCTCGACCACTATTTGAAAATGACAGCCGCGGACCTGGAGCGCGTGGCAAAGGAATATTTTGTGCCGCAGCACGCCACGGTGTTGATCGTTACACCTGCAGCACCGGCTCGATAACGCGGCCGTCACTTGGACAAGTTCGAGGAGCGATGATGAAGCGTGCAATCTTTCGATGGATTCTCTTACTCGCGGTGACGACGTCGGCCGGAACGGCTGCCAGGGCGCAGCAGCCGACCGCGGCGACGAGCCAGGCGACTCCATCGCAACAGGACCAGAAGAACGGGACCGGGGTGGTGCCGCCGGGTGTGAAGCTGGTGCCGGAGATGCCGGCTCCGGGAGCGCCAAAGCGATTTCAGTTTCCGAATGCGGCGACAAAAACACTTGAGAACGGATTACGCGTGTTCGTCGTCAGCGATCATCGCGAGCCGGCGGTTGCAGCACGGCTCGTGATTCTTTCGGCCGGGAGCATCGAAGACCCCGCGGACATGCCGGGCGTGGCGCAGATGACCGCGGACATGCTGACACAGGGAACAGCAAAGCGTTCAGCCAAGGAAATCGCGGAGGCGATTGATTTTGTTGGCGGCTCACTGAGTGCATCGGCGGGGAAGGATTCGACGACGGTAACGCTCAATGTGGTGAAGAAGGATTTGAATACGGGCTTCGACCTGATGTCAGACGTGGTGCTGCATCCGGCATTCAGCGCGGAAGAGCTCGAACGCCAGCGGCAGCAGCTCCTTTCAAACATGGCGGTGCAATATTCCGATCCGGAATATCTGGCGTCGGTGGTATTCGCGCGCATCGTGTACGGCGGCTCGCCCTACGGCTGGCCCGGGGAAGGCACGCCCGAGACGGTCAAGAAACTTCAGCGCGACCAGCTTGCGAAATTCCACGATGCGAATTATGCGCCCAACCAGACGCTGCTCGGGTTTGCGGGCGACATCACGCCGGAGGAGGCTTTCGCGGTTGCGGAGAAATATTTTGGAGCATGGCCAAGAGTAAATGTGACAGCGGCGAAGCCAGCGGCGCCGGGGACCATATCCGGCCAACACATCTGGCTGGTGGACAAGCCGGATGCCGTGCAAACGCAAATTCGCCTGGGAAGGATTGGCATCCGCCGCGCCGATCCGGAGTATTTTCCACTGCAGGTGACCAACCGCATTTTTGGCGGCGGGTACAACAGCCGCCTGAACACGGAAGTGCGCGTGAACAAGGGGCTCACCTACGGAGCGTTTTCCTCCGTCAGTCCGCACCGCTACACCGGCTCGATAACGATTGGAACGTACACGCGAACGGAGAAAACGGTCGAAGCAACGAAGCTGGCGGTGGATTTGATTGCAAAGATATCCACCGGCGACGTGACGGCCAAGGAGTTGGACTTCGCGCGGGACTACCTTGCGGGCGTGTATCCGATTCAATCGGAGACGGCCGAGCAGGTGACGGATCGCGTCCTGGGCGCCGCGGCGTTCGAGCTGCCCGCCGATTACAACAGCACCTACCCTGAAAAAATACGCGGCGTCGCGCCCGCAGAGGTGAAGGCAGCGGCGCAGCGCTACTTCACGGCGAAGAATCTGGACATCGTGCTTGCCGGAAACGTGAGCGCCTTTCGCGATGATTTGAAGAAGGCGTTTCCCGACGCGCAGTATGTGGAGATTCCGTACCACCAGGTAGACGTGCTCGCGCCCGATCTGCGCAAGCCGAAGGAGGCGTCAGAATCAGCCACACCGGAATCACTCGAGCAGGGCAAGGCGGTTTTGCTGGCCGCCGCAAATGCCGCCGGGGGTGAAGCACTTGCACGCGTGACGGGCTTGACCCTGACGGAAAAGGGAAATTTAAACACGCCGGACGGCAAGAAAGACATCAGCGTGAAGTGGGCGGTCGAGTATCCCGACCGATCGCACGGCGACGTGTGGCTGGACGAACGGCACCTGGTTCAAGTGTGTGACGGGAAATCGGCGTGGGTGCAGGATTCCGAAAAGACGAATGATGTTTCTTACGTGCTGGGCGAATTCGAGCGCGGGCTTTCCATGTTCGGCGGCGGCTGGGGAATTTACCAGCAGGTTCTTGCCGGAAAACTTTCAGGGCAAGCGATCGGTGAAGAGGAAATCGAAGGGAAGAAAACGGTGGGCGTCGCCGTGCAGGCGCCGTTTGGCGCAATTAAGTTGTACTTCGATCCGACGACGCATTTGCTCGCGGCGGCGCGCTACCAATCGGCCCGGCAGCACGGATTGGTCGAGAACGAACAGTATTGGAGCGATTACCGCACCGTTGAGGGCCGGCAATTCGCTTTCACGACAGCGATTTATCGCGACGGCAAGAAGTTCGTGGAATCCACGATTCAGGAAATCAGTCTGAACCCGAAGTTGGAAGATTCGCTGTTCGCGAAGCCCGAGGCTTCCTCCGCGAAATGACACCTGCCAGCTTACTTGACCGTGAGAACCACTTTGCCGATGTTTTTCCGCTCCTGGATGAAGCGGTGAGCGGCGGCCGCGTCTGCGAGCGGGAACGACTTGCCGATCACCGGCTTGATTTTTCCCGCCGAGTACATGCGGAAGAGTTCGTCGAGCTCGCCACGCAGAATTGCGCCGCGAGATTGCATGCGGCCGAGATTGACGCCGATGATGGCGTGATTGAGACCCATCAGTTTGAGCGGATGGAAGCGCGGCGTTTGCATGAGCGCGCGCAGGGCGCGGACCCGGCTTCTCTTCCCGTCCGGGCCTGCCGCGGCGGAAAAGCCGTAAACCACCAGACGGCCGGTGGGGCCGAGGCATCGCTCGCTGTCCGCGAAGGATTTGCCTCCGATCGCGTCCATGACCATTTCAATTCCGTCGGGCGCGAATTTTTTCACCACGTCCACGAAATTGTTCTTGGTGTAGTCAATGGCATGGTCCACGCCGATTTTGCGGAGGTACTCCTGCTTGGCGGGGCCCGCGGTGCCATAAATCACCAGACCCCGAGCCTTCGCCAGTTGGACGGCCGCAATGCCCACGCCACCGGCCGCGCCGTGAATCAGGATGCGATCGCCCGGCTGCAGATTGCCCATGGAAAACATGGAGTGGTACGCCGTGAGGTAGTTCACCGGGATCGAGGCCGCATCGTCGAAGGGCATGCCGGAGGGAAGACGGTAGACTTGCGCTCGCGGGACAACCACCCACTCGGCGTAGGCGTTAAAATAGCTGAACGCGGCAACGGCATCGCCCGTTTTCAGCGCTTGGCCCTCGGCTGATTTTCCGGCTTCGGCGATTTTTTCCACCACGCCGGCAATTTCAAGCCCGGGCACGAAAGGCGGTTTCGGTGTGCCGGGATAAATGCCCATCCGTTGCAAAAGGTCAGCGAAGTTGACGCCGACGGCTTTTACGCGGATAAGGATTTCGCCGGATTTGGGCTGCGGATCGGGCAGATCGCGTTGTTCAAAAACTTCGGGCGGTCCGTACCGCCTTACGACCATGGCGCGCATCTAACTTTCCTCCTGCCGTGCTCGGGCCAGCCGCGAATGAATTGCTGCCCTGCTTTTGCTTCGCGGGAACTACTGTTGCAATAAGTAAAATCGGGCCCCGGCTTTTCATTTGGGGTTCGAGGGCATCCTATCTTAAACTGTTGGACTTTGCCTGATGATGAAGAGCAAACCGAGACATAGAAGCTTTCTTGCCGGGCTGGCCATCCTGATGGTGGCGTGCGCCGGGCTTGCTGCCGACCGTCCCACAGAATCAGCAACTCCCGCCGTGCTGACGGCGATGCAGGATGAAATCAGCCGCTCGATGGCGGCGCTCTCGAAATCCGATCCGCCCGTATATTTTATCAGCTACACGGTTGCCGACCGGCAGCTTTCCGAAGTGTCGGGCTCGAATGGCGCGCTGCTTTCGAGCGACGATAACCGCGCGCGGTGGCTGGAAGTGCAGACCCGCGTAGGAAGCTACCAGCTCGATAACACGCACAAACTGGGCGACCGCCCGCCGAGCTGGACCAGTCCCGGGACAACCGCCACGCTCGATGACGACATCCCCGTGCTGCGCCGGGAAATCTGGCGTGAGACCGACCGGCAATATCGCGCCGCTTCCGAAGCTTTGATCAAGGTGAAGACAAGCCAGCAGGTGCAGGTGCAAACGGCCGAAGGCGCGGCGCCCGATTTTTCGCGCGAGGAACCGCACACCTCCATTCGCCCGCGTGTTGAAATCCATGTGGACCGCAAACCGTGGGAAGAGCGCGTGCGGAGATACACCGCAGCGTTCAGCAAATCGCCCGCCGTATTGAATTCCATCGCCACGTTCACGGCCGTCGCTTTAAATCAATATCAGGTGAACAGCGAAGGAACAAAGCTCGCGTTCGGACAGGCGCACTATCGCCTGGAGCTGTTCGTCCAGAGCAAAGCTCCGGACGGGATGGACATCAACCGCTTTGCGAATTTCGACTGGCTCGAGCCGAAGGACGCGCCGGACGACAAGGCCGTCTTCGAACGAATCAAAGTCATGATTCACGAGACGGAATCGCTGGACAAGGCGCCGCTCGTCGATCCCTACGCCGGACCCGCGCTGCTCACCGGGCGCGCCGCCGCAGTTTTCTTCCACGAAGTATTCGGCCACCGCGCCGAAGGATTCCGCCAGAAGGACATCAACGAAGGCCAGACATTCACCAGCAAGATTGGCGAGAAAATCCTGCCGGAATTCCTCTCCATCAAGGATGACCCGACCGAAGCGCAGCTCGGCGGCCAGATGCTGCTGGGATTTTATGCTTTCGATGATGAAGGCGTGCCGGCACAAAACGTGCAACTGGTGGACCACGGAGTATTGAAGACATTTCTGATGTCGCGCTCGCCGCTGGTGAATATTCCACACTCGAATGGACATGGCCGGCGCCAGCTTGGATTTGTGCCGGTAGCACGGCAGGGAAATCTGATCGTGTCGAGCACCCACGCCGTGACGGACGCGCAGCTTCGCCAGAAATTAATCGACCTGGTCAAGGCGCAGGGAAAGCCGTTCGGCCTCCTGATTGACGATATTGCCGGAGGGTTTACCTTCACTGGTCGCGGGCAGCCGCAGGCCTTCCAGGTGCTCCCGCTTGTGGTCTACAAAGTTTTCCCCGATGGGCGTCCGGACCAACTGGTTCGCGGAGTGGACATAGTGGGCACGCCGCTCGTGTCGTTGACAAAAATCGTGGCGACTGGAGACAAGCCGGACATATTCAATGGATATTGCGGCGCGGAATCCGGCTCCGTTCCGGTATCTGCGGTGGCGCCTGCGATATTGATTTCCGAAATGGAAGTGCAAAAAAAGCAGGCGGCGACGGATAAACCGCCGATCCTGCCGCCGCCGGCACATGATCCGGAAGCAAAGGTGCAAAAGCCGTGAGGAAACTCGCAATCATTGCCGCGATTGCGGCGCTATCGTTTCCACTTGCGGCTGCGGCCGCTCATCCGAAGCGCAGTTCCGGGCTCGCTCAGTCTCAAGTGGAGGCCTCCGCTGACAGCGACCAGACGCTGCGCGCGATGCACGATGAGCTCGAACGTTCTCGAGAGCGGCTGCAGATCGAAGGCGTCGAGAAACCCTTCTACATCGAATATCGGCTCATCGATGTGGACGATCGCAGCGTGACGGCCTCTTTTGGCGCGCTGGTCTCCAGCACGACCACGCGCAACCGCTTCATGAGCGTGGATGTGCGTTTGGGCGACTATCACCTGGATAGCTCGAATTTCATCAGCGAAGACGGCTTCCAGGGATTTCTCGGCTCGACGGGCGAAGTAGGGATTGACCGCGACTACAATTCACTGCGACAGGATTTATGGCTTGCGACGGACCAGGCTTACAAAGAAGCAGCCACGCAGATGTCCCTGAAACAGGCGTTTCTTCGCAGTCTGACCAAGCCGCCTGAGATTGATGATTTCTGGCAGGCGCCGGCGGTCGTGAAATTGGATCCGCGTCTGCAACCCGACTGGACCACGCGCCACTGGGAAGACGAAGCGCGGGCCGCCGCGGCTGTGCTGCGGAATTTCCCGCAGTTGTACGGCTCGCGCGTGAATTACCATCTCATTTACGTCACCACATATCTGATGAACAGTGAGGGGACGACTGTCCGGACTTCGCGGAGCCTCGCGGCCATCGAAGCGGCGCTTGATACGCAGGCGGACGACGGCATGCCGCTGCACAATTTTTATTCCCTCTATGTCGCAAGACCATCTGATTTGCCGGACCCTGCAGCGGTTTCAAAGGCCATCGCGCAATCTGGTAGCGAATTGATGCAACTGCGCGCTAGCCCGTTGGTGCCTGACTACACGGGCCCGGTCCTGTTCGATCCTCAGGCGGCCGGCTCGGCGCTCGCGCAGATGCTGGCGCCGTCGCTTTCCGGCGCGCGTCCACCGCTTTCGATGATGCGGGCATTCGATCAAATCATCGAGCGAATGGGCGGCCGAAGCGAATGGACCGGACGCGTAGGGACGCGCGTGCTGCCGCCAAGCGTGACGCTGGTGGACGATCCTACACTGAAGGAAGCCCAGGGTAAGCTGCTCCAGGGCAATTACGAAATGGACGACGAAGGCGTGAAAGCGCAGCGCGTTTCAATTGTCGAGAATGGCATTTTGAAGAATATGCTGATGTCGCGGCGGCCCGGCCCGGACTTTCTGGCCTCCAACGGCCACGCGCGATCCGCGAATTTCTCCACGCCGCAGCCGTTGAGCAGCAACCTTTTCTTTCAATCCAACGATGCGCTCAAATCCGCAGACCTGCGCAAGAAATTTCTCGATGCCTGCCGCGCAGACGGCCACGAATGGTGCATCGAAGTGAAGCGCATGGATAATCCCGCGCTCTCGGCGATTCGCCAGGATGATTTCTCTGAATTTATCGGCGGGATCGCGGGCGGAATAGCAAGCGGCGAGCGAATGCCGCTGATGATTTATCGCGTGTACGTGGCCGACGGGCGCGAGGAGCTGGTGCGCGGCGGCCGCATCGAGGGGCTCACGCTGCGCTCGATACGAAACATGCTTGGCATTGGCGACGATGCCGCCGTTTTTAGCTATATGCAGAATCCGGCCGGCGGATTTGCCGGCACAGCGCTGGGCGCATTTGGCGCCGCGGAGGGCGGGATTCCAAGCACGGTTGTGTCGCCCTCATTCCTGCTTGAGGAAGTGGAGATTCGCGGCTTCCACGGCGAGCCGCGCCGCCTGCCGATTGTTCCGGCACCGCCCTTCCAGTAGCCGCGCACGAATTCCCACAAAATATTCACCGCCGCAGATTTTTCTCTAGAGTTGCAGCTAGGGATGAATCGTGATGAACGCGATTTCGGGGCGGCTGAAGAGCCGCACCGGCAACACGGAAGTGCCCAACCCGCGGCTGACGTACATTTTCGTGCCCCGCTCCTCATACCAACCCTCGAGAAAGCGCCCGCACCCCTTCGGCAGCCACAACGGCTTCAGGAATGGCAGCCGCACCTGTCCGCCATGCGTGTGGCCCGCGAGGCAGAGGTTCACGCGGCCGGCGATGCGATCGAAGTAAGCGGGGGAATGGAAGAGTGCAATCGTATATGTGCCGGGCGAAACGTTGGCCATCGCAGCATCCAGTTTCGCCGTGCCGGTGTAAGGATCGTCAACGCCGATGATGGTGACGTCGTACCGGGCCTTCTCACTTGCGTTCAGCAGGAAGTGGACGCCGGCATCCTGATAGAACGCGCGCTCGCCATGAAATATCTCCCAGTTCTCCCAGTTGCCACGAACGAACCACACTCCCAGCGGCGCGTGGAGCTTTTCGTACACATCCCTGCATTCCGGGTAATTGCTCCGGTGCGAGCCGCGCGGGCCGAGCCGCCCGAGGGAATCTCCCGTGATGACGATAATGTCTGGTTTTTCCGCCGCGAGGATTTCCAGCATGCGCCGTTCGCGACGGCCAATTCCATGCGTGTGGAGATCGGTGAGGTGCGCGATTTTCAGCGGCGCCGCGACGTTGCCCTGGATTTCGTAGTGCGTCACCTCGATCCAGTACGGCTCAACCAGAAATGCGTACGCTGTGATCGCCAAAACGATTCCGAGAACAATCCTAACTGCCCACCTCGGCCGTTTTCGCGCCGGTAGCGGCGCGGAAGCTGCGATGGCAGCGGGGCTTGTCTCATTTGTGGCGACTGGATTCATCCTGGAGGCGCGCGAAACGCTGGTCACTCTCCTCGAAATAACTATACAGGCTCCCGCAGAGGCGGGAAGGAGGATTCTGCACAAGTGTGGCATTGATGGCGGTTGAGCATGAATATCCTCCGCTGCACTCTGTGCTTTGCGGCGCCAGCGTATAATCGCGCGAGCCATGGCAGAGGCACTTGGACAGGCCACTCGGGAAAAGCGGACGGCGGCGCTAGCTTCTGTCGGCTCAGCGATCGTGCTTGTCTCCCTGAAAGTCTTCCTCGCCGTGGTGACGGGCAGCCTCGGCATCCTTTCGGAAGCGCTGCACTCAATTCTGGATTTCGCTGCCGCTGTGATTACATATATTTCGGTCGTCGTGGCAGACAAGCCTGCGGACGCGCAGCACCTCTATGGCCATGGAAAGGTGGAGAGCTTTTCGGCATTTGTCGAGACGGGCCTGCTGCTGCTCACGGCGATTTACATCATCTGGGAGGCGTTCCAACGCCTTGTATTTCACACGGTACACATTCGCCCGAGTCTGGAGGCGATCCTGATTCTATCGCTGGGCATGGGAGTGGATTACTTCCGGGCGCGTGCGTTGAATCGTGCGGCGCAGAAATATCCGAGCGAAGCGCTGGAAGCAGACGCGCTGCATTTCTCGACCGACGTCTGGAGCACGTTTGTCGTGATTCTGGGGATTACCGGCGCGTGGATCGGAATGAAATTGGGCATTGAGTGGCTCAGTAGGCTCGACGCGATCGCGGCACTCGGCGTTGCCGGCGTGATCATCTGGATCGGCTCGCGCCTTGGCAAGCGAACGGTGGACGCGCTGCTGGACGTGGCGCCCAGCGGACTGCGCGAACAGATTGCAAGCGCGGTGGACCAGACGGAAGGCGTGCTGCGAACGGAACGGGTGCGCGTGCGGCGGGCGGGCCAGCGCTACTTCGTGGATGTGACCATCAGCGTGCCGCGCACCTCCAGCCTGGAGCAAGCGCATGAGGCCAGCGATGCGATCGAGCGGCGCATCGGACAAATCGTTCCGGCGGACGTCGTCGTTCACATGGAGCCGCGCGCCCGCAGTGACGAGGATCTGTTCGAAAAAATCCGAGCCGTGGCGCAGCGCCGCGGTCTGGCAGTCCACGAATTATCCGCGCATCAATTCGACGGCCGCCTCTTCATCGAGTTGCATCTGGAAGTGAACGAAAGCGCGAGCCTGCGCGAAGCGCATCACACCGCCACGGAACTCGAGGAGGACATCCGCCGCGCCACCGACTCGCGCGCGCGCGTCAACATCCACATCGAGCCACTTGGCACGCGAATCGCGGGCGCGGAGGAAATGAAAGGCCTGGCGCGCTCCGTTCAGGATTTTCTAAATTCAATGCAGGCCGAATATCACGAGCTGGTGGATTGCCACGATGTGCACGTCCGCAGCGTGGACCACAAGATTCTTGTTTCCTGCCACTGCGCGATGGATGGCAGCCTGCCAATCACTGAGGTGCACGATATCACTGCCGCTCTTGAGGATCGCGTGAAGGAGCGTTTCCCCCAGATCTTTCGCCTGACCATTCATCCGGAGCCGGTCGAAGAAAGCTGATGCCGCCCGCCGAATGATTGCGCGGCCAGCGCAATCACCGCGGGAAAACATTCCAGCACGTAGCGCGGCTCGGGTGTATCAGTGAAATACACCACGAATACCGTGCGAACGAGGATGAACGCGACGAGCAACGCCCAGCCCGGACGCCAGCGCGCTATCCACGCACCAACTAGGGCCAGCCCCAGGTAGAGTGCATTCAGAGAGATTAGAGTGAGCGTGACGACGAAGTCTCTGCGGTCGTCGCGCCATTCATCGCCGAGCGGCAACAAGTGTCCCGTGTAAGGCAGAAGCTCAGTGCGCGGTGAAAACCAGACCGTGAGCGAGCGGAGAAGCGGAATCGTGACATAAGTGCGCATGGGGTGCAGGCGGGTACGCTCTCGAGCTACGTCGCGGAACTGGCTGTCAAGTTCCGGCCCCATCGTCAGCGATTCGTTATATTGCTCGAGCACATCGTCGACGCGCTCTTTCTCTTCGGGGGAATCGAAAGCCGCAGCGGGTAAATTGTCCGCCGGAATTTCCTCCGCATTCACCTTCCAGGCCACGAGGTACACATCGCGGACGCGCCACAGCCATGTGTTCGTCCAGGAACTGAATCCCAGCGGCGCATATTCCCCCGGCAGCTCGCTGTAACGTGGGGCAAGAAATTGGACGTCGTGAAGCGTGCTCCAATTTCGCGCGGCCCATGGAAGCAATGGCAATAAAAGACCCGCACCCATCAGCACGCCTGCCCGCACCAGCTTCATCCAATCGTGCGGCCGCCAGCATTTGGCTAGCAGAACCAAAGCGACGGCCACCAGGAGCAAAGGTGTTTCGGGTCGCACTAGAGTTCCAAACCCGACGATGATCCCTGCGAGAAACCAGCGATTATTGAAAAGTGGAGCGCGGCCCGCACTATCCGTCGCGGCCAGATCTGTCTGGAGCAGAACCAGAATTGCCAGGCCGGTCAGAAAAGTGACCAGAACTTCCGTAAGGACCACTGCAGAATAATTGGCCGTGAAGGGGCACAGAGCAGCCAGCCACAACGCGGCCAAGGTCACACGCCGGCGCGCAGACTCCGGGGCCAGCCGCGCCGCGATGAGCGCAATCAGAAAGCAGCCGGCCACATCCAGCACCGCCTGCGCTGCCATTGCTGCTCGAGGAGAATTGCCCGCGAATTCAAAAATGGCGGCGAGAAACGCGGGATATCCCGGCACGCGCATATCAACCGGCGTCAGGCGGCCGTTGACCGGAAATCCGTAGACGCCGTTCTTGAGCCAGTTCCAGGCCAATTCGATGTAGAATGGAGAATCGCCTGAGTCTGTCACGGGAAATTTCAGGACAAAAAATATTCGCAGTCCAAGCCCCGTCAGTGCAGCAAGCGCGACGTTTGTTCGCATTCGAGCAGCGGCAGTCATTGACACCATTTCGACGGACGGCTAGCTTGGATTGTCCCAATGCCTGAACGCAAGCCAATTTTCTACGACCAGGACCGCCGGCGCTGGCGGCGCACCCGCCGCGTGCTTGAAATTGCGGGCGGATTCTTCACGCTCGTCCTGATCGTTTTTCTGGTCAACGTCGTTCGCAAGCCGGACCTCCCTGATATTTTGCGCGCGGACACGCGTGGGGGCCTTCATGCCTTACGGACGCGCCCCCCGAAACTGAAGCCGGTACGCCAAGGCCGCAAACGCAAAGTCGCCGCGCTCGGCAAAATCCCGCAAAACTATGATCCACTCCGCGCGGCATTTTATGTGAGCTGGGATCCCACCAGCCTCGCGTCGCTCCAGCAGCATTACCACGATATTGACGTGCTGATCCCCGAAGTGCTGCATTCCATGAACGCCGATGGATCGCTCGATGTCGTCACGCCGGACGGAAAGCTGCATCCGCTCCCTGACAATGGGAAGCTCGACATCATGCCGGACCCGCGGCTGGCTTCCTGGATGGAATCCGCCGGAGTCGAGTTGCCGATATTCGCACTGATGAACAATTCCGACGGGACGGATTTTCAAACCGCCAAACTTGTCCCTATGCTGGCTGACGCCGCCGCGCGCCATCGTTTAATTCAGACGACGGCGCAATACGCGGTGGCGCAGCATCACCCCGGTATCGTTCTCGATTTTGAAAGTATTCCGGAAGCGAGCCAGCAGAATTTCACGCGCTTCATCGGCGAGCTGGCTGCGGCGCTTCACGCGGTAAACGTCAAACTGATGGTCGCCTTGCCTGCGGCCGACTGGATTTACGATTACAAGACCATCGCCCGGCATTGCGACGCCATCATTTTGATGAACTATGACCAGCACTGGCAAACTTCGCCGCCCGGGCCGATCGCGGCGCAGGAATGGTTCGTTCAAAACATTGTAAACATGCTGAAGATCGTGCCGCCCGAAAAACTGGTCCTTGGAATTGCAAATTACGGTTACGACTGGCCCGTGAAGTCGAAGAAAAATCCGCATCCGGTCGCCAAAGCAGTTACGTTTGAAGAGGCCATGGTTACGGCGGTGGAATCGGAAACACAGGTCGAGTACGATCCCGACTCGCTCAATCCGCATTTTTCCTACGAAGATGAGAACAACGAGGTCCACGATCTCTGGCTTCTCGACGGGATTACGGCCTACAACCAACTGCGAGCCGCCGAGCGATTTGGCGTGCAGGGAACGGTGGTCTTTCGCCTGGGCGAGGAAGATCCCTCGATGTGGTCAATCTGGGACGCCTCAAAAGCAGACGATGCGATTCGCGCGAAGCTCGAAGACATTCCACCCGGATACGATTTGATTCTCGAAGGCGATGGTGATATCTGGCGCATCACGGCAACCCCACAGAACGGCCGCCGGACGTTCCAGTTTGATCCCGACTCGAATCTTTTCACCGACGAAACTTTTATGATTTACCCGCTTTCCTGGCGCATTCAGCAGATGGGCGCTGTGCCGAAAAAAGTTGCGCTCACATTTGATGACGGGCCGGATCCGGAATGGACGCCCAAAATTCTCGACGTTTTGAAACAAAAACATGCGCCGGCGGCTTTTTTCGTGATTGGTCAATCGGCGAATCAAGATCCGCAACTGATCAGGCGTGAATACAATGAAGGCCACGAGGTTGCGAACCATACATTCACGCATCCGGAATTTGACACGATTTCGAAAGCGCAGCTTCAGTTCGAGTTGAACCTCACCGAACTGCTCCTGGAAAGCAGCCTGGGTATCAAGACGCTGCTATTCCGCCCGCCGTATGGAATCGATCACCAACCTGAAACGGCCAGTGAAATCCAGATGCTGCCGATACCCCAGTCGATGGGCTACATCATCGTGGGCGCGCGCGTTGACCCACATGATTGGGGAGAAGTAAACGGAGGTGCGCCACCGCCGGTGGACACAATCGTCCAACGAGTGCTCACGGACGCGCAGAAGAACAAAGGCAACGTCATCCTGATGCACGACGGCGGCGGCGACAGAAGCCATACGCTTGCGGCCTTGCCGCAAATTATTGACGGGCTGCGCGCGAAGGGCTACGAATTTGTTTCTGTGTCCTCTCTTCTCGGCCAGACGCGCGCGCAGGTGATGCAGCGGCTCAGCGAGAAAGAGTGGCTGATGGCTCGCGCGGATGCGTTTATGTTTGATGTGTACCGCTGGATGCGTTCAGGAATTTCGTTCATTTTCATGGCGGGCATTTTGCTGGTCAGCGGACGCGCGCTCATCATCGGCTTTCTCGCGCTGGTGGAAAAGCTCCGTCCCGCGCCGGCCGACCATCCCGAGTACAACCCCGTGGTTTCCGTGCTGATCCCTGCGTACAACGAGGAATCCGTGATCGTTGATACAGTGCGCGCCGCGCTTGCTTCGAACTATCCCAAGCTCGAGATTATCGTTGTGGACGACGGATCCGCTGATCGCACGGCCGAGCTCGTGCGCGAAAATTTTGGGCGCAACTCTCACGTGCGGCTCCTGCTGCAATCGAATCGCGGCAAACCCGGCGCGCTGAACAATGCGCTCTCGGAAGCAGCCGGGGAAATCGTGATCTCGATTGACGCGGACACCATCGTGGACCCCGACGCAATTCCGCGGCTGGTCCGCCACTTCGCCAATCCCAATGTCGGCGCGGCTGCAGGTAACGTGAAAGTTATGAATCGCAATCGCTGGCTCACTCGCTGGCAGGCTCTGGAATACATCACCAGCCAGAACCTTGAGAAGCGAGCCTTTGATCTTCTGAATTGTATTCCGGTGGTTCCCGGCGCCGTCGGCGCGTGGCGCACCAATCTCCTGCGCAGTAACGGGGGATTCTCCGGCGATACGGTGGCGGAAGACACCGACCTCACGCTCACCATCCGCCGCAATGGCTGGAAAATCGTTTATGACGAAGACGCAATTGGCCGCACCGAAGTCCCCGACACCGTGCAGGCCTTGATCCGCCAGCGATTCCGCTGGACATTTGGAACGCTGCAAGCGGTTTGGAAGCATCGCGACGCAGTCGGGAAACCGCGCTATGGCACGCTCGGCTGGATTGCCATTCCCAACATTTTTCTGTTCCAGATACTTTTGCCGCTTGTTTCGCCCATCATCGACCTTTTGTTCCTGCTTTCACTCGCGCTCTGGGGGCTCGCGCAACTTCGCATCGCGCACCTGCCGCAGCTCTGGACCCTTCAGGATGTGGAGCGCTCGCTCATTTTCTTCGCGATATTCATGCTGATTGACCTGTTCACCTGCATTGTCGCTTTTGCGCTGGAAAAGAATGAAGACTGGACTCTGCTCGCGCCCCTGATTCTCCAGCGTTTCTACTACCGCCAGATGATGTACGTGGTGCTCTTCAGCGCGCTGAAAGAAGCGGTGCAGGGACGGCCCGTCGGCTGGCGGGGAGTGGAACCGCAAATGCCTGCGCACGTTGCTCAATCCTGAGAAAATCTCACCCCTTGTTTAGCATTGACACACGAATCTGGTGAGGAATATATTCGCCTCCGCATTTTTGCGCTTCCCGATGGCTGGGGCCGTGGGGCGCTGGAATCAGATTCACCTGCGGGCTCCTGATCGCCGGTAGGCAAGCGCTCCTCCTCGACCCGCGCAACCGCTCGCCACATTAGGACAGGCACGGAAGGATTGTCAGGACAGAAACCATCGAACGGAGAGGAGACACCACAATGAGATTTACGCCTGGCGGGGTGCTTCGATCGCTCACAATTCTGTCTGCGGCATTTCTACTTTCTCAGGCATCGATGGCCCAGGGTGGCCCCAACGTTTCGTTGGGCGATCAGTTGAGATCGCATTACAAGATCACAAAGATGGGCATGGATTCTTCCGGCGTCAGAGTCGCCGAAGGAGGCACCGTCCTTGTGGTTCAGAAAGGAGGAATTCTGGGTGTTCCTCCTGCAAATCCCATTATGGCTACCGCAACTTACAGGGACGGCGACCTGCATCCGCCCGGTGCTGGCTCTCGCATGTTCATCGGAAACGACACGCGGCTGTTCGATGTGGGCGAAAGGGTCTACGTTTCCAAAATTGATGTAAATGTGAAAAACGAAAAGGTTTCATTCACGATCGTCGAATGCGATTCCTGCAATGGATTGAATCAACCGTCCTCCTATCATTCCGTCGTCGCTTTTCAATTTCAAAAGGGCTATCTGGAAACCGCCCAGGCGAACCAGGTGATGGATGTGATTAACAAGGTGCTCCCGATGGACGCCGACTCTGGCGGCGCGCAGGGGCAGGATCAGCAAGGGCAGGATCAGCAGGGACAGGACCAGCAGGGGCAACAGGGGGCGCAGGATCAACAGCAACCACAGACGATTCAAATCGGGCAATCGATCAATGACGTGGTTTCGATCCTCGGCCGGCCTGAGAAGACAGTCAACCTGGGCGCCAAGCAGATATACGTGTACAAGGATCTGAAGATCACATTCCTAAATGGCCAGGTCACGGATGTAAAATAATCCCCAAGCTGAAGGGTGATTCCCTAGCGGAGGTCGCCGGATTCTTTTTGCTTGCCCGTGGTCGTTTCTGATAGCATGTAGTTGTTGATGGGCTGCATCCCGAAATCTGGGAGCGGCACCGGAGGGCAAAATGAGTGTTGCACCGCGTGCGGGCAACGGAAAAGTCACCGTGCCCGACATTCTCTCCCGCAAGTCGCCTTCCCTCAGTGGCTCCTTTGAAACGAAGCAGAAAATCACCTGTTTGACGGCCTACGACTACCCGACCGCTCGTTTGCTCGATGAAGCAGGCGTGGATATTTTGCTGGTCGGCGATTCTCTCGCCATGGTCGTCCTGGGCTACGAAAGCACATTGCCGGTGACGCTCGATGAAATGCTGCACCACACGCGCGCGGTTCGCCGCGGCACAAAACGAGCGCTGCTGGTGGCGGACATGCCTTACGGCAGTTTCCACGTTTCGATCGAAGAGTCTGTTCGCAACGCCGTGCGGCTGGTGAAAGAAGGCGGCGCGGAAGCTGTGAAAATTGAGGGCGGCGAGCGACGGCTGGAGCTGATCTCGCGGCTCGTCGAAGCGGAAATTCCCGTGATGGGGCATGTTGGCCTGACGCCACAATCGGTGAACGCCATCGGAGGATTTCACGTGCAGGGTAAGACCAGCGAGGCGGCGCATCAACTCGAGCGTGACGCGCGCGCCGTTGAGGCTGCCGGCGCATTTTCGATCGTGCTTGAATCCGTGCCGCGCGAGTTGGGCGCGCAAATCACGAAGAAGCTCCATATCCCGACGATCGGCATCGGCGCAGGGCCGGATTGCGACGGCCAGGTGCTGGTGTTTCACGATTTTGCGGGGCTCACACTTGGGCACGTTCCGAAATTTGCGCGGCGGTATGCGAATTTGGCCGCAGAGCTTTCGCGCGCGACCGCGGAATTTTGCGACGACGTGCGCGCCGGCCGATTCCCATCGGATGCCGAGTCGTACCACTCGCCGGCAGAGCTGCGCGAACGATTGCTCGCACGCCAGACCACCTGATTCGGCTGAACGCGCCGGTCATGCGAGAGCAATGCCATGCGAGGGACAATGCCTGCATGAACATCGAAGACTTTCGCCTCCTCTACGATTACAATTCGTGGGCCAACCATCGCACGCTCGATGCCTGCGACGCGCTCAGCGAGGAACAATTCACGCGCGACCTCGGTTCGAGCTTCCGATCCGTGCGCGACACGCTTGCGCACATCTGCGGCGTTGAGTGGCTCTGGCTCGAGCGCTGGCACGGCCGGTCCCACAACGCTTTGCCGTCGGCGGCGGAATATTCGAACTTGCTGGCCTTGCGCCGCCGCTGGGAAGAAGTGGAACGCGATCTGCTCGACTATATCGCTTCGCTCACGCCGGAAGATCCTCAGCGCATCATCCAGCACAAGACCACTCAGGGAGTCCCGCAATCAGCGCCGCTCTGGCAGATGCTGCAGCATCTCGTCAACCACGGTACATACCATCGCGGGCAGGTTGCCACGCTGCTGCGGCAGTTGGGAACCAAGCCCATCTCGACGGATCTGATTTACTTCTATCGCGATCGCGCCACAAAGGTCTCTGCTTGATGCGCTTTTTCCTTTCGTGGCCCCACCTGGACCGAAAAAAAATTCCATGGAAGTAATTCACACCGTTGCCTGGATGAAGCAGGTAGCGCGGCAGGCGCGCGTGGAGGATCGCATCCTCGGCTTCGTTCCCACCATGGGCGCGCTGCATGAAGGACATTTCTCGCTGGTCCGCGCGGCCCGGCAGCAATGCTCGCCCGTGGCCGTCTCCATTTTCGTGAACCCGAAGCAGTTTGGTCCGAATGAGGATTTCCAAAAATACCCGCGCACGTATGAAGCGGACCGCGCCGCGCTTGAAAAGCTTGGCGTGGACTATTTGTTCGCGCCGCCTCCTGAGGAAATTTATCCGCGCGGCTTCCGCACTTTGGTCGTCGTCGAAGGCTTGAGTGACCGGCTTGAAGGGCGCGCGCGTCCTGGCCATTTCCACGGCGTCTCAACCGTGGTGCTGAAGCTGCTTGAGATTGTTCAGCCGCGCTTTGCCTATTTCGGCCGCAAAGATGCGCAGCAAGTGCGCATCATTCAGCAAATAGCGACCGATCTTGAACTCGATACTCAAATTGTCGCATGCCCGATTGTGCGCGAGCCTGATGGGCTGGCGTTGTCGTCGCGAAATGTTTATTTGAAGGAGAAGGATCGTCGCGCCGCGACGGCCCTGTTTCGCGCGCTCGACGCTGTCCGGCGTGAAATCGCCGATGGGGAACGCGACGTCGCGCATCTGGTCGTCGCCATGCGAAAAGTTTTGGAGGGCGAGCTAGGCGTGGCGGTTGATTACGCGGAGGTCGTGGATGCGGACACTCTCGAGCCTGTGCTAACGCTGCGGCGAACCTGTTACGTTTTGTTGGCCGCGCTTGTCGGTGGAACGCGCCTGATTGACAACGCGCTTGTCGAGCCGGACGGAGAATCTTTCCAGGTGTCTTTGTAGCTCAGACCGCTTCAATGGCGGCAAGAATCTCTGCGGCGTGTCCCTTGGGTGTGACTTTGTCCCAGATCTTGTGAATTTTGCCGTCCGGCCCGATCCAATACGACATGCGCACGATTCCCAGAAATGATTTCCCGAGGAAGCTTTTCATCCGCCGCGCTCCGTACGCTTCCACCACCTGGAATTCCGTGTCCGCCAGCAGCGGGAAATTCAATTTATGCTTTATCTTGAATTTCGTCTGGTCCGCGGCTGTATCCGCACTGCACCCCAGGATGGCCGTGTTCGCCGCCTCAAATTGTTTGATCGCGTCACGAAACTCGGACGCTTCTGTCGTTCAACCGGGCGTATTCGCCTTCGGATAGAAGTAGAGGACCAGGTTTTTTCCGCGGTAGTCCTTGAGCGAAATCTGGTGGCCCTGATCGTCGCCCACCTGGAAGTCAGGAGCCTTGTCGCCTTCTTTGAGCATTTTTCGTCCTGTCCTCTTGAATAAGCATTGCTATTCAAGATCAGCGTCCAACTTTTTCTTTGTATCAGCCCTCAGTGCCAACGATCAGATAACTCGGAAAACTTCATACTGAGCTGTATCGACGTTTGTTAATTGCCAAACAGCCCAGATGGCTTCAAAAGGGCTAGCTTTCTTGGCTAATTCTCGGGATACACTTTCAACTATCATCTTGGCATCGGACACGTCGCCAAGCCAATAGTTGAATTCGACTACTAACCACGTTCGTTTCGTCGAATACGTCTTGGTTATCTTTTTCTTGATTACTTCTGACAGCCTTCTCCTAAATTCATTGTCCGGGTCGGCTATGACGCCAGATAGCCAGATGGCCCGAAATGTTCGGCGGGCTTGGTCCCAAGCAAACTTTGCCTCACTGGGGCTCAAGTATGTGCTGGTCACCTCAACACCTACTTCGTCTTCACCGTTTGGTTCCGAAATAACTATGTCAGGATCGGGGGGCCCGCCTATCCGACGAATAACAAGGTCCTTCGCGAACTTTTGATTGAATTTCACCAGAAAGTTGTCGGTCACTGCCTTCTCGTGATTCACTTTCAATTGCTCTTTGAGCACCCGGCTGACCTCCTGAACGTCCGCTTGCCCCCGGGTCCCATGCATCACTTGCCCAACAAAAAAGTTAAAGATTCCATCATTCCCGGCGATATATTTGGCTAGGTTTTCTTGATTTTTATCGACAACGTCGCGGACAATTTCCTCAATCGCGCCAACATCTCTTATTTGAGTGTAGCCCTCGGACGCAATGATCTCCTCAGGTGTCTGACCACTTTCTACCATCTTCTTGAGGACGTCTCGGGCAGTTGTGGCTGTGATCCGATTCTCGGCGACTAGCTGAATAAGGCGCGCCATATGTTCAGCTGCGATAGGTCCCCTCTTTCCGCCAGCCTTGTGAACTAGGTTCGCCGACATGGTGGCTAGATGGCTCACCTTTTCCATCCAGTTTGCCGTAAGTGTGGGATCTGCTCCTTCTCGAACGACAGCCTCGAAGTAATCGGCAATATTTCGAGTCTCAGTCAAGACGGAAGCATTGTAAGGTTTTAGACCATGTTCACGGACAAAGCGGGCGCGCTTCGCATCCGGCAATTCCGGCATGCCGCTGCGCACTTCGTCGACGAGAGATTTCGAGGCCGTCACCGGCAGAAGATCCGGATCCGGGAAATAGCGGTAATCGTGGGCAAATTCCTTCGAACGCATGGGCTCGGTGCGGCCGCCGGCGACATTCCACAGCCGAGTTTCCTGTGTAATCGTCCCGCCCGATTCCAGCACGCCGATTTGACGCTCGATTTCGTATTCCAGAGCATGTGCGAGATAGCGGAAGGAATTGAGATTTTTCACTTCCGCCTTCGTGCCGAGTTTTGCAGCACCGCGCAGGCGCACGCTGACGTTGGCATCGCACCGCAGCGAGCCTTCTTCCATATTGCAATCGCTCACGTCGGTGTATTCCAGCACCTGCTTGAGCGTGTTCAAATAGGCGTATGCTTCCGGAGGCGTGCGCAGGTCCGGCTCCGAAACGATTTCGATTAGCGGAACACCGCAACGGTTGAAATCGATGTAGCTCCAGCGGTCGGAATCCGGGAAGCCCTCATGCAGATTCTTTGCCGCGTCTTCTTCCATGTGCAATCGCGTAATGCCGATCCGTCTCGCCGCGCCGTCGAGCTCAATCTCGAGCCAGCCTTCCGTGGCAAGCGGCAATTCGTACATCGAAATCTGGTAGCCCTTCGGCAAATCCGGATAAAA
Source organism: Candidatus Acidiferrales bacterium (assembly GCA_050746945.1). Taxonomy (GTDB): domain Bacteria; phylum Acidobacteriota; class Terriglobia; order Acidiferrales; family UBA7541; genus Palsa-295. The sequence continues at coordinate 62,711 of JBOGMZ010000025.1, read as the reverse complement.
ATAATTCTTGCGCGCGAACACCGAGCGCTCGTGAATTTTCGCATGCAGCGCGAGTGACGCGCGTACCGCCAGCTCAACCGCGCGGCGATTCAGCACCGGCAGCGCTCCCGGTAGGCCCAGGCACACAGGACACACATTCGAATTCGGCGGGTCGCCGAAGCGCGTCGAGGAGCCGCAGAACGCCTTCGTCTGTGTCTTCAGTTGCGCGTGCACCTCGAGGCCGATCACGGCTTCGTAGCGCGCCATCACCTCAGGCGGAATGTGCGGAGTCTCTTGTGTTGTCCGGGTCATGGGAAAAGCGGCATTATACCATTCAGCCGCGAACGCAGCTTGTTTGGAGGCGGTGCGAGCAGCCGCCCATTTTGGCAGAAAGGTTCACTCCGTCTGAACCCGCTCGCGTAGGGCGCGGAGTGAATCTTCTATGATTCCGTCGTGAAATGGACGGATGACGCGCCAATAAAACTTCCCCTGGCGGCCCAGGAAGTTAGCGCACGTCACGTTAAAGACCATCGTCCCGCCCGGAGTTTCACACAGAAGCCAAGCCATCACCGCATACGTCAGCCGGTTTTTCATGCTCATCCCAACTTCATGCGGCTCGTCCACATGCTCAATCCGAAAAAATGCGTAATGGTTTCCCACCTGGAAGGGCTGCGGCCGGTGAGACTCCATCCCGCGATCCCATCCGAATAGTTTTCCAATGGCGAGGCGAACACCAAACAGCAATTTCCAATGCGCGCCGGGCATAAGCAAATCGGGCTCGCTCAGCATGGGAAAAATTATCGCGGGCGGTGCCGGAATTTCAAGCGCGTGCACATTCAGAACCGAGAATTCCGCCGCCCGCTTCGCCGTCCAGCATCCGGCCTGAGTACTCAGAAATTCCGACTCGGCTACCTTCAACCGTTCCTCATTCCCGGCCCCATACGTATCGCATCCCGAGCCGCCAATTGAGCCGCAGCGCAGGGAACCCCACTGCGTCCTGATAATGATTATTGAACAGGTTTTCGACGCGGGCCAGCGTGGAAAGTCCGTGCGCCAGATCGAATTCGTTCGCCAGATCCCAGCGCACGTAACTCGGATTGCTGGTGATGCCGAGGGGCGGAAAAAGAAAATCGCTGTCCGCGCGCCGTCCAACATAGTTACCCGAAAAATTCCAATTCATCCGACGGAAGTGCGCGTTGGCCACCAGATTCGCGGCGTGAAGCGGTCGCCGGAAGAGCCGGCTCCCCGGAATCATCGAAGGATCCGTCTCAGCGGGGCCTGCTTTCACGACGCGCGTATCGTCGTAGGTGTAATTCCCGGCGATGCGCAGCCATTGTGTCGCTTTCACTTCGAACGAGGCGTTCGCGCCGCGCGCCCATGCTTCATCCGTGTTGAAGAAACTCCCTCCGAATGCGGGGCAATTCGGGTTCGCACCGACGAACGCAAAGCTGACGATATCGCGAAAATCGTTGTGGAAGTATGTGACGGAAACATGCACACGATCGGAGGCGAAATACTGATCCACGCCTGCATTGAATGAGTTGTTGCGCTCGGGCTTCAGATCCGGGCCGCAACCGGCAGGAAGCATTTCTGGCTCCTTGATGCCCAGGCCATAGGAAGCGCGTAGCCGCGTCGCGCCCCAGAAACCTTGCCCGTAGCGCAAGGCGTAGGCTCCCCCTACACGCGGCACTACGCGAGTTCCGAAAGCTCCATTCGCTTCTGCGCGGCCTCCCGCAATCGCCGTCAGGCGTTTGCCGAATTGATATTTCAACTCAATGTAGCCCGCCTGATTGTGACGCGTAGGCGCAGGGCCGGTTTCTTCCTCGAACATGTAGCCCGCGGTGACAGCGCCGTCGCGAAAAACGTACGCTGATTGCTCGTCTAAACCAGCGCGATTGTATTTCGTGAGGAAAGGCCCGAAGGAGGAAGTACTCAAATCCTGGTTTCGGGATTCATAGCCTTCGAGGTAATGCTGCCAATGTTCGCCAGTCGTAAAATCCCAACGCAGATTTGCTGAGATGTCGTTCAGATTGTTGCTTGCCTCTGGGGTCGCTCCACCCGGCAGCAGGGTCTGACCCGGCAGCTCGGCGATACTGGCGTTGCTGCGAACTGTGGCGCGAAGAGTATCCGTGTTTGAAACTCGCCAGCCAAAATTTCCGGAAAGCGTGGTGTCACGAAATGCATCGTTCGCGCCTTGGCCGTTGGTCGAGAAATAGCCCGCGTACGCGGAATAATCGAAAGCACGGACCACCCCGCTCACTTGCGCTCCACCTTGGCCCGACCCAAATGAGCCGCCGTCGCCTTCGAGAGTGACCTGCGGAGACGTAGTGGTGCCGCGATGGGTGAAAATCTGCACGACTCCTGACATAGCGTCGGACCCATACAATGCACTGGCTGCGCCATGCACGATTTCGATTTTGTCGATATTGCCGAGCGCGAGGTTTGAGAAATCGATGAAGCCGCCTGGTATGTTTACGGGCGTGCCGTCCACAAGAACTTTGGTGAAATTTGAGTTCCCTCCATCCACAAAGATAGAGGTGAGTCCGCCCGATGCGCCCGTACGCGCCAGGCTGACCCCGGGAGCCGTTGTGAGCATCGGCGCGAGCCAGATTTCTTCGCGCTCGCCAATTTCGCGCTTCGTAATTACGTCCACGGGGACAGGCGCCGCCTCCGCCATGGTCGGTTCCGCCGTCGCGGAAACGATTACTTTCGCCGAGAGTGGCTCAAGCACGAGCCGGACGTCCCACGCCCGCGTTTCACCGGCTGCGAGCGAGAAATCCTGTTCGACTGGGATGAATGAAGGATGCTTCACGGTCAAGCGGTAACGACCGGGCGAAAGGCTCAGCGCAAACTTTCCATCCGGCCCGCTCTTTGCGCTGAAAGCTTTCTTGGTTGAATCGTGGGAGATTGCGTTGATCTGAGCGCCCGCTACGGCTGCGCCGCTCGGGTCAGTCAAAGCTCCGTTGATTGTCGCATTTGTTTGCGCCGACGTTATGGCGGGAGCGGTTAGAAGCGATCCGAACATGATTCCGGCGACGATGGCCGGAGGGAGTCGCAGTCTCATTTTTTCCTCCTCTCCCTCTCGCGCGGGAGTTGAAGGTTGTCCCAATCAGCACGCGATGAGCGTACGAATCAGGATTGAGACTCCGCCGGTCTCCTGGCTTTGGCGGTTTGCCCCGGTGCAATCGGGGCCTGTCCTGACATTGTCGGGACAGCAGCGCGGCCTTCCCATCCCGGCATTGAATCGCGTTGATTCAATGCGCGGGACAGTGGCGCGCGCCAAAATTTTCCGCCTTACAGTCGCGCGGCGGCGACGGCTTTTCACCGTCTTCCCGTGCGCGGAGTCTCCCGTGATTGTGGACGGCGCGCCGAGTCAACTGCGCGCCGCTTGCAGGAACCAATTGCTAGCTCCTGCGATTTGCAAAAAAACTGAATGGCCTAGTGACTGCCTCTCAGGATCACGCGTGGGCGCCCGCTCGTGCGCAGTTCCACCTCGAGCGGCGCTTCGAAGACTTCTTCGAGCAAATCGCGCTCGTAAACTTCGGCGGGCGTCCCGACGCGCAGACTTTTGCCTTTGTGCAGCAGCACCACGCGGTCGGAGAATTCCGCTGCAAGGTTCAGCTCGTGCGTCACCACGATCACGGTGTACTTGTTTTCATCCGCGAGCCGCCGCAACCGCCTCAGCAATTCCACTTTTCCGCCGATGTCGAGGTGTTGTGTCGGTTCGTCGAGCAGCAGCAGCGCCGGTTGCTGTGCGAGCGCGCGCGCCAGAATCACGCGCTGCTTTTCACCGCCCGAGAGCCGGTCCATCCAGCGGTCGCGCAGCGGGTCCGCGCCCACCTGTGCCAGCGCGTTCCCCGCAAGCAGGCAATCCTCATCGGATTCGAATCGCAATCGTCGCCCGTAGGGATAGCGGCCCTGCAGCACGTACTCCCACACGCGCAAGGGAAACAGAAGTTCGCTTTCCTGCTGCACCAACGCAATCCGCTGGGCGCGCACGCGCATATCGAGGTCGCCAACTTCCTGCCCGTCCACCTCGATGCGCCCGGAGAGCGGCTTCAGCACGCCCGCAAGCAATTTCAGCAGCGTGGATTTTCCGCTCGCGTTCGGGCCGAGGATAGCCAGCAATTCGCGCGGTTGCGCCTCGAAGGTTGTCGGCCCGAGTGTGAATTTCGGAGCCGAGCGATCCGTCGCTGAATACGCATAGCTGGCCTGTTCGACTTTAAGGCGCAGCGCGGGATCGATCGTGAACGGCACCGGCCGTTGCCCCAGCGTCGCTCCGTTTCCAGGGCCCGCGCTCATCGCACTCTCCGCCTCATCAAGTAAATAAAGACCGGAGCACCCGCCAACGCCGTCATGGCACCCACTGGAAGTTCCGTTGGCGCCACGACCGTGCGGGCGAGCGTGTCCGCCAATACCATGACGATCGCGCCGCCAATCGCAGAAGTAGGAATTAGGAGGCGGTAATCCGTGCCAAACACCAGGCGCATCGCATGGGGCACGAGCAATCCTACGTAGCCGATCGCCCCGCTCACCGAGACCGCAAGGCCGGTGAGTACCGACGCCGCGACGTACACAACAAACTTCACGCGATTCACGTTCACGCCCAGGTGCCGCGCCTCCTGCTCGCCCGTCAGAATCACGTTGAGATCCGAAGCCGTGGTATAAATTGCACCCGCGGAAATCAGGAACACCATGAAGAGCGACTCGAACCAGATAAATATGTGCTCCGTCGGCGGTGGTGTAGCTAGATCACCCATCAGCCAGAACGCCATGCCCCGCAGGTCGCGCCCGGTCAGCGTGGTAAGCAAGAACATGATGATCGCCGACAAAAATGACGCCGCTACAATCCCCGCCAGCAACAGCGTCGCACTATCGAGTTGCCCGCCGCGCCGGCCGAGAAAATAGACCACCGCGATCGTCGCAGCGGCGCCTAGGAATGCCGAAAGTTGGATGAGGCCCAGCAAATGTGGCGCAAAAGTCAGGCTGAGAATCGCTCCCAGCGCCGCGCCACTCGACACGCCGAGCACGTATGGGTCGGCGAGTGGATTCCGCAACAATGCCTGAAAACCCGTTCCGGCCACTGAGAGTGCCGCGCCCACCAGGATTCCCAGCGCGATGCGGGGCAACCGGAGCCCAAATACGACCAGCCAGAATTCCGACGGGATTTCGTCCCTGCGGCCGGCGACTTCGCGGAAAAGCGTCATTACGATGTCGCGCAGCGAAATCGGATACGCGCCCATCCGCAGCGAGACCACCACGACGCCGAACAAGACGGCGCACAGGAGAACGCAGATCGCCGTAATACGGCGCGGCGTTAGAGGGCGCATTGATCGGCCTCCTGCGCCTTCAGCAAAGCAGCATGTGAATGCGAGCGATTTTTCAATCTCACTTTTCCATTTTCGCTTTTTTCCTGGAAGGCGTCCGGATGAAACACATGCGCCAGTTCTTCAATCGCATCAATCAATCCCGGCGCGGGCCTGTCCACTCCCTCGCCAACCACGGCCACATGACCGAGTTCCACGGCGCGAAGTTCCTTCCATCCCGGTCGGGTGCTCAAATCGCCGGTCCCGCCACCCTCGGCCTTCAGGTGATCGCCTGTGAGGACGATGTATTCGGGCTGCAACCGGACCACCTCTTCGAGTCCCACACGCGGCCAGTTCTGCTTTGAGACAATGATGGACTCGGCGCCCGCCCATCGCAGCGCGTCCGCAATAAAAGTATTTTGTCCGACTGTAATCAGCGGGTCCTCCCAGACGACAAACAGCACGTGCACCAGTGGCAGATCCGTCATCCGTTGGTGCAGCACGTCGAGCCGCGCTCGAAGCGTAGCCACAACCGCGGCTCCTTGCTCGCCTGCCCCGGTCATATCCGCAATTTCCGCGATTGAGTCGAGCATCCCGCGCACCGTATGCGGATCGCTGGTGTAAACGGCAATGCCGAGCCGCCGCAGCGCGTCCACTGTCTCGCGGCGATTGATCGAAGTGGACGCGAGTACGAGATCAGGATGCAGCGCGACGATGGCTTCAAGGTTTGGACTTACAGGTGTGCCGACGTGCGCCTTCATCTTCGCCGCCGGCGGCGTGTCGCACACATCCGTATCGCCGACCAACCGCTCCTGGAGCCCAAGCGCGTAGATCGTTTCGGTCAGATCGGGCGCGAGCGTCACAATGCGTTTCACTTCCGCGGGAACGACCACTCGACGCCCCGTTTCATCAGTGACAATTTTCCCTGTCGTCGCCTTCGCGGTGGATTGCGCGTGGAGTTGCGCGCTGCACAATCCGACTGCGGATAGAGCGATGGCGGCAGGAATCAGCCAGCAACGCGCTTGACGCAATCGCAATCCGTCCTCCGAAAATGGGCAACAAAAAAGCCTCGCGAATAGAGCGAGGCTCGTCGCTACACCCTCTCTCGCGAAGAGTGTCAGCTTCGACCAGCACGGGGACGTTCCTGACTTTCGGCTTTTCGCCGCCGCATTCACAGCGCCAGCCGATCACAGTGGCGGGACCGTGGCCGATTTTCACGGCCTTCCAATCTTCCCGTGCCAGTTGAATTGTCTCGCCGAGTGTAAGCCGCGACTGGTGCAGTGTCAACAAACGGTGAGCCGTCTAGCGGTTCTTCCACTTGGGGGCGCGCTTTTCAACCAGCGCGCGCAAGCCTTCCTGCGAATCTTCGAGGTCGGCAAGCTCGTTCAAGAAAACCTTCATGGAGTTGCGCACGCCTTCGCGCAGGGGCAATCCCATGCTGCCTATGATGGCTTTTTTCGCCATGGTCAGCACGGGTCCCGACTGCGCCGTCACTTTGGCGGTGACTTCGTCCACTTTTTTCTTCAATTCGCTTTCAGGCACTACCCAGTTGACCATGCCCAATTCATGCGCGCGCTCCGCCGTCATGGTTTCGCCGGTCAGCACTTGCTCGAGTGCAAGTTTCGGGCCGAGGATGTAAGGCAAGATTGCAGCAGCGAGCGGCGGGAAGATTCCCAGCTTGATTTCCGGCTGGGCAAAGCGCGCTTTCGGCGTGGCAATCACCAGATCGCCCAGAGCCGCCAGTTCCGCGCCGCCTCCGAACGCCGGTCCATTCACCACCACCAGTAGCGGTTTCGATGTATCCAGCATCGCGGAAAACGCTACGTGGAATGCGTCGAGCAACTGAAACACGCGCCGCTGCGTGTACTCGCCCACCTCAATCCCGCCGCAAAACGCTTTTGCGGCCGAATCCAGGATAATGAGCTTCACACCGGCCTGTTCGCCCACGGAATTAATGCCCGCGGCGATCTCCGCGAGCATTCGTTCATTGAGCAGGTTGTGATCAGGACGGTCGAGCGTGAGCCGCACCACCTCGCCATCCGCTCGAAATTTTACGAACTGAAATTCTTCCACCTTCGGTGTCGCTGTCGCCAGCGTCCCGAGAACATCCACCCCGCGCGGCTCTCTGGTGATTTGCATCAGGTCAGCTCCCCGTGCCTCTGAACAACCGAGCTTAGCCTGTTTCGATTCCAGCGGCCACGCGCAAAGCCGCCCCCTGCGCACAATCTGACAAGACCTCATTTGCGACCGAGGCACACGAAGTGGCCCTGCTGACCCTTCTCAGACATCGCTTCTCAGCCTTCCAGGATTCCGGTATTCTCATTCACTTATGCTCGACCTGGGATACGTGCGAGAACACCTGGACGTAATAGAGCAGATGGCGCGCGATCGCGGCATCACGCTCGACCTTGCGCCTTTTCGTGAGATTGACACCGAGCGGCGCCGGCTGATTACTTCCACCGAGCGCCTGAAGGCTGACCGCAACAAAGCCAGCGACGAAATCGTGAAGCTCAAGAAGTCGGGGCAGGACGCGTCCGCGATTCTTGCGCGCATGAAGGAAGTGTCGGACGAGATCAAGCGAGCTGACGAACGCATCAACGAACTCGACGAGCAACTGAAACAATTCTTGCTAACCATACCGAACATTCCACACGCAAGCGTGCCGAGAGGGAAGAGCGCGGCGGACAATGTGGAATTGCGGCGCTGGGGCGCTCCACCGAAATTCGATTTTGCGCCGCGGCCGCATTGGGAAATCGGCGAAGGCGCGGGGATTCTCGATTTCGCGGCAGCAGTGAAAATGACCGGCGCGCGATTTGCCGTTTACAAAGGACTGGGCGCGCGCCTCGAACGAGCGCTCGCGAATTTTTTCCTGGATGTGCACACGCGCGAGCACGGCTACACAGAAATTCTCCCTCCATTCCTGGTAAACACCGCTTCGCTCACGGGTGTCGGCCAGCTCCCGAAATTTGCGACCGAAATGTTTCACGTCGAGGGCACGGATTTTTGGCTCACGCCTACGAGCGAAGTTGAGCTCACCAGCTTGCATCGCGAAGAGACGCTTGAGGCCGACGCGCTTCCAATCAAAGTGTGCGCTTGGACGGCCTGCTTCCGCTCAGAAGCGGGCGCGGCGGGGAAAGACACGCGTGGCATCAAGCGGCAGCACCAGTTTCAAAAGGTCGAGATGTTCAAATTCACGCGGCCGGAGCAGAGCTACGAAGAACACGAGTCGCTCGTGCGCAATGCAGAAGCGGTGCTTCAGAAGTTAGGACTGCATTATCGCGTGATGCTGCTCTGTACGGCGGATATGGGATTTGCCTCAGCGAAAACGTACGATATCGAAGTGTGGCTACCCTCGGCGAACGAGTTCATGGAAATCTCTTCCTGCTCGAACACGGAAGCGTTTCAGGCGCGCCGTGCAGGCATCCGTTTCAAGCCCAAAGGGGGCAAAAGCGAATTTGTGCACACGCTGAATGGCTCGGGCCTCGCCGTTGGGCGCACATGGATTGCCATCGTCGAGAATTATCAGCAGGCGGATGGTTCCGTCGTTATCCCCGAAGCGCTGCGCCCCTACATGAGCACGGATCGCATCCCAGCCAAATAAAGGCGTTCTCGCCTTGTTATTTGGGTCCAGCTCTATTCGGTACTTGATAGACCTGAATGTCCTCGTTCGAGGCAACGGCTAACAGTTGTCCTTGAGGGGATAAGGCAATTGTGTGCCAGAAAGTGTCGCCACTATGCCATGGCGATCTCCCCCGCACCCTTACGCTGAACAGTGGGCCGTGGTTGCAAATGCTGTACACCGACACACGATCGTCCGATGAGAAGCGGTTCAGCCCAATGTCTGGGTTATCGACACCACGCCACCGTTGAATGACGAGAGCGAGCGTATTCAAGTCCCTCGAAATTGCAATGGCCTTTCCAAAAGTGTGGCTCTTTGGAAGGATTTGAAGGAGGACAACTCGGCCGTCCGCATTCACAGCAGCCAGTTTGTTGGAATCCAAAATGACCTTTGTATCGCCGCCCAAGCAAGTTCCATGTATGTTTGCAGCTCTGGGTGCCAAGGCGTCCCACAGCTCGGCGGTAATGTCTCCCAACTTTTCGTAGTCAGCCGAGTACAACGCGGCCACGTTTCCATCCTTGACGACCCATTGACCGCTCGCCATGGACACGATATCGGTGGCGTGCGATTTCAAGTGCCATTCATGCGTACCGATTAACTTGCCAGTCTTAGAATCGAGAAGAATCAGGTGGAGGAGGGAGGGCGTTTCGGGTAGTGGGATAGCCCCTGCGGAGGATTCTCCAGTTGGATCCGGCCGAAGCCACGCGAGGGCAACATGATCCTCATCCGGGAACAGAATTTTTGCATGTTGCTCTCCAACCCATGACAGCTCCGCATACATACTCCAACTCTTGTAGCCAAGGGATTGCACACCCTTACTCCAAAGAGGCTTCTCCCGTGTCAGAGCTGGCTCGATCGTCTGCGCAAGTACGGCTGGAGCCAGCATCAGTAGAGCATTCAACGCGGCGATCTTGAGGAAGGAGTATTTCATTTCACAATCCGTCGAGGTCATTCCATCTCTCGAGTTCATGCACCGATTTCGTGAGCAGCAATTTTAGGGCCTAGATTTGGTGTGGTAACTGACCACATTGCGTGCCATCTGAGACCATGAAGCTCGACCGTCAGTTCGCCTGCTGTCATGTTTACCAGACATTGGAGGCAAGACCCTGCGCCAAAGAACACTAGAAGACGGGACCGACGAGGACCATTGCGCCAGCAGGCTGCGGCCGGCCGCCGGCGGGTTCGAGCGTGAAGGCAAAAGCCTTGGGTTCGATTCCTGGCGGCATCTTGGCGATCAAGCGGCTTGTATCCCCGGCAACGGAAGTAAAGATGCCCGCGCTGATGGGGTTCCCCGATTTCGGAACCAGCCAGAGTCGGTAGCTCTTGTCCGCAGGCGCAGCCGCCAGCGTCCCGTCGTAGACCATTGTTCCCAGTTCGGCGTTGTACAGCGCGCGCTACCTGCGGATATGCCCGGCCGTTTCGCCAGTGCGGCGACAATTGTGTCCTCCGCTTCAACGAGATCGGCGATCTCACGCGCTTGCTGCAATTCCTTCTGCTGCAACTCAACTCTCCCGTGCAAATCCGCAAGCTGTCTATCGAGCTGTGCATTTTGGTTCCACAGAAGTAATGCTGCCAGCCCGTGGGCTACGGCCGCCGGCGCAAGCACGGCTGACCACCAGCGCCCGCATTGGCCGCCAGCTCGTCCGGGTCCCGCCGAACGTGTTCTCGCAGGGCGGCCTCCAGCCGAAGCATTCACCTCTGTTACCGTCCCTGAACTCACGCGGCCTCTGAGGCTCCACTAGTTAGATACGCGCGGGGGGAGTTTCCGGATTGCGTGACGAGCCGGGACCGGGGTCCGCGCCGCATACTCTCGCCGTAGGGGGCGCAGCCTAACTTGCTTCCTGTCAAGCGGTCAACGGCGAACTGGGGCGATATTAGGGGCTTGTTGCGCTCTGAACGGGTTCCCGCCGGTGGCGCGAGGGCCGTTCTGTAACCTATCTATTAACAATAACTTACAGACAAAGGCCGCGGGCTACGCGCCTCTGAATGCTCCCAATCGGCCTCAGGTGAATTCCGCTACGCCCGTGGTTTTCATTGACATCCTGAGTGGCTTGGCTAAACTTCGACTCGCGCAAGACTTACAAAGCACCAGAATCTCCCGAAATTATTTTCGGCAGGCGAAGGCAGCGCAGTTCTCGCCACGTCAGGAGGAAGTCTAGATGGCCACCGTTGCCAAGGCGGCTCCCCAGCCGGTACCGCGCATCGCGCCGCGCGAGGATCTGAATCCCTATCGCATCTCGCAAATCCAGTTCGATATCGCCGCCGAATACCTAAAGCTCGATCCCGGCCTGCGCCAGATTCTACGCACTCCCAAGCGCATCCTGGAAGTGTCGGTCCCCACGAAGATGGACAACGGGCAGGTAAAAGTCTTCACCGGATATCGCGTGCAGCACAATATCGCGCGCGGCCCAGCGAAGGGCGGTATCCGCTACCATCCCGCGGTCACGCTCGACGAAGTAAAAGCACTCGCGGCATGGATGACCTGGAAGACCGCCACGGTCAACATTCCCTACGGCGGCGGCAAGGGCGGCGTCATCTGCGACCCGAAGCGCATGAGCAAGCCGGAGCTCGAGCGCATGACGCGCCGCTATGCATCGGAAATTTTGCCCATTATCGGGCCGGAGCAGGATATTCCCGCGCCCGACGTGTACACCGATTCGCAGACCATGGCCTGGATCATGGATACCTATTCCATGACCAAGGGATATTCCTCGCTCGGCGTGGTTACTGGGAAGCCGCTTTCGATCGGCGGGTCCGAGGGACGACATGAAGCGACCGCCCGCGGCTGCTTGTTTGTGACGGAAGAGGCTTGCCGCGTGAAGAAAATGTCGCTGCGCGGTTCGAGCGTGGCCATTCAAGGATTTGGCAACGCCGGATCGCTCGCCGCAAAACTATTCGCCGAGAAAAAGGCACGCGTGATCGCCATCAGCGATTCGCGCGGCGGCGTTTTCAACTCGCGCGGCATCGATCCGCTAAAAGCAATGCGCTACAAGGAACGCTCGGGAACCGTCGTGGGCATGCCGGGCACGTCGCGCATTTCGAATGACGACCTGTTGACCATGAAGTGCGACATCCTGATTCCCGCGGCGCTGGAAAATGTGATTACTCTCAATAACGCCGATCAGATTAAAGCAAAAATTATCGCCGAAGCCGGAAACGGCCCTACCACTCCTCATGCAGACGAAGTGCTCGCGCGCAAGGGCATCATGGTGCTCCCCGATATTCTTGCCAATGCCGGCGGTGTCACCGTCAGCTACTTCGAATGGGTGCAGGATTTGCAGAGTTTCTTCTGGTCGGAATCGGAAGTGAACGCCAAACTCGAAAGCGTGATGAAGCGCGCATTCCTGGAGGTACATGAGACCGCGCGCAAGCATCGCACGCACATGCGCACGGGCGCGTACTGCCTGGCTGTTGGCCGCGTCGCCGATGCCACGCTCGTCCGCGGCCTCTTCCCATAGCCCTCCGCTTGGCGGGACCAATCAAGTGGAATCAATATTGAAGCAGCGTTCCGCAGCAGCACGGATGACTCTCCGTACGATCCTTTTTGCTCTTGCCGCAGCAACATTCGCTCCACCGAATTCGGCGAGTCTTAATCCAGCGCAGCAAAATTCCTCAGGAACATTTCTCGAAGTTGATGACGCGAAGTTGTATTACGAAGAATGCGGAGGCGGCCCTGAAGCAGTCCTGCTCATCCACGACGGCATTGCTCACTCAGCCGTCTGGGACGGCGTGTGGGGAACATTCTGCAAAGAATTTCACACGATTCGATACGACCGTCGAGGCTATGGCCGCTCGACGCCCGGAACGAAATGGTATACCGAGACGGACGATATTCTCGCGTTGCTGCGTCATTTGAAAATTAAGCGCACTCTTCTGGTCGGCAGCTCCCATGGAGGAGCTCTAGCGATCGATTTCACGTTGCAGCGTCCGGCACTTGTCGAAGAACTGGTCCTGGTAGGCGCTGTGGTTGATGGCTACGGCTACTCGGATCACTTCATCAATCGCGCCGTGCAAAACGAGAAACCGATGGAGAAGAACGACGTTGCCGGCCTCATCGCCAACTGGACGAACGACAAGTACGTGCTCGCGGCGGACCATCAAGCGGCTCGAAAGAAGCTTAGCGAGATACTGACGGCCAGCCCGCAGGATTTAACTCACCCGGATCTCACCAGGCCCAGTCCTTCCGCACTGCCACGGCTGCACGAGATTCGCGTGCCCACTCTGATCCTCGTGGGTGATGCCGATATTCCGGATGTGCATGCGCATGCGGGCGTAATCGAAACAGGAATTCCAAATTCCAGGCGCGTGGTGATGAGCGACGCGGGACATTTGATGTATCTCGAGAAGCCGGAAGAGTTCAGCCGCGTGGTGATCGCCTTCCTTCAGCAAAACAGGGAATGACTCCGTCTGAATATTTCATTCTTTAAGATTATTGTTGCGCTGTGCGGCGGAACGCGCGTACATTTTTATTTGCCGGCGTGCCTCGAGAGAAAGGCGGCGCCGGCGTAACTGTCTCCAGGGCCTGGCGCGGAGGGCGCTGAAAGTTGAGCAATCAGACGAACCACGCACCACCAATTCTTTTGACCATCGCGGGATTTGATCCATCGTGCGGCGCCGGCGTGGGCGCGGACTTAAAAACGTTCGCGGCCCACAACTGCTACGGCGTTGCCGCCATCACGGCGCTCACCGTGCAATCCACGCAGGGTGTCAAATCCGTCCACGCCACTCCCGCCGCGCAATTGCGCGCGCAACTCGACGAGCTCGCGGACGATGTTTCCATTTCGGCCGTGAAAATCGGCATGCTCGCGAATCGCGGCAACGCTGTGGCTGTCACCGAATTTCTCGACAAGCACAAATTCACGCATGTCGTGCTCGATCCGGTCTTCCGGCCGACGGCTGGGAATGAAGAGTTGCTTGATACCGGCGGCCTGAAATTCGTGCGCGACGAATTGCTGAAGCGCGTCAGCGTGATCACGCCCAACATCCCCGAAGCGGAATTTCTGACCGGCATGGAAGTGAAAGACCTGAACGCCATGAAGGCCGCGGCCCAGAAGTTGGTGGAAATGGGCGCGCGCGCTGTGGTTGTCACCGGCGGGCATTTGGAAAAACCGATTGACGTTTTTTGTGAAGGCGCGAACGTGGAAACTTTCGGCGGCGACCACGTAAAAAGCCCGAATACCCACGGCTCGGGCTGCACCTTTTCATCCGCGATTGCCGCTCAGCTTGCGTCCGGACAGCAGCTTCGCGAGGCCGTGATTCTTGCGAAAGCCTACGTGACTAAGGCCATCGAGAAGTCCTACACCATCGGCAAAGGCGCCGGGCCACTCAATCAGCTTTACCGGTTCCATCAGGAAGCGCCCGCGCGCGGCGTCCATGAAGTCCCGCAGCACGGCATGCATCCCGCCGCCGAACCCGCTGCACACTAAGCCGCGTAATCTGTTCAGCGGGGCCAATCAGAAGCTGGCTTCAAACTCAGCAAAACGGCGCTCAAGCTCCCATTGCTGTTTTGCCTTTTCAGTTGACTGAAGAAAATTCGCGCACGAAGAGGGCAGTTTTTCTACGCCGGGTGAATTCCCGCTGCATGCAGCTGCGGTGCGCGTGAAAACATCCTGCTCGCGCCACAGGCTCGCGCCTGGCAAAAAACTATGTTCGAGGCTTGTGCGTACCATCTGCTTCAGATCTGCGTAGCTGAAGCCATAGGTCTCGACGGCGCGCACATATTCGTGCGTGATATCAATCCGCGAAACGCCTTCGTCGTCGGTTGAGAGCGCGACGGGGACGCCGTACTTGCGGTAAATGGGCAGCGGGTGATCCTTTCCGTTGATTCCCAAAATCACGTCATTGCTGGTGAGATTGATCTCGACCATCACGTGCCGCGCGGCCATCTCTTTCAACAACTCGTACGGACGATCCTCGTACATTAGTTCCACGCCATGTCCAATCCGCTCCGCGTGACCCTGCTCGACCGCAAGGCGAATGTGGCAGCAAAGCCCCTCGTATGTGACCAGCCCCGGCGCGAGCTCCCCCGCATGCATCGTAATGTGAATCTTCGGGTAGAGTCCGTGCAGAAAATCGAGCATGTGCATCTGCAGAGCGAAATCACTCATTGAAATGTAGCCGTCTTCAGGCATCACCATATTGACGCCTACAATCCGCGGGTCCACGGAAGCCGCTTCAAACCCAAGCAGCGTCTGTGCGAAGACTTGCTCTTTCGGAAAGCCGCGCAGCACTTGATAGATGAAACGAATTTGCACACGGCATGCGGGTGTCTCATTCGGCTGGCCGCAGTGTTCGCGCCCGCGTCGCAGCGCTTCCGCCTGGTCGAAGTGCACAAGCGCCACCGCGACATCGTCCCGCAGCCCGTGCGCGAGCAAATCCGTGCGCAGTTGCGCCAGATCGTCGCGCCAGCCGAGTTCCTTGGCGATGGAAGCGGTGTGGCTGAATTCGGGTGTGTCCATCAGCTCGAGGTACTGTTCATTCTGACGGGCGGCACGCGCGGCCAGTTCGTCCAGCCATTCGCCGGTGTGGCGTTGGTCCACGGCCAGGAATTTCCCAAACGCGTCAAAAAAATGGTCGTGAGCACTGACTCCCGCGGAAGGAACAAAGCTCCTCATCGAAAATGCATCCACGAGCGAATCGTAGAGGTTCTGATCTTTGAATGCCTGCGCCGCAGCCGTCTTCCCCTCGCCGCAGACGGGCTGAGGCGGAATGCTGCGTGTCATCGCCTGCGTCTTGAAAAGAGTGAGCGTAGCCACGTCCACGCACAAATTATCTTCGGCGCCCGCTCGAATCCACCCCTCGGCATAGACCGCCCCTGCGAGATGATTGTGCAAGTCACCGCCCTTGGGCATGCGGAGCAGAAACGCGCGCAATTCCAGCGGATTCGCCCGCGCGGCTTCCAGCGCGCGCGCCGTGCGTTGCTCGGGAGTCGCTATTCTCGCCGCACTATGCTTCGGTGCGGCTTGAGCCCGCGCGGCTGCTGGAACCAGAAATAGTAGCGCGAGCGCGGCACACCAGAACGCAGTGAAGAGCTGCGATTTGTGGGTTTTCATGCGCTTATCCTCTCAGTACAAGGTAACCCGAGCATGTGGGTTCAGATGGCGTAGAAAATCAAGCCCGGGCGGCGGCCTCGCGGCGATAGACGATGCGGCCGGCGACGATAGTCGCCATGGGGGCGCCGCGAAATGCGCGGCCGTCGAAAGGAGTGTTGCGCGACTTGCTGGGGGAATCGGCGGCGCGAAACGTCCACGCGTGATCGGTCGAGAAAATTGTCAGGTCTGCAGGCTCGCCGGCGGCAATCTTTCGCTGCATCCCAAGCACGCGCGCCGGGCCCGCCGTAAAAAGCTCCACAAGCCGCATCAGCGAAATCTTTCCCGGATGCATCAGCTCACTCAATCCCAGAGCGAGCGCTGTCTCGAAGCCGGTGATGCCGAAAGGCGCGCGGTCGAATTCCACATCTTTGCTCGCCGGATGGTGCGGCGCGTGATCCGTGGCGATCGCGTCCACGCTGCCGTCGGCCAGGCCTTTGATCAGCGCTTCGCGGTCGGCGCGCGAAGCGAGCGGCGGATTCATTTTGAAGTTCGAGTTGTAGCGAACATCTTCGTCTGTAAGCGTGAAATGATGGGGGGTCACTTCGCAGGTCACGCGCTGCCCCGATTTTTTCGCCGCGCGCACGCACGCAAGCGCCCCGGTGGTGGACATGTGCGCGATATGCAGGCGCGCGCCGGTGAGCGCGGCGATTTCCACGTCTCGCCCCGCGCAAATCGTTTCCGACTCCGCGGGAATTCCCTTCAAGCCAAGCCGCAGCGAGGTAGGTCCTTCCCGCATCACGCCACCGGCAAAAAGCGATGGATCTTCGCAATGGTCGATCACCGGAAGATTGAGCGAGCGGCAATAGTCCATCACCTGGCGCATCAAGCGCGCCGTTGCGATAGGCTTACCGTCGTCGCTGACGGCCACGATCCCCGCGTCTTTCATCGCCGCAATTTCCGCGAGTGCTTCGCCTTTGCTCCCAACCGATGCTGCGCCAATCGGCCAGACGCGCACGCTGGCAGCCGCCGCCGCGCGCTCCACAATGCCGCAGGTCACCGAAGCACTGTCGTTTACAGGTTGCGTATTCGGCATGCAGCAGACGGCCGTGAAACCTCCCCGTGCCGCCGCGCGCGTGCCCGTCTCGATTGTCTCGGACATTTCCTGGCCCGGCTCGCGCAGATGGCAGTGAAGATCAATGAAGCCGGGAGCCACCACCAGACCCTTCGCATCGAATACTTGGGCATCGGGCGCGGCAAGATTCGCGCCCACTTGCGCGATCCGGTCTCCATCGAGCAGCACGTCGAGCGTGCCATCGGTCTTGCTTGCAGGGTCGAGTACCCGGCCATTTTTAACCAGCAGCATTCGATCGTTCCTTCGTGGGCTGCGGCTCTTCCACGGGCGCGCCGCCCACAAGATGGTAAAGAAGCGCCATGCGGATGGCGAGCCCGTTGGTCACTTGTTCGAGCACGCAGGATTGCGCGCCGTCGGCGACTACCGGATCAATTTCCAGGCCGCGAATCATTGGCCCAGGATGAAGGACCAGCGCCTCAGCCCGCGCCAGGCGCAGGCGTTCGGCAGTGAGCTGATAGCCCAGAATAAATTCCTCGGCGGCCAATGCAGGCTCGTGCATGCGCTCGGTCTGCACGCGAAGAACGATCACCACGTCCGCCCCCTCCAGCGCTTCCTGGATTCGCGGCACGCAGCGAACGTTTGGCGCAAGAGATTCGAGTTCGCGCGGGATCCACATCGCCGGGCCGCACAACGTAATCCGCACTCCAAATTTGCTGAGCAGTTGAATATTCGAGCGCGCCACGCGGCTGTGAAGAATGTCGCCAAGGATTGCGACGTTCCAGCCTTCGAGTTTCCCCTTGCGGTCGCGAATCGTCAGCGCGTCAAGCAGCGCCTGCGAAGGATGCTCGTGCGTGCCGTCGCCCGCATTCAGCACGGGAATTCCGAGACGCTCAGCGACGAAGTGCGGCGCGCCGGACGAGGCATGGCGGATGATGATTCCGTCGGGACGCATGGCTTCAAGGGTTCGTACAGTGTCGAGTAGAGATTCGCCTTTTTTCAGGCTCGACGATTCCGCCTGCAGGTTCATTGTGTCCGCGCCAAGCCGCGCTGCAGCCGTCGAGAAACTGATCCGGGTCCGCGTGGACGGCTCGAAGAATGCGAGCGCGACTGTCTTGCCGCGCAAAGTGGCCAATTTTTTCAGCGGATGGCGGTGGAATTCCTGGAAGGGCTTCGACTGATCGAGAATAAAAGTGATTTGCTCGCGGGTGAGGTTTTCGATTCCGAGCAGGTGTTCCAAACGCTGCAGCACTGTATCCCTTTAGACGCGCGCCTCCGGAACGAGCATCGAGGCCTCAGGAAACGCGGTCAACCAGCATGACGCGTTCCTCTCCGTCAATTTCCTGAAGGCGAACTTCCACAATTTCGGTGTCGCTGGTCTGCACTGTGTTGCCGATGAACGACGCTTCCACAGGCAACTCGCGATGCCCGCGGTCAATCAAGACGCACAGCCGGATCCTCCGCGGGCGGCCCAGATCGAACAGGCCATTCATCGCCGCGCGGACAGTGCGCCCGGTGTAAAGCACGTCGTCCACGAGCACGATGTCGCGGTCGTCCACCGGGAAATCAATTTCGTTCGACTGCACCACGGGCTGGTGGGCCACCGTCGAAAGATCGTCGCGGTAGAGCGTGATGTCGAGCGTGCCAACCGGAACGTTGACGCCGCCCGACGTGCGAATGATCGCCGCCAGGCGCTGCGACAGCGGTACGCCGCGACGCCGGACGCCAATCAGCGCCAGATCCTTCGTTCCCCCGCTTTTCTCCACGATTTCATGGGCCAGGCGCTGGAGCGTCCGGCCGATTTCCTCGGCGGAGAGCAGTTGTCTTTTTTCAACGACGCGCATCGTGCCGCGTCATCCTAACATAGACCGCCGCAAATTCGCAGCCGCGGAATCCGTCGGTAGTGGGTCACTTTCCGATCACTGCGTTAATCAGGATTATCGATGGGACTTCTTCAAGCGGGTCACTCCGAACGCAGTGCCTGGATGACATCGACGCGGGCGGCGCGGGCGGCCGGCAGAAACGAGGCTACAACCGCGGCCGTCAGCAGCACGAAGGCAGAGACGATGACGGGCAGGGAACCGGGCATCTTCAGGTCGCCGAAATAGGCGCCGGCCAAACGCGCCACCACGAATCCGAATGCCGCACCGGCGACGACGCCCGCCGCAGCCATTACCGCTCCTTCTGTGACCACGGTTTTGAGGATACCCTCAGGCTGCGATCCCAGCGCCAGCCGGATGCCGAATTCGCGCGTACGTGCGCTGACCGAAAACGCCAGCACACCAACGACTCCCACCACAGCAATGATCAGGGCGACACCCGCGAAGACGCCAAACACCAGCGAGTTCAAACGGTCGGGCGCGAGAACTTTGGCCCGGATGTCTTCGAGTGTGGCAGCGTTCTCGACGGGTTGATCGGCGGACATTTCGCGGATAATGTGCGTGACCGGCGTAACGAGCGCATACGGATTTCCGTTCGCGTGGATGAAAATGTGACCGCCATAGAGTAGCCCGTCGGCGAACGCGGCGTAGACGGTGGGCGTGGGCTCGGGAACGATATGCACGTCGTCAACATCGGCCGCCACGCCGATGATGCGGTGCGGCGAAGTGAAGCGGTTTTTTTCGCTGTCGGTCCCGGGGAGGAATTGCAGGACGGGATCCGTCCAGAAGACATGCTTGCCGATGGGATCCTGTCCGGGGAAGTTGCGCTGCGCGAGAGTTTGACTGACGATGACGACAGGGTCGCTGCTTTGGTTGTCGAGATCATTGAAGTCGCGCCCCTCGAGGATAGGCACGCCAACCGACGAAAAAAAGCCCGGGGAGATGGTGCGAATCTGCGCGCGCGGGTCATCGTTGCTGTGAACGTGGCCGTCGGCGGAGTATTGAAGACCCACGCCGAATTTGTCGGCGTCGCGCCACGGAGCTATCACGGCGAAGGCGGTGCTCCTCACGCCGGGCAGCTCATTGATCCGACGCAATGTTTCCTTGTAGAAATCCACGACTTGCTGATCCGTCTTGCCGTAGGACATGGCCGGAACGTCAAGCGCCAGCACCTGGCGGGTGTCCACACCCGGCCGCACTGCTTGCAGCGCAAGGAGCGTCGCGACCAGAGCGCTTGCGCCCGCCAACAGCACGAACGACGCAGCTATTTGCGTGATTGCGAAGATCCGCTGGCGGCGGCTGGTGCTGCTGGTGATGCGGATGCTGCCGCTCGCGATATTCAGCCCGTTCGTTGCATTAGCCGACGGCAGGCGTGGGACAAACGCCAAAATTACAGCGGCGACGACGGCCAGCGCGGCTCCGATCCATAGCATGCTGGAATCGACGGTCAAATCCAGCGCGCGGACCGTAAAACGAGAAGCGTAGCTGGCCAGGATCGTCACCAGCGGCTGCGCGCTCACTACACCGAGCGTGGCGCCAGCACAACAGAGAAGCAGGCTTTCGGCCAGCAACATGCGGCGAAGGGCGCCTGCACTTGCGCCGAGTGCCGCGCGAATCGCCAGCTCGCCTTCGCGGCGAACAGTGCGCGCGAGAATCAGATTGGCAACGTTGGAGCAAGCGATGATGAAGACGAGGCCGGAGGCGGCGAGAAGGACGAGGAGGACGGTTCGCGCGCCGGAGGTAATTTCGTCGCGGAGCATCCTGGCTTCAATGGTGTACTTGCCTTCCGCGGGATAGGCATCAGGATGGTCTTTCGTAATGCTGGCGTAAGTGGTGCGCAATTCTGTGCGGGCCTGGTCGAGAGTCGAGCCGGGAGCGAGCCGCCCGAAGAGTTCAGTCATGCGATGGATGCGGCCGGTGACCCTGGTAGCGGAAAGGTGATGCGGGCTCATGACCATGTTGGCGATGATCTCAGTGTCCTGTGGATACGGGACGCTGGGTTCGAGCACGCCGATGACTGTGCCGGAACGACTGCCAACGCTGTCGAGGCGAACGGTTTTGCCGATGACGGAAGGATCTTTTCCAAGGACTGTCGACCAGAAGCGGTACGTAAGTACGACCACGCCGTCAGCTTTGGGGCCGTCGTCCTGGGGACCGACAAGACGGCCGAGCACAGGGCGAAGGCCCATCACGTCGAAATACGATCCACTGACAACGCCACCGGTCACCAGGCGAGGCTCACCGAGGCCGACCATGCTGAACTGCATGGCGGAGAAGTCGCCGAACTCTGAAAGGGAGCGAACGCTGCCCTCGATGTCCTTAATTTCTGGGACGGAGAAGGTCGTGTTGTCGGCGCGAATTCCGGGGGCGCTCTGCCGGATGTAGATCAGCCTGTTCTCGTCGCGGTTGACGAGCGGCTTCAGGAGCACGCCGCGCACGAGTGTAAAGATGGCCGAGTTGGCGCCGATGCCGAGAGCTAGTGTCAGTATGACAATCGCTACGAGCCCCTTGCTGCGCCCGAGCGAGTGAAATGCGACTCTCAAATCACGAAGAAACGACATAGTTCCCCCTCCTCAGCCCGAAGGTGAGGACAGCATCGCTGGTGCCAAAGCTAAGTATCCCATAGTAGGTTACTTAGAATGCGGAATTGAGTCCCGTATGCTCGTTTTCAGGATGCAGGTGTCGCAAATTCGGACACATCCTCCCCCCGACTGAAAGTTCTGCTATAGCAGCCCTTCAGGTTCCGCCTGGATCACGGGGCCGCGGAGGTAATTACACTTGGACGATAAGTCGCGAAATCGGAACCTACGTCAGATACGGTAGTCGTGCTGCTCCGGTCCGGAAAACTCATGGCATAACGAAGTCGGCCTCACAACGAGCCGAGTAAACTGTGCGGTGTCTAACCTGCCAGAGCTCGGATCGAACGAGGCCGAGATGCGAATTATGAGTTGCGACCTACATGCACGGCAACAAACGATCGCGAGGTTAGACACGGTTACAGGAGAGGTGGTCGAGAAAACCCTGCAACACGAGGGTGACGAATTGCGGAAGTTCTATTCCGCGCGCCCGGGCCCGGTGCTGGTGGGGATCGAAGCGACCGGATCGATGCAGTGGCTTCTGCAGCTGATGGAAGAGTTGGGGATGGAATGCCGAGTCGGTCATCCGCCGCAGATTCGCAGCCAGCAATAGGCAGTGCTACACTGCTCGAGCCGGATAAGTTGCCCGCATGAAATTCTTTGCGCCACCTACACCCCTTGTGCTCTGTTCGAATTTGAGCCCTGACGAGTGTGCGCGGCGCTTGCGCGAAAAAATAGATCCCGAACGGCTCACGATTTTTTCCTTTTCAATTTACCGTGGCTCGAAACCCTTCCTAGGAACTGTAAGTGGAGGGCATTTCCGGCTTATGCAACGTACCTTTGGACGCAGTTCACCCTCGCCAGTCCTGTCCGGGGATTTTGTTTCTCGAGGGCGAGGAAGCTTGGTCAACGGAGTTTTTGATCTGGAGGTTACTTCCAAAATTGCGCTCTGCTTGATTATCGCAGTCGGCTTGCTAGTTATGGCGCCTATCGTCATTTATTCGCTCCCTAAACACACGGTCACCCAATGGCTCTGGGTGGTTTTCGCTTGCGCCTATTTCTCACTGGCCCTCTTCATCCCGCGATTTATTCGAGAGATCGGCCTCGAGCAAGAGAGAAGCATGAAGGATTTTCTCTGGGTTACGCTCGAAGCAGGCGATGACCTGTCCGCGTTCGAGCCGCCCAGTCCACCCCGCCAGGTTCCTTGACCCGCGTGATAGACTCTTGCGAGTGAGTTCGCCCCAGCCGGTACGCAGCGTCCAACGGCCCGCGGGAGTTGACCTCCGAGTCAGCGTAGGAACCCTCTCTCTCAAAAATCCCGTAATTGCTGCCAGCGGCACTTTTGGATATGGCGTTGAGTTCGCTCCCCTCGTCAATTTGAATCAGCTTGGCGGAATCGTGGTGAAAGGACTCTCTGCGCAACCAATGGCGGGAGCGCCCGCTCCCCGAATCTGCGAGACCACCGGCGGGATGGTGAATGCGATCGGTTTGCAAAACATCGGCGTGCGCGCATTCGTCGCGGAGAAACTGCCTGAACTTCGCCGCTACGACACCGCCATTATCGCCAACGTGTTCGGCCACACCACCGCCGACTATGTCGAAGTGATCCAGGTTCTGAACGACGCCGAGGGGTTGGCTGCCTACGAACTCAACATCTCCTGCCCAAATGTCGAGAGAGGGGGAATCGAATATAGTACTGACCCCTCCCTCACCGCAGCCGTCGTTGGAGCAGCCCGGAACGCCTCGAAGCGCCCTCTCTGGGTAAAGCTATCTCCCACTGTTGGAATGATTGGAGTTATCGCAAAGGCTGCTGAAACAGCGGGAGCGGACTCCCTCATCGTCGCCAACACCTACCCTGCACTGTGTATAGACAGCCACACCCGCGGGTCCCGTCTAGGTAGTACGACCGGAGGGTTGTCGGGCGCAGCGATAAAACCTATAACCATGAGGCTGGTTTATGAGGCAAGCCGGGCAGTCAAAATACCGGTTGTCGGGCTTGGTGGAATCGAAAGTCCAGCAGACGTAGCGGAATACCTCCTGGCCGGGGCCTCAGCGGTGGAGGTTGGAACAGCCCATTTCGTTGATCCACGGGCCTCAGCACGCATCGTGGAAGGACTCGAAATGTGGTGCCGGGACGAAAGGGTATTTGAAATCAGCAGCTTACGGGGATCTATGAAGGCGTAATTTGGTTGCGGTTCAGCACCCCGAAAGGCTAAAATATGCTGATTCAAATAAGGTTAGGTGAATATGACAGTTAAGCATTTTGTAGTTTTGCAGTCGGTGTTTTTAGGACTGGGTCTGCTCGTTCTGACTCCGGCGGTTAATCCTACGTCCGCCGGAAAACCGAGCAACCCCTCCCAACTAACGGCCACGCAGCCAGTGACATCCCCCGCTCCAAAACTTAACTCGAACCCCGGCGACCAGAGGAAGCCTCTGGCAGTCTGGGAATGCAAGACCAGTTGGTATGGTGAGGACTTTGACGGTCAGCCGACCGCCAACGGCGAGACATACGACATGTACGCCATCACGGCTGCACACCCAACCCTGCCTCTCGGGTCCATCGTGCGCGTCGTGAACACGCGCAACCATCGCAGCCAGATCGTGCGCATCAACGACCGCGGACCCTACATCGTGGGCCGCGAGCTCGACGTCTCTTATGAAGTAGCGCGGAGACTCGGATTTGACCAGAGCGGGCTTGCCAAAGTCCGGCTGGAACTCCTGGAGGTGCCTTCACGCTCCGCCACGGAACGCCACGACTGATCGTAGCGCTGGATGTTGACCGCCTGGGGCCAGCCTTGAGGCTGGCCCGGCGGCTCCACGGTGTCGCCGACTTATTCAAAGTCGGAAGCAAACTCTTCACCGCCGAAGGCCCCCGCGCAGTTCATAGGCTCGCCAACGCCGGCGCCGAAATTTTCCTCGATCTGAAATTTCACGACATTCCCAACACAGTTGCCGGAGCCGTCGCTGCGGCCGCGAAGCTCCCCAACGTCCGTCTCCTGACGCTGCACACCTCGGGCGGCCTCGCCATGATGCGTGCGGCGCGAGAAGCCCTCGCAGGAAAAAAGAAGCGCCCCGCGCTGCTCGGTGTCACGGTGTTAACCAGCCTCGACGCTGCTGCGTTGCACCGCATCGGGCTCTCGGGAACGCCTCGATCGCTTGCCGTCGCGCTCGCCGAGCTGGCGAAAGAAGCCGGCCTCGATGGCATTGTCGCTTCCGCGCATGAAATTCCGGAAATTCGGCGTGCCTGCGGTCCGAAATTCCTCACGCTGGTTCCCGCCGTGCGTCCCGCCAGCGCCGCGACAAATGACCAGTCGCGCGTGGCGACACCGGCGGAAGCCACTCGAACTGGCGCGGATTATCTTGTCGTCGGCCGCCCCATCACGGCTGATCCCAATCCACGCGCCGCGGCCCTCGCCATCGCTCAGGAAATCGCAGAGGCTTCGCTGCCCGCGCGCTAATCCAGCCAATCGCTATTGACAAAGGTCTCCCTTCAGTTCACTTTCTCTCGCGGCGTCTATCCACCCGAAGGGAGTTGTACATGCACATGCGCGCAAACTGGACAGCAGCGGTAGGTACGGCATTCTTGGCGGTCTGCGGAGCGATTGCGTTTGCGCCATCGATCCGTGCGCAGGAGGCAGCAGCGGTACCAAAGCCGCACTCCGTTGAAATCTCTCCCAACGGGACCAAAGTGCATGTAGGAGAAAAAGTTCAATTCGCCGCCGTCGCCAAGGACGCATCCGGCGCCTTGATGCCGCTAAGAGTCACTCTCTGGTCCGCCGACCCCTTCGACATCGCCGGAGCGGATCAAACTGGCCTGGTCACATTTCACCTGCCTGGCGAAGTCACCGTCGCCGCTGTCGTGGCCGGAAAGACGGGATACGCCCACGTGACCGTTTTAGTGCCACCTCCGGCCACAGTAGAAGTGTCTGCACCCACGAAGGCGCTGGTCGTCGGCTCGACCGCTGTGCTCACCGCAACCGCGCGCTCCGCCGATGGAAAACCGCGCGAAGATGTGGCCATTCATTGGAAGTCCAAGTCCGCCGCAATCGCCAAAGTGGATGATTCGGGCATGGTGACGGCGCTCGCTCCCGGCACGGCAGTGATTCAGGCGACGGCCAACGGAGCCGAGGGCGAATCGAATGTCCGCGTAGTTGCCGATACAGTGCGGAATATTTCCGTCAAACCTGCCGCCACGTCGGCAAAGACCGGCGACGTCGTTCATTTCGTGGCCACCACGCAAAATGCAAAAGGCGCGGCCGTAAAAGACATCCTGACTCATTGGAGTGTGAGCGGCCCTCGCGGCACCATTTATCCTGACGGCGCCTTCGTCGCCGAAGCGCCCGGAACGTATGAAATCACGGCCGCTACCGGACGCCACAGTGCGGTCGCTTCCATCGCCGTCGCTCCCCGCAACGTGGAGCGCGCGATCGAAGTTGTCGGCCACGTTCCAATCAAAAATCCCGATGGCACGCCCACAGAAACATCAGAAGAGTGGGTGATCGGCAAGCACCTCTACGTCGCAACCATCGCCGACAAACTTTTCCTTTTCGACATTTCCGATCCGGCACATCCGAAGCAGCTTTCCATGCTGAAAGCCGACGCGCGCCTGATTGACGACGTCAGCACCACGCCCGACGAAAAAGTCGGCGTTTTCACGCGTGAGAACGCTTCCACGCGCAAAAACGGCATCGTGCTCTTCGATCCCTCCGATCCCACGAACATAAAGATTCTTTCCGAATATACCGAGACTGTCACTGGCGGTGTCCACAGCGCCTACATCAACGGTCATTACATCTACTTGAACGACGACGCGACCGGCTCCTTCCGCGTGATCGATTTTCAAGATCCCAAGCATCCCAAAGAAGTGGCGCGCTGGGAGACTGATTCTCCCTCCGTTACCATCCAGACGCTCCACGGCGTGCTTTCGAGCGGTCGCTTCCTGCATGACCTCCAGGTCGTGGACGGGCTTGCGTACCTGGCTTACTGGCGCGACGGCCTGGTAATTCTCGACGTCGGGAATGGAGTTAAAGGCGGCTCACCGGAGCATCCGAAGCTGGTGGCGCATTACAAATTCAATCACTTCGAGCTGTATGGCAACGGCTGGCTCGCCGGCACTCACTCCGTTTTCCGCTACAAAAATTATTTATTCGTCGGCGACGAAGTGTTTCCCGCTGTCTTCGGCCTGGAAGACAAGGGCAGAACCCCGGTCCGAGGCGTCTGCCACGTCATGGATGTCAGCGACATCGAGCATCCCCGTGAAGTCGCGCGTTACGAGGTCCCCGAAGGCGGCGTCCACAATTTCTGGGCCGATGGCGACATGCTTTATCTTGCCGACTACGCCGGCGGCGGCCGCGTCATCGACATCTCCGGCGAGCTCCGCGGCGATCTCTACGCCCAGGGCCGCGAAATTGCGCGCCTGTGGACCGGCGACCCCGGCGGCTTCGTCCCCAATATCACCTGGACCTGGGGCGCGCAGCCTCTGAATGGCTTGATCTACTACAACGACATCAACTCCGGCGTCTGGATCGCCAAGCTCGGCGCGCCAAAATACAAAGGCTCCACTTCAGCTCCACCGCTTCAGGAAATGGCCCAGTAAATAGCGCCGCACCGGGTTTCATCCGGCATTCTTGCCGTTGATTGTCGCTCGTCATTCTGAGGTCCGCCCTCCGCGCCTCAGAAAATTTATTTCTTTCGCCTCGCTCTTGCCGATTTACGTTTCGTCGTACGCCTGCTGCAATATCTTGATGTCCAGCTTGGCCATTTGCAGCATCGCGGTCATTACTCTTTTTGCTCTTGCGGGATCTTCCGCATGCAGCAGTTGGCCTAGAACCGACGGCACGATTTGCCAGGTCACGCCATATTTATCGTCCAGCCAGCCGCACCTGTTTGGTTTCCCGCCGGCGGAGAGCTTCTCCCACAGCTCGTCAATTTCCTGCTGCGTCTCGCAATTCACGAAAAACGACGTTGCCGGCGAGAATTTGTAGTGTGGCCCACCATTTAGCGCGTAAAATTCCTGCCCGTCGAGCTCAAATGTCACCGTCATGACCGAGCCTTTCGGTCCCGGCCCTGCATCGCCATAGCGAACAACTTTCCCGACCTTTGAATTCTTGAAAATGGAGACATAGAAATTCGCTGCCTCTTCGGCTTTATTGTCGAACCACAAAAATGGTGTGATCTTCTGCATGGAACGCTCCTGTCTCTTTTTTATTGCCGGAAATTCGACAAGCTAATCGTAGCTCAGACGCGGTGGATGGGCCACCGGGTGCTTTCTCGACCGGACGGCATGCGTGACTCACACCGCAGGAGCCCCCGGTTTTTCCCGCTCGCTTCCAGCCAGGCACAATATGGCCCCGCTGAACATCAGCGTATCCGCCGGATAATTCAATCCGGCTGCAATATTAGAGAGGTTTTCCAGCATGATCGGTACACAGATAATCACCACGAGAACCAGAGCCCACAGCCCGGTCCACGTTGCCGCCAAACGTGCCTTCTTGTTTGTGATCAGGCAGACGCCCGCCGCAGCGTAGATTGCGCCCGTCAGATAACTCCAAACCAGATACGCGGGGATCCAGGTGGGCGTCAGCTTGTTGAGCGGGACGCCAGGCGCAAATTCGGGATGAAGAAAATGCTCGACGGCGTAGAAGACCAAGGCCACTCCGATCACAACGCGCGCCACAGGGATAATCCAATGCCTGCGCTTAATCCTCCATTCCTCCGTCTGCGTTGCTGCAAAAGCCAGAGCACCCCAGCTGAAGGTTAGTTCTCTGAAAACGATTGCCCAGGCAAATCGGTTGTGGGGCTCGGCCGCAACATTGGGAATGTGCATGAATAACTCAAACAACAGAATCATCACGCCGAAGAGTCCGGCGGACAGCCCTGCTCGTATCTGGACCACAATACTCAGGCCCCCAAGAATCAAACACGTTCCCACAAAATAGACCCAGAAGTGATGCGCCGGAATCCAGGCTGGAATCATTCCCCCAATAGCTTTGGGAGCCAGGAAGTGCTCCGTGCCGAACACTGCCATAGGCATGGCGATGAACAGAGGACCGCAAAGGACGATTTTGTCCAACCATCGAGCCTGCGGCGGCGCTTTCTTAATCACTACGCTCACGCCCAGAGCCAACAGAAACACCGCTGTGAAATAAGGTAACAACGGATCCCATGAAAACCAGGCAGGCAAGGCTAGTGTCGCGAGAAATAAAAGTGGGAAAGTTGTGACGGACATATTAGTGGTGTTCTGATCCTTTCCGCGCGCCACATTCTTCTTGCTTCTATTGGGGGGACCACCTGCTCTACGGCTTCACTTTAGTTTGATCCGTTGTCCAGTTCACTTCCCACGTCTTTCCGCCATCGTTAGAAAACGACTGTTCGAAGTGCGGCGTGTTCGTTGTCGTCGCCGACCAAATGAACCGAACGTAGATCATCCTGCCTTGAAACAACTCCTGATCGTAGAACTCACCGACGCCATTCTTGAATTCGCCCGTCATCGGCGGAAAGCCCAGGATGCCGTCCTTCCCATTCGCCCAGTAAATGCTCCACTGATGCGATTGCGGGTTGTAGAGACGCAGCGTCAGCCCTTCAATATGCGTGTGACCGACCGGGTCCTCCGTTTCAAATTCCTCAATCTCGGCGCGGCCGCCCCAGACTCCCCGCGTCACCGATGTGCCGTCAAATTTCACCCACGTGGTGGACCCTGCGAGCCGGTTCAGAAGGCGTTTGAGATGAATGTTCCACGAGCCGATCTCGAACTCAAAATCATGCTGGCCATCCCGCTCTGCGCTGGATTTTTGAGCTTCCGCATTCGGCTTCTCTGACTTCGCCGCGGCCATCGCCGGTGCCGGCCCACTTCCATCAGCCCCTTCCTTCATTCGCGTGTCGTCCGCGATCCAATTTATTTCCCAGGTCTTGCCCCCATCGTCCGAGAATGCCTGCTCAAAATGGCACGAGTCCGGGGTGATGTCTGAGATAACAAACCGAACCAGGATGGCTCTGCCATTAAAATCTTCCTGGTCGTAAAATTCGCCGCGCCCATTCTTGAACTCGCCGATAGTCGGTTGGCCCAGGCTCCCGCCGCCGCTGCTCGCAAAGTTTAGGCTCCACTGGTGCGATTCAGGTCTGTACAAACGGAGCGACAGCCCCTCGATATGCCCCGCCGGCCCGCCGACTTCGAGCTCCAGCAGATTCGCTCCGCCATTCCAAATCTTGCGGACGACTGATGTACCGTCATATTCGGCCCAGCTCGAGGAGCCACTTAACGGGTGCACGAGCCGCCGCACGTGCGTTTTCCAGGTGCCAATCTCGAAGTCAAAATCATGCTGCCCATCGCGGGCCGCACTGGCTTGCCGAGTCGAATTGCTTGTCTGGCCTGACGCGGCCCTCGCGTTCGAAAAAGTGATCAGGCAAATCGCGCATCCGGCAGCAGCGAGTTTTGTTCTGTACATGGGCATCCCCCATAGGGAATGACGTTTGAGATGCGATTCCGTGAGTGAAGATGTTGATGAGCACGGGGCGGTTGCCCACCATTCACGCAACTTAGCTCACGAGCTCTCCTGCCTCGTTTCTCTCTAGTTCTGCTGGCATCATCGGTCGGTCTTGCAGTACGTAGCGCCGGCGTCCCGCCGGCTCTTTTTTCTCCTGGGCGGGTGGCTCAACCTTTCACGCTGTTGAAGTGAACGTCTCTAGCTTTTCAGGATGCCGCACATCTTACAGGTGCCCAGCCTTTCGCCTTGAGGAGCACAGACACTCCTGTCTGTGCTCTTCACCTCTCGCCGGTGCCGCATCCTTTGCCCTTTTTACAAAGCGTGCGGGTTTTGAACCTATCTCCGACCGGCACGGTCATCGTGTAAATTTTTCATATTGCATACTATGTACTCTTATGATAACATCGGCGCGGCATGATTCATCAACTTCATCTTCTGACGGAATCTGTATACCCCGACTTGGTCGGGGCGAAGAAAAGGCTAATCGCAACATTACCCATTTCAGAATTTGTACTAACTCATTCACAACACAGGACATCGCAATTTTCTAACCGCAACAAAAACGCACTTTTCGGAAGTCTCCACCTCGAATCCACTTCGCCGTTTGACCGCACCTCGCCTCGTCCGCTAGCATCCTCCCTGCGCCCATTCCGCCCCATGGACACCACCAAGCACGTCATCGTCGGCACCGCCGGCCACATCGACCACGGCAAGTCCACGCTCGTCGAAGCGCTGACCGGCACGAATCCCGACCGCCTCGAAGAAGAAAAGCGCCGCGGCATCACCATCGATCTCGGCTTTGCATTTCTCGATCTCGAAGGCGCGCGTCTCGGTTTCGTGGACGTCCCCGGACACGAACGATTCGTGCGTAACATGCTCGCCGGCGTCGGCGGAATTGATCTTGTGTTGCTCGTGATTGCCGCGGACGAATCCATCAAGCCGCAAACGCGCGAGCATTTCGACATCTGCCGCCTTCTGGGAATCCCGCGCGGAATTGTGGCCATCACGAAATCGGATTTGGTTGACACGGATGTGCTGGACCTCGCGCGCTTGGAAATCGAGGAATTCCTGCGCGGATCATTCTTGGAAGGGTGCCCAATCATTCCGGTCAGCGCGCGAACAGGCGCCGGCCTCGACGTATTGAAGCAGGAACTGTTGCGCTCGGCTCGATCTGTTCCTGCAAAGGACTCGACGCGCCATTTCCGGTTGCCGATCGATCGCTCCTTCGCAATGAAGGGGTTCGGAACCGTCGTCACTGGAACGCTCGTCTCCGGCGCCGTAAAAGCCGAAGACGAAGTCGAGCTCTACCCCGTGAAAAAGCGCGTGCGCGTTCGCGGCCTCCACTCCGGCGGCAAATCCGTCACGCGCGCCGTGGCGGGGCAGAGAACTGCCGTAAATCTTGCCGGCATCGAGCGCGAAGAAATCACCCGCGGCATGGTTCTCGCGCCGCCCGGAATATTCGAGCCCACCATGCGACTCGATGCACGCGTCACGCTGCTTGCATCCGCTCGACCGATGAAGAGTCGAGCCAGTCTCCACTTTCACCAGGGCACCGCCGAAGCAATCGCGGAATTGGTGCTGCTCGAAGGCAACGAGCTTGCAGCGGGCGCCTCCGCCTTTGCGCAATTGCGATTGGACCAGCCGGCTCTCCTGCTCCCGGGTGATCGATTTATCCTGCGGCGATTCTCTCCGGTGGTGACCATTGGCGGCGGCGTGGTCCTCGACGCGCGCGCGCCGCGCCATCGCCGCAACGATCCTGCCGTCACGCAATTCTTGGAGAAACTCGAGCGAGGAAATCACGAAGAAATTCTCGCTGCATTTGCGGTGGGGGCGCCTCACGGTCTGTCGCTCGCACAAACGATCGCCCGCACCGGGTGGACAGAAACTGGTGTGAGAGATTCGGTCAAAAAACTCGTCGAAGCCAAACAGGTACGCCTGGTTAGCGAGCAGCCGCTGACAATTGCCTCCACAAAATTTGTAACCGAATGTGCGGCCACGCTGCGAAAAGCGGTTGAAGAATTTCACCGCGCGAATCCGCTGCTTCCAGGAATTCCAAAGCAGGAGCTGCGCGGCCGCGCTGGCAAGACAAGCCAGCAGATTTTTCTCACCGCGCTCGATGATCTCGTAAAAACAAATGTGGTCGCCCTTTCGGGCGACCTGGTGCAACGCGCCGGACGCGAGATTGCCCTCTCAGAGGAAGAGGCGCGTGCGAAGGAATTGATCGAGCAGGAATTCGAGCGCGCGGGCCTTACGGTACCGAGCTTTGCCCTGGTGCTGGAAAAGTTGCCCGTCGAATCCCGCCGCGCGCATAAGATCCTGCAAATTCTGCTGCGAGAAAAAGTGCTCATCAAAGTGGCGGAGGATCTCGTGTTTCATCGCGCCGCCGTCGCGCGCCTCCGCGAGATGCTCGCGAAATACCGCAAGGAGAGCGGATCGCGCTTGCCGATCCCTGTATTCAAGGACCTGACCGGCGTCACGCGGAAGTATGCCATCCCGCTCCTTGAGTATCTCGACCGCGAACACGTCACCCGCCGGGTGGGCGACGAGCGTGTTATACTCTAGCCATCGAGCGCTGCTTTTGCGCATCCACCTGTTATAGACTAGGCGGCAGGATGCCGGAGCAAAGTGAGGAATTTGAATGGAAGCGCTAAGCATTCCCCATCTTTTAATCATTCTTCTGATCGTGCTGATCTTTTTCGGCGGGCGCAGAATTCCCGACGTCATGCGCGGCCTGGGCGAGGGTATTCGAAGCTTCAAAGAAGGCATGAAGGGCGACCAGCCCGGCCAGCCGACCGCGAACCCCCCGGCGAATCCTCCGGCTGCGGCGCCGACCGAAGAAAAGAAATAGCCGGCCCGCCGGATCTAAATTTCCGCGTCCTCGCCAATTTGTCCCGGTGTGGTTTCACGTCTCGGGTTGACCCTGCCCAGCCGGCCGCCTAGAATCCCATCCTCAATCCGGATTTCAAAGGAAGGCTCATGAAAAATATATTCGCGCTCGCATTCGCTTTGCTGCTTCTGCCGCCCGCGTCTCCCGAAGCGTTCGCGCAGCACAATCATTCATCCGGCGATTCCGCGCCCGCGCAACTACTTTCGGGCATGGGCTCGCTCCATCATCCGATCGCGACCGCGAATCCCGAAGCGCAGAAATTCTTCGATCAGGGCCTGACGCTCATCTACGCTTTCAATCACGACGAAGCGGTGCGTTCATTCCGCCGCGCGGCGGAACTGGACCCGAAAGCAGCGATGCCCTGGTGGGGAATTGCCAACGCACTCGGCCCAAATTACAACGACCCCGCCGACGCTGCGCGGGAGAAGGCCGCTTTCGACGCGTTGCAAAAAGCAAAGTCGCTTGCAGCCGCAGCGCCGGAAAGCGAGCGCGCCTACATTGATGCGCTCGCGCCGCGCTATTCAGACGACCCCAACGCTGATGTGAAGAAACTGGCGGTCGCCTACGCGAAATCGATGGGCGAGCTGACGAAGAAATATCCCGACGATCCCGACGCTGCCACCATTTACGCCGAGAGCATGATGGACATTCGCCCGTGGGGACTTTGGAGCCTCGATGGCACTCCGGCGGAAGGCACGCTTGAGATTATTTCCGTCCTCGAATCCGTGCTCGCGCGCTATCCCGATCATATCGGCGCGAATCATTACTACATTCACGCTGTTGAAGCGTCGCCGCATCCTGCGTGGGGATTGCCCAGCGCCAATCGGCTCGGGACGCTTGTTCCCGGCGCGGGTCACCTGGTGCACATGCCCGCCCACATTTACTCGCGCGTGGGAGATTTTGACGCCGCGATGAAGAGCAACGAAGCCGCGGCTGCGGCTGATACTGCCTACATTCAGGCGACTGGCGCGAAGGGAATGTATCCGGTGATGTATTACAGCCACAAACTGCACTTCCTCGCGTACGCCGCAATGCAGGCGGGCAACTATGAAACAGCACGCGGCGCCGCTGCCAGCCTCGCCGAAAATATTCACGAGCGCGCGGAAGGGATGCCTGCAAGCATGACCGAAGGATTTCTCACTTACCCTTCGCTGGTGCCCGTGCGCTTCCGGAAGTGGCAAGAAATTCTCGCGATGCAGGCGCCTGATTCGAATATCCAGATGCTGGTCACAGTGTCGCACTTCGCGCGCGGAATGGCTTTTGCGTCGACGGGGAAAATATCCGATGCAGATGCTGAACGAAAAGCTTTTGCGTTATCCGTCGAGCAAATAGCCGCAAGCCAGACTTTCGGTTTTGATTCCGCGAAGACGGTATTGCAGATTCCCGCAGGAATGCTGGACGCGCAGATTGCGGAAGCGCGCGGCGATCGCAAGGCGGCGATTGAGTCGCTGAAAAAGGCAGTCGCGGTGCAGGATGGTCTTGCCTACAACGAGCCGCCGGACTGGTATTACCCGGCGCGTGAAACGCTCGGCGGCGCGCTCCTGCGGGACGGACAGCCGGCCGAAGCGGAAAAAGTTTTTCGCGAGGATCTCGTCCGCAATCCGCGCAATGGCCGCTCGCTTTTTGGTCTGTGGCAGAGTTTGAAAGCGCAGAACAAAATCGCCGATGCCGATTGGGCGCGCCGTGAATTTGAAGCAGCGTGGAAAGGTGCCGATACGCAGCTAAGCATCGGCGAGTTGTGAGGCGGGTCTGTCCCAGCCCAATTCCTTGAGCAGCGGCCACAGGCGCGCGAGCGGCAAGCCTACAACGTTGAAGTAGCAGCCCTCGACGCGCGTCACATATCGTCCAGCGATCCCCTGGATTGCGTAGGCGCCGGCCTTGTGATACGGCTCGCTGGTCAGCAGATACCAGTCGATTTCTTTCTCGGAGAGCCTGGCGAACTTCACGCGTGTTTTCTCCAAGACAATTCTTTCCACACCATCGGGGATTTGCAGGACGGCGAGGCCCGTGAACACCTGGTGTGTGCGTCCGCTCAGAAGACGCAGCATTCGGCGGGCGCTCTTATGATCGCGCGGTTTGCCGAGAATTTTTCTCCCGGCGACCACCACGGTGTCCGCGCCAATCACGATGGCCGGCTGGTTTTTGCGCGCTGCGTGCTCCGCGGCGCTTTGCGCTTTTGCGAGCGCCAATCGGCGGACGTATGTGGACGGTGATTCCCGCGGCAGGCGCGTTTCATCCACGTTGGTCGGGAACACATCGAATACAAAGCCGGAATTGCGCAGAATTTCCGCGCGCCGGGGCGAAGAGGATGCAAGGATCAGTTTCATTTGTGTATTTTGCTTTTTGCCGACTGGATGGCCACGAGCGTTTCGGCTTTTGTCCATCCGAACAGCCGCGCCAACTGCCTCGGCTCGGCGTCAGGATGCCATTCCGCAAATTTTGCCGCGAGTTTGCGCCGGGCCGCTTCCGGTGCAATCTCTCTCGCCAGGGAAGTTTCCTTCGGAAACGCGCGGCACGTCAATTCATAACGGCCCGAAGCCCATGCCGCGGTTTCCTGCTCCGCGCCGAAATGCACGACGATCAGAAGGCATTGAAGATCGAGCACGGCGCGCTTGAATCGGATGTTGCCTGCCTTTGTGCCCATCTTGCAGGCGTGGCGCAATTCAAGTGTCGCGAGCGGCCCGTGCGCTTCGAGTGCCTCCCAGATGACGCGCGCATCATCACGGATGCGGCCCTCGGCGTACAAATGCTCGTGATCGCCGGGTGCAACTGCCGTTTCGCGCATCGCCAGAAAATGCGGCAACATTTTCACAGAAATAAATGTGCCGCGCCCGCGGAAGTATTTTGCGTAGAATGCCCGGCGACGTCGCGGTAGCTCGTCTTTCCAGCGCCATAACATCGTACAGTGCTTGTCCCACACGAAGTCGATGTGCGGATTGCGCCTTGTGACGGCGCAGTAGAGCGACGGCAGAGGAACTTTGTTCACGGGGAAGAGCATGCAGTAGCCGGTGGCATCAATGTACTTCACCGCCTCGGCCGGCGTCAGCACGCGGCGCGACCAGCGAATTTCGTTTTCGAGCGTGAGTTTGGATTTCATCGCAATCGCTGACAAAACGAAAGCCAAAAACTTAACATAGAGGACACAGAGAAACACTGGAAACACGGAGAAAAATTGGGGCCGGGAAACGAGCCGGCGAGACGCCGGCGCTACGAAAACTAAATGACGACGGATTCCTGGTATTCGCCGAAGGCGCCGCGGAGGGCGTCGGAAATTTCACCGACGGTAGCGTAGGCTTCGACGGCCGAGAGAATCGCGGGCATCAGATTCTCGGTTCCGCGGGCGCGGCGCTCGATTCCTGCAAGTGCGGCCTTGGCTTTTGCCGAGTCGCGGCGCGCGCGCAACGCATTCAGCCGCGCCACCTGCTCGCGCTCGATTGCAGGATCAAGTTGCAGTGTCGGAATCGGGCGCCCTTCTTCGGCTTGGAAGCGATTGACGCCGACCACCACCTGCTCGCCACGATCCACGGCCTGCTGATATTCGTAGGCGGCTTTCTGAATCTCCTGCTGGACGTAGCCGGCTTCGATGGCGCGAAGCATTCCGCCCATGGCATCGATTTTGGAAATATATTCCAGCGCGCCGGCTTCGATTTCGTTCGTCAATTTTTCGATGGCGTAGGAACCGGCAACCGGGTCAACCGTATTCACGACGCCCGTTTCGTTGGCGAGGATTTGTTGGGTGCGTAGCGCGAGCAGCGCTGCTTGTTCCGTGGGGAGCGCGAGCGCTTCGTCGAGGGCGTTTGCGTGCAGAGATTGGCAACCACCCAGGACGGCGGCGAGGCACTGGAGCGCGACGCGGACGAGATTATTTTCGGGTTGTTGCGCCGTGAGCGCGGAGCCGGCCGTCTGCGCGTGGAAGCGGAGCATCATGGAGCGTTCGTCACGCGCGTGGAAGCGGTCGCGCATGGTTCGCGCCCACAGGCGTCGCGCGGCGCGGAATTTCGCAATCTGCATCAACAATTCATTGTGCGAATTGAAGAAAAATGAAAGTTGCGGCGCGAATTCATCCACGGGGAGCCCAGCGGCGAGCGCCGCTTCCACGTACGCAATTCCGTTCGCAAGCGTGAACGCAACTTCCTGCACTTCGGTCGAGCCGGCCTCACGAATGTGATACCCGGAAATCGAAATCGGATTCCAATTGGGAATCTCGCGGTGCGACCACGCAAAAATATCCGTCACGATGCGCATTGCCGGGCGCAACGGGTAGATATAGGTGCCGCGCGCGATGTATTCCTTCAGGACATCGTTCTGTACTGTTCCTGCCAGCCGTCGCAGACTCGCGCCCTGTTTCTTCGCCACGGCCACATACAACGCCAACAGAATGGCCGCCGTGGAATTAATGGTCATGGACGTCGAGACCTCTTCCAGCGGTATGCCGTCGAAGAGCGCCTGCATGTCTTCCAGCGAATCAATCGCCACGCCCACTTTACCCACTTCGCCCTGAGCGAGCACGTGATCGGAGTCCATCCCAATCTGCGTGGGCAAATCGAAGGCGACAGAGAGTCCTGTCTGCCCCTGCGAGAGCAGGTATCGATACCGCTGGTTCGATTCAGCGGCCGTGCCGAAGCCGGCATATTGCCGCGTGGTCCAGAGGCGCCCGCGGTACATGGTGGGATAGACGCCGCGTGTGAACGGAAATTCGCCGGGATAGCCGAGCTCGCGCTCCGGATCCCAGCCGTTCAGGTCACCCGGCGTCGCGACGGCATCCATCGGCAGGCCGGTGGTGGAAGCCGCTTTTGGTTCGGTCGGCTCGATTCGTTTTTTCGTTTCTTCAGCCATTGTAGAAACTCAGCGAATACGCCGAGCGCTGCGGAACGCGGCGAAGGAGAACGCAGCCATCATCACCGCGTAAACGAGCGCAAACCCCATAATCCACGGGACCGGATGATTCTTCCATTGCCGCCACGCTGACAGCGCACCATACACAGCGAATAGCGCAAACAGTGCCCCCACCACTTCGTGGAACATTTGCCGCGCCGCGCGCCACAAAGCGGGAAGCGTGACTCTTGCTGATCTCTTCAGCGCCGGTAACAAGCCTGCGGCCATGGCTGAATTGTAGTACAACCGGCGCCCGCATGCCCTTCGGTTCATACCTCCTCGCGCAGACCGCGGGATTAGCCACTGGGGGCTGGGCAGGCGGACAGGTAACCACCAGGGCTCGCAGGTCCACCTGGGGCTTGTTTCCTAGTTGCCCGGAACTTAAAATCGGTGTAGGAAGGGCTATCCACAGGAGGTGACGCCCTTGCAACTCGACGATCGGATGAAGCAGTTGCTGCGGGAGCTGGGACACGCCATCAACGACACGGTGTCCGATTCCGAGCGCATCGCTGAGGCTATCTCGAGCGTGCGTTCCGCGGGGTTCGATATCGTGCTGAAGCTGGACGCGACGATTGGCCTCGCGCGCCGCACCTCCCAGGATGCCAAAATGACGTCGCAAGACCGCCGCTTCTTGGAATCCCTGCACATTCGCGTGGATGACGAAACATTGGATGAAGAGCCCACGGAAACCAAGGTGGAAATGACGCCGCAGGACATTAAATTTCTGAAGTCACTGAAGATCTCGTTCGATGACGAAATATAGGATTTTCGGAGTCCTGGCCGCAGCCGCCGCCGCACTGGCGAGTTCAACAACACCCGCGCGCGCACAAGGCCCCGTGGCCACCGCCGCCGCGACGGCCGTTGCCCAGCCGATTATCGAGAAGGCTATCAGCACGGTCTCGGCGAAGCCGAAACCAGAGGGCGAATGGCTCAAGGCGGAGGTAATTCACGCGGATGCGAATTCGATCCTGGTCCGCGAGCAAGCAAATGGGATGATGATTCACGCATTCACGTATGCACCGCCGCTGAAAGAAAAGATGAGCACGATTGCGGACAAAGGTGGGTATCAGTACGGTGACAAGGTGAAAATTCGAGTGAAGCAGGGTGAGACCCAGGCGCTCGAAATTAAAGGCAAGCCTTCGAAGCCGCTCTGATATTGTTTTTACCACCCAGCCTGTGAAAATCCATGATTCGCCCGCCCGCCGTTGCTGGCCGTTTTTACTCCGCTGATCCCAAACAGCTCGCAGCCGACGTTGATCAATTTGTGGACAACACTGCGGAAAAGATTCGCGCGCTCGGGTGTGTCGTACCGCATGCGGGCTACATTTATTCGGGGCACGTAGCGGGTGCAGTCTATTCCGCGCTACAGATTCCTGCTCGATGTATCTTAATCGGCCCCCGGCATTATCCGCGCGGCGAATCGATGGCAATTCTCACCGAAGGAAGTTGGCAAACGCCATTCGGCGAGGCGCAAATCGAATCTGCGCTCGCGGCGGAATTGGCGTACGCCTGCCCGCGCCTGCGGGCGGATGCAGTGGCGCACCAGGCCGAGCATTCGCTCGAAGTGCAGCTCCCGTTTCTGCAGCGGCTCGTGCCAGGTTTTCGATTCGTGCCCGTCGTGCTTGGTACGGACCGCTATCCTCCACTGGAAGAGTTGGGACATGCGATGGCAGAAGTGATCCAAGCGCAGAAGGAACCGGTGCTGATCATCGCGAGCTCAGACATGAACCACTACGAGAAGGATTCGATCACGCGGGTGAAGGACCATCGAGCGATCATACAAATCGTGGAGATGAATCCGCGGGGGCTCTACGACACGGTGCGATGGGAAGGAATTACAATGTGCGGGTATGCGGCAGCGGTGGCAATGCTGGTCGCGGTGATCGATCTGGGAGCGAAGAAAGCACGGCTGATTCGGTACGCCACCTCTGGAGACATCTCCGGCGACCGGGAGCAGGTAGTTGGGTATGCCGGGATTGTCGTCACGTAAGAGTATTCTTAACAGCCATCATCGACAGGAAGCACGCCAGTGGAATCGCCGCCCTAAGATCCGTCTTGTAAATCCTGCGACCGCTCAATCAGCTGGCCTCAGGGGTTAAAACCCCTGGTTTCTCGGTGCGTTCTGGCACGGCTGAAGCCGTGCCCTGACGAGATTGTTTGTAAGGTAACAGTTATCGTGGCCTTGAGATGTGAGGTGTGGGCGTCGAAGTCGAATGTGCTCCCATGCCGCGCGAGGTTGACGCTCCGCTGACATGGGTCCCGGTTCCAACACCGCCTGTCCGTCCGCCTGCCGCCATCGTTTGAGTTCGCGCCGGCGGCGGAGTACGCGGCATCTTCATCGCGGGAGGGGCGCCATTGAGGGCGATCGGCTGGACCGGAATCGCCCCCTGTGTTGCCGCGCCAGCCACAAATCGATTTTGTGCCGCATCAAATCCCACACCGGAGTGCAGTGCAGCCAGGTTTGACGCCGTTGGAACCACTACCCGCTCGTTGCCCGGCTGAATCAGTTTATGATGACTCGTCCGCACCGCTTCTGCATTGCCCCTCGATTGCAGCGCAGCCAATTCCGCCGGTGTCGCAATCCTGCCATTTGAAAGCGGCGGCGCAGAGGGCCGCTCCAATTTTTCTCCGGCCTGCTCCAGAGTGAGCACTTTGTTGGGGCCGCCATTGCCAAGGTCTTTCGTCGCCACGATCACCGGGCTTCCAGAAACCGGACGCTTGGCACCTGATACGACCGGATCCACCGGACTCCACCCTATGCGATTGCCGATCGAAACCCATTGCACCGGTGCAGGCGACCAGAATCCATATCCGCCGGGAAGCCACAGCCAGCCGAACACAGGCGAATATTCCCACTGACCGAAATGATAAGGGACCCAGCCCCACGGCTCCGAACTCAGCCAGGTCCAGCCGAGTCCAGGATAGAACGACCACTGCCCGCCACTGAATGGCGCCCATCCGTTCAACACACCAAACGGCCACCATCCGTAGCCAAAACCGGGATAAAAAGACCAGCCGCCGTAGCTCGATAGATCCGACATGCCGTAGCTGAATGGCGCATTCGTATATTCCAACGTCTGCTTCTGTCCGTCGGAGAGAACACTTGCGCGACTCTTTACCCATTTGTCCAAATCATCGGGCGCGGTATTCGAGGTAATTTTCGGCACCGTCGGAGTATTTGCGTTCAGCGCCAACGTCTCGCCTTTGCGCACAATTTCGTTTCCTGCAAGCGAAGCGACAGCAACCTGGCCGCGGATCACGCTGACGGAGCTGGTGTCCTTTGTCACGGTTAGGCGAAACTCGGATTTGGCGGGAGGATTGATCTTCAGTTCCGCAGTGGTCACCAGAAACGAGTCTGCACTGGCGAGGTTGGGGTCAAAGGAAGCGGTGCCCTGCGACAAAGTGACCTTGGTGATGCGGCCGCCGTTTGAGAGCGCGAGCTCCGTGAATTGCAGGATGGAATTTTCGCCGAGCCAGATCGCGCCGCCATTTTCGAATTCAACTTCTGCGCGCCCGTCGTTCGTGCCGATGGCGAAGCCCTGCTGGATGGGCATGTTCATCAGCGCGGGTTCCCACTTTGCTTCGTCCGATCGAATGACCTGCACGTCACCGCTGACCAGGCTGAGCCGCACAATTCGGGCATAGCTGTAGCCGTCGTCGGCTGCACGCGCCGGCGACGCGAATGTCGCCGCCAGCAGGATTGCCAACGCTATCGGGAGGATATGGAAATTAGGCCGCCGCATCAGACACCCCCAGATGCTTTTCGCGCTCTTTATTCGATGATACACCCTGCCGAAAGGATAGCCGCCCCATTGTTGAACGCAGTAACCAACTGTAACTAGGCGCGCTCCGGACCATCAGGCGACCCGACGACTTGCGGCGCGCTCGAGAAGTTCGTGGATGAGCGTCTGATACGGCTTTTGGCGGCGGCGGGCAAGTTGCCGGAGGCGCGCGAGCAATCGCGGATCAATGCGGATGGCAATTAATTGTTTGGCATGCGCGGATTTCGGCCGGCCAACGCGACGAGCACGCTTCAGCTCCTGGTCGGTGGACTCGGGAATATCGGAGAAATCAATCTGGTTGTCCCGCATAGGCTTTGCGCTCCTTGCGGCTTGCCTGGCGCGCGCTGATGATCCGGACCGTCTCTTTTTCATTTTTCAGCCTCCGAACTGTGTAAACAACAAGGAGCGCACGTTCACGAAAGGATTTTCCCAAACGCTTGGAGCGTTTTTCAAATTCGGAATGCTCCGTGTCCTCCCAGTCGAGCGCCTCGGAATCCGCAAAAACCGTTGCAGCTTCCTCGAAAGATACGCGGTGTTTTCTTAGGTTCTGAAGCGCCTTTCGAGCGTCCCACGTGAACACATTTCTGTATATACGCTAATTCAAGGAAAAAGGCAAATCCTGCGGCAGGGCAGTTGCACGGCGGCAACGGGGGAGTGGTGTTGCTAATGAGCGGCGCGGATGCGTGTGGCAAGAGCGCGGGCCCGTTGCCGGGCGATATCCACATAAATATTGTCAGAGGCTACGCGGTCGAGCGAAGGAAGGAGTCTGTCCGGCTCGGGAATCATTTTCTCGTTGTAGTCGGATTCCAACTGGTGGACGGCGTCGTTCACGCCGAGGTGATCGTAGCGCATGGCGCGTTGGAGATTCGACAGGTCGGATTCCTGTCTCGTGATGCCCTCGAAAATGTTGAGCAATTGCGTAGCAGAATCCTCGAGCGTGTAGTTGAATCTCACTTCGTTCGTCACGCCGCCCTTCTCGTACCGGAATGTTTTTTCGCCCAGGTTGGCGATGCGCCGGTGGACGTCCAGATCCAGGCCCTGGAAATTGTGGAGTCTGGCTGCCAGATCGAAGATCCGCTGAGCGAGAGCGGGGCCGATCTGGAATGGCGCGGGGCTGGCGTCATCGTCGAGCTGGCGGATGTCATAGGTCCCGGAGCCGCTTTGGTTCAGCTTGATTTCAACGAATTCGGGGTAACTGGACTTGAAAACCTTGCGGAAAGTGATGGTAGGCGCGTCGCCGGCAGCAGTGGCGAGGGCAATAGACGGTAGCGCGAGGAGAGCAGTAATGCCGAGCGCGGAAATGATTCCGCGGCGAATCCGGGCTGGGAGGTTCATCAACATTCTTAGACGCGGGCTGCGCGCGTTCGGATGCGCGGCGCCGCGGCGGCATTTCTGATTCCCGTCGCAGCGGCCATCCGTTCATGGGCTTGCGACACATGGGCGTGGCAGAGCGCCACTGCCAGAGCGTCCGCCGCGTCAGCCGGTTCCGGATAGGTTGCAAGACCCAGAAGAGAACTGACCATTTGTTGCATCTGCTGCTTCGATGCTGCGCCGTAGCCGACGACGCTGGCTTTCACCTCGCGCGGTGAATAACTGTGCGCCGGAATCTGAGCCTGGGCGGCAGCCAGCAGCACAACACCACGCATTTCGGCCAGCCGTAGCGCCGTCCGCATGTTCAGCGCCGTGAAGACGGATTCCACAGCAACTGCGTCCGGCGCAAATTCCTCGACGAGATTCTCGATCAGCTTGTGAATCTCGCGGAGTCGCGCGGCAAAGGATGCGCGCACTGGAAGTTTTAGCGCACCGAACCGAAGCAAATGCGGTGCCGCCCCTTCGAATTCTACGATGCCATAGCCTGTGGCGCCGGCGACCGCCGGGTCAATGCCGAGAACGCGGAATTTGCGCCGGCTCGTGTTCGGACGAATTGCAACGGGAAAAGACATATCAACGCGCACAAGTGTACGTGCGTGCCGGAACCAGAGGGAAGTGTTTTTTCGCGAGTGCGCGACGCGATGGAAACTAGCGGGAAGGCCAGGGCTATCCAGCCACCGCCGCCTGAATTTCCTTCTCATCGATATCGAAGTTCGCGTAGACGTGCTGGACGTCGTCATGATCTTCCAGCGTCTCGACCATACGCAACATCTGTTGCGCCTGCGGCCCGCTGAGCTTCACGTAGTTTTGCGGCACGAAAGCGACTTCAGCAGACGCGGGCGTGATTCCAGCGGCCGTCAGCGCGTCGCGGACTTTTTCCATGGCCTCGGGTGGAGTGGTAATTTCCCAGGCGGAGCCGTCGTCGCGCAAGTCTTCCGCGCCGGCATCGAGCACGATCCCGAGCAATTTATCTTCGTTGGCGGCTTCCTTGGGGACGACGATGTCGCCCTTGCGGTGGAAC
Organism: Candidatus Acidiferrales bacterium; assembly: GCA_050746945.1. Classification (GTDB taxonomy): domain Bacteria; phylum Acidobacteriota; class Terriglobia; order Acidiferrales; family UBA7541; genus Palsa-295. The sequence goes on along the minus strand of JBOGMZ010000025.1, from coordinate 18,832 downwards.
ATCCAGCCGACGGCGCCATTTTCAGCCATGTTGCCGCCGTTCTTCGAGAACATGTGGCGGATCTCGCTGACGATCCGGTTGCGGTTGCTGGTCACCACCTGCACGAGCACTCCCACGCCGCCCGGGCCGTAGCCTTCGAACATCACCTCGTCGAGCGTTTCGCCTTCGAGCTGCCCGGTGCCGCGCAGGATGGCCCGCTCGATATTGTCGTTGGGCATGTTTTCGCCCTTGGCGGCGAGGATGGCCGTGCGCAGGCGCGGATTCGTGTTGGGGTCAGCGCCGCCGACGCGCGCTGCGATGGTCAACTCACGGATAATCTTGGTGAAGATCTTGCCGCGCTTGGCGTCCGTCGCGGCCTTCTTATGCTTGATTGTGGCCCACTTAGAATGTCCAGACATGAATGAACCTTTTACAGGAAGTATGGCAGGAGCGGGGGTCCAGCTCTTGCCGCGATAGTGTAGCAGCAGCCTCAAGTTCAGGCAAGAGAATGGGCGGTCAGCCGGCGTCGAGGATCTTTGGGTCAGAAGGTAACCGTTAACTCATCGTGATACGTCCCGCCACAAAAAGTCTAGCAATTCGACCAAGGTACTAAAATGAAGCACCTAGGTTTTTCGCAAGTCCGTCGGGGTCAGCTAAGCGTCTGGATGCTTCACTCGCTCGGCCGCAGGCGCCGCGCCGGAGGGAACTATGTCCGAATCAAGTAGGCGCGTGGCCACCATTTTGGTCGCCGACGACGACGAAGCAAATCGAGATCTTCTATCTGGGATGCTTGCGGGAGACGGCTACAACGTAATCAGCGTTAAGGACGGCGAGGAAGCACTGCAGGCCGTCCACAATGATTTGGTAGACCTGGCTTTGCTCGACGTGATGATGCCCGGTAAGACCGGGTTTTCGGCATGTCTCGCCATCAAGTCCCGACCGGAAACTCGGTTCATCCCAGTAGTTTTGGTCACGGGGTTGACGAGCTCGGATGATCGCATTCAGGGCATCATGTGCGGGGCCGATGACTTCCTCAATAAACCGATCAACAAGCATGAACTGCTCGCCCGTGTTCGCTCCCTTCTGCGCATGAAGGAGTTTACTGACGAGCTGGAAAGCGCCGAGACAGTCCTGTTCAGCCTGGCATTGAGTATCGAGGCGAAAGATCGCTACACCCAAGGACATTGCGACCGACTCTCGAAATACTCGGTGGCCGTTGCAGAGCGACTCGGGCTCCCCGAGGAATTGCGCGTGGCGTTGCGTCGAGCCGGGGTTGTCCACGACATCGGCAAGATAGCTGTGCCGGAACACATCCTGGTCAAGCCCGGCCCGCTGACAGAGGAAGAGTGGAAAATCATGAAGCAGCACCCTGTCACTGGCGAGCGAATCTGCTCTCCTCTGAAGTCTTTTCGCCTTGTACTGCCGGTGATCCGTCACCACCATGAAAAACTCGATGGATCGGGATATCCCGATGGACTCAAAGGCGAACAAATCCCAATCACGGCCCGAATCATGCAAATCGTAGATGTGTACGATGCGCTGACCACTGAGCGGCCGTATCGAACTGCGTTGCAGCCGGAGCAAGCACTCGGCGTGCTGCGGGACGAAGTGAGACGAGGGTGGTGGGATGGTTCCCTCGTGGACGAGTTCGAAGCCGTGATTCTTGGTTGTGCGCCATTGCAGCCCACAAGGACCGGCAGCTAATGGCTGCACCCCAGTCTCCGTGGCAGGATGGCAAAACGATGAAATGGAAAATAGAGAGGCACCTGATTCGTTGGGGCTTTGCAGCCGCAGCAATCATTCTCCTGTTGGTGGGATGGGAATCTTACCGAAATACCAAGCGCTTCGCTGAAGCCGCCGAGTGGCGAGAGCACACCTACGAGGTTCTGCGGACCCTGGATGATACGCTGGCTCGGCTCGTCGATGCAGAAACCGGGCAGCGCGGCTATCTCCTCACGGGGGATGAGGTCTACCTTCAGCCCTACCGCGAGGCGATCAAGAACCTCGACCAGGTGACTCGCCGTCTGAGGGATCTCACCGCCGACAATCCGAATCAGCAGGCGCGAATCCAGGCCATGGAGCCACTGATAGAGAAGAAATTGGGAGTGCTGCAAAGGACGATCGACCTCCGCAGAAAGGAGAGCTTCGCAGCCGCAAACAAACTGGTGCTGGAGGGTTCTGGAAAGCAGTCGATGGACCAGATCCGCGTGCTGGTTTCAGAAATGGCAAACGAAGAAAAAGATCTGCTGAGGCTCCGCACGCAAAGAACCAACGAGAGCATGGCGAGGTCGGCACGGACAATCGCCGGGGGCACGCTACTGAGCATTTCGCTGCTGGTGCTGTGTTTCGCGCTGCTGAGCCGCGAACTGTCCGAACGCAAACGAGCGCAAGAGGCTCTGGCGAAAAGCGAGAAGTGGTTCTCAACCACACTCAGTAGTATCGGCGACGCGGTAATCGCAACCGACATGAACGGTGCTATCACGTTTATGAATTCCGTCGCTCAGTCCCTCACTGGCTGGGGCTTCCAGGAAGCCCATGGCAAGTCCATGGACTTGGTGTTCGACATCGTGAACAAGGAGACGCGCCGCCCCGTCGAGAATCCCGTCAAGAAAGTATTCCGCGAGGGCAAGGTAGTGGGTCTGGCCGACCACACCATCTTGCGCGCGAAAAACGGAAACGAAATTGACATCGAAGACAGCGCGGCTCCAATTCTCACAAGTAGCGGCGAAGGCCTCGGCGTCGTCCTTGTCTTCCGCGACATCACTGAACTCAAGCAGACTCGCGAGGAATTGGACAAGTATTTCTCCCTATCCATCGACATGCTGTGCATTGCCAGCACCGATGGATACTTCAAGCGCCTCAATCCTGCCTGGCAGAAAGTGCTCGGATACTCAATCGAAGAACTGCTGGCCAAGCCCTACCTCGACTTCATACATCCGGAAGATCGCCAGGCCACCATTCAGCAGGCTGAGAAACAAGGTCACGGTTTCGAGGTGATCTCCTTTGAGAATCGCTATCTCTGTAAGGACGGTTCCTACAAATGGCTCTCATGGAGCGCAAGTCCAGTCGTTGATCAGGGATTGATCTACGCGGTGGCGCGGGACGTCACCCAGCTCAAGCAATCTGAGCGAGCGTTACGATTATCAGAAGAACGTTACCGTCTGCTTTTCGAAAGCAACCCCCATCCAGTATGGGTCTACGATCTCGAAACCCTTGCGATCCTCGACGTGAACGCAGCGGCGATTCGCAATTATGGATATTCGCGGGAAGAATTTCTCAATCTCACGATAAAGGATATCCGTCCACCCGAGGATATTCCGGCGGTCCTCAACAGCGTGGCGAAATCCAGCTCTGAATTCGAGGAGAATCGAATCTGGCGGCACCGCAAGAAAGCCGGCACGCTGTTTTATGTTGACGTTACGTCTCACCCGCTCGCGTACGCTGGCAAAAACGCCCGTTTGGTTGTTGCCACCGATATCACCAAACGCAAACAGGCCGAAGAAGCCTTGCGTCTGAGCGAGGAACGCTTTCGTCTTCTGGTGTCAGGGGTGAGGGACTACGCCATTTTCATGCTCGACCCCGATGGTCGTGTAGCCAGCTGGAATGTCGGTGCGGAACGTTTCAAGGGCTACCAAGAAAACGAAATTCTGGGCCAGTCATTCACTCGGTTCCATACGCCCGAAGACATCGCCCAAAACAAGCCCGCCGAGAAGTTGCGAGTGGCTGCTGCCGTTGGTCGCTCGGAAGACGAGGGGTGGCGGATTCGCAAGGATGGCTCGCGCTTCTGGGCCAGTGTAGTCATCACAGCACTGCGCGACGAGAGAGGGAAACTGATTGGGTTCTCGAAAATCACACGGGATATGACTGAGCGGAAGAAGATCGAGGAAACACTTCACGCGAGTGAAGAGAGGTTTCGCAAGGTTGCTGAAACGGCCCACGATGCCATCATTTCGGCTGATAGTCACGGCAAAATCGTGTATGTCAATCGCGCGGCTGAGCAGATCTTCGCTCATTCCTCAGACGAGCTCATCGGCCAGCCGCTGGCCCTCCTCATGCCCGAGCGATTCCGAAGTTCTCATCTACAGGGATTCGAACGTTATTTGAAGACCGGGGAAGCTCACGTGATCGGAAAGACCGTCGAACTAGCAGGCCGGAGAAAGGATGGTACCGAGTTTCCCCTTCAACTTTCCTTGTCCAGTTGGAAGACGGGGGAAGGCACCTTCTTCACCGGCATCCTGAGCGACATCACAAAGCGCAAACAAGTTGAGGAAGACCTCCTGCGTGCGAAAGAAGAAGCCGAGCGCTCCAACAAGTTCAAGGATCAGTTCCTCTCGACGATGAGCCATGAGTTACGCACTCCACTGAACGCGGTCCTGGGATTCTCCGACCTGTTGAGTGAAGAACAATATGGACCTCTCAACGATCGCCAGCGGCGCTACGTCAACCACATTCATACAGGGGGTGCGCACCTTCTCCGACTAATTAACGATATCCTGGATCTATCCAAGATCGAAGCTGGGCGCCTCCAGCTGGCATTGGAGAACGTGTTAGTCAGCTCGTGTTTTGCCGAGGTCGTTGACACCTTGCGCCCCCTCGCAGACAGGAAATCCCAGACTCTAGCGCTGCGCCCATCGCCTGATCTCAGCGTCCGCGCCGACGCCACTCGATTCAAGCAAATATTGATGAACCTGATTGGGAACGCGATCAAGTTCACGCCGGAGGGGGGAACGATTGAGCTAGTGGTCCAGGAACTCGGTGAACTTGCCCGGGTGGAGGTTCGTGATTCTGGGCCAGGCATCCCGCTTGAGGAGCAGGAACGTATCTTTGAGGCTTTCCATCGGCTCGGACGATCGGACAAGACCTCGGAGGGTACTGGTCTGGGCCTGGCGATAACGCGGCGTCTAGTGGAATTGCACGGAGGGAAACTGGGCATCGAAAGCCAACCGGGCTCAGGCAGTAATTTTTATTTTACTTTGCCCACCACCCCAACAGTGCAGGCTCAAGAAACTCGGAACTCCGTGCCGAGCACGCAACTTGGTCAATCGCAACGCGTCCTGGTAGTGGAAGACGATCCCACGGCTGCGCACCTCATCCAGTCGCATCTTGTTTCCGCAGGGTATGACGTGATCTTGTGCGATCAACCGAGTCATGTCGTGGAGACCGCAGCCCGGATACAACCCGGCGCAATTACGATGGATATAATCATGAAGCCGGTGAATGGCTGGGAACTGCTTTCCGGCCTGAAGAGCGATCCTCGTACATCCAAGATTCCTGTAATTGTGATCACGATCGTCGATCAGCCGAGCACCGGGGCGCTGCTGGGTGCGGATGAATACATCGTGAAGCCCGTGGAGAAATTGACGCTGCTGGCTGCCGTTGAGCGCTGCATGAACCGCCGCGGTAGAGCTGGACAAGCCCGACCTATTCTCGTGGTGGAGGATGATACGCCGACTCGCGAGTTCATCGCCGAATTACTGGGCAGCAATGGATATGCGGTGGAAATAGCGGCAGATGGCGCTGAGGCCCGCACAAAAGTGGCGGATTGCATCCCCGAACTCGTGATCCTGGATCTGATCCTACCGGGGAGCAGTGGACTCCAACTGCTATCTGAATGGCGGATCGATTCCAGGACAGCCGAGCTGCCGGTCTTCGTGCTTACGAGCAAAGATTTGACGGCGGCAGAAAGGGATTACATTCGGACCAATGCTGGCGCGCTATTCCACAAACAGGAACGATGGCAGGAATCACTAATCCGAGAGCTGCAACGAGTGCTACCTCCAATGTTGACGGAGAGATTATGAAGCGCCGCATCTTAGTGGTCGAGGACAACCTACCCAATCAGGAACTTCTTTGCGATTGGCTGGAGGCGGAGGGTTTTGAACCTCTCAGAGCACAGAATCTGGAACAGGCCTTTGCCGCATTGAAGAACAAGCCACCGAATGCCGTTTTGCTTGACGTTCAACTTGGCGCGGAGGACGGGCTGTCTGTTGCCACAAGAATCCGGCGTGACCCTGAATTGCGGCATCTCCCAGTCATCGCGGTAACTGCGCATGCCATGGTGACCGATCAAGACAGGGTGATTCATGCCGGCTGCAATGCATGCATCTCCAAGCCTGTGGACTTCAAGTCGCTACGCAGCCAACTCGAGCGATGGCTGGGTTACACAGGAAAACTCCAGCCCACTCCTTGAAGACACGCGAACATATTCCGCCTGATGCTCGACTGGAATCAAATGGGGAGATGCGCGCGCTGATCCGAGTCCTCGTCGTGGACGATAATTCCATTATGTGCGAGCTAATTCAGGAGGTGTTGGTTTCGGCAGAAATGGAGTGTGTGACGTACACCGACAGTAGCCAAGCCGCAAAGCGTCTTGCAAAAGAGAAATTCAATGCGATCTTTCTAGACGTTCGGATGCCGCGACCAGACGGAATTGAACTCACTCGAACGATACGAGCCGGAGGTTTGAACCGGACTACACCGGTTGTGATTATCACGGGCGAAGAAGATCGTGGCACGCTCGCGCGAGCGTTCGAGGCGGGTGCCAGCTTTTTCCTGTTTAAGCCAATTGACCGGCAGCGGATCCTGCGCCTGATTCGTGTGACGGAAAGTTCCATGCAGCGCGAGGCACGACGCTACCACCGCGTAAAGACAAGCTGCAACGTCTCTCTACAATACGGAGAAGAGCGGCTGAAAGGACTGACTCTTGATCTAAGCCTTGGCGGAATGTTCGTGCAAGCGTCCAGTACAATCGCCGTCGGGACGCGTGTGCACGTGACTCTTGAAATGAAACCAGGCACGCAACCGCTGGAATTTGCCGGACGAGTTGCACGTCTGTCGGGGGAGGACTGCATGGGAATTCAATTTGAGAGTATGGACTTCACGCAAAGTCAAAGACTGCAGGAGTATCTCTTGCCATTGATCCTCGCGAGGGTTGATTAGGGTTTCCTATGCGCGCCTGCCCAGGAGTCAGATCCGATGAGACGCCATCCAGTGCCACCTGACTGGCCAAGCGTGAATGCAAGTAAGGACAGCGCTATTCCACTGGCGGTTGAAATCAAGGCGTGTCTTGTCGACATTGCAATGCCACCAACGACCCCGAATAGTTCACGCCCTCAGCCACCGATTTCAAATCGACAAGGTACCGCCATTTGCGTGTCGCTCGCGTGTAGTAGCTATTCCGGAACCTGTAGACCGGCGAGCATGCCGCCGTCGAGCACCAGTGATTGCCCGGTCATGAACGACGCGCGATCCGAGCACATCCACAGTACGCCCTCCGCAATTTCCATCGGTTTTCCAAACCGCCTCATGGCATGAACCCCGATCGCGAAGTCGTGCATTTCCGGCGCGCTGAAAATCCTGTCGCCCATCGGCGTCTCGATGACCGCTGGGCACACCACGTTTACCCGAATGCCGCTTTTCGCCGTCTCGAGCGCAGCGGTTTTTGTCAGCCCCATCACGCCATGCTTACTCGCAATGTATGTGCCTGCTCCAGCGGAGCCGATCAGCCCCGCGACGGACGCCATGTTGACGATCGCTCCGCCCCGGCCCTGCTTCAGCATTTGCTGAATTTCATACTTCAGACAGAGCCACACGCCTTTCAAATTGATCGCGATGGTGGTGTCAAAATCCGATTCGGTCTGTTCGACGATGGGGGTCCAGACGCCTTCAATCCCGGCATTGTTGAACGCCACATCCAGCCGCCCAAATTTCTCGACGGTTTTCTGGACCAGCGCTTTCACGTCGTCGGTTTTCGACACGTCGGTCTTCACGAATAGGCCTTCGCCGGCAGCCGCACGCACCATCTCGACTGTTTCTTTACCTTCCGTTTCGCGCCGGCCAGCAACTACAACTTTGGCTCCTGCCTTCGCGAACAGCACCGCGGTGTCCCGGCCAATCCCCGACGTTCCACCAGTAACAATCGCAACTTTGCCTTCCAGTTCTCTCGCCATCATTTCTCCTCGTATCGGCTGCGGTGGGATCAGATTTCAGGAATGAAGAGGGAGAGTGTAGGCCTTGCGCGAGCAGGGAGTCAAATTGGCCGATGAGATGCAGCCGAGGAGTTAGGTCGCCTTCCCGCAGCACCAACCCGTCCTGCCCTTGCGCGAGCCTGTAATCTTCGCACCAAAAATGTTACTTTGGCGCGGTCGCCGAGAGCCCGGCATCCCGCTCAACTAACGCGCTATGAACTCAACCATCACCGAAATTCTGGAATTCGCCCTGCTGTCGGTGACCTCCGTCTTTTTCCTTGTTGATCCCTTCGCCGTGATCCCGATGTTTCTGGCCATCACGACGGACGCGCCCCAGGGAGAGCGCCGCCAGATGGCGCGCCGCTCGGCATGGACCTGCGCGATCGTCCTCAGCGTGTTTGCCGTTGCCGGTAGCCTGATATTCAAAATGTTTGGGATCACGCTTCCGGCTTTCAAAATTGCCGGCGGAATTATTTTGCTTCAGATCGGGCTGGACATGCTGCAAGGGCGGCAGTCAGGCACGAAAGTTTCTCCAGAGGAAACGCAGGAAGGCACTGCGAAAGAGGATGCAAGCATCATTCCCCTCGGCATACCGATGCTCGCAGGCCCGGGCGCAATTTCAACGGTGATGGTGCTTGTCGGTGAGTCGCATAGCATCTGGCAGCACGCGATTGTGTACGCCACAATCCTGCTGACCGCGTATGCGTCCTACTTGATCCTTGCCGGTGCGGATCGCGTGCGCAGGTATCTAGGCGAAACTGGTATTCGCATCCTGATGCGCCTGATGGGTTTGCTGCTGGTGGCGCTGGCGGTGCAGTTCGTGGTCAACGGTCTCACGGATTTCGGCGTTCTGAAGCCGCTCACGGCGCCGTATTAGAATTCTTCCTCCTCCGTTTTTTTCTGCCGGGTAATTTTCAGCGAGATGCGCACATCGCGCGAGCGCGCCTCGGTCAAAATCGCGCGACGTGCATCAATGGGCAGTGACGACGGGCCCATGACACCAGCGGAGTCGCGCGGAAAATGCCTGATGAACAGAGCGGCAAGATGCGCTGTCGCATAAGAAATCGGCGTGGAAACCATGCCGCGCTGCCGGATCTGGTAAAGCGTCGGGAAGCTTGCGTCCCAGCGGATCAGCAGCGGCTGATCGTCCTTCATCCCGCGGACGAGCACAGCCGCAGCGAACCGCGCGTTCTCGAGGACACCCCGGCGAATCAGCGCCGCCACCTGGCGCGGCGTCGGCGTCTTCGGAAATCGCTTGCGCACCAACCCCTGCGAGCGATTCAGCCGGCCCTGGCGGTACCACCGGCGCAACCGCTCGAAATCATTTCCGCCGATTTTGGCGTCCGCATCACGCATGGGTATCACGTAGGGGACCATGCAGACTTCGTCCTGCGCGGCGAGATAAACGGCTGTCTCGCCCAGCGGCGGTGGAAAGCGGAACTTTTCGGGCTCGCCGAATCGCTTGGACATCTTGAAGCGGCCCTTGCGATAAATCCGCGGGCGCGATACCGCCGCCTCATAGGCCACGTCCGGCGACCACGTCGAGATCGGATCTTTTCCTTCCGTACTCTCGTACAGGCGAATCTGAACTGATTCCACAGTCTCCAAAAGCTCCGAGCCGCGTTTCGCGAGCAAGTTGGTCAGGCCCGGGGCGGCGCCGGTGCAGATCAGCGCCACGCGATTTTTGGCCACGAATTTCTTGTGAAAGCGGAATTGCTCCGGCTTGAAGGGGTAGCGCGTGAGATGCGCGTTCAAATCCAAGTAATGAACGCGCAGGCGCAGCGCGGCGCGCAGGATAATTTCGTTGTACACGGCGGGGGAGGCGTTGACGATCAGATTGCAACCGCGCGCGGCCCGCACGATGGACCACAAGTTCCGCGCGTTCGTTTCCCGGACTTCAATCTCACTTTTCTTGCCCAGGAACCGGCGAGCGCGCTCCGGATCGCGGTCGCCGCACCAAACCGTATGGCCCTGGCGCGCCAGCAACTGTGCCAGCAGGGAGCCGGTGCTGCCCGCGCCGAGAACAAATATCCGCATCGGCCCGCAACTCTACCATATTCATTGCACCCTGGTGGCAGGGCTGCCCTCGGTTGTGCTGTCGCCCACACCATTTGCCTGCACCCCCGTGCGAGCGTACAATGGCCGTGATTTCTCCGATCCCCGGGGCCTGCCGGAGAGACATCCAACGGCCCGGGGACGACGCTTCCGATTTACTCGGAAGATGAGGGTTCGGGCGGAAACGCCTGCACCTCCCTTCGCGGACGCGATGCATGCTTCCGCGTTTTGGAAAGGAGAAGGTTTGATCGAGGCAATGCCGAGTCAAGCCCTTCGCCCAAGTCCAAACGCGGACTTGGGCGTTTGAATTTTTTTTAGTGACTTTGCAGCGGGGTTTTCATCTAACTAAACATGACGCCGCTTTCTGACAAATTCGGCCGCCAGATCACCGACCTCCGGGTTTCAGTCACGGACCGCTGCAATTTCCGGTGCGTCTATTGCCGCTCGGCCGACCCGGAAAATCACATGGCGCACCACGAACTGCTCGAATGGAGCGAGTTCGAGCGCCTGGTGAAAATTCTGGTCGGCATGGGTATCCGCAAAGTGCGTGTGACTGGCGGCGAGCCACTGGTCCGTCCCGGAGTCGAAGAATTTATTTCGGGGCTGAAAGCTACCGGCGTGCAAGACCTTTCGATGACGACGAACGGTTACTTGCTGGCGAAGCGCGTCGACAAATTGATCGCCGCGGGGCTCGACCGCATCAACATCAGCCTGGACTCACTCGATCGCGAAAAATTCGAGCGCGTGACGCGGACGAGAACTTTTGACGACGTGATGGCGGGAATCGAAGCGGCGCACAATTCCCCGCTGCGTCCAGTGAAAGTGAATGCCGTGCTGGTGCGCGGGCTGAATGACGACGAAGTGGAAGCGTTCGCGGAATTCGCGCGCGAACGGGATTTAATCATGCGCTTCATCGAATTCATGCCGCTCGACGCTGACCGCGCCTGGACGCGCGACACCATGGTCCCGGCCGCAGAAGTCTACCGCCGCATCAACGCCCGCTGGCCGCTTGTGTCCATCGAGCACGAGCGCAGCGAGACCGCGCGCAAATATAAATTCGCGGACGGCCGCGGTGAAATCGGGCTGATTGCACCGGTGACGCAGCCTTTCTGTGGCTTCTGTTCGCGCATCCGGCTGACTGCCGACGGAAAGCTGCGGACCTGCCTCTTCAGCAAGGATGACCATGATTTGAAATTCCTGCTGCGCAATGGTGCGAGTGACGACGATATCGCTGCGGAGATCCGCTCGGTCGTCGACGAAAAAGAAAAAGGGCATCGCATCAACGAGCCCGGTTTTGTGCCGCCCTCGCGCACCATGGTCTTCATCGGCGGCTAGGCATTCCGAGAGCATTGCAATATGTCCGACGAGGAAGCCAAATATTTTTCGCTCACGGAGGCCGAGCGCCTTCGCGCCCAGCTTGAGCCGGTCCTCATCGAAGCGATGGAAACACGCCGCAAAATGGCGGAGGTGGAGATTGAACTCCGCGCGATCGCAGAGCGCATTCAACGCTCGGGCGGCCTGATGGTTTCCTACGAAAGCGCCGCCAAGATTCGCCGTGAACATGACCGCTTGGGAGATGCGGTGCGCAGCGCGCTCGAGCGCATCCAGGCAACCGGATGTGTGGTGAAAGATCTGAATGTCGGGCTGCTCGATTTTCCGGCGCGCATCAACGATGAGGAAGTTTATCTTTGCTGGCGTCTCGGCGAAGATCGCATCCGCTTCTATCATCGTCAAGACGAGGGATTCGCAGGGCGCAGGCCGATCGACCCCCGCGATGCCGATTACCGCAATCCGATCCAGTAGGCTACCTCAGCCCCTCACGGCTGTTTCAAGTGGCTGCACGTCGCGCTCAATCTTCGCGAGTTGCTCGTCCTCGGCGACTTCCAGGTCGTACTTCGTCTGAAGATTCAGCCAGAATTGCGGCGTGGTGTTGAAATAGCGAGCCAGGCGCAACGCCGTGTTGGGGGTGATTCCGCGGCGCTCCGCCACGATATCGGCGATCCGCGTCACCGGCACGCGCAGGTCGAGCGCTAGCCTGTTCATGCTGAGCTTGTGGGGCTTCATGAAATCCTCGTTGAGAATCTCGCCCGGATGGACCGGCTTTAGCTTCTTTGCCATCGCCCTCTCCTAGTGATAGTCGGTAATCTCGACATCAAAGGCATCGCCGTCGCGCCAGACGAAGCAGATGCGCCACTGGTCGTTGATGCGGATGCTGTGTTGGCCCTTGCGATCGCCGCGCAGCGCCTCCAGGCGATTCCCCGGCGGGGAAGCCAGATCGGTCGTTTGGGATGCTGCATCCGGTTGCCGAAGCTTCCGGAGCACCACCCGCTCGATACTCCTAGATCGCTTGACGGACGCCCGCTGATGGAGCAACTCGGCTGGCTGCGAGCGGAACGACTTGATCACGGCTCCAGTCCATACTGTTTCACGATACATGTAAAGGAGTATGGCCGCTCCGGGGCGAAAGGTCGTGGGAAACAACAGTTTGCAATCTGCGATAGGTCGTGCGAGCCTGAATCGGCTGCCCATAATTCCATGACTGCCGAAAATCGCCTGAAAGATTCCGCCAGCCCTTACCTGCGCTCCGCCGCGCACCAGCCAGTTGACTGGCACGAATGGGGCGCGGCCGCCTTCCAGAAAGCACGCGAGGAAGAAAAGCCCATCCTGCTCGATATCGGGGCGGTGTGGTGCCACTGGTGCCACGTGATTGACCGCGAGAGCTACGAGAACACCGAGATCGCGGCGATGATTAACCAGCTTTATGTGCCGGTAAAAGTGGATCGCGATGAGCGCCCCGACGTGGACTCGCGCTATCAGTCTGCCATCAGCGCAATTTCCGGGCAGGGCGGCTGGCCGCTGACTGCGTTTCTGACGCCGGATGGGAAACCGTTTTTCGGTGGCACTTATTTTCCTCCGGAGGATGCGATGGGACGCCCCGGCTTCAGGCGCATCCTGCTCGGCGTTGCCGAAGCGTTTCGGAATCGCCGCACGGAGGTGGACAATTCCGCGCGCGCCCTCGAAGAGGCTGTCGCAAAGGCGGAAATATTTCACGGGGCTCGCGGCGAATTCGACGCAGGGGTGGTAGATGCGGTCGTCGAATCCGCGCTTCATCTTTTCGACGAGCAGCATGGCGGATTCGGCCAGGCGCCGAAATTCCCGCACGCGAGCGCCGTGGACTTGCTCCTTGAGCGCTATCAATCCACGCGCGCTTCGAAGCTCTTGCATGTCGTCGAGCGCACGCTCGAAGGCATGGCTCTCGGCGGTGTCTATGACCAGCTCGCCGGTGGCTTCCATCGTTACTCGGTGGATGAACGCTGGTGCGTGCCGCACTTCGAGAAGATGACCTATGACAATTCGGAGCTGCTGAAGAATTTTCTGCATGGTTACCAGGTGACTCGCAATCCTCTGTTTCGCGAGACCGCCGAGGGAATCCTCGCCTGGGTAGGTGAAGTGCTGTCCGATCCTGTGCATGGCGGCTTCTATGCCAGCCAGGATGCGGATCAGACGCTTGAAGACGATGGGGATTACTTTACGTGGACGTTGGAAGAAGTGCGCGCCGTCCTGGGCGCCGAAGAAACGCGCGCGGTGGAAATTTATTACGACATCAAAGCGCACGGCGAAATGCATCATAATCCGGAGAAAAATGTTTTGTGGGTTGCGTCCACGGTCGGGGCGCTTGCTCGCGAATTGGGCATGGACGAATCCACCGCTCGCATTTTGATTGCCCGCGCAAAAGGAAAGATGTTAGCGGCTCGTCGCGAGCGCCGCCCCGTTCCGGCGATTGACACGACGCTTTATGTCGCCTGGAATTCGATGTTTGTTTCCGCTTTTCTGGAGAGCGCTCGTGTGCTTGGCCGCGAGGATTGTCGCGCGTTCGCATTGAAGACACTCGAGCGGATTGTCGCGGAAGCTTGGGAACCGTCGAGGGGATTTCTGCATCGCGTCGGCGGGCCGCGCCTGGAAGGCGCACTCGACGATCAAGTGTTCGCAATTGCAGCGCTGCTCGACGCCTACGAGGCGACGCTCGATAGCCGCTATTTCGAAATCGCCGAGCGCGCCATGAAACTCACCATCGACCGATTTGGCGACGCCGAGGGCGGCGGGTTCCACGACCGCGCGAAAGATGCCGCGCCGATGGGAGGACTCGAGGTTCGCCGCAAGCCGCTGCAGGATTCGCCCACTCCGGGCGCGAATTCCGTCGCTGCAATTGTTCTTGACCGGCTCTACGCGTTCACTGGCGAGAAACTTTATCGCCAGTGGGCGGAAAAAACTTTGGAGGCGTTCGTGGGGTTGGTACCGCAATACGGATTATTTGCTGCAACGTACGGACTTGCCGCGCTGCTTCATGCGCGCCATTCCTTGCAGGTGGTTGTGACAGGCGTGCCGGGCGATGCAAAAGCAGCAGAACTTGAGCACGCAGCGAACGAAATATATCGCTTCGGCAAAGCCGTGCTGCGCGTTACGCCGGAGAAAATCACATCTGCGTCGCTCCCGCATGCGCTGCGCGAAACTCTGCCGCACCTGAATGCCGCGCTGCCGCAGGCATTGGTTTGCGTGGAGACTACTTGCCATCCACCGGCCAGCGATCCCGAAAAGCTCAAGGCTTTGCTGTCGGAAGTCGCTGCTGGCGCTGCAAGACCCGCCTAGTCACGTTCATGTTTGTGGGAACTACCAATGCCGGTCGTATCTTGCGTGAGCTGAAGTAAAGGAAACCGAGAGGTTGGGAGCCTGGGAGCTGAATAGGACGGCCACGGAAGCAGTCGAAGGAGGCTAAATTGCAGCTAGACCCGCGTCAGGCAGCTCCACGGGAGGAGCAGCCGGAAAGTGGTGTCCTCATCCCTGCTTCGATCGTCTTCTTCGAGCCATAGACCATTTCGCCCGCGGCCCCTCCATAGAGCACCCAGAGCGCGACCCGCAATGCGACATCCGAAAGCGTCGGCGCCGGTGTCGTCTCTTTGTGCATGACTACATTTCCTTGCTTTCCCATCACTCCTCGCTTCTTGGTCTTGCGGTTACTCCGGATACACTATTTGATTGCGATCGCCTCGGAACGATTCAAGAAGATGCTCCGTCTTCGGCCAATCGTCCTGAGCGCCAGCCCAATGAACAACTCTTCACTCTCTATAGTGACGCTCGGGGCGTTTTCGTTTCTGGACTGGGCTGGTATAGAGAGCCGGACGCACAGTCAGCCTGCCCAGAAGCGACGAAACGCAACATTAGTGATCTAACCCGCACCGGCAAACTTTGTTGCGCGCGGCCGATGCTGAAACGGAAACACTTACGAGCGGCGATTCCCCTGCGTATAGATCGTCAAATCCTCTTTTCGCATTAGCCCTTCGTCAGCCTGCAGACTCGGCCGGGAAGTTGCCGCTTGTGACGCGGAGTGCGATAATTACGACGTTCGAGGGGCTGCGAAGAGGTCCGGGTACAACGGGGGTTCCAATGGCCTTAAGGGATGTGTGGATAGAGAAGCGAGCCGCGGCGATGAATGGCGGTGCGAGGAATTTCTCGCAGATGCATTACGCGCGCCAGGGCGTCGTCACCGAAGAAATGGCGTACGTTGCCACCCGTGAGAAGCTCGAGCCTGACCTTGTGCGCAGCGAAGTGGCACGCGGCCGCGCGATCATTCCCGCCAATATCCATCACCGCAACCTCGAGCCCATGGGGATCGGCGTCGGGTTTTTCTGCAAGATCAACGCGAACATAGGAAATTCCGCCACCACGTCGAATGTGGGTGACGAACTCGAAAAACTTCATCGTGCTGTTCACTACGGTTCCGACACGGTCATGGACCTCTCAACCGGCGGCGATATTCCCATGATCCGCAAGGCAATCATTGACGCTTCGCCTGTTCCGATCGGCACCGTGCCGATATACGAAGCGCTTTCGCGCGTGCGTCGTGCCGAAGATCTCAACCTCAATGTGATGCTGGAAGTGATCGAAGAGCAGGCCGAGCAGGGCGTGGACTACATGACCATCCATGCAGGCGTGCTACGCCAGTTTTTGCCGTTGGTGCGCAACCGCATCACTGGAATCGTCAGCCGCGGCGGCGCGCTTCTGGCACTGTGGATGAGCGCCAACAAGGCGCAGAATTTCCTGTACGAAAATTTCGACGCCATCTGCAAGATTTTTCAAAAGCATGACGTGAGTTTTTCGCTCGGCGACGGCTTGCGTCCCGGTTGCTTGGCAGACGCGAGCGATGAAGCGCAGTTCGCGGAACTGCGCGTGCTGGGCGAACTGACTAAAAAAGCCTGGGAATACGATGTGCAGGTAATGATCGAAGGCCCGGGACACATCCCGCTCGATCAGATCGAGCTGCAGGTGAAAAAGGAAAACGAGATGTGCCATGAAGCGCCGTTCTACACGCTCGGCCCGCTCGTCACCGACATCGCTCCCGGCTACGACCACATCACGAGCGCGATTGGCGCGGCCATGATCGGTTGGCATGGCGCTTCGATGCTGTGTTACGTGACGCCGAAGGAGCACCTGGGGCTGCCGAATGCGGACGACGTGCGCCAAGGCGTGATTGCTTACAAGATCGCGGCACACGCGGCAGACGTTGCCCGGCATCGTCCGGGCGCGCGCGACCGCGACGACGCGCTCAGCTATGCGCGTTTCCTGTTCGATTGGAACAAACAGTTCGAGCTTTCGCTCGACCCCGAAACCGCGCGCGCGATGCATGACGAAACCTTGCCTGACGACTTCTACAAGGAAGCGAAGTTCTGCTCCATGTGCGGCCCGAAGTTCTGCTCGATGAACGCGACGCAAATCGCGGAAATTTATCAGGGCTTCGATCAGAAAGACCGGGAGCAGAAATTTGCACAGTTGCTTTCGAAAGTGGAAGGGCAGCCGGCCGCACCGGTGGTGGCGAAGGTCGAGCCACGGGCAAAGTCCGCGGCTTCAGACTAAGGCCCTTGTTGATGCTCCAATCCTTTCGGCTCCGGGGTTCACAATCATTTCTGCGCGCGGTCGTGGTAATTGCGTTCGTTCTCCCGCTCTCGATGATTGCAGCGTCGCACGGAGCAACGCGAGCAGAGGAACCTCCGCGCATCGTGAGACCTGCTGACGAAGCAACCGCATACCGCGCCTCCGTAGAAAAATGGCGCCAGGATTATGAGGCAGACCTGCGCTCCGATCACGGCTGGCTCACGGTTTCCGGACTTTTCTGGCTACACGAAGGCGAGAACAAATTCGGGTCCGATCCCACGAACGATATCGTCCTCCCTGACTCCGCGCCCGCCGAAGCCGGGTATTTCGAATTTCACGCCGGAAAAACGATTGCGCACATCAAGCCCGGCGTCGCGGTTACGATGAATGGCAAATCTGTAGAGACGACTGAACTCTTCCCTGATTCAAAGGCTCAACGTCTTCGGCTCGGGAGCCTCACACTGTGGGTGCACGCGAGCGGCGACCGCTACGCCATCCGCCTCCGCGATCCCAATAGTGCGCTGCGCCGAGATTTCCACGGCCTCTCGTGGTTCCCGGTTGACGAGTCCTATCGCGTGACCGCTCGTTTCGTGGCTTACGACAAGCCCAAAGAAGTTTCGATTCAAAACCTCGCCGGCGACTCGCTGATGCTCCCAATTAACGGTTCGGCAGTGTTCACGCTGCACGGCCAGGAATTTCGCCTCGAAGGATATTTCGACCCGCCTGAAAATCCCACAAGCCTTTCGTTTGTGATCCGGGATTTAACAAGCGGCAAAGAGACCTATGGCGCGGCGCGATTCCTGGATGCGGACCCGCCGAAAGACGGCACAGTAATCCTTGATTTCAACGAGGCATACAATCCTCCCTGCGCTTACAATCCATACACGACCTGCCCGCTTCCCCCGCCGGGCAACCGGCTCCACACGCGCGTGGAAGCTGGCGAAAAAGCGTACCACCGTGACCATTAAGAAATGGTGCGATCATTGTTTAGTCTGGAGCCTGTAATCCATGCCTGAAGCAAAACCGCAGGAACAACTGCGCGAGGAATTTAATCGCTGGGCGGACTCCGGCAAGGGCGAGTCCATGGAGCACGACCACTGGCCCATCACCAAGCCAGTGCTCGAAATGATGAAAATCGCCGCCACAGACAATCTTCTCGACGTCGGTTGTGGCGCCGGGTGGCTTTCGCGCATCTTGGCCAAAGGTGTTCCCGAAGGCCGCGTCGTGGGCATGGATATTTCCGATGAGATGATTCATCACGCGCGCCGCGCGAGCGTGGACTTCGCGAATCTTGTTTTTGTGGTGGGGGAAGTGAACGAAATTCCCTGGGAAGCAAATTTCTTCAACAAGGCAGTTTCTGTCGAGTCGTCTTACTACTGGCCCGACCCGGCAAAGGGCATCCGCGAGGTTCATCGCATCCTTGCCGAAAGCGGGTCGGCCTGGATTCTGATCAACTACTATCGCGACAACCCACACTGCCACCAGTGGGGCGAGAAACTCGCCGTCCCGACGCATCTTCTTGGGGCCGATGAGTGGGCCAAGATGTTCAGCGATGCGGGCTTTGCCGAAGTGGCGCACAGTCGCATCCCCGATCCCACTCCGAATCCCGAGGTTTACACGGGCCGCTGGTTCCGCAACGCGAAACAGCTCGCCGAGTTCCGCGCGATCGGCGCTCTCCTAATCCATGGCACCAAGTCGTCATCGTAATGTAGGTTTGTTCTGCCCATCTCGCGCATTACCAGCGAATCTGCGGGACAAAGCACTCCATGCGAGTCGCGTGTTCTCGTTCAGAATGATTGGTGACACTCAGATAGAGTGTCGGGATGCACATTCGAGGAGAGAAGCTGCCCCGAGCGCGAGAGCTCTCGCGCTCGGGGCAGGAGTTGAGCCGCGAGGCTCAGGTT
>JBOGMZ010000024.1:0-50801 GCA_050746945.1 Candidatus Acidiferrales bacterium | reverse complement strand
CCTTCGGATTGTTCTTCGAGAGCACCTTCGTGATGGCCGCCGTCAAGGTCGTCTTGCCGTGGTCAATGTGCCCAATCGTCCCCACGTTTACGTGCGGCTTACTTCGCTCGAATTTCTCCTTCGCCATCGTTCCTCACTCTTTTGAGAGAACTACGCGGCCAATGCCGCGATCTACTTCGCCTGGTTCCTTGCGCCCTGCAAAATGGAGCGGGGGACGGGACTCGAACCCGCGACCATCTGCTTGGAAGGCAGAGACTCTCCCACTGAGTTACCCCCGCTCATTCCTGCCGCACCAAACGTGGAGCCTGGGACCGGGATTGAACCGGTGACCTCGTCCTTACCAAGGACGCGCTCTACCAACTGAGCTACCCAGGCTCGAACCGGTTTCCCCGAACCCTCCCGCTTGTTGCACCGGAAGCGCAACCGGGGATTCGCGCTTCGAAAAATGTTTCTGAGCCCTCACCGGGATCTCAGGGCCGTTTCGGCCGCAGCAGACGCTGGTGGACGGGGGAGGATTCGAACCTCCGTAGCCCGCAAGGAGCGGCAGATTTACAGTCTGCTGGTTTTAGCCACTCACCCACCCGTCCCGCGAACCCATCTGAGCCATCAAAAAGATGTCCCAGAAAAACCATCGAGACACAGCTTCAGTATTCCGCCTAGCCGACCAGAACTTGACCGGACAACTGTACGGGGTAGATCGCAATGCAGAAAGGGCTCGTGTCCAAAGACACCAGCCCAAGCGCTTTTGTCGCGAGGAATCCGTCCGCAACCCCTGCCCAAAATTCCCGGTCCTTCAAACTCAGCTGGCGGAGGGATTTGAACCCCCGACCCTCTGATTACAAATCAGATGCTCTACCACTGAGCTACGCCAGCGATGCTCAAACCGAGCAAAATTATCATACAGGCAATCAAATTGCAAGCAAGTTTCTGCAAGCGGCAAACCCATTGCCAACTCAGCACTTATCCGAGGTTCTAGCACCCGCAAATTGCCCTATTCGGAAGCGGGCTTCGAGAATTCCTTGTCGTCGAGTTCCAGGTTATGGTGCACTTCCGTCAGCGTAATCGTCATCGGCGGCTCGGTAATCGATTGGTGCACGACAAACGGGAGCTTGATTCCGTCCACTTCGCGATAATCCTCTAAGTCTTCCTGGTAAACGGAAAGACCTGCCTGGTTATGTCGATGGGTGATGAGCCGCAGTGCCAGTCCCGTCTTCGTGTCGAAGAAAATCTTGTCGGGATCATTTCCGGCTCGCGCCGCTTCCACGACGTACACATCATGCTCACCAATTTTTTCTGTGCCGAGCACGGTGAATTTCGAATAGAGCTTGCGCAAATCGAGCGGATGAAAAAAATCCGCATCGAAGCGCGTGTCTTCGAGCTCCGCGCCTGTTTCGCTGCGCAGACCGTCCTGGGGATCATCTGTCCACGCGGTGGTTCCATCGAAGCCTTGCCTGAATGTGGCGCCGTTGAGAACGATCACTCGCAGCAAGCGATTGGGCGCCTTCTCCCGAATTTCCACGGTGCCAGTGAGCTGCATTTTTGGCACTTCGATGGTGCCGGTGGAAACGCGCGAGGTCAATTTTCTCCATGCGGCGGAACCGCCCAGGGCTTCCACATAACGGTTCAAGATCTGATCGGTGGTCGGCGTTGATGGTGCGGGAGCCTTCGCGATCGTCTTTTCCGGCATGGCCGCAGGCGTCTGAGCGTGCGCGACCAGACTCATCGCAAAAGCCAGAATTCCGGCTGCCAGGATTTTCCTCATGCTCCAGACCTCGCAGGTAACCGTTTGCAAACGCTCATTTCATATTGGAAGCCTGTGCCGCGCTCCCAGTTGCCAGAATCTGGCGCGCATGGGCGCGAGCGCGCATTTTTTCCGCGACAACAAGCGCATGTGAAGGGAGGCAAAAACTTTACACCAACTTCGTCGAAACCTATACTCGATTCTTCTTATGCCCACTTCCTCGACGAAGCGCACGCTGATTGCGGTCGCGGTGATTCTCTGCGTGGCCGCCGCTGGAGCGGGCGTGTATCTGTACCGGCAGCATCGACCGCTCGCTGGCGCCAGCTCCGGCGCTGCACCTGAACTTCTCAGCCAACTGCCCGCGGATGCTCCTGCCGTCGGGTACATAAATGTAGCCGCGCTGCGAGAATTGCGGAGTTCGCCGCTGGCAGCCATTCTTGGATTGAGCTCGCCCGGCCCGCAAGCCGACCGCGAGTATGCTGAATTCGTTCGCGAGACGGGATTCGATTACACGCGCGATCTCGATCGGGCCGCGATTGCTGCATGGCCGCAGAGCTTGGTCCCGCCAGCGGGCGGCATGGGCGAAAACCGCATCCTGGCAATCGCCGATGGCCGATTCAACGAAGAGAGAATCAAGACCTATGCCCTACGGACCGGAAGAATTGTCACGCACGGGACACAATCCGTGTACGAAGTTCCCGGCAACCCTCCCCTTGCATTCGTATTTCTCTCGCCGATTCGCATTGCGTTGGCGAGTGGGAAGAATGCGAGCGAGCTGATCACAGCATCAGTCGGAAAACCGCGAGACCCAGGAATGCAGGAACGAATCGCACGAGTGGCGGGCGCTCCGATTTTTGCAGTCGCGCGCACGGATCAGCTTCCCAGCAGCTTTTACGCGAATTTAGCGAGTTCGCCGCAACTCGAGCGGTTGGCGCGCAGCGTCCGCGGCCTGAGCCTTGCCGGCCAACCCGACGGCGACAAGATCACAGTCGCGCTCGACGCTGAGTGCGATTCGATGACGAACGCGCTGCAACTTGCTACGCTGCTCGATATTTTTCGCATGGGCTCTTCGATGGCTCTCTCCGATCCCAAAACGCGCCGGCAGATGACTCAGGAGCAGGCCGCATTTCTGCGCGCAGTCATCAACCAGGTGAAAGTGACTCACCAGGACAAGTGGGTTCGGTTGACCCTGGACATCACTCCAGAGATGCTCGGCGCCACGCGTTCAAATTCCGCCGACTTGCCGCCCGCTGCCCCACGCCACGAGAGAAATTGAGCCGCCAGAACAGTCTTCACCGAATTCAGTGATTTCTGAGCGGAACAATCAGAGATTAGTCAGCGGCAGCAGCGGACGGAGTAGCACTGCGGAGGTAGCGCCAGGGATTGACTGGCGTGTTGTAGATGCGCACTTCGTAGTGGAGGTGCGGCCCCGTCGAGCGGCCACTGGCGCCTTCGTAACCGATGATGTCGCCGCGCTTCACGTGCATGCCAACCTGCGTGTTGAAGTCGGACATGTGGCCATACCAGGTGCTCACGCCGAAACCGTGGTCAATAACAACCAACCGGCCGTAACCTGCCCGGCGATCAACCACCACCACAACGCCATCAGCGGTGGCACGGACTTCGTCCCCATAGTGCGAGGCGATGTCTATGCCCGCATGGAATGCGCCTTCACCACTGAACGGGTCGAGCCGCTCGCCAAAGTGGCCGGTGATCTCGCCAATGACTGGCCAGAGTGAGGGAACGATGCCGAGGCTGCTCAACTGCGGCCCTGGCAACAAACGCAGACCGCCGCTCGAAAGGGCGACGGCTGTGGCGTTCTTTTCCAAATAGCTGAACTCGTCGACCGACTGCTCGAACTCGGCGTCCGGCTCCCCGGCCACGTCGGTCAATCCAAAAGGCGTGGTGCGGAACCGGGTGATCCCGTAGGCCATGGCTACTTCGCCGGCGAGCGACTGGAGGGAGTTCAAACGCTGGTTGGTATCTTTGACTTCAGTCTGGAGCTGGCGGTACTGCTGCTTCAGGCTATCCTGTTCGCGGCGGAGTGAATTGTAATTCGTAGCCTTCCAAAGCATCCGGGAATAGGAGCCCATTCCCGCGACGATCGTGATTCCGCCAACAACCGCCAAAATTGCAAGAAGATGGAGCCCATAGAAGGGGATGCGCACCCGCCGCATGCCGCCGGAGGCGTTGGATGCAATAAAAAACGTGTAATGCTTCCTTCTCATGGTCTAATTTTCTTCCTGAATTAGTTTTTTTTCCGGTGGCCGAACACCGCGAGCCCCCAGCCGCGGTTAGCCCTTCCCATCAGTAGTCTGAACCGAGAGCCTTGGTTCGAAACCGGGGGAATTGTAATGACCCGGTCCGCAGGCGTCAACCCTAATCTTCCATTTCGCATAGGCATACCAGATTCGCTTCCTTGACTGCTCCACCATATAATCTGGGATTCGCTTAGGGAACGATAACCCAGTATGCGCCGCTCCAACAACTGTACGAGAGGTCAGGATGGGCAGTGAAGATCAACTGGTCGAAAGGACAGGTCGAGTTATCCCCTCGGGACGGAGTGGAGGCTCTGCTGGTGGCCTACTCCTTGGGATTGGCGACGATGCGGCACTGATTTCCCCCAGCGGGAAGCATGACTGGGTTTTGACCTGCGATCAGTTTTTAGAGGGAGTCCATTTTCTGGCCGGATCGCACCCGCCGGATTCTGTTGGGTACAAGGCGCTGGTCCGCGCGGCAAGTGACGTCGCAGCGATGGGCGGCCGCCCTCGATTCTTTCTGATGGCGCTGGCTCTGCCGTCCAGCAAGACCGGGGTGTGGTTCGACGAGTTCATTCGGGGCATGAGCCGTGCAGCACGCTCGATGGGAATAGTGCTCGCCGGGGGAGATACGAGCAGGAGCCCCAGAGTATCCATCAGCATTACAGTGCTGGGTGAAGTCGCGCCCGGGAAAGCCCTCACGCGGGCAGGGGCGCGGCCGGGCGACATTATATATGTCGGCGGCAGGCTTGGTGGTGCTCAACTTGGACTTGAACTGATCCGCCACGGGATGGGTCGCGTGCCGCGGTTGCGCCGTCTCCTGCGCCCGCATCTCTACCCTCGGATTCAGCTTGAGTTGGGTGCGTGGCTCGCGCGCCACAGGATCCCCTCGGCAATGATGGATATCTCGGACGGGCTTTCGACGGACCTTGCGCGCTTGTGCGGTGCAAGCAAAGCCGGAGCTCGAGTCGGGGCCGGCCGAATCCCGAGGGTTTCGATACCGGCTGCCATATCGAAACACCTGCGACGATTGCGTCTCGACTCGTTGAAGATGGCCTTGCATGGTGGGGACGACTACGAACTCCTCTTCACCGTTCCACCGCGCCACTTGAAACGCCTGCGAGGCGCTCCCGGATTCCGCGGATTAGCGGCAATCGGCGAGATCACTCGCGCCAGGCGAATCCTTCTCGTCGGGGAAGACGGAGCCGCCAAGCCGCTCCAGCCCCGCGGATGGGATCCTTTCCGGCGGAAATCCTAAGGTCTGCCGGAAGCAATTCTTACCTCGCGAGAGCTGTCACCACTAGTTCTGAGGAGTGGGAGCAGGCGAAGATTTTGGCTGGACCGGAGCCGAGATTTTCTGCAGCGGTTTCTCCGATGGGCGCGTCGGCATGGGAGCGGCAGTTACCGCGAGGCCCTGCTCGGCGGCATCGGCAGGCGGCGCGGTATCGGGCGTATCAACCTGTACGGCGTGACCAATCACCTGCTTTTCCAGCGGCACCACATTCGGAAAACTTTCCACCGGCATTCCCTGCATCGCTTGCTGCATAAATTCGAGCCAGATGGGCAGGGCCGCACGAGCGCCTGTCTCTTTCTTCCCGAGCGAGATGCGCTTATCGTCGTTGCCTACCCAGACTCCCGCTGTCAGCTGCGGCGTGAAACCGAGGTACCACGCATCGGTGAAATCGTTCGTCGTTCCGGTCTTGCCAGCCGACGGGCGGCCCAGCTCCTTGGCGCGAACGCCGGTGCCGAATTGCACCACTTCTTCCAGCATCGCGACCATGGTGCGCGCCACGTCGGGCGGAATCACGTCGGTCACTTGCGGCCGCGGCTCTTCGAGCACCACGCCATCATAGGAGGTGACGCGACGGATGGTGTGCGGCTCGATGTGAATGCCATCGTCGGGGAACACGGTGAAGGCAGAGGTATGTTCCATCAGCGTTAAGTCCGCTGCGCCGAGGGCCAACGGAAGATAAGGGGGCAGCGGACTCGCAATGCCGAATCGCCGCGCCATATCAATCACGTTCTGGATCCCGACTTTGTCGAGAAGACGCACGGCCGGGACGTTGCGCGAATCAGCCAGCGCGCGCCGCAGCGTGATGCGGCCTTCGAATTTCTCGTCGTAGTTCTTGGGCGAATAATCCTGGCCGCCGCTGCGAAACGTTACGGGCTGGTCCACGATGGTGTCGAATGGCGAAGCGCCCTGCTCGAGAGCCGTCGCGTACACATAGACTTTGAATGAGCTGCCGGTTTGCCGCACGGCTTGCGTGGCGCGATTGAATTTTGATTCTGAAAAATCGTAACCGCCCACCATGGCTTTGATTTCGCCCGTGGAGTTGTCAATCGCGAGCAAAGCGGCCTGCGCCGCGGGCTCCTGCTCGAGTTCCACGTGCGCGGTGTTGCCGGCAAGCTCCTTGATCTGCACGTCCACCAAATCGCCCACCTTCAAGAGTTGCGGCGGAGATTTCCGCCCGGTCCACGCGAAATCCGCGGGAGTGAGCATCGCGTGATACTGACCGATTTTGATGGTCGCGAATGTCGGCTCCACGGCCGTGACCAGGCCCGGCACGTAATCCCCCTTTTGAATGGAGCCGCGCCACTCGTCGTTCTGGTAGGTGTCGAGCGTGGTGGAAGGGTCCTCGAGAATATTCGGCAAATTTCCCCGCCAGCCATGGCGATGATCGTAGGCATGCAAGCCGTCGCGCACGGCCATGTCTGCGGCCCTCTGCATGGCTACGTTCAGTGTGGTATAGACGTGCAATCCCTGTTCATGCACGGCGGCGGTGCCATAGGTGTGCTCTAGGTATTGCCGGGTTTCCTCGACGAAATAGGGCGCGAGGTCGTTGCGCCCGGTTGTAATACGCAAACCGAGCGGCTCTTTCGTTGCGGCTGCGGCCTGCGCTTGCGTCACCTTCCCGTCGTGCGCCATCAGCGAGAGAACCAGGTTTCGCCGCCCCAGTGCCCGGTCCGGATGGATGATCGGATTGTAAATCGGCCCGCGGATGATGGCCGCGAGCGTGGCCGCCTGCGGCAGCGTCAATTGCCCCACCGACCGGCTGAAATAATATTGCGACGCGGCTTCAAAACCGTAATTGCCTGCGCCCAGGTAAATCTGGTTGCAGTACATCGTGAAGATTTGCTCTTTCGTGTAGTGGCGCTCCACCTGAATTGCCAGAATGGTTTCCTCGATTTTTCGGCGCAGGCTGCGGTCGGAGCGATTCAGAAAAAGACCGCCGGCAAGCTGCATCGTCAGTGTGCTGGCGCCTTGCTTCATGCCGCGGTGCCGGAGGTCGTGCCAGGCGGCTTCCAGCACGCGCGGAAAATCCACGCCCCAGTGCTCCTCGAAATGCTGGTCTTCGGTGGTGAGGATGGCGTCGCGCAGAAGTTTGGGAATCTGCGCGTAGGTGAGCAGAATGCGGCGTTGCAACGCGAACGTGCCGATGGACTGGCCATCGTCGGCGTAGAGCTCGGTAACAACGTTCGGCCGGTAATCCTCCAGCGCGCGAATTTCCGGCAGATCGCTGGTGTACACGAACAGCAAGCCCATGGCCGCGCCAAAACCGATTGCGCAAACCACCAGAAAAGTGAAGGCCAGCCGCCCGAACAGCGAGCCTCCGCCAATCTTCATTGCCGCGCGGTAAATTTGTTGCATCGCCTCAGTATTCTATCGCAATCATTGAAGGACCAAGCGGAAGGCTTGACGAGGTGTTTAACTAGCGGAACCGGGCGAATCGAATCTGCGCGGAAACGGTCTGCCGACGACTGCGCTCAGGCCAGCGCCGCTTCCGCGTCCTTGATTGTCGGATAATTCTTGAAGAGTTTGGAAACGTGCGTCATCTCGATGAGGGCCTGCACCTGTGCGTTCATTCCCGAGAACACAACCCTGCGCGCCGCACGCTGCGCGCCCACGTGCGCGGCCACCAGCGCGCCAAGCCCAGCCGAATCGATGTAGGGCACGCCGCTGAAATCGATGATCACCGCCGCGGCCGTCTCGCTTCGCACCGCTTCCTGAAAATTAAATACCGTGTGAATATTCAGGGAGCCTTTGACGTGGAGAATCCGAAGCCCATCGCGGGATCCATCTGAACCTACAACCTGCAGGTTTTCTTTAGTCATAGCGCGCGATTCTAGCGAAAAACGGCGCTTTCAATTATGAATATTTCGTTACAGCAAGGTTTCAGTTTGATGAGGGCGCGTCGGCCACGATCGCTTCCGCTTCGATTTCGACCAGCATCTCTGGATCGATCAGCCGGCTGATTTCTATCATGGCTGTCGCCGGGCGAATCGCGCCGAACACCTCGCCATGCGCGCGGCCAATCTTTTCCCACTCGGCTATATTTGTGACATAGATCCGCGTGCGCACCACGTCGGACAGTTTCGCTCCAGCGTTCGCCAGCGCCGACTCGATATTGCGCAGCACTTGCTTGGCCTGCGCGTACGCGTCCCCCGGGCCCACAATATTGCCTTGCGTGTCGGTCGCCGTGGTCCCTGAGACATGCACGAAAGGTCCCACGCGCACAGCGCGCGAGTAGCCGACCACCGGCTCCCACTTTGTTCCGCTCGAAATATTCTGCCGTTGCATTCTTTTTCCCCATGGCCCGGAACCCGGGCGACCATAAATTACGGATCAAATCGCGCGCGCAGCTCCGGGGGCACAATCGGGCACAAATCCTGCCGTTTCCCGAAAACACGATAGCGGACGCGCGCGATAAAATCATAAACCGCGTCGCGCACCACGCCTGGTATCACCGCCAAAATGGCCGCCAGAATTCTCCAGGCGCCCCCGAGCCGCCGAAGGAGATGAAGGATCGCAGCAGAGCGGGCGAGCAGCGCCCCATCGAGCGTGCGGATGACGATGCTGTCCGGCAACCCCACGCGCTTCTCCGCCGGCACCAGCGCCTGAAAAGTGGCTCCCTGCAGCGGCGCAAAGCGAAATGCCGTCCGGCCTTTTTCGTGATTCAGCACAAATTTCACCGTGCCATGGCAAAGCGCGCAATGACCATCGTAAAAAAGCGTTTCGGTTTTTCCCACCGTTGGCTCCACGTTGCAATCAGAATATCACGCCTGAAGAGTCGCATTCCCCGGCGCGCCCTAGAAACTGCTGCTGGACAGATTTTCGGGAAGTCTCTAAGCTTGTGGGTCAAATAAAATTTTGCAGGAGCCGCTCGCCCACATGAAGTGCAACAACATTCTCGAAGCGATGGGCAATACACCGCTGATCCGTCTGAACAAGCTGGCGAAAAAATCGCCGGGCGAAGTGTACGTCAAAGCGGACTACATGAATCCGGGCGGCTCGGTGAAAGACCGCATCGGCATGTGGATGATCGACGAAGCCGAACGCAAGGGCTTGCTCAAGCCCGGCGGCACCATCATCGAAGGCACTTCGGGAAACACGGGCATGGGCCTCGCGCTCGTGGCCGTGGTGCGCGGGTACAAAGTGGTGTTCACCATCAACGACAAACAATCGCGCGAGAAAATTGACCTCCTGAAAGCATTCGGCGCGGAAGTGATCGTCTGTCCCACGGCTGTGGAGCCGGAAGATCCGCGCAGCTACTATTCCGTGGCGAAAAAGCTCGCCAAGGAAATTCCCAATTCGTATTATCCGAATCAATACGAAAATCCCATGAACCCCGAGGCCCACTATCGCACCACGGGTCCCGAAATATGGAAAGACACCGAAGGAAAAATCACCCACTTCGTTTGTGGCATGGGCACGGGCGGCACGATCAGCGGCGTCGGCAAGTATCTGAAGGAGCAGAATCCCAACGTCAAAATAATCGGCGTAGATCCTATTGGGTCACTTTACTACGACTTCGTGAAGACGGGAAAAGTCGGCAAAGCGTTTACCTACGTGGTCGAGGGGATCGGAGAGGATTTTTTCCCGGGAACCATGAATCTGAAAATTGTGGACGACGTGATTCAAGTGAATGACGAAGAATGTTTCGTCTGGGCGCGGCGTCTTGCCAAGCAGGAGGGAATTTTTACCGGCGGTTCGGGTGGCGGATGCGTTGTCGGTGCGCTGAAAGTTGCGAAAGAATCCAAGCGGGGCGACCTCATCGTCGCCTTCCTGCCGGATTCCGGCGCGCGCTACATGAGCAAGATTTACAACGACGGCTGGATGCGCGAGCACGGCTACGTGGATGCGGAAGTGGCCATCTCGGCCGCGGACGTGATTCGCGCCAAGCACCAGAACGGCAAGGCCCGCGAATTAATTGTCGTGCGCCCGCACCAGACGGTCTTCCACGCGCTGAACACCATGCAGAAACAGGATATTTCGCAGTTGCCGGTTTTCGAAGAAGACAGTTCCATCGGTACCGTCTTCGAAGATCAGATTCTAAACCTTGCGCTCCAGGGTAAAGACCTGCACAAACTCGTCATCCGTGAAGTTATGGGCGCGGCGCTCCCGCAGGTTTCCGCCAACGCGCCCGTCGAACGAATTACGCACATCCTGAGCCACGACAGTCCCGCTGTGTTCGTCGAAATGCCGGGCAAAAAACTCGAAATCCTTACGAAATTTGATTTGATGGACACCATCGCCGGCCTGGTCGAGCAGCGCCGCTGACAATTTAACAGCGCCTTTCGCGCTACAACACTTCCACAACCACCAGCGACATATCGTCATCCGGCGGTCCATTGCGGTACGCGGCCACGCGCGCGACGATTTCCTGTTTCATCTGCGCGAGTGGAAGTTTCGAAGTTTCGCGCACGATGTTGCTCAAACCCTCCACGCCGAGCATATCTCGCGCGGCATTGAAACTCTCCGTGAAGCCGTCGGTGTAGATCACCAGGCGATCGCCCGCCTCGAGCGGAATTTCCTGCGCCGCTTCGCGGTCCACCGCGTCAACCAGCAATCCGAGGACGGCGCTGCGGGACTCCAGCAGGCGCGGCACCTGGCCCGGCTTCACAATCATCGCCGGCGGATGCCCCGCGCCGGCGAATTCCAGCAAGCGTCCCGCGCGATTCACTCGCGCCACGGCCAGGGTGAAATAAAAGACTGTGCCTCCAATGTTGTGCATCACGAAGCGGTTCAGATGCTGGAGCATCGGCGCCAGCGCCGCGCCACTGGCGATCTGCGTCATGGTCTCGGTATAAATCCGGTTTGCGACCAGCGCCGAGCCGATGCCGTGGCCGGACACATCACACACCATGATGCTGAGATAATCTTCCCCCGGAGTAACCAGGCCGAAATCTCCGCCAATTGTTCGCACCGGCTGATAAAACGTCTCCACGCCGCCATTTCCCCACATAATGGCCTTCGGCGCGAGGCTCTGCTGCACCCGCGCCGCCAGCATCAAATCCTCCTCGATTTCACGATGCCGCTTTTCGAGTAGCACATTGGCGTCGCGCAGCGCATTCTCCGCGTTCTTCTGTTCGGTGATGTCCGTTGCCGTGACCACCGCGAAAAAACTTCCGTCGCGATCTTCAATTTGCCGCGAGGTGACGAGCACCGGCATTCGCCTGCCGTCCGGCTGCGGCAGAAAAAATTCAAATTGCCCCATGCCATCTTTTTGCCGGTCCTCGATGTGCTTCACCAATGCGGGGACCGAATCGGGCGGGTAAAATTCGGTTACGACATGCCCCAGGAGTTCTTCCTCGCTCCGGCCGATCATCCGCTGGAAAATCTCGTTCGCAAACATAATGCGCGAACACACATCACTCACAATCACGCCCTGGTTTAGCGTCTCAAGGATGCCGGTCACTTCTTCCAGCCATTCGGGCCGCTCGAATTTCGGTTCGTCCACGTTTTTCTCCATCGCCCTCGGACCTGCAAATGCAGAGGTTCGAAGAATTTCCGTCGAGAACAAATTTTACCTCGACTCTCCGTCGCCCCGCCGATAATTTGCCTCGGCGTCGAGGTGCGTCCGAGTCAGCTCACCGGATGCACAATTCTCTGCCCCCGGTGTATTATCACCGGGATTTTCTATGCCACTTTCCGCTGGAACCAAACTCGGACCATACGAAATCCAGACTCCTCTGGGCGCGGGGGGGATGGGCGAGGTGTATCGCGCGCGCGACACGCGCCTCGACCGCATTGTTGCCGTCAAAATACTCCCCTCTCACCTTTCCTCGGATCTCGATGCCAGACAACGCTTCGAGCGCGAAGCCAAAATCATCTCCAGCCTGAATCATCCGCACATTTGCGTGCTCCATGACGTTGGACATCAGGACGGAATCAATTATCTGGTGATGGAATGCGTGGAAGGCGAAACGCTTGCCAAGCGTCTGGAGAAGGGACCGCTGCCATCGGAACAAGTTTTGAAATTTGGCGCTCAAATCGCCGATGCGCTCGACAAAGCGCATCGCAGCGGAGTTGTTCACCGCGATCTTAAACCCGGCAATGTTATGCTGACGACTTCCGGCGTAAAGTTGCTCGATTTCGGCTTGGCCAAGCCGACCGCGCCACTTGACAGCGCGGCCACCCACACCGCTGCAAAAGAGTCCACGCCGGTCACTGTGGAAGGCACGGTCGTTGGCACTTTTCAATACATGTCACCCGAGCAGGTGGAAGGAAGAGAACTCGACGGGCGCAGCGACATCTTTTCATTCGGCTCGGTACTCTACGAGATGCTCACAGGACAGCGGGCGTTCCAGGGGCGAAGTCAGCTCAGCGTTGCCTCCGCCATTCTCGAGAAAGATCCCGAGCCGATCAGCAGCATCAAGCCCATGACGTCCGCGTCTGTGGACCGTTGCGTGAGGCGGTGTCTCGCTAAGGATCCCGACCAGCGGTGGCAGAATGCGGGTGATCTTGCCGATGAGCTCCGCTGGATCGGCGGCTTAACCGACTCCGGAGTTTCCATGGTTGGAGCAGTGCGGCGCCGCCCGAAACTGAGCGAGCGTGTCGCGTGGGCCGTCGCAGCCTCTGTGCTGCTCGCGTCCGTTGCTTTTTGGTTTCTCCGCCCGAAAAGTGAATTCTCGGCGCAGCCCACGTACTCATCGATCGTTCCGCCCGATGGCACGTCATTTCAAATTGAGGGGGACCTGGGCACGCCACCCGCTCTGGCACCCAATGGCAGCGCCATCGTCTTCGGCGCTGGCGACGAGCTTTGGTATCGCTCCCTCCGGGGGGGCGCTGAACGCGTGCTGTCTGGTGCGCACGGCGCGATATTTCCTTTTTGGTCCCCCGATAGCTCCAGCATCGGCTTTTTCGCCGACTCCAAGCTGAAGACCCTGGACATCAGCTCGGGTGTGGTACGCGTTCTGTGCGAAGCGCCTGGGTCGCGCGGCGGCACCTGGGGAAGCAGTGGTATCATTCTTTTTACTCCAGCGGTGCGCGACGTCATCTACCAAATCCCCGCAGGCGGTGGCTCCCCAACTCCCGTCACGCATCTGGATCCCAAACTCCACACCACCCACCGCTGGCCGTTTTTTCTTCCCGACGGCCAGCACTTTCTATATCTGGCCACTAATCACGCCTCTCCCCAAGCCGAGCAGAATGGCGTCTACGTCGCTTCACTCGACGGGAAAGTCAATCGCCTCCTGGTTTCTTCTCTCGCCGGTGCCATCTATGCGCAGGGCTATCTACTTTACGTCAACCAATCCACTCTTTATGGCCAGACGCTCGACCTTAAGAAGCTGGGTTTGACCGGAGTTCCTGCCCCACTTGTTAACGGGATTGTAGTTGACATGGGTGTCTGGCACGCCACCTTCACCGCCTCTCAGAACAACGAGTTGAGCTATCAAATCGGCTCGGCGTCGGCACAATCTCGTTTGGAATGGGTCGATCGCCAGGGCAAGCATCTCAGCTTTGCCAGCGACAAGGGCAATTTCTTCGGACTGCGCCTCTCGCGTGACGGCCGGCACCTGCTGGTCGCCAGGGGTGATCCGAGCGCGGACCTGTGGGTTTTCGACGCATCAGGCTCGAACAAAACTCGTCTCACCTTTGACGGCTCAGTCGTTACAGAAGCGGTCTGGTCCCCAGGCGATTCCCGATTCGCCGTATCTTTGGGCTTGCCCAACAATCGTTTCAATCTCATTGCTAAAGCATCCAGTGGCTCGGGCCCGGTCACTCCGCTCGAGGAAGGTGACAATAACGACGCCCCTACCGACTGGTCCCCCGACGGTCGCTATTTGCTCACCGAGCGCTTTCTTCACGGCGACAGTGAAATCTGGGTTCATCCCCTCACTCCCAGCGAGGCCGCCCGGCCCCTGCTAACGTCCACCGCTACTAACGGCCTCCAATCCAGTGCACAATTCTCGCCCGACGGGAAATTCGTGGCATTCACCCTTGCGATCTCCGGTGGCCCTGAAGTCTTCATCGTACCTTTTCCAAATGGCAACGGTATGTGGCAAGTTTCCGTTGCTGGAGGCCATTGGCCACGCTGGCGGGGCGATGGCAAGGAACTCTATTTTGTCACTACGCACAATGTCCTCACCGCCGTGGACATTCAAGAGAAAGGCGACAGCCTCGTGGTCGGTCAGCCCGTTTCTCTCTTTCCCTTTCGTCATTCCCTCCGCACCTATCGCTTAGGCATGATTGACTACGACGTCAGCTCCGATGGCAAGCGCTTCCTCTTGAATGCAGCGGCCGATGAAAATATCCGCCCCCTTAGTCTGGTCGTTAACTGGACGGCGGAGCTGAAGACGAAATGACAATCCGATGAGGATTGTCATCCTGAGGGCTGCGCGTTTGCCTCTAGCAGCCCGAATGATCTGCGTAGCGAGCAGTGCTCCCTGCCTCTTGATATTTTGGAGTGAGTCTGCGCCACCGAAATTGGCACTCAACGATAAAGACCGACGATAGATTCCATCCAATCTTTGAGTTTGCTCTCCGCCATCGAACCCCGCAGAATCTCCTGATTAAATTCGACCCGTGGAAGCGCGCGGGTGAGTTCAGAAAATTTCCAAGACGATTCGGCCAAGGAGAATCCGATGAGAAAACGATTGCTGATTGCATTTGCAGCTATCCTGGTCTCGGCCATTGCCGCCACACCGCTTGAGGCGAAGCAATCTGCTGACCCGGCGAAGCATGACGAGACGAGCACCGAGAAGATGTCGAAGAAGACCATCAGCATCACCGGCAAAGTCAGTCCAGATGGACTCACACTCATCGTCGACAAGGAGAGCAAGACGTACAAAGTGATCAACCCTGACTTCCTGAAAGAAAATGCCGGCGACCACGTCCGGGTGAGCGCCCACGTAAGTAAGGACATGACCGAGATTCAAGTGACCTCGGTGATGATCGAAAACGCCGAACCGGTGGTCGCCAAGAAGGACGATTCTGCATTTAGGCGCTAGCGCTTCGCTCTAGGAACTGGAAATCTGCTCGCGAGCTTCTAAATCGGCCCTCGCGCTTGCTCCAGGCGATTTTTTCGCCCCTCGATTCTCGAATCTGGCCGCCCAAATCCCGCCATTCGATTGCATTTGCTTGCCTGCGGCGCTGACCCCAGTTAGAGTGTAAGTTTGATTTTATAGTCAGAATCCCACTAGAAAGTGGGTGGGCAGGATGTGCTTCTACTCGAAAGTGATGTCGAGTAGAAAACTCTGTAAATAATTGAAAACAAAGGATGGAGTACTTTCCTAATCGCAACTGATTTGAGGCCTGGCGGCTTGCGGTGCGCGAAGGTGAATGACTCTGAAAAACGATGCGGATTGAAGAATTCAACGAGCGACTGAAGCGGGCGATCCTGGTCGCCGATGGCGCCATGGGCTCCATGCTCTACGAGTCCGCGGGCCCCCAGCGCTGCCTCGAGGAGATGAACTCCTCGCATCAGGAAGCCGTCTTTCGAGTGCATCAAGCGTATATCGAAGCCGGTGCGCAGGTCATAGAGACGAACACTTTTGGTGCGAACCGGCACAAACTCGCGCAACTCGGCATCGGCGAGCGCGTTGCGGAAGTGAACCATCGCGGAGTGAAGATTGCTCGCGAGGCCCGCGAGGCGGCGAAGCACGAAGTGCTGATCGCCGGATCCATTGGACCGCTCGGTATTGCGCAGCATGTGCGGGATCTCCCTGACACTGAGATGCGCGCGATATTCAAGGAGCAGGCCGGGGCGCTTGAAGAACGCGGCGTGGACTTCTTTATTCTCGAGACCTTCAGCGACATCGAAGAGCTCGATGCGGCCATCGCAGCAATTCGTTCTTTCTCCCAGCTTCCTGTCGTCGCTTCGATGACCTATTCCGAAGAAGGCACCACGTTCGGCGGAACTCATCCGCAAGACACCTGGGAACAATTGAAGGAAAAAAGTATTCAGGCGGTTGGTGCGAACTGTACCGTTGGTCCGCAACTGCTCCTGCCCACGTTACGCGAACTCGCGGGGTGCGCTTCGCTGCCGCTTTCTGCGATGCCGAATGCCGGGTTTCCGAAACGAGTGGGTGATCGCATCGTGTATCCGCGCTCGTCGCCGGAATATTTTGCGCTCTTTGCGCAGGAGGCCGCAGAGCTAGGCGTGCGGCTGATTGGCGGCTGCTGCGGGACCACACCGCAACACATTCACGCGATTGTTGAAGCGGTGAAGAAACTGCGCCAGGCGAGATCAGGCGACGCGCGCAGCATTACTGCTTCTGTCGAAGTGCTCGAGCCGGCCGAACGCATGCGGCGCGTGGCGGCGCGTGAGCCGGAGAGTAAATTGTGGCGCAAGATTCAGACAGAGAAATTTGCCGTCTCCGTTGAAATCGATCCGCCGAAGGGCGTCTCGATAGATCGGATTGTCGAGCAAGTGAGCCGCGTGATGGCCTCGGGTCAGGTGGACTCGATCGACATCAATAGCGGCACGCTCGCGCGTGTGGGCATGGACGCGCTGGTGCTGGCTGGTGCGCTCGAGGCCCATGGATTCGAAACCATTCCGCACTTGACCACGCGCGACGCAAACATGATCGGCTTGCAAGCGATGTTGCTGGGGGCCTGGGCCGTGGGCGGCGTGCGCAACGTGCTCGCAATTACCGGCGATCCGCCATCGCTGGGCGATTATCCCGAAGCGAGCGGCGTGTACGAAGTGGATTCGATCGGCCTGGTGAAAATGCTCGCGCGGCTGAATCAAGGTACCGACTGGGCGGGGAAAAATTTGGGCGGCGCCACGAATTTCACGATTGGGGTCGCCGTGAATCCCGTTGCGGAAGATTTGGATGAAGAGTTGCGGCGTTTTGAGAAAAAAATTGAAGCAGGCGCGCACTTCGCGATGACCCAGCCGATTTTTGATCCCGAGCACTGGCGCGCATTTTTGAAACGGCTTGGCGGAAAATCACCGGTACCTGTTCTTGTGGGACTGTGGCCGCTGACAAGTTACAAGCAAGCGCTCCGCCTGAACAACGAGGTTCCGGGAATCCTGATTCCAGACGGGACGCTGAAAGCGATGCAGCTGGCGGGAGACGCAGCTCGTGACTGTGGCTTCTCGCTCGCGCGTAAGATGTTGGAGTGGGCGCGCGAGGCGCGCAGCGAGGGAATTGCAGGGACTTATCTGATTCCACCCTTCAAACGCTACGAAGAAATTCTGGAGCTTTTCAACTAAACGATTAGAAGAACCAGAATCTCTTTTTGCGGCGCGGCACGTGCGAATCGGAATCGCTCGATCCCAATTTGTCGTCGAGTTCAGGAACATGCAGTAACGGTCTACCTTCAAACGCCGCGAGCGGATTTTCCACCAGCAGCGCCCGCGCTAATTCCTCACTGTGTTTTTTCGCCACGTGATCGTACGCCTCCTTCAAACGCAGCGGACGTGTGGTGACGTTGTGCGCGTCGCTCGCAAGAAAATGTACCGCACCTGCCTTGAGCCATTCATGAGCGATCTCTTCGGCGGCCCTTCCAAATCTCCCCAGCAGTGATTGCGCAGTCACCTGTACATAGCAGCCCTGCCGCAGCCAGCGAAACAGGCGCTCCGGCTGCGTGCGAATCAATGGGTTGCGTTCCGGATGTGTGACCACAGGTGTCAGTCCGGCAAGTTGAAGCTCGTGCAAGGCCTGGTCGAGCGAAGGCGGGATTGAGAAATCGGCGAACTCGACGAGTAGATAGTTTTTCTGGTTCAGCGTGTAGCGGCTGGGCTCGTGGCGGATGTCCTGCAGGTTCTCAAAGCTGAGGTGGAAATCGCAACCGGTGGCGATAGTCAGGCGACCTTCGAAAACCTTCTGAAGTTCATCCCGGCGTTTTCTTACCAATTCGGGAATGAATGGATGGGCAGGATGCGCGTGAGGCGTGCCGATGATGTGTGTAATGCCGTCG
Organism: Candidatus Acidiferrales bacterium; assembly: GCA_050746945.1. Taxonomy (GTDB): domain Bacteria; phylum Acidobacteriota; class Terriglobia; order Acidiferrales; family UBA7541; genus Palsa-295. The sequence goes on along the minus strand of JBOGMZ010000024.1, from coordinate 32,653 downwards.
GCAATTGCCATTTCAGCCATGGCGCAAGAGAGTTCAAACGAGTCGGGGCCATCGTCAAGCCCCGGAAGTATGTGGCAATGAATGTCGATCATCTTTTTGTGAGGATAGCGCACGCGAGAGTTGGTGACAACGATAGAAGGAAGAGTGGAAAACAAAATTAATCGATCCGAAACCGAATTGGCCCGCCTATTGCAATGAACAAGCTGAAGCTGATTGAAACAGTTTCAACTCGGGAACGGGTGCACGACCAAAGTCGTTCCGCGGATCGGATAGTGGGCGGCAGCGTCAGCGAACGTCTATGAAAGCCGCAAGAATAAACGCAAATTTTCCGAGCACGAACCGGGCGAAAGCGGCACCTGGTGTCGCTCGCCAGATGTGCCGCCTTCAAGCGGTACTCCTTTGTGTCGCCTTCGCTGGCGAGATCATGTTCTGCGGGGCGGCTCAAGCGCAGGATCGCAGGCCAACTCCCGTCGGAACATCCGACCTTGGCCGTGAAAACCTGAGCCGTGTGGCAGCGTCAGCCGCCGAACTCAAGCTCGTGCTAGTGACGAATCCGGGCCTGTTGGTCGAGTTGAAACGCTGGACCGCCAAGGATGCCACGGACCATGGTCAGATAGTTAGTGACTCCGATCTGACGAACGACGCGATTTTCAAGCGCCTTGAAGAGGATGTTCAATTCCGGTCCGTGGCGACGCGTTTGCTCCAGCGTTACGGTTATCTTGTTCCCAAGTTCAATCCGGAGTCTGAATTGGGCAGAGAGCGTGCGTTGTTGGTCCCGGAACACGTGAAGTGGCTGGTGCAGCAAGCGGAAGATGAGCGAGCGCAAGCCCGCGCGCGAAGCAAACTGACGTCTCAGAGTGAGCGACCGTGCGAGGCAGCAAGCGGGCCAGTGTGTCCTGCTGGGAAGCCGCGCCGGGAATCGCAAACGGGCGCAAGACAGGAGCTTGTTCCCGGCGCGCCGCCGGCGCGGATAAACCCAAATCCAGAAAATCCGCTAACGATGCCGCGATCACTCTCAGACACGGATGAACACGCCCAAATGGTGCAAGCGGGAGCTGATTCCGAAAAAAGTTTTTCACAATTCTCCGCCAGCGGGGCGGGCGACGCGGTCTCTCCCTTCAACTGGTCGAGCGGGGAGACGTCGCCAGGTCCTTCGCAGCGGATGGGAAATATGAACGGAAGTATCGAAGGAAACGATCTTGAACTGTCAGAGCCGGGCGAGTCGGTTGGTTCCGAACTTGTTTCCCCGGCTGCTGCCGGGCAGCCGTTCGATCGCAGTTTCGGGCCAAGGCCAGCACGAGAACCGGCGGAAATCATACGAAAGGCAAGCCCGTACGAGGACATTCCATCGATTTACGACATGTATTTGCAGGCGGTGCCCCGGCCAGCTGTACCTAGGCGATTTGGCATCGACGTCTTTGAAAATGGCTCGCGGGATCCGGAACTGATTCCCATGGATTTGCCCGCTGGACCTGATTACGTGGTGGGGCCGGGCGATGGACTGGCGTTTGATCTGTGGGGCAGCGTCTCGCGGCGGCTCACGCGCACGGTGGACCGCGAAGGCCGCGTGAGCCTGCCGGAAGTAGGCCCCATTCTTGTGAGTGGGAAAAGCCTGGCGGACGTGCAGCAGAATGTGCAACAGATTTTGCGGACGCAATTTCGCGATGTGTCCGCGGACGTTTCACTCGCGCGCCTGCGCACGATCCGCGTTTACGAAGTAGGCGACCTGGTGAATCCGGGCGCATACGACATTAGCTCACTTTCGACTCCACTGAACGCGCTGTTTGCGGCCGGAGGGCCAACGGCGCGTGGTTCGTTGCGAGTGGTGAAACATTATCGCGGCGATCAACTGGTGCAAGTGGTGGATGTCTACGACTTGCTGCTGCACGGCGTGAAGAAGGACATCCAGCGCCTCGAAAACGGCGACACCATCCTCGCGCCGCCGATTGGGGCGCAGGTGACGGTCGAAGGAATGCTCCGCCGCCCCGCGATTTATGAACTCCGCGACGAAAAAAATCTCGCCAGCGTGCTCGAGCTCGCGGGCGGACTGCTGCCGACGGCGGCATTGCGGCACATCGAGGTCGCGCGGACAGTGCTGCACGAGAAGCGCACGATGCTGAGCGTTGACGTCCCTGACGGAGAAGACCCTGCTGAAGTAACGAAGAAACTGGAATCCTTCGAAATTCACGACGGCGACCGCATCAGGATTTTCCCAATCGCTCCTTACAATCAGGACGCCGTTTACCTCGAAGGCCACGTGATCCGTCCGGGGCGCTATTCCTACCGCCCGGACATGCGTGTGACGGATTTAATCGCGTCCTACAAAGACCTTTTGCCGGAACCTTCCGTGCAATATGCGGAAATCATCCGCCTGAACGTGCCGGATTTTCATCCGAGCGTCGAAAGCTTCGATTTGGCCGCGGCCTTCGAGAATCCGGCGCAGTCGCCCGCTCTCCAAGCCATGGATACTGTGCGAATTTTCAGCCGCTACGATTTTGAAAATCCGCCCGTAGTTTCCGTCTGGGGTGACGTGCGCCAGCCGGGCACGTATCGCACGTCTGGCCAAATCCGGCTGAGCGACGCCGTTCATCTGGCCGGAGGTTTGAATCCGGACGCGCAGACCGCGGACGCACAGGTGTTTCGAACTATGGCTGGGGGAAAACTGAAAATTTTGAGCGTGCGCCTGGAGCAGGCGCTCGCGGGGGACGCGACTGAAAATGTTCTCCTGGAACCGCGTGACCGTCTGCTGATTCACCGCAGTCCGGACGCAGTCGAGCCCGCAACCGTCTATGTCCAAGGCGAGGTGGGAAATCCAGGCCGCTACCCGCTGACCACCAACATGCGCGTCGGAGAACTGATCCGTGCGGGTGGCGGATTGAAGCCCAGCGCGGACACGCAATCAGCCGACTTAACTCATTACCAGTGGGGCGAACGAAATGGCGAACTCGTCGGGCAACACGAGAATGTCGCCCTGGCGGCCGCGCTCGCCGGCGATACCGGCTCCGACCCGGCGCTCCACAACGGGGATGTATTGACCGTTCGTCAGCTTCCAGGGTGGAACGACCTAGGCGCTTCGATCACCCTCAAGGGCGAACTAAAGCATCCGGGAACGTACGGAATTCGTCCGGGCGAACGATTGAGCTCGGTGATCGAACGCGCCGGAGGATTCCAGCCTGATGGGTATCCTTACGGCGCCGTCCTCGAGCGAATGCAGGTGCGCGAACTTGAAGCCAAAGCACAGGACGATATGATCCTGCGCGTAAAAAGCGTTCAGACCAGCCTGGAACTCATGCCGGAAACGGATGCGCGGCAAAAGCAGGCCAAGGAGGCCGCCTTGCAGCAGTACCAGACAACACTCGCGCAGCTCACGAGCAACCCGCCACTTGGCCGCGTCGCCGTTCGAATTTCCTCTCAACCGGATCATTGGAAAAACACTCCCGCAGACATCGAAGTGCGGGCCGGAGACTCGCTGGTGATTCCGAAGAGACCCAGCTATGTGATGGTTAGCGGACAGGTTTTCAACCCCACGGCCGTTTCGTACCGGCCGGGACGGAGCGCGAAGTGGTACCTGGGCCAATCGGGCGGGCCCACGCAACTGGCGTACAAAAAAGGAATTTTTGTGATTCGCGCGGATGGCTCGGTGATCGGAACGAACGACAGCATGTGGAGCGGCAGTTCGTTGAGCGCTGTGCTCGAGCCGGGCGACACAGTCGTTGTGCCGGAAAAGGCCATGGGCGGCGGAATCCAGTGGCAAAACCTATTCATGGCTGTGCAAGTGGCCTCGTCAATTGCGAGCACCGTGTTCATCGCGACGCGCTATTAGCGGATATCGAGAATGAAACGAAGGATGACGGGACTGTTGCTGAACTGCTTCCTGCTTGCAGTCGCGCATGCGTCGAGTTCGAGCGGCTCCGCATGGGCGCAGGACCAGCGTGCCGAAGCAAAACCTGCGGCGGTAAACACAACCGCAGCGAAGAAAACACTCGCGGAGGAAACTTTTTCTTCGAGCAGCTCTCGTTCCAGCACCTCAAGCGACCCAGCTTCGCCCTCCGCAATTCAGGCGAGCTCAGGCGAAAAATGGCACGAAGATTCGCACGAAAATTCTCTGGGGCTGGCACTCCTGAGAAATCTTGCGGCGGATCAGAAAGCGATGTGGTCGAGCCCCAAGCGATTGCGGCTGGCCGACGCCGACTGGCTGCTGCCGCTGGGAGTTGCGGCAGGCGGGATGCTCGCGACCGACACGGAGTACAGCAAGCATCTTTCGAATTCCCCCGGCCGTTTGCACGACAGCAACAGCTTTTCGAATTACGGACTGGGTGCTCTCGCGGGCGTGGGCGGCGGATTCTATTTCTGGGGCCTGATGACGCATGACGACCATCGCAGCGAAACCGGTCTGCTCGCCGGCGAAGCTGCGATGGACAGTTTTGGAATGACGTATGGGCTCAAATACGCATTCGGGCGGGAGCGTCCATTAACGAATCAATACCGCGGAAATTTCTGGCAGGGTAGCGATTCGTTTCCGTCCGAGCATGCGGCTGCGGCATGGTCCATCGCCAGCGTGATTGCGCACGAATATCCAGGCCCGCTCACGACATTTCTGGCTTACGGGCTGGCATCGGCGGTAAGCGTGTCGCGCGTCACTGCGAAGCAACACTTCCCTTCTGACGTGCTGATCGGGAGCGCGATCGGATGGTTTGTCGGCCAGCACGTCTATCGCGCGCATCACCATCCGGAAATTGGCGGCGGTGAGTGGTTGAGCTATGCGGAAGCAAGGGATGAAATTGTAGGCGGGAGGCCAGGAAGCGTTGGCTCACCTTATGTGGAGCTCGATAGCTGGATTTATCCCGCGCTCGAACGGTTGCGCGCACTCGGCTTTATTCACATGGAGTTTTTAGGGATGCGTCCGTGGACGCGGATTGAATGCGCGCGGATGGTTGAGGAGGCTGGAGACAAAATTCGCGGGCAGGATCGCAGGTCCAGCGAGCCAAGCCGCCTGTATGAAACGCTCGCAAGAGAGTTTCAATCGGGGCTGGAAGCGGCGGACGGAGGAGGCGAGCGATCCATAAGGGTGGAATCTGTCTATGCAGGTGCTACAGAAATCACCGGGTCGCCGCTGAATGACAGCCGTCATTTTGGCCAGAGCATCATCAACAATTCTGGGCGGCCCTATGAGCGGGGATTCAACAACTATGACGGATTTTCGGGTTACGCCACGGAGGGGCGCTTCACAGTATACGTCCGGGGTGAGTATCAGCACTCTCCCTCTGCACCCGCGTATTCCTTGGCTGCGCGAGCTGCAATCAGCGCCGTGGATGGCGAACCACTCGATCCGGCAACTCCCGTGTCGGCGGCGAACAAGTTCCGGCTGCTTGACACCTACGTTGCAGCCAATGTGGCGGATTGGAATCTGGCGTTTGGAAAACAGAGCCTGTGGTGGGGGCCCGGCTTGGGCAGCGCGATGCTTTTCAGCAACAATGCTGAGCCAATTTACATGTTCAGGGCGAGCCGGATAGCGCCTTTCCGTCTTCCGTGGATTTTCCGTTATATGGGGCCCATCAAGACGGATGCATTCTTCGGCAAGCTCTCCGGTGACAGATTCCCTCCTCGACCGCTCCTGCATGGAGAAAAAATCAGTTTCAAGCCGACAACAAATTTGGAAGTGGGGTTCACCCGCACCGTCGAAATCGGAGGTGTAGGCCGCGCGCTGACGCTCGGACACGTATGGGCAAGCTACAGCGCGCTGGGGGACGTGAAGAACGAAACAGCTCTGAATGACCCTGGGAAACGCACCGGAGGATTTGAATTCTCCTATCGAGTTCCGTTTGCGCGCGACTGGCTGACGGTGTACGCCGATTCAATTACGACCGACGACCCCTCGCCTCTCGACGCTCCACGCCGGGCCGGCATCAATTCGGGCATTTACCTCGCGCGTGTGCCGAAATTTGCGAAACTCGATTTTCGCGCCGAGGGTGTGTACACCGACACTCCCACGGCTCGGAGCAATCGAGGACACTACATCTATTATGACGGCTTTTACCACGACCTCTACACCGACAAGAACAACATCATCGGAAGCTGGGTCGGCAGAGAGGGCCAGGGGATTCAAGCTTGGACGACATACTGGATCAGTGCGCGGAATTCGGTGCAACTTGGATACCGGCACGCGAAAGTAGATGGTGACTTCATTCCTGGAGGAGGGACGCTGAATGATGCGTCCGTGAAGACTAATTTCTGGCGCAACGGCGAATGGAATTTTTCGGCATTCCTGCAGTACGAGAAGTGGAAATTTCCCTTGCTGGCGACAACGGCACAGACGAACTGGACGGCATCGCTCGAAATCGGATTCTGGCCGCGTTCGTGGAGCAAAGCGATGCATGGGGTCTCGTTGCTGAGCTTCGACGATCGATTTCAGAGGGCGCCCTGATGCCCGGCGAATCCAAGCGAGTGCAGACCATGGCTGCGAGCGCGCCTGACGGCGGGAACGATTTCGGCGAATTCGTAGTGCAGCGAGCTGCGCAGGAAAAACGGATCGCGCAAATGTGGGCGCTTGCGAGCCACTGGAAATTTCTCGCGGTGGCGGCGGCGCTGGGCTTCGCGCTCGGGTTGAGTATCGCGTTCCTGATTCCCGCGCGCTACGAATCGACCACGCGGCTGATGCCGCCGGACAGCCAATCCGGCTCGGGCGCGGCACTCCTGACGGCGCTGGCGAGAGGAGCGGGGGGAAGCCTTGCGGCAATGGGCGGTGACGCGCTGGGATTGAAAAGCACCGGAGTGCTTTTCGTGGGCATGCTGGGGAGCCGAACGGTACAGAACGCGGTCATCGAAAAATTTGATCTGAAGCGATTGTACGGAACGAAGCGGGAGGAAGACGCGCAGCGTGCACTCGAGCGCAACACGGAAATTTCCGAGGATCACCGGAGCGGGATCATCACCATTCGCGTGACAGACAAGAAACCGGTGCGGGCGCAAGCCATGGCCGCGGAGTACGCGGAAGAGTTGAACAGGCTGGTCAACCAGCTGAGCACATCGGCGGCAGGCCGCGAGCGCGAGTTTCTGGAGCAACGGCTGAAGGGGGTGCAATCGGATTTGGAAGATGCAGAAAAACAGCTGAGCCAATTCGCCAGCAAGAACGCGGCCATCGACATCAAGGAGCAGGGCAGAAGCATTCTCGAAGCGGCCTCGACGCTGCAGGGCCAACTGATCGCTGCGGAGTCTTCACTGGAAGGAATGAAGCAGATTTACACGAATCAGAATGTGCGCATACGGTCGCTCGAAGCGCGCATTGCCGAGCTGAAGAAGCAGCTCGAGAAAATGGGCGGGAAGGACGACGCGGCAACGGCCGGCGACCACGCGGGGAATGAATCGCCCTACCCTTCGATCCGCAAGCTTCCATTGCTGGGAGTTACCTACGAGGACTTGTACCGGCGGACCAAGGTAGAAGCATCTGTGTTCGAAGCGCTGACGCAGGAATACGAACTCGCGAAAGTGGAAGAGGCGAAAGAGACGCCGAGCGTGAAAGTGCTCGACCCGGCCAACCTGCCGGAGCGGAAATCGTTTCCACCGCGGATGCTGCTGACTCTTTTCAGCACGTGTCTGGCTCTGGGATGCGCGGCGGCATGTGTTTTGGGGGCGGCCGCGTGGCGGGAAATGGATCCGCAAGATTCGCGCAAGATTTTGGGCGAGATGATATTGGGGGCGGCACGCAACAAGTTTGCGCGACGAAATGGTTCGAAGTTGCCGGGGATTGGCGCAGGTGGTCTTGAGCGATTCGACCGGCAGCCATCGAGATCACGGGAAGAGTAAGACGGGCCAAAAATCCGTGTAACCCACTGGTGCAGAACGGGTTACATCGATCTCGCACCTGTAGTTAGCGGGGCGAAGCTGTGCCCGTGGCAAACGCGAGCGGAAAATGAGTATTGAACAGAGTGAAGATTTAGATTTTCGCGAGGGGCTGAGCAACCGCCAATTGAGTTACGAGGAGCCGCGATGGTACGTGCTGCACACTTGCGCGAACCATGAGAAGCGGGTGGCGCAACAGCTGGCCGAGCGAAACGTGGAGCAATTTCTGCCCCTCTTTGAGAGCTTGCGGCGCTGGAAAGATCGCCGGGTGCGATTGCAATTGCCGCTGTTCAACGGATACGTGTTTGCGCGGCTCGCGCTGCGAAACCGTTTGCAGGTGCTCGGATTGCCAAGCGTGGTGCGCCTGGTGGGATTTGGCGGTGTCGCAGCGCCTCTCGCGGATCGTGAAATCGAAACATTGCGGCAGGCACTTGCGCCGCAATTGCGTGCGGCCCCGCACCCGTACCTGACGAGTGGAAAGCGAGTGCGAGTTCTTGACGGACCGTTGAAGGGCGCGGAAGGAACGCTGGTCCGACGGAAGAGCGGCTGCCGCGTGGTTCTCGCCATGGATCTGATCGCGCGCGCCGCATCCGTTGAGATCGACGCAAACGATGTCGAGCTAATTTCCTGAGAGCGAACGGTGGCGCGATTCCACGCGCCCAGCCAACCATTTCAATCACGAACCATGCAGGGCTCCGAAGCAAAGCGGAATGGAAAATACTCCACAAGTGATGGCTGAAGAATCTTGCCGCGTACAGCCACCTACACGGAGGACCGCACCGCGCACGGCCGGTTGGCTGCGGGAATTTTCAGCCCCGATCCCCAGCAGGGACGGATTGAAGCCGTTCGGGTTCAGCCTGGCGGACCAGGCGCTTGTGGTGGGTGGAACATTTCTTGTGAACGTGATCCTGGCGCGAACGCAGACGAAGGAAGAGTACGGAATGTTCGCGCTGTCGTATTCTGTCTTCACATTTCTGGCGGGGCTGCACGGCGCCGCAATTCTGGAGCCCTACACGGTGTACGGATCCGGGAGGCATCGCGCGCGTTTCTCGGAATATTTCTGCTTAATGGCGCGGAGCAACGCGGCCGTGGGGCTGCTGATGACGACGGCATTGCTCGCCGCGTGCTTAGTGTTTCGCAGATTTGCGCCGCATCTGGTATCGCGGGCGCTGGTGGGGCTGGGGATGACGGCTGGGATTCTGCTTTCAGGCTCCTTTTTGCGGCGAGTCTTCTACATGCAACGCCGGGCCTCGCTTGCCGCCGGAACTTCTTTCGCTTTCTTTTTAACCGTGGTGGCTGGACTGTGGGTCGCTTCTCGAATGCAGGCGCTGAACGGCTTTTCCGCGTACATCCTTCTTGCGCTGGGATGGATCGTCGCCGGGGCCATATTTGCGAGGAAGTTGCCCTTCGAAAGATCGCGCGAGGCTTTCTTAAAGCTGGAACCGGACTACTGGCGTGAGCATTTCAGATACACGCGCTGGGTGTTCGCGTCCGCGCTTGCGATCCAACTGTCCACTCAAAGCTATTACTGGCTGGTCGCCGGAATTCTTTCGGTGAAGGATGTTGCCAACTTGCGTGCTATTTACCTGCTGATTGCGCCCGTGGACCAGTTGTTCATTGCGCTGAATTATCTGGTGCTTCCCGCGCTGGCGGCGCACTACGCGGCAAAAAGAATGGAAAAATTCATGACCCTGGAATGGCAAATCGGCCTTGTGACAGTGGGCATCACGGCTCTGTTCGCGCTCGCCGTGCGGCTGGTGGGACGGCCGGTAATGCATGTGCTGTACGCGGGTAGATTCGACAATCTTGCGCCGCTCCTTTATTTGCTCGCCTTGCTTCCGCTGTTGATGGGAATCGGCAACACAATTAACGATGCGTTAAAAGCTGCCGAGCTGCCGAAGCTGGTCTTTTACGGTTATCTGGCGAGCGGAGCGGCCACATTCTTGGTGGGAGTTCCCCTGGTGATTCGTTACGGGCTGCTGGGCGCAGTGATGGGCGTGCTGTCGTCCGCGGCGGCTTACACGTGCGCGCTCGTAATCGGATTCTTGACTGCATTTCGCGGGTACACGCGAATGGTGGCGAGAGTGGCGAGCGAATGAAGAGTTCAGAATTTGGCGACGCTGGCGCGGACGCAGTGCCGCTAAGTCGAACCCGAGATTCCGGTCAAGAATGAGCGTAATTGAAAAAGTGATGCGGCGGCCGGAACTGGAGGAGTCTCCGCCGGTGCTGATCGACATCGGCGCTTCGGGTGGACTGAACCCGGCCTGGAGGGAGCTGGCGAAATATTCCATCTGCATCGCGTTCGATCCGGATGAGCGAGAAATGGAACGAACGCGCAAGGCTTCGCGCATCTATCGCGATCTGCACATATTCAATCGCGCGGTCACAAGCAGCGAGGAGGGGATGTGCGAATTCTATTTAACGAAGTCACCTGCGTGTTCGAGCGTACTGGCTCCGAATGAAGCGGGGCTCGCGGCGTGGGAATTCGCCGACCGCTTTCGCGTGGTGAAGAAAGGCACGGTCAAAACGATGCAGGTGGCGACGGCGCTGCGCGATTTGAATCTGAACCGGGTCGATTGGTTCAAGACGGATTCGCAGGGCGCTGATCTGCGGCTATTCCTCAGCCTGCGGGAACCACTCATGCAAAAGGTAATCGTGGCTGAATTTGAACCGGGAATCATCGATGCCTATTGCGGCGAGGACAAGCTCTGGAAGCTGATGTCCGCGATGGACGCGCTGGGGTTCTGGATGTCGGACGTAAAGATCAAAGGGTCGACCAGGTTGCCAAGGGGCGCGGCGGATGAGCTGGGACGGTTCACGCGCAAATTCATGGTCCACCTGCTGAAAACTTCACCGGGATGGGGAGAGGTAACCTACCTGAATTCGTTTGCGGGCATGGATTTCAGCCGGAGAGATTACATGCTTGGATGGGTTTGCGCTTCGATGCAGCGGCAGCACGGTTTCGCGCTGGAATTGGCAACTACCGCAGCGACGCAGTTTGACGACACAGTCTTTGAGGAAATGTCGGAGGAATCGATCCGCCGGATCCGGCGGACCTGTTTGAACTTGCCCGCTTACTTTCCGCTGGCTTGCCGGGCGGCTCGAAGATGGAAGCGGCTGGGGTTCGGAAAGGCAGCCGCGCTGCTGGGTTGAACGATGATGGCCATCCCCACAGACGCCTCACGGAACGTCGGCAGAACGTTCGACCGCTTGAAAAGGCAGCTTCGCTCCTCGGGGCATTTCTTGAGAGCCATGATGGGCAAGGATCTGCGCCTGCCGGTGGAAATCGAGTGCGAGAAACAGCTTCTCGGAAACGAGCGCGCGCAATGGTGCATCTGTCCTTCGGGATTGTCGCCCGAAAGCGTGGTCTATTCCTTCGGGGTGGGTCAGGACATTTCGTTTGACCGGGAACTGATCGAGCGATTCGGCGTGCGCGTGCACGCGTTCGACCCCACGCCGCGCTCGATCGAGTGGGTGAATTCGCAGACGCTGCCCGCGCGTTTCATTTTCCACGATTATGGCGTGGCTGAGTACGATGGGACGGCAACGTTTCGTCCGCCGGAAAATTCCAGCTATGTTTCCTACTCGGTTGTCCTGCGACGGGAACAGGCGGGCCCGGCGATCGAGGCTCCCGTCCGCCGCCTCGCGACCATCATGAAAATGCTGGGACACGGGCGCATCGGCTTGCTGAAGATGGATATCGAAGGCGCAGAATACGGTGTGATCGGGGACTTGCTCTCGGGTCACGTCCGGGTAGATCAACTCCTGGTCGAATTTCACCACCGATGGCCGGAAGTGGGCATTGAGAAAACAAGGAGTGCGGTCCAAGAACTCACTCGGGGCGGCTACGGCCTATTCGATGTTTCACCCTCCGGGGAAGAGTACAGTTTTCGAAGGATCTAGCTCCTCGTCTTCCTTTTTCACAGAGCAATCTTGATTGCCTCCATTCCACCCAACATGGAAGGAACACGCGCGCTGAGCCAGTATGGAATTGTGGTTTGTGATGTCTGCAATACCAGTGACTGGCATTGGGATGGAGACGAGAATCTGCGTTGCCTGACTTGCCACACACGCCTTCCGATCGAAGGCAAGGTTTTGGATTGCCTCAGCCGCCCGGCCCGCTCCACTTCTACGATCGAACAGTGGAACGTGCGCTATGAGGAGGAGGCGTCGAAACTTTATTCCGAGAGGAAGGATTGGTGGACGCTTTCATCCTGGAAAAGGCACCTCTTCAGAAGTGTGCTCCCGGATTTGCGAGGCAAGTTCGTGCTGGATATCGGCTGCGGAACAGCGGTCCGTGTAGCGACGCTGGCTCCGATTGATGCGTGGGGCTACACGTATGTGGGGATCGATTCATCGCTGGAAGCGCTGAAGGCGGCGGCTGGAAATATTCCCGGAGGAGTCTTCATTCTGGCCAATCTGGATGCTTTGCGGTTGCGCCCAGCGAGTGCCGACGTTGTCCTTTGCCTGGGAGTGCTGATGTATTTCGCGGATTCAGCGAAGTTGCTGGACAAGATTTTGAACGTGCTGAAGCCCGGGGGCGTCCTGCTGCTGCACGAACAGGTGAGCCGGAGGAGGTGGGGGCAAATTGCACAAGGTGCGTTTCCGCTCCGGCGGGAGCGGCACTCGGATGCCTGGGGCGTGCCTCGGAACGATTTGCAGGCCGCTCTCAGGCCGCGGGGCCGCGTCTTGCATGCCCATGGAGCAGGAAGTCCCTGGCGCAAGCTGTTCATGAACGCTCTGGATAATTCTTCTCTCGAACGACTGAGACCAACGGTAGCCTGGTTCGACTCTGCCTGGTGCGCCACCATCGGCCGAATCTTGCCTGACGTGGGCGCTTCCGAAGTCCATTTGGTATTTCGAAAAAACTGACAACTTGGCGGGCAAGATTTTGGGCCGATCATTCTGACCAAGAAAGGAACGCCATGAGACAAGCCGTAAAGCAAGTTTTGCCCGCGCCGCGCGGGAGCTTTCTAGTTTTCGGAAGCCCTCTGATCGGAGAAGAGGAGATTGCTGAAGTAGTCGCCACGCTGCGCAGCGGGTGGATTGGTACCGGGCCGCGCGTCGCGAAATTTGAAGAGATGATGAAAGACTACACGGGCGCGGCGCAGGCTATCGCGGTCAACTCGTGCACGGCAGCGCTCCATCTTTCGCTGCTCGCGCTGGGAATCGGGCGGGGCGATGAAGTGATCACCACTCCGATGACATTTGTGGCCACCGCCAATGCAATCGTGCACGCCGGCGCGAAACCGGTGTTTGCCGACGTGAACCGCAATACCCTGCTCATCGAGCCGGAGATGATCGAGCGCGCCATTACACGGAAGACGAAGGCAGTGATTCCGGTACACCTGGCCGGGCGCGTTTGCGCGATGGATGAGATCCTGTCACTGGCCAGAAAGCACGGCCTCCATGTGATCGAGGATGCCGCTCATTGCATCGAAGGCCGCTACGAGGGCCGGCGCGCCGGAAACATTGGCGAGCTCACGTGCTTCAGTTTCTATGTGACCAAGAACATCACCACCGGCGAGGGAGGCATGGTGGCGACCAGCAATCCGGAATGGGCCAGCCGGATCCGCATCCTCTCGCTGCACGGAATGGATCAGGACGCCCACAAGAGATTCAGCGAGACCGGATACAAGCATTACGAAGTGGCCGAACCGGGCTACAAGTACAACATGACCGACATCCAGGCAGCGCTGGGCATCCACCAATTAAAGCGCATTGAATCCACCTGGCTGCGCCGCAATCAAGTGTGGAATTACTATCAGGAAAATCTTTCTGACTTGCCCGTGCATCTCCCCGCCCCCGACGAACGGAACACGCGGCACGCGCGCCATCTCTTTACCATTCAGGTTTACGAAAACGAATGCGGGAAGACGCGCGACCAGGTGCTGGATTCATTGACCCGGCAAAAGATTGGATGTGGCGTTCACTACACGCCCGTGCACCTGCATCCCTACTACCGCCACACGTTCGGATACCGAGAGGGCGCGTTTCCGAACGCCGAGTGGATCGGCAAGGGAACACTTTCGCTGCCGTTGAGTGCCAAGCTGAGTGACGAAGATGTCGAGGACGTCGTCGCGGCGGTGCGCCACGCACTCGAAAAGTAGGCATATGAAAACTCTCTATCCACAGAACCAAGAGGGCCCAACGGTCCTCTTTTTCTCGACCTTTGTCTCGCACGAGAGCGGCGCCTCCTACGCTCTGCGCAAAACGATCCGGAATGTTGCAGCCAGGGGGGTCCGTCCAGTGGTCGTGGTTCCGGACTCGGCCGACAGCCGTGAAATGTTTCCCACGAGCGAATTTGATGCGGTGTATTTGAAGATCGAACGTCCGCGGCGAACACGGAACCCGTTGATCCAAGGTCACTGGGCGGCCAACTCCATTTCTACGTTTCTGTCCCTGCGGCGGCTCATTCGGGAGAGACGCGTGGACCTGGTGCATTGCAACGAGATCACCGACTTCATCGCCGGGATCGCAGCGAAATCCTGCGGCGTTCCATCCGTTTGCCATGTCCGGACCGACCGCCCACCAAACCCTTACAGGAGTTTGCTCCTCGCCACGCTCAACCAAGTCGCCAGCGCTGTAGTCGTGCCTGCAAAGTCCACGGCGGCATGGGTCATTGCGGACAGAATGGAGCTGACGAGGCGGACACATGTAATTTACGACTGGGCATTCGATGTAAGCGCCTATGAATCGGCCACTGGTCGTGCGGCGACCCGGCGCGAGTTGGCCATTCGTCCGGATGAAATCATGGTGCTGCTCGTCTCGAAGCTGGTTTCTCCCAAGGGCCACGAATGTTTCGTCCGAGCGGCGGAAAATGTGCGGCAGGCCGGCAAGGATATCCGCTTCGTTGTGGTGGGCGGGCCAGTCTCAGGCCACGAAAAAGAGGCTGCCGCGATTAAGAGGTTGGCGGAGGAGCTTATCCCCGCGCCGGCCCTTCAATTCATTGGGCCCCGCTCGGACCTGCCCGCGCTCTATGCAGCGTCCGATATCGCTGTTCATTGCCCTATCTACGCGGATCCCTACCCGACAGTCGTGCTACTGGCCATGGCGGCGGGCAAGCCGGTCATTGGCAGCCTGATCGGCGGAATCCCGGAGCAAATCGAGCACAACAGCGCAGGAGTGCTGGTCCCTGCGAATGACTCGGACGCATTGGCAGGCGCGATTTTGAACCTTGCGCGAGACCCTGCGAGACGGGAGTCACTGGGAGCGGCTGCCAAGAGATGGGTTCGCGAAAATTTCACGCCTGAAAAACAGGGGCGGCTGCTCGCCAGAGTTTATGCACAAGTGCTCGCCGCCAACCCGCTGAAACACGATAGCCCTGCTGGCTCTGCACTGACGGGCGAAGAATTTGTGGAAGCACGCGACCAAGTGGACGCCTAGCGCGCGATTCGCCGGAACGGGTTCTCCCACCGACGTTCTCCCGCAACTATCACAACGAAGATTTCATGCGCATCGCACTCTTATCAGAAACGTTTTCGTCAAAAATGGGGTATCTCGAGACCCGGCTACCGAAGTATCTCGCCCGTCTGGGAGCGGAGGTGCATGTTGTGGCCATGGACTTGCCGCCCTATTACCAGACCACCGACTTCAAGGAAACGTACGGAGATTTCGCCGAGCAGTTTGGCGCGGGAACTGTGGAGAGCCGGGACGGCTACACGCTGCATATTGTCGGTCACAGAAACGTAGGCGGGCACATGCGCATGAGGGGACTGCGCCAGAAATTATCCGCGGTTCGCCCTGATATCGTACAGACCATGGTGCCCATCGGCTGGATCCCGCTCGAAGCCGCTCTTTGGAAACAATACATGGGCTACAAATTATTTACCGGCAGCCATCACCACGCTTCGGTGTTTCCACTCGCCGCGAACAATCCGCATTCCTGGAGCGCTCGGCGCCTCCGTTGTACTGCCACGCGAACGATTCCGGGCAGGTTGATAGGGCTGGCGACGGAAAAATGCTACGCCATCACGGAGGATTGTGCGGACATCGCCACCCAGTTCTTCGGCGTCCCGCCGGCAAAAATCGATATTTGCCCGCTGGGAGTGGATACAGAACTATTTCATCCCATCGCGGGGGCCCGCGAATCCGCAGACCGAGCGGCGCTGCGCGGGCGGCTCGGGTTTTCTCAGGGCGATGTTGTGTGCATCTATACCGGCCGGTTCAGCAACGACAAGAATCCGCTGCTGCTGGCGCAGGCGGTGGCCGATTTGCGGAAGCGAGGCGAACCGTACTGCGCGCTGTTTGTCGGAAACGGAGTACAGAAGGAAGAAATTCAGAAGCTCTCTGGATGCGTGCTGCATCCTTTCGTACCCGTTTGGGAACTGGGGGCGCTGTTCCGCGCTGCCGACATCGGCGTCTGGCCGACGCAGGAATCGCTCTCGATGCTTGATGCCGCGGCCTGCGGCCTGCCCATCGTCGCGAATCATACGATGACGGCCAGCGAGCGATTGAACGGCAACGGAAAGAAATACCAGTTGAACCACCGAGAGGATCTCGTGCGGGTGCTGTTCGGCCTGAGAGACGCGGAGATTCGGGCGGACATGGGTGCGCACGGGGCGCAAAAGATGGCGCGGGAATTCAGTTGGGATGCAATCGCCGCCAAGCGCGTGGATGATTACCTCCTGGCACTCGAGTCATCAAGACGCTTGAGAGAAAGGCAATCATCCGCAGAATTGCTGGGAAAAGCCGAGTCAGCAAGCCGCGGAAATCAGTGAGCGACACGAACACCTCCAATTGAAAAATGGAATTTCAAAAACATTTTCTGCACGTGGTAGGCGCCCGTCCGAATTTCATGAAGGCCGCGCCCGTGGTGCGTGCCCTTCGCGAAAAGGGGAGCCGGCAAACGCTAGTTCATACCGGGCAGCATTTTGATTGCAACATGTCGGAAGTATTTTTCGAACAGCTCGGCCTGCCGCAGCCGGACTCGAATCTGGCGGTTGGGCCGGGCAGCCACGCCGTCCAGACTGCTGAAGTCATGATGCGGCTCGAGCCATTGCTGAGGGAAAGGAAACCCGATGCTGTGGTCGTCTATGGCGACGTGAACTCCACCATCGCAGCGGCTCTATTGGCCGCAAAACTCGGAATTCACGTGGTACACGTGGAGGCGGGGCTGCGGTCTTTCGATCGCAGCATGCCGGAGGAAATCAACCGGCTGTTGACCGACCAGATTTCAGACACGCTGTTCACGCCATCGGCGGATGCGGACGAAAACCTGCGGCGAGAAGGAATCGCGGGAGACAAAATCCACCGAGTCGGAAACGTAATGATCGATTCTTTGGCGCACCTCTTGCGGGAATCCGGGGAGCACCTCCCCGCGAACCTGCCGGCGGAATTTGCACTGGTGACGATGCACCGGCCCGCAAACGTGGACGTGCCGGAATTCCTTCGCGAATTGCTGGCCACATTTGCGGAGCTGAGCAAGAAGATATCAGTGATTTTCCCCGTCCACCCGCGTACCCGGCAGCGGATTGCGGAGCTCTCTCTGGGCACCATGCCCAACGGCACGTTGCACCTGCTGGATCCACTCCCCTATCTATCTTTCTTGGCGCTCGAGCAGCGCGCAACGTTTGTAATCACCGACTCGGGCGGAATCCAGGAGGAGACGACGTTCTTGCGTGTCCCCTGCCTCACTGTGCGTGAAAACACGGAGCGGCCCATCACCGTCGCCGTCGGGAGCAACAAACTGGTGGGCCGGGAAGTCAGCCGCTTGATCGAGGAAGCGGACTTGGTGCTTGGCGGTCGAGGCAAGCGCGGAAAGATTCCACCGTTGTGGGACGGCCACGCGGCGGAAAGAATTGCAGCCATTCTGACCTAGCGGAACTGCAGGTCCTTGGTGGCTGCTTGAGTTTTTGAAGAATGAAAATACTTTACATTATATTTTTCTTTTTGCTGGTCGGGGCATATGCGTCCGTCCTCGCAAAGCTCAAGCGGTCCTTCAGGATCTTGACACCGATTCTCGGCTGGATGGTAGGACTGGGATTTTTCGTGATGATCCCGTGGGGACTTGTGACTTTGCGAGGTAATTTCACGTACCCGGCGGTGTATGCACAGAGCGGCGTGTGGGGAGGAGTGGAGCTGTCGCGAAGAGAATTTCTCGGCTCATGGATTTTCATCTGGCTGTCACTGATGCTGGTCTGCGGGGTTGTCCATTTTTGCTGTCCCGCGCCGGCTGGAAATCACAGTCGAGATTTCTCCTTCTCGCGCTGTGGGTTAGAGCGCGTGATTTTGATTCTGATTGGTTTCAAGAGCCTCGACTGGATCGCTACGATCTGGATGAACGGAGGCATCGAACAGTTTCTCGTATCGCACTGGTACTTCCGACAGGACGCGTTGATCCACCGATTTGGTGCCCCCTACATCGTTTACATGCACGCTTCTTCGGCCCTTTACATCATTTTGACCGGCGCCGCCGCCCTCTATACAGCCGCCGGTCTGAAGAGGCGAGACACGAGCTGGAAATTCACTTCACTGATCGTCTTCATCTTGGTGCTGGGGATGGTTCTCAACGGCAACCGGATTTTCTTCGCGATGTATCTCCTGGCGTTCCTAATGTCCTGCTGGATGTATGACCGAAAAAAAAATCTCGCTGCCCTGCTGATCGCCTCGCCTCTGCTCATCATCATTTTCAGCGCCTGGGCCTGGGTGCGGCAGGATTTGAGCACCATTCCGGAATCCGTGGAAACTCATGTGATCAATGTGGACATGGAAAACCGGGCGGCAACGACGCTGATGGATGCCACCGAAGGCGCCAACGTGCTTTTGCTGATGCACATCATTGCGGATTTTGGCGACCGGTACGATTACCTGTACGGCAGCACCTACAGCCGCCTGTTCACCTTCTTCGAGCCGCGCATCCTGAATTCTGAGCGCACGGAAAGCTTTACGGTCATCGCCGCGAACCTTTACGAGCCTGGTGTGGAAATGAGTTTGAATTCGACGGCGCTGGGGGAAGCCAGCGCCAATTTCGGAGTTCTGGGAATTTTCGTTCTGCCCCTGTTCACATGGCTCGCGCTGGTCTTTTCGAAACGCCTCGTGGAGACGCAGGAGAGGAACGCGCTTTTGTGCGCCGCCTCGTTTCTCATGCTGATCTGGTTTGCCAGGTCCACTTTTGCCGAGAACGCCTTCACGTTAGTTGGGGCGGCGCTGCTGATTCGGATTTTGGGCCTGGAAAAGCATTTGCGTCGGGGCGGGCGGGAAGCCATCGCCGGGACAGTCGCAGGAGGAGCCCCCTGCTCGACGTAGTTTACGAGAAGGTGAAAACCTTCGCTCGTCCGGTTACTCAGCACCGAAGACTGATCGAGCGAGCCCGCTATCTGGGAACGGAAATCATTCCTGCGCAGGAGGGAAATGATTTGTTGGCGCGCTCCATCCACCAGCCGGCTGCCATCGGGAAGATTGGCGCTTCGGAGATGGGGGCGTTGCGTCATTACTTGCGTCGCGCGGATTCCGAAGGATTCTGTGAATCCTGGGGTTACCACACGCGGCTGCTGTACCGCATTGCAGGCGTGTATCCGCCTGACCCGAACATTTTCTCGCGGTTCTGCGTGACTTTTGCAGAGGCGCTAAAGCATCTCGACGTGCTTGCGGTGTGGTTTAACTTGGGCGAAAACGCAGCGCGCCGGAGATTCGCTCCGCACGCGACGGTCACGGCCCTGCGCGCACTCGAGCCTTACTATCACGCGCAGCCCTGGAGCCGGCACCTGGCTGGAAAACGCGTGCTGGTGGTGAGTCCCTTTGCGGAGACGATTCAGGCGCAATATCCCCGACGGCGCGAAGTTTGGCCTCGAGTGCCGGAGATTCTTCCGGCATTCGAACTCCTCACGCTGCGAGTTCCCTTGAGTGCGTATTTGACAGCTCCCCAATATGCTGACTGGTTTTCGGCGCTCGACGCGATGTGCGAGGAAATGTCGTCAATGCGGTTCGACGTCGCGATCGTGGGCGCCGGCGCCTGGTCGATTCCGCTCGTGGCGCACGCAAAGTCGCTGGGCGCCTGGGCCATCCATCTGGGCGGGGCGACTCAAATCCTGTTCGGGATTAAAGGGAAAGCCTGGGAAGCGAATCAGCAGATCACTGGTTTCTTCAACGAAGCGTGGACGCGCCCCTCCGCGAAAGAGACGCCACAGCTCATCCACAAAATCGAAGACGGGCGTTACTGGTGACACAGCCATTCTTAGGAGGAACGAGCTCTTGTCCCCCACGGCCGTCGCACGAGTGAATGAATTCCTCCACGACACCGCTGAACTCCCCTGCACCGCCCAATTCATTCTCCCTGTGGTCCGTGCAGGGATCGAGAATCTGCCCGCGAAGAGTGTGGTGGCGGAAGCCGGGTGCGGCAATGGCTCGATGCTCGGAGAACTCCGCGGCTACGGCTTCGACCTGCACGGCCTGGATGTGTCCGAATCCGGCTTGGCGCATGCGAAGAAAAATTTCCGCGGGATTGAATTCACCTATGCGGACTTGACGGCGGATTTGTCGAATCACGCGCTGGCGGGAAAGTGTGGTGCAGTGATCAGCACGGAAGTGGTGGAGCATATTTTCCTCCCACGGATCTTCGCGCGGAATTGCTACCGGTTGCTGAAGCCCGGCGGAAAGCTGATCCTTTCAACGCCGTATCACGGCTATCTGAAAAATGTGGCGCTGGCTCCGACCGGCAAGTTGGAAACACACTTCACGGCGCTTTGGGACTACGGCCATATCAAATTCTGGTCTCGGCAGACGCTTGGGGCGTTGCTCGAGGAAGCAGGATTTGAGGTGGTTGGATTTCACGGAGCAGGAAGAGTGCCGTTCCTTTGGAAGAGCATGATCCTGGTGGCCACGAAACGCTGACCATCAGGCGACCTTGTCAGCGATCTCCCGATTCTTAGTTCCACCCCTCCGAAGCGAGCCGTGCAGAATGAAAAAAGCTTTGATCACCGGCATCACCGGCCAGGATGGGTCGTACCTTGCAGAATTTCTCTTGGCCAAAGGCTACGAAGTACACGGGATCAAGCGGCGCGCTTCGTCATTCAACACCGGGCGCATCGACCATCTGTACGAAGATCCTCACACGCCGGACGCTCGCCTGATGCTGCACTACGGCGACATGACCGACGCCGCCAACCTGACCCGCCTGGTTGCGGAAATCGAGCCACTAGAAATCTATAACCTTGCAGCGCAGAGCCATGTCGCCGTGTCATTTGAATCACCGGAATACACCGCCAACGTGGATGCGCTCGGAACATTGCGGTTGCTCGAGGCCATTCGGATTCTGGGCCGGACAGGCTCGGTGCGTTTTTATCAGGCTTCCACGTCCGAGCTTTACGGGTTCCAGCACGAGACTCCACAATCGGAGACAACTCCGTTTCACCCGCGGTCTCCCTACTCGGTTGCGAAGCTGTATGCACACTGGATCACGGTGAACTATCGCGAAGCCTACGGGATGTACGCCTGCAACGGGATTCTGTTCAATCACGAATCGCCGGTGCGCGGCGAAACCTTTGTGACGCGCAAAATTACGCGTGGCCTGGCGCAGGTTCAAGCGGGCCTGGAGGAATGTGTGTACCTCGGCAATCTCGATGCGCGGCGCGACTGGGGACACGCGCGCGACTACGTCGAGATGCAGTGGCTGATGTTGCAGCAGGAATCTCCGGAAGATTATGTGATCGCCACGGGCGAGCAGTTCAGCGTCCGGGAATTTGTGAATGCCGTCGCCGAGGAAATGGGCCTCAAGCTCGCCTGGCGAGGCCGGGGGCTGGAGGAGCGTGCTTACGATCAGTCCGGACATCGGGTTATTGCCGTGGATTCGCGCTACTTCCGTCCCGCGGAAGTGGAAGCGTTGGTGGGCAACGCGGCCAAAGCGCGCAAAAAATTGGGCTGGCGTCCCAGGACGACTTTTCGCGAATTGGTTGCGGAGATGGTGGCCGCAGACCGCGAAGCGGCCGAGCGCGACCGCATCGTGCGCCGCAACGGGTTCCGCGTACATCATCCACACGACTGAATCATGAATTCCCAATCAAGAATTTTCGTTGCGGGCCATCGTGGCCTGGTGGGCTCGGCGGTGCTTCGCAGGCTTCGCGCGGCGGGCCACTCGAACCTGGTGCTGCGCTCACATGCCGAACTCGATTTGACCGAGCAAATGGCCGTGCGCGCATTTTTCACAAGAGAGCGGCCTGAGTACGTCTTTCTTGCAGCCGCGAAGGTGGGGGGAATCCTGGCTAACGCAAATAGCCCGGCGGATTTCATCAGCCAGAACCTGCTGCTCCAGACAAACGTGATTCAGGAAGCGTATCGCGCGGGCGTGCGGCGCCTGCTCTTCCTCGGATCGAGCTGCATCTATCCGCGGCTGGCTCCCCAGCCATTGAAGGAGGAATACCTGTTGACCGGTCCGCTCGAATGGACGAATCGCGCCTATGCCGTGGCAAAAATTGCGGGTATTGAGATGTGCCGATCGTACCACCAGCAGTATGGGGCGGAATTCGTGGCGACGATGCCGGCAAATTTGTATGGGCCGGGTGATCGGTATGATGTAGTCGGTTCGCACGTGATACCCGCGTTACTCCGCAAGATGCACGAGGCAAAAACCTCCGGCGCGCAAGCGGTGAGGATTTGGGGCACAGGCGCACCTCGAAGGGAATTCCTCTACAGCGAAGATGCCGCAGACGCGTGTGTACTGCTGATGAACCTCGAGATTTCCCGGCTCGCGGTAGCCGTGAACTGCACCAACGGCGGGCTGCTCGTGAACATCGGCTGCGGCGAGGACATAACCATCCGCGAGCTGGCCGAACGAATCGCCCGAGTGGTGGGTTTCGAAGGGCGGCTGACGTTTGATCCCTCCATGCCCGATGGGACCCCACAAAAAGTCCTGGATACCAGCCGGATGACGGCGCTGGGCTGGGGAGCGCGCACATCGCTCGAAGAAGGGCTGCGCAGGACATACCGCGATTTCAACGCAAACTGTGAGTCAACACCGCGCAACTCTCTCGTATCCCGGCAGCCTGCTTAGCCCGGCGTGGGCATCACTATGCGCATGCTGATTTACGGAATCAACTTCTCGCCGGAATTGACGGGCATCGGCAAATACACGGGCGAAATGGCGGAATGGCTTGCGAGACGCGGGCATGCCGTCCGCGTAGTGACGGCGCCGCCGCACTACCCGGAATGGCAGGTGTCGAAGAATTATTCGAGCTGGCAATTCCGGCGTGAATTCTCAACCGACAGAAAATCGGGCGGGACGCTGGAAGTGCTTCGCTGCCCACTCTGGGTGCCGCGGGCGCCGCGCGGCTGGCGTCGAGTCCTGCATCTCGCAAGCTTTGCGCTGACGACGATACCGGCGATGCTCGCGCAGATTTTCTGGCACCCGGAAATTGTGTTGGTCGTTGAGCCGGCGTTCCTGTGTGCCCCGCTGGCATTGTGCGTCGCGAGAATTTCGGGCGCAGCCGCGTGGCTGCACGTGCAGGATTTCGAAGTGGACGCGGCCTTCGAGCTCGGTGATTTGTCGAATGCACCGGCCAGAAAATGCGCCCATGCCATCGAGCACTTTCTCATGCGCAGGTTTGGCCGGGTCTCGGCGATTTCCAATTGCATGCTCGATCGGCTCCCGGAGAAAGGCGTGGATTCTGCGCGCGCCATTCTGTTCCGAAACTGGGTGGATACATCCGCAATTTATCCGCTGCCCGCAGCGAGCTCTTGGCGCGGGAAACTCGGAATCCCAGGCAACGCTGTTGTCGCGCTCTACTCCGGGAGCATGGGAAAAAAACACGGTCTCGAAATTCTGGCGGCGGCGAGCCGGCGGCTGGCTTCGCGAGCAGACATCCATTTTGTCTTTTGTGGCGACGGCGCCCACCGGGACCATCTTGAGAAAGCCAGCGGGCAGAATGGCCATGTGCATTTTCTGCCGCTCCAGCTGCCTGACCGGCTGAATGATCTGCTCGGACTCGCCGACATTCATTTGCTGCCGCAGCGGAGTGACGCGGCGGATCTGATGATGCCATCGAAATTGACGGGCATGCTGGCGAGCGGCCGGGCAATCCTCGCAACTGCCCGTCAGGGAACGCAACTTGCGGTCGAACTCGAGGGCCGTGGAATGGTGACGCCCCCCGGCGACGTCGATGCTCTGGTCGCCGCAATAAAACTTCTGGCAGAGGATGGCGACCTGCGGCGAACCCTGGGCGAGAAAGCCAGGAGCTACGCAGTCGAACACCTGGATCGTGAAAGAATTCTTGGTAGCTTCGAACAATCGTCATTGGACGCGCGTAGCCATTTTCATGCGCGGATTAAACGCGCTGCACGAAACGGAGAGGCTGGCAAATTTCCGGCGTGCTGAAGCGAAGCCAGAGTCCGTTGTGATTCAGGAAGATTGAAGCAAGGTTTCTTCAGTGGCTTGAGAATCCTTCCCTTTCTGCGCCCCGGTCGGGTCCTTAGCATCGACCGGACTTTGAGCCCTGCCATTTGCCACAGACTCTCGTTCTCCTGGCCGGATGTCCTCCCTCTCGGAAAGTTATGCACCTGAATTCTTGGAGGGCAATAAGCCATGTCCAGTTCGGCCGTTTCACAAAAGCGGATCGAATCCGAAACGATCTCTGAGCAGCAGCCGTTTAGCGAGGTCCAATTCAGTTTTGAACCAGCCGCCGGGGGTTACAGCCGGGGGCGAAAGTGGCTGACCGTGTTGTCAGATTTTGGGCAACGGTCGACGAGCGTGCTTGCCGGGCGCCTCCCTAAGAAGCGGGCGTTGATTGTCGGGATGGGTGGGGTCGGCAAGGCACTGGCCACCTATTTCGAGCACAAAAGATCTGCCGACTATGATTTTGTCGGATTCCTGGATGAAAACAGTCCGCCAGATTCCGGTGCACTGGGCGAACCTGAACATTTGCTTGGTGTCGTTCAGAAACATTTTATCGATGAAGTGTTCCTCACCACGCCTCGCGAATCGGAACTCACCGGGAGACTCTGGTCCGACGCACGACTGGCGCGTATCAACCTGAGCCTGGTCGAATCACCGCGGAATGGCGCAGGCTCTGCAAATTCTTGCACGCACGCGGCAGTCTGCCCCGTCGTTGTTCTCCATCGAAAGCCGGGGCGGGTCCTGGAGGGAATAATCAAGAGAGGGATGGATGTTCTCCTTGCCTGCATTCTCCTGGCTTTTCTTTCGCCGTTGTTTCTGGCCGTGGCCGTCGCCGTCAAGCTCGACTCGAAAGGGCCTTTTCTATACAGATGCCGGCGCATGGGAATCAAGGGCCGGATTTTCACGTGCTACAAATTCCGGACCATGGTGACCGACGCTGAAGGCATGCGTGAGCGCTTATCTCACCTGAATGAATGCGAGCGCATTCTTTTCAAAATTAAATGCGACCCTCGAATCACACCCCTGGGAAAATTTCTCCGGAAGTACAGCATGGATGAGTTGCCGCAGTTGTGGAACGTGCTCATCGGCGATATGAGTCTGGTGGGGCCGCGCCCGCCACTGCCCGAGGAATATGAACAGTACAGCATGGCATGCCGGCAGCGATTGCGCGTGAAACCCGGCATCACTGGCCTATGGCAAGTGACGGCGCGGCAAAATCCTTCCTTCGACGTTTACATGAACCTCGACCTCCAGTACGTTGAAAATTGGAGTTTGTGGTGGGATCTGAAGATCCTGTTGCTGACCATTCCTGCGGTAATTCACGGTACCGGGTGGTAATTTCACGCCGCATCGCCAGGCAAAATCCTCCCTCCAACCTCCGCATCAAATCCTTGCCATCCAGGAACGCCTTCCCGCGCCTCGCTTCGCCCGTACTTTGAAGCCTGCTATAGTCGATGGTTCAAACGGCAGGCCCTCTCTGCTTGGGTGGCCGGGTAGTCATACCCAGAACGCGAAAGGAATCTAGATGGGCGCGGAGCGCAAACCTGAATTTTTTGCAGGGAAGGATATCAGGATCGGAATCATCGGGTGCGGCTACGTGGGACTGCCGCTCGCGCTGCGTTTCGCCGATGTCGGTCACCGGGTCACGGGATTCGACACCGACAGATCCAAGATCGAAAAGTTGAACGCGGGACAATCCTACATTCAACATATTGCCGCCGAGAAAATCAGCAAGCATGTCCAGGCCAAGCGGTTCGATGCCACTTCTGATTTCACGCAATTGCGGGATATGGACGCAGTGCTGATTTGCGTGCCGACGCCGCTCGACCAGCGGCGCGAACCGGACCTGAGCTACGTGGAGCAGACCGCCATCGCCATCGCTCCAAACCTGCAGCGCAACCAGTTGATCGTGCTCGAGAGCACTACCTATCCCGGCACCACCGAGGAGTTGGTGCTGCCCGTACTCGAAAAAGGCGGCTTGCGTTGCCCCATTGCCAATGACGCGAAGTCGGAAAACGTTGCGACCGATTTCTATCTGGCCTTTTCTCCCGAGCGCGAGGATCCGGGAAACAAGCAGTATGGGCTGGCGCAGATTCCGAAAGTGGTCGGCGGCATCAACCCGCCCAGCGGCCGCGCCGCGGCGGCGTTGTACGCTCAAATCGTTTCGCGCGTGGTGCCGGTCAGCTCGACGCGAGCCGCGGAAATGGTGAAACTGCTCGAAAATATTTTCCGCTGCGTCAACATCGCGCTGGTGAACGAGCTGAAGCTTCTTTCGCTGCGCATGGGACTCGACATCTGGGAAATTATCGACAGCGCATCGTCAAAGCCGTTCGGCTTCATGCCATTCTATCCCGGCCCGGGCCTTGGCGGCCATTGCATCCCCGTGGACCCGTACTATCTTTCCTGGAAAGCGCGCGAGTACGATTTCGCAACGCGGTTCATCGAACTGGCCGGCGAGATCAATACTTCCATGCCCTACCACGTTGTGGATGCGGTTGCGGCGGCGTTGAATGAACAGAAAAAGAGCTTAAAAGGCTCGAAAATTTTGCTGCTGGGCGTGGCTTATAAGAAGGACGTCGATGATCTCCGCGAGTCGCCTTCGCTAAAGCTGCTCGAATTGCTTACGGACCGAGGCGCGGCGCTCGATTACAACGATCCCTATTTCCCGGCGCTCTTCAAAATGCGCCACTACGATTTTTCGCACATGCGTTCCGTGAATCTGACGCCGGAAAAGCTCGCAAACTACGACTGCGTCCTCGTCGCGACTGACCACTCCAGTTATGATTACGAAGCAATTGTACGAGACGCGAAGCTGGTAGTGGACACACGCAATGCCACTAGAAGGGTTAAGGAACGCCGCGAGAAAATTGTGAGCTGCTGATCAGTCCTGGCGTGCTCACTATCGCCTGAGTTCTCCGTATTGGCTCATCGTTGATTCTGCCCGCCTGTTTACTGAAAATCGCGTATGGGAAGATAGTTCCATTGCCGGGGCCGCTTGCAAGCGTTATGGTCGTCTATATGGCGGCTCCCGAAGCTCCTGAAAAGGGAAAAAATTGGACACCAGATCCCGGGCGGCGCCGCAGTATGCGCGTGCTCCTGAGCGTGCCCATCCAGGTGAGCGGAAGGATGGCTGACGGGAAGACTTTCCAGGAAGACACACGCACACTCGTCGTGAATGCGCACGGCGCCTTGATTTCGCTCGCCGCGCCGGTGGCCGCCGGCCAGGTGCTCTCTGTGGCGAACAACGCCACGCGTCAAGTCCAGGATAGCCGGGTGGTACATGTCGGCACCACCCAGGGCGGAAAAACGCAAATGGGCATCGAATTCAGCAAGCCCACGCCACGATTCTGGCAGATTGATTTCCCGCCGGACGATTGGGTCGTGCCGGAAAACTGACTCCGGATTCTCCCGCGAGTTTCTCCCAGACTATTGCGTTGCAGAAATTAATTCCACGCGGAGATTTCCGAACGGAAGGTCTGCTTGCAGCAGCACCGGCGTGCGCGAGAGATCATGCGCCAGCCACGCTGAGAAATTCAACCCGGAAACTTCTTTGTCATGCTGAAACAGCCGGATGGAAATGCGCGAAGCCGAATATTTTCCAGCCGTGACCACGATTTCTTCGCTCGCGGCCTCCAGTCGTGAGCGCATCTCGTAAACATCACGCCCGTCGTACACCGGCGCGCGGAACTCGGGAGTTTTCTGCCAGTCCACACTGCGCAGGGCATAGAGTGCGCCAAGCGGGTCGCGCGTCCCGGGTTGCACCACGACGTGCGGCACGTCCCCTCGGGGAGCTTGCCCCATTGGGAGGGGGTGAAACACGCGATCCTGTTTCTTGCCCAGCTCATTGAGATACATCTCATACTGGCGGCTCTCGAGCGAAGCAGCGTCAGTGTACGAGTCGAACTGGTCGTCGAGCGAGAAGAGGTTTCGAACCGGGCTGACGGTGTGAGCGGTGGCGCGGAAGTGCCATGTGCCCCAGCCAAAAAGATCGCGGCGCTCTTCGACATTCAATTGCACGGAGGCGGCGCTGGTGAAAGCCGCCCAGGCCACCTGATATTTCAGCGTCTCGCCCACATGGAAAGGCATCACCACGTCGACAACCGCATTCTTCGGGGCCGGTTTCGATTTCGGTGCCTTTTTGTTCGCGGATTGCGCTGCAATCGGTCCGCAGGCGAGCAGATGAGACGCGGCCAAAAACGATCCCGGGAAAAGTACTACGATGACTGCAAAACGCAACTTGCTTGAAATAGGATGATTAATTTTCATGGCCTTAAATTAGATGCGTTCTCTCTCCAGACATTCGCTCAATATTATGGGGCAGTCATCCTTGCTCGCTGTAAGCCGCGCGGGATATATTCAAGCGTACCTGAAAGGCGAGACGCAGGCCATCACATCCCGGCGCGCGTTTTAAAGCAAATCATTCCTGCGTCATGGGGCGGTTCCAAGGAGAATTTCGCACATGCGTTATCTAGTGACGGGTGGGGCGGGCTTCATCGGTTCAAACATCGTGGACGAGCTTGTCCGCCGTGGTCACCAGGTGATCGTATTGGACGATCTCTCCTCTGGCAATGAACAGAACCTCGCCGGCGTCCGGAACAAAATCGATTTTCGTGCGGGAACCGTCACGGACATGAAGGATTTGCAGGCTGCCTGCCACGGCGTGGATTACGTGCTTCATCTGGCGGCGCGGACTTCGGTTCCCCGATCCGTGAAGGACCCGATCGACACCAACTATGTGAACATCGACGGAACGCTGAACACACTGGTGGCCGCTCGCGATGCAAAGGTGCGGCGCTTCGTGTTCGCGGCTTCCTCTTCCGCCTACGGCGAGACGCCGGAGCTGCCCAAACTCGAATCCATGCAGCCGCAGCCCATTTCCCCTTACGGAGTGACGAAATATGTGGGCGAGCTTTATGCGCAGGTGTTCGGCCGGGTGTACGGCCTAGAAAACGCGTCCCTGCGCTACTTCAACGTATTCGGCCCGCGGCAGGATCCTTCTTCGCAATATTCCGGAGTACTCTCGCGCTTCATGCTGGCGTTGCTGGAGGGTAAGCGACCGGTGATTTATGGTGACGGAGAACAGTCGCGCGATTTCACTTATATCGAGAATGTCGTGGATGCAACGTTGCGCGCCTGCGAGGCGCCGGGCGCTTCCGGAATGGTTTTCAACGGCGGCACGGGAGCGCGCATCACACTCAATCAAGTGGTGCAATTGCTCGAGAAAATCACCGGGAAGAAAATTCCAGCCCAATACGATCCTCCCCGCAGCGGCGACATCCGCGATTCCCAGGCGGACATTGCCCTCGCAAGAAAAATGCTCGGTTACCAGCCGATCGTCCATTTTGAGGAAGGATTGCGCCGCACCTGGGACTGGTACAAACAGTCGTACAAGAAAAACTAACGCGCCGTGGTGCGGCTGCCGAGAATCGAGGGTAGCTCCGTAAGGCTGTCCAACATGATGTCCGGCGGGTGCGCGCGAAGGCCTTCGGTTCCCAACCCGTAACTGACGCCGCAAGCCCAGATGCCGGAGTTGCGCGCCGTTTGGACGTCCACTTCGGAATCTCCCACCATCATCGCTTCGCCGGGGGTAGCCGTCAGTTCTCGAAGCAGAATTTCCACGCCCATCGGATGGGGCTTTTTTTTATCGAAGCTGTTGCCGCCATACACAAATCGAAAATAGCGCGCGAGACCCAGCCCGTCGATAATCGCCTGGCTGAATCGCACCGGCTTGTTCGTAAGAACTGCCATGGGATGGTGCTCCAGCAGCTTCAAGCCCTCGCGCACGCCCGGATAGGTCACCGTGTTGTCGAGCATATGGCTACGGTAGTAGCTGAGGAAAAAAGACAGCCCCTGATCGGCCTCCGCATCTGTCACGCCCTCGCCGAGCGCCCGGCGAACCAGCACCGGGGCACCGTTGCCGACGAGACTGTAGATCTTTTCGTGGGAGAGTTGCGCGCGGCCCATGTGCTGGAGCATGGCGTTAATGGAATTGCCGAGATCCAGTTTCGAATCAATCAGGGTGCCGTCCAGATCAAAAATGAGGACGCGAACACGGGAGAAGCGCGAGCTGTCGTCAGCCATTCGTTCGGGGCCCTTCGCGGTGGCAAGCTGAATCAGTCATTTTATGCGTGATGAATTGGGTTGTCACCCGCCGTTCTCACTGTCTGAGAGCGGCAGCCGCCTTTTGGTGTAGGCGGCGCCGGCTGTTACAATTATTGGCTTTCGCGGTGTTTGCTTTTCCACCAGAGGCCACATGGCTGAAATTCGTCCCTTTCGCGCCTTCCGATACGACACGAACCGCGTCCCGCTTGCTCAGGTGCTGACGCAGCCTTACGACAAGATCACGCCCGCGATGCAGGAGCGGTATTACGCAGCGAGTCCCTACAATTTGATCACCGTTGAAAAAGGCCGCGTGCTCCCGGACGATTCGGCGCAAAACAATGTGTACACGCGTGCGGCGCAGAAATTCGAGGAATGGATCACGGAGAAAATACTGGTCCAGGACGGCGCGCCGGCCATGTATGTGTATTCGCAGGAGTACATGACCCCTGGAACGCAAACGCGGCGCGTGCGGACCGGATTCATCGCTCTCGGCCGCATCGAAGACTACGAAGCTCATGTCGTGTTCCGGCATGAAAAAACGCTTTCCGCGCCGAAGGCCGACCGCATCGAACTCCTGCGCCACACGCGCGCTCAGACCGGCCAGCTTTTCATGCTCTACGAAGATCCGGGCCGGAAGATCGAAACGTGGCTCGATGAAGTGGGCCGCAGGAGCGCGCCACTGGAGCTCCACGACGAATTCCAAGTGACACATCGCCTGTGGCCGGTCACCGATGTTGCCTTCATCAAGCGCGTCCAGAAGGAAATGGCGGAAAGGAAACTCATCATCGCGGACGGCCATCATCGCTACGAAACAGCCCTGAATTACCGCAATGAATGCCGCGCGCGGCTTGGCAAGCCCGATCCGCTTGCGGCCCACGAGTTCGTGATGATGACGTTCATCAACTCTCTTTCGAAGGGCCTGACGATTCTTCCCACGCACCGCGTGGTCCGGAATCTCGCTGATTTTGATTTCGACCGCTTCCGCAAAGCGTTGGCGCCATGCTTCGACTGGTATTCCTACCCGTTTCAGAATTCAGACGAGCGCGCCGCAACTTATGCAGAATTTCACAAAGACTTGACGGGACAAAACCATGGCCGGCGAGCCGTGGGCATCTATCCCCGAGGCGGAGCTTTCTATTTGTTCCTGCTGCGGCGTGATGCCGATCTCGAGCAATTGCTGCCGGATGTTTCCGAATCGCAGCGCGGGCTCGATGTCGTGCTGCTGCATCGCTTGATACTCGACAAAGGGCTGGGAATCACGGCCGAGGCGGTGACCGCAGAAAAAAACATTGCCTACGAGCGGGAAATGGATGCCGCCATCGCAGCAGTTGATCGTGGTGATGCACAGCTTGCTTGCCTGCTGAACCCGGTCCGTGTGCAGCAGGTGGTTGATATTGCGCTCGGCGGAGATGTGCTGCCGCAAAAATCAACGGATTTCTACCCCAAACTCTTGAGCGGTCTGGCCATTTATCGAGTGGTGAGGCAGTTGGAATCGTGAGTGGAAAATCGAAAGAGCTTGGAACGACCGGCCGCGGCCCGGCAATCTCGCCGGACCGCGCCACGATGAAATCTCTGTAAGCTGCTACTTGAAGCTCTTCACTGCAAGATCTTCGCTGTCGTAGGTATCGAACACGGTCATCAGCTTGGTTACCTGGAGCACTTCCTTGAATTTGGCGCCGAGGTGTGCCAGCTTGAGCGTGGCACCCTGCGAGCGGGCGCTATGGAAGGTGGCTACCAGCGTGCCTAGCCCTGCGCTGTCGATGTAGCTGACGTTGGCCAAGTTTAGCACGATCTTTTTCTTGCCTGCGGCCAGCAGGCCTTTAATTTTTTCGCGGAAAGCGTTGCTTTCCTCGCCCAAGACAATGCGCCCTTCGATATCCACCGCGGTCACGTCATTCACGTCTCGTTCGCTCATTCTCAGTGCCACGTTCACGCCTCCTGGAAGACTCTTTGTCCGTTCTTGAATTGCGTGCTGGAAGATTTGGCCTGCACCCGCACGGCAGGCTCTCTCCTCAGTAAAAATCCGAGCAGGACATATAGTAGCCGCAAGATGCGCAGATCAGTTTGCAACTCCGCGGCTCCAGCTGCGCCGAACACCGCGGGCAGTAACCGGAAGCAGACTCCGCTTTCTGCTCAGTTCCGCGGCCAACGGGCTCGGTCTCATTCGGTTGGGCCGGCGGTACAGACGCGTCCACATGTGCCATCCGTGGGTGTCCTTCGGACGGACTTTTATAGCACATCCAGCTCACAGGGAAAAGCAATTGAACTCGTCCAGTAGATTGGTAACACATTCAGTCCTTTCGATGGGCGTGCCATTGCTGCAGATATTGTTCTGGGGTGAGATAGCCGAGCGACTGGTGCGGCCGCACGGTGTTGTAGGTTTTCTCC
>JBOGMZ010000023.1:0-400957 GCA_050746945.1 Candidatus Acidiferrales bacterium | reverse complement strand
GACGGACATGAAGTACGGCGCGCGGCACCTGAAACGGGCGATCGAGCGGCACGTGGTGTACCCGCTGGCGAGCTTGCTGGCAACGGAGCAGGTGAGTCTCGGTGACGTGCTCTCGATTGATTGGGACGCAACCCAGAACAGCCTGATTTTTGTGAAGGAGGCTGACGGGGCGCTGGTGCCAACCAATCCACCGATGCCGGAGGCGATGCGGGAAGCCGCCGCTGCCAGTTCCGACGGGCGCACGGCCTTCTTCCCCGCGGCTACGGCTGCGGCGGACGCGGCGAGCACTCAAAAGACGATTCCCGCGGCGACGCGAAGCATCCCCGTGGAGAAATCACGTAACGAGAAAAAGTAAGGATTCCTGGGGTTTTCTTTCGGGGCCCAGCTCGACATTATCGTGGCGCGCGATCGAGAAGATTCGGCGCGCGCCGCGATGCCCTCGCTGCTTCACACCTGGAGTATCTAGTACGAAAGCCTAACCCTTCTCGGGTCCTTCCATTGGTTCGTCGAAGCTGCCGCCGTAAATGTTTGGCACTTTCCCGCCCATCGGACGCAAATACGCGCAGAGCTGGCCTCGATGGTGAATGGTGTGGTGGAGCATAAACTGCAAGTACATCACCGCCGGGAGATTGTAGATTCCAAAGAAGGGCAGCGACTTGGCCCAGAATTCGGCAGGAAGCTTTGAGACCTTTTCGAGTTTGGGAGGGAATGCTTCTTCGTACCACAGAGCAATATCCGCGGCGGTTGAAAAATCGGCGGGCATCGAGTCGTCATCCATTTCGAAAGTTCCCTTGAGAAATCCGTCGAGGAACCACGCGTCCACCCCGGCGACATGCCACACCAATTCCAATGTGCTGCGCGAATTTGGATGCGGACGGTAGGTTTCATGTCCGGCCGGTACTGCCTGAAGTACACGCAGAGTCGTCGCATGCTCCTTCTGCACGGACGGGAGGAAAACCTCCAGAAGAAATTTGGCCTGCTCTGGTGTCATGGATGAAACCCTCCTGGCCCCGGGCCGAAAGTAGTCATGGCTTCCACCGCAGAATCGGCTTACGCGCAGCAGCTACCTCGTCCAGACGGCCCACGCGCGTCGAATGCGGCGCGGTCTTTACAAGTTCGGGATTTGATTCCGCTTCCGCGGCAATCGAGCGCATTGCCCCGATGAAATGATCGCACTCCTCCTTCGATTCGGATTCGGTCGGCTCGATCATCATTGCCCCCGGAACGATCAGCGGGAAAGCCGTCGTATAGGGGTGAAACCCATAATCGATCAGACGCTTAGCGATGTCCATGGTGTTGACGCCGTGCTTCTTCTGCCGCGCGTCACTGAAGACCACTTCGTGCATGGACGGCAAATTGTACGGAAGATCAAAGAGCCCTTCGAGATTCTTGCGGATGTAGTTTGCGTTGACGACGGCATCTTCCGTCGCCTGGCGGATTCCAGGCCCGTAGGCCAGGGTGTAGGCAAGAGCGCGCAACAACACGCCAAAATTTCCGCAGTAGGCGCGGACGCGGCCGACACTACGCGGACGACTGTGATCCAGCGCATAGTGGCCGTTCTCTTTTTGAACGACGACCGGAACCGGCAGGAACGGCTCGAGGATTTTCTTCACCACCACGGGCCCAGCACCCGGACCACCCCCGCCATGCGGGGTCGAAAATGTCTTGTGCAAATTGAGATGCATCACGTCTACGCCGAAATCGCCGGGGCGCGTGATGCCAGCGAGCGCGTTCATGTTCGCGCCGTCCATGTAGACCAAGGCGCCGCGTTCATGCAAAATCTGCGCAATTTCAGCGATGCGTTTCTCGAACACGCCGATGGTGCTGGGGTTGGTCAGCATCAGCGCCGCAACATCTTCGTTGACGTATTCGCGCAGATGGTCGGTATCAATTTGCCCGCGCGCGTTCGACTTGATGTTCTGCACTTCGTAGCCGGCAATCACCACCGACGCCGGATTCGTGCCATGGGCCGAGTCCGGGATCAATACCTTCTTGCGGGCGTTCCCCTGGCTTTCGAGGTAGGCGCGAATCATCAGCAAACCTGTCAGCTCGCCCTGAGCGCCAGCGGCGGGCTGAAGCGTTACCGCGTCCATGCCCGTAATCGCCAGCAAGCATTTTTGCAGGTCGTGGAGGATGTGCAGACACCCTTGCGAGACCTCAGCGGGCTGTTCCGGATGTTCGCTCGCCAGGCCATCGAGGCGCGCGACATATTCGTTTACGCGCGGGTTGTATTTCATCGTGCATGAACCGAGCGGGTACATTCCCAGGTCGATCGCGTAATTCCAGCTCGAGAGGCGCGTGAAATGCCGGATCACTTCGATTTCGCTAACTTCCGGAAACCCTTCAATCGATTCGCGCGCAAAATCGTGGCCGAGGGCCGCCGCGGAGTCCACGACGGGAACATCTAATGGAGGCAGCTCCATCCCGCGCTTTCCCGGAGCGGATCTCTCGAAAATCAGAAGCTCGTCGCGGCTGATGTTCCGGTTGGCAGGCCCCACCGTACCTGCTAGCGGCTCAGTTTCTGTTGACTTCGAGTTCAAAGTAGATCGCTCCTTAAACCGGCGATTCCAGAATCTTTCGGACGGCTGCAGTGAAGCGTTCGATTTCTGCGCGCGGCGTAGTTTCCGTGACGCAGACGAGCGCGCGTTTCGTGAGCTCCGGATACTGTGTGCCGAGCGCGAAGGGGCCGACGATTTTTTCACGCAACAGGGCCGTGTTGATCATTTTCACCGAGCGTGGAAACTCGAGTGCGAATTCATTGAATGTGGGTCCGGAGAAGGCACGGCGGACGCCGGGAATCTTTTCGAGCTCGCCCCGGGCAAATCGGGCCTTCGCCAGATTCTGCAAAGCCATTTCACGCAATCCTTCCTTGCCGAGCAGGCAGAGGTGGATCGTCGCCACCAGCGCATACAGGGCTTCGTTGGTGCAGATGTTCGAGGTGGCCTTCTCGCGGCGGATATGCTGCTCCCGCGTCGCGAGCGTCAGAACAAATCCGCGGCGCCCAGCGGCGTCCGTCGTCTGTCCAGCCAGGCGGCCGGGCATTTGCCGCACAAATTTGTCGCGTGTGGCGATAACGCCGACGTAAGGGCCGCCGAAACTGGGCGCGACTCCGAACGCCTGTCCCTCCATCGCCACGATGTCCGCTTCGGCAGGAGGCCGCACGATCCCGAGTGATACCGCTTCCGTAATTGTGGTGACCACCAACGCTCCGGCTGCATGCGCTGCCTCCGTAAGTTGTGGCAATTCCTCGAGCACGCCGAAAAAGTTCGGCGACTGCACGACGACGGCTGCGGCGCCGGCAAGTTTTTCGTGCGTCAGTGCAGCGCGGTCCAGCTGTCCAGTCGGCGTATAGCCGATCTCTTCGATCTCGAGGCCTAGATTCTTCGCGTAGGTAGCGAGGACCTGGCGGTATTCGGGGTGCACCGAGCGCGCAACAAGCACGCGGTGGCGATCGGTGAGCCGTTCGGCCATCAGCACGGCTTCGGTGAGAGCCGTCGAACCGTCGTACATCGAGGCGTTGGCGACTTCCTGCCCCGTGAGTTGCGACATCAGCGTCTGGAATTCAAAAATTGCCGTGAGCGTACCCTGGGCCATTTCCGCCTGGTACGGTGTGTAGGACGTCAGGAACTCGCCGCGCTGCACCAGCGCATCCGTGACAACGGAGCGCAAATGCTGGTACACGCCGGCCCCGAGGAACGAGGTGAAGCCGCGCGCATTTTCCGCAGCCCGCGCCTGAAAATACTGAATGATCTCCATTTCCGAAAGCGGTCCAGGCAGTGGAAGGGGTTTGCGCAGGCGGAATTTTTCGGGAATGGACCGAAACAGATCTTCGACCGAGTTGACACCGACGGCGTCGAGCATTTCCTGCCGCTCGGAAGGACTCTTGGGGAGATAGCGCATCAGGCCGAGTGTTCCTTTGCTTTCTCAGCGATGTAAGCTTGGTAGGCAGCGGCGTCCATCAGGCTAGAAGTTTCTTTCGGGTCTGCCAATTTCACTTTCAAGAGCCACGCGGCGCCGTGCGGGTCTTGATTGATTTTCTCCGGCGAGTCTGCGAGCGCAGAATTGGTTTCCGTGACTTCACCGGTTACGGGGCTGAAAATTTCGCTTACCGCCTTTACCGATTCCACCGTTCCGAAGGATTGGCCGGCTTTGACTTGAGCGCCGACTTTCGGCAACTCGACGAACACGACGTCGCCGAGTTCTGCTTGAGCGTAATCCGTAATGCCGATGGTTCCCACCGCGCCGTCCATCCTGATCCATTCGTGGTCTTTCGTGTATCGATAGTCGTTTGGATACATCCTCGCCCCCTATCTCGCTCGTGTCCGCTATTGAGGCCGCTTGTAAAACGGCAAGGCAATGATCCGGGCCGGCGCCGATTGACCACGGATGCTGATTTCAAGTT
The DNA here is from genome assembly GCA_050746945.1 of Candidatus Acidiferrales bacterium. GTDB lineage: Bacteria > Acidobacteriota > Terriglobia > Acidiferrales > UBA7541 > Palsa-295. The sequence goes on along the minus strand of JBOGMZ010000023.1, from coordinate 396,555 downwards.
CAGTACCAATGGCACTCGAAGCCGGCGGGACATAAGCCATCCCGATGTTCTTTTTCAGGAAAGGCGCGGGGCAGCCGCTCGTAACCCGCCCGGCTTCGCGTCCAGCGATCAGAATCGGATAGCCGTCGCGCCCGATCCGCTTGTCGAGCATTTCGATGCCCACCAGTTTGCGCGTGATTCCAGATTGTTTCTGGCGTGCCAGCACATCGCTGCCGAGGAAGGGGCCCTTGTCGAGCTTGCAGATCCAGCCCAGCCCTGCTTCCCACGGTGTCGTGGTGTCGTCGATTTCATGGCCGTAAAGGCACATGCCCGCTTCGAGCCGCAGCGTGTTTCGCGCCCCCAGGCCACACGGAATCAGGCCCGCAGGTTCGCCCACGTCCATCAGGCATTGCCACAGTTGTTCGGAGAAGTCAGGATCAAAATAAATTTCAAAGCCGTCCTCGCCGGTATAGCCGGTGCGGGCGATCAGGCACTCGATGCCATCCACTTTTCCGAAGGCGAAATGGTAATAACGAATCGGATCGAGGGAAACAGGTGTGAGCCCTTGGAGAATTTCTTTCGCTCGCGGCCCCTGGATTGCCAGTTGCGAATATCGCGGCCCGGTGTTTTCGGCCCTGGCGTCGAAGCGATTGTTCGCAACAATATGCTCAAAATCGGCGTCTTGATTCCCCGCATTCACGCACAAGAGATAGTGCGTATCTGAGATTTTGTGGACCAGCAAATCGTCCACAAACGTGCCGCGTGAATTCATCAAGCCGGAATAGTGCGCTTGCCCGACAATCAATTTTGCCGCGTTGTTGCACGTTACATGCTGAACCAGGTCGAGCGCGCCTGGACCGCGCATCTCGAGCTCCCCCATGTGACTGACGTCAAAAAGCCCCGCCTTCGTCCGGACGGCTATGTGCTCGGCGATAATTCCCGAGTATTCGAGCGGCATGTCCCAGCCGCCGAAGTTCACCATCTTCGCGCCCAACCGGCGATGGATGGCGTTCAGCGCAGTCTTGCGGATTTCAACGGTGGCGGGCGTGGTCACTGAGAATTTCTCAAGTTTGCAACGAAACAACGAAACTAGCATGCGTGTTCTGGGGTGTCAAGAAACCCGGCACCAGCGCGATTCGCTGAGTTTGCCTCGCGAAAACAGAGTCGAGAGGCTGTACTTGCTAGAAGGTAGAAAAGTCTCACCCGATCCTTCTTGTCGGGCGTCCCATCCTGTCCTACTATTGGTTCAAATAGCTTCATTGGCTCGACAGGGAGATCGTGCAGGTGGCCGTCGTTTGCTCGCAGTGCGATAAGACCGAGACGCAGTGCATCTGCGAGAAGTATTGCTGTTTCTGCCAGTCCCAACACAACATTCGACTTTGTGTGGATGGGCTGTATTATTGTCCGGATTGCCGGGAGGCCTGTGACGTCCGCGTCGCCGACAAAGATGACCATTGACCCGACTCACACGGAATTGTCGCTGCACAATGACCCGCGGCTCCTGGCCGCTGTCAGCGCCATCGTGTCACATTCGGCGCAACGCGTCGGCCTGACCGCCGAAGCTCAGGAAGGCCTGGCCGCAGCCGTGATTGACGCCTGCCGCGAGACTTTTCCGCTCCTCGGCGATTCCGACGAGAGTCACTCCGCGCTGAAAGTCATCGTGGAGGATTTCCAAGATCGTATTGAGGTGACCATCGAGCATGCTGGCGAGGCATTGCCTACCGCTGGATTGGATTCTTTTTGTGGCGGTGGGGAGGGCATCGCGGCGGGAATCAGCAATTCTCTTCAGGACACACGCGTGGACCGAGTGCAGTATGAAGCTCAAAACGGGCGGTCGCGCATGAAGCTGATCAAGTATTGTGGCGGCCGCAAAGCGACAGTCTAAAGTTCGACCGCCATCCCACGCGCGGCTTCCGCTATCCATTTACATAGGAACCGCGAACACTTTGGTGCGAATCAGCGCCCCGAGTTGTTCCTCGCTCACGGGCGCTTCAATTTTCAGGCGGTCGCCGCTCGGCGTGACGCGGATGTTGTCGAGCACTCGCGCCAAATCCGGATTGGTCTGTGTTTCCTGATAGCGCCGGTACATCAGGCCCGCCTGCATCGCCGCTCCAAGCAGATTCGCATCATCCACGGAATCACAGACAGCCTCGAAGTGCGCATCCACGCCGCTGTCGGCATCCACGTTGATGGTCATGGCATGGAGCCGGTTGATAATCGCGGCTGCCTGCGGAAACTGGTTGGCTTGAGGAATCAATTGCTGCATTGCCAGGTGCGCGTACCGCTGATCGAGCACCGCCCAAATCACTCCACTGCCATTGGCCTCGCCGATCAGGGGAAAGAGTAGATCATTCGACATTAGGCTTTCCGAGCCGCCGGAGCGAACGTCAATCAGCTTTTCGAGCGCGCTGCGATGGCCGAAAGCGGCCGTGTTGGAATCCAGAAAAACAAACAAAATGTCGTTTGCACCGGTCCCACTGCCAAAGGCATACAGATGATAGCTATGAGACTCAATCACGGGAAGTTTCTGCTGTTTGAATCTTGCTTCCGTTGACGACGGGTCAAAAGAACCTAGCGCCACCCCAACGATTTCCTCGCCGCCGGTTTTCGCTACCGTGATTCCGGCCCACGCCAGTTCTTCAACCTGCGTGTTCGGGTCAACTCCAGCGGTAGCGAGGAACTGCTCGAATTGGCGGAAGCGCGAGGGAAGCAGTTGCTCGCGAATCTGCGGGAACCAGGAAAATTTTCGCGCTGTCTTCAAGTCCGCGTAGGCAAATTCGCCAACTTCTTTCGGGAACATGCCGATAATGCCCGTGCTCAGCGAACCTGCCGAACTGCGCTTGGGTACGGCGGTCAACGCTGCCAACAAAGAAGTTGTCGCCAGCACTGTCACCGCAAAATATCGAATAATTGGCTGTCTCACGATTTCCTCACTTCAGTCAGTAACAAACTACGGTCGGCTTGCGCCCACCGGACTTTCTCCAACCCGCGCCAGAATCGACGCGGATTCCAATCGCATTCTCTCGGCAAACGCTGCGTCCGTGATGGATTCGAGATTGATCGCGACGTTTTCGAGCGCGCCTCGAACTCCCGCGGCGGCCATGAGCCGGCCCACGCGGATGTCTGAAAGCATAGAGGGGCTGGAGATGGATTCAAGTTGCCCGAGCCGCTCAAATATATCGGCTGCCCGTCGGGCAACTTCGATTGGTACGCTTGCTGCGCCCTCGAGCGCCCGCTGGATGGCCTCTTCGCGCCGGCGCTGCTCGTCTGCACTCCCCTGCGGCAATTTGTACGCGACCATCACAGATTCGAAAGAAACCGCGTCGCGGTCGATTGCTTCAGCCAGAGCGCGCGACGCTGCGTGAAATTCGGACACCGCCTCGCTCAATCGGTCCACGTGGGCCGATTGCGATTTTTTCTTGCGCGACAGGCCCGCGACCATCTGACCGAGACTTGCGCCCAACGCTCCTGCCAGCGCCGCTACTGACCCGCCCCCTGGCGTCGCCGCGGGCTCCGCGACTGCGTCGAGGAACGGCTGCGCGAGCGCTGCAAGCTTTCCCGGCCCTTCGGCCGCCGCGCCGCCCAACGACGCCTGTAATCTATTCTCTAACACTTGCGCGGGCGAAAAGTTCTCGAGCTGAAGATAGAAGTCGGCGGTCAGTTCGATTGCGCGCTTGGGAATCAAGCCGACGATTTCGCTGCCAACAATGGTTACGCCATACCGTTCCGCTTCGCGCTTCACCATTTCGAACACCCGATGGATCGGTGTTCGCTCAAAATCGGTGAGGTTGATGGACACCTGAGCGAGATGGCGCGCTCGCAAGTCCACGCCCATAGCTTTCACATAGCGCAAACCGCCGTTCGAAAAGCGGATGTTCTTGCCGATGCGCTTTGCGATTTCGAGATCCGGCGTATTCAAATTGATGTTATAGGCAATCAGGAATTTGCGCGCACCCACTACTGTTGCGCCGGCGGTCGCATGCAATCGCGGCTCGCCGACATCCGGCGCGCGGTCGGGATTGCGCAGCACCTCGTCGCGCAACCCTTCGAATTGCCCCTTGCGGATATTTTCAAGATTCGTGCGCTCGGGCCTCTGCGCGGCTGACTCATAAAAATAAACAGGAATGCGGTAACGCTCCCAGATTTCTCGGCCCACTTTTTTCGCCAGCGCGACGCAGTCTTCGATCGTTACGCCGTCGATGGGGATGAAGGGCACCACGTCGGTCGCGCCCGTTCGAGGGTGCGCGCCCGTGTGCTTGGTCAGATCGATCAACTCGGCGGCTTTGCCGACGCCGCGCAGGGCTGCTTCCGCGACCGCTTCCGGTTCGCCTGCCAGCGTGACGACGCTGCGGTTGTGATCCGCGTCGCTCTCGCGGTCGAGCAGAAACACTCCCGGAACTTCGCGCATCGCCGCGACGATCGCGTCCACCTTACCCGTGTCGCGGCCTTCAGAAAAATTGGGAACGCATTCGATGAGTCGTTTCATAGCCTCTGAGATCTTTCGGTGGGCCGCACCACGGCCCTACAGGTTCTTCGAGTGAATAATCGCCCCGCGCTTCATCGTCAAGCTGCAAAGATTCACTCCAAAATAATAAGGGATTTCGCGGTAGTCGGCCACGTCAAAGGCCGCCAGGTCCGCATACTTGCCAACTTCAAGCGAACCGACGCGGTCGTGCTGGCGCAGCGAGTAGGCGGGATTGATTGTCGCTGCGGCAATGGTTTCGGCGGGACTCATGCGCATTTGCGTGGACGCAAGTGAAAGAATCATCGGCATGCTGAGCGTTGGGCTGGTCCCCGGATTGAAATCCGTGGCCAGCCCGACGACCGCGCCCGCGTCGATCAATTGACGCGCTGGGCCGTAACGCGCGAGGCCAAGATGGAAACAGCATCCCGGCAGAAGCGTGCAGACGACATTTGAGACGCTGAGCGCGCGAATGTCGCTGCGATTGATTTTCTCCAGATGATCGGCGCTCGCCGCATGCATTTCGATCGCCAGCCTCGCGGCCCCCGTGTGCTCGAGCTGCTCCGCGTGGATGCGCGGAACCAGGCCGCACGCACGTCCTGCGGCGAGAATGGTACGCGATTGCGCCACCGTAAATGCGCCCTTATCGCAATACACATCGCAGAATTCCGCGAGGCCGGCTGTCGCGACGGTGGGAATCCAGCGGCGCGAGAGCAGGTTGACGTACGCATCTGCCCGCCCGCGAAATTCCGAGGGCACCACATGCGCGCCCAAAAATGTTGAATGGACGTCCACCGGCTGCTCCTGATGCAGCTCGTAGAGAATTTCCAGAATTTTCAGTTCGCTCTTCCAATCGAGGCCGTAACCGCTCTTCGCTTCGATCGTGGTTGTGCCGTGCGCAGCAAATCCACGGAGATTCATTTGGGCGCGCGCCTTCAAGTGCTTTGCGGGCGCGCGGCGCAGATGCTCGACGCTTGAGCGAATGCCGCCGCCCGACTGGGCAATCTCTTCATACGTGGCGCCACCGATGCGTTGTTCGAACTCCGCCGCGCGGCTGGCAGGGAAAATCAGGTGGGTGTGCGAATCAACAAATCCGGGAAGAACGACGCGGCCGCCAAGATCCAGTTTTTCAGCGCGGCGGGCGCCGCGCAGGCGTTCAATGCGCCGCCGGGTGCCGACGGCTGCGATGCGATCGCCGTGAACCAGCAGCGCGCCATTGCGGATGATTCCAAGCTCGCCCAGCGCCCGTCCGCGCCGCGGAACAGCTCCGCGCAGCGTCAGGAGCTCAGAGCAGCCGGTAATCAGCCAATCGGGCACGAGCGTGTGGGTCGATACTAACGTGACAGCAGTGAAAAAACTACTGGGGCACAACCTGGAAGGCTTATCCGCCCGCCCGGAAGAAAAAATAACTCGGCCGCCGGATCCTATGCGCTGGCCGATTTCCTTGCGAAGGCGGGTGCAAAAACCTCCGTGGCGAAGGATTCAAGCGTGGTCGGCGTCGTATTCCTCGCCGAGCGCGCTTCCTGCGGCACAATGAGGCCCGCATTAGCGCCTTTCCACATTTCAATAATTAATGCAGCCGTTGATTTCGGCAATCCCATTTGAACGAGCGCAGGCTCGAGCATCATAAACGGCACTTGCATGTATCCGAGATTCGGCTTGCCGATGGACTTTCCCGCAACCGAAGCCGCCTCTTTCATGGAGATATCACGCTGGCCGTGAAGTTCCTGAATCGAGCTGCCGGAAAAATCCCGCGCAGCGAGTCGAGTGGCTGCATACGCGCCGATGTCCTTTGTGGCAATCCACGGCATCGGCACATCGCTTACTATCCCGCCGGGAAGAACTCCCATTGAGCGCAAAGGCGAGATGCTCATCAGGAGGTTCTCCATGAAATATCCCGGTCGCAAATACAGTACGTTGAGGCCGGCGATGCGGTTGAGTTTTTGTTCCATATTGTGCAAGCCGACAATGGGACCCGTCTTCTCTGCGTGCTGCGCGCCGATGCTGCTGAGTGCGACCGTGTATGGAACACGCGCACCTTTTATTGCCGCGGCGTAGGAATCCGAAACGCGTTCTTGATGCGAACGCAGGTCTTGTTGCGAACTATCCTCGGGCACCACGAGATACACTGCCGTCATGCCCTCAAACACTTTCGCCATGGACGCGGCGTCCTCGACGTTGCCGACGCGGGCTTCCGCGCCTTTTTGCACGAGTGTTTCGAGCTTCTTCGCATCGCGCCCGACCACGCGAACTTTTTCACCTTTTGCGAGCAGCGTTTCGGCTGCCACACGCCCCGTTCTTCCCGTTGCACCAGTAATTACAATCATCTAACTCTCCTCGTACTCCGTATCAGAGCATTGGAATTTTTATGTTCGATTTGCGGGCAAAGTTGACGGCTTCGGGATATCCCGCGTCTGCATGACGTGCGATCCCAATCCCGGGATCATTCGTCAAGACGCGCTCGATCCGCGAGGCCATTTCTTTCGAGCCATCCGCGACGGTCACCTGGCCGGCGTGCAAGGAATATCCGATACCAACGCCGCCTCCGTTGTGAATTGATACCCAACTGGCGCCACTCGCCGTGTTCAGCAGGGCGTTAAGCAGCGGCCAATCGGCGACTGCATCCGACCCGTCATGCATTTTTTCGGTTTCCCGGTACGGCGAAGCCACCGAACCGCAATCCAGATGGTCGCGCCCGATCACGATCGGCCCCTTCAATTCGCCCCGCGCCACCAGATCATTCAAGGCCAGTCCGAACTTGTCGCGCTCGCCGTAGCCAAGCCAACAAATGCGTGCCGGCAATCCCTGGAACCGCACGCGTTTCTGCGCCAATCGAATCCAGCGGCAAAGAATTTCGTCGTGCGGAAACATTTCGAGCACCAATTGATCCGCGCGGCGAATATCCGAAGCTTCACCCGAAAGTGCCGCCCAGCGAAACGGGCCGCGCCCCTCGCAAAAGAGCGGGCGGATGTATGCGGGGACAAAACCCGGGAAATCGTATGCGTTTTTCACGCCTTGCTCGAAGGCGAACGTGCGGATGTTGTTGCCATAGTCGAACGTGACCGAACCCAACTTTTGCAGTGCGAGCATTCCTTCCACGTGCTTGGCCATGGAATCCAGCGAGCACTTGCGGTAGCTCTCTGGATCGGACATGCGCAATTCAGCGGCATGCTCCACATCAAGCCCCTGCGGAACGTACCCGCCGACCGGATCGTGCGCGCTTGTTTGATCGGTGAGTAGATCGGGGACCACGCCACGCCGCGCGAGTTCGGGAATCACATCCGCGCAATTACCCACCAATCCGACGGACGTCGCCTCCCGCTTGCGCACCGCATTCTTCAAAATGCGCAGCGCTTCGTCCAAATCGTTCACCATCACGTCGCAATAGCCCGCTTTCACGCGGCGTTTGATTCGCTCGGGGTCCACGTCAATTCCTAGAAATGCCGCACCATTCAATGTGGCTGCAAGCGGCTGCGCGCCACCCATTCCACCCATGCCTCCGCTTGCAACCAGTTTTCCCGCAAGGTCACCCTGAAAATGTTTTCGCCCCGCCGCAGCAAATGTTTCGTACGTGCCCTGAAGTATTCCCTGCGTGCCGATGTAGATCCAGCTCCCTGCGGTCATCTGGCCGTACATCATCAGCCCCGCGCGATCGAGTTCGTCAAAATGTTTCCAATCGCTCCAGTGTCCCACCAAATTCGAATTGGCAATCAGCACGCGCGGCGCGTACTCATGAGTTCGAAAAATCCCCACAGGCTTGCCGGACTGCACCAGCAGCGTTTCGTCACTCTCCAATGATTTCAGCGAGGCCACCATGGCATGAAAGCTTTTCCAATTGCGCGCCGCCTTGCCTCGCCCGCCATAAACAATCAAATCCTCCGGCTTCTCCGCCACCTCTGGATCCAGGTTGTTCATCAGCATTCGCATCGCGGCTTCCTGCTGCCAGCCTTTGCAGGAAATTGTGGTGCCGCGCGGGGCGCGTACCGCTTGATAGCCGGCCGCTGCTTCTGTGGCGAGCTTCGACATCGAAATGCCTCCGTCGGCATTTTAGCGCACTGCGGCACACGATTTGTAGCGCCGCGTTGCGCCGCGCCGTCACGTTACGTTAGAGTTGGGTTGATGGCCACGGATTATTCCGCGCTTCCCAAATGTTTTCTCAACGCCGTCGACAAGTACGCGAACCCCCGTGCGCAAATGGTTCGCACTCGAAACGTTTGGGAATCGTTCTCGGCAAATGAAATGCTCCGGCGCGTCGCCGGACTCGCCAAATCACTCGCGGAGCTCGGCGTCAAGTCCGGCGATCGCGTCGGTGTTTTCGCGCCGAACTGCCCCGAGTGGCACGTAGCCGATTTTGCGATTCAGGGGTTGGGCGCCGTAAACGTTCCGGTCTATTTCAACGAGTCTATAGACCGGATCACCTACATCCTGAAAGACTCCGGAGCGCGCATCGTAATTACTGCCGGAGAATCGCAGGCCCAGAAAATCGCCGAGTGCCGCGGTCACCTACCCGGACTCGAGCACGTGATTTCAGTCGCGGCCCCAGCCGATTTGAAAGGCGACTTCCTGCGGTACGAAACACTGATCGCCGGTGCCGGTGACGCCGACGCCGCGGAGTATCGCCGCCGCGCTACGGAGGTCGGATCCGGGCAGCTGGCCACGATCATCTACACGTCCGGCACCACCGGTGAGCCCAAGGGGGTCATGCTCACACACCAGAATCTGTGCTCGAATGCGCTCGATACGCTTCCACTTCAGGAGCTCACATCTTCTGATCTCGCACTGGAATTTCTTCCGCTCGCGCACGTGTATGAACGAACGGTCGCCTATCAGTATATTTTCTTGGGCGTCTCGGTCGCTTACGTAGAAAGAATCGAGGATGTGCCCCAAGCACTTCTGGAACTTCACCCCACTGCCGCCGCAGCAGTCCCGAGATTCTTTGAGAAGATCTACGGCAACATTCTTCAGAGAGGCCGCACGCAGACTGGGATTAAGCGCCGCATCTTCAATTGGGCGCTCCGGGTTGCTGCCGAAGCTGCTCCCTGGCGCGCATACGGAAAAAGCGTCTCCGCCGGCGTAAAGATTCAGTGGCATCTCGCCAACGCGCTCGTGTACAAGAAAATCCGTCAGGGACTCGGCGGCGGCTCGCCGAAATTTGCGTCCGGCGGCGCTCCGCTCGCGCCCGAGATCGCGGAATTTTTCTGGTCCATCGGGGTTTCCGTGTTTCAAGGCTATGGGCTCACGGAAACGTCGCCCGTCGTCACAACAAACTACCGGGGGCACAACAAAGTTGGCACCGTCGGCCGGCCGATTCCGAATGTGCAAGTGCGGATCGCCGACGATGGAGAAATCCTGGTCAAGGGCCCCAATGTGATGCAGGGCTACTATCACAAGCCCGACGCGACTCTCGAAGTGTTCACACCGGACGGATGGTTCCGCACCGGCGACATCGGTCGACTGGATGAGGAAGGCTATCTCATCATCACCGACCGGAAGAAAGAGCTGCTGAAGACTGCCGCAGGCAAATTTGTTGCACCCGCACCGATCGAAAACACCCTGAAAAGTTCGCCCTTCATCACGAACGCAATCGTCGTCGGCGACAAACACAAATTTGTTTCGGTTCTGGTTGTGCCGAATTTTGCGGCCATCGAAGGCGAGGCGCGGAAGAGCGGCCATGAATTTTCGACGCCCGCGCAAATGGTCAAAGACCACTGGGTGCGCGATCTGCTCTCGAGTGAGATCGAGCGGCTCACCGCGCCTCTCGCACAGTATGAAAAGCCCAAGCGATTCGCTCTGCTCGAACAAGACTTCACTTTCGCAAGCGGCGAATTGACTTACACCCTGAAGATGAAACGCCGCGTCATCGAGTCGCGCTACCAGGACGTGATCGCCCGGCTCTACGCCGACGTTGAAGACCCCCGCCCTCAACATCTCGCCTAGCCGTCAATCCGAAACCGGGAGAAATAGCTCCGCCTCATCCTCTCCCTTCCATCGTGTCGGGAGTCGCCCGCGCGATGTACAATAACCTCGGAGATATTCCCATGACCGACCAACTTGTAATCGCCGGACGCGCTTTCCGTTCCCGCCTGATTGTGGGCACGGGGAAATACCGCAGCTTTCAGGAGATGGCGCGCGCTCATGATGCTTCCGGCGCCGACATGGTAACGGTTGCGGTGCGACGCGTGAATTTGACCGACCGTACGAAGGAATCCCTACTCGATTACATTGACCGCGAGAAAATATTTATTCTTCCCAATACCGCCGGATGCTATTCAGCGGACGACGCCATCCGCACGGCGCGCCTCGGGCGTGAAGTGGGATTGTCGGAGTGGGTGAAACTCGAAGTAATTGGGGACGAGCAAACTCTATTTCCTGAGACTGAAGAACTGATCCGCGCCACGAAAGTCCTGGTGAAAGAAGGGTTCATCGTTTTGCCTTATACGAACGATGACCTGATTGTGGCGCGCAAGTTGATTGATGCAGGCGCTTCCGCCGTGATGCCACTTGGCGCGCCGATTGGCTCCGGCATGGGAATTCAGAATGTTGCCAACCTGCGGATTCTGCGCGAACGCATCACGGAAGTGCCGCTGATCGTCGATGCCGGCGTGGGCACCGCTTCCGACGCAACCGTCGCCATGGAGCTTGGCGCCGATGGCGTGCTAATGAATACAGCGATTGCCGGCGCGCAGGACACGGTGCTGATGGCAGAAGCGATGCGCCTGGCTGTGGAGGCAGGCCGCAAAGCATTTTTGGCGGGCCGCATCGAGAAGAAGCTTTACGCGACCGCTTCGAGTCCTCTTTCCGGAGTTGTTCGCTAGCCCCTCAACAATTCTCTGGTTCAGCGAAATAAGACGTGCCAACTGATGTCCACAAAAGCGTGGACCAACGTCGAAGGGAGCAGCGAACCGCTCTTCATCCACGCACGGCCGTAAAAAAATCCCGCAATGGTTCCCAGCAGCGCGTACTTCCAGTTTGGAAAGGGTGCGTGAAGTATGTGCGAAAGTCCAAAGACCAGAGATGCGCAGATCAGCCCCGCCCACTGACTCCTGAAAGATCGCGAGAATAAATTCTGCAGCAAGCCACGAAACAGAAACTCCTCCGGCCATGCCGTGAACAGCAATATACCCAGCGCCGATACCGGAAGAGAGTGCAGCCGTTCGAGAGACGGGGCATAGGTCAGGAATCCAATCTTGATTCCCAGGGGCGCTGCAATCACGCCGCACAGGACGATATTGAGCACCACAATCCATCCGAAGCTGGGTCCCCAAATGATTTCGTAGCCGACGCCTTCCAGCCGGCGCAACAAGACAAACGCAGCCACACCAGTGCTCAACGCCATCAGGATCGTGAGGGTGTGTGTCAGTGGAGGCGGGTAAGGGAAGAGCCGGTACATCCATCGAAATTCAACTGGCAGCCATACAAGCGCCACCGCGAAATAGTCTTGCCAAGTACCCGGCGGCTTTCCTCTGCTGCCCGCAAGCAGCAGCGCCGGAACTGTCGCGTAAGCCGCGCCCACCAGCATCCATTTCCACTCGCGGGTCACGGCAAATGAATAAATCAGCACGGCGAACAACGGTACGAGCGCCGCAATCGCGCCGCCGTGCTCACCGAGCCAGTGGTGCACTTTGGCAAGCACGCCCGGTGCGGTAAGGAAGAATTCGAATGCAAAGAGCGCGGCAGCCACTCCCAGCGCGATCGCGAATCGCAGACCACCGTAACCAAGCCTCCACCCCAGAAACAGCGCGAGAATGACCACGCAGGCCCACACGACAAGCGCGGTCGGAAAAGTCATCCGCCAGGATTTTGAAGTCGTAGCCACAGGCAGGGATTTTACTCGCGCGCGCAACGCTTCCGAGAAAAACTTGATTTGCGTTTACCGCTCGGCGATTCTTGTTCGACTTGATGGCCACAATCGAACCCGGAAAACAACGCCTCGCGTACATTGACTGGATGCGGGGGCTTGCCTGCCTGCTGATGTTTCAGACGCATTGCTACGATTCGTGGCTCGGCGGCGCTGCGCGCGATACCTCGTTTATCAAGTGGTCGCAGCTGGGGGGCACGCTTCCTGCGCCACTATTCCTGTTCCTCGCAGGAATTTCATTTGCGCTGGTGACGGACAAAATGCGGCGTAAGGACGCTTCACCGAACAAGATTGCTGCCACCACGATTCGCCGCGGGGCCGAGATTTTTGCCCTGGGCCTGCTCTTTCGCGTGCAGGAATTTGTTCTTGGCCAACCCTGGGCCCCTTGGACAGATCTCCTGCGTGTGGACATTCTGAACACGATTGGGTTCTCCATGATTTTTATGGGAATAGCCTGCTGGCTCGTAAGGACACGTACCGCGAACACAATCCTTGCCGTGGCCATCGCGATCGGGGTCGCACTTGCGACTCCGCCTGTGTGGACCACCTGGCGGGCTCGCTGGCTCCCGTGGTACCTCGAGTCTTACATCAACGGCGTCCACACGTACGACAAACCACAACCGTGGTTGTTTCCGATTTTTCCATGGACCGCGTTCGCGTTCGCAGGACTTGCCGTCGGATTCTTGTTGTTCAGCGAGTGGGCAACGAAGAATCCGGCAAAGGCTGCAGCTTTGTTCGGTGCTGCAGGATTAGCGCTGTTCTATCTTTCTTCTTGGCTGGACGCGCGGCCGATGCATCTCTACGCGGTTTACGACTACTGGCACACCAGTCCCAATTTTCTGCTCGCGCGCGTCAGCATCTTGCTGGTCATCTTGTTCGGGAGCTATGCCTGGTGCCGCTGGGGGCTGGGGCAAGTCGGCTTCAGCCCGCTGGTTCAGATCGGGATGACGTCATTGCTCGTCTACTGGGTGCACATTGAATTTGTGTACGGACGCTTTTCGATTTTGCCGAAGCGCGCGCAGTCGATTCCGATGGCCACGGTCGGGCTGGCCATTATTTTTGTCGCGATGGTTTTGCTTTCGCTTGTGCGCACACGAATGAAGGGCAGGGGCGCGGAAATCCTGGCGGCTTTTCGGCGTGCGCCGCGACCCGCAACAGAAGGCTAGCGCTTCGACGGCGGCGCGCCGGACAACGGAGTAGCACTCGTTCCTTCACCGCGCCCGGGCTGAGTCTTGAAAATATATTCTCCCGGCCGCGCCAGTCCATTCTCTTCGCGCGCAATCCGTTCGATCGTCGCGGAATCAGTTCTGAGAGCTTTCACGCGGTCCTGCAATTTCCGATTTTCGTTGTCAAGCTGATCGATTTGCCTGCGGATTTCGGCGACCTGCTGTTGCGTGCGGCGCATGGCAAGCACGCCGTGAGTCCCGAAAATATCCTGAAGCAGCAGAAGTGCGAGGCCGGCAACCAGGAACCAATTCAAATTCCGGCGAAGGAATTCGCCCATTTGCTCCACGAACGAGAGGCGGGCGACATTCGACCTCTGATCCGTCATGTGGTCACCCAGGCGCGCGCCTGGTCAGCGAGCTTCCGCGATGCGGCCGGTGAAGCCGATTCCGTGTACACGCGCACCACCGGCTCGGTGCCAGAGGGCCGCATCAACACCCAAGAGCCATCGTCAAAAATAAGCTTCAGGCCGTCTGTGCGATCCGTGCGCGCAACATGCCGTCCCGCGAATTCCTTAAAATTCTGGCGCAAACGCTCCGGCAGCCGTGCCTGGACATCCGCGCCGAGATGCAGGTTCACGCGAATGGGCCAGAATTCTCCTCCGACGCGGCGGAAAAGGTCGCGCAACTGATCCGCAAGCGACGCCCGACGCGCGGCGATCATTTCAGCCACAAGCAGGCAGGCCAGAATTCCATCCTTCTCTGGCACGTGGCCTCGAATCGTCAAGCCGGCGCTTTCTTCGCCGCCGATGACGATTTTATTTTCGCGCAGCAGCGGCCCAACATATTTGAATCCCACGGGGGTCTCAAACACCTGAACGCCATGCAGCTTCGCGACCGCGTCCAGCAAATGGGATGTGGCCACGCTCCGGGATGCGCCCAACTTTTCACCACGAGTCTCGAGCAGGTAATCGAAAAGCAGGCCCAAAATGTGATTCGGCGAGACGAACGATCCGTCGCGGTCGAGAATGCCGAATCGATCCGCGTCGCCATCGGTCGCCAGCCCCGCAAGTGCTTTTTTCTCCAGCAGTGCTACTTTCAATGGCGCAAGATTTTCTTCTGAGGGGTCCGGTCCGCTGCCGTCGAACAGCACATCGCGGTCGGCGCGGATCTCCGTCACCGCATTGCCATTGATCTTGAGAATTCGGTCGAGCCAGCCCGCACCGCATCCATGCACCGCGTCGCAGACAAAATCTCCTTTCGCTTTGCTGATTACGTCGAGGCGGATGAGCTTGCCGAGTTGCTCGAAGTATGGTTCGCGCGGATCCACGCGCTCGAAGTCATCCACAATTTCGTGTAGCGAAATCGGATCGTCCTTGATTGCGGCCGCGCGCTTTTCGATGTCCTTGGTCACATCGGGCAACGCAGGCCCGCCATCGAGCCCAGAAAATTTCAGGCCGTTGTATTCTGCTGGGTTGTGGCTGGCAGTGATATTGACGCCGCCATCGAGCTTGCGATGAATAATGGCGTGGGCGACGGCCGGAGTCGGCGTCGCCTCTTGGCAGAGCAGGACGTGGCAATCATGCCCTTTGAGCTCGTTCGCAGCGGCGAGGGCAAACTCTTCCGCAAAGAATCTTGTGTCGTGCGCGACGATTAGTGTGGGGTTTCTCTTACCCGCACGGACGTGGCCCGCAATAGCCGCAGCGGCACGGCGCACGCCGGAAAAATTAAAATCGTCGGCGATAACGCCGCGCCAGCCGGAAGTGCCGAATTGGATGGCTTGGCTGGTCACCGGCAGCTATTGTATCTTGGCGCGCACACAGGGAGCGTACCAGAATCGCGCGCGCGCGAGTCGCAAGAGTAAAGGCGTTGGAACGGAGGAAAGTCTTGACGGACAAGATCGTTGTGCTGGCAACTTGCGCCTCTGCAATGGAGGCCCGCCAAATTGCCCGAACGCTTGTGGAGCAACGACTCGCCGCCTGTATAAATATTGTTCAGATTCCAGTGCGTTCCATTTATCGCTGGAAGGGAAGTGTGGAATCCGCGAAGGAATTCTTGCTGATCATGAAATCCTCCCGTAATAAATATTCCGCTTTGGAGCGCGAGATCAAGCGACTGCACAGCTACGACGTGCCGGAAATTATCGCGTTGCCTATTGAAAGAGGCTCGCGCGCCTACCTCAAGTGGCTCGGCGAATCCATCCGCCCCGCGCGTCCACAAAGAAAGCCTCACCGCTAGATCTGCCCGGCCTTGGCCATTTCCTTCATTTCCTTTTCGCCTTGCTTCTGAAGCACTTTCCAGTAGCGGATGGGCAGCAGCCGCTGCAATCGGTCGATTCGAATTGCATCCGGCCCCACCAGGATGCGCGGCTCGTTGCGCTTCACGCCACGCACGATGATGTCCGCCGCATCTTCAGGCGAAGTGATCGCGTGACGATCAAATCGGGCCAGATTTAATTGGCGGATGGAAGAGTGAACGCCGCCTCCAATGCGCGCGTTTTTCGCGATCGGCGTGCGAATCCCTCCCGGATGCACGCAGGAGACGCCGACAGAGGATCCTTCCAGCTCATGTCGCAAAACTTCCGTGAAGCCGCGAACAGCAAATTTGGCGGCGCAATAAGCTGTCTGTCCAGAGGGAGCGATGATGCCGTAGATACTCGAGACATTCACGATGTGCGCGCGAGGCTGGCGGCGGAGAACCGGCAAGAAATTTCTAACGCCGTGCACCACACCCCAGAAATCGATGCCCATCACCCACTCGAAGTCTGCGATGGTAATCTCTTCGAAAAATCCATAGAGCGCTACGCCGGCGTTGTTGACGAGGAGAGTCACGCGCTCATGCTGCTGGACGACTTCGGAAGCGAATTGCTCCATGCCGCGTGCATCGGACACATCCACCCGGTGCGTCGTGACAGCGACTCGCTTGTCGCCCATCCGTTCGGCAATCGCTCGCGCGGTCTTTTCGAGGCCTGCCTCTTCCACGTCGGCAAGCGCGAGCGACATTTTTTCAGCAGCCAGCCGATGAGCGAGGGCCCGGCCAATTCCTGAAGCTGCTCCAGTGACGACCGCGACTCCGCCTTTCAAATTCCAGCTCAATAGACCTCCACATCGCGCGAGACGGTGAGCCCCTCACGCGGAACGTTTCTTGGATTGAACTCGCCGGCCACTTTCTTGCGAAGGCGGCGCTCTCTCCTCAATAACAGCGGCAGTAATCGCTTGCTGCGGCGAATATTGCGCAACGCCGCCATGGGATCAACCAGATGCGTGGTCGGAAGTTTCGCGCCGGATTCTCTGAGCACCAGGCCGAGCGGTAGCTCCATCTGATCCTGCAATTTCACCATGCGCGCGATCAAGTCTGCACCGGGCGTTACGACCGGCCCGAATCCATAGCGGAGCTGAGAGGTGCCGATGATGTAGAGGTTCTTGTAATCGGGGAGCACCATACCGCCGTAGAGATAGGCGATCCCGCCCTTTACAGGCACAAGTCCAGGCGGCAAGAACGGAAAGCTGACGTGGAATCCAGTGGCGCAGACGATGACGTCGAATTCGTCTTCGCGCCCGTCCGCGAAATGAACAGTATTTCCATCGTAGCGAGCAATGTCCCCGCACGGGCGGATGCGGCCGTGTTTCACATAATGGAGCAGCTCGCTGTTGAGCGTGGGATGAGTCTCGAAAATTTTGTGATTGGGGCGGGGAAGACCGTAGTCCTCATATTTGCCCACGATGATGCGCATCATCGCGCCGATAAACATTCGTTGAGCCCACACTGGAAACCAAGGCTTCATTAGCTCTGGGAGCGGAATGCCGAACATCGTTTTTGGCAGGAACCAGTAACCGTGGCGAATGCTCAAGCTGCATGACCGGCCTACACGAGCGGCTTCGGACGCCAGGTCACACGCTGAATTACCGCCCCCGATAACGAGGACGCGTTTTCCGGAGAGCTGTTCGGGGTTCTTGTAATCTTTCGAGTGCAGAAATTCTCCCGAAAAATTCCCCGGATAGGACGGATATTTCTTGTCCCAGTGATGGCCATTGCAGACGAGAACGCCCTTGTAGATTCTTTTCTCACCGGTTGCGAGTTCCAGCTCCCACCGGCCATCGGTCAGAGGAAGAGCCATCACCACTTTGGTATTGAACTGAATGCGGGGGCGAAGATGGAAATGCTCGGCGTAGTCGCGGAGATAATCGAGCATCTGCTGGGCGCTCGGAAAATCGGGATAGTGCGCGGGCATGGGGTAGTCCGCGTATTCAGTCGTCTTTCGGGAGGAGATAATGTGAGCAGTGGTGTAAACCCCGTGGTACCAGTTGCCGCCGAGATCGTCATCGGCATCGAGCTGTTCGTATGAGACTTGGTGCTCGCCGAGCGCTTTCGCAATGGCGAGGCCAACAGGTCCGGCGCCGATCACGGCGAAAACGTTAGAGCGATCAGGCATGGCGCGTCTCGCGCGAGTGGAGGGGGGATCTGTCAGAGAGCTCCGTTCGCAGAGGGGAAATGGTCTCCCTCCTTTGCCTCCAAAAATTTGGACTTCATTCTAATCCCTGATTCGGAGATTAGGAATCCAATAAGATTTGAAGGGTCGGCGACCAGGTGATCAGACGTGAGCAAGAGCTTGATCAAGGTCGGCGATGAGGTCCTCTACGTCCTCAATTCCAACCGAAAGCCGGACAAGGCCTTGCGTGATTCCGATTTGTTGCTGGAGCTCGACAGGAACTGAGGCATGCGTCATCAGCGCGGGGTGCGAAATCAGTGTTTCGACGCCCCCGAGGCTCTCCGCAAGAGAGCAGATGCGTACGTGATTCAGGAATTCTCGAGCGGCACTGAGCGAGCCGAGGTCGAACGAAATCATGGCGCCAAAACCGCGCTGCTGGCGCTTGGCAATTTCGTGCTGCGGGTGAGATTTAAGCCCCGGATAAATCACCCGCTTCACCTTCGAGTGCCCTTCGAGAAATTTCGCTACAGCCATCCCATTAGAATTGTGCCGCTCCATGCGCACGGCGAGAGTCTTGACGCCGCGGGAAACCAGAAAACAATCCATGGGGGCCAGGCCGGCGCCTGCGGAGCGCTGGATGAAATAGATCTTTTCGGCATCCTCCTGGCGCGTAAGGACAACCGCACCGCCGGTGCAATCGCTGTGGCCGTTGAGATACTTGGTCATCGAATGGACGACAATGTCCGCGCCGAGCGCGATGGGTTGCTGCAAGTAGGGGCTCAGAAAAGTATTGTCCACTACAAGTGTCAGATTCCGCTCGCGGGAGAGTTTTGAAACTGCGGCGATGTCCGTGACGATCATCGTCGGGTTCGTAGGCGTCTCCACGTAAATCATGCGCGTATTTTTCTTCAAGGCTGCGTTTACTTTGTCGAGGCAGGACGTGTCCACGTAACTGAATTCAAGCCCGAAATCGACAAGCAGTTTGGTCGTGAGGCGAAAGACGCCCCCGTACACGGCTTGAGACAAAATCGCGTGGTCGCCGGGACGGAGCAAACGGAACCCCGCATCAATGCCTGCCATTCCCGAACTGAAAACGTAAGCGGCCTTGCCACCCTCAAGTTTCGCAATGGTGCGCTCGAGTGCTTTGCGATTGGGATGATTTGTCCGGGCATAGTCATAGCCCTTGTCCTTACCCAGTTCCTCGAGGACGTAGGTCGATGTCTGATAGATAGGCGCGACGATCGAGCCGGTCGAAGGATCCGGCTCCTGGCCCACGTGGATCGCGTCGGTCGAAAAACCCATGTCGTGCCTCCAGAAGATGCGCAGAATTGAATGTAGAGTGTAACTGAATCCGGTCGCGCTGAAAGACCGGCCCGTCACCGGCAATGGCGAGAATCTTGCCGGCAAAGAAATTAGAGGACAACTCCCGCAGTCCTTATAGCTTAGGTGCCAGCAGATTCATCATACGCCTGAACTTTCGAACCGCGTATCGTGTGCCGCCAAACTCAGCTGCCAAAATGGCTTGTTGGACGAGCCGAGAGCAATTCCGGCAGACAAAATTCCTAGCCGGGATCAAGCTGGCAAGCGTGCAGCGGGAAAAATTCAGAGGTGGATCGATCCACAACCCTTGAGAGGAGCCTGAGAATGCTGTAAAAGTAGGGTTGCATGAGGGTATTACCCCTAACTCGATCCAAATTAAGCCTCCGGAATCTTGCGAGCAGCCTGGCATTGATCTTGCTTAGCGCGGGCCTTGCTTTTCCGCAGAGCGGAGGGCCAGATAAGCAACCCCCGCCGGAAAAATCCGGCACGCAGGATAAAAAAGAAACCAAACAATCCGATTCGGCGACAGTGAAGCTGCGAATTGTGGTAACTGCGAATGACAAGCCTGTCAGCAACGCCAGCGTGTACGTCAAGTACAACGAACCGGGAGGTTTGTTTCACCACGGCAAACTTGCAGAGATGGGTTTCAAGACGAACGAGGATGGCTCCGTGAAGGTGCCGGAGGTTCCGCGCGGAAAGATTTTGATTCAGGTGATCGCGAAAGGATGGCACACATATGGGAAGTGGTATGAGATTGAAGCAGAGAGTCAGACAATTCAGATCAAGCTAGAGCCCCCGCCTCGCTGGTATTAGAGTCGTTTCGCCTCACGATGGTTCGCGAGTCCCCCAAACATGCAAGCACACCGATTCTGCTCTCGGAACAAAACTGCCGAACAGTTGAATCGGGGCAAAAATATTTCCAGCCAAACTCTTGCACTGAATTTGTGCAACGAGGGCTAAGCCTATTCGATCGCGGACCGTGAGGATTTCTTCGCGATGCTTTTCCACAAAGTTTTCAACAGAACTGTTGAAAACTTTTACATGGCATTCACATTTCTTCGAGAGCGAGCCGAGCGAATGGCTTGCGAATTGCACTGAAAGAAAAAACCTCCCGCACTTTTTTCCGGATTAGTTCCTCATCTTGCGCACCGCTTATGAATAGCTTTGAGCGGCAAGAAAATATGGCGGGCCTTCCCAGCGTGATAACATTCATATTTGCACGGAGATATCCCCGCTCAAAAAATGAAGCAATTAATCCTGAACGCGGACGATTTCGGTATGACACGCGGAGTGAACGAGGGAATCATTCGCGCGCATCGGGATGGAGTATTGACAAGCACGACGCTGATGGCGGGCGGCGCAGCGTTTGAAGATGCTGTCAACCTTGCAAAGCAAAATCCCGGATTGGGCGTGGGTTGCCACCTGGTTCTCGTCGGTGGGTGTGCGATCGCGCCGCTACAAGCCATTCCGTCTCTTGCCGATGACGCGGGACAATTGCCCGCGACTCTGCCCGAATTCGTCACGCGTGTGAGTTCGGGAAGAATTCGCGTGGACGAAATCGAGCGGGAGATGCGCGCGCAGATTGAAAAAATTCGTGCAGCCGGTATTGAACCCACTCACCTCGACACGCATAAACATACCCATGCCCATCCCAGGGTGATGGAGGCGCTGGGAAGGGTTGCGCAATCGACGGGGATTACACGAGTTCGCAGGCCGATTGAGACCATTCGAGATTCCTTGGAGTCATCACGCGGCGAGGGCGTTGGCATCACGTTGCAAGTTCTGGCTGCGGCAACCGTGCGCGCAATGACGCCGCGCCTTGACGCGATTTCGAGGAAATATAGATTGCGCTCTCCTGACCAATTTCTTGGCCTTGCGGGCACGGGGATGATGGGACCGGCCAAGCTTCGCCAAATGATTGAGGCACTTGCAGATGGGCAGACGGAAATCATGGTGCACCCAGGACTTTGCGATGAGGACCTCCGGCAAGCGGACACACGGCTCAAGCAGGAACGGCAAACGGAGCTCGAGGGTTTGCTCGACGCCGGCGTCAGGAGTGCCATCGAGGAACGAGGCATTCGTCTAATCACCTTTCGAGAGGTAAACTAACAGCATGCGGGAACTTGAACGTGCGGTGCCGCGCTACTCCCTGGTCGTACCGTTCCACGACGAGCAGGATAGCGTGCGCGAGCTGCACCAGCGCTTGAGCGATGTGATGCGCGGCCGTTATGAGCCGGTAGAGTTTGTGTATGTTGATGACCAGAGCGCGGATGCGACGCCGCAAATCCTGAATGAAATTGCAGCGGAGGATCCGCGAGTCTCGGTTCTGCGGCTCAAGCGGAACTATGGCCAAACGACGGCGCTCGCCGCGGGGTTCGACTATGCCTCCGGTGATGTGATTATTTCGATGGACGGCGATCTGCAACATGATCCGTCCGACATTCCCCTGATGCTCGATACATTTGAAACCACCGGATGCGACATCGTCAGCGGCTGGCGGCAGAAACGCGTGGACAATTTTCTTTTGCGCCGCCTGCCATCGCGTGTGGCCAATTGGATGATGGCGAAGCTGTCCGGAGTGGACATCCACGATTTTGGGACTACGTTCAAGGTGTACCGGCGGGAAGCGATCAAAGACATTCCGCTGTACGGTGAAATGCATCGGTTCATCCCGGCCCTGGCTGCCTGGAACGGCGCAAAGATCGTCGAAGTGCCAATACGCAACATCGTGCGCCCGGGAGGGAAGTCGCACTACGGGCTTTCGCGGACACTGCGGGTGCTGTTTGACATCATCACCATTCGATTTCTGGTGCGCTACATGACCCGGCCGCTCCATTTCTTTGGACCTCCGGGGCTTTTGGGCGTAGTCGGCGGAGCCGGCATACTGTTCGTGCTTCTCATGCAAAAGTTATTCTGGAGCAAGCACATTTTCCTGGAGCATGGGCCGCTGATGATCCTCGGAATGATGCTGTGTCTCTTCGGCGTACAGTTGCTCGCGGTGGGGCTGGTGGGCGAGTTGTTGACGCGCACACATATCGAGTCGCGCACGAATCCCATGTACCGCATCGAGAATGTGATTGGCGCGCCGAGCGTGAAGCAAGTTCCGGGCGCTTTGGCTGAAAATCCACTTGCTGCAAAGCGCGCCGTCAGGTAGTTTGCGCAATAGCGCCAGCTTGTGAGTCCAACAGAGGAGGTTGCATTTCTTCAATCCAAATATGAATCGCGATCAACTCATGAAAAGCACAATCCGTACTTTGACGTCGGGTCTCACGGTGTTCCTTCTCATCGCAAGCCTGGCACTTGCATCGGGCGACCCTTGGAAAGCAAAACCGTTCGCTCAGTGGGATGAGAAAGATATCCGAAAAATTCTGACTGACTCGCCGTGGTCGAAGATCGTCCAGATACCCGCGACGTGGTCAAATGGTGGCGATTCGGAGGGTGCACCTGATCCAAACCTACCCAACGCAGCGCAGGACCATTCCCCCGACGGCGGCGTGATGGGGCAGGGAATGGGCCCTGGCGCGCCTCCCGCTGCCCCAAAGGTCCCTCAGGCGACCTTCGTGGTTCGTTGGATTTCCTCGCGAGTGGTTCGCGAAGCAGTGTTGCGCAGCGCAGTTCTCAGTGGCCGGATGAAACAGGAAGACGCCGAGAAACAGGCCGCTCAGCCGTTGGCAGTTTACCAGGTGCTGATCGTCGGCCAGGACATGAAAGCGTTTCAGCGCGCGGATGAAAAGGCGCTTGTTGCAACGACCTACCTGCTCACGAAGAAAACGAAGCAAAGACTCCCGGCATCTGGTGTCGAGTTCGAACGCGGGCCGGACGGCAAGACGGTCGTTGCGGTCGCGTTTGCCTTTCCACAGAAGAGTGCGAGCGGCGAGGCGACACTGACTCCGGATGACAAGGGCGTGGAGTTCAATTGCTCGGTGGCAGGAGCAAACTTTCGTGCAAGTTTTGACCTTCCGAAAATGGTGGATGGGAAGGGGCAGGATCTCTGAAGAATTTACATCGTCACCAGGTTCTGCAGGGGGGCCTAAATGAGTCGGTCTTTCAAATTGGCAGCTTTGATAGGCGGAGTTCTTCTGCTAGCGGCGGCTTCATATTCCCAGATGATGCGAAGCGGGCCGCCACAGTTCCGCGGAGTATTAAACCCAGTCATAGGACAGGGCGCGGTCTACCAGATGCAGAATTCGGAAGGCAAGAAATCGGAGATAGAGATTGCCATCCTCGGGAAAGAGTCTGTTGACGGGAAAGACGCCTACTGGATGCAAATGGCCATGAGCAATTCTGAGATGGGCGGCGAGATGGTGATGAAACATCTGTTCGTCCTGGATGGGCAGGAAACGCGGACGACTAAGACGATTATGCAACTGCCGGGCCACCCGCCAATGGAAATGCCGGCTCAAATGATGCACCGGGAGCGCGCGAGCCAGCCGGCAGACGTCCGCACGGATGCGCAGGACCTTGGGAGTGAAACCATCACCGTTCCGGCGGGAAGCTTCACCACCGAGCATTACCGCACGAAGGATGGTTCCGACATCTGGATCGCGAAGGACGTGCCACCATGGGGCCTGGTGAAATCGCAGAGCAAGGATTCCAGCATGGTGCTCATGAAGGTGGAGACATCCGTGAAAGATAAGATTGTTGGTACGCCGCAGCCGTTCAATCCCATGATGATGGGACAGCGCCCGGATCAGCAGTAATCATGAAATCGGCGATCTAGTCGCCAAGATCGAGGCGTTCCGTCGCCGCCGGAGCGCCTCTTCTTTTTTTGGGCAAGACTCAGGGCTACGGAGTACCATTCGGCCACTTGGGAGGCGCCGGTCCATTGACCCCTTCGGATGGCAAGTTCTACCGCGCCCATATCACGCACCGCGAGGAGATCTCCGCCGACTTGTGGAAAATTCGGATTGATACGGGCGGCGAGTTTCAATTCGTAGCCGGACAATACGCCACGCTTGGAGTGCGGACTTCGGAAAATCTGGTGGAGCGGCCCTACTCGATCGTCTCATCACCGTACGAGAAGGAATTGGAGATTTTCGTTGAGCTGGTTCCCCAGGGTGAACTGACGCCTCGCCTTCACGAGGTTCAAGTGGGAGGCGAAATCACTTTGCGCAAGATCGCCAAGGGCCGCTTCACGCTCGATATGAAAAGCGGTCACAAGAATCACCTGCTGCTGTGCACTGTCACCGGCATCGCGCCATTTGTTTCGTATGTTCGTACTCTTCACAAGGACTGGAAAGAAAAGCGGTTTCCGGCGGACCTTCACCTCTACACGATCAATGGCGCCAGCCGCTCCTGGGAATTCGGATATCGCGAGGAAATGGAGCGCATCGCAGCAGAAGTTCCCTGGCTCCACTATTTGCCAACCATTAGCCGCCCATGGGAAGACACGCCGTGGCATGGCGAGATCGGACGCGTGGAAGATATTATCCGCAAATATTCAGACCAATGGGGACTGACCGGCGCCGACACAACTGGATATCTCTGTGGGCACCCGGAGATGATCGAGCATGGCATGGGGATTCTCAAGCGGCGGGGATTCGCTCAAGAGTATTTGAAGCAAGAGGTGTATTGGATTCCCCCGAAGAGCGCGGCGACTTAGCAATCCGTCATTCTGGCGCAAGGCGACCCAGGAAATGAAACGAGCGCCTGCCAGGGGCTTGCGGGGCCCATTCAGAAATGATTTCGCCGGGGCCTAGCGTCCGTTTGCCGGAGGCACGGCGCCCAACTCTTCAAAAGCACTCGACATGGCGCGAATCGGGGCCGAGACGTGCACGGATTCGTCCTCCCTCTCAACGTCCACAACGATGGACCCGCCGGATTTAGCCACGCGAACTTGCTGGCCAGGTTCTTTGACTTCTACAAACGCGATGTCGTCGCATTCGCGCAACTCTGCGAACGTGGCGCGGATGGTCGGCAGCCATGGCTGAATTTCTGCAGATGCTTCGGCCATGTTGTCCCTGGGGGCAAAATGTGTGCCGATAGTCAGTAACAGCGCGGGAGCAATCACATGAACGTGGTGGCCTTGCGCGTGCTTCTCAACCACATTCACCTCAACCAGTCCCTGACTGCAGAGCAAGCCTGCTCCGGCGAGAGCCGTTCCGGCAAAACCGAGCGCGATCTTCCCGAACAGTAGCATGTGTCACCTCTCCGAATTTCCCGCAGGGCTATTCCTGCGAGGCGCGCGAGTCAACCCAGATGCGCACGTGCTGCGTGACGTCTTGCACGCTGACGAGTAGCGTATCGCCCGTCTCAGCGAGCGCGTGAAGAGCCGCAGCAATGTCGAGTTCATCTTTTTTTGCCGCCGAGAACAACGCGTCCACCACCTTCATGGGAACCGTGATGTCCACGATTTGGTTCTCCTTGCCGGCATCGCGCACGTGGACCACCAAATTCCCATTCATTTTCGCCACGCGTACGTCCTGGTCATGTTGTTTCACGGTCACAAATTCGCCGTCCGGAGTGGTGCGGATTGCGTCGAGCAGGCCGCGCACGTCCACGCCGTTCATGTCCGCGTTTGAGATGGTCACATGACCCTCATGCAAATTTCCTCTATTGATTGTGGGCAATATCTTCTCGGCCATCGAGAGCGGCACGTTTACATTCACGCTCTCACCTTTGGCCGCGCCATCGACCTTGATGTGCAGGTAACGATCTTTCGGCGCGGCGATCGCTGCGGCCGCGGCTAACATCGTGAGTGCGCAAACTAGCGCGAGACTGCGAATTCTGCTGGACATGGATGGGAAGCCTCCTCGGCTCTTCCTGCCCGTAGTAACGCAGCCGCAGTGGGAAATGTTCCGTGGATTTCTCAGAAGAGGGCGTCAATCGCGCTGAAGTTTTAGATAGAGGGCAGCAAGCGGGGGCAGCTTGAGCTTCAACGAATGGGGGCGATTGTTCCAGGGTATAGGCTCAGCCCTAACGCCGCCCGAGTTGCCCGCGCCGGTCCCTTCGTAATGGCTGGAGTCCGTGTTGAGTATCTCGCGGTAGAAACCTGGTTGCGGGACGCCGACGCGGTAATCCTCCCTGACCACAGGGGTAAGATTACAAACCACGACAATGAAATCCTCTGGTCTTTTTCCGCGGCGTATAAAGGCAAGCACGCTGACGGCTGCGTCGTCCGGCTCGATCCATTCGAAGCCTGCCCATTCGAAGTCGACTTCGTGAAAGGCGCGCTCGCCGCTGTGCAGGCGATTCAAGTCCTCGACCAACTGCTGGATGCCGCGGTGCGGCGGCGAATTTTCGAGCGACCACTCCACGCTCCCTTCCTCCCAGAATTCATTTCGTTGCGCGAGCTCAGAGCCCATGAAGGTGAGCTTCTTGCCAGGGTGCGCGTACATATATCCAAAAAGCACACGCAGGTTCGCAAATTTCTGCCAATTGTCGCCCGGCATTTTTTCGAGCAGTGAGCGTTTGCCATGCACCACTTCATCATGCGAAAACGGCAGGACGAAGTTTTCAGTGAAGGCATAGAGCATGGAAAAGGTGAGCTTGTTGTGATGATATTTGCGATGAAGTGGATCCAGCTTGAAGTACTGCAAGGTATCGTTCATCCAGCCCATGTTCCATTTCAGGTCAAACCCCAGCCCGCCCAGATACATGGGCCGCGATACAGCCGGCCACGAAGTGGACTCCTCCGCGATCGTCAGCGCGCCCGGATGGCGCGTGTGCAGAACTTCATTCAGCCTTTTGATAAACGCGATGGCTTCCAGATTTTCGCGCCCGCCGTAAGGGTTCGGAATCCATTCGCCGGGCTTGCGCGAGTAGTCCAGATAAAGCATGGAAGCTACGGCATCTACGCGCAAGCCATCGATGTGATATTTGTCCACCCAGAAAAGAGCATTCGAGATTAAGTAATTCTGCACTTCGTTGCGGCCGTAATTGAAGACCAGCGTGCCCCAGTCGGGATGGGCGCCGCGGCGTGGATCGGCATGCTCGTAGAGATGCGTGCCGTCGAACAGCGCCAGGCCGTGCGCGTCGCGCGGAAAATGTGCTGGAGTCCAATCAAGAATCACGCCGAGATTTTCCTGGTGGCAGCGGTCAACAAAGTACATGAAGTCGGCGGGAGAGCCGAAACGGCTGGTCACCGCGAAATAGCCGACCGTCTGGTATCCCCAGGAAGCATCGAGCGGGTGCTCCATGATGGGCATCAGCTCGAGGTGGGTGTAGCCCATGCGCTTGACGTAGGGGATGAGCTGCTCGGCCAGTTCGCGATACGTCAGCCAGCGATTTCCTTCATCCGCATTGCGCCGCCAACTCCCGGAGTGAGCTTCATAGATCGACGTCGGAGCGTGCAGCCAATCGCGTGCAGAGCGGGCCTCGAGCCACGCGCTGTCGTTCCATTTGTACCGGTCAATGTCGCAAACCACAGACGCGTTCGCCGGCCGCACTTCCGCGGCGAAACCGTAAGGATCCGATTTCAGCCCCAGAGATTTTGCGGCACCCAGTATCTCGAATTTGTAGATCGCCCCCTCATCGAGCCCGGGCAAGAATATTTCCCAGATCCCGCTCTCGCCGCGGCTGCGCATGGGATGGACGCGGCCGTCCCAGGAATTGAAATCCCCTACGACGCTGACCCGCTGCGCATTCGGCGCCCAGACGCCGAAATGAACGCCACGGACGCCTGCCAAATCGCGTACGTGCGCGCCTAGCTTTTCATATTTCAGATAGTGGGTGCCCTCTCCGGAGAGGTAGAGGTCGTAGTCAGTAAGAATTGGTGGAAAGGAGTACGGATCAAAAGTTTCGAAGACAGCGCCGCTTTCAAATTTAATTCGTACCCGATACGCCATCGGCGCGATGGCTGCACCCTCGCGCCTGTGCGCGGGACCTGCCGGAAGCACAGCTTCGAACAAGCCCGCAGGATGAATCTGTCTCGCCGCAAAACTCTCGCCGGTCTTGGTCCAATCCACGTGGACTTCGGCCGCGCCGAGTCGGAAAACCCGAATATGAAGGGCTCGGCCGCCTGCTGGTTCGGGCCAATGCGGGCCGAGAATTTGGAACGGACTGGAAAGGCGTCCACGGACAAGACGTTCGATGTCGTCGCGGAAAATGTCACGGCTCTTTTTCGAGTGCTCGGATTGTTGTTCCTGCTTCACAGTGCATGCCCGAAATTGAGTCCGCGTGGACCGGTTCACCATCTTACCGGAGCGCGCTTGTCACTCCTAATGGTCCTGCCCCCGCTAGACTTGAACAGCAAAGCCCGGTAGGCTATCGACGACCCTGGGGCGCACGGCGGGGCAATTCAAACAGGAGATCCTCGATGAGAAATCTTGTTCGTTTTCTGGTCCTCCTTGCACCGCTGGCGCTGGTGGCGTTCGCCGGCACGGCATGTGCCCAGGACGCCGCACAACCGAAAAAACAAAAGACTCCTTCCGAGGCGTTGCTCGAAAACTGGAATGACGTTGGCTCCAGGCTGGTCACAATGGCGGAAGATTGGCCCGCAGATAAGTACACCTATCGTTTGAAGCCCGAAGTCCGCGGCTTTCAAGAAGTGCTCCTGCATATCGCAGGATCGAATTACGATCTTCTGAAGAACATCACCAAGGCAAAGGTCGGCGACGATAGAAACGATCCGCCCGCGAGTGAATACAAAACTAAGGGGGAGGTCGTGGCATTCCTCAAGAATTCCGTTGCCGCCGGTGCCGCCGAGATCAAGAAGGAAGGCGACGAGGGAGTGTTGAAGCACCTTGACTACTGGATCGGCTATACGGAACACATGGGCGAGCACTATGGTCTCCTTGTCGCCTACTACCGCGCCAATGGAGTGGTTCCACCGGAATCGCGTCCCAAGAAGTAGACCGAAGCACTGTGGAGATGCATTCCGTAGTCTTTTCCGCGGACGACGCGTACCGGCACTACTGCTTCTAGGGGTGATCATGCCTTCTCCGACAACCCGGGCGCAGGACCGAACTCAAGCACGCTCGATGGTAGTGACGCGCGACGGAATCGTGGCGGCGGAAAGCCCGCTCGGAGCGCAGGCCGGCGCCACGATTTTGGCTCGTGGCGGCAATGCGATCGACGCAGCTGTGGCAACGAATGCCGTGATGGGCGTCGTCGAGCCTATGATGAATGGCATCGGCGGCGATCTCTTCGCGATTGTGTATGAAGCGAAGACGGGCAAGCTTTACGGTCTGAACGCCAGCGGATGGGCGCCTGCAAGACTCACTCCGGACTTCCTGAAGAGCAAGCAAATCTCAGAAATGCCAAACCGCGGGATTCATTCCGTCACGGTTCCTGGCGCCGTTGACGGCTGGTCGAAACTTCTGTCGCGTTTCGGCACGAAGAAATTCTCCGAGGTTCTTGCGCCGGCAATCTATTACGCGCGGGAAGGGTTTCCGGTCCCCGAACTTGATGCGGCCTACTGGGCGGACTCGGAAAACGATCTGCGGGCAAATGAAACTACCGCCGCCACTTTTTTGGTCAATGGGCACGCGCCCCGGCTCGGGGAAGTCTTCCGAAATGCGGACCTGGCGCACTCGCTCGAAGTAATCGCACGAAACGGATCGGATGCGTTTTACAAAGGCGAAATCGCGCGCCGCATCGTGGCGTATTCGGAAAAGGTGGGTGGAACCATGACTGCTGCCGACCTGGCTGAATATTCGAGCGAGTGGGTGGAGCCGGTTTCTACCAACTACCATGGATGGACGATTTACGAAATTCCGCCGAACGGGCAGGGAATTGCTGCGCTTATGATGCTCAACATCATGGAGAACTTTCCCCTCGCGCAATTTGGCTTCAACACTCCCGATGCGCTCCATGCGATGATCGAGGCGAAAAAGCTGGCCTACGCCGATATGCATCATTACGTTGCCGACCAGAAATTCAGCCGCGTCCCTGTGCCGGGGATGCTTTTGAAAAAATACGCCGCAGGGCGAGCCAAGCTGATCGACATGAAGAAAGCCAATTGCGATGTTTCGGCGGGAGAACCGGCATTTGAGACCGGCGGCGACACAACCTATCTCACGGTCGTCGACCGCGACGGCAACATGGTTTCACTCATTCAGAGTAATTATGCGAGCTTCGGGTCCGGCCTCGTGGCCGATGGAACGGGTTTTGTGTTGCAGAATCGTGGCGCGCTATTCAGTCTGGATCCGGCCTCTCCCAACCTGCTGGCGGGCCACAAGCGACCTTTGCACACCATCATCCCCGGCTTCATGGCTCGCGGCCAGGAACGCATCGCATTTGGGATTATGGGTGGTTTTAATCAGGCACAGGCCCACGCCCAGTTCGTCGCCAATGTAGTGGATTTCGGAATGAATATTCAGGCCGCGCTCGAAGCAGCGCGATTCACCAAGCCCACATTTTCCGGCTGCGACGTTCAGATGGAGGAGCGCATTCCCGCCGACGTTCGCCAT
Organism: Candidatus Acidiferrales bacterium; assembly: GCA_050746945.1. Taxonomy (GTDB): domain Bacteria; phylum Acidobacteriota; class Terriglobia; order Acidiferrales; family UBA7541; genus Palsa-295. The sequence goes on along the minus strand of JBOGMZ010000023.1, from coordinate 365,993 downwards.
GCCCTTGAGCGACGAGGCCATCAGATCGAGGTGCGCCCGGGCTTTTCGGACGTAATGGGTGGCGGGCAGGCCACCAGGCGAGACTTCTCCTCTGGTGTGAACTACGGCGCATCAGATCCCCGGAAGGATGGCGAAGCAGTCCCTCAGGGTCCTCCGCTGCACTAATCACGCGCCCGCTGCCCCCATTTTGCTCCCTCGAAAAGTGTCGTAAGTGCCTATAAATGTGTGCCTTTGGTACGAACGTACCATTGTGACCAAGGTCACACCCAGCTATACATACCTGTGGGGAATAACCACGGAGCATTGCCCTTGCTCCGGCGTCAGAGCCATGCCAAGGAAAAAGCCAACGCTTCGTACGAAGCGAAAACCCTCTTCGTTCTCGGCGAAGTCCGGGACCGCCGAACGTCATTCGGCAGGAAGGGGAGGCTCGCTTGGACATACCCTGTCGCCTAATGACTTCACCGGAAGTCCCGCGGTCGAAGAGAGAGCGGCAGAGCACAATGCATATCTACAGGCGCTGACCGAAAATAATCCCCTCGCGATAGTTGTCCTGGACGCCAATCGTCGAATTCAGATGTGTAATCCCGCCTTCGAAAAAATGTTCGGATATCACCAGCCTGAAATTCTCGGTGCGGAGCTCGATACATTACTGGCCCATGGTGAATATTTGAACGAAGCCTTGGGATTAAGTCGGCGCGCCGGCGGCGGTGAGGTGGTTCGCCTGAAAACGAAGCGGAGCCACAGCAATGGCTCGTTGGTGGACGTCCAGATTTTGGGCGTTCCCTTGGTGGTGAACGGTAAGCGAATCGGCAGCTTCGGAATTTACGAGGACATCACCCAGCGGCGCCGCGCCGAAGAGGCGCAGCACCGTGCTGAAGAAAGGTTTCGCAGCCTGTTTGAAAACGCCGTGGAAGGCATTTTTCAGACCACGCCGGAAGGCCACTTGCTGAGTGCCAATCCAGCGCTCGCGCGTATGTGCGGCTATTCATCCCCGGAAGAGATGCTGGGCAGCGTTCACGATGTAGCGGAGTCCTTTTACGTTGATCGGCAGCTGCGCGCGGAATTCATGCGGCTGATTGAAGAAAACGGATTCGTCGAGGGTTTTGAATATCAAATCCGGCGCAAGGATGGAGCGGCCATTTGGGTTTCCGAGCACGCGCGGGCCGTGCGCGATTCGGACGGCAGGATCCTGAGCTATGAAGGCACGATCGAAGACATCACCGAGCACAAGCGCGCCGAGCTCGAGCGGCAGGTAACATTCGAAATCATCCATGCCGTTAACGTCACGGACAAACTGGACGACCTGCTCGGGCTGATCCATCTCGCGCTCAACAAGGTCCTCTACGCGGAGAATTGTTTCGTGGCGCTCTTCGAACCTGCCACCGGAATGTTTCACTTCCCCTTCTTCGTGGACCAATTCGACGAGGCTCCTCCCCCGCAGAAAGTCGGGCGGAGCTGCACCGCCTATGTGTATCGCACCGGGCAGGCAATGCTCATCCCGCAAAGAGAATTCGATCAACTCGCCGAACAGGGCGAAGTGGAGCTGGTCGGTACTCCGTCACCTTCCTGGCTCGGGGTCCCGCTACGCACCCCCGCCGCGACTATTGGCGTGCTCGTGGTGCAGCATTACGACGATGAAGACGCTTACAAGGAACGCGACCTGGAATTCCTCTCGTCTGTCGGCGGTCAGATCGCATTTGCGATTGAACGCAAGAGAGCAGAGGAAAAGGTGCGCGAGAGCGAAGCCCGGCTGCGCGTTCTGATCGAGCAGCTTCCCGCCGTGCTCTGGACGGTTGACAAGGATCTCCGTTTCACTTCTGTGCTCGGCGCCGGCCTCACGCGCCTCGGCTTAAAACCAAACCAGCTTGTGGGCATGTCGCTCCTCGATTATTTCGAAACCGCGGATCAGACATTCTTGCCCGTCGCTGCGCACCGCCGCGCCGTCGCCGGCGAGGCCATGACGTTTCACATCGAGTGGAAAAGCGGGTCGTACGCTTGCCACGCCGAACCTCTGCGCAACGCCCGTGGCGAGTTGCAGGGCGCCATCTGCATGTCCCTCGATATCACGGATCGGAAGCAGCTCGAAGAGCAACTCCGGCAGGCGCAGAAAATGGAAGCTGTCGGACGGCTGGCCGGCGGGATCGCGCACGACTTCAATAATTTGCTGATGGTAATTCAGGGCTATGCGGATTTGTTAACGGACCGCGTTCCTGTGGACGATCCATTGCGCCGCAATGCTGAGCAGATTCAGATGGCTGCGCAGCGTGCAACTTCTCTCACTCGCCAGTTGTTGGCTTTCAGCCGCAAACAAATGCTGGCCCCAAAGGTTTTGAACATCCAGGCCGTCGTCGCCGACATGGAGAAAATTCTGCGCCGGCTGATTGGCGAAGACGTCGAACTCGAAACTTCTTCGGCGCCCGATCTTGGCCTGGTGAAGGCAGACCGCAGCCAAATCGAGCAGGTAATCTTGAATCTAGCCGTCAACGCGCGCGACGCTCTCCCGCAAGGCGGCAGGCTGACCATCGAAACCGCCAACGTCGAATTGGACGCTTCTTACGCGCATCCGCCCGCGGTGCTTTCCCCCGGAAAGTACGTGATGCTTGCCGTGACAGACAACGGTTGCGGCATGGACGCGGAGACGCAAGCGCACATCTTCGAGCCTTTCTTCACCACCAAGGAAAAAGGCAAGGGCACTGGACTGGGTCTCGCGACCGTTTACGGCATCGTCAAACAGAGTGGCGGTTATGTGTGGGTGTACAGCGAGCCCGGCCGCGGCACGAGTTTCAAGATTTACTTGCCACGCTTGGAAGACCAACAGCCAGGGAACACGCGCGATCGCAAGCCCGAATCCCAATCTTTGCCCCGCGGGTCGGAGACTGTGCTGCTTGTTGAGGACGAGAAAGGCGTTCGGGAATTGGCCCGCGAGTACCTGGAAATGAGCGGCTACACCGTGATTGCAGCCGAAAATGGTTATACGGCGCTGGAACTGGCCGCCATGCACGCCGGTCAGATTCATTTGCTGATGACTGACGTGGTCATGCCGGGAATCAGTGGGCGCGAACTCGCCGAACGCATCACGCAGATCCGCCCGGGAATCAAGATCCTCTACATGTCGGGATACACCGACCAGGCCGTTGTCCACCATGGGATTCTAGAATCGGACGCCGTGCTCCTCCAGAAGCCCTTCACCGCCGCCGCCTTGGCGTCCAAGCTCCGCGAAATCCTCGCCATCGAACTCGTTCAGTAATTCAATACTGTCACCTCACACCCCCCGGCCAGTAAATCATTCATTCCGGCGTGAAACATCTGCACACTTGTGACGCACCGCGCCCCGCGACGCGAATTTGGACCCCCTCAGAGGACCTGTCAGCATCGGTCCGTAAGGCTCACATTATCTGTGACTTCCACGCCATCGAAACCAAGGCGAATCACGTGCCCAGGTTGGCTGCAAAGATGCATTAGCAAGCCCCGCGCGTTTGGCGAGTTCGCCTGCGAGCAAACACCAGAAATAGGGGGAAGTCATGGAAGCGAACAATAATCCGGTACTGTCATTCACTCAAAATGCGATTACGGAAGATTCAATCGGAGCAAATCGGCTTTGGACCGCTGTGATTGTGAAGGCTATCGAAGACTGGCGTATGGGAACCCTGCGAGCGCGCCGCGAAGCGCAAAAATTTCTATTTGAGGATGACCGGGATTTCTTCCAAGTGTGCGCCAGCGCGGGGCTTGACCCCGCCGTGTTTCGCGCCAAGTTACTCAAGCTCGGCCACCGCATCGCCATGCAAGGCGCCTACTCTAATCCGATCGCGGCATAGGACATGGCCCTCAGCAGGCTGATTCAAGCCTGAATTTCCAGACCTCGGGTTCATGTTGTCCTCAAAAATAACATACTTTCCTGCGCCGTCAACTCCTGCGGTTGCGCAGGAGCTTCCCTCCGCTTTGAAGAATCCCCAGTTCGCCCCGCGCATTTAGCGTAGAATTTCCAAGCGCGCGTTTGCGCACCTCATTCATGCCCGTTTCGGCGACACCCTCGGTGTGCCCTGAAAAGGAATTGCTCCGCTGTTGCGCACGTACAAGCGTGCCCCAAGAGGTGGCCGAGAAAATCCGCGCCCTCGTCGCAAACCCTCTCGATTGGGCCTGCGTCTTGTCTGAAGCCGCCGAAAATTCGATTACGCCGCTTGTCGAACGCCAGCTAAGTGCCGTCGCACCCGATGGCCTCCCGCCGGAATCTATGACCCAACTGAAGACGGCATCTCGCGCCAACACTGTCCGCTGCCTTTTCCTGACCGCAGAATTGCACAGGATCCTCAACCTCTTCGGTGCGGCAGGTATCCTCGCCATCCCCTACAAAGGGCCTGTCCTCGCGCAGCAAGCCTATGACGATATTACGCTCAGGGAATTCGAAGACTTGGACATCATTCTTTGCCAACGCGACTTGCCCCGAGCGCATGAAATCATCCTGGGCCTTGGCTACCAGGCGAAATTCCCGTGGATTCTTTCCCCGGGCGCGGCCGCCTCGTTGGTTCCCGGCGAATACAACTATCACGACCTCGAACGGCGCATCATGGTTGAGCTCCATACTGAAATCACGCTCAGACATTTCCCGGTGGTTCCCGATCTCGACGATTTTTCACGCCGGCTCGTTTCGGTGAATCTCAGCGGGCACCGCGTGCAGACCTTCCGCCCGGAGGACGCCCTCACTATCCTCTCCATTCACGGTTCGAAGGATTTCTGGGAGCGGCTCTCCTGGATTGCCGATATCTCCGAGCTCATCCAGGCGCACCCACAGCTCAATTGGGACGCCGTTTGGCGGTCCGCGGAAAGGTTGCGGGCACAGCGTATGCTCCACCTCGGCCTCGCGCTCGCGGCAAGCCTCCTGGATGCCCCGCTGCCGCCTGAAGTCCTCAAAGCCGCTACCGCAGATCCAGCTGTGACGGCCGTGACAAGGGAAGTCGAGATGCGGCTTCTCAGTCGCCGGCCACCCGGGCTCCATGCCGCGGGCCGCTTTCATTTTCGCCGCCGGCTGGTCCCCGGCACACTCGCAGGCTGGCGCTACGCCCTTCGTCTCGCCGTGGTCCCCGCGGAAGAAGACTGGATGATGGTGGGATTGCCGGCTCCCTTGGCTCCGCTTTACATCGTCCTCCGCCCCCTCAGACTCCTCCGTAAATATGGATGGGCAGGTCGTCGCCCGGCACGTATCTCTTCGTGAAATAAAGTCCTAAGGCAAGTTCAATTCCCGCTAGTCATAGATAGGACACGCAATGACTCATCTTTGTTGACCCCTTGGGTATTGGCCTAAGAGAATCGGCACGGCACCCTCTCGTTCCACTCGGAAAATTGGACTGAATCCGGCTGCCGCGGATGTTCGTTCAACCGGTTCCGGGGGATGCCGGATGGGTCACGCATGGGGGGATTGGACGAGTTGGCGAGTCAATTGAAGATGTCTGAGAAGATCCCACCGGTTAATATTTCGATTGGGCAAGTGGGGCTCTCCCTTCACATCGCTGAGGAACACCTTCAGCAATACGCCGCCAAGCGGTACCAGGAATTCGCGGCTGAATCGACTGAAAGCCTCCTCGTTTACTTGCGGTCGGAAGATTCCAGCAGGCACCCTCACGGCGAATTCTCGTATCACCTCGACGATGCGTCACTCGAGCTTCACTCCACCGGAGCCGATTTCCACGGAGTGCGTCACGAATACGCGCTGGATTCCTTGTTACGCATCCTCCTCACGGCGGTTCTGTTGCCCCGGCACGGATTCTTGCTTCACGCGGCATCGGTCGTGCGCAACGGCCGCGCCTATATCTTTGCAGGCCGTTCCGGGGCGGGCAAGAGTACAGTTGCCTCGCTCTCACCGGCCGGGACCGTCTTGACCGACGAAATTTCCTTGCTCCGGTATTCGGACGGCTGCTGGCAGGCTTACGGCACTCCTTTCTGGGGAGAATTCCGCGCCGCAGGAATGAATCGCCGCTATCCAATCGCGGGAATTTATTTCCTCACACAAGATCGTCAGGACCGGTTCGAGCCGCTCTCTGCAAAGGAGATTCTGCGGGCATTGTTACCGTGCGTTCTTTTCTTTACATCCGAGAAGCGTGCGAATGAAGCGCTCCTGAGTACGCTTCTGGAAATCGTCGAGCGCGTTCCGGGCTACCGGCTGCACTTCCGCCGGAGCCCCGATTTCTGGAGTGTGATTGCCGCATGACCGCATGTCCTGTACCCAACCCGCAACTCGCCTGGCGCGAGATTGACGGCGAGATCGTGATCATCTCGCCTGAGGATAGCCAGGTACATGAATTGAATGTGACCGCGGCGCTGGTCTGGAAGTCTGCGAATGCCCAGCAAACCGTGGAAGAAATCGCTGCGGGCCTGGCCGCGGAGTTTGACGTGCCTCTGGAGTCGGCTCTGAAGGACGTCGCCGAACTCATCGCCCTGCTCACCGATAAGCAATTGCTGTTGGTTGCCGTGGCGGCAAAGGGCTGACGACGTGAACACACCTGTCATGGGCCGCTGGATTCGCAGGTCGGTGGAACGACACCTGCCCTGGAGTGTCCACCTCGACCTCACCTACCGCTGCAATGAGCGCTGCGTCCACTGCTATCTCGACCATGAAGATCACGGCGAGATGTCGACAGAAGAAATAAAAAATGTGCTGGATCAGCTTGCGGAAGCGGGAACGCTTTTCCTCACTTTCAGTGGCGGCGAGATTTTTCTCCGCACCGATTTGTTCGACCTGATTTCCTACGCACGATACCTTCATTTCGATGTCAGCCTGAAGACCAACGCGCTGCTGATTGATTCCGAACGAGCGCGCAGGCTGCGCGACCTGCGCGTGCGGCGAATCCAGATCAGCATCTACAGCACGGATCCGGAAGTGCACGACTCGATCACCAAAGTGCGCGGCTCCTACACGCGCACGATTGCCGCGATCCGGTTTCTTCAGGCCGAAGGACTCAACGTAAAAATTGCCTGCCCGCTGATGAAGCAAAACCTCATGGCGTACCGGGATGTCCATTCGTTGGCCGAGGAGCTCGGCGTCCCCTATGTCCTGGATCTCACCATCACCCCAAAAATGGATGGAGACACCAGCATCCTCCCGCTGCGCATCTCGACGGAGAATCTCCTGCCGGTCCTGCAAGATCCGATTCTGAAAGCCGCAACCGGTCGTCAAGACGCCGCTCCTGCTTCCGCCTCTCGAACTGGTAGCTCGAATTCGAGCGGGATCGAAAGCCGGGCCTACGACGACATTCCTTGCAGCGCAGGCCACAATAGCTGCTACATCTCGCCTTACGCCGACGTTTTTCCCTGCGTGCAGATGCCCATTGCGGCCGGCAATCTGCGTCGCGAACGGTTCAAGGACGTCTGGTTCGATTCCAGCACGATGAATCGAGTGCGCGCGGTCCGCGAATCGCAGTTGCCGGTTTGCTCCGGTTGCTCCATCCGCGAATATTGCGAGCGCTGCCCCGGACTTGCGCAGATGGAAGGCGGAGACATGCTAGGCGCCTACGAGCGCGCCTGCGAAATGGCGGAGCTGAACGCGCGTGTCGCAGGACTCGAGAATCCAGTCAGCGCTTTTCATGCAATGAAAGCCGGAAGCGGGCCTTCGCTGGTAGTTTCTCTGCCGCCGGCACCACAACCTGCTCAGCTTTGCGGCCACTAGATTGGGAGAGGGCATGACAGGAAGACGCAACGATGCGCTGGCGGCGGGGAAAAACTCAGGGGAAAAGAAACCCTATGTGAAACCCTGCTGTGTCTCCGAACCGATTTACGAAACACTTGCGCTGGCCTGCGGAAAATTGCCGGGACAAGGTGCGGTGTGCCATGCAGCCCCGCGCCGTTCGTAGGGACATGCGGATTTTCTTACTCGCCAGAATACTTTGGGGAGGTAGTGGGGTCATGATCACGGAAGTTCGAGCCACAAAATCCGGGCCGTCCACGTGGGTCAAGGGTTGGAGCATGGCCATGGCGCTCTTCCTCGCGGCGCCGGTGCTGGCGCGCGAACAGATCACCATCCAGAAGTCGGGGACTAATCCTCAGCTCCGGGCATCCGACGCCACGCTGGACCAGGCAAACCCAAACACGAAGAACGGCGCGGCTGCAACCTTGACCGTGCAATCCAAGACCGGAAACCAAAATCAGCGGGCACTGGTCGAGTTTGACCTCTCACTTCTGCCCAATGTCGCCATCAAGCAAGCGCAGCTTATCTTGCATGTGATTACGCCGCCCCTCCTCACCAGAACCTACGGCGCCTATCAAGTCACCAGCTTTTTTAATGAGCCCGATGCCACCTGGAACACTCGAGTCGCCACTACTCCATGGGGAGCAGCGGGCGGGGATTTCAATGGAACCGTCACCAATACTGGGACGGTGGTTGGAGTCCTCGGCACCACTCTTCAAATTGACGTCACTGCCCAACTCCAGTCGTGGTACAACGCGACCCCCGACTATGGAACTTTGATCCGCGATCAGGCCGAGAATGATCTTGTGGGAGCCTCGACCGTGTTCGGCTCCAAAGAGGCGGCGAACCCGGCCAATGTGCCGCAACTCAACATTACTTTCGTTCAGAACGTGACCAACCTCGCGGCGACGCCAGGCAACGGCACTGTGACTCTCTCCTGGGGCTACCCCGCAGCCATTGGAAGTGTGAACCCGGGCGAGCCTTATGTTGGCGTCGTTATCCTTCGCCGGGCAAATCTGCCGGTCGACAAAGGCTCTGTTCCCACGGACACGGTCGACCCTGCACTGTGCTCGGTGATTGGAACGGGCACGGTCGTCTTCGACAACTCAACCAATGCGACGAGTTTCGCGGATGACAACACAGATACTTGTGGCGCGCCCACAAATGGCACGAATTGGTTCTATAAGGTCTTCCTCCGCGACAAACTCAACTACTACTCGACTCAGCCAATCGTCAATGGCTCCACTTTTACGAAAGAAGTTTCTGCATTGCCAAATGCGACTGTCGCGGGACAGCAGACTTCTTCCTGGATCGCCGCCACCTTCTCCACGAACCTCGCGGCGCCGTCCTTGATCCCAGGATCCGTGATCATGGTGCAATCACAGACAAACCTTCTGTTTGGTATTGATGCCACCACCGGCTATCGAAAATATCCACCGATTGCCATTGGTGGTCCGGTGATCAGCCGTTCGCCACTGATTGACTCTGGAAGCTCGTCCACCGGAAAAAATGTGATCTACGTTGCAGATACCGACAATCTGGTTTACGCGGTAAACACAGACACGGGGCAGATCATTTGGGTGGTAAATCCAACCGGTACGGCCACGAATCTTTTCCAAGGCTCGTCATCCGTTCAGTTGAAGTCTCTTAGCGGCGTTTCATTCACTCCAACAAACGATCTCGTCACATTAGGCACGCGCAATGGCGCCACCACCACTGGTAACAAAATCTTGGGACTAGACGGCAACACCGGCGCGACCCTGTGGACCATCACTGGAAATGCCGGCGGCGTCTTGCCCATGGACATCCTCAACTCGGCGCCCACGATTGACTACGTCAATCAGGCCATCTGGGTCACCAGCCGTGCAGCTTGCGGCGTTGCCCAGCCAAGTCTCTGGAAACTGAACCCCAACACGGGAGCCGTCCTCAACGCGCAGAACTTGGGGGACGTTGACGCGGACCCGACTCTGACTTTCTCAAGCGACGTCTTGTTTGTCGCCAACAACGGTGACAACAAGCCTGTAGCAACCTGCGTCGCAGGCAACAGCACGCTCTACGCGATCAACCCTGTAACCGGGGCGACGCTCGGGAGCTTTAATACAGGCGACGGCTCGGTGGTTGATTATCCTGTTGTTCTCAACTCCACCTCACCTTATACCATCCTGTTTTCCGGCGCCACGCAGGTTCATGCCGTCAGCTTTGACAAAGCGACGAATATCTTTACTCCGGTCTGGGCAACGACGGTCAGCGTTCCTTCTGCTCCCATCAGTATCACGGGGCAAAATCTTGTTTTTGTCGGCTCAAATGACGGCAAGATCCACGAGCTCAACCTCGCCACGGGCGCTGACATCAAGGACGAGGTCGCCAATTCCGGGCAACCGGGATTCGTCGGTGATCCCAGCCTCGATCTCCAGCTTTCTCGCGTTTACATCTCCACCACCGACCAACGCGCTTACGGTTTCGTTTACCCGTTCTAATGAGGACAACCATGTGGAATTGGCGGTCACTTGATGCCGGATGGTGCAGAAAGAATATATCGCTGATTGCCGGTGTGCTGGTCGTCGCCTGTGAACTCTCAAGTTGTCAGATGGGGAGCGCCTCTGCAAACGGCGGCGGACCTCCACCGCTTGTCCCCAGCGCGATCGTTTCCTTTTGCGATGATGGCAATCCGAGCTGCACCCCGGGGACGTCGTTCAGTGTTGCCACACTGCGCGACTTGGTGATCAAAGTCACTTGGGAGCATGTTCCAGACGGGAACCATGTCCAAACTCTCGAAATCATGATGCCCGGTGGCGGACTCTACCAGTCCACGCAAACGGCGTTCCTGACGGACAGTACTTCGGCCCACTCGCTCGCCACCACGCGGCTCCTTCCGGTTGCTGGCACTTGGATACCCCAGCGCCAAATCACTGGCGACTGGCTGGTGCGTGTGTCGCTCGACGGACAGGTAATTACCTCCCAGATGGTGGCGTTTAACCCCTGATGATTTCATCAACCGCAACCGCGCCAGCCCGTATTGAACCGCAGCCCGCTGCTGCGCAGCCGTCGGGCCAGCGCGTAAACCCCATCGTTGCAAAGCTGCGCGCCAACGACTCGGCCTGTTTTCGCGTTCTCGGTGCCAGCATGTTTCCTTGGATTCGTTCCGGGGATTACGTCTTCGTGAGGCGTTCAGCCTTTGAGGCCGCGGCTGTCGGTGAAGTGATTCTCTACGAACGCAACCAGCGCCTATTCGTCCACCGGGTCCTCCGGCGCTCCCCGAAGGTTCCTGCCGGAGAATACTCCTCGTTGCTGATCACCAAAGGCGATGCGCTGGACGGGAAAGACTCTCCCGTATCCGAACTCGAATTCCTCGGCCGCGTCACGAGAATTCACCGCGGCAAGCGTCACATCGACTTGGATTCCCTGGACCGGGTTCTCCTCGGCAAATTCCTCGCGCTTGCATCTCCGGCGAGTTTTCTAATCTACCGTCCGCTCAGACTCCTGAAGCACGCGCTCTTCACATAGCCCCGGCTCCCCCGATTGACGGCGAGCCTGCCTCCTGCCAGAATCTGGCTCGGCTCCTGACGGGCATGCGCCTTGCATGCCTCCATGATCGTCCAACTACAATTGGGAGGGACAGCGATGAAGGGTCTGCTCAGAACCGAAAACGATTTTGCCATCACCATCCTTCGACTGGTCCTGGGAGTCGTCTTTTTCGCTCACGGCTCGCAAAAAGCCTTGGGTTGGTTCGGCGGTTACGGGTTTAGTGGCACTATGGGATTCTTCACTCACCAGCTGGGCATTCCCACGGTTTTTGCGTTCCTCGACATCATGGCAGAATTTCTTGGCGGGATTGGGCTGATCCTCGGCTGCCTCACACGAATCGCCGCCTTCGGCATTTCCTGCGTCATGGTCGTTGCCGTTGCTTTGGTCCATCACAATTTCGGTTTTTTTATGAATTGGGCCGGCAACCAAAAGGGTGAAGGATTTGAATATCATCTTTTGGTGCTGGCCATCACGATCGTGTTGATAGTGAGGGGAGGCGGTGCGCTTTCGATCGACCGCGCATTTTCGAGTGGGGCGAGTGGCTCGTAGATTGAATTTTCCAACCAGCCCGGCGCCAGGTTGGCTTTCAAGAATTCAATGAGTCTGTCAGGAAACCCCTCTCGGAAATCCTGCCGCTACGGTAGAATTGGCTCCGGAGAAGGGGACTGGCGAAACGAAAATCACCTTATCCGCGACTAGAATGAGTAGTCGTTTCTAGACAGTTGGCACGGGAGGTCATCATGAGCATTACGGCGAAACCCACGTCAAGACCGGATCACTCGAGGAGTGCCTCGAACCCTCTGAAAGAACTGATCACTTATGGCCAGTCCGTCTGGCTCGATTACATTCGCCGCAACCTCATCACTACCGGCGAACTCGCGCACCTCATGGAAGAGGACGGGCTCCGCGGCATTACCTCCAATCCCGCCATATTCGAAAAAGCGATCACCGGCAGCAGCGACTACACCGAAGCTCTCCAGCAGCTCGCGAACCGCAAGGATCTCGACGCCAAAGGGATTTTCGAACAGCTCGCGATTCGCGACATTCAAGATGCCACCAACGTCCTCCGCCCCGTTTATGACGAAACCAAGCGGCGCGACGGCTACGTCAGCCTCGAAGTTTCCCCCTATCTCGCGCATAAAAGTACGGAAACACTCGACGAGGCGCGCCGCCTCTGGAAAGCTGTCGGGCGCGACAGCGTCATGATCAAAGTTCCGGGCACCGCGGAGGGCATTCCCGTCGTCCGCCAGCTCATCAGCGAAGGCATCAATGTCAACGTCACCTTGCTCTTCGCCCAGGAAGTTTATGAACGCGTGGCAGAGGCCTACATCGCCGGCCTCGAAGATCACGCAAAACGTGGAGGCGACTTGAGCCGCGTCGCCAGTGTCGCCAGCTTCTTTGTCAGCCGCATCGATTCACTGATTGATGCCCAAATTGATGACCGCATCAAGACCGCGAAAACACCAGGCGAGCAATCCGCCCTGCGCGCCCTCCAGGGAAAAATCGCCATCGCCAACGCCAAGCTTACTTACCAGCGATACAAGCAGATTTTCAGCGGTCCTCGTTGGGCAGCGCTCGCCTCACGCGGTGCGCAAACCCAGCGCGTTCTCTGGGCCAGCACCAGCACGAAAAATCCCGCCTATCGCGACGTAGTCTATGTCGAAGAGTTGATCGGCCCCGATACCGTGGATACCATTCCGCCGGCCACTTACGATGCTTTCCGCGATCACGGTAAGCCCCGCGCCAGCCTCGAAGAGAATATCCAGGGTGCGCGCGAAACGATGCAATCGCTCGCCAGCCTCGGAATCTCCATGAAGGACGCGACCGATAAGCTTACTGAAGACGGCGTTAAACTCTTCGCCGATGCTTTCGATAAATTGCTTCAGGCGGTTGAAAAACAGCGGTCGGCGGAGTCGACCACGGCTTCGAAAATTCCTCAAAAAGTGAACTAGCGGGAGCTACGAAGGCCCGCTCCGGCGGAGGACCAGCTCATGACATCCATTGACACGGCTAACTTGACCCAGGAAATGCTTGGCACTCCCAGCGAGCCCTGCGTGATGGTGATTTTTGGCGCCGGCGGCGACCTCACCAAGCGCAAGTTGATCCCCGCTCTCTATAATCTTGCAAAGGGCAATTTGCTCCCGCACCAATTCGCCATTGTCGGCGTTTCGCGCGAGCAATCCTCCACGGACGACTTTCGCGCCAAGACCTCTGAGGAAATCAAGCAATTCTCAACCAGCGGATTTGATCCCGCATCGTGGGATTGGTTTGTGGAGCGGCTTTATTATCATTCGGGCGATTTCAAGGATCCGCAGCTTTACAGCAAGCTCGGCGAGCTGCTCACACAGGTGGATAAGGAACAGTCCACGCGCGGGAACCGCCTTTTTTATCTCGCCACCAGCCCCACTTTTTTCCCCGTGGTCGTGAAACAGCTCGGCGCGGCTGGCCTCACGAATGCAGACAACGGCTCGTGGAAGCGCGTCGTGATTGAAAAGCCGTTCGGGCAGGATCTCCCGTCCGCCGTTTCTCTCAATCACGAAATCGGCCAGGTGCTTAAGGAAAATCAGGTTTACCGCATTGATCACTATCTTGGCAAAGAGACGGTGCAGAACATCCTGGCGTTTCGCTTCGCAAACGGGATCTTCGAGCCGGTCTGGAATCGCCGCTACGTGGATCACGTGCAGATTACCGTCGCCGAGGAGCTGGGCGTCGAGTTGCGTGGGGGTTATTACGATACGGCCGGCGCTATGCGCGACATGGTGCCCAACCACATCTTTCAGTTGATCACTCTCACGGCTATGGAACCGCCCATTTCTTTCGACGCCTCGGCCGTCCACGACGAGCAAACGAAAATTCTCCGCGCCATCCAGCCGCTCAGTCCCGAACAAGTCCTCACTCAAGCCGTGCGCGGCCAGTATGGCGAGGGTACCATCGATGGCAAACGCGTCCCCGCCTATCGGGCCGAGGCAAATGTCCCCCCTCAGTCCACCACGGAAACATTCGTGGCTATGGCACTTAACATCGACAACTGGCGCTGGGCCGGCGTTCCATTTTATCTGCGCACCGGCAAGCGCCTCCCGAAACGCGTCACGGAAATTGTGATCCGTTTCCGCCGCCCTCCCTTCGTCCTGTTTCGAAAAACATCCGTCGAGAGGATTCAATCGAACGAGTTGGTCCTCAGCATTCAACCGAACGAAGGAATTTCTCTCAGCTTTGAAGCGAAAGTCCCCGGCCCGGTTGTTCGCCTGGGTGCGGTGAACATGGATTTTCAATACACGGATTATTTTGGTTCTACTCCTACGACCGGCTATGAAACGCTTCTCTACGATTGCATGAAGGGCGATCCAACGCTCTTCCAGCGAGCCGACATGGTCGAAGCTGCTTGGACCGTTGTCCAGCCGATTCTCGATGTCTGGAAAGCGCTCCCGCCACGTGATTTTCCGAATTATGCCGCGGGAACTTGGGGGCCGGACCAGGCACATGAATTGCTCCGCCACAATGCACGGGAGTGGCGCGACCCAGCTCGCCCCGCCGCAGCGCTCCAGGGATCGCCTGCCACTCGTGCCGCGGGCCAGTCCGTTGCGACATCCAGCAAGTCCTAGCGCGCGTCCTCGGCCGCACTCTCGGAGGCTCGCGCAGCTGCCAAGACTCCACCGCTTACCACTCTTGCGCTCCCCATGGCTTCATGCGATGTTACTTGTGGAGAATTGTCTGATGACGCGCGCAAGCCTTCTTGTACCCGGCCCTCCCGCTTTCTTGACCCTTGAACCGTGCTTTGGGAACACAGATTCACGCATGCGGGACGTTATCCGTCGGGCGCGATCAGTCCTGGTTCTAATCGAAAGTCGTGTCGAATAGAAATGGCTGTAACTTATTGAAAATAAAGGTTTGCGTTCATGTCTAATCGAAAGTCTGAAGGGCATGCGGAAATCCCAGGCTTCCGCCCTGTCCTCCCCAAAATTGCCCCGGCTTTGCGCGGATGCTTCCCATGAGGACTCGCGGGGAGGCGGTAAAAAACATCCACGGCAAGTCCTTCGATGTTTGCGTGATTGGCGGCGGCGCCACCGGTTCCGGTTGCGCCCTCGACGCCCAGTTGCGCGGATTGAAAACCGTTCAACTCGAGGCCGGGGATTTCGCCTCGGCCACTTCGAGCACTTCCACAAAAATGATTCACGGCGGTGTTCGCTATCTCGAGCAGGCCATCCGCGAATTCGACATCAAGGAATATGAAGTCCTCACGCGCGCTCTCCACGAACGGATTCATATGCTCCGCAACGCGCCCTACCTCACGAAAACGGAATTGTTTCTCACCCCTTGTTACAACTGGTTCAGCGTTCTTTATTTTGAAATTGGCCTGAAACTCTACGATTGGATCGCCGGTCGCGCCAGCATCGCCCCCAGTTTTTTTATTGCCCGCCAGGATGTCCTTCGCCGCATGAAAACTCTCCATTCGGCGAATCTCGTTGGCGCCGTCGCCTACACAGACGGGCAATTCGACGACGCGCGATTCAACCTCGCCCTCGTGAAAACCTTCGCCGATGCCGGCGGAGAGCCGCTCAACTATGCGCGTGTCACCGGATTCGAAAAGGCCGCAGACGGCAAGATCACAGGCGTTCAGGTGGAAGATCAACTCTCGCATCAGCGCTTCGCTGTCCGCGCGCGCGCTTTCATCAACGCCACTGGGCCCTACTCGGACACCATTCGACAAATGGTCACGCCCGATGCCCGCCCGCGCATGCGACTCAGCAAAGGCGTCCACATTCTTTTGCCGCTCGATGTCCTCTCGAGTGAAGACGCGATGCTCATCCCCAAGACAGAGGATGGTCGCGTCCTGTTTGCCATTCCCTGGTTCGGCCGGTTGCTGGTGGGCACGACTGAGAAAGAAGTCGAAGTTCACGACGAACTCTATGTCACTCGCGATGAAGTGGAATATCTTCTCCGCCATTTGAATCGCTACCTCGCGCGTCCCGTCACCCCCGATCAAATCGTCAGTTGCATCGCCGGGGCGCGGCCACTGGTAAGTTCGGCAGGAGCAAAAGCCACCAGAAAGCTCGCGCGCGATCACGAAATCGAACTCGATTCAAGCAGCGGCCTGATTAGTGTGATGGGCGGGAAATGGACCACCTATCGTGCCATGGCTCAAGATGCCATCAACGCCACACAAGAATATCTTGGAACAGCCGTATCTGCCTCACTGACATCGAATCATCCGCTCGCAGGCTCCGAGAGGTATTCCGCAGATTATTGGCGGAGTTTGATGAATGAGTATGGCGTATCCGAAATCTCCGCGAGGCATCTGGCGCAGAAATTCGGGACGCGCGCTCCGCAGGTGATTGAGATTGCGAATCGTGACGCGTCCCTCGCCGCACCTCTGGTCGAGGGGCGGGCGCCGCTGTGCGCTGAAGTGGTGTTCGGGGTGCGCCACGAAATGGCAGCTTCCATCGATGATATTCTCGCGCGC
Organism: Candidatus Acidiferrales bacterium; assembly: GCA_050746945.1. Classification (GTDB taxonomy): domain Bacteria; phylum Acidobacteriota; class Terriglobia; order Acidiferrales; family UBA7541; genus Palsa-295. The sequence goes on along the minus strand of JBOGMZ010000023.1, from coordinate 349,332 downwards.
CGAACCGGCCTGCAATTGTACAGTTGGCGTGACGCAATCACGGCTGCCCCCGTTGTCGCGCAATTGCTCGGGCAAGAATTTGGATGGTCGGAGGCCGCCACGCGCGAGGCCGCTGACCGGTACATTGCGAAGATTCGCGACCTCATGCAGAAGGCGGGCTTGGCACCCGGAGTGCCGGCCACATCATAGCTATACGTCAAATGGAACCATCGAAGGACGTGAGAGAGAGCGTGAAATGTCGAGCTACATAGGCGCGATTGACCAGGGCACCACCAGCACTCGTTTCATCGTGTTTGATCGCGCCGGAAGAATTGTTACCGTCGCACAACGGGAGCATGAGCAGATCTATCCCAAGCCCGGCTGGGTGGAACACGATCCTGCTGAAATCTGGCGCCGAACGCAGGAAGTGATTGCCCAGGCCATGCAGCAGAAAGGTCTCGGCCCTGGCGACTTGGCCGCTATCGGCATTACCAATCAGCGCGAGACCACCCTCCTCTGGAATCGCAAGACCGGAAAGCCTGTCGCAAATGCTCTCGTCTGGCAGGACACCCGCACCGATGAGCTTGTCAAAGAATTTTCGCGCGCAGGAGGCCAGGATCGCTTCCGCCGGCAGACAGGGCTTCCACTCGCGACTTATTTCAGTGCGCTGAAAATTTGCTGGCTCCTGGAAAATGTTCCCGGTCTTCGCGAACTGGCTGAAGGCGGAGAAATTCTCTTCGGAAACATGGACACTTTTCTCGTTTGGAATCTCACCGGCGGACGGCATGGCGGGATCCATGTCACCGACGTCTCCAACGCCAGCCGCACCCAGTTGATGAATCTCGAAACGCTTTCCTGGGACAAAGAGATTCTTGCCGTCCTCAAAATCCCCACCGACATCCTCCCCCAGATTCGCTCGAGCAGCGAGCGCTATGGCGTGTCTCGGGTGGAAGCGATCAAGGATGTACCCATCGCGGGGATTCTCGGCGACCAGCAGGCAGCGCTCGTGGGGCAGACTTGCTTCGAGGTTGGCGAAGCAAAAAACACTTACGGCACCGGCTGCTTCCTGCTGATGAACACGGGAAGCAAAATCGTGCATTCGAATTATGGCCTGCTCACCACAGTTGCTTACAGATTTGGCCAGCAGCCCGCCCAATACGCGCTCGAAGGCAGTATTGCAATCACCGGAGCTCTGGTGCAGTGGCTTCGCGATAATTTGAAACTCATCGACAAAAGCGCGGACATCGAACCCCTCGCCCGCACCGTTAGCGATAATGGCGGCGTCTATTTTGTTCCCGCGTTTTCCGGTCTCTATGCGCCCTATTGGAAGACCACTGCCCGCGGCGTGATCGCAGGTTTGACGCGCTTTGCAAATCGAGGCCATCTGGCGCGCGCGGTGCTCGAAGCCACCGCCTTTCAGGTCCGCGAAGTCGTCGAAGCCATGGAAAGGGATTCCGGCATCCGCCTCGAAGTTCTGCGGACAGACGGCGGCATGATCCTGAACGATCTCCTCATGCAGTTTCAGTCGGACATTCTCGATCGCCCGGTAGTGCGTCCGGTGATCCATGAGACCACGGCGCTCGGCGCCGCCTACGCCGCGGGTCTCGCCACGGGATTCTTTAAGGACACTGAGGAGCTCCGCGCGAATTGGGCGGTGGATCACACATGGAAGCCGAACATGGAATGCGCCAAGCGGGAAGATCTCTATCGCCTCTGGAAGAAGGCAGTGACGCGTTCCTTCGATTGGATTGATTAAGCGCCGCGCATTTATTTCGCTCCGGAAATCCAGTCTAGCGTTCCGACATTTCATTCGGCTTGTAGGCGCGTTCCGTCGTGAACAGCTCAGAGGCCCAGAGCAGGATGTCGAACAATCGCGCTCGATCCAGATTGTCGAGACCCCGCAGGGGGCGCAGAAGAGTGGCTGCCTGGTCTGAGCACTGCCGCAAAAATCGCTCATTCGATTCAGTGGTTTCATCATCCGGGTCGGAGAATGGAATCGGGCGGCAATGGTTCAGGCGTTCGTAGCAGAAGGAAATGAAATGGTCCACGCAGAAAAATCTAAGTTCAATCGTGCACATCGCGGGACGTCCGCAATTATCTCCGTCGCAACGCATCGGCTTGCTGGTCATAGAAATTGGGCCCTGTCTTTCCTTGTTTGACTGCTGTAATTCTTCTCTCATCATTTCCTGCGCCCCACGGCCAAAGCATCTATTCCCACTTGGACTGTATTCGATTCACCACGCTCGAAATTAAAACACCTGCATCTCCACGCCTGCCGTGCTGGGAACGGCTGCCTCGTAAGTCTGCACTCTCGAGCACACATCGATCAGTGGCAGCACTAACGTTCGCACCTCTGCTGCGCGCTCCCAGCGGCTGTTCGTTGCCTGTGATTCCGTCTGCCAGAACGAAAGCACCAGCACCTGTCGAGGCTCTTTGTGCGACGTCATCACGATGGCGCTCAGAAACCCGCTGCTTTGTTTCAGGTGCTCCATTACTCGGTCGCGAATGCAATTCCGAAGATCACGCATCCTGCCCGGCTTGCCGATAAATTCCACCGCGCGCACGTTCAGCGTTCGAACCGCCGGGTTCGGATTCGGACGCACATTCATTCTCCATGCCTCAGAACTGCCAACTACGCCTTCGATCGTGACCATTTCTGTCGCAACGGGATATTTCATGTTTGGCCCCTGTCTCTCCCCCAAGAGTTCTGGTGGGAGCGCACGCCGGTTTTCATTTCCAACCTCGGACCGGCATGCGCCCCCACGGTTGCGGGAGCGCATTTCACACTATCGGCAGATTTCAAATTTCTTTACTTCGGCGCCGCCGGCACTCAGTCGTGCACCGAAGTAGTGCTGGCGGATGCGGTTCCGTTTCACATTGGAAAAAAATTTACGACAACCCCGAAGTAGCCGGATTGCGTCACGTCGCCGGACCAGATAAAAAATGGCAGGACAGCACTCGGAAGGCCGTGATTGCACTCACCTTATGAGGAGGATATACTCGCTCACCTTCTTGAGGGGCGTGTGGATTTATTCTCCTTCGACGACGTGTACCTGCAGCGGCTCCGGGACCGCGATCAGATGACGGAGCAACACTTTGTCGCTTACTTCACCAAACTTCTCCTGATCAAGCTCCGCTCGCGCCTCCGCTCATCCCAGGCCGTGGACGATGTACGGCAGGAGACGTTCGTGCGCGTCTTCAGAGCGGTCAGGACTCAAGGGGGCATCCGTCAGCCCGAGAGGCTGGGGGCCTTCGTTAACTCCATTTGCAACAATGTGTTACAGGAACATTTCCGCTCCTCGACGCGCGTTACTCAACTGGACGAAGACGCCCCTGACCCTCCTGACCCCACAATAGATATGGATGGGATGCTGGTGACGCGGCAAACCAGCGAGCAGGTGCGGCGAATCCTGGCCCAGTTGCCCGAAAAGGACCGGCAACTGCTCCGCGCAATATTTATGGAGGAAAAAGGGAAGGACGAGGTATGCAAAGAATTCGGTGTCAATCGCGATTATCTGCGAGTCTTGCTTCACCGCGCCAAGCAATCGTTTCGAAACTTCTATGACAAGAGCGACTCGGCCGGAGAATGGCGGACGGAACATTAGCGCAGAAAGGGCGAAACGTTTCACCCTCTTGAATCACTACTGGGAGGAAGGAAACTATGGACCATTCTGAAGCGACACGAATCAAGGCTTCCGAGCAATACCTGCTCGGGGAATTAACCGGCGATCTGCGTGAACAATTCGAGGAGCACTACTTTGATTGCCAGGAGTGCGCCCTGGATTTGCGGGCCGGTGCTGCTTTTGTTGACAACGCGAAAGACGTCCTCCGAGCAGAGAAGGACCTGGCCAAGGCTCCGCGAGCCGATGGACGCCGCTGGTTTGACCTCTTCTTGCGGCCGGCCTACGCCGTTCCCGCGATGGCGTTGCTGGCGCTGGTGGTCGCATACCAGAGCACAATCGTGATTCCGCGGTTGAAGACAAATCTCGCGGACGCGACGGCGCCCCAGACCATTCCGTCGTTTTCACTAATTGCGGAAAACTCTCGCGGCGGAAGTTCTTTGGCGATAGTTGTGCCGCAAGGCAAGCCGTTCAGTATTTTTCTAGATATTCCGCCGGAAAAGCAGTTTTCCTCTTATAATTGCGAACTGCAAACGGATTCCGGGACCCCTGAATTTGAAATATCGGTCCCGGCACAAGAGGCAAGGAATACCGTTCAGCTCCTCATTCCAGCTTCTCGTCTGCGTCCTGGGAAACATGTGCTGGTGGTGAGGGGTGGAGTGGCGACTCAAGTAAGCGGCGCAGCAGCAACTGAAATTGCCAGGTACACATTTACCCTCGAATTCACAAAATAATCTGATCCAGGAGCAGATAGGCGATGCCCAAGGAATCAGTTCAGAAGACATTTCTGTACAACGCGCATGGTCACGCCCTCAGCGGGCACATTCGAAGGCCCATCGATCACGTCATCGAAGTCCAGGCGTGCTCGTCGCTGCCAACGACCGGAGGGTATGGCGGCTCGCGCGTGGACAATTTTCAACTTCCCCGCCTTGTTTCTTTCAAGAGCGGCCAGTCAGTCGTGTCCGGGACCCAGAACCCGGGCGATGGAAGCTACACGACACTGGTAGCCGCCACAATCGAAGGGTTGAATATTCTCGACGTGGTCACTGCCGATCGAGTGGTGGCGCGGTTGTCTTCGATTTACACGCTGAAAGGCGACGAGCCGAGCATCATCACGATCGGGAGCGAGTTTGAAAATCTTCGAATCGCCGGCCATCCCGTGCAAGTGGAGCTTGACCACGAATTTTTTCTCAAGGCGGATACGTTTGCGAAGATCACGAAAGAGCTTGCTTCTGACGCCGGTTTCCGCAAGATTGCGGAAGATCCATTTCACACGGGGCATTCCCAGAAGCTTCCGAAGCCTCCTGGAGCGGTGATTTGTTCGCTCGTGAAAAATCTGCCGACGTGTCCCGGTGTCACACACAAGGGCAACGTTTACGTGATCCCTCAGTTCGGGAAAGTTTTTGTGGCCGAGGTCATCACGCAGCATGCTCAACGAACCTTAACGATGCTCCGCTTGGAATTGGGCTCGCCAGTGAGCGGCACGCTCGTGGCTGCTCAAATTGTGGGCAACGGAACAACCTATCCCTGATTTGGACATGTGCCCTGGTCTTGACGGCCTTGCTGTGTGGTTGCCGGACGCAACCACCGGTCTCGCCACCTGACGCTTACCGCGCGGCTGAACTCAAGTTCCGGCAAGGCGACCTCTCTGGAGCGTTTGAAGCCTCTAAATCGTCATATAGCCACTATTCATCAACCGATCCTGCATGGGCTTGGCGCTTCCGCGTCCTGGAAGGTGAAGTTCTTGTTTGGCGCGGGATGAGCAAAGATGCTCTCGCGCTGCTGGATTCCGCTCCGCCCGCCTCTCTTCAAGATACAGAAATCGGCGCCCGCAGGGAGATGGTCTTGGGCCTGGCGCTCTGTTTCCAGCAACAATTCCTCGAAGCTGAACGCCATCTGACGGCCGCCCACAAGCTTGCAGGAGTTGGTCATCTGGAACTTCTGGGTGAGGTCGCGCTCAGTCGCGGAACGCTCGCCGTGTTGCAGGACGAATACCCGGCGGCAGAAGGGCTTTTCCGCCAATCCCTTCATCTTGCACGCGAAAATAATCAAGCGTTCCTCGAAGCGAATTCACTGGGCAGCCTGGGTCTGGTAGCCATGCGGAGGGAGCATTTTGACGAATCGATCGAATGGTACAAGCAGTCTCTTGAACTCTCGCGTTCTCTTGGTGCTCTCACATCAACTGGCAAGACTTTGGGCAATATGGGATGGAGTTACTACAGACTGGGGGATTACGATGCCGCGCTTCGCCTTTTCACAGAGGCGGAACAAACCTCCAAACAGTTGGGCCTGGTGAAGGACCAATACATCTGGCTTACTAATCTGGGAACCATACATTACAGTCAGCGCGAGTACTCTTCCGCCGAACAATATTATGGAAAGGCGCTGGCAATCGCGCGAGGCCTCGATAACAAGGCTGCAATAATGGAATGCCTCAACGATTTATCTTTTGCAGAGTTGGGGCAGGGCGAAATTGACCTCGCTGAGAAAAACAATCGCGAAGCATTCGAGCTTGCCCAAGCCGGCCAGAACAAAATTCGCCTGCTGGTATCTGCGGTAGTCTCCGCTCGCGTCGCCGCGAACGAAAAGGATTTTGGAAAATCAGCGAGTCTCTTTCGACAGGTGATCGAAGATTCCCACACTGAGACGACACTTCGATGGGAAGCAGAAGCCGGGCTTGCGGGCGTGTTCAATGCCCAGAATCAACCGGAACTTGCAATGCGTTTATTCCAAAGCTGTATTCAGACCATTGATAAGGCGCGGACGTCACTCAGTGAAGAATCGCGATTGTCCTTTGTTACCACCACGATCGATTTCTACGACGACTATATAGCATTCCTTGTCTCGCGTGGAAAATCAATCGAGGCTCTCCATGTGGCGGAGTTGAGCCGCGCGCGCACCCTGGCCGATGGATTGAGGTTCGCTGAATCTTCGATTCCCTTTTCCCTTGCGGATTTTAACCCGCGAGCAGTAGCACACAAAAGCGGGTCGGTGATTCTCGAATACTGGCTGGGGGAGCGTCATTCCTACCTTTGGGCGGTAGCGCCTTCCCAGGTGGCCATGTACACACTGCCCCCAGCAGGCGAGATTGATGCTCTCGTTCACTCATATCGCAAGGCTCTGGTTGGCCCGCGGGATGTGCTGGAGACTGAAAATGAGGAAGGGAAGCAGTTGTTCGAAATACTGGTGGCTCCCGCGAAAGATCTGATCCCGAAAGGCTCGCGTGTAACCATCCTTCCAGATGGCAGTCTGTATCAATTGAATTTTGAGGCTCTGCTGGTTCCGGCGCCGAAGCCACGCTACTGGATCGAAGACGTCACGATTACAAATGCGAATTCGATGGTTCTGCTTGCGGCTTCAAATACCCAATTGCGTTCGCGTACTAAAAATCTGCTTCTCATTGGCGACCCCGTTTCGCCGAACACGGAATTCCCTGATTTGCCTCAGGCCTCCACCGAAATGTCGCGCATTGAGAAATATTATCCTGCGTCGGAGGAGACTGTCCTCACGCGCGCCCAGGCGACGCCCGCCGCATACTTTGAAAGCAAGCCGGAAAATTTCGCATACGTTCATTTCGTCGCGCATGGCATTGCCAGCCGCACCAGTCCGCTTGATTCTGCCGTCGTGCTCACCAAGTCAGGCGACTCCTACAAACTCTATGCGCGCGATATCATCCGGCAGCGCCTGCACGCCGATCTGGTCACCATTTCTGCCTGCCATGGCGCGGGTGAGAGAACTTACTCGGGTGAAGGGCTGGTGGGACTCACGTGGGCATTCCTGCGCGCGGGCGCGCATGGCGTGATTGCCGCACTCTGGGAAGTGAACGACAATTCCACTCCGCAAATGATGGACCGACTCTACTCGGAAATCAGCAAAGGAAAATCACCGGATGCTGCGTTGCGCGACGCAAAACTTGCCCTGATTCATTCAGGAACCATCTACCACAAACCGTTCTACTGGGCGCCATTCCAAATCTACCGCGGTTCGTGAGTTCGTGGCCGCTATTAAAGTTCGCGCAGCGCGAAAGCAATTGGGCGCCGCGCAGCGCGAATTGCCGGAGGTACGCCGCCGACCAGGCCCATCAGCAAGGCGAACAAGATGCCAACCGCCAGCAATAGAGGCGTGATCTTGAATGCAAAGGCGAGATGCGAAAACGTCTGCCAATTCATTGTTCCCGTGGTGTAACCGTTCAACGGGAGCACTGCGATACACCCGAGCAAACCGCCGATGAAAGCGATCAGGAGCGCTTCGAACAAGAATGAGGTCACGATACTCCAAGAGCCAAATCCGATCGCGCGCATGGTGGCGATTTCCCGCGACCGTTCGGAAACTGCTGAGTACATCGTATTCAGGGCGCCGAACACTGCTCCGACACCCATAATTACGGCAACCAGGGTTCCCAGCACGGTGATCAGAGTGGTGAGAGTACGCGAAATCTTGTCGTAATAGGCCACTTCGCGGTCCACCTGCACTTGCATGCGCGGGTCGGAGGTGAGCGAATCCTTTAGTGTTCCGAGAGCCGCGGGTGATGTGAGATGAACGGTGATGGACGAGAACAGGTTCTCCGGGCGCTTGTAAACTTGCGCCAGAACGCGGCTGTCGCACCAGAGTTCGGAATCGAAGGCGCTTCCGCCCGCGTCAAACACACCGACAACTTTCCAGGTGCCACCACCAAATCGAATCGTGTCACCCAGATCTAATCCGGCGTACATTCCGGCAACATTTCTGCCCACAATCAATTCGCTAAGGCCGGGCTCAAAGAAGCGTCCCTTCTTCAAGTGTACATTCGTCCGGACTTTCAGCACCTCCGGAGATACACCGCGGACCTGGACGTTCGCGTCTGTGCCCGTGGACTTGAGCGGGAAAGCGGCGATGACGACCACTTCCGGGCTGACCAGCGGCTGATTCCCATCGCGAGCGATACCGGGCGCATCCTGAATAACGCGCACCTGGTCAAGCGGAACGGAGCCGTCAATCTCCCCGGTGGCCCCGTCCCGGCGGATGAGCGCGTTGTCCGCGGCGCCTGATGAGACCAAGGTAGCCTTGAAGCCACGGGCAAGAGAAAGCATGGCGATGAAAACGCCAACGGTACCGGCAATCCCCAACACTGCAACTATTGATGACACCCACCGTGCCCGAACACTCCGCAAGTTATACAGAATCGGTATCGCCATGACCTAGACCCTCCGGAGTGCGTCAACCACACGCAAACGCATCGCTGAGGTGGCCGGCAGGATCCCGGCGAGAATTCCCACAGTCAGAGCCATGGCGATTCCCAGTAGGATTGCCAACAAAGGTAAATTGATAAGTGCGAGGAAGCCTCCGAGAAGTTTCTCCAACAGCGGCGTGGAAAGCTTGCAGGCGACAAGTCCGAGGAGGCCACCGACTGTCGAGATCAGCACGGACTCGCCGAGCACTAGCAGCATCACGAATCGATCCGTGAATCCTACCGCCTTAAGGACGGCCAGCTCGCCAACGCGCTCACGCACGGCGATCGCCATAGTGTTCCCGGTAACCAGCAGAAGGGTGAAGAATACGATTCCTCCAATGCTCATCATGAGGAAGGAGATATCGCCGATCTGCTTGGCAAAATCAGCGGCGAGGGCCTTCTCAGTTTCGGTTTTTGTCTCGTAAGGAGAATTGGCAAACGTCTGGTCAATTGCTTTTGCAACGCGGGCAGCATCGTCCGGGCCGTTGAGTTTGACGATGTACCAACCAATCGTGCCTTTGCCAAATTGACGCCTCTCATCAAGATACTTGTAGTGGAACCAGAACTGAGAAAGATCGTCGTTATCACGGGTGCCTTGGTAAATCCCTCTGATATTGAATTCCCAGGCGCCCGGATAGATCGCGCCTTTAATCGGAATGCGGTCGCCTACTTTCCAGCCGAAGCGTTTCGCGATACCTGCGCCCGCAATCGCGCCTTCGCGGTCCTCGAGAAAGGCTTTCCATTGGTCGTCCGGAATTGCGAACTCCGGGTACACCACGCGCTGGTTTTCAGGATCGACGGCGAATTGCGGGAAGAAATTCTTCTCGTCTTGATACACACCACCGAACCATTCGTCAAAAGTGATGGCCTTCACGCCCGGGATGCGGAGAATCTGGTCATGATAAGCGTAGGGCAGGGACTGAATGATTGAGACTTTGTTGATCACGTCGAGCCGGTCCGCGCCTGCCACGTCCACACCCTGATTGAAGGCGCCATGAACGATGATGAGAAGTCCGAAGAGAAACATGGCGACTGCGAACGATCCTATCGTGAGGGTAGTGCGCAGTTTCTTGCGGAACAGGTTCGCGAGAATCAGTGGCATGTATTTCATGCGCGGCTCCCGGCCGCAGCCTCCAGCCCCTCCGCAAGTACGCCCTTATTGAGGTGCAATATCGCCTGGGCGCGCTCCGCGGCCACTGGATCGTGCGTCACCATTAGAATTGTCTTGGCATATTCTTTGGAGAGACGAGTGAGAATGTTCAGAATGTCGTCGGCGCTCTTGCGGTCGAGGTCGCCGGTCGGCTCGTCGCACAGAAGAAAAGTCGGATCGGCCACAATCGCGCGAGCGATGGCCACGCGCTGCTCCTGCCCGCCGGAAAGCTGGCGGGGATAATGGTTCATGCGATCCGCGAGGCCAACGACTGCGAGCGCTGTCTCGACGTGCATCCGTCGCTCCGTCTTCGAGAGCTCGGTCAGAAGCAATGGCAACTCCACATTTTGAAAAGCAGTGAGGACAGGAATCAAGTTGTACATCTGAAAAATAAAACCAACGTGACGCGCGCGCCACTCGGTCAGTTTATTCCCGGACATGTGAGTGATTTCGTCGCCGGAAACGGTAATGCTTCCGCGCGAGGGCACGTCGAGCCCGCCCAGCAAATTGAGCAGCGTGGTTTTTCCCGAGCCGCTCGGCCCCATGAAGGCGACAAATTCGCCCTTGTCCACGTCGAGATTGAGTCCTTGCAGGACGTGGATCTCCTCGTCGCCGCGACGATAAGTCTTGTCGAGGCCCCGGATTTCAATCAGGCTGTTTCCGTTTCCCTTGCCATCCACACGAACCATGTCGCGCGCTCCTATTTCTTGATTTCGATTGCCTGGCCGTCGCGAAGATTCGCGGGGCCCTTCACAACCACCGTATCGCCTGCGCTGATCCCTGCAAAAACTTCCGCGTCGGTGCCGCGAGTGCCGCCGAGCGTTACGGCGCGGCGTTCGAGGCGGTCTTCCTTCACAAGAAATACAATTTTCTTCCCGCTATCGTCTCGCACGGCATCCTGCGGGATTAAAGCTGCCGGCGCAGCTCCGCCCGATTTCTGTTCGGGCGCGTTGCCCAGAAATGAAACCTTGATGCCCATGTCCGGCAGAATGCGCGGGTCGAGTTTCAAGAAGGAGATGCGGACTTTCACCGTGGCTTTTTGGCGATCCGCCGTAGGAATCACAGTGCGCACGCGGGCTGGAATCTGCCAATCAGGATAAGCGTCCAGCACGGCGGTGACCGGCTGCCCGGGCAAGACGCGGGCGATGTAAGCCTCGTTTACGTCCACCTCGATCTCGTTCGAATTCATGTCCACGATTGTGGCGATGCCCGTTCGGGTGAACCCGCCGCCCGCGGAAATGGGCGAGACCATCTCGCCAACCTGCGCGTCCTTGGAAACGACGATGCCATCGAACGGGGCGCGAATCACGCAATTGTCCACGGCTTGCTGAGCCTCGCGAATGCGCGCCTCGGAGGCGATTACCTGTTGCTTCGCAAGCGCGATCTTCGCGCGCAAACTATCCGCAGCCGTGCGTGCGTTGTCCAAAGTTTCCTCGCTCTGCACGCCCGCGGCTTGCAGTTCCTTGGCTCGGCGCAACTCGACCTCGGCGTTTTTGAGCTGCACTTCAAAATCAAGGATGGTTGCCTGCGCGGTGTCGCGGTCCGCTTTTGCGGAGTCGAGCGCGCGGCGAACGTCGGAATCATCCAGCATCGCAAGGACGTACCCCTGGTGAACATACATGCCTTCGTCGAAATTTACGGCGGTCACGCGTCCGGTAATCTTCGCGGCGATCGTGGCGCGGCGTCGAGGCGTTACATAGCCACTCGCATTCAATAGTGCCGGACGTCCAGCGCCTGCCTTCTGCGCGACGGCGACCTCTACCACCGGTTTCTGGCTCCTGAGAGCAAGCACACCACCAGTGAGGAGTACGAGAACTCCGATGATGGCCGCTGCGACGCCAAAAATCTTGCCTGCCTTGCCACCCTTGCGCTGGCCCTCGCCGATGCGCAAGGAACCCAGATCGGGGTGAGGCGAATTACGCGATGTGGCCATCGATACCGGCACTCCTACGTTTTTTGATTCACTCATCCGGTTACAGGATGCGGGAAGGGATGGTGCCGGAATGCATGGCTAGCCCATACCGCGAACATAACATTGTATCTTGGCTTGAACGATTTTGCGTGGGGTACATCAGACGAACACCCGGCCGGGAATTTCCGACCGGGCGTTCAGGAAGACGGACACAGCTCCTTGGTGCAGTCGATACGCCGGATGCGAATCCAGAACGACCGACGCTTCCGCTCTATTGAGTTACGGTTTTAACCGCGTCGCCGACTTTGAAATCTTTGCCCATGACGGCTGCGCAAACAGCCGAGCCATCATCCACGTCGGTAACTCGCACCACACCTACGGGAGTGGCCAAGCGGCGAATTACTTTGCCGGTCTCCGGGTCCTTGATTTCGCGCGTCACGCGTTCCACAGTGAGCTGATCGCCGACTTTCAAGCCAACTTTACTGCCGACGTTCAGCACAATCTGTCCGCCATCCACTGCCGCAACCAAGCCGCTGACCGTGATGGTGCGCGTCTGCAGCTTGGAATTGTCCGCGATTACGCCTGCGCTCAGTTGGGTGACGGCTGCCTTGACGGCTTCGCCAAGGATCGTTTCCGCGAAGTCGGCGCTGCCAAAGTCAACCGCTCCGGCGCCGAAGCCGTGCCAGTTGCTCCCCCCGCCCGTGAGCGATGTGCTTTCTCGCGAAGATTCGCCCTTCCCCTCAGCGACGCCGAGAATTTCTGCGGTGTCGATATCCACGATTCGCGCGTCAATAGAAACGATCGCCTTGCTCTTCTTGTGAGAGAAACCGCCCATGCCGAAGCCGCCCCAGCCGCCTCCACCCCCGCCGATGTTTGTATTCTTCGTGTCGTTCCCGAACTGCGTGATGCTGCCGACGATGATGGCATCCACGCCCAGGAGTTTCCCGAGTTTGGCGGCCGAATTGGGGTTGGCGCGATCACTGTTGGAGAAGTTTTGCTCGGCCAGGATTTTTTCCATCGCTTTGCGCTCGATCACCGAGTAGGTGCCATCCTGGACCAGGTACTTTACAAGCAGGTCCGAGATACCCTTCCCGACGTCCACATTGGGGCCCAAGGTTGCATTGGTGGAGGAAGCAACGGTGGCATAGTCGAAATCAAACACCGCCACGCGCTTCTTGCGTCCCTGCGGAGCGCCGCCGGCTTGCTGGGCGCTCAACTGAGGAGCAACAAACGCCAAAAGAATCAGGGTAATCCACAGAATTTTCTTCATCATTGCTCTCCTGCTCGAAGATTCGGACTGAAGGTGCTAAATTGCCGCGCTGGACGGAAATTTTACTGGCCAGCGATTCTACGTGTCAACATGTGACTGGCTCCGGATTCCAATCTGCCACACCGCAGCTAACCCGGTCCTTCAGAACCGCCAGCCACCGGATAAATTCTGGCGCAAAATTCAATCACCGCCCAAGAAATTTCTCCAGCTTCTCCACCTGCACTTCCGCCTGTTTCAAATACCGCCTGGCACTGTCCAGGTCTTGAGCCTGCGAGGCGGATTGAGCTTTGGCTAAAGCAGTGTTCATACTTGCCTGGGCAGCCACCATATCGCCTCGGAGCTGATAGCCTTGCTGGTTCTGCTGTTGCGTTAAATTATCCAGGCTTGCGTTGATAGCCGCTTGACGGCCCGTGAGCTGATCCACGTCCTGTTCGACTGCCGCCACCTCCGCAGGGTCGGGGCCGGGAGGCGGGGCCGGCGCAGCTTCTGGTTTCTCCTGCTTTGCGGGGGCCACCTTCTTCGCCTCCGCAGGTTTTGCAGGAGGCTCTGGCTTCGTTGGAGCCGGTTTAGGTGTCGCGTCCGCCTGCGGCGGCAGGGAACTCTTCGATTGCGGAGAAGCGCCTTCATTGGCGCGCGTTCCAAACCAGCGCGGCACACCGAAGCCAGCGGCTACCAGGACCGCAATTACAATCAGCGCGCCCAGCGTGATGTAGAGTCCGCGATTTCGGCTGACTGCCCCGGGTGGAGGTATCGGCGCGGCATGAGTCGGCTGAGACGTGGGCGCGGGAGAGGGAAGGGAGCCGCCAACCGCCGTCATGGGAACTGTCGGTGCGGGCCGCCGGACTGTGGGCGACCCAGCAGCCGGAGTTGCAGCAGAAACGGTGGGCGCGGCAGCCAGAGCGACGCCCAACTCTCCCGCCACGCTCTGCAAAGCATTGCGGAAGGCATTCGCGGATTGGAACCTCTGCGCGGGGTCCTTCTCCATGGCCATCACGATGATCTTGCTGACTGCCACCGGCAAATCCGGCTTCACTTCGACGGGCATGCGCGGCACTTCCTTGATGTGCGCCTGCATGATTGCGAAATTGCTGTCGGCCTTGAACGGCCGCTGGCCAGTAACCATTTCATAGAGTGAGACACCGACCGAGTAGAGGTCCGAGCGCGGATCGATTGCTTCGCACTTCACCTGCTCGGGCGACATGTAGGCAAGGGAGCCGAGCGTCATGCCGGTGATCGTCAAACCCAGATCGGGACCGGACCGCGCGATGCCGAAATCCATCAACTTCACGATTCCTTCCGGGGTCAACATCATGTTGGCAGGCTTGATGTCACGATGAATGATCTGTCGCTCGTGGGCGTAACTCAGCGCGGCGAGTACCTGGTCAATGTAGTTCAGCGCCTCCCCGCAGGGAATCGGGCCGCGTTCGACGCGCGAGCCCAGTGTGGTGCCTTCGACATACTCCATAATCATGACCAATTGGTTGTCGATGGTGAGCGCCGTGCGCAGGGCGGCGATGTTCGGGTGGCTCAGACCCGCCAGCACTTTAATTTCCCGCAAGAACCTCTCGACCAGGTCCGTCTGATCTGTCAAGTTCGGCAGCAGCACCTTCATCGCTTCAATACGGTCGGAGAGGACATTCCGCACTTTGTACACCTTGCCCATGCCGCCGGCGCCAAGGACGCCGAGAATTTCGTAGTCACCTTTTCGCGAGCCAATCAGCTCCTCGCTCATCTCATTGTCCTCCTGCTATGTAATTGCGATTTTCAGCCGGGGAAACCGTCATGGATTTAAAAATAAGTTTGAGCGGGCGTGGACTGGGGGCGTGCTTGAGTTTCTCGGGGCAAATCACCGGGCACCTCTTGCTGGCGAAGATTCTGCACATCTCCGCGTGAGAATGCAAGATATGAGGATGCCCAGACGCAGATTTGTCAGTAGGCTGAGGTCTTGGTCGAGGTTCTTGATTCTCTACCCGCGCGGGGGGCGAGCCTAACCGTGTTCTGGGAATCGGAGAGGAACGTGCTGGGCGTCAGGGACGCACGTGACATCGGGGGGTGAATGGATGGTCAAGCGCGCATCGACAGGCGAGAGGCGATCGGGGGCGAGATGTTGAACTTCCCGCCCCTTCTGCAGTGATTCAAACTTACTGCAAAGGTGCCAGACCAACCGGGCACAGTGCGTTCGTCAGTGCAGCGGTCGCGCCGGTGGCATCAAAACGGATTACACCGGAAGCGTCCGAACAGAAACTACGCTGACCAGTGGTGCCGAGCGTGACCGGTGTTGCCACCACGCCGTAACCGTCGGTGGAGCCTGCCGCGCTGCAGCCGGCCGGCTTTGCGCCAAGGCCGTTGCCCGCGAGGACCTGAAAGGTGTAGCCGCTCTTGGTGCCGCTGGTGAGCACGCTGTCGAGCAACTCTGCGTTGTCGCAGCTAACGGCCACGGTACCGGTGGTGCCGATCTGGGTGATCAGCGAGGGGAAGCCGTTACCGTAGGTGGAGTTGTACGAAATCGCAGCGGTGTTCATGGTGCGGATGGAACCGACTGCGGAAGCTTCGTTGGCCGCCATGCGGGAACGAAGCAGGTTGGGAATTGCAATCGCTGCGATAATCAGGATGATTGCAACAACGATGAGCAACTCAATTAGGGAAAAACCATTTTCGTGCTTTTTCATTTCTTCTCCTCGATGCTGGCTTAGATTTCAGCGTGTGCAGGATTCAGTTTCAGCCTGCTGCACGCCTCCTTTACTCCCGGCGAAACCTTCATACATTTTGTTGCGCGGCATAAAGAGCTGTTCCAATTTCTCTACTAGCGTCTACTTCGCAGGCGTACCGGAGGATGCTTCACCGCTTGCTGCGCGTGTTTGAAAGGCGCGTCCGTGCCCGCATCTCCACTGCAGGCCCCGGCCAACACGTCATACGTGACGTACACCTGGGAGGGCCATGCAGGCGAGAGCGCGTTTCCGTTTGCATCTGTTGCGCTCAAGACGAAGCCCACCACATTTCCACTGTTGTCTGACGCGAACAAGGCCATGGTGTCGCCAGTGGCCACGCTGGGCCCATAGGCCTGAGCGGCTGGGCCATTGATGGTCAGGTTCGCCAGGCAAGCTTTGTCGGTGGCTTGCACACTTCCGGTCACGTTAAAGTTCGAATCCGTGTGCAACGTCATGACCACATTTATGGTGTTCGTTTGGGCGTAGGATTCAATGGTTCCGGAAAAGGTGCCTTGTAGCGGCTGGTAAAGAGTGGCCGTAAAATTTCCGCTATCAGCCTGAGTGCAGCCTCCACCTGAAGAAGTGAAACTTCCCCTCAACTGGGAGCCGCCGCCGCCGTTTGCGGTAAAGGTGATTGTCTGTCCGCTATCTACTGTGACAACTATAGAAGCCTTCCCGCTGCTGTAGGTCACCGTAAGATCGCTAGGTTGGCCGGAAGCCGCGCAGGCTGAATTGGTGAAAGAATTTGTCAGGACGGGCGATATCGTTGTTTTGCCGTTGTGCGACGTCGCAGTCCAATCGGTGATGATTTGAAGCGGTCCAGAATCGCTGGTGTTCTGATTGCTCTCACTGGTCGCAACAATCCCCCATTGGCCAGTCGAAGGTCCCTGAGCGAACGTGGGCAGTGCCGTGAACAGGAAGGCTGAAAACAACAGTGCCGTTAGAAGGCGGCTTCTCGAGCACCCCCGGCCAGATTTGGGGGCGATTGACAATTTGGCCGCGACTTTTGGCGTCTCTGTGATCGTTCCATTTGTGATGTTGCGTTTCATAATGGCTCATTTGAACTGAAATTCGGACTGGGCGTAATAGCTCAGAGGTTGGATTTGCGGTGACGAAGGTCCCAGGTGGTGACTAGTACTAGCGGTGTTTTATGTAAGCTATTTATTATGAGTCCTTTGCGGCAAGTGCGAAGCGCTGCATAAACTGAGGCACTGCGTGTGAGGCTGCAGGGGAAGGTTGTCGGTGATGAATCCGGACGCCTCCGATGTTCATTCGCCGCCGAAGAATTTAGGGGTTTTGGCTTGCGTGTGATTCGCTTTGCGGAAGATCAAGAGGGCGAGCTCTTGGCCACCAGCAGGCCAAGAATGAAATTGCGGGAGGCGAAACCAGCTCTCATGGCCTTGAAGGTCTTGAGAAAATTGACGAACGCAAAGCCATTCTTGGCAGCGAGCTTCCAAAGCATTTTATTTTTTACGATGTCCAGGCCAATATCCCATGACTTGCCGCAATGGCCGTTCATGATCTCTGTCCTGACGACTTTCAAGCCATTCGAGGTAATTAAGTTTTCATAATCCTCCATGGTCTGCATCTCGACGAGCATCCCTTTGTCAATCGGGCGGATGAACTTCTCGTGATCGCGCTGGGAGAGATTGGAATTCTTAAACCAATCAATAATGGCCAGTGTCCCGCCAGGCTTCAATAATGCGGCGGCCGAGGCAAAAAATCTTCGTTTGTCCTGATAATGCGAAATGGATTCGACGGACCAAACCACGTCGAACAATTCACCGAATTCCATCGCCTCCGCGTCCATCAAGATGAATTTTGCGCTGAGGTGCTCGCCGGCCGCCGCCCGGTTCGCCATTTCCATCTGAATCGGAGAAATCGTGATCCCGGTCGCTTCGGCCTCGTACTGCTTCGCCAGATAAATGCTGCTGGCCCCCATGCCACAGCCGACGTCGAGAATTCTGGAGCCTGAGCTGATGCCGGCGGCTTCTACAAGGCGTTCGATGAGCTGGATCTGTGCGGTTTCTCTGGTTTCGTTTCCGCGAATCCAGTAGCCGTGATGAATATGCGCGCCCCAGAGCGAATGAAAATAGGGGCTCAAAACGTCATATAACTCGCTGATCTTTTCTTTGTGGTTGTGGAGAGTCATCACACCAGAATCCGCTTCGCTTTCCGGGTCATGCTACGCGACAAAAGAAAAAGGCCGGGCGCCTGTGCCCGGCCGGTGAATCATGGAGATGGTTGCGGGGGTTGGATTTGAACCAACGACCTCCGGGTTATGAGCCCGACGAGCTACCAGGCTGCTCCACCCCGCGCAAGCATCATAGCGGATACATCACATGCGGTCAAATCGAGGAAAGCGAATCTGCGAGCCGCTCACCAGGAACTGTAGGCAGTTCCGTCGAACGGGGAAACTTTCTGTGAGGAGGAATTTACGTCGCAAAGTCCGCCGGCAACCTGGTCAGGGCTCAGAAGCGTATCGCAATTATTGGTATTCCAGTCCTTCTGCTGGGTCATGGGATCCTTGGGGATCTCACGAATATAATTAGGCACGAGATCATCGAGCGAGTTCGGCGCCGCTTCCTTGTCAAGGGTGTAGTCCTGGATGGCTTTGCGCATGTCTTGAAGGTCCTGCCGGAGCACAACCTCGTGCGCCTTGATCACTGTGCGATCGTAACGTCCCACGGCAATGGCGGCGAGCACGACGATGATGGAAGCCACCACCATCAATTCAAGAAGTGTAAAACCACGGTTGCCGCGCGTGATCGCGCACCGTGGCACTTTTGTTCTGAATTTTCCGTTCGTTTTCATCGAGACACCCATCTGTATCGGTTGCCAATCACCATTCGGAATATCTTGTACCATTCATCGCCGTCCCGGTAGATTTCGTGTACACATCGAATACGTTTTGCCCACCCCAGGAAGTCGAATCCGTATCGTCCTGCACTGATCGCATTCCCCAGTCCGTTGAGCCAGTCATCGGGTCGACCGGAATGCGGGACAGAAAATGAATCCTTTGTTTTCCGGAATTCGACGCGGTGCCGCCCAAAACCGCCCCGCCGGGCGCCTGGCCACCACCCGTAAGTTGGACGCCATTCACCAGTGTAGCCAGATCCGGTGGATAGCCTTCGGTGCCTGCCTGCACTTGGATTTTGTTTTGATCCGCCGCGTCCTTGTAGCGATCAATTGCCGTACGGATTTGTCGCAGCGCGATGCGCAGGTCCTCTTCTTTCCTGCGGACCACCATCACGCGCGCCATCGGCACAGCCGTGGTCGCCAGAATCAGCATAATCGCGCAGGCAATGATCAACTCGAGGAGCGTCATTCCCGCCGCAATCGCGCGAATTCTACGGCGCCGGGGGGAAGTGGAGGCGAAGCCTGACTTGCGGACCGGCAGATGATTTATTTCGCGGAGATTCCCGATCATGTTGCCTCACTGCACCCGGATCGTGGCTTCTCCAGATACCATCGGAATCGGCCGCTGCTGAGAATCGCGTGCATTCATCTGGAGTATTTGGAGCGCTGAAGTCCCCGGAGCCACACCGCGGACAACGATCCCAAGTAGCGTGCCCGACCCGCTAACGCCCGGCGTATTCGGCTGGCGTGTCCCGGACACAATGACCTCGCCTTTCTGCTGGTCGATGCGCTGCACGATGGCGATCGCCTGCGTGCCGCCCGAAAGGAATCCGCCATTGCGTACCTCTTCCACCTGCATGACAGCGGGATTGTAATGAATCAGGAGTGGAATCGAGTACAGATCGGTGACATCTGATACGGCCAGCGCAATCGTGGTCGTGTCTCCCTGTTTCAACATCACATTCGCCGGATCGAAACGAAGCTGCGGAGCCGGAGGCCCAGCCTGGGGTGGGGCAACAGACGGCATTGAACCTGGTTTCGCAGGCTGCGCTGCCGGCGCCGGCTGCGCCTCCGCATCTTCGCGGTACACGCGCACCACAGAGTCCGTGCCCGCGGCCATGGTACGCAGATTTTCCGCGGTGATCGATGGCAAGCGGACAATGTGCGGCGTCAGCACGATCAGCACTTCATTGTCCTGAACCTCTTTGCTGTTGTCTGAAAAAAGATATTTGGTCAATGGATTCTGCGCCAACCCGGGAATCCCGTTTTGATTATTTGTTTCCGTGCGTTCGATCAATCCGCCCAGCACGCTTACTTCACCCTCTTTCAATCGCACATCGTGTTCGATTTTTCTCTGGCTGATTACCGGCTGATTGATTCCACCGATGTTGCTGGTCCCTGCGATTGAAGAAATCTCGATGGACAACTTCATGCTCACCTGGTTGTCCGGGTGGACTCTGGGAGTGACGTCAATATTCACACCCACATCAATGTATTGGAACTGCGTATTCACGAGCGGGTTGACGACGCCTGCGCCGCCTCCGACGCCTACTCCGACGCCTGCCTGAAAGCTGCCCGTGGCGACGGGAACGCGGTTGCCAATCTTCAGCGTAGCTTTCTGCCCATCCGTTACGCGGATTTCCGGATCTTGAATGATGCGCGTCTTGTTGTCCGTCAGCATAAAATTGGCCACAGCTCCCGGCAGCGTCACGCTGTAGTCCGCCGTGCCCAAATGTTTCAAATTATTCAGAGTGATTTGCGGGAGGGTCGCAGTCGTCGAACTGCTACTGCTGCTGCTCGAACTGCTGTTGTTTGGAGTCAAGGATGTCCGTGGGGTGAAGGCGACAGAGATACTCTGTCCCGGCAGGATACCCAGATCGCGCAGGCGGTCCAGGTTTGCAGACAATACCTGCACGTGGATCATCACTTCCGGCTTTGCCTTATCAATGTCGCGGATGATTTTCCCTGCGAGCACCAGTTTGTCGGGCGTGTCGCGGATTACAATCGCGTTCTGCGCATTCACCTGCTGAATGCGGTGCAGATCAAGCAACTGCCGAAGACCGGTGACGATTTCAGTCAGGTCCTGCGGCGTCAGCGTGTTCGAAACATAAAACGTCCGCACCACCTCGTCTTCAATATCTTTGCGCTTTTGCGCGTTGTCGGGCGCCACGAAAATGATGTTCGACGTCACCGGCTTCCAGAAAGCTTTGCTCTCCATCGAAACCGCATCGAGCGCTTGCTCGAGAGTTACGTTGGGAAGTTCAGCGGTGATGCGGCGTGTCGTAAAATCCGGGTCGAAGATCACGCTCAATCCGGCAAGCTTGGCGATCGTCTCGAAGACCACGCGCGCATCATTCGTCATTTTTAGATTGATGGCCTCGCGCGAAAGCGGTTTCAATTCGGGGGGAGCGGAGAGGATCGTTTCATCCTCCCGCGGGACGGGATTCACGGTCTTCGATCCCTGCGCGGCCTGCTGGGCGGCGAGGAGATCCATGGTCCGCTTCAGTTCCTGATCGGCTATATTGCTGGAGGGATCGATCGCCTGGGCCTTCTCGAACTCCGCGATGCCCATCTGCAGGTCGCCGCGCTGCACTGCCTTGCGGCCCTGCTCGACGTGGAATTGGCCCGCCTCAAAACGCATTCTGGTGGCGCGCAGCTTGAATTCCGCGTTTGTAGGCTCGGCTCGGAGGGCGCGCTCATAGTGAACCAGCGCCGTATCGTAGTCCTGCAACGACTCTGCCTTCCTGGCAGCGGCGTAATCCTGATTTCCTTTGGGGCAGCCTGCCAGCAGCAGGGCAGTAAATGCCAACAGCATCACATAGATTGGGCGGCGCAAAAGAGGCCCTCCGCGGGGGGTGCACGCAAATCCCGATAAGTCTAGCACCCGAACTGAGATGCGGCAAGGTTTCCAAGGCGTTGCCGCGGAGATCAAAATAATACGATTTACCGGATACTGCTCCGTATTTCAGCAGGATTCAGGAGAACGAAGGAAAAACCCGCGCAAATCTGTGACTTGCGAGGGGTTGCGTGCGGCGGCTATGATACCAAGGCTGTGAAGAACGCCGCGAAAAAATCGGAGTACGAAGGCGTAAAAATCGTCGCGCAGAACCGCTCGGCCTCCTACAATTACAACCTCCTCGATAAGCTCGAGGCGGGCCTCGTCCTGGTCGGGACCGAAGTAAAGACTCTTCGGGAGGGCAAGGCGTCGCTGCGGGAAGCCTTCGCGGAGATTCGCGGCGGAGAGGCTTGGCTGATAAACTGTCACATTCCGGAGTACCTGCCCGGCGGAACTCGAAACCACGACCCGCTCAGGAAACGGAAGCTGCTGCTTAACCGGCGGGAAATTGACAAGCTACTCATTCAGACACAGAAGAAAGGCATGACTGTGGTTCCGTTGAAGATTTATTTCCGGGACGGAATTGCAAAGTGTGAGCTCTCGGTCGCGCGCGGCAAGAAATTTCATGACCGGCGCGAATCCGAACGACAAAAAGAAGCCAAACGTGAAGCCAGCGAAGCGATCAGTCGCTCTCGCCGGCGATAAAAGTGAAAGGGAGACATGCAGATTCAACTGGAAACCCAGCCGTACTCTTCGATCCAGGCCGATGCACTCGTCACCTACGTCTTCGACAAAGACAATAAAATTGACGGCGTCCTCGCCGACATTGACAAGGCCACGGGCGGCCATGTGGCTGCGCTCGCCGCGAGCGGAGAGCTAACGGGCAAGGCGCTCGAACTCATACTCGTTCATTTCCCAGAGGGGATGGATGCGAAGCGGCTGCTCGTCGTGGGCGCTGGAAAGCCCGACAAATTTGAAATTGGAGACCTGCGCAAGATTGCGGGAACTGCGCTGCGCTACTTGAAATCGCGTGGCGTGAAGAAATTTGTGTTCCTCGCGCGTGAGGGTGAGCGCGGCGCCGGTGCCGTGCAGGCCGTCGTCGAAGGACTTACGATCGCTGATTTCGAATCGGACAAGTACCGCACGGACAAGAAAAACAATCGCGAGATTGAGTCGGTTTCGCTCGCCGGGTTCGACGCGGGCCCGGGCGGCAGCTTGACCACCGCGATGGAACACGGCCGCGTGATCGCAGAATCGCTGAATTTTGCGCGCGACCTGATTAACGAACCTTCCAACCGTCTCACGCCGCGCATGCTGGCCGCGCGCGCCGAAGCGATGGCCAAAGAAGTCGGCCTGGGGATCGAGGTGCTCGACGAGCGAAAGATTTCAGAACTCAAGATGGGCGCGCTGATTGGCGTTGCGCAGGGAAGCATTGAGCCGCCGCGGGTAATCGTCGTGCGATACACGCCGGAAAATCTCCGCTCGGGCGCGCCGGTGCTTGGACTGGTGGGGAAGGCCGTCACGTTCGATACCGGCGGCATCTCCATCAAGCCCGCAGACAACATGGAAAAGATGAAATACGACATGGGCGGCGGCGCCACCATGCTCGGCGCGATGCGCGCACTCGCGTACCTGAAGCCGTCGGTGCCTGTGATCGCCGTGATTCCTGCGACGGAAAACATGCCCGGCGGCCGCGCACAAAAGCCCGGGGACGTGCAAGTGGCCATGTCGGGAAAAACGATCGAAGTGATCAACACCGACGCGGAAGGCCGCCTGATTTTGGCGGATGGCGTCACATACGCCCGCAAATTGGGCTGCACGCATTTGATCGACGCGGCCACGCTCACCGGCGCCATTCAGGTCGCGCTCGGCACGGTCCACGTAGGCGCCTTCGGCACGCCGCGCGAATTTCTCGACCAATTCCTCGAAAGCACGAAAGCTGCCGGCGAAAAAATGTGGCCCATGCCCATGGACGACGAATACGAGGAGCTGATCAAGAGCACGATCGCGGACATTCGCAACACGGGGACCGGCAAAGGCGGCGGCGCGATTACCGCTGCGTGGTTCATTAAAGAATTTGCGGAAGACACGCCCTGGGTCCACCTCGACATTGCCGCGACTTGCTGGGTGGATGAGGGCCGCCCGTGGCTCGCGAAGGGGCCAACCGGCATCGCCATTCGCTCCATCATTGATTTTGCGCAGAAGTTGTAACGCCGGCGTCTCGCCAGCTCTTTGCGTTCGAGGATTACATTTTTTCGGGCGGCGTGATGCCCATCAGTGCGAGCGCTGTGACAAGCTGCTCGCGCACGAGCCCGGTCAAGCGCAGCAAGAACGCCCTTTTTCCTGCTTCCTTCTCATTGAGGATTGGGTGCCTGTGATAGAAGTTGTTGAATGTCTGCGCCAGTTCGAACGCGAACCGCGCCACAAAGGCTGGCTCCTGCGCCGCAATCGCGGCTTCGACGCGCGCGCCAAGCGAGCCGGCTAGCAGCACTAGCTCCCACAAATCATCGCCGTCTGGCGCTGCAAGAAACCGCGTGACGTCCAACGTGCCCCGTTCAATGCGAACATAATTATCAGTGTCGTCCTGGTTCTGACTCTCCTGCAGCGCATTCCATTTCCTTGCGATTCCATTAATTCGCACGACTGCGTATTGCACATACGGGCCTGTCTCGCCCTCGAAGCTCAGCGCATCTTTGAAGTCGAACGCAATTACCGTCGAGCGCGTAAATCGCAACAGGAAATAGCGCAGCGCACCGATCGCGATAGCATGTGAAATTGCGGCGCGCTCGGATTCAGGCGATTCGGCGTGGCGGGCATCCACTTCAGCGCGTGCGCTCGCTTCGAGGCGATCGAGCAGCTCATCCGCCTTCACGCCCTGGCCCTTCCTTCCGCTTACTTCCACGTAAGGCTTCTTGGCATCTTCCTCGGGAATCTCGTAGCCCATCTCCCGGGCGCAACGCGGCGTCAACGCGACCACGTTGTAGGCGAAATGTTTCAGGTGATCCGCTTCCTCGTTGTAGCCCAGCGCGCGCAGTCCTGCGACAACAACCATTTGCGGGTACGCCTGCCGCGAGTCAATCACATTGAACACATCGTGCGCGTGCCCAAATTTCGGCGCACCGGGATCGTCGCGGTCGCTCGAAGTGACCCAAGCTTCGTGCCCATCCGGATGCTTATGGAAGCGGCGGTAATGGAAATCACGATCGAGCAGGCCGAATTTCCAGAGATGGTGAGCAATGTCTTTGCCGACGTAGGTGACCGTGCCGCTCGAGCGCACGATGATTTTTGCTTCGGCCTCTTCGGTCTGTTCTTCCTCGCCTTCGGCAACCTCGCGGTCAGAAGGAAGCTCCATCACCCAGCAGCCAGCGTTCTTGCCAGCGGTCGCGAGCTTGATCGCGCCGCGCTCTTTCAGCATTGCGAACGCGGCGTCCCAGAATTTCAGATGAAGGATTTCGCTTTCCCGCGAGAGCAGGTCGTAATCAATTCCCAGCCGGTCAAGCGTGCGCAAATGGCAATGAACGATGGCGGTCGAAACCAATTCGGCCATCTTCGCGGCTTCGCCATGTCCCTCTTCGATGTCCTTCAGAGTTTGCGCGCGCAGCTCGAGCCGCGATTTATCCTCCGCAAGATACAGCGTCACGCGCGTGTAGAGATCCCAGCAGAGATAATCGAATTTAGGCGCGGCAGCCAGCGCACGAACACCGTCGAGCGATTTCTTTTCGAGATTGATGAATCCGAGCACCACGTCGGCCACTTGCACGCCGGTGTTGTCAATGTAGTTCTGAATTTCCACTCGCCGGCCGGAATGGCGCAGCAATCGGCCAAACGTGTCGCCGAGGACAGCGTTGCGCAAATGCCCAATGTGGGCGGCTTTGTTGGGATTGATAGCCGTGTGCTCGACTACGGTTTTCGGAGTCGTCGGCGCGGCCGCCATTGCTTCGTGCCCGGCTTGCGTGCTCACGTGGCGGAAGAAAGCGGCGCGGTCGAAGAAGAAGTTCAGGTAGCCGCCGCCCGCCACGTCCACACGGGCGACACCATCGATCGGCTTCAGCGAATTCGCAATTTCCTGCGCCAGTGCTCGCGGTGGCTTCTTCAATTGCTTCGCCAGCTCGAAACAAACGGGCGACGCAACCTCGCCCATCGCGAGCTTCGGGGGGCGTTCGGTGACTACCGGCACGTCTGCCTTGTAGCGTTCATGGATGTGGTGCTTGAGCGCTTTGCGAATCCGATCTTCGACGGCTTTGTACATCTGGCTCCTAACCCTAAAAGAATCTCGCGATTATATCGTAGCTAGTCGGCGCCGCGTTTGACAGAGTTCAGAGGGCAGACTAGTATCGTTTTTTCGCGCGATTGTGAAAAATTCGACTGCCAGATATGAAAACCACGGGAATTGCCTACTTCGACTGTTTTTCGGGGATCAGCGGCGACATGGTGCTGGGCGCGCTGGTGGATGCCGGCGCGGATTTGCGTGCAATCGAAGCGGAATTGCGGCGGCTGGGTCTCGAAAACTGGAACATTTCAACGGAAAAAGTGCAGCGCGGCGCGATTTTTGCGACGCAGGTGAAAGTGGAGATTCAGGAGGAACATCACCATCGCGGGCTTTCAATCATCCTGAGGCGCATCGAGGATGCCAAGCTGGCGCCGCGCGCCGCTGAACGCGCGACGAAAATATTCACGCGACTCGCTGAGGCTGAGGCCAAGGTCCACAACGTTTCGCTCGAGCAAGTTCACTTTCACGAGGTGGGCGCAGTGGATTCGATCATTGATATTGTTGGCGCGGCGATTGGATTTGAAATGCTGGGGATCGATGAATTTGCATGCTCGGCTTTCGATGTCGGCGGAGGGCAGGTGAAGACGGCGCATGGGTTGCTCCCGGTGCCCGCGCCCGCTACCGCCGAACTGCTTCGCGGCGCACCGATGTATTCGAGCGGCATTCCGCGCGAGTTAGTGACGCCGACGGGCGCGGCCATCGCAACTACACTGGCGACGCGCTATGCGGAGATGCCGGATATGAAGCTGCGCGCCATTGGCTATGGCGCCGGGTCGGCCGATTTGAAGGAAAAAGCCAATGTGCTGCGGCTTCTCATCGGCGATGGCACGGCGAGCGAAGCGGGAGAAAGATGGGACACGCCGGTGACGGTGATTGAAACGAACCTCGATGACATGAACCCGCAGGTTTACGGCTACTTTGCGGAGAAGGCGCTGGCTGCAGGCGCGCTCGACGTGTTTTCCGCGCCGGTGCAGATGAAAAAGAACCGGCCCGGGTTGCTGGTGACGCTGCTGAGCGAGTCGGCGAACGTCTCACGCCTGATTGATCTGGTGTTTCGTGAGACAACGACCATCGGCGTGCGCACGTACGAAGTTCGCCGCAAGACGCTCGAAAGGGAACTGGTGCCGGTGGCGACGCCGTTTGGCGACGTGCGCATGAAAATTTCGAGGATGAATGGCTCGGTGCTAAACGCCACGCCTGAGTACGAGGATTGCCAGCGGATTGCAAATCAGCGCGGGATTCCGCTGAAGCAGGTGATGGCAGCCGCAACGTTCGAATTTCAAAAGCAATTTCCGTACCGGGGCGAGACGCCGAAATAATTCATGGATAAGCCTAAGTTCTATTTAACGACCCCGATTTACTACGCGAACTCTCGGCCGCACGTGGGTTCTGCCTACACAACGATCGTCTGCGACGTAATTGCGCGTTACAAGCGCATGTGCGGGTATGACGTGGCGTTTGTGACCGGGACGGACGAGCACGGCGTGAATATCGAACGTGCCGCAGAAAAACTGAGGATCACGCCGCGGGATCTTGTGGACCGCAATCAAAAGATCTTCCGCGATCTATGGGAACTGCTCGGCATCCGGTTTCCGTCCGAGCATTTCATCCGCACCACGGAAACGCGGCACGTTGGCGCCGTCCAAGCGCTCGTCCGCCGAACACTGGAGCGCGACCGCGACCGGGAGCCATCCAAGAAAGCGATCTACAAAGCCAAATACGAAGGGCGCTACTGCATCTACGACAACGCATACGTCAGCGACACGCCCGAGCCCGTTGATTGCCCTACCTGCGGCCGCCCTGCGGAACTCGTCTCCGAGGAAAATTACTTCTTCCGCCTCTCGGACTACAAAGACAGGCTGCTTGATCACTACGGGGCGAACCCGCAATTCGTGTACCCGGATTTCCGGTTCAACGAAGTGAAGAGTTTTGTCGAAGCTGGCCTCCGCGATATTTCCATCAGCCGCAAATCCATTAAGTGGGGTATCCCCTGGCCTCACGATGAAGAGCACGTTTTTTACGTCTGGTACGACGCATTGACGAGTTACATGACTGCCGTTGGATTCGGCGAAGGCCATGAAGGAGACGCGAACGCCGAATTCAAGAAATTTTGGCCCGCGGACATTCACGCGATGGGCAAAGAAATTATCCGCTTCCACGCGGTTTACTGGCCCGCATTCCTGATGGCTGCAGGCCTGCCGTTGCCGAAACAAATCGTCGCTCACGGCTGGCTGCTTTTCGAGCAAGAAAAAATGAGCAAGTCGAAAGGAAATGTGGCGTATCCCGAGCCAATCGTGAAAGTGCTCGGCAACGATGCGCTTCGATATTACTTGCTGCGCGAGGTTGTGTTTGGCCAGGATGGAAATTTTTCGCGGGATGCGCTGATCACGCGATACAACGCTGATCTAGCCAACGGCCTCGGGAATTTAGCCAGCCGCGTCTTTACGATGATTACCAATTATTGCGAGGGAGTCATTCCTGACGCGCACGCTGTAGGTGGGCAATATCCTAAAGACCATGGAGAATTCGTCGGTGCATTTTCGCAAGTGACACTACAAATCATTCTCGCGGCATATGAAGTCTTCGGATTTGCTGGTGTGATTGAGAGTATCTGGGAACTCATTTCAAACGCGGACGGATACCTCGTCGACCAAAAGCCGTGGGCCGTGGCATCGGATCCCACAAGACGGCAAGAATTGGAGCGCGTGTTGTACGCCTCTGCCGAGGCAGTTAGATTTGTCTGTGTGCTTGCACATCCGGTAATTCCGGATGGAACACAAAGGATATGGGAACAACTGGGCCAGCCTGGCCGGGTTGAGAACGTTCGAATCGATCAGTTGCAATGGGGCGGTTTGAAGCCGGGTACGCGGATTGGGAAGCCTGAGGGAGTTTTCCCGCGAGTAGATAAAAACGAAGCATCGGAGAGGATACGAGCCATGGAAGACGAGATACGGAATCCGGGGAGCACGCAGCAAGCGGCTACCGGAGCAACACCAGCCGGGGCAACGGGGGCGGGCGGATCAGGCGGTCCCTCGGCTTCGCCCGCGACTGGTGCTGCTGGCGCAGCACCAGCAGCGGCCGGGGCCAAGATTGGGATTGAGGATTTCGTAAAGGTCGAGATGCGCGTCGGCATCGTGAAGTCCGCCGAAAAAGTGGCGGGCGCGGACAAGTTGCTGAAAGTGATGGTGGACATCGGCGACGAAGTGCGGCAGGTGCTCGCGGGGATCGCGCAATACTACACGCCGGAGGAACTCGTCGGGCGCAAAGTGGTGGTGGTGGCGAATCTGGCGCCCAGGAAAATGCGCGGGCTGGAATCGAACGGGATGATTGTCGCGGCGTCTGTTGGTCCGGAAGGCAGGCCGGTTCTCGCGACGTTCGCCGAAGACGTGCCGGCCGGGGCAAAATTGAAATAGCGCAAGGTGAGCCAACGTTGGAAATCATTGACTCACACGCGCATCTGGAATTTCCGCAGTTCGATGAGGACCGCGCCGCGGTTCTCGAGCGGGCGCGCGCAGCGGGAATCCAGACGTTGCTCGCAATCGGGAGCGGGACCGGGCCCGACCGGCTGAATGCCGCGATTCCGTTTGCTGAAGAGCACGACTGGATTTACGCGACGATCGGAATTCACCCGCACGAAGCGCAACTGGCCACCGAAGAGCATTTCCAGAAACTCGACGAACTAGCGCGCCATCCGCGCGTGATCGCGTGGGGCGAGATCGGCCTCGATTATTATTACGATCATTCGCCGCGCGACGTACAGCAGGAAGTGCTTCACCGCCAACTCGTGCAGGCGCGCGCTGCGAAGTTGCCGATTGTGATTCATTGCCGCGATGCCTGGGCCGATTGCCTCGACACGCTCGAGCGCGACTGGCAATCGAGTGGCCTGGGCGGCATCCTCCACTGTTTCACCGGGACGATTGAAGATGCGCGGCGCGGGCTCGACATGGGCTTTATGGCATCGTTCGCGGGCAACGTGACGTATCCAAAGATGCAGAACCTGCGTGACGTGGCGCGCGAACTGCCGCTCGACCGCTTGCTAACCGAGACGGACTCGCCATTTCTCCCACCGCAGGGGCGCCGCGGAAAACGCAACGAGCCGGCGTTTGTGGTGGAGGTAGCGCAGGCGTTGGCGAATGTGAGAGACTTGGGCAGTGACGAAATTGCCGCCGCCACAGCGGCCAATTTTCGACGATTCTTCCGGCTCGGCGCCACCGGCTCTTCGGCCCAGCCAAGGTGAACGCTTGGGATGGCTTTCGCTGTCCAAATGGCGCGGGAAATTTTTGACCTGATACGCGAGGACCTGGCCCTCGTCGAGCAGGAGATCACCGCGCAGAATTCCGCAGCCATTGAACCGGTTTCGCAAATTTCCTCCTACCTTCGTGAAAGCGGCGGCAAGCGACTGCGCCCGGCGCTGCTGTTGCTGGCCTCGGGAGCGTCGGGGTATCGGGGACCGGGTGCGATCCGGCTTGGTGCCGTGGTGGAGCTGATTCACAACGCCACGCTGATTCACGACGACGTGATTGATGGCGCGAACACGCGCCGCGGACGTCCCAGCGCCAACGCGCGCTGGGGAAACCATATGAGCGTGCTCGCGGGCGACCGGCTGTACATGCAGTCGTTTGAGATGGCGCTGCGCGAGCGGAATTTCGCCATCCTCGATATCCTGATCGACCTCACGCAAAACATGGTGGAAGGGGAACTGCTGCAATTGACGCGGCTCGGACGAATCGATTTGACCGAGATGGAAGCGACGGAGCTGGCTTACCGCAAGACGGCATGCCTCTTCACTGGATGCGCGCGGCTGGGCGCCGTGCTGGGGCGGCAGCCGAAAAACATTGAGGATGCGCTCGCGGAATACGGGCGCAACGCAGGGCTCGCATTTCAGCTCGTGGACGACTTGCTAGATTTTACGGCCTCGCCCGAGCAACTCGGGAAGCCGGTGTTGAGCGATTTGAAGGAAGGCAAGGTGACGCTGCCGCTGCTTTTCGCGCTGGAGGCGCAGCGCGCGGCAGCGCCGGTCGCGGGCGACGCGCATGTTGGGAATGGCGCAGGCGGGCGCGCGCTGGTTGTAAAAGTGCTCGAGGAGCGCGGGTTCATGAGCGTGCGGCCCGAGCAAATCACGAGGCTGGTGCGCGAGACAGGCGCGCTCGATCGCGCGGGAAAACTTGCGCGCGAATATGTTTGCCGCGCCAAGACTGCACTCAGCGAATTGCCCGACTCAGATTACCGCCGTGCATTGATGGCGGTCCCCGATTTCATCCTCGAACGCGAAAACTAATTCACCGCGTCACCATTCTTCGAACGCTCAAGCGTCCTGAACGCCTAGTAGTGAAAACGCCACCGGAGCTGTGCAATGAATTGGCGCGGCTCGTTGAAGTGCGTCCCTCCGAATGTATTGCTGGTATCGACCAGGTATCGCGTGTTGGTTACGTTGATGGCAGTAAAGGTGAGTGACAGTTTCTCGCCGAAACTTTTCCCGAGCGAAAGGTCAAAGGTCGCGTGCGAAGGGAGGTGTTGCGGACCGTTTCCGTTGAGGAAGCCCGACCCGAAATTCAAATTGCCGGTGGTCCAGATTCGCGCAGGAAGTTGAACCTGGTAGCCGGTGCTCAGCGTGTCGCGCTGGTCGTGATCGAGAAAGAAATAGCCGAGCGGTGGCGGCGTGAAATCGGTGAGGCCGCCGGTGACAGGCCCGGCGCCTTCTGCGTATTGATGGGAATAGGCGAGGTGAACTCGCGCGCGCTTAAAAATCTCGGGCGAACGAACCGTGGTCTCCCAAGCGTGGATGCGGGCATATTGAATGGTGAGCGGGAGAAAAATATTCGAGTTTCCAAGAACGTCGTGATCAAGGAAGTTGTGCGCGACGGTGTGGAAATAGTCCGTGTCGAATACCCAGCCGTAAAGAGGGATTGCGAGCCCGACTTCCCACTGCTCGTCACGTTCTCCATGTAGCGGAAGAAATCGCTGGTCGCCCAGAATAGTTCCGGAAACCGTGTCGAGCGGGGCAGCCTGATAGTAGCGGCCGTAGAATCCGCGGAAGGTCCAATTCAACTTGGGCACGCGAATCGCCGCGCCCAGGCGCGGGTCCGCCGCATTTTCATCTAGTGATCCTTGGAATTGCGTGAGCCGGACTCCGCCGTTCAGTGTAAGCCAAGAGGTTGCCTTGAATTGATCCTCGAAAAAGATCGTCTGTAGATTGCCCCAAAGCGCTTCGCGCTGAGCTGCGGCAGGAGTCACAAGTGGATTTGGCGTGACACTGAAGAATGAGTTGTCGTGCTGGCCGTACACGTAGAGCCCTGTGCGGATGCTGTTCTTGCCCTTCACAATCGAGAGTGAAGTTTGCAGGCCGGCGTAATTGGATGCGCGGTGATCCAGCGTGATATTGGGTTGATCGTTCGGCCCGCCGTCGAGGAGCGCGCTGTTGTAATGATAAAAGGGCGAGACCGTAACGACGGCCCCGGGGCTAAGCGTGTGTACCCAGGAAAAATTAACGAACGCATCCGATTCGCGATTCGTGTCGCGGACATTGCACGTCGAATCTGGTGGGAGCATGGGCGGACAACTCGCCTGCTGCTCCGGCGTGTTGGGCACCTGATAAAAATCTCGGCGCAGTGAAGCGACCATGCGCAATTGATCGTTGGGCGTCGCGTTGAAAACGAGCGTGCCAAATCCTCCGAAACCGTTTCCCATGTCGTGGATGATTGGCTCGACGGGAGTTTGCAGTCCGTAGTCCGAACGATTGCCGTTGAAGCTGGTGTAATAAGCAAATCGCTGCGTGTGTCCGCCCAGGCTGATTTGATCGTTGGACTGATGGAAGCTTCCGTAGGAAGTAAGAATTTCCGCATCGTTGTTGCGCTCAAACCCGGTACGCGGGACAACATTGAAGACACCAAAGGTGCGGTCGCCGTAATCGGCCGCAATACCCCCGCGTTGGACCTCGAGATAATCCACGTCCTTAGGATCAAACTGCGGGCCAACGTTGCTAGCAATACTCGTGTTTGGCACAGGAACACCGTCCACCAGCCAACTCACCTGATGTCCGCCACGGATGTGGAGTTGGTCGTGCACCATATAGGCGCCCGGCACATAATCTGTAATCATCGCCAGGCTGTTCGTGCGATTCGCGCCAGGCGCATGTTCGATGGCCGAACGAGTGACGAGGGTCTCCGTCGTGGAAGTTTCCGTATCAATCGTTTCCGGCACTGCGCGCACCTCCACACGCTGACTCATCGCCGAAATGTTCATGGGAATATGCAGAATAGGTGAGCTGCCGGATTCCACGAGCACCAGTTGGGTGGCGGCCTGAAAGTCCGCGTGCGTTACGGTGATGGTGTATTCACCGATGGGCACCGCATCGAATTGAAAAGTGCCGCCTTGATCTGTTTGTGCTGACCGCTCCCATTCAGAGGTCGTCGATCGCAGTTTCACCTGCGCGCCGGCAATCGGCCGGTGCTGCGGATCATGAATGATTCCACGGATGTTGCCGAAAATTGTCGCTCGCGTAAGCGGCGCACTGATCAGAAATGCCGCAACAAGCAGAAAAACCCCGAGCCTGCGCATAAAAATCCTCCTCTGAAATCCATTCGTTACGGCCAGCGGATTTGCGTCAGATTCGAGGAGGTTCGAAGGGAGCAGTGAGGAAACCAGTGGCAGTTAGACAGGAACGCCGCGCCAAAATTCTGCGCGATGCTTGCGGAATCGCAACCGACGCGATCACGGATGGCGCCGTCGGTACGATCGGAGCGAGGAATCCGTAGTCCATCGGTTGGTTGCCCGCTCTCATGGAGCACCCGCAATTCTTGAGGGGGGCCTCATGGTGGCAAAACGACCCTTGGGCCATCGCCCCCTGCGATGGGTGATCCATATGAGAAGAACGCGAACCGGGCGAGAGGCAGCACATGCGATTGCATCCGGGCATGCCGCCGCCAGCGCGCGCGACGAGCGCCAGCGGGGCAGCCAGCAGAGCGATAATCACGAAAATTGCCTGGGCACGGCGCATTGTCGAAAGGGTATCACAAATTCGGTTGGTCCATCCGCACGACGAGCAGGACCTCGGTAGGCCAACGTTCATTCCCGGATTCGTGTTTGCGTCGCAAAAAGCTTCGCGGTAGGCTCGAAAAGCCATGTTGCCATTCAAGCTTGTTTACGATGATCGCTACGACCTAAATCTGGGCCCGCATGTTTTTCCGTCTCAGAAATACCGCATGGTGCACGACCAACTCCTCGCCGAATCCATCGCAGAACCTGCAGACATCATCAAGCCGGAGCCGGCAATTGATGAGGACGTGATTCGCGTCCACACGCCGGAATATGTTCACAAGCTCAAGACAGGCACGCTGTCGCACACCGAAATCATGAGACTTGAAATCCCCTATTCAAGGGAATTGATGGCTGCATGCTGGCTTGCTGCGGGCGGCTCGCTTCTTGCGGGGCGGTGCGCGCTTGCCGACGGTTGGGCCGCCAGCATTGGCGGCGGCTTCCACCACGCCTACCCTGACCATGGGGAGGGTTTCTGCGTGCTTCATGACGTCGCCATCGCTATTCGCCGCCTGAAACATGACGGCGCGATCCAGCAAGCCATGGTCGTGGATACGGACGTTCATCAGGGCAATGGCACGGCTGCAATTTTTCGCGACGACCTTAGCGTCTTCACGTTCTCCATTCACCAGGAGAACAATTATCCCTATCCCAAGCCGCCTTCGACGATCGATGTTGATTTGCCCGACGGCATCGGCGATGACGACTATCTCGCCATCCTGGAGAGAAATCTGCTTCGCGCTTTTGAGGAGTTTTCGCCGCAACTATTGTTTTATGTCGCCGGCGCGGACCCGTATCGCGAGGACCAACTCGGCGGGCTGGCGTTGACAATGGAAGGTCTGGCGCGCCGCGATGCGCTGGTGCTCGATTATGCCCGGCGGAATCAGGTCCCGGTGGCCATTACGCTTGCCGGAGGGTACGCGCGCCAAGTGAAGGACACCATTCGCATTCACGTCAACACGATCCTCGCCGCGAGCAAAGCTGCGCAGCGTCCCGGTGCACGGCCCGCTTCGAATACACGCTGATTGGCGAAATTCCAGGCGATTTACAATCCTCAATTCGAGGGAACAAGCGCCGCCTGGATAGCGGAAATCACGGATTCGGAAAATCCGTCAGGCGAGTAGCCATTCACGCGATAAGAAATCTTTCCGCTGCGATCGACAATCAGGACCGTCGGAAGTGACGTGACGCTCAAGAAATCGTCCAGCCCGTCGGCAAAAACAATCGGAAGCCCCCATTTTTCGTGCGCAAGATAAGGAGCGACCAGAGTTTCATCCTCATCCGTATCAACAGCAAAAAACGCAATCGCGGAATTTCCCGTGTAATCCCTCGCCATCTGGCTGAGTGCTGGCTCAAGCTCGCGACAAGGGCCGCACCACGTAGCCCAGAAGCTGAGGACGACGATTTTTCCCCGCAGCGGCTCAAGCGGGAACGGCGATCCATCGAGGTTTCGAACCACGAATCCAAAGACATCCTTCGCTTTTTTATTCCGCGCCGCCGGCCCGGGATTGGCGGGAGGAGCTGTCAAACGGTCATATACGGAGAGGATTTCTTCCCCCAGCCCTTTTTCACTGCCGCGCGACTGAATCCATAAATTTCCCAGTTTCCAGCGGACTTCACGGCGATCCACTTTTCCGCCGGGCCCGGTTTCAGGTAGCACAAAAGCGAAAGTGTATTCTTCGATCGCGACCGGCAAGTCGCGCCGCATCTCCGCGATTTCTCCCAGGGTCTTGGCAGCAGCGGCATTCGGGCGAATCTCGAAGCTCAATTTCAGGTCTTTCGTAGCGGCCTGGTACTTGTGTTGCGAGTCTTCGATCTGGCCGCGAAGGAAGTACAAGGCCGCGCGGAGATTGTCGCGATGCTCCTGCCAATCCGCGAGGGACGATCGCGCAGGGCGCTCGTCGGGCTTGGACTTCTCGATGCGATCAAGGACGCGGCTGATGTAACCGTACGCGCGCGTGAGGCTCGCGGAATCTCCCTGCTGCCGGAGCAGGTTTACCGCCAGGAGCATCATTTCAGAGTCGTCGGGCTGGATGGCAATCAAGCGCTCTGCGAAATCGAGAGCACACGCGTTGTCGCGCAATT
Organism: Candidatus Acidiferrales bacterium; assembly: GCA_050746945.1. Lineage (GTDB taxonomy): Bacteria > Acidobacteriota > Terriglobia > Acidiferrales > UBA7541 > Palsa-295. Next base: position 313,400 of record JBOGMZ010000023.1, on the reverse strand, counting down.
GCTGGCAGGATTCCACAAGCGCGCGGTACACGGCCGCACGGCGGGGCGAATCGGGAAACCGCGCGAGATAGTCCTTCAGATTGCGGACCAAAGCAGCGCGATCGTTCCCGGCGTTCGCGAGCGCATTTTGCAATTCGTTTTCGGCCTCAGCGTCGCTCTTGGCGATTGCTTCCGCGGAAGCTTTGGATTGCGGCTTCACCGGCGGGGGATTTTGCGCGCGCACTCCAGGCGCGTTGAGGAGAAAGACCACCGCAAACAAAAAAAGGCAGCCAGCGCGCAACATGCCGCCATTCTATATTGGAATGGTGCGAATGTGATGTGCGGTTCTGATTACAGAGTGGGACGTCAGTGCAGCGCTACATTCCCAGAGGAAGTTTCCACCTCGACGCGGCCTTTGCCGTCTCCCAGACGCGCCCGCAGCGCATGCTTTTCGGCAGTTCCTTCCATAACCACAGGAATGGCGGCGTCAATGTCTCCGGATCTTGTCCTGGCGTAAAAACGAAAACTGGCGTTCGGCGAAACTTGAAAAGCGACGTTTCCCGACGACGCATGAAAATCCCAATACTTGCCGGCTGGCGGATCGCCACTCACGGCGATATTTCCAGAACCGGTACGCACACGAACGTCGTCCATGGGGGCTGACATGCTGATGCTGCCGCTTCCCGAAGTGGCCACAACGGCGCCGGCGGGCGCGGAAAGTTGAATGGCGCCCGAGCTGGTTTGCAGCCGAGTGTCACCATGCACACCTGCGAGATCAATGTCGCCTGACCCTGTTGATGCCTGTACTTGTCCCTGGACGGCAGCGAGCTGAATTGTCCCGCTGCCTGAGCGCGCCTGGACATCGCCGGCTACACCCGCTACGGAGAGATTTCCGGAACCGGAAGTGGCGAACACGGGGCCGCGGACACCGACTACCGCCACATCGCCCGAGGCAGTCGTCGCATGAATTTCAGTTTCCGGCGGCACGATAATCGAGTAGTCGATCGTTACACCGCTAGTGCGTAACCCCAAGCCGCCGACACGAATAAGATTTCCTTCCTGTGAGAGGGGAGGATTCGTGGTCATCTCGGCCATGCGCTGATGGGCGCTGCGCTCCGACCACGATTTCACCTGGAAATCGGCGTGGATGCGCACTTCGCCGGGAGCGCCTACGCTCACTTTGGAATCACCATTCGAATTCGTCAACTCCAGGCGCACGGGGCCGTTCACCGTGAACGTACGGCTTAGCGAGCCCGGCTCCCCGCGTGGAGCCATACATCCGCTCAGCGCAACGGCCATCAAGGCTACGACGATCGCTGCGGTTTTAAACTTTGCGCGTTGTTGGCGGTTCTTCATTTCAGTCTGGAAGCATTCTGCAAAGTGTCCGGCTTGCGTTCCTATCGAGAGGATACGAATTTGCGCGACTAGATGTTCCCTCGCCCGGCTGAACATGAACCCTTCATGAAACGGGCGGCATCCGCTCGCCTGCTATTTCAGCTTGAAAAGGGAATTCAGCGAGCCCTGCCGGTAGCCCTCGAGATCCAGCGTGACAAATGCGAACCCCAGTTCTTTGAGCCGCGCGGAAATCTGTTGGGGAATTTCGCCCGCCATTCCGCGCCCAAGTTCATCCGGGGCGAGCTCGATTCGCGCGAGTTCGCCATGCGCCCGCACGCGAAACTGGCGGAAGCCCAGATCACGCAAAACAGATTCGGCACGTTCAATTTGTGCAAGTAGCTCGGGCGTCACGGCGATGCCGTAGGGAACGCGGGAGGAAAGGCACGCAGATGCGGGGCGATCCCACGTGGGCAAACCGGCACGCCGGGAGAGCTCGCGAATTTCCTGCTTGCCAAGAGCGGCATCGAGAAGCGGCGAGAGGATTTGATGTTCATGGGCGGCGCGATGGCCTGGACGGAAATCGCGCGTGTCGTCGGCATTGATGCCGTAGGCGATTGCGCGGAAATTGCGCTCGCGAGCGAGCAGTTCCATTTGGTCGAAGAGCTCGTCTTTGCAGTGGTAACAGCGGTCGGCAGTGTTTGCCACGTACAGCGGATTTTCGAACTCGCGCGTGGAGACGAATTCATGGCGCAGGCCTGCATCGCGGACGAAAGATTCCGCTTGCTCGCGGTCGTGGTGAGAAAAGCTGGCTGAAAGTGCCGTGACGGCCAGCGCACGGTCCGCCAGCGTCTGATGCGCGGCCCAGGCTAAATACGCGGAATCGGCACCTCCAGAAAACGCGACAAGAAGCGAATCCAGGCCGCAAAGAATGCTGAAGAGACGCGCCTGCTTGTCGAGCGCGGCTGATTCCACGCCCGCTGCCCCCGCGGAATATGTCGGAAGTAATTCTTGTTTCATGTCGGGCGCAGTATAACTCAGATTTTCTTATTGGAAGTCGAGCATGACGTCTACTCTTTGAGTCTTCGGATCTTTTTCTAAAAAATGGCCGATCTTGCTGTAATGGACCGGCAAGCCGACAAAGGCCTGGGCAATTCCGCTGTCGATGAACTGTTCGTACATCTCCGCATTGAAAATTTCCTCGCGCGCAATGTTCCAGGCGTTGCGAATGCGGCGCTCGCCTTCAAGGGAAAGTCCAGTAAGGACCAGGTTGCCCATGCGGTACTGCGGCCCTTCGGTGATTGAAACGACGTAAGAAACGCGCGCGGATTTGTCGTCATAGGCAGGCGCGGGAGCCAGACTCGCATCGAGATAGCCGAGCTTGCCATACGCATTGCTGACGTGCTCCCAAATCAATTCAATCCTGTTGCCGTTCGCGACTTGCCCCGGCGTGAGCGAAACAAGCGCGTCGAGATTGGCAGAGGAAATCACCGTGTTGCCACTCCACGTAATTTTTCCGAAGGTGTATGCAGGTCCGGGATCGATTGGCGCGACGACGAGCACTTCATCGCGGAGTGGTTTCATCGGATTACCCGTGAACCCTGCCCTGACTTTGCCGAATTTCACACGAAGATGCGCCAGGGTCAGATAGACGGGCCGAACTTGCTCATACTCGAAGAGCTCGACAGCACTGCGTGAGAACGGTTTTCCAATCAAGTCCGAGGCGCGTTTCTGAATCTCACGGTCACTTTTGGCAAGCGTGTCCGTAAATTCGATGCCTTCCACTTTCAGCGAGGGTCCTTCCACGCGGAATTGCTGCGCACGCCGATCTCCGCCCGGTAATGTGACAAGTGCGTGAGAGACCTCCGCCTGAACTCCACGCTTGGCGAGCTGATTCACCAGCGCGGCCGACATCGCATCGAGAATCTTACCCCTTTCCGGCGCGGTGCCGTCGTAGACTCCGACAGCAGTTTTGAGGGCGTCATTCAGCTCCGCGTCACTGAACCAGGGGAAATTGTCGAAGCTGACCGGTAAGGCGGGCGCATCAACAACTTGGAACTCCACTTTGATGCCGGCGGGAAAACTTGTGAAACGGTACTGTACGCTCGCGAATGTGCCCAGCTCAGAAAGCGTGTCTGCGGCCGCCTGGAGATCGTCTCGAGTCGCCATGCTCCCAGCGCGCAGGCCAGAGGCGGCGGCAATCTGCTCGCTTGAATATCGCTGCGAGCCAGAGCCAGAAATGGAAATGAGGCGATCTGAGGCGGGTTTCGATTCCGCTTGGGTTTGCGCTTGCAACGACTGAGCAGCGAGGAGGGCGCCGGCCAGAACGGAAATCACGAAGGCCGTGAAGCAGAGTGCCACTCCGTTCTCGAATCGCTGGCGAACTCGGCGCATGCAGAGATTCTAGAACACTGCGCGCAAAACTGGAAATCCGCTATTCGACAGTGACGGATTTTGCGAGATTGCGAGGCTGGTCCACGTCGCAGCCGCGGCGAACGGCGATATGATACGCGAGAAGCTGCAACGGAACGATCTCGAGGATGGGAGCGAGCAGTTCCGGCGCAGCCGGAATTTCGATCACATGGTTTGAAGTGTCGCGCGCGAGCCGGTCACCTTCGGTAACCACGGAAATTACGATCCCGTCCCGCGCTTTCACTTCCTGCAAATTCGAGACGGTTTTTTCGTAGCGTGTCATCGAAGCGGGATCGGACTCATCGCGAGTGGCAATCACAACCACAGGAAGATTTTCATCAATCAGCGCGTTCGGACCATGCTTCATTTCGCCGGCAGGATATCCTTCGGCGTGGATGTAAGAAATTTCCTTCAGCTTCAGGGCGCCTTCGAGCGCGATAGGATAGTGGATGCCGCGTCCGAGGTAGAGGAAGTCGGTGTGACGGAAAAATTGTCGGCCCAGTTCTTCAAGCTCTGCGTCGCGCTGTAAAATGCTTTCAATCTTGTGTGGAATGCGCGTCAGCTCCTGCATCAAGGTTTTTGCCATCGCAGGAGTTAGCTTGCCGCGCACCTGCGCGAGATAGAGGGCGGTGAGCATCAGTGCGGTGAGCTGTCCGGTGAATGCTTTTGTGGAGGCGACGCCAATTTCCGGTCCGGCGTGCGTGTAAATGGTGCCGTTGGCCTCCCGCGTGAGCATTGAGCCAACCACGTTGCAGATAGCGAGAATCTTCGCGCCTTTAGCACGCGCTTCGCGCTGGGCCGCGAGGGTATCGGCCGTTTCGCCGGACTGGCTGATGGCAATCACCAGCGTGCCCTTATCGAGGATGGGATCGCGATAGCGGAACTCGCTGCCGTAGTCCACTTCGACGGGGAACTGTGCCAGGCGCTCAATCATGAATTTTCCAGCGAGTGCGGAGTGCCAACTGGTGCCGCAGGCCACGATTTTCACCGAGCTGAAATTGCGAAATTCCTCTTCGTTGATTTCCATTTCATCGAGGAAGACTTTTCCGGTTTCCTGCGAAATTCTTCCGAGCAGAGTGTCGCGGACGGCCCGCGGCTGCTCGAAAATCTCTTTCTGCATGAAGTGCTTGAACCCGCCCTTTTCGGCCATGATGGGGTCCCAGGTGATGTGCTGGACCGGCGGCTTAAGCGAGTGGCTTTCAAAGTCAATCAGACGAACGCCCTGCGGCGAGAGAATCGCAATTTCTCCATCGCCGAGGAAAAAAGCCTCGCGGGTGTGCGAAAGGATTGCGGGAATATCGCTGGCGACAAAGTATTCGTTCTGTCCGAGGCCAATGACGACCGGTGGTCCCATGCGGGCCGCGACGATTCGTTGCGGGTCGCGCGTGGAAATCGCGACGAGCGCGTAGGCGCCGCTGAGGACTTTCACGGTCTTCAGAACGGCTTCTTCGAGCGGAATATTTTTCGAAAACTTCTCGATGAGATGAGCGATGACTTCTGTGTCCGTCTCGGTGATGAACTTGTGGCCCTCTTCGATGAGTTGATGTTTTAGCTCAAGATAATTCTCAATGATGCCGTTGTGGACCACGACGATTTCGCCGGTGCAGTCGCGGTGCGGGTGGGCGTTTTCTTCCGTAGGGCGGCCGTGCGTGGCCCATCGGGTGTGGCCCACTCCGTAAACGCCATCGAGCGGCGTTATGCGGATGGACTCTTCGAGATTGCGCAATTTGCCGGAGGCGCGGCGGATTTCCATTTTTCCGTTTTCTCCGACGACGGCGATGCCCGCGGAATCATAGCCGCGGTATTCGAGGCGCTTCAGCCCGTCGAGGATTAGCGGCACAACGCGCTTGGCTCCGATATAACCTACTATTCCGCACACGGCAGTTTGCTCCTGGGAGCCGCCATTAGAGTTACCAGCAGGGCGGCCGGGGACACCTTCAGGTTAGCACAATCTTTTGATGAGGCAGACAAGACCTCGGATGGATGTTTCGAATCGTGGGTATGACGCACGGTTTGCGATCGGCCACGCAAGAGGGGCGAAGCGCAGATGCCCGCAGTTTGAACAGCTAGCGCGGCCAGAGCCAGCCAAATGTACCGGCAGTAAGCAAGCCATATGCCAGGCCGTCGAAGACCTCCTTAATGACCATGCTCCACGGCTGACCCTTCCAGATAACGTTGCTGAGGGTTCCCAGGCCATAGCCAAGGAACGCCGCGGTGCCGGCGACGCGAAACACGACGGGATATTGTGCGCCGGGGGCGACGGTGTGTCCCGTGAGGTAGGCGACAAAGAATCCGATGATGAGGCAATATCCAAACCACAGCACAAGAAACTTGGGCATGGCCGGCGGGCCGTTGGGAGCCACGGTCAACATCCCAACGGGACCCTGCTTGTATTTTTCCTGCACCTCAGGTGACTTCATGTCTTTGTGCGTGCAAAAAGGGAATACATAGAGTCCGCGCTCTAGGCCGGCGGAGCGGAGGGCAGCGAGAACTTTGGTTTCATCGGGGAGTTGCTTGTAGTCGCCGCGATGATACGGCAGAACCATGTGCATGATCGAGCTGGCGACGAAGACGATGACGGCCGCGAGCAGGATGGGCAGCCAGAGAGCGGTGAGAGGGACCATACGAAACCTCCTAGTGGAGCTGGTTCGAGCGGTGCTGTTTTTCCACGCGAGGCTACGCTTGGACGGACCAATGGTCAAGCGGCATTACGACTTGCCACCACCAGGGAGCATTTGACAGCGCGGAAGAAATTCAATCGAGGATTTCAAGCCGGAATTCTTCGATGATGGGATTGGTCAGGACGTCCTTGGCGATACGCTCGACCTGAGCTTTAGCGTCGTCGCGTGACATGCCGTCGAGCGCGAGGACGAAGAATTTTCCCTGGCGCACCTCCTGCACTTTGTCGTAGCCAAGGGAGGCGAGAGCGCGCTGAATGGTTTGCCCCTGCGGATCGAGGACGGTGGATTTCAACATTACCCAAACGTGTGCTTTCATTTGCCCCTCATCGAAACGAAATAATTTGCCGCCGTCCCGCCTTCGCCGTCAGGAATTCGCGGCGGCGGCGCATCCTCCACCACTAGAGCGCTGCGGATTTTTCGGCAGCGCGAAATTCGTCGAGCATGCGGCGCTTGTCCTCCGGCGGCAAGAAAGAAGAGCCAAAACTTTGCTCCGCAAGGCGAATCAGCTGCTGGCTCGAAAGTCCGAGTGAGGCGGCAGCCGAATATTCCGCCAGCAAATCCGTGTGAAACATCGCCGGGTCGTCGGTCGAAAGCGTCACAGTCATACCCTGCTTGATGAAATTCGCGAGCGGGTGATCCTGCATGCCCGCGTCAGGCTTGCCCGATTGTTTGGCGAGCGCGCCCGTGCACAGATTACTGGTGGGGCAAACTTCCAGCGCGATCCGCCGCGCCGCGAGAAATTCTGCCAGTGCGGGGTCGCGCATCACTGCGATGCCGTGGCCGATGCGTTCTGCATTGAGTAAATCGATAGATTCGCGCACCAGCTCCGGGCCGCCGACTTCGCCGGCGTGACACACAAGATGCAGGCCCTCGTTGCGGGCGAGGTCAAAAGCGGGGCGGAAGTTTACGGTAGGGCCGGCAAGCTCGTCGCCGCCCATTCCAAAGGCGACCACGCCGAGGCGCTGGAGTTGTGAAGCGCAGCGAGCCACTTCGACGGCAGCATCCGGGCCGAATTGGCGGGTGGCATCAAGAATCCAGGCGAGGCGGAGGCGTGCGAAAGGCACGCTCTTGGCCGTTTCCTGGATGGCGATGAGATTGGCTTCAACATTTTGCGTGCGGCGCAACATGACGCCGGCTGAAATAGTGATTTCGGCATAGACAACATTTTGCCGGAGCAATTCTTCTGCGAGGTGGCGGGTGATGACGGCGTAGTCTTCCGGCTCGCGCAGATACGAAGTCACCCACTTGAAGGCTTCGAGGAATCCGGCGAAATCAGAATGGTTGTAGCGCGCGATTACGTCATCGCGCGAAAGCTTCACGCCGTGCCGCGCGGCCAGCTCGACGGCGGTTTCGGGGCGAATACTTCCTTCGAGATGCAGATGCAGCTCGGCCTTTGGCAGCGTGTCAACGATCGTCGGTTGGCGAGTGCTTGGGGTCGTCACGTCAGTCTGTTTCATTGGGACGGCAACGCCGGCCGTCCCCCGTTGATCCATGCGGTCATCCAATAGGAGCCCACGTCTGTCGAAGCGTCCGAAAGTTGGCGGACCAGCACCGCTCCGGCTTGTGCGTAAAAGCGATCGTAATACTCGTCCGTGTAGCCAGTGAGTCCCTGGTGCGCCCGGATGTCGGCGAGAAGAATGTTTTCGAGCCAGGTGTGCGCGCTGAGCGTCATTTCAAAAGCGTGATCCGTGGGATCGTGGATGAACACCGCCTCGTTGGGACGGACAAAAAAGAAAAGCTGATAGCGGTCAACGAGGCCCGTGCCAAAGCGATTGTTCACGCCGGGCTGGCCGGACAATTTTCCATCGCCATTTACCGTGGTGCTGAACGGATCGTGCGCCGACGCGACGTAATGCGACAGGCTGGCCGCTGAAAGTTTTACGTCATTCCAGTTATGCTCGCGGAACGCGTCCGTCAGGCGCTTGCTGTAAAGGCCGATTTGCCAGGGGAGGAGGCCGTAGGTTTCAAGCGATCGCCGTGTGTACTTCGAAACCGCCGCAGCGTAGGAACGCGGGAGCGCTGTGAACGGGAACTGGCCATAGTGGTCGAGCTGAATGAATTCGTTGTGCTGGTCGGCGGCATTTTTCGACTCGGCCTCGTCGGGGTCGGTGACGTGCTGGACAATAAATTGACGGTTGGCAGTGAAGAACGGCTGCATATCTTCCGGCAATGTATCGACCGCTTTGTTGGTGATGAGGCGCTCGGCGTTCTCGCCCCATCCGAAAGTGGATGAGAGCGCAACGAGAACGAGGAGTAGCAGCAGCGCGAGTCCGATGCAGATACGAAAACGCATTAGTGCTTTTCTCCACCAGCGAGCTGCGCTGCCAAATCTTCGCGCGCAAGTTCGCTATGGCGGCGCCCGTAGAAATAATAGACGAACAAACCGATGATGAGCCAGACGACAAATCGAATCCAGTTGGTGATGGGCAGCCCCGCCATCAGCAGCAGGCAGGTGAGAATCGTGACCACAGGAGCCAATGGCCCTCCGGGGGCGCGGAAGGCCCGCGGACGGTCCGGTTCGCGATAACGGAGAATCAAGACGCCGCCGGCTACCAGCGCAAACGCGAACAGAGTTCCAATATTCGAAAGATCCGCCAGCGTGCCGATATCCAACAAGCCCGCCGGAATGCCCACGAGAAAACCGGCGACCCACGTTGAAAAATCGGGAGTGCGGTACGTCTTGTGCACGCGGCTGAAAATATTGGGAAGCAAGCCGTCACGCGACATTGCAAACCACACTCGCGCCTGACCCAGTTGGAAAACCAGGAGCGAGGAAATCATTCCCAATAGAGCGCCGAGCAGAACGATGAGTCGGATATTTCCGAAGTGAAGCTTCTTCATGGTGTTGACGATGGGCGCCGCGTCGTCGAGGAGCGTCTGCCAGGGCACGAGGCCGGTGAGCACGACGACCACGGCGATGTAGAGGACGGTGCAAATCACCAGCGTCGAAATAATGCCGATGGGCAGATCGCGACGGGGATTCTTGCACTCTTCGGCGGCAGTGGAGACGGAGTCAAAACCAATGTAAGTGAAAAAAACAATCGAGCCACCCGTGAGGATCCCCGGCCAACCGTTCGGCGCGAAGGGATGCCAATTCGCAGGATGAATCATGCGCGCGGCGACGCCGATAAAAACCAGAATGGCAACTATTTTGAGCATCACCATCACGTTGTTCACTTCCGCAGATTCGCGGATGCCGCGAACGAGAATTACCGTGAGCAACATGACGATGATGAATGCGGGCCAGTTGAACCCGAAGTGCCATCCAGGGGCGTAGAGAGTGTTGCCCTGCAGGTCGGCGAGTCCAGCAGGAAGATATGCGGGCGTAATCCAGCGCAGGCTGGGATTGATGCCGAACCAATCGAGCAGGTCCACAATGTGCGCGGAAAATCCCACGCTCACAGCCATATTTGAGACGGCGTACTCGAGAATCAAATCCCAGCCGATGATCCAGGCGATCAGTTCGCCCATGGTGGCGTACGTGTATGTGTACGCGCTGCCGGCGATCGGGATCATTGCTGCAAGCTCCGCGTAGCACAGCGCCGCAAAACCGCAGACTATCGCGACGAGAACGAAGGACAGAGCGATCGCAGGGCCTGCGCCGGGCCTGCCAAAGGACGCGGAGTGGTAGATCAAATATTCGAGCAGCGGGGCGTTCAAAATTGATTTGAACTGGAGTTTTTGGCCAGCGATGGCCGTGCCAATCACAGTGAAGATGCCGGAACCGATGACGGCGCCGATGCCGAGCGAAGTGAGGCTGAGCGGCCCAAGAGTTTTTTTCAGGCGCTTCTCGGGGTTTTCCGAATCGCTGATCAGCTTGTCGATGCTCTTGGTGCGAAAAAGCCGTGCGCCCAATCGCCACCTTCCCGGTGCAAAGAAAAAAACTCTACCTTGCGCGGCGTTTCCGCGCAACCTTATTGCGAATGCAGCGACTACGCCAACTGGAGATTTGCGTAGCGCTCGAGCAATTTCTTCGCGCCATAATCCTGAAAGCTGACCGTCAGTTTGCGATCCTCTCCTTCGCCTTCGACATCGAGAATTGTGCCCACGCCGTACTTCGGATGGCGGACGCGCGTGCCGATCAGCGGGTCCTTCGACGCCCGGCGGGACGCGCCGCGAGCAGACGACGAGCGGCCGGATGAACCAGCGCGCGGAGAGCCTGGCCGGCGAGCGCGATATGCGTAGCCTTCTGAAAATTCCGGGTCCGATTCGTAGCGGCGCGTCTCACCTGGCTCAGATAGCGAGCCGGCGGCCGCCTCGACAAGGTAGCCCGGAATTTCTGCGAGGAAGCGCGAAGCAGTGGAATTGCGCAAACGCTCTTCACCGTAGCTGCGGCGATAAATCGCGCGCGTGAGCACGAGCGACTGCTTGGCGCGCGTCATGCCGACATAAAACAGGCGGCGCTCCTCTTCGATTTCCGCGTTGGTATCGAGCGAGCGGCTGTGGGGCAGCAGGCCTTCTTCGAGCCCCGCGAGAAAAACTGCGTCGAATTCGAGACCCTTGGCGCTATGAAGCGTCATGAGCGACACCGGAATTGTCTCGTCGTATTCATCCGAATCGCTCGCGAGGGCGGCATGATCGAGCAAGTCTTCAAGCGTTTGGCCCTGTTCGGTGGCTTCGGCCATCGCGTTCGCCAATTCACGGAGGTTTTCAGCGCGCGAGGAATGTTCAAGATTGTCCTGCTGCTCGACCCAGTCGAGATAACCCGTGCGGTCGAGAACAAGCTCGATCAGGACGGCTGGAGGCAAGTCTTTGCCTTCCTCCTGCAAATCTTCGATGAGTTTGCGGAAAGATTGCAGCGCGCCACTGAATTTCCTTCCGGCAGCGAATTCATTTGCGCGAATCACGTCCCAAAGCGGTTTGCCGGTTTCCTTGGCGCGAGCCTCGAGCACTGACACTGTGGTGGCTCCGATGCCGCGCGGGGGGACATTCAAGACTCGCAGCAGCGCGATGTTGTCTTCGGGATGAAAAAGCAGGCGGACATAGGCGAGCGCGTTGCGGACTTCGGCGCGCTCATAAAAACTGAAGCCGCCGACGACACGGTAGCGAATTCCGAGACGCCTTAGAACTTCTTCAAAGGAACGCGACTGCGCGCCGGTGCGGTAGAGCACGGCGATGCGGGCCTTGGGGTCGTTGCGCACCAGCGAGGATAGTTCGCCGGAAATAAATTCCGCTTCGGCCGGGGCGTCTTGCGCCTCGAAGAACCGCAGGAGCTTGCCTGCGCCGAACGTGGCCTGCAAGGTTTTGCCGAGTCGATCGGAATTGTTTCGGACGACGGCGGCAGCCGCGTCGAGGATGGTTTGAGTGGAGCGGTAGTTTTCTTCGAGGCGAATAATTTTCGCGTCGGGAAAGTCCTCGGTAAAGCGCTTCAGATTTCCCGCGCGAGCGCCGCGCCAGCCGTAGATGGATTGATCCTCGTCGCCGACGACGCAGACATTTTTGCGCGAGCCGGCGAGCAAGCGGACGAGTTCCTCTTGCGCTCGATTGGTGTCCTGGAACTCATCAACCATCAAGTATTGAAATCGGGAGTTCCACGCCGCGCGAACGTCGGCGTGCTCGCGTAACAGCTCGACGGCTCGGAGCAGAAGGTCGTCGAAATCGAGTGCGCTAGCCTTATTCAACATTTCGTTGTAGGTGCGATAAACGGCCGCGGCCGTCTTGCGGGATTCGTCGCGCATTTTGGCAGCATCTGCTTCCATCTCGTCGGGGGTGAGGCCGCGATTCTTTGCATAGCTGATTTGCGCGCGCAGCGTGCGCGGAGGGTAGTCGTCGGTAGAGAGATCAAGTTGTTGCAGAGTGCGTTTGACGGCGGCGGTCTGGTCATCGTCATCATAGATGGCGAAATCACGTGCCAGTCCTGCATGCACTGCTTCGCGCCGGAGCAGGCGAGCGCAGAAGGAGTGAAATGTAGAGACCCAGACGTCGGAGGAATCCCGGCCGCTCGCGCGGAGCAGATCGCCGATGCGTTCCTTCATCACGCCTGCGGCTTTATTCGTGAACGTGACCGCCAGAATTGCGTTTCCGGGCACGCCGGATTCGATCAGGTGGGCGACGCGGTAGGTGATCACGCGGGTCTTGCCGGTCCCCGCGCCTGCGAGGACGAGCACCGGGCCTTCCGTCGCGAGGACCGCTTCGCGCTGGCGTTCGTTTAAGGCGTCAAGGAGTGACATGGAATGTGGAGGGTAACTCAAATGTGGATTCTATCTGACCGACGCGGATTCAGCAATTTGCGATTCAGTTTGATTCGCAGGCAGTTTTCGCTAACACTGCGGCCCGCACCCGGACTGTTGTAGTGTTATCAACTCACTTCAGCTTGGCGTATTCCAACCTGGCTTGCTTGAGGAGTGGTATGCCGGGGTCGGCATCGCTCCACAACTCGAAGAAATCCTGATAGGCAGACCGCGAACGGCTCATGTCGCTATCCAGCTCGAAAGCGCGCGCAAGCCCGAGGTGGGCAAGCACCCTCAGCGGGGAAGCGAGCATGAAGCCGCGGTGGTCCACGAGCTTCTGGTATTCCTTTGCCGCGTCGGTCCCGCGCCGAAGCATCAGCAGCGCCTGCCCACGGAGATAAGCAGGGTAGAGCGGGCCACCGAGGCCGGACCATGTCTGCGGACTTGCCAGCTCGTAGGGAATTGCAGTCCCAATGAATTCGAGGGCTTTCTCAGGGTTGTTGCGCGTGATCTCGATGGCCGCGCGAATCACGGGAAGCCAATATTCATTGACGAGCGTATCGAGCGGGTAACTTCTGGCCAACTCGTTCGCGATGCTTTGGGCCTTCGCCGGGTCACCAGTGCGGGCAAACGCCAGAGCCGCTAAGATCTGTGAGTCGTGATTGGACGAAAGTGCAAGGCCCGAGGCAGACTCTCGCCGAGCGAGTTCGTGATTGCCAAACTCGGCTTCGGTAAGGACTTCGTCCAGTTTCCATTGCACCGCCGTTTCTTTCTGGTCGCTGCGAAGGGCTGAAGCAACGGCTTCGCGAGAAAATTCCCTCGCTTGTTTCAGGCGGCCGAAAAATGCCTCGGTGTCGGATTTCGCAGCAAGAAAGCTATCCTCCGCTTCGGGTTGGCCTGCCGACCCGGCCATCAAGCGATCCATCTCCGCGCGGTCACCCAAAACGAATGAGACTCCAAACCAATTGACCCCCAAGGTAGGATCGAGAATCTTCCGGGAAATGGCGAGATTGTAGATTTTCCGGGCATCGTCGAAGCGATCGAGGGCGGCATAGGAGAGAATCAGATTGGAGTAATGCGCTCCGGCATCGGGCTCCAGACGGATTGCTTCCAGAGATCCGGGAATGGCCAATTCGAAACGGCCCGTGGAAGCATAAAGCGTGCTGAGGTTGGCAAGAGCAGCAGCCGAGCGTGGATAGGTTTGTGTCCAGACTTGATACGTCTCGATGGCTTTGTGCAAATCGCCGGTGACATAGTGATAGTAACGTGCCGCGATTACGAATTTTTCCCGCTCGCTGACGCGGTCGCGAAGATTGAAGGCCTTCGTGAAGTTCTCGCGGCCCAGCCCCACCTCACCAAGATTGAGATAGCAAACTCCAAGAGCCTCGTAGGCGGAAGCAAAATCGGGATCGAGTTCGACGGCGCGCTTGAGGGAAGGTAAGGCATTGGCGTCGTTTAACTGGCGTTCGCTGGTCCCCAGTGAATAGGCTTCCAGGGCCTCTAGAGAGGACGTGGTCGCCTCCGCCAGGGGCGTGTCGAATTTCCGAACCGAGCTGAGGGATTCGCCAAGCTTCTCCCGCAATCTCGCCGATGCCTTGTCGAGTGCGTTCAGAACACGCTCTTTGCTCGGGGCAGTCTCCTGCTCCCGCGCCAGGGAATCTCCGGTCTGACAGTTGATCGCCTCCAACCCAATCACAAATTGGCTGCCCAGGCTTGCAATCGACCCCTCGATGTACGCTTTGCTCCCTTCACGCAGGCAGAGGTCGCGGACCACGTCCGGCGTAAGCCGATCTGTCCGAGATCGTCCCATGAGCTTCAATTCCTTACGGACCTTTTGGTCGGCGAGGATGTTCAAGAAGGGCGACTGTCCCAACTGGGCGGCCAGGCCTTGACGCAGTGCGCCGTCAAACACCGAATCGCCCGTCGTATTGGTAAAGTCCGCGAGCACGAGCGTGTCTGTGTCTCTGAGCGCATGGACTTTGCGGGTATTGAGAAAAGCCACGGCAGTAATCACGATGACTAGCGTGGTTGCGCTACCGGCCAGCATAAGCCACCGCCGCCTGATTGCGTCAAATCGCAACTTCCGGGGAATCTCCCGATTTCCAGCGTTTTCCGCCCACAGGTTGAAGAGGTGGACCCGCGCGCCGTGCTTTACGGTGGCCACTCCCAAGTCCTGAAGCAAACTCTTCCAGTTGCTCAGTTGACTCAAGACCTCCGCGACCGAGCCAGAAACAAGGATGTGGCCCGCGTCTCCGCAATCCATGACACGTTGGGCGATGTTGATGCCCCCGCCAGAGACGTTGCGGTTGGCGTTGATATCGGCGACGCGGTACACCGGACCGGAATGAATGCCCATGCGAACTCTTATATCGGGGTGGTCCCGCAACGCGCGGCTCAATTCCAGTGCACAACGAGCAGGAGCTTCCGGGTCGCCGAAAAATACCAGTGCCATCCCATCACCAGTCGGCAGCCGGATCAGGTGGTCGCTGGCCTGCGAGCGGACAAACTGGGGAGTGCTGCGGACCAGTTCCTGCAATCCCGCAAGCAGCATCTGCTGCTGGTCCATGGGAAGAGTGGAGTAGGCCACCACATCGATGAAGAGGACATGGGACATCTCCAGTTGAGGGGCAGTGCCGGGCGTCCGCAGGTCCGTCACAAGGTATTCCCGGGGCTCGCTCGATCAATGTCGCGAGTTTGCGAAATGATCCCGCCAAGCATGGTCGGAAAGGAGTCCTTGTGGAGGCATGTTAGGCCGCACGCATGTCCAAGTCAACGTTCCCAGGCGAGCAGCGATTTGGCTTAACCGCGAAGACGTGGCGGAATATTGATCAAAGTTTGAGTTTCTATTTCGGGGACTACTTAAGCAATCGGGGGGCGCTTCAGGTGCCAGTCGGTGTGGGATTGGAACATAGACGCGGCGGCGAAGACGGCGGCGTCGTTTCGGGCGCGGCTCACGAATTGGATGCCGGCGGGGAGCATCTTCGACGTGAAGCCACAAGGCACGCTGATCGCGGGCAGCCCACTGAGATTGCCGATGCCGCCAAGCGGATCAGAAAATGTGAGGTCGGTTTCGAGATTTGTCTCGAGCGTGGTGGCGGCAATGGGGAGCGAAGCCGCGGCGACGACGTCGAATTCATCGAATAGAGCGTCCACTTTTTTCTGGAAAATGCCGCGAATCTGGAGGGCGCGCATGTAATCGGAGGCCGAAATTTGCTCGTTGACATAACCGCCGATTTGTCCGAGGGGATCTGCGAGTTCAGCAACTCTTCCGGATTCAATTAGCGAACGGAAAGCTGCCGCTCCTTCGACTCCGACCAGCAACCCAGCGGCGATCTCAAAGGGGCCTTCGGGGAGCTTGGCGTCTGAAACATTCGCGCCGTGCTGCCTCAAAACGCCAATGGCGGTCTCGAAGGCAGCTTTGATTTCGGGGTCCGGTTTGTCCCATGCGTTTGTGAGCACGCCGATTTTCAGAGACCCCGACGGCTTCCCCGAGATTGAAAAAGCTGCTTGCTCGGGCGGAAGTGAACTACGGTCGAGCGAATCGTGCCCGGCGATGGCGGAAAGAATCAAACCACAATCTTCGGCAGCGCGTGCCATGGGGCCGATCTTGTCGAGGGAATAGGCGAGCGCCATCGCTCCGTACCGGCTGACCCGCCCGAATGTCGGCCGCAAACCGGAAATCCCGCAGTACGCAGAGGGGCAGATAATCGAGCCCCATGTTTCAGTGCCGATGGCGAAGGCCGCAAGGGCAGCGGAGACGATCGCACCCGAGCCGCTCGATGAGCCGCACGTCCAGCAGCCTTCGCTCCACGGATTCTTCGCCGCACCAGTGAGAGAGGCGGACGCGTAACGATAATTCATTCCGCCGGCAAGCTCGATCATCGCGGCTTTGCCGATTAGTACGGCGCCCGCCTGATTCAAGCGTTCGATAACGGTGGCGTTGTAATCGAATTTCTGATTGGCGTAAGGCTTTGCGCCCCAGGTTGTCGGGTATCCCTTCACGGCGAGAAGATCTTTTGCGGCGTAGGGGATGCCATGGAGCGGGCCGCGGTAATGGCCGGCGGCGATTTGTTTTTCCGCTACGCGAGCCTGTTCGAGGGCGAGGTCGCGTGTAATGGTGACGTAGGCGTTGAGCTTCGGGCCGACGCGTTCGCTGCGCGCGAGATAGCTTTCCGTCAACTCGACGGGAGAAATTTGTTTCGCGCGGATTCGGTTTCCCAGTTCGTGCACCGGCAAGTAGAGAATGTCTTCAGCCAGCATCGGATTGCCTTTCTCGCAAGAATGCGATTCTAATCTCGCGGGCGGAAGTCGGGATAAAGCTTCAGGACATTGCCCGGCTGATCCGCGTTGTCGAGCGGGAATTTGCGCATTATTTCCAGCGGCTTCTGGCTTTCCGTGACGAGGCGGCGTATGTCCGCCTTTTGCGCGTCAGACAGGCGGTCGCCGTACTTGCGGAAAATCGCCTGGATTTTCGCGTCCACCTCCGCCTGGCTTTCGGCCGAGAGCTTTTCTTCGGCCTGCTGCGGCGGCGGAGAAGCCGGTGCCGCCGGATGCGAAGCGAGCAACTCGCCCGGGAGACATGCGGCGGTGGCGGCGGCGATGGCGGCGCGGCGTGCAAAATCGCGCCGGGAGATTGCAGTAGCTTTGTTCTCTTCGTTGGACATGGGCTGAACCCTTTCCATCGTGCCGGCGAAGAGCGAGTGGGTAACAAGCCGGCGACGAAAGCCGTGCGCGAGCCTACCCAATGCGCAAAAGGACGTCAACAGTCAGCCGTGTTTAGACGCCGGAAGGGAGAATTGGGCGCTTGATTCTTTGAGGACACGGTGAGAACGACCGCGTTGGGCGCGCAAATAGCGGCGGTAAAATTGGGGCGCCTTGGCGTGCATCTGCCCAGCCCGGCACGCCGGCAAGACTTTTCTTCAAGTCGGGGGTTTGTTCAAGCACGGCAATTCACTCACGGCAGTCCGAGCCGAAGTTCGGACCAGGAGGAACAGTTCATGAAGCATCAGATTTTGAGTTTGCTTGCGCTCGTAGCCCTGATTTGCGCTTTGACGTTTCCAGTCGCGGCACCCGCGGCCCCGCCAGCAGGCAGCAACCATGCGGCGGCAGCGGCCGCTCCGGCAGCCGAGCATCATCCTGAAATCCATGAGGCGATAGGTTCCCTCCGCCATGCCAGAGAGCATTTGGAACATGCAGCGCACGATTTCGGCGGACATCGCGTCGAGGCCATAAAATCCATTGATGAAGCCATTCACCAGTTGGAAATTTGCTTGAAGTACGACTAGGGATTGGTCAACTAGATTGTCGCTGTTTGCAGCGCCTCTGCAAGCGCGGGGGCGCTGCGAACTCTTGCGGCTCTTCAGGTATTACCTCAACCTTCCGAGCCAAAAATCTAAGCTACTGATTGATGGGCGTTGGCGATGAAGCCGTGTGACCAGGAGGGGGAGCGGTACCGGCGAGGATTTCCTTCACAACTTTTGCTGCGAGGGCCTTACTGACGGGGCAGGTCGTGTCGTTGATGCGGCACTGCGCAAGCGTCAGCCCGCAGCCACAATCGCAGATTTCCGAGTTCAGGCGCTTGAGCGCGATCTTCTTTTGTTCGGATGTCAAACCCGAAAAATCAACGCCGGGAAGACTGGTGGCACGCGCCGCATTCTTGAGGAAAATCTGACCTGTATCCTCGAATGTCTCGATCGTTGCATCTACGGGAAGGCCGAGTAGGGCTCGAATCTCTGTCTCATAGAGCGTGGGGGAAAAGAGGCCCTCGTGTTTTTGAACTACTCGTCCCTCCTTGTTGATGAAGAACGAAGTGGGAAGAGCAGGGACGCCGCCATATTCCGCAACCAGCTCATGGCTTCGCATCACGATCGGGTAATTAATGCCCGCGCCCTGCGCGAATTGCCGCACTTCTTCGGCAGGTCCGTCGTCCATGGAAACCCCGACGATCAGTAAACCATCTTTGTATTTTTTTGCCAGGTCGATGAGGACAGGAATCTCTTCGCGGCAGGGTGGGCACCATGTGGCCCAAAAGTTCACAAGCACTACTTTTCCCTGCCAGGACGCTGTTGAAATCAAGTTGCCATCAAGGTCCCGAAGCAGAAAAGGAGGGGCAGGCTGAGGATCCTTTGCGAACCGAATGACGATGGACTTGTCCGCGGGAGCCACAGCGGCTTTTGTCACCTCTTGCGTTGAGGAAGAACGCTGCGCGGCCTTCACCCGACCAGCGCGCGCAGCGAGGATGCCGATGCCCACGCCTGCGAGGCCCACAATCGCAACCAGAACAGCTAAGAAGGACTTCTTCATTCCTCAAGAACTCCTAAGACATTATGAGGCAGAGGGAAGTTGCGAACAAGAGAAGGGGATGTGGGAGTGCGAGGAATGAGGAAGGAGAGCGGGCGATGCGCCAATTCGGGACTTCAACTCCGAATTGGGCAGTTCTAGGCTGCGATCACGGGAAGGCGTGTGCGTAAGTTATTGAAAAATCAGCAGGCAATGGCGGGTGCGGCAACAAAAACGATAGGCAATCGAGTTGCATAAGTGAGGACGCGGGTCGCGTTCCTACACGATCCGCAACGTTAAGTACGTGGGGAGGAAGGGGCCCACTTACAAGACAAAACGGGTCGTTCCCACCTGCCTCTGAGAGGGAAGCTAGGATGGATGACCCCATGATTCGGTCACGCCTAGGCCGAATCAAAGGAACGCGACCTTTGGGGGCTCTGGATCCCAAGCTGGAGCCCCCTTCATTTCTTCTGGAGCGAATTCCGCGATTGAAATTCTGTTGGCGCTGCTTCCGATGCTGTTGACGAAATTTTCTGCGTGATACACTCCCCGGCATGGATACTTTGGCCATATTTGCATTGGCGTTGGGAATAGGCGTGATTGCAGGATTGCGCTCGATGACGGCGCCTGCGGCGGTCGCCTGGGCAGCTCACCTGAAGTGGCTTGACCTCCACGGCACCCGCTTGTCGTTTCTGGGGTCCACGGTAACTGTCGCGATCGTCACATTGCTGGCGATTGGCGAAATCATTGCGGATAAATTGCCCACGACGCCCAGTCGAACCTCGGCATTTCCGCTGATTGGTCGCATTCTGACTGGCGGTTTGTGCGGAGCGGCAATTTGCGCCGCCGGGAACGCAACGATTGCTATGGGCGCAGCAGTGGGAGCAGTAGGCGGCGTGATCGGGGCGTACGCGGGTTATTTCGTGCGGCACTGGCTGGTACAGAGTGCGATACTTCCAGACCGCGTCGTGGCCGTGGCGGAGGACCTGATTGCGATTGGCGGCGGGCTCCTAATTGTTAGCCGGTTCTAATCTACGCAACACCGGAATTCTCGCCTGACGCAAGACGTGCTCGACGACAGATTCGCGCAGTCGTGAGGCGTCGTAATCCACGGAGAGATGATTTAATTTCTCGTCGTAGTGAAATTTGTGAATGCCGTACGTGTTGGCAAATTCACCGAGAGCGCGGAAATGCGCGGGCTTCAGCCGGTCTTGCAGCTCAAAAGTCATGGTCATCTGCGTCATGCGGGGAATTATAACACTCGCGGCGGCTCAGAGTTCCAGGCGGCGGAGGCGAAGCGCGTTTGTGATCACCGAAACGGAACTGAAGGTCATCGCGGCGCTGGCGAATACGGGACTCAGGAGCAGGCCAAAAAACGGATAGAGTGCGCCGGCGGCGATGGGGATGCCCAGCGCGTTGTAGATGATGGCGAAGAAAAGATTCTGGCGAATGTTGCGCATGGTGGCGCGGCTAAGAGTTCGAGCGCGCGCGATGCCGCGGAGATCGCCTCGCAGCAGGGTGATGCCAGCGCTTTCCATGGCGACGTCAGTGCCGCCGCCCATGGCGATGCCGACGTTGGCTTGTGTCAGCGCCGGCGCGTCGTTCACGCCGTCGCCTGCCATGGCGACCACGCGACCCTCAGCTTGCAGGCGCTTTACGATCTCCCTCTTTTGATCTGGCAACTCAGCGGCACGAAAATCCTCGATTCCTAAATCACGAGCGACGGCCGCAGCGGTAGCCTGGCTATCGCCTGTGACCATCACGATGCGGATTCCGTCGCGACGCAGACGAATGATTGCATCGGGCGTCGATGACTTGACGGGGTCTGAAACGGCGACGAGACCGATTGCTTTTCCATCAGCCGCGACGAACATCACCGTGCCGCCAGCGGCTTCGAGTTCTGTTGCTTGTGCGTCGAGCGAGTCGAGCGGGATCCCCGACTCGGCAAAAAGCGCCCGATTGCCGAGCGCGGCGATTTTTCCTCCTACGGTTCCCGTGATGCCACGGCCGGTCCGGCCTTGAAAATCGGCAGGAGCCACCGGTTGAATGTCCTGGTCCTCCGCAGCCGCGAGGATTGCGCTCGCGAGCGGATGCTCGCTTGGACGCTCCAGGCTAGCGGCGATCAGGAGCACACGGGCCGTGAAATCTTCACGGGCAGGGAGGACGTGCGTCACGCGGGGCTTTCCTTCCGTGAGGGTTCCAGTTTTATCCGTCACGAGGGTGTCAACTTTCTCTAGCACTTCAAGCGCTTCGGCGTTCTTGACCAAGATCCCGGCGAGCGCGCCGCGGCCTGCGCCCACCATGATGGCCATCGGAGTGGCGAGGCCGAGTGCACAGGGGCAGGCGATGATGAGGACAGCAATCGCGTTGAGTAACGCGTGAGCCATTTTCGGTGGCGGGCCGAACACGCCCCAAATCGCAAACGTGAGAACCGCCGAGAGAACGACGGCGGGAACAAAGTAAGCGGATACGCGGTCTGCAAGTCTTTGTACCGGCGCGCGACTGCGTTGCGCTTCGCTGACCATGCGGACGATTTGCGCAAGCATCGTTTCGCTGCCGACGTGTTCTGCGTGCATCGTGAAGCTGCCCATGGCGTTCACTGTCCCGCCGATGACGCGGCTGCCAGCAAGTTTCTCGACTGGAATCGGCTCACCGGTGAGGAGGGATTCGTCCACCGAGCTTGTCCCGTCCACGACAATTCCATCCACGGGGACTTTTTCACCGGGGCGGACACGTAAGACGTCACCGGGTTGAATGTGCTCGATGGGGACATCGATTTCCGTGCCATCGGCTCGAACGAGCCGGGCAGATTTCG
Organism: Candidatus Acidiferrales bacterium; assembly: GCA_050746945.1. Classification (GTDB taxonomy): domain Bacteria; phylum Acidobacteriota; class Terriglobia; order Acidiferrales; family UBA7541; genus Palsa-295. The sequence goes on along the minus strand of JBOGMZ010000023.1, from coordinate 291,732 downwards.
GCGAGAGCTTCAGGAGCGAACGAATCGCGGCAGAGGTACGGCTGCGCGCGCGCAATTCGAGCACCTGGCCAAGAAGAACGAGCGTTGTGATCGCAGCAGCGGCTTCGAAGTAAATGGGCACCTCGCCGGGCATCCGTTGAAACGATGCGGGGAAAATACTGGGAAAGAGAGCGGCGATGACGCTGTAGATGTAGGCAGTACCGGTGCCAAGAGCGATCAACGAAAACATGTTGAGGCTGTGATTCACGAGCGATGCCCATCCACGTTCGAAGAACGGCCAGCCGCCCCAAAGCACAACAGGCGTCGCGAGCACCAGTTCGATCCATCCGATCGTGCGCATGCTGAGAAGGTGGTGAACGGGCTGACCGGGAATCATGTCAGACATACCGAGCACAAGGACAGGGACCGTGAGCGCCACGCTGATCCAGAAGCGGCGCGTCATGTCGGTGAGTTCAGGGTTTGCTTCTTCGTCGGCCACGGCGGTGCGCGGCTCGAGCGCCATCCCGCAGATGGGGCACGCGCCTGGGCCGGGGCGGACAATTTCCGGATGCATCGGGCAGGTGTAATCGGCGCGAGAGGCGGTGGGCCGGGGCTTTGGAGCTTCAGCAGCCGAGGCGCCAAGTTGGACGATTCCACTGTGCGCGTGCGGATCTGCCATGGGCTTGGCGCCGATATATTTTTCCGGCGCGGCTCGGAATTTTTCGGCGCAACCGGCGCAACAGAAGTAGTAAGTCTTGGCGGCGTGTTCCACGGTGGCCTTGGCGCGCGCAGGGTCAACCGCCATGCCGCAGACGGGATCGCGTTCCGTTGTTTCTTTGTTTGTCATATTTCCGTCACCGGGCGTGCCTATAAATCAGGCGCAACAATTCGTCATACATGGCTTCGGCCTGAGCGTTGCTTCCTTTGCGGATTGCCTGCGAAGCGCAGTGGCGAAGGTGGTTGCGCATCAGGGCCTGCCCCACTGCGCGGAGCGCTTCCTGCACCGAAGAAATCTGCACCAAAATGTCCGCGCAATAACGGTCCTCGCTGACCATACGCTCGAGACCGCGGACCTGGCCCTCGATGCGGCGGAGTCTCTTCAGATTTGCGGATTTGATTTCGGGGCTCACAGCGATGGCTTTGCGCCCGGCTTTATGAGTGTCGCAAGCGCAGGCAGCTTTGAAAGTCTTGCGCTGTTGGGTCGTGGCCATGCGCAATATACCCCTGGGGGGTATATTAGCGTGCTTGCAAATCGCTTGTCAAGATTTAGGGGAATTCCGAACGCCAAAGGTATCGATTTGATGGGAGACGCTCGAGGTTACTTTTCGCTTAGAAGGGTGTTGAGGTAAGTGGTCATTTCGGGGCTGGTCCAATCCTGGGGGCCGACAATTTTGCGGTCGAGTTTGCCGTTGCGGCCGATCACGTAGGTTTCGGGATACATCGCGGTCCCGTATTCCTTCGCTAGCTGGATCCCCGCGGGGTCACGGTACGTGGGGTAGGTGATCGCATAGTTCTTCAGGAATTCTTCGTAGGCTGAGTTGTCCTCGTCCACGCTCAGGCCGAGAACCGTGCCGCCGGCGGGCGCGATGCGGCGTTGGAGAGCGTTGAGGGAGGGGGCTTCATCGACACACGGGGGGCACCAGGTGGCCCAAAAATTCAAGAGGACGACTTTGCCGCGCAGGTCGGAGAGATGCCCAGGCTTGCCGTCGAACTTGAGCTCAAAATCCTTGGGCGTGCGACCGCGGAGGCTTGCCTCGCCCTGCCGGTAGTCCGGGTGAGCGAAAAGGACGAGCAAGCCCACGAGAAAGGCGAGCACCACGCCGGTTTTCAGTTTCCGTATCAATCCGGTATCCAAGCAAACTATAATACATGGTTATTGGCCTGTCGAAAGTAGGCAGTTAAAGCCTTCCTGCGGAGTGAACACAAAAATCCTTGGTATCGGCCATCATTCCCGCTCGAAATGAGGAAGCATCGATCGCGCGAGCGGTTGAATCCGTCGCGGCGCAGGAGGAGGTTGGGGAAGTGATTGTGGTCAATGACCAGTCGGGTGATCGGACTGCGGAGATATTGGCGGAACTAGCGGCGCGGATTCCAAAGCTGCGCGTGATGACGACTGGGGATTTGCCTGCTGGATGGGTGGGGAAGAATTACGCGGTATCGCTGGGAACTGACACGGCGCGGGGAGATTGGCTGTTGTTCACTGATGCGGATACGTATCACTATCCGGGTTCGACGCGGCGCGCGTTGAGTGATGCGGTGGAGCATGATGCCGCACTGGTCTCATATTCGCCAGAGCAGGAGATGGAGACCTGGTGGGAGCGCGCGCTGATTCCGGTGGTTTTTTGGCGGCTGTCGAAGAAATATTCGTTCGAAGATGTAAGCAACCCGAGCTCGCCGCAGGCTGCAGCGAACGGACAATATCTACTCATTTGCCGGTCAGTCTACACGGAGATCGGCGGGCACGCGGCGGTGGCCGGTGAGATTCTCGAGGATGTGGCGCTGGCGCGGCGGACGAAGGGGGCGGGGCGAAGGGTTTTTTTTTCGAGCGGGGCGGGGATTGTGCGCACGCGGATGTACCGGAGTTTCGGCGGGATGTGGGAGGGGTGGACGAAAAATTTGCACCTGCTGATGGGATCGCAAGGGACGGCGATGAGGAATTTAGTAGTGTGGTGCGGGATTATGCTGGGCGGCGCGATCTTGGGCCGAATATATTTTGATGAGGCGGCGTGGCTTGGGCTGCTCGCTCCGGCCATGTTCGTGGCCATCTTGTGCGGACAGTACGCGTTATATTTGCGGCAGAATCGTTACCCGCTCTCATACATCCGATATTCTGTGCCCGGGGTGTGCCTGTACTTGGGGGCACGAGTCGTCTCATGGTGGAAGAACAGGCGAGGGATGGTGGAATGGAAGGGAAGAACGTACCGCACGAAAGCTGCGTGATACGAATCACACGCAAAGTCGAGTTTTCGGCCGCGCACTTCTACCACAACGCGGAGATGTCGGCGGAGGAGAACCGGCGCGTATTTGGGAAGTGCAATAACCCGCATGGGCATGGACACAACTACGTGCTGGAAGTGACCATCGCGGGCGAGCCGGACCCCTCGACGGGGATGGTGCTGGATTTGAAGGAGCTGAAGGATATTTTGCAGCAGGAAGTTGTAGAGCGGATGGACCATCGCCACTTGAATTACGAGGTGCCAGAACTGGCGGGGAAGATCCCCACCTGTGAAAATATTGCAGCGGTGATCTGGAGATTGCTGTCGCCGAAGATTACCAAGGGGAAGCTAGACCGCGTGCGGTTGTATGAGTCGCCGGACCTGTTTGCGGACTGCACGGCCGAGGCGAACGGGGCGAGGCAGCGCGCATGAGGATTTCTCTCACTCGGCGGTACCGTTTTGCGGCCTCGCACCGGTTGCACAGCGCGAAATTGACCGAGGCGGAAAACCAACGCGTCTATGGCAAGTGCAACAACCCCTATGGGCATGGGCACGATTACGTTGTGGAAGTGACGATGACCGGCCCAGTGGATGGGGCGACGGGGATGATCACGAACCTGGTCGACCTGGACCCGTTCGTGCAGCGCGAAGTGATTGAAGCCTTTGACTACAAGTACCTGAACGAGGAAGTTCCGGAATTTAGGGCGAGCGTCCCGACAACGGAGAATGTCTGCCTTGAGATTTACCGGCGATTGAAAAAATATCCGGCAGCGCGGCTCGAACGCGTGCGGATTGAAGAGACGGGCAAGAACAGCTTTGAGTATGGCGAGGGGCGGAACTAGTGCGGCATCACGAGGAGCGAGAGATGAGCGAAGCGACAGAAATCATCATTCCCGAGGCAGCGGGTGCGGAGAGCATCGCCGACCTTGTACGGCGGATGTTGGTCCTGCTCGGTGAGGACCCCAATCGCGAAGGGCTGCGGCGCACACCTGAGCGGTTCGAGAAGGCGCTGCGATTTCTGACCAGCGGCTACCGCCAGGACCCCGAAAAGCTTCTGAACGGGGCGATGTTCAGCGTGTGTTACGACGAGATGGTGGTCGTGAAAGACATCGAGGTGTACAGCCTGTGCGAGCATCATCTGCTGCCTTTTTTCGGGAAGTGCCACGTAGCTTACATCCCAAACAAGAAAGTGGTTGGGTTGAGTAAGATTGCGAGGCTGGTAAACATGTACGCGCGGCGGCTGCAAATTCAGGAGAGATTGACGAGCCAGATCGCTAAGGCCATCCAGGAAAAGTTGAGTCCTGAAGGTGTGGGCGTGATTATCGAAGCGCGGCATCTTTGCATGGTGATGCGCGGGGTCGAAAAGCAACATTCCGCCGCGATGACCAGCGCGATGCTTGGCGCATTCCGCGATCAGAAGCAAACACGCGACGAATTTCTCTCTCTCGTTCACGGCGGCAAGGGCTAGAGCTTTCGTCGGCGCATTTGCGGAAAATTTGCCGGGCCGTATGCCGGTTAAAATACCTTTGCGTCCGCTAAGCACTGTGCTAGCATTTTTACTGTCGAAGAGCAGACAGAGAGAGCAGAGCAGGGTACGACGTCTCAGAGGGGGAGGGGCGAGTTGATGGAAGCCAAAACGGAAGTTATCGAGCAATTCCGGACGCATCCGAAAGATACGGGTTCACCGGAAGTGCAGATAGCGTTGTTGAGCGAGCGCATCAACTACCTCACCACCCACCTAAAGTCCCACGCAAAAGATCACGCCTCGAGGCGCGGGTTGATCATGATGGTCAACAAGCGTCGCCGGCTGCTGGACTATCTGAATCGCCGCGACCCGGATCGGTATCGCGAGATTGTGGAACGACTCAGCTTGCGCAAGTAGCGCGGATTGCCTAAACGGCCCATCGGGCCGCGCGCTTTTCCACCGCAGGAACCAGAGTTGTCGGGCGACTTGCGGGCCGGCTGGGCCGCGCTCCGTGAGTTCGTCCGCTTAGTAATCTCCCGCTCCGTAATCCTCATTTGTTCTCCCTTCGACAATCTGACCGAGAGCTGTCTCTCGTGTCTGAAGTGACGTTCCCGGCGAACCCGGACGCAAAGGATGTGACGCAATGTTTGAACAAGTAAGTTTGGATTTGGGCGGCAGAAAACTAACACTGGAAACAGGGAAAATCGCGCGACAGGCGCACGGAGCCGTAGTGGCCCGTTATGGCGATACAGTGTTGCTGGCGACGGCCTGCATGGACAACAAGGCCACTGAAAAAGATTTTCTGCCCCTCACGGTGGACTACCGTGAATACACATATTCGGCCGGAAAAATTCCCGGCGGTTTTTTTAAGCGCGAAGGACGCCCCTCGGAGCGCGAAATTCTGACCTCGCGGCTCACCGATCGGCCGCTCCGGCCGCTCTTTCCCGAAGGCTGGTCCACGGAGACGCAAATCGTGGCCATGGTGCTTTCGGCGGACAGCGAGAATGACCCCGATGTGATCGGTGTAACGGCCGCTTCTGCGGCGCTCTACATCTCGAAAATCCCCTTCGTTACACCGATTGCTTGCGTACGCGTGGGATTGCTGGACGGCAAACTGGTGGTGAACCCAACTGTTGCGCAACAGAAGACCAGCCAGTTGAATATCATCGTCGCTGGCTCCGACGAAGCGATCGTGATGGTTGAATCCGGCGCGATGGAAGTTTCGGAAGATACGATGTCGGACGCGCTGGAATTCGCTCACGCCGAAATTCGTAGGATTGTCGCGGCGATTCGCGAGCTGCACGACCGGGTGAAGCCGGTGAAAGTGGAAGTAAAGCCGCCCGCTTTCGACGAAGCGCTCTACAAGGAAATTGCGCAGAAATTCGGAGACCGGCTTCGCGATGCCCTCGATACATCAAAGCATCGGAAATCCGAAAGCTACGCGCTGGTGGATGGAGTCAAAGCAGATATTCTCTCGACGATTTCGGAAGAAGACGAAGAGCGCCGCAAGCTCGCCTATCGCGCCTTTGAACGGCTGCGTGAGCGCATCTTCCGCGACGATATGCTGGTTCGCCGCCGGCGTCCCGATGGGCGCGCGTTTGACCAGATCCGCCAGATTACCTGCGAAGTCGGCGTGCTGCCCCGCGCGCACGGCTCGGCGCTCTTCACACGAGGCGAGACACAAGCGCTGGCGACTACAACTCTTGGCACCAAGGAAGACAAGCAGCGCCTCGATCTTCTATTCGAGGAAGAGGCCTTCAAGCGCTTCATGCTTCACTACAACTTCCCGCCATTCTCGGTGGGCGAAGTGAAATTCCTTCGAGGTCCGGGCAGGCGCGAAATTGGACACGGTGCGCTTGCCGAGCGCGCCCTGCTGAATCTGCTCCCGACGGAAGAGGATTTTCCATACGCGATGCGCGTGGTGTCGGACATTCTCGAATCGAACGGGTCGTCGTCGATGGCAACAGTTTGCGGCGGCTCGCTCGCGTTGATGGATGCAGGAGTGCCGTTGAAGTCCGGCTGCGCCGGTATTGCAATGGGACTGGTCGTCGAAGGCGATAAGTACGCGATTCTGACAGACATTGCCGGAGCCGAAGATCACTACGGCGACATGGATTTCAAAGTTGCCGGTACGCGGCAGGGAATCACGGCGCTGCAAATGGACATCAAGGTGAGCGGCGTGAGCATTTCGATGATGCGCGAGGCACTGGCGCAGGCTCGAAAAGCGCGGCTGGAGATCCTCGACATCATGGAACGCACGATTTCAACGGGGCGGCAGGAAATTTCCACCTACGCGCCGCACCTCTACATGCTGAGCATTCCCACCGACAAGATTCGCGATTTGATCGGGCCGGGCGGAAAGAAAATCCGGTCGATCATCGAAGTGACGGGCGTGAAGATCGACGTGATGGACGACGGCAAGGTGCACGTGTTTGCAAACAATGGAACAGCCGCCGAAGACGCACTCAAAATGATCCGGGACGTGACTGCGACTGCGGAGATAGGGAAAACTTATCTTGGCAAAGTGGTGCGCATCGCGGATTTCGGCGCGTTCGTCGAAATTTTCCCTGGCACGGACGGTCTGCTGCACATCAGTGAAATCGCGGAGGCACGTATTCGCTCGGTTCGCGATGAATTGAAGGAAGGCGATCAGATTCTGGTGAAAGTGCTGGCCATTGAAGGAAACAAAATCCGCTTGAGCCGCAAGGCAGTGCTTCGCGAGAAGCAGCAGAAGACTGAGGCGGCTGGATCACCGCAGTAACCAGGGAATTGCTGGGCGCGAACCCGGCATTTGGAAGGTTCGAAAAGGAGGCGACGAATCGCCTCCCTTTTTTATTTTGCCGGCGCTAAACGACGCGTTCGATTCGGGCGCCGATGCCGCGGAGTTTTTCCTCGATCCGCTCGTAGCCGCGGTCGATGTGGTAAACGCGATCGATCCACGTGGTGTTGTTGGCCACCAGACCCGCGAGGACCAGCGAGGCGCTGGCACGCAGGTCCGAAGCTGTCACTGGAGCGCCGCTCAAAGGCGTGGGGCCTGTCACGACGGCTAGATTTCCTTCGACTGTAATGTTGGCGCCCATGCGCGACATTTCGCTGGCATGAAGGTAGCGATTTTCGAATATCGTTTCGCGAACATGCGAGACGCCTTGCGCCTGTGTCGCCAGCGCCATGAATTGAGCCTGCATGTCCGTGGCAAAGCCGGGATATTCCTCAGTGGTTACATTGGCGGCGAGCAATTTCTTCGCCGCGCGCACGCGCAGGGAATGATTTCCCTCACACTTGATTTCAATTCCGCATTCCCGCAATTTTTCAATCACAGCGCCCAGATGGCCCGCATCGCAGCCCTTCAGCAGAAGCTCGCCGCCCGTGATTGCTCCGGCAACCAGGAATGTCCCCGCCTCGATGCGATCGGGAATGACCGCGTGCATCGCGCCATGCAACCGATCGACGCCCTGGATGCGGAGAGTTGAAGTCCCGGCCCCTTCGATCTTCGCGCCCATTTTTATGAGCAACTCGACCAGGTCGGACACTTCGGGCTCGAGCGCGGAATTTTCGAGGATGGTTTCGCCTTCCGCGAGCACCGCTGCGGTCAGAATGTTTTCAGTCCCTGTCACTGTGATTTTGGGGAATCGAAAAGTCGCGCCACGCAGCCTCTTCGCGCGAGCCTCCACATAGCCGTGCTCCACAGCAATTTGCGCGCCCAGTTTTTCGAGCGCTTGGATATGGATGTCAATTGGGCGCGCGCCAATGGCGCAACCGCCGGGCAGCGACACGCGCGCGTAGCCGAAGCGCGCAAGGAGAGGTCCCAGCGTGAGGACGGAGGCGCGCATCGTTTTCACGAGTTCATAGGGCGCCTCTTGAAGCGAGACAGTTTCCGCCTGGATAATGAAGGCGCTCGGAGGAATGTCGGGGCTTTCCACGCGGCAGCGCATGTGGGCGAGCAGCTTGGCCATAGTGATGATGTCGCGAACGTGGGGAATATTCTGAAGATGTACCGCTTCGCTGGTCAGCAGAGCGGCGGCCATTGCGGGAAGGGCAGCGTTCTTTGCGCCGCTTATTTGCACGGTGCCTTCGAGCCGGCGCCCGCCTTCGATTTTGAAGCGATCCATTTTATTTCCCCGAACGTCTCGTTTTGGCCAGCCGCGCCTTTTCTGTCTTTATGGCTTGACGCACATTGCCGCCTGAATTTGCCAGGCTCCGTCGCGCCTCTCGCGCATCTGCACCTGCCTTGAGCATGATGAGCGCAACCGGCAAACTGTGCTTCGCCTGACGCAATGCGTGTCTGGCGGCAGACGGGCTGACGTCAGCCGCCTCCACCAGAATCCGTTCACCACGTTTGCGTAACTTCTGATTTGTGAGCGCGACGTAAATCATCCAGTTCTCATAAACCCTGCCGAGCCGCGCCATCGCGGCAGTAGAGAGCAGGTTCAGCACCATTTTCTGCGCCGTGCCCGCCTTCATTCGCGTGGAGCCTGCAATCGCCTCGGGGCCAGTATCGAGCGTGATTGCAATCTTTGCTTCACGCGCAAGCGGTGATCGCGGATTCGATGTGACGCCGACGGTCACAGCACCGCGCCGCTTCGCAAATCGAATCGCGCCCAAAGCGTAAGGCGTCGCCCCGCTGGCGGCGAGCCCGACAACAACATCTCCACGGCTGATTCCGCCGGCGGCCAAATCTCGCGCGCCTCTGGGAGCGGAATCTTCCGCGCCCTCGACCGCCTGCCGCAGCGCTCGCTCGCCGCCAGCGATGATCGCGCGCACCATACGCGGCGGCGTGCTGAAGGTGGGCGGGCACTCCGCAGCATCAAGGACCGCAAGCCGACCACTGGTTCCGGCACCGACATATACGAGCTTTCCGCCGCTGCGGAGACTCTTGACGACGGCGTCCACGGCGCGCGCAATTCTGGGCAGCGCTCGCCGCACTGCCTTCGCTACCCCTGCGTCTTCGCGATTGAGGACGCGCAGAATCCTAATCGTGCTTTTCGCGTCGAGCCCGCGTGAACGAGGGTTTCGCTGTTCCGTCTTAGAGGGTTTCAACGCGCGCCCCTGTGCACATTTTGATTATACCGGGAGGCGACGGTCAGTTTCTTCGCGGCGAGGGATTCCGTTGTCTTATGTGCCGAGGGGGTTATCGAGCCGCGGCGTGCTCGTTGGCGAGGCCCAGTGCCTCAAAAACGGCGTCGTGGAGGGCGGGACGTACCTCACGAATTTTGATGTTTTCGACTGTGGGATTCACTCGGTTCGTCAGCAAAATGATGAAAAGGCCGCGCTCGGGATCGATCCAGAGCGACGTGCCGGTGTAGCCGTAATGGCCGAAGCTTCGTGGTGAGAAGAAACGGCCGGTCGCGGCGGGCTCCATCGGGACATCCCATCCGAGAGTGCGAGCGGAGCCACCGATCATTTGACGCGCGGTGAATTGGTCAATCGTGGCGCGCGAGACCAGGCGGTGGTGCGCGTAGATGCCGCCGTTGAGGATCATTTGCGCAAAAGCGGCGACGTCACCAGCAGTGGAAAACAGGCCCGCCTGGCCTGCGACGCCGCCCATGGCCCAGGCATTCTGGTCGTGGACTTCGCCCCAGACGAGGTGCTTGCGAAACGTCTTGTCGTCCTCGGTGGGCGCGATTTCGCGGCGGAGGTTGGGCGGCGGATTGAATTGAGAGTTGTTGAGTCCGAGCGGCGCGAAAATATTTTGCCTCGCATAACGATCGAGGGTTTTGCCGGACACTCGTTCGATGATTTCGCCGAGGAGAATGAATCCCACGTCAGAATACTCCACTTGTTTTCCCGGCTCATGGAGGAGCGGCTCGGCCATGACACGCGCGAGAATGGCATCGTGGCCCTTCGCTTCTTTGTAGAACTCCCGGTGAGCGGGGAGGCCGGAGTCGTGCAACAGGAGCATGTGGACAGTGATGCGCGCGCGCCAGCCGAGATCGGGATCGGATTTTGCGGCCGCTGCAAACTCCGGGAGATATTGCGTGACCGGGGCATCCAAATCGAGGCGTTTCTGCTGCACGAGGATCATAGTGGCAGTTGTGGTCACCACAGGTTTCGTCAGTGATGCCAGATCATAAATTGTGTTCGCGCTGACGGCGCCGGCCTTCGCGGCGTGCGAGATTTTTCCGAACGGATGCACCACAAGCTGATCGTGCAGCCCGACAGCGAGCACGCCGCCGGGGAACGCGCCGTCCGCGACGGCACGGTCAAGCAGGTCGAAGGCAGGTTTCAGGCGAATGGCTGTCGCCGCGGGAGCCGGCTGGAGCGTCATCGGATTTGCTGCGACGCGCAACCCGTCGCCGCGTTTGACGGTGCCAGGCACCGTAACCGGAATCTGGCCGCCGATTGCCGATTGCCCGAACAATGCACGAACGACAGCGCGCTGCGACACATCGTTGGTACTGAATTCGGCGAGCCAGGTTTTCGCGTTCGGAAAACGGTCGATGAGATAAGGGCTGCCCAACGCGAGGACTTCTGTGGGCTTGCCCGTCGCGAGCAATTGATTCACGAACGCGCGCTGATCATCCGGAAAGCCGACGTTTCCTTTGCGGTCCGCCACACGCACGAACAGGGCAGCGACGGCAACGTCGTAAGATTCGGGCGGTGGCAGCTTGAGGCTGCTCACATTTACGAATTGCGTGTCAGCGCGCAACATTTTCAGGGAATCGACGCGCCAGCGGATCTCATTTTCGACGATCTCGCCGGGATAGGGATCCGGGTCCGCGGACAGCGAGACGAGCAAAACGCGAAGAGGGCGCGTCGCGTCGAGTGGCACAAGTTGCTGCGAATCGCGGAGAAGCGTCACACCCCGGTCGGCGATCACCTGGGCCTGCGCCGCGAATTCAGGGCGGCCGAAATTCTCGTTCAGACGCGAAATATCTACGAGCCGATTCTTGTCCAGACCCAACCGCGCTTTGGCCTCAAGAATGCGGCGCACGGATTCGTCCACGCGCTTCATCGAAAGACGCCCGGATTTCGCGGCGTCCTCGAGGCCTTCAAGCGCTGCGTCCGGGATCAGTGGCTGGAGGATTACGTCGGCCCCTGCTTCGACAGCTCGCACCGCACCTTCGCCCTGAGGATAGCGTGACGTCACGCCACCCATGTCCATCGCATCGGTGACGATCAGTCCTTTGAATTTCAGTTCGCCGCGAAGCACGCCGGTCAGTATTTTCGGCGAGAGAGTTGCAGGGATTGTGGGGTCCGGTTCCAGCGCTGGGACTATGAGATGTCCGGGCATAATCGAACTGACGCCTGCCGCAATCGCCGCACGGAAGGGAACAAGCTCCGTGCGTTCGAGTTCATTTCGGTCACCTGGAACTGTGGCGGCTGTCAAATGAGAATCCGCGTTGACGTCACCATGGCCTGGAAAATGCTTGGCGGTTGCAAGCGCGCCATTCTCTTCCACGCCCCGGAGAAATTGCGTCGCGAACTCAGCTACGCGTTGTGGATCTTCGCCGAACGACCGGATGTTAATGATGGGATTGTTCGGATTATCGTTGACGTCCGCATCCGGGGCAAAAATCCACTGAATGCCCGCTGCGCGCGCTTCAAGAGCGGTGATCTTTCCGGCCGTGTAGGCGACCTTCGTGTCGCCGGTTGCGGCAAGGGCCATGGCGGAGGGAAAAGAAGTTCCTTCGTCAATTCGCATGCTGGTGCCGGATTCGAAGTCCGAGCCGACCAGCAAAGGTATCTTGGCGTGACTTTGCAATTCGTTGTTGAGCGCCGCGGTTGGATAAACCTGGCCGCGCTCGATTCCGAGCGGCCCGCGAATCGTGCCGGTGATCAATCCGCCGACGTGATTTTCCTCAACTTGACGGAGGAGTTCCTTGTATTCGGGACTTTCGGTGGAAGTAAACACGCCGAAGTAATAAATCATCAGCATCTGCCCCAATTTTTCGTGGAGAGTCATTTTCCTGAGTGTTGCTTCGATCCATGCGTTGCTGGACGCACCTTTGGGGGGGCGTTGTGGTTTCGCCGCAGATTTTTTCTGAGCGCGGCCGGAGGGTGTCATGAGGAGAAGCAGCAAGAGCACCGAAAGCCCCGTATTACGCATTGCATGTTACCCGGGCCTTCCGTGTTGACGCCTGCATGCCGCGGCTGTATATAGCACACGGTTTCATGAGGTACAATCGAATGTCCCCGCACGTGTTTCGTTTCCGTTCCTGCATGATTCATTTGATTTTTATCTGCGCGATTTTTGTCACGGCATCGCGCGGACGGGCACAAGCGCCCCAAGGAAAATCATCTCACACTCAAAGCGGGCATACAAAAGCGGGTGTTGACATCCTGGAACAGGAGAACTTTGGGCCGCTGCGGGGGAAGCACGTTGGCCTGATCACAAACCAAACAGGAGTGGATTCGCAAGGACGCCGCACGATTGACGTGCTGGCGCATGCGGAGGGGGTCAAACTGATCGCACTGTTCAGCCCAGAGCACGGAATGGCAGGGCGGGCCGATGCGCCGATTGCGAATGCTACCGATGCCGCAACCGGTTTACCGATTTACAGCTTATACGGCGAGACCCGCCGGCCGACGGACGCGATGCTGAAGGGGATCGATGCGCTCGTCTTCGATATTCAGGACGCTGGTGTGCGCTTCTACACTTATATCACCACAATGGCTTATTGCATGGAGGAATCGGCCAAACACCGCATTCAATTTATAGTTCTGGATAGGCCCGATCCTCTTGGCGGTGAGGTGATCGAGGGACCCATGCTCGACCGTGATCGGCTTTCGTTTACGGGATATTTTCCAATGCCGGTGCGGTACGCCATGACGATTGGCGAGCTGGCTAAGATGTTCAATGCCGAAAATAAAATCGGCGCAGATCTCCACGTCGTTACCATGGCGGAGTGGGAACGCGATGAAACGTATGATCAAACCAGCCTCCGATGGATTCCGCCATCGCCCAACCTGCGCACAATCAACGCCACTTTACTTTATCCTGGAATTGAAATTCTGCAGGCCGGCGGCGTTTCGGTGGGGCGGGGGACGGATGCGCCGTTCGAGCTTATCGGCGCGCCGTGGATTCAAGGAGCGGAGCTGGCGGCGGAATTAAGTCGTCGCGCGGTGCCCGGTGTGAAATTCCAAATGACTCTTTTCACGCCGGACGACGGACTGTACAAGGGAGTGTATTGCCAAGGTGTGTCGATTACCATCACGGACCGCGCGGTGCTGAGTTCCACGCGCATGGGGCTCGAGATCGCCGGTGCGCTGCACCGGCTGTACCCGCAGCAATTTCATCTCGAGAAGATCATTGAACTGCTCGGCTCGCGGGCAACGCTTGAGCATCTTGAGCACGGTGACGAGCCAGCGCAAATCGTCGCGGGTTGGGCCGGCGAGCTCGAAAAATTCCGGACGATGCGCGCAATGTATTTGCTCTATCATTGAAACCGGCCCGACCAATGAAATTGAGCGCACAATCGGAGCGGCCAAAGGCGTGGCTTGCCTGGAGCAGCGGCAAAGACAGCGCCTGGGCGCTTCACACCATTCGGGAGAGCGGTGAATTGGATGTCGTGGCGCTGCTGACGACGGTGAATCGTGACCACCAACGGGTAGCCATGCACGCGGTGCGTCAGCGTTTGCTGGAACTGCAGGCGGCCGAAGTCGGACTCCCGCTTGTAAAAGTAATGATTCCTTCCTCGTGCCGAAACGAAACCTATGAGCAGGTCATGGGCGAGGCGATGGCGCAGGCGAGAGCGGAGGGTGTTTTCCACGTCATTTTCGGCGATCTTTTTCTCGAGGACATTCGCGCGTATCGCGAAAGGCAGCTCGCTAGGTGCGGGATGACGCCAGTCTTTCCACTCTGGCGACGCGACACCAGCCGGCTGGCTGAAGAAATGCTCGCGGGCGGGCTACGCGCGTATCTGACTTGTGTTGATCCGCGCAAGCTCGATCGTGAATTTGCGGGACGCTGGTTTGACGCGGACTTACTCGCGGCGCTGCCGTCGAGCGTGGACCCGTGCGGAGAAAATGGGGAATTTCACACATTCGCATGCGCCGGGCCCATGTTCGGCAATGCAATCCAGGTGGGCGTGGGTGAGATAGTCGAGCGCGATGGCTTCGTCTTCGCCGATCTCGTCCCGAGCGCCAATGCGGCCAGCGCGGTGTAGAATTGCGATGATCCAAAATGCGAGGAAATCGCTCTGATGCAAATCTGTTCGCTATTGCCATCGGCAACGGAGATCCTGTACGCGCTTGGGTTGGGCGATTCCGTCGCCGGCGTGACGCATGAATGCGATTTTCCACTTGAGGCGGCGAAAAAACCGGCGCTGATTCGCCCGCGCGTGGACCCGGATGCGGCGCCGGGGGAGATCGACCGGCAGGTAAATGAGCTTGTCTCCAGCGGCGAAGGAATTTATGCGGTGGACGCGGAGTTGCTTGCATCCCTTGCGCCCGATTTGATTGTCACGCAGGACCTTTGCCACGTTTGTGCGGCGTCGCCGGAGGACCTTGCAACTGCTCTCGCGCGGCTTCCGAAACAGCCAAAGGTGCTCGCGTTGACGCCACACACTCTCGAGGACGTCTGGAATGATATCCGCCGAGTCGGTGCCGCTACCGTAGTTTCTAGCTATGCTGAAGCACTCGCCGTAGAACTTGCCGCGCAAGTGGTGGCGACGAACGCAATCGCTCGCAACGCCGCGACCCGCCCACGAGTTCTCTGCCTTGAGTGGCTCGACCCGTTTTATGTCGGTGGACACTGGGTGCCGGAAATGGTGCAGCAAGCGGGGGGAGAAGACGTGTTGGGGCGCGCCAGCGAACCCTCCTACCGCGTGACGGCACAACAAATCGCACAATCGGGGGCGGAGATAGTTGTGGTGATGCCGTGCGGCTACAACGCTGCAAGAGCCGCCGCTGAATTCAGGTCAATGCAATTGCCAGAGCAGTGGAATGGGCTTCCCGCCATACGCGACGGAAGGATATTTGCCGTGGACGCGAACAGCCATTTCTCGCGTCCCGGGCCGCGGCTGGTGCAGGGGGTGGAAATCCTCGCTCACATTTTCCATCCGGAATTATTTCCTGCGGAATTGCCAAGAGAGATATTGCAACGCCTCTAGACACTAGCCGCACGTCGGATTTGCACGTCGCGATCTAGTCGGACGTGGCCTCTGAACCCGCATGACCGCGCCAATAACGATAGAAAATCAGGCCCGATAGGATCAGCGCAAGGCCTATGGATGATCGCACCGGCCTATCGATCCAGATACTGACCGTCAGCGCCAAGGCCCCCAGAACGAAAATTGCAGGAACGATTGGGTATCCCCAGGTGCGATAAGGGCGCGGCATTTCGGGATAGGTTCGGCGCATGCGAAACATCGAAACTACTGACAGGGCGTAGAAAATCCAGGCCGCGAATACGAATAGTGACGTTAATTCTTCGAACGTGCCCGTCAGGGCCATCAATCCGGCCAAGACTCCCTGAAAAACAAGTGCGCCACCGGGCGTGCGAAATTTTGGATGCACGCTCCCCGTGAAGCGAAAATACAGGCCATCGCGAGCCATGGCGTAGGGGACGCGCGCGCCACTGAGCAGCGAAGAGTTGAGCGTGCCGAGCGCCGACACAATCATCGCCAGAGTGATCCAGAACGCTGCGCCATGCCCTGCAAAGCTTGCGACTACGTCGGACGCAACATCTTCGGAGCCGGCGACCTTTGCGAACGGCAGCGCGTAAAAGGAAACGGCGCTGAACAACAGGTAGATGCTCGCGACCAGAAGCGTTCCGCCAACCAGCGCCAACGGAATATTCCGCTGAGGGTTTTGGATCTCGGAGCCGACACGATTGAGGTCTTCCCAGCCGTCATAAGCCCAGAGCGCGGCGGCGAGAGCAGCGAGGAAACTCGTCAACGCGCCGGCGCTTGCACTAGATGGCCAGAAGGGGTGGAAATGGTCAACGCTCCCATGGCCGAACGAGAAACCTGCCACTACAATCGCGAGCACGGCCGCGATTTTGAGGATTGTGAGTCCCACCTGAACGCCGCCACCCACCCGCACGCCAAGGTAGTTAATAAAAGTGAAGAGGGCGATCACCGCCGCGGCGGCTGGTTGAGCCCAGCTAAATACGAAGTCGTATGGCTTGCTCGTGATGGGGTTGGTCAGATGCCAGGTGAAAATCGGAACGGCGAGAGCAGGGATGAGGAAACTGGTAAATCGCACAAAACCAGCGGCGATTGAAGCTGCCGAGCTCGACTCCCCTACGGTTGAGTGCATCCAGCCGAAAAGGAAGCCCCAAACAGGCCCCAGACCTTTTCGCAGGTAGGCGTATTGGCCTCCCGCCTTGGGCAGGGCGGCGCCAAGTTCGGCGAATGAGAGAGCGCCGAAGAGGGTGAGAATGCCACCTCCAATCCAAGCGGCGTAGACGATGCTGACCGAACCACCAACCGCAGCCATTTCGCTCGGCTTCAAAAAAATTCCTGTGCCGATCATTGTGCCTACAACGATCGCCGAGGCCGCCCAGGGACCGAGGCCGCGAATCAATTCAAGGCGTTCTTTTGGCTTCGCAGAGGTGTCGATAGAATTGCTCCGTAGATGCTAGCTGCTCGTCCGTCCATGCTCCGCGGCGCTGCCGGAAAAACTTGCAAGCGAGCCGATGGCGAACGTCACTAAAGTACCCACCAGCACGTACCAGGTCCATGCAAGCGGGCTAAGGAACTTTACCGCCAGCATAAACATGAGCCCGGCGACAAACCCCACAAGAGCGCCATTTTCCGTTGCACCCCTGTTCCAGGTGCCAAGAAGGAATACGCCGAGAAGCGCGCCATAGGTTATGGAAGCAATGGTGAGCCCTGCCACCAGCACGGGCCCCCAGTGAATCATCCCCAGCATCGCGAGGACAATTCCCCACATGAGCGTCATTCTGCGTGAACTCCCGAGCGGCTGCGCCGCGTCTCGCTGCCGCGCGCCCAAATCAATGATGCTGGATGACGCCAATGAGTTCAACGAGCCGCTGGCGTTCGACATCGCAATTGCAAAGATCGAAGCGAGAACGAGCCCCGCGAGGCCTACGGGCATATCGTGCACGATGAATTGCGGAAAGATGCGGTCGGGATCGCCGCCGGGCACTGGAAGTGAATTGTGCTGCGCAAACACGAAAAGCATGACGCCGATGACAAGAAACAGCGCGAATTGTACAAAGACAATCACGCCGCTCGCGAGCAGCGCCGTCTTGCTGTCGCGTTCGTTTCGCGCCGCCAGTAACCGCTGCACCATGGTCTGGTCGGTGCCGTGACTAGCCATTGTCAGAAAGGTTCCGCCTAGCACGCCGGACCAGAATGTGTAGCTCTGCGTCAGCGAGAAAGTGAAATCGAATATGCGGAGCTTTCCGCCGGCAACTGCGGCCGCGTGCGTCACTTCCATCCAGCCGCCGGGAATCTTGTGCAGCAACAAGAAGAACGCAACAATCGAACCAGTCAGGTAAAGCGTGAATTGGATCACGTCGGTCCATATGACTGCGCGCATTCCGCCCTCGAATGTGTAAAAAAGCGTTAGGGCAGCGACGATGAGAATTGAGATGCGCTCGCCGGTTCCGAATGCAACACTCACCACCTTGCCGATGGCGGAAATGCGAACGCCCTCCGCGAGAGCACGAGTGGCAAGGAATATGACTGCCGCAGTCGATCTCATGCGTTTCCCAAATCGCTTTTCCAGAAGCTGGTAAGCCGTGTAGAATTCGCCTTGGAAATATTGTGGGATTAGGACCACGCAGAGTATGATGCGCGCAACCAGGTAACCCAGAGCCAGTTGCAGAAAGCCAAGGTTTCCGCCGTACGCGATTCCAGGAGTCGAAATGATGGTGAGCGTCGAAGTCTCTGTCGCCACGATCGATAGCGCGAGAGCCCACCAAGGAGCGGTGCGGCCGCCGAGAAAATAGTCGCGGAGGGTTTTCTGGTCGCGTCGGAATCGGGCGCCAAAAAGCGTGATGCCCGCGAGATAGAGCACCAGGATGGCGAAATCAGTTGGGCTGATCTGCATTGCGCCGTGACCGGCGAGTCGCGCGATGCTAACTGTCCGCTTCAAAGACTGTCAAGCAGGGTAAAGGCGAATGCCACAAAATAACCAAGCAGCGGCCGCGAGCTATTTTCTTGGATTTGACGGCGGGGGGACGAAAACGGACTGCTTTCTGGTGGATGCGGAAGGCACGGTGCTGGCTCGCGCCACTGCCGGCCCCTCGAACCCTTTGCGAGCAGGGTACGCCAAAGCGTGGTTCACGCTTAGTGACGCTGCTGACGTGGTGCTGGAACGGCAACACATCAAAGCCAGCGACATCCGCGGAATCTGTGCCGGCATCGGCGGAGCGGGCCGCGAGGCTGTGGCGAATCGCATTGCAACGTTTCTCGAGCGCGGGTTCCCGGAAGCGGCCGTAAACGTGACCACCGACCTGGCAATTACCCTGCAGGCCGCAGTGGGAGATGGCGAGGGGATGATCCTCGTGGTGGGGACGGGCTCGGGAGCGTATGGACGCGACGCCAGAGGAAAAATCGCGCGTGCTGGTGGACGAGGGCCCTGGTTCAGTGATGAAGGTAGTGCGTTCGACATCGGCCGGCGCGCGCTTGCGGCGGTGGTGCGCGCGGAAGAAGGGCGCGGAGAGAAAACGGCGCTCTCAGAACAAGTGCTTGAATGGCTCGGTTGCAACGATTGGAACCGGGTGCTCGATTGGGTGGTGAAGAATCCCGACGACGTGTTCCCGCGCATTTTTCCGCTTGTTGCGAAACTGGGCGACAAAGGCGACCCGGTGTCGTGCGGAATTTTGTCGGGCGCTGCGGAATCGCTGGCCGAGCTGGCCGAGAGCGTTCTGAAGACATTGAATATGGCAGATCGTGAAGTGCCCATCGCCAAAGCGGGCGGAGCTCTTGGGCGCAGCAATTTTTTTGACGCCGCAATAGATTCCGGGCTCGAACGAGTCGCACCGCACGCTAAAGTGGTCACACTCCAGTTGAAGCCTGCAGAGGCCGCGGCAAGGCTCGCGATTCGCCTGGGGCAGCGAAAGGCTCATGCGGGATGAAAACTCTCCGCGGTTGGCTTTGGCGCGGTCAGCCTCAGGAGACGAACTGGAAGCTTTCGTCCACGAAACGGACGAACAGACGCTCGTCGCGCTTCTCGAAAATCCGCACCTCGAAGAACCGCATGTTTGCCAGTTGCTGGACCGGCTCGACCTGCCCGCAAGTGTCCTGACCGGCGTGGCGTCGGAAGGGAAGTGGACATCGAGCGAAGGGATTCGGCTGCGCCTTGCCCGGCACCCGCGGACCCCGCGCAGGATTTCGTTCGCACTCTTGCGGCAGCTCTATCTGTTCGATCTGGTGCGCGTGAGCTTGTTGCCGTCAGCGCCTGCCGAGATTCGACGCGTTGCCGATGAAATTATCATCACGCGGGTGCCGCACATCCCGGTGGGACAAAAGTTGACATTGGCCCGCCGCGGTTCCGCGCGTGTCGCGGGGGCGCTGTTGGCTGAGGGACATCCCCAGGCCATGAAACTCGCGCTCGACAATGCATTTCTAAGCGAGAGCCAGGTGTTGAAAGTGGTCGCGAAGCCGGGGCTGCCCGAACGCGTGGTGGTGGCCATCGCCCGGCATCCCAAGTGGGCTCACCAGTACAATGTTCGGGTGGCGCTGGCGCGAAACATGCACACGCCCTCAGCGGTGGTGCGCACGATCCTGCCGAATCTTACCCTGCGGGATCTGAAGGATATCGTGACCATGGAATCGCTGGCGCCTCATTTGCGGAAGATTATTCGGCAGGAATTGTCGCGCCGCACGGGTGCAGGCTCGGAAGGCGAGCGCTAGTTCATCAAGGAGTTGAGCGGAGGAGGCAGATGCCAAAACGCCCAAACAAAATGCGATGGATCATGGTGCTGGGGGGAATCGCCCTGATCGGCACGTTACTCTACTCTTCGCTCCAGCAGACTCATTTGAGGTATGAGGTGTGCGTATCGTTCAAGGGCGGGATGCATTGCGCCAGCGCGACGGGTGCGACATCCACCGAGGCAATTCGTGCCGCGCAAGACATTGATTGCCAGTTTCTTGCAAACGGCCGCGATGAAAACATGGTTTGCACCGACAGCCCGCCTTCCAGTGTTCAGCAGTTGAAGTAACAAGAGCTAGTCAGCCGATTAAGTTGGCCGCTTGAATGGTTCGGGCGCGGGCGTGCCCAGCATACGCAGGTAAGTCATGAGCTGCGCGCGATGATGCACCTCATGCTCATTGATGCCGAAGAGGATCACCGCGACCTTGCGATTGAATCCCAATGCCGGGTTCGCGCGGCCTTCGTCGAAGATGCCGGGTGGGCATGCCGAAACCGCCGCAAGAGTATGCTGATGAACGCGGTCGATATTCTTGAGTTCCTCTTCAAGCGATCCGGGCATTCCCATTGCTGCGCGTAGCCCCTTGGGAACGCGAGTTTCGAAGTAATCGAAATTTCCCTCAAGCGCGCAGCGCCGTACTCCCTCCTCAGAAGTCCACAGATGGCGGAGCATATCGCCCACTGTGAGCGCATTTTTCTCCGGTTTCCATTCCATGTGTTCCGGACGCAGGAGCGCGAATACCTCCTGGGTGCGGGCCCGGACAGCTTGTTTCTGCTTGAGGAAAAATTCTTGTAGCGTCATCAGCGGATTATACGTCAACCATTTCACAGTTTCCCGCTGTGTAAGAAAAGGGAGCCGCTCGTGCGCCCGAATTGACACACTGGATTCCTCTGCTTAGCATCAGATATCGTTGAGGTGAAGATGGACGGATCGATGACGCACTGCTTGAATTGCGGGGCGGAACGGGACGCGGATATTTGCACGGTCTGTGGCCTGGGCTCCACCGCCGCAGAATTTTCTTTGCGCCGAAGGCTTCTCAATCACACGGCGATTTTTCTTCTGGGTGCGCTGGCATTTGTGGTGGCCAGCGGGCGGTACCCTGCACTCGAGCTGGACGGGATCCTAATTTTTATCGGAATCATGTTCTTTCTGACACTGGGCGTTGCAATCTGGGTGGAGCGGCGCGCACTGCACCACGCGGAAGTGGAGGCTTTGAAGCGTGTGTACTATGGTCTGATCCCTTTGCCTTGGCTGCTGGCGGCACTGCTGCTGGCGAATGGGGCGCTCGACAGCTCCCCCGTGCGCATGGAAACGGCGCGGGTGGTCGGAAAATTCGCAATGCACGGACCAGTGGCTAACAGGCGCCTAGTGGTTACGTCGTGGCGCGAGGGGGGCCGTTTTGAGCGCATTCCTGTAGATGTCGGCGACTACGACAGGTTCAGCACGGGCGAAATGGTAGATGTGAGAGTAAGAGAAGGCTTGGTGGGAATCCCCTGGGTCGTGGGGGTTTCGCGACCGTAGCAGGAAAATCAGATCTTCGCAGGATTCTCGCGTTTCAGGAATTCTCCGGCGCCCGGCTTGCCGACAAATTTTCCGTTCTCGATGATGGTGCGCCCGCGCGAAAGCACGACCTTCGTCACGCCCGTCACGCGGATTCCCTCGAACATCGAATAATCCACGCGCATATGGTGCGTTTTCACGCTGATCGTCTGCTCCTCGTTCGGGTCGAAAACGACAATGTCTGCATCTGATCCGATTGCAATCGTGCCTTTCCGCGGATAGAGGCCGAATAGTTTTGCAGGCGCCGTGGAGACGAGTTGCACGAACCGGTTGACCGAGAAGCGTTTCCCATGAACACCGCCGCTGTACACCAAGCTCAGCCGGTGTTCAACTCCCGGGCCGCCGTTGGGAATCTTCGTGAAGTCATCCTTGCCGAGTTCCTTCTGTTCCTTGTAGCAAAAGGGGCAGTGGTCCGTAGAAACCACTTGCAGGTCATCTTTCGCCAGACCCTGCCAGAGTTTTTCCTGATGCCATTTCTCGCGCAGTGGTGGCGTAAAAACATACTTTGCGGCTTCGAAACCGGGCGCGTCCATATTCTCGAGTGAGAGATAGAGATATTGCGGGCAAGTTTCCGCATAGACGGGCAAGCCACGGTCGCGCGCCTCGCGGACCTTCTCGAGCGCATCGTTGCAGGAGAGGTGGACGATGTAAACAGGCGCTCCGGCCATTTCCGCGAGCGCGATCGAGCGCGAAGTCGCTTCCGCCTCGGCCGTCGTCGGCCGCGTGAGCGCGTGATACTTGGGCGCGCGTTTCCCCTCGGCCAGCGCGCGCTGCACGATCACGTCAATCGCGCCACCATTTTCCGCGTGCATGCAGATCATCCCGCCGCTGTTGGCCGCGGCGTTCATGGCGCGGAAAATCGACGCGTCGTCCAGCATGAATACGCCGGGATAAGCCATGAAGAGCTTGAAAGTAGGCACTCCTTCGCGCACCAGAGTCTTCATTTCTTGAAGTTGAGCATCCGCCAATTCAGTGATGATGCAATGGAACGAATAGTCAGTCACTGCTTTGCCGCTGGCTTTTTTCATCCAGGTTTCAAAGGCTTGGTGGAGCGTCTGGCCCTTGTATTGGATGGCAAAATCAATCAACGACGTGGTGCCGCCGAAAGCTGCCGCGATGGTCCCAGTCTCGAAGTCATCCGCGCTGGTTGTTCCGCCGAAGGGCATGTCGAGGTGGGTATGAACGTCAATCCCGCCGGGGATTATGTAGCGGCCGGTTGCGTCGATCAGCTTCGAAGCGTTTTCAGCTGGCAAGCCCTTGCCGATAGCAGCGATTCGGCCGTCGAGAATTCCCACGTCGGCGAGATATGTGTCCGTTGCAGTGACGACCGTGCCGTTGCGAATCAGCGTATCGAAGCGCATGGATGATAGACCTCCCCGGAATTTCTGCGAAACGTGGTAGCTTACACCGCTTTCAGTCCATTTCGCACTCGGCGGGGCAACCGGATTTTCGTGAGCAGCAAACTTTCCGCCAAGTTATCCCTTCATCCACCCACTCCCAAATTCGATTGGCCCTTCCGCTGATTCGCGGTGCTAGAATGCGTCTATCCAGAGCGGCGCGCGCCGCAATGATCACGCCATGACGCTTCGAGAATCCGCTCCCAAGCTCTCCGCCGAACAATACGAGAAGAATTTCGCCGAAATTGTCCCGCCCATGGCGCCGCGTCAAGCTGTCATCGAAGCAGCGCGCTGCCTCTATTGTTTCGACGCGCCATGCACCGTCGCGTGTCCTACGCACATTGATGTTCCCGCGTTCATCAAGAAAATCTACACGGGCAATCTCCGCGGTTCGGCTCGCGTGATTCTCGAAGCCAATGTTCTTGGGCAGAGCTGCGGCCGGGTGTGCCCCACAGAAGTCCTTTGCGAGGGCGCTTGCGTGATGGTGGAGAAAGGCATCAAGCCCATCGAGATTGGGCGCCTTCAGCGCCACGCTGTGGATTACGTTCTCGACCGCAAGATTCAATTGTTCAAGGCCGGCCCGCCCAACGGGAAGCGCGTGGCCTGCATCGGCTCGGGGCCCGCGTCGGTCGCGTGCGCCGCTGAGCTCGCGAAATTGGGCTATTGCGTCACGATTATTGACCGCAACGAATCGCCCGGCGGTCTGAACACCTACGGAATCGCGGCTTACAAGCTACGGGCAGGAGATTCATTGCGAGAAATTGAGATGGTGCGCGGCCTGGGCGTCGAATTCCGGCAAAAGGTGGAGGTCGGGCGCGACATTACGATTGCGCAGCTCGAAAAAGAGTGCGACGCCATTTTCATCGGAGTCGGGCTGGGCGAGACGTGGAATCTCGATTTGCCTGGCCAGGGCTTGGCCGGCGTGCTTGGCGCGATCGAGTTCATCGAAATGACGAAAGTGCAGTCCTTTCATGAAGTCGAGGTCGGGAAGCGCGTCGCCTGCATCGGCGCGGGGAATACAGCGGTTGATGTTGTGACCGCCGCGAAACGGCTGGGCGCGGAGTTTGTTCATATGATTTACCGCCGTGGCGAAAAGGAAATGCCAGCGTTTCGTTATGAGTTTGACCTTGCGAAGCAGGATGGCGTGATATTTCACTGGAATACGCAACCGGTCCGAATCCTCGGGGAAGGCGGGGAAGTTACCGCGCTCGAATGTGTCCAGACACGCGCAGACGCGCCGGGAACTCGCAGGCGCAGCGACGTGACGCCGATTCCGGGCACTGAGTTCACGCTCGAAGTGGACATGGTGGTTGGCGCCATTGGTCAGAAGCCTGTCACTGAGCTGTTCCGAGCAGTTCCTGGAATTGAAATCCGCAAGAATGGAACAGTGGGAATAAATGAGCGCCACCAGACAGGCGCGCCGAAATACTTTGCAGGCGGCGATTGCACGAACGGAGGCAAAGAAGTGGTGGATGCAGTCGCAGAAGGCATGGCTACCGCGCGGAGCATGGATGCATGGCTCGGGTCCCCGCGGGGAAAGTCCTAGGCGACCGTGCGCCTGCCGGACTCATGGACTGAGCGGTTGCCATTCCTCGAGGCGCTTGAAGAACCATGGGACCCGATTCCGAAAGCGGCACTTGCCGCTTGGCTGATCTTTTATATCCTGTTCCTCTATCAAGCGGCTCGCGGAGGGATGTTTCCACACCTAATGGATGGCGTTTTTGTTCCCATCCACGAGGGCGGCCATCTCCTGTTCCGATTTATCGGCGAGTTCGTTAGCGTTGCCGGAGGAACGATGTTGCAACTGCTCGTCCCGATTCTCCTCGCGTCATATTTTCTGTTCCACCGCCAGGCGCAAGGAGTGGCATTTTGCCTCTTCTTCATGTTCGAGCAGTTTTTGCCTATCTCGATCTACATGGCGGATGCGCGCGCTCAGGATTTGCCGCTGCTCTCCGTTGGGAGCGGTGAGGACGTGATTCACGACTGGCATTACCTCTTCGGGGCACTCGGTGTGCTCGACCACGATATTCAGATAGCTTCCATTGCGCGTACCGTTGGCTGGATTGGAATGTTTGCAGTTGTGTTCTGGTTGCTCTGGCGCGGAGTACGGGACATGGCGCCGTCGAAAACCGAAATTGAGAGGTGACGTGTGGCTGACCTTAGAGTGAAATTCTGCGGCATCGAGTCTCCCAACCCGTTCTGGCTGGCGTCGGGGCCTCCGACGAACACGGGCGGCCAGGTGATGCGCGCGTTTGACGCCGGATGGGGAGGTGCGGTGTGGAAAACAATCGGTGAGCCGATTCAGAACACCTCTTCGCGCTACGGCGCAATTGATTACAACGGTGTGAAGATGATGGGCCTCAATAACATCGAACTCATCAGTGACCGCCCAATCGAAGTGAATCTCCGCGAAATCGCCGAAGTTAAGAAACGCTATCCAAAGCACCTTGTGATCGCTTCGCTGATGGTCGAGTCGAAGCGCGACACATGGCACGACATCGTGCGTCGAGCAGAAGACGCCGGCTCGGACGCGCTAGAACTGAATTTCGGCTGCCCCCACGGGATGAGTGAGCGCGGCATGGGCGCAGCAGTCGGCCAGGTGCCGGAATACACGGAAATGATCACGTCGTGGGCGAAGGAAGCGGCAAAAACGCCGGTGATTTCAAAACTCACGCCCAACGTGACCGACATCTCGCACATTGCGCTCGCCGCCGAACGCGGTGGCGCCGATGCCGTCAGCCTGATCAACACCATCAATTCCCTGATGGGCGTGGATCTGGAATCTTTTTCTCCGGCGCCCAATGTGGCAGGGAAATCCTCACATGGGGGCTACTGCGGCCCGGCGGTGAAGCCGATTGCGCTGCATCTGGTTTCCAGCGTCGCGAAGAAGGTAAAAATCCCGATTGTCGGCATCGGAGGTATCGGAAGCTGGATCGATGCTGCCGAGCACATCGCTCTGGGCGCCTCGACAGTGCAGGTGTGCACGGCGGCGATGCACTACGGGTTTCGGATTGTGGAAGACATGGCGGATGGACTCAACGCGTACATGGACGATCACGGCTATCGCACGATCGAAGATTTCCGCGGACGTGCCGTGCCCAACGTGATGGACTGGGGCGATCTGGACTTGAATTACAAGATTATCGCGAAGATCCACACGGACCTTTGCATCGGCTGCCAGCTCTGCTATGTGGCGTGTGAGGACGGCGCTCATCAGTGCATCGAGCGCGCTCCCGCCAGCAATGGCAACGGCAAGCGCAATCCGAACGGAATGGAGGTTCACGTCCCGAAAATCATCGACGACGAATGCGTGGGTTGCAATCTCTGCGCGCTGGTCTGTCCGGTAGACGGCTGCATCACGATGGAGCGGGTTCACAATGGCCTGCCTCCGATGTCGTGGAAGCAGAAAATGAACGGCGCAACAGACTCGAGCGCGCCGCACATGTAGATATGTCAGTAGAATTGTCGGAGGTCAGGAGTGTGGCGCAAGAGGACTTCCACCTGGCGGCCGTAATCATTTAGCGTGAATTTGATCAACTCGGCCGGTCCTACATCGCGCACCGTCCAAGCGCCGCTCGGCACCAGCCGAGCATCCTTGAATAAATCACCGCTATCAAAATCGAAGCCTTCCGCTTTCAGGTCCGAAGGTAGAACCTGGTAGACAAGCTTGGCTTTAAAATCGATGGCCAGGTAGCGGTGCCCCAACAGGACCAGAACCAGATTGTTTTTCTTCTGCTGTTTTTCCGGCAGATAGACGTTCCAGGTGAGTGGCGCCTTGCCGTCCAATTTCAGTTGAGAGTCGCCAGTCAATTTCCAGTGAACGCGTCCAACATCGCCGCCCGCAAGAGTGACGTTTGCGCCCGTAAGAGCGGTGACGAGGATGAGAAAGAGTGCAAGGTGCGCCGCCGAGCACGAAAGAAATTTCGTACGCATCCGTTTTATCCGGCGGGTCAATCCCAATCGACGCGCACCTGACGCGAGGAAACCACCACGTAACCCTTGGCGCGTCCATGCTCGACGACATCGCGCAGAATTGCGACATCCTGTTCGCAATATTTCGCTACACGGTCCTTCTGCCCTGCGCGCCACCATTCCACCGCCTGCAATCCATCACCGCTCTTGGCAGTGCCGAGCGTGTCTTTCGCGAGCTGGTCGAGCTTTACCCGATGCCCAAGCGCCTTGAAGAGCCTCTCGTGGACGTCGAAGGACCGCTCCTGAAGCTTATGGAGGGGGGCGTACGCGCGGAGGACTTCCAAGTCGAAGCGGTTCCCGTTGAAGGTGACGATGTGCGTGAATTTCTCGAGCTCACTGATGAGCTTTTCCGCGTCTTCCTCGAACCATCGGCGGAAGCCCTGGTCTTTATCCCAAGTCACGGCGACAGCAACCCCGAACCCGCGAATGTTGGACCATCCGCCTTCGACCTCGTGCGAAAGGCGAAGCGTCTCAATATCCAGATATATCTCGCGATCAAATAGTCCGGCCGTGTGAGTTTCTCCCCAGTCTTTAGGATTCTGTCTTCGCGTCTGCCGTTTTTAGTTGCAGGAGGTTAATAGATGCTCGATTCGCGCTTGCGGCCGGTGTAGTCGATGTAAACGATTTTGGTCTCGGTGTAGAAATCGATTGCAGCATGGCCCACTTCGCGCGGGCCGACGCTCGAATCCTTTGCACCGCCGAAGGGCACGTGCGCTTCGCCACCAACGGTCGGAGAATTCACATGCGTCATACCCGTCTCAATTTTGTCTACGAACTCAAAGATCTTGTTTGAGTCTGTGGAATAAATCGAACTCGAAAGGCCGTAGCGCACCGAGTTTGCCACCTGGAGCGCTTCATCGAAATCCTTCACACGAATTACGCTCAGCACCGGGCCAAAAATTTCTTCCTGCGCCAGCTGGCTGTCCGAGCGCACCTGATCAAAAATGGTGGGCGCGACGAACCAGCCCTGATCGTATTTAGGACCGCTCAGCCGTTCACCGCCACAAAGAAGTTTCGCCTCTTTCTTCCCGATTTCGATGTACTTCAAGACCGTAGTCATCTGGTTTTCGTCAACCGATGGCCCCATCTCGACGCCTGCTTCAAGCCCGTCGCCCACCACGTACTTCTTCGCGCGGTCAACCAGCATGGCGATGAACTTGTCCGCAATAGCGTCTTCAATCACGACACGACTGGTGGCCGTGCAGCGCTGACCTGTGGAAGCGAACGCGCCTGCCAGGGTGGACTCCATTGCGAGCTGCAAATCCGCGTCCGCAAGAACCACCACCGGATTCTTGCCGCCCATTTCGCACTGAATCTTCTTCAACCGTTGCGCGCCGGAAGCGTAAAGCTGGCAACCAACTTCGTTCGAACCAGTGAAAGAGAGGCAATGGACGTGGAGGTTGGTCACAAGTTCGTCGCCTGCATCTTTGCCCGAGCCCATTACCAAATTCAGCACGCCCGCCGGCAATCCAGCCTGCTCGAAGATTTCCACGATCTTCATCGCGGTAAGCGGCGTCAGCGTCGCGGGTTTGAACACCACCGTATTGCCGCAAACGAGCGCGGGCGCGATTTTCCAAACCGGGATCGCCACGGGAAAATTCCAGGGCGTGATGGCACCAACCACTCCAAGCGGCTGGCGAATAGTGTACGCAAAATTCTTCGGTAATTCGCTGGTCAGCGTCTCGCCATTCAGCCGCCGCGCCTCACCGGCCATGAATTCAATGATGTTGATGGCTCGCTGCACTTCGCCCAGCGCGTCTTTCAGCGACTTGCCTTCTTCACGCGTCAGCAGCCGCGCCAGATCTTCCTTCTGCTGCTGCATGATGCGGGTGGCATTGAAGAGGATTTTGCCGCGATTCGGCGCGGGCGTGTTGCGCCAGGCGGGGAAGGCGGCTTTCGCCGCCACGATGGCCTGTTTCATTTCCTCGCGGGTGGAGAGAGGAATCCGAGCCACCACTTCATCCGTGTTCGCCGGATTTCGCCGCTCCACAATTTTGGGTGACTTCGATTCCACCCACTGCCCGTTGATGTAATTTCGGCAAAGCTGCCCAATCAAAATTGCTGTCGCCATATGTCCTATTCCCTCAAAAAGTCAGATGCGCACTTCACTAAATGTCTTGTCGAGCAAACGAATTCCCTCATCCACATCAGCCTTGGAGATATTCATCGGAGGGGCCATGCGAATCGTATTGCCGTAGAGCCCGCCCTTGCCGACCAGCAGTCCATTCCTGCGTGCGCCCTCGAGAACCTGGTTGGTTTCCTGCGGCGCCGGTTCTTTTGTTTGGCGGTCCTTGACGAGTTCGAGCGCCTGCATCATGCCCATCCCGCGGACGTCACCAATCAAGGGATACTTCTGCTGGAGCTCTTCCAACTTCTTGCGGAAATAGCCGCCGACGACAAACGTATTCTCGCGCAAGTTTTCTTCTTCGATCACCTCGATGACTGCGCGGGCGGCGACTGACGTGACTGGATTGCCGCCAAAAGTTGAAATCGTGAGGCCCTGAAATTTATCCGCGAGTTCGGCTGTGGTTATCGTAAGGCCCACCGGCACACCATTGCCCATGCTTTTCGCCGACGTAATGATGTCCGGCGTGACTTCCCATTGCTCGATGCCCCACCATTTTTTGCCTGTGCGGCCCCAGCCGGTCTGCACTTCGTCTGCGATGAAAAGTCCGCCGTAATTCTTTACGATGCGATAGACAATCTTGAAATATTCGGGCGGTGGCGTGATAAATCCGCCGACGCCCTGGATGGGTTCGGCGATGAATGCAGCGATCGAGCCGCTCGTGGTGGTTTGGATGACACTCTCGACATCGTTTGCGCAAGCAACTCCACACTCGGGATATTTCAGATGCAGCGGGCAGCGATAGCAGTACGGATTCACGGCGTGCGAGATACCCTGGCTGATGACGCCGGCCTTGCGCCAGGGTGCCTGCGCCGTAACAGACTTCGCGAGAGCCGATCCGCCTGAATAAGCGTGGCGCAGCGAAACGATGTCGTAGCTCGGCCCCACCATGCGCGCGAGCAGGATTGCGGCTTCGTTCGCCTCTGTTCCCGAGCTGGTAAAAAAGCTTTTCTGCAACTTTCCCGGCGTGATCTCCGCCAGTTTTTCCGCGAGAGCGACAATGTGTTCATTCGGGAAGAGCGTAGAGGTGTGTTGCAATTTCTCGACCTGCGCCTTAATCTTCGACGTGACCTTTGGGTTGCAATGCCCGACCCCGATGGTGACAATCCCGCCAAAGAAATCGAGATACTTGTTTCCCTCAATGTCCCACAGGTATTGCATCGAGGCGTGATCGGCGACGAGCGGCTTTTGGAAATAATTGGTGACCGCCGGCCATATGAATTCCTTGTGCTTGCGGACAACTTCATCGCTGCGGGATTCCGTCATTTTCGGCGTTGTTGTCATGTTTTAAGGCCTTCTATTTCCATCAGTTTTTGTCTCTGTTCAACTGTGGCAAACCTCTTCCCTAGTTCGCAGCGTCGGCGGCACGTGCGGCGGTCTGCGTGCGCGTGATTTCGCCGTATGATTCCGGGCGGCGGTCACGGTAGAATTGCCAGGTTGCGCGAACCTGCTGGATCTCTTCCAGATCGAGATCAGTGACCAGAACCTCGTCCTTATCGCGGCTGGCTTGCGCAACAATTTTTCCGCGCGGGCTGCAGAAGTAGCTCTTGCCATAGAATTCGCCGATGTTCCATGGTGCTTCCTTGCCTACCCGATTGATCGCCCCGACGAAATAACCATTCGCGACAGCATGCGCCGGCTGCTCCAGCTCCCAAAGGTATTCACTCAACCCCGCGACCGTTGCCGAAGGATTAAAGACGATTTCCGCTCCATTCAAGCCCAGAACGCGCGCGCCTTCGGGGAAGTGCCGGTCGTAGCAAATGTAAACGCCGATGCGAGCGAACTTCGTCTGGAACGTAATGTAGCCTGTGTTTCCGGGAGTGAAATAGAACTTCTCCCAGAATCCCGGCGCGACCTGGGGGATATGGTGCTTGCGATATTTCCCAAGATATTTTCCATCAGCATCGATCACCGCCGCGGTGTTGTAGAACAGGCCGGTCATCTCCCGTTCGTATATTGGAACGACCATCGTCATTTCATATTTCTTCGCGAGCCTCTTCATGCGTTCGACTGTCGGCCCATCCGGAATCGGCTCAGTAAGTTCATGCCAGCGGACTTGCTGTTCGGCGCAGAAATATGGTCCGTTGAATAATTCTTGGAGGCACAGGATTTGAGTCTTTTTCTTGGCCGCGGCTTCGATCAGCTTTTCATGCTTCTCAAGCATTTTCTTGCTGATGTCGCGGATGGAGTATTTCTCTGGCGACCATTCGCAGTGTACTTGAATCAGTCCGCAGCGCACCGGGCGAGCCATCACGCACCTCCTCCGCAACGATTCGCGACCATTTTACCCCGCGCCGCTCTGAGCAGCAAGCACACCAGAGTCTTTCCACAGGGCACGAGGGCGCCAAGTGTCCCCCACCGTGCAGTTTGAAAGAAAAAGCGCTCATTCCAATTGTTCCCGTATAATCCCGCGGACGACCTATGGATCGCCTACTGAAACACCTCTTTCGCGGGCTGGGCCGCCTCTTCCCGGATTGCGTCACGCTCAGTCAGGCAATCGCGTTCAACATGTTCCTCGCATTTTTTCCCATGCTTCTACTGATACTGGGCTTGTTCAGCAGCACGGGCTACTTCCAAACGGCGATGAGGGAACTTCCGGAGCGATTGCGGATGATACTTCCACCGGGAAGCGAAAACGTCGTCCTGCAGTATCTTGTGCGGCGCGGAGAGCATCCCTGGAAATGGATCTCTCTCGGACTGGGCGGTACGCTGATTGCCGGTTCGCAAGTAATGGTCGGCTACATCGAGGGCTTCCGCATCATCGAAGGCGATATTTTGAAGCCAGGGTATTGGCGCCTACACCTTCGTGCGCTGATTCTGCTTTGTCTCACAATTGTGCCGTCGCTTGCAGTCGTGATCCTTACGGTGTTCGGAAAACAGGTGCGCGGGTGGGTGATCCGCGAGATCGGAATGTCAAGCTTCGTCCACAGCGTCGGATTTTTGTTTTATGGGGCAATCGTATTTTTTCTCGGCATGGCCGTTTTGGTTATAATTTACCGGATCGGGCGGCCTGGACACCGGGGTTACAAGGACGTGCTTCCGGGGGCAGTCCTGGCAACGGTCATGTGGTGGGTGGTTGATATTTCATTTGGGCTCTATGTGCGGAAGATGCCGTACGACGTTGTCTATGGCGGGCTGGCAGCTGCGATCGGCTTGTTGCTGTGGATGTACATCACAGCCCTCGTGGTGCTGATGGGAGCGGCGTACAACGCCGAGACCAGAGAGGAACCGGATTGAGCTTCCCGCGGGCAGTCCGCAGGGGTAGGAATTTTGGAGTATGACAGCGGACGGAGGCTGGGAGAAGCAATGAGCGAAATGCGCGTCGAATGCTATGCGGGATATCGCGCTGATGAGCGTCCTCTTCGTTTCATTTTTCGTGGCCGCCAATTCGAGGTGAATGAAGTTGACGGCCAGTGGTATTCACCGGACGCCAGATATTTCCGGGTTCGGGCCGATGACGGTAATTTCTACGTTTTGCGCCACGATGAGGGGCAGGATCTGTGGTCACTAGATGGGTTTCGCGCGGCGCGTTAACCGAAATCATCGAATTGGGGCTCCAAAACTCCTTCCACATGTACTCCTAGGCTCCAGCGAGCAACTTTTGTGCTCCTTGCGGGTTAATATTGAAAGAGAGCGATGAGGCAAGGAGTGGTGTAAGTGCGCGCTAAGTCACGAAAGCCAGGGCAGGTCGGAATCCACCGCTTGCAGCAGCGGCGCAAGAGCTTGGATTTCATCGTGGGTGGGATTCTTGTCATTTCGCTGAGCGCGACTTTTGGAATTGGTTTGATTTTGGCCGCGCCCAATCCCAGCACCGATAAAGACAAGAAAAACAAGCCCTCTGCCGATTCCGCCACGATGGTCCTCGACAAGAAGTTCAAAGGCAATCTGCCCATCACCGAATTAACTGCGGATGAAGCGACACTCCACGCTCTGAACAGGCTGGGCTACGGACCGCGTCCCGGCGATATCGAACGCCTCCGAGAGATAGGGCTCGAAAAATGGATTGATTATCAGCTTCACCCCGATTCCATCGACGATTCGGCGCTCGATCATCGGCTGGAGAGCTATCCAACGCTCAAAATGTCGTCGAAAAAACTGCTCGACGAATTTCCTCCCCCGCAGCAGGCCGCAAAAAAGGAAGCCATCACCAAACAGGAATTCAAGGAGCAGCAGAAGGAAAAACGGCGCGACGCGCTCGACCAGTTAAAGTTCACCGGCAACGAAAACCTCGATAAAGCCGAGCAGCAATTGGCCAAGATGCAAGGCCCGAACCGGATTATCGCCGAGCTTTCGATGGCCAAACTGGACCGCGCCACCTATAGCCAGCGTCAACTCGAAGCGGTGATGGAGGATTTCTGGTTCAACCACTTCAACGTTTTCGCGAATAAGGGCGCAGACAGATGGCTACTCACCGCCTATGTCCGCGACACGATTCGCCCGCACACGATGGGCAAGTTTCAGGATTTGCTCATTGCCACCGCAAAAAGTCCGGCCATGCTTTTCTATCTGGACAACTGGCTGAGCGCGGATCCCGCAGCGTATCAACACATGCAGCGCGAACTGGCGATGCGCCGCGCGCGCTACCAGGGCGTCTTCGGCGGTGTCTATCCGCCTCAACCGCGTACTTTTCCGGGCGCCTCCGGAACGGCTGCTCCTAATCCCGTGCAGCGGAAGAAACAAGATCGCGGCCTGAACGAGAATTACGGCCGGGAAGTGATGGAGCTGCACACCGTCGGCGTTGATGCCGGCTACACACAGCAGGACGTGATCGCCATGGCCGAATCCTTGACTGGCTGGACGGTCCGCGAGCCGCGCAGGGATCCCGAATTTTTCTTCGATGAACGAATTCACGCGCAGGGCAAGAAAATCGTCCTGGGCCACCCCATCAACTCTGGCGGGATAAAAGACGGTGAAGAGGGACTGAAGTTCTTGGCGAACCATCCCAGCACGGCGATATTTATCTCCCGCGAGCTCGCGCGACATTTTGTCTCCGACAATCCGCCGCAAGCTCTTATCAACCGCATGGCAGATAATTTTGCTGCGACGCAAGGTGATATCCGCAGCCTTTTGAAGACGATGATTTATTCGCCGGAGTTCTGGTCCAAGGAAGCATACCGTGCAAAAGTGAAGACTCCGTTTGAACTGGTGGCCAGCACTGCGCGCGCGCTGGATGCGGATGTCGCCGTGTCTTTGCCGCTAGCTCAATGGATCGGACGAATGGGCGAGCCGCTATTTCTTTGCCAGCCTCCGACAGGCTACTCAGATAAAGCAGAGACTTGGGTGAATACGGGGACGCTTCTCAATCGGTTGAACTTTGCCCTGGCTTTTGCCGGCGACAGGATGGCTGGCGCAAACGTTGATTTGAAAGCCTTGCTTGGCCCGGATGCACTTAGAGATCCCAATGCAACGCTAGCTCGCTCGCTCGATATTTTTCTCGGCGGTCAAGTTGCATCCACCACAAGGCAAACCCTTGAAGCCCGCCTGAGTGATCCGCAGATCCTGCAGGCGCGATTAGACGACCCTGTAAAACAAGTGAATGAGGGTCTGGTTGCGGGCCTGGTGCTCGGCGCACCCGAATTTCAACGCCGGTGATCCATTTATTGTGCGGAGTGCAAAAATGGCAATTTCTCGAAGATACTTTCTGAAGAGCGGCGGGACCGCAATGCTGGGGATGGCTTCGCTCCCGTCATTTCTCCAACGCGCTGTGGCCGCCACGGCTTCGCCCAACAAGAAGAAAATGGTCGTGCTGTTTCAGCGCGGTGCAATGGACGGTTTGAATGTGGTGGTCCCGTTCGGTGAGCGAAATTATTATCAGATGCGGCCGACGATTGCCATTCCCGAGCCACGCCGCGGCGGAACGGATGCAGCCATAGATCTCGACGGCTTCTTCGGCCTGCACCCAAGCCTTCAGCCGCTCCTGCGGCTATTTCAGCAGGGACAACTTGCCATTGTGCAGGCGGTTGGCTCGCCCGATCCCACTCGCTCCCACTTCGATGCCCAGGATTTCATGGAATCCGGTACGCCGGGCCTGAAGGCCACAGACGACGGCTGGCTGAATCGCGCGCTGCAGTCCATGCCGGAAGAAAAGTCCGCCCCGTTCCGCGCGGTTGCATTCGGACCGTATCTTCCGCGCACTCTCCAGGGAGTGTCGCCTGCCGTTGCGATTTCCGACCTCAAGCAGTTCAAGATGTATGGCCCACAACAAACTGTCCAGGGCGGATTCGAAGCCATGTACGCGCAGACGGTGGATCAAGCGCTTCGCGGCGTTGGCGCAGAAACATTCGAGGCAATTGACCAGCTCAAGAAAATTAATCCCGACTCGTACGAGCCGGAAAATGGCGCGCAGTACCCCAAAGGCCGCTTCGGCCAGAGCTTGATGGAAATCGCTGAACTCTTCAAAGCGGATGTTGGTCTCGAAGTCGCATTTCTTGATAGTGGCGGCTGGGATCATCACGTAAACGAAGGCGGTGTTCAGGGCCAGCTCTCGAATCTCCTCCGCGATCTGGGGCAGGGAATTGCGGCATTTCATCAGGACATGGGCGATCGGATGCAAGACGTCGTTTTCGTCAGCATGTCCGAATTCGGCCGCACCGCGCGCGAAAACGGAAACCACGGCACGGACCATGGTCACGCGAATTGCATGTTCGTGATGGGCGGAGCGGTGAAGGGCGGCAGAGTCTATTCACGCTGGCCTGGGATGAGCGAGGGCCAACTCTATCAGGGTCGCGATCTTGCCGTCACCACGGATTACCGCAGCGTTCTCGGCGAGATTTTGTCGAAGCACCTGGGCGACCGCGATCTAGAGGCTGTCTTCCCCGGCTACGCTAACGACCCGCGCCAGTTCCTCGGCCTCGTGAAGGCCTAACGTTTCGCCGTCACTCTGCCGACTTGATCCGCATGCCGTAGAACGAACGGTACACGAAGAAGAATGAAACAGCGAAGAACCCTGCAGCGAGAAGGTGCGTCAAGTTACCGCCCGTTTCGGAAGTCAGCTTTACAGCCAACTCCACCGCAAGCAGACCGAACAGCGTTGTGAACTTGATGACAGGATTCAACGCCACAGATGAAGTGTCCTTGAACGGATCACCCACCGTATCGCCTACGACGGTTGCGTCATGAAGCGGCGTTCCTTTTTGCTTCAATTCGACTTCGACAATTTTCTTTGCGTTGTCCCACGCAGCGCCGGCATTGGCCATGAAAATGGCCTGGTACAAGCCAAAGACAGCAATTGAAATCAGGTAGCCGACGAAAAAGAATGGCTCGACGAACGCGAAGGCCAGCGTCGCGAAGAACACCGCGATGAAAATATTCAGCATGCCTTTCTGCGCGTACACCGTGCAGATTTCGACCACTTTCTTGCTGTCTTCGACGGACGCCCTATCTGATCCTTCGAGCTTGATATTCGCCTTGATGAACTCGACTGCGCGGTACGCTCCAGTGGTCACCGCCTGAGTCGAGGCTCCGGTAAACCAATAAATCATCGCGCCGCCGGTCACCAGGCCCAGGAAAAAAGGAGCGTGGAGCAACGAGAGCTTGTCCACGTTTTCCGTGATGCCGTGGGTCAGGGCCATGATGATCGAGAAAATCATCGTCGTTGCGCCCACCACGGCAGTTCCGATCAGCACCGGTTTCGCAGTTGCCTTAAACGTGTTGCCGGCACCGTCGTTGGCCTCGAGCAAGTCCTTCGCGCGCTCGAAGTTCACATCCATGTTGAAGTCTTTCTTGATTTCCTGCTTGATGTTGGGAATTTGCTCAATCAAGGAAAGCTCATACACGGATTGCGCGTTGTCCGTCACCGGGCCGTAAGAATCCACCGCGATCGTAACCGGGCCCATCCCCAGGAATCCGAATGCCACGAGGCCAAATGCAAAAACCGGCGCTGCAATCATCAATTGGCTGAGCCCGCCAAGGCTGACGAGATAGCCCACAGACATCAATGTGACCATCGCCAGTCCCAAATAATACCCGGAGAAATTGCCCGCCACGAAACCCGACAAAATCCCCAGCGAAGCGCCGCCCTCTTCCGCGGATCGGACGACTTCCCGCACGTGCCGAGAGTCAACCGAAGTGAATGCTTTGACCAATTCCGGAATCACAGCTCCCGCTAGAGTGCCGCAGGAAATTATTGTCGCCAACTTCCACCACTGTGTCGGGTCGCCGCCCAGCGTCGGAATAATCTGCGCGGAGATCAAATAAGTGAGCGCGATGGAAACGATCGAAGTGATCCACACCAGAGAGGTAAGCGGCGTCTCGAAATTCATTTTCTCTGCATCGCCGAAACGCGCCTTCGCGATTGCAGCATTGATAAAGTACGCGGCCGCGCTCGCCACCAGCATGGCGATGCGCATCACGAAGATCCACACCAGCAACTGTACTTGCACGACCGGGTTCTTGACACCCAGAAGAATAAAAGTGATTAGCGCGACGCCCGTCACGCCATACGTCTCAAAGCCGTCGGCGCTTGGTCCGACCGAATCGCCCGCATTGTCGCCTGTGCAATCAGCGATCACGCCGGGATTGCGCGCGTCGTCTTCCTTGATCTTGAAGACGATTTTCATCAAGTCGGAGCCAATATCCGCAATCTTCGTGAAGATGCCGCCCGCGATCCGCAGCGCCGCCGCGCCCAGCGATTCGCCGATGGCAAAACCGATGAAACACGGACCAGCGTAATCGCCTGGCACAAAAAGCAGAATGAACAGCATCATGATTAATTCGACGCTGATCAGCATCATTCCAATGCTCATGCCTGCTTCGAGCGGGATGTGGTAAATCGGATAGGGTTTGCCGCGCAGGCCCGCGAAAGCCGTCCGAGAATTCGCAAACGTGTTCACGCGAATTCCAAACCACGCCACGCCGTAGCTTCCTGCAATCCCGACCACGCTGAAGAGCAGGATGATAATGACGCGCATGGCTTCGTATTTCAGCAGCAGCCCGAAATACAGCACGATCACCACCGCGATAAATGCCTCCAGCAGCAAGATGAATTTTCCCTGCGTGATCAGGTACGTCTTGCAGGTCTCATAAATCAGCTCGGAGATTTCGCGCATGGCGCGGTGGACCGGGAGATTCTTCAGCCGCGTAAAAATTGTCAGCCCGAAGACCAGCCCGAAAATGCAGAAGAGAATTCCGAAGAGCAGAAGCTTGTGGCCGTCAACGCCGAAGATGAAATTCACCGAGGAAAGATCCGGAAGCTTCAGATTTGCTTCGCCCCCCGGAGTTTCCGGCGCGCGTTGCGCCATCACTGCGGCCGCACTCAATAGGATCAAACCTGCGCTAGCCGCGCATTTCTTCGCAATTCGGGTACACGTTTGTACCGACATTCACCCTCCGGATTTAGACCCCAAGATTGGGACCTTACTGTCTGCGAGAAGTCCGACTAAGGAATCAATTCTTTTAGCAGGATTCAGCTGTTTCGTCAAGAATTTACAGGTATTTCGGGGAAATGCGGAGAATTATTGTTGCGTCGCCCCGCCACCGAGGGGAACATCGAAAAACATCAACACTTTGTTCGTCGGCAGCACCATCACGTCAGGAACATACAGGCTGGAGTTCTCCACGACGGAAACCTCGTGGTTCACGTCGAAGTACAAGAATCCGTGGACCGCCCCTTTCGGGGCGATCACGTCGGCGTCAAGAGTCAGCGATTTCAGGATGTCCATGAGCTTCAGAACATTCTTGTCCTTGCTGGGCAGCGGAACGGGAACGGGGATTCGCCGCTGTTGAGGCGTTCTGGCTCCGCCAGGATGTGCGATAGCTCTGGCGACTTCGCCTGCCGTCAGCCACTCAATGTCCTGCCGCCGCCCGTTGCGAAGCCGCACCTCCAGCTGCACAGTATCGAGGTCTATCCTGATGGGCTCCGTCGATTCGTTGCGAATAAAAACTTCGATAGGCAGGATGCCAACTTCCAGTGGGTTTGCCTTACCAAACTTTTCTTTGGCCCGGGGCATCTCCGTGTAGGGATCAGCCACGATCGATAGACCCTCATGCCGATCTTCTCTGCCGGGGGCTGCTGCCTTGGGCGAATTACCAGAAGAAGAATTGGCTTGAGCGAAAACACCGACGGACATCAGCAGGACGGCCGCAGCGAGGAGGGGGAATCTGTACATGGTCATTTCGTCCGATGCTTCCTTCATGCGGGAAGTTGTGCGGTTTTCCCGCCCGCTGACACTATAATACCGGGTCTGCGCGCGTAAGTATCTCACGCGGCGGCGCTCTTCGCCTTCCCTATGTATTTCCTTTATCGCGTTCTCACGGCAGTGGGCATGCTCGTCCTCGCGCCCTACTTCGCTCTGCGCGGTTGGAGGCGTGGAGCGCCCTGGTCCGCGCTGTTGGAGCGGCTTGGCACCCTGCCTCCGGAGATCTCCTCCCCTGGAGCTTCGTCCCAGCAGGACGGCGCCGCATCAACCGCCGCTAGTCAACCCGGGCCCGTGTGGGTTCACGCTGTCTCTGTTGGCGAAGTATTGGCTGCGAAGCCCCTGGTTGAAGGATTGAAATCACGCTACCCCGGCTGCCGGGTCTTCGTCTCAACTACCACTGAGGCTGGCCAGCGTCTCGCGCGCGAGCGTCTCCAGATCGCCGACGGGATATTCTACTTCCCGCTAGACTGGGTCGTGCCCGTGCGGCGCGCATTGCGAGCGATTCAACCGGCCTCCGTAATCATCATGGAAACTGAAATCTGGCCGAATTTCTTGCATGAAGCGCGCCGCAGCGGTGTGCCCGTGATCTTTGCCAATGCGCGCATTTCTGAGCGGTCTTTCGCGCGATTCTTGCGGTGGCAGTTTCTCGTTGGGGAGTTCTTTGCTCACGCGCTTCGGGATTGCGCGCTTGTTCTCGCACAGACCGCCGATGACGCGAAACGTCTGGCCGAAATGGGCGCGCCGGAAGATCGGATTGAGGTGACCGGAAACTTGAAATACGATGGCGAGCCTGCCGCTGCCAATCGATTTGGCGCCTGGCTTCGGGACCAGTTGGCCCAGCAGGACCGTTGGCCGGTCATCGTTGCCGGCAGCGTTGTAGCGGAGGAGGAAGAAGCGGTGCTCGCTGCTTACGACGTTGTCCAGCGGCAGTGGCGTCGCGCCCTGCTTGTCCTGGCGCCTCGGAAGCCCGATCGATTCGAAACTGCCGCCAATCTTGTCGGCGCGGGTGGCTGGCACGTAGTGCGACGCAGCGGACTGGACCTTGCCAGCCCGCTCGACGAGAATGCGGACGTGCTCCTGCTCGATTCCATCGGTGAACTGGCCTGCATTTACTCAATGGCTGACGCGGTTTTTGTCGGCGGTTCGCTGGTCCCTGCGGGAGGGCACAATATTCTCGAACCTGCGTGGTTTTCGCGGCCGCCGGTCTTCGGTCCGTCCATGGAGAATTTTAGAGAAATGGCCGAGCAATTTCTCGCCGCCCGGGCTGGGATTCAGGTAAACAGCAGCCAGCAACTCGGTAAAGTCTGGGTGCAATTGATTGAGGACGACGCGCTGCGCGAGCGCGTGGGCAAGGCCGCTTTCGAACTATCGCAGCAAAATCGCGGTGCCACCACGCGTTCGCTTGAGCGCATCGCCGGCGTTCTCGACACCAAAGGAATCTCTGCGTGACGTGGAAGGATTCGCTGCTCTGGCCGCTTTCCGTGCCTTTTGGCGCAGTCGCGCATCTTCGCGCCCGAGCCTATCGCAAGGGCATTTTGAAGCAGCGGCGACTGGATGCCGTGGTCATCAGTGTCGGGAATCTCACCGTCGGGGGCACCGGTAAAACTCCTATAGTGCTTTGGATTGTTGAGCGCCTGCTGTCCGAAGGCAAAAGCGTTGGGATTCTTACGCGTGGATATCGCGGCAAAAAATTCGCGTCGAGTGGTGGCGAATCTGGCGGCGACGATTCCTCCAGCGACGAAGTTCAATTGCTGAAATCGCGGCTGGGCGATCGGGTGAGTTTCGGCATTGGGGCTGATCGATTCGAGCGTGGTCGGGCGCTCACGGCCCGCGGGGTCGGATGGTTTGTCCTTGATGACGGCTTTCAGCACATGCAACTGGCTCGCGACGTGGACATCGTGTTGATCGACGCGACGAATCCGTTCCGTGGCGGGCATGTGCTTCCCGCGGGCCGCCTCCGCGAGCCGCGCACAGCTCTCTCTCGCGCGGACATCATGGTGATCACGCGAAGCCACCATGCCCCGGCGATCGAAGCCGCCATCCGTCGTGATTCGGACGCGCCTATTTTTTATGCGCGCGTTGAGATGGACTCTGTCTTTGCGCCATTTCATCCGCATCTTACTGAGCGTGAAGCGCGCGAGCGAAGACTGTTCGCATTTTGCGGAATTGGAAATCCTTCCGCATTTGTTTCCGACTTGCGCGATTGGGGATTACAAATTTGCGGCTACCGGTTCTTCCCCGACCATCATCGGTATTCTGCGGCAGATATAAATGCGATCGAGCAGGAAGCGAAGTCTGCCGGCGCTTCCGGCGTCATCTGCACGGAGAAAGACAGCTTCAATTACACCGGTGTGTGGCGCTCCATGGATTTATGGGTTTGCTCCATCTCGATCCAAATTGATCGCCAGGACGACCTCTGGCGCACCGTCATGGAAATCGCCCAACTTCCGCAGGGAAGCGAACGATGAACTCGTGGGCCTCAGCGCGACCCGCAAAGCCACGCCGCTCGTTTGCCGCTCCCAACGAGGTTGTGATACTTTTCGGCGCGGCACTGAAGCCTCGCTTGATCCTGGAGAATTCTTGAAGGCTCCGCACAGTAAGGCAAAGACGCCCGCGGCGGTTTCGCATCGGCAAACTGCGGGAACGAGTGTTGACCTCACCCGCCTGCTCGAC
Organism: Candidatus Acidiferrales bacterium; assembly: GCA_050746945.1. GTDB lineage: Bacteria > Acidobacteriota > Terriglobia > Acidiferrales > UBA7541 > Palsa-295. Next base: position 249,702 of record JBOGMZ010000023.1, on the reverse strand, counting down.
ATCGTCGCCGCATTCTCCCGCCAAACAATTTGCGTTCTCGGCGATTTTGTTCTCGACGAGTTTGTTTCCGGCGAAATTTCCCGTGTTTCCCGCGAAGCGCCTGTTCTCATCCTCCGTCATCGCCGAACGGAAGCCTATCCCGGCGGAGCAGCAAATGCCGTCAATAATCTCGCCGACCTCGGCGCCCGCGTGCTCCCGGTGGGTGTCGTAGGGGCTGATGAAGCCGGCCGCACGCTGCTCCAGCACTTCAGGCGCAAACGCATAGATATTTCCGGAATTGTCCGAGCGACTGATTGGGTGACGACCACGAAGTCTCGCTATCTTGCCGGTTGGACCCATACCACCGAGCAGCAAGTATTGCGCGTGGACCGTGAGCCTGAGGCCGCCCTTTCAACTCGGGTTGAATCCGCTATCGTCCGGAAGGCGCGCCAATTTGCGAAGCGCGCCAGCGGCGTTCTTGTTTCCGACTACGGCCTCGGCGCAGCCACACCTGCACTTGTGAAGAAACTGCACGCAAAGCGCATCATGCTGGATTCCCGCTACCGCCTGCTCGACTATTGTGGCGCCCACATCAGCGCAGCCACGCCAAATGAGCCGGAGCTTGAAGCCGCCTATCACACGCGTGTCGGCACAGATGCACGCAGGCTCGAAGCTCTCGGCGAGCGGGCGTTGCACGACCTGGGATTGGAAGCGCTCGTTGTCACTCGCGGCAAAGACGGCATAGCCGTTTTTGAGCGAAAACGTCCGCCGCAACACATTCCCATTTACGGTTCGGACGCACCTGTTGATGTCACCGGTGCGGGTGACACAGTGATCGCCGTATTCACGCTCGCCGTTGCCGCCGGCGCATCTTACTTCGAAGCGGCGCACCTCGCGAACTACGCCGGCGGGATCGTGGTGATGAAGCGCCGCACGGCAAGCCTCAGCCTCGAAGAATTGGCGTCCGCGTTGCGCCGCGAAGCTACGACCGAACGCTGACATCGCATGGACACCCGAGAAAAAATTCTCTCCCGCGAAGGTTTGCACGCCATACTGGACGAGCATCGGCGTTCTGGCCGCAAAATTGTCTTTGCCAACGGTGTTTTCGACCTCCTCCATGCTGGCCACGTCCGTTATCTTCAGGCCGCGCGCGCGGAGGGCGATATACTCGTCGTCGGAATTAACTCCGATGCCAGCACGCGAAAACTGAAAGGGGAGGGCCGCCCGATTCTCACCGAACGCGCACGCGCGTCGCTCGTGGCCGGTCTTTCGGCCGTGGACTATGTCGTCGTCTTCGATGAGCTCGACGTGAATCCGCTTCTTCGCGAGTTGCAGCCCGATGTTCACGCGAAGGGCACCGACTACACGCCTGAAACCGTACCGGAACGCGAGCTGGCAGGCTTGCTCGGAATCCGTGTTGCGATCGTTGGCGACCCGAAGAGGCACTCAACGCGCGAGTTACTCGCGCGGGTGCGCCGGCCCGCCGATGCCTGAGCTTCGGTTTTTGCTGGTGCGCCTCGGTTCATTGGGCGATATCGTGCACGCGCTTCCCGCTGCCGCGGCCTTGCGCGACACGTTTCCCGACGCGCGAATTGATTGGGTGGTGGACCAGAAATGGAAGCGCTCGCTTGAGGGCAATCCTGACTTGAATGAATTGATTGTTTTGGACCGCTCGACCGCTGGGGGCATTGCCGCAACCATCAGAAAATTACGCGACCCCCAATACACTTGCGCGATTGACTTTCAGGCGCTCTACAAATCTGCGCTGCTCAGTTTTGCCTCGGGAGCGCCACGCCGTATCGGATTCAGAAGCAGCTATGCGCGTGAGGGGTTTGCAGCGTTGCTCTACACGGATCGCCTGAACCCACGCGGCGCCCACAAGGTGGAACACAATCTCACACTTGTCGAACACGCCGGTGCGCGCCCTGGCACGCCCCGATTTCCGCTTGCCATCCGGAAGGAAGATGAAGATCTGGTCACGCGCGAGTTATCCGCGTATGATCTGCGCGATTTTTTCGTGCTCAATCCTGGCGGCGGTTGGGTCTCAAAGTGCTGGCCCGCTGAACGCTACGGCGAGTTGCATCGCAAACTCAACGAACGCCACGGCTGGAGGGGGGTCGTTACCTCCGGTCCCGGCGAGGAATCAATGGCCGCTAGAGTGATTGCAGCATCTGGGAAGACACCGCCGATCGCGCTCGCACTCGGGCTCGGACCCTTGTTTGCACTTCTTCGTCGTGCAAAAGTTGTGGTTTCCGCCGACACGGGCCCTTTGCACCTCGCTTCCGCCCTCGGTGCGCCGCTTGTGGGACTTTTCGGTCCCACGGATCCAGCGCGCAATGGACCCTATTCACCCGGAGGGATTGTCGTGCGTAATGCGCGCTATTCAGAAACGACCTACGGTCGTGGCGCGTCCTACTCGCCCGCCATGCTTTCAATCACGGCGGACCAGGTTTTCGATGCCGTCGAACAGCGGCTCGGATTGGCCGCATGAGCCGCCCGCGATCATTCTGGATGCGTTGGCGTGTTCGGCTCGGTTACCCTCTTGCATTGATTTTTTGGTTGCTGGCCGCGCCCAGCGCGAGGTCGATACTTGTAGGCTCCCTGATCGCGGCAATCGGATTATTCATACGCGGCGCCGCCGCAGGCTATCTGCGCAAAGATCGGGAACTCGCGACCAGCGGTCCTTACGCTCTCACCCGTAACCCTCTTTACCTTGGCAGCGCCTTTCTGGCAGCGGGTTTCGTAGTCGCGGGAAGTTCTTGGCCGGCAGCCGTAATTGTTTCTCTCTACTTTGCGATTTTTTATTACAGGGTAATGCGCAGTGAGGAAGAGGACCTGCGGTCAAAGTTCGGCGCTGCGTTCACTCAGTACGCCGCGCATGTTCCGCTTTTTTTTCCTTTCTGGGTTGGCTCTAGATATGTCGCAGGAACAATGGGGAAGACAAGCGAGAAATTCTCATGGGAGCAGTATCGCCGCAATCGCGAATACCAGGCTCTGCTTGGTGCCCTCGGAGGCCTCGCCGCTCTCGCGTTGCGGGCGTGGATTCGAATGCGGTTCCGCTACTGAGGGAATCGCGCCTTTACTGAAGCCGGTATACGGCGTGCATTACACGCTGGAATTGCGGCCGGTAGATCAGATCGAAAGCGCGCTCTTTCCCGGGAAACATTTCCAGCGCCACTCGCCGCGTGGCTGCAATCATTCCGGCGGCTTCCTCGGGGGTCAAATCGCCTGCCGCGATGGACTCCAGCGTCAGGTGAACCAGGATTCGCAGCCGGCGGATGCGCCGGCTTTCCTCGTCAATTTCTTCAGTTGTGGGAAAGCTCGATTTGCTGTTTTCCGTCATGGGTCTGTGAGTCTTACTTGGATTAGTATGGACTTCGATATGTTTCCTCTGCAATAGTACCGGCGGACAGTGTCATATGAGTGAGCAACACGCTCGCGAGCGCGTCATCGTAGTTCACACCGCCACAACTCTTTCAGAAGCGATGGTAATTCGTAGCGCGCTGGAGAGCGAGGGCATCTCCTCGCCGGGGTCGGTTTCCACGGACCCCTTTCCACTTCGCGAGCCTCCCAAAGGAGCAATCGGCGTCGAAATCCATGTCCTTGAATCGCAGGCAGAGAAGGCTCGACGTGTCATCACGGAACATCTCAAAGCAGGGGGTTCGGGCTCGGCCTCAGATTTGAAGGAGTGATTGCTCTGAGTTTGTGCTGGAGGGACGCGGCATCTTCTCCCCTTACCGCGTGCGATCATCCGCGAAGCTGTGTACCTCAAGATTTTGTCCGTCGGTTAACGCAGTAACCGCGCCGTCGCGATCTGTGCGGAAGAGCCGCACGCCGGCCTTTTCATACCGTTCGAGTGTTACTTCTGCCGGATGGCCGAATGGATTTGCCTCCCCCACTGAAACGACAGCGAATTGCGGTGCTACAGCCGCGAGAAACGGCTCGGTCGAAGAAGTCTTGCCTCCGTGATGCGGGACCTTCAGGAAATCAGCCGCGAGCGGCGCATGCTCTCCGACCAACGTTGACTCGACGCGCTTTTCAATGTCGCCGGACAGCAGAAAATGTATCCGGCCGTCTTGAAGCCGCAGAACGATGGAATTGTCGTTCGATGCCGTAGGCATCGGGGCGCTGTCGGCAGGCCATAGAATGTCGCCCTCGACGCCTCCCCAATTGAATTTGTCGCCGCTTTTCTCATGAACGATGGTGACGCCGCGCGAGCGCGCTTCCTCAACCAAGTTGGCAAGCGCCTTCGTCTGTTCGTCGCGACCGATCCACAATTCATGTACGGAAAAATTCTGCATCACGCTGCGCAGTCCATCGAGGTGATCATGATGCGCATGCGTCAGCGCAACGACATCAAGCCGCTTCAATCCACGTGACCATAGGTAGGGTGAAACAACCTGCTCGCCAATATCGATTCCCGGGCGCTGGTTGTCCACCAAGCTGGAACCCGGTTGCCCGCCGCCGTCGATCAACATTGTCCGGCCGTCCGGAAATCCAACAAATATCGAATCGCCCTGCCCTACATCGAGGACGCTCACTTCAAGTTTTCCCTTACTAAGCGCCGGCGAGAAAGGGTGCGCCGCAACGAGAATCGTCAGCGCGGCGAGGGCAAGAGCCGATATCCATTCAGCAGGACGAATCGGAGCAGGCAAGGCGCGCCGAGCGGCGCGGTTGTTCCGCTGAACCACAGCGGATCGCGCTGCCGCGGCAAGGATTGCGAACGCAGCAAAAAATGCAACGATCAACCAGATCGGCGGTCCCGGTATCCGGTAGGACATCCGCGGCCAGTGGCTGAACCATTGGACTACGGAGAGCAGCAAACCCGCGCAGAATCCGAGGGCTCTTGCCAGCGCCCACGCGAGCCGTGACCACACGAACGTTGCAATCAACATGACAAAGCCGAGCGGCACGATGATGCCCGTCAACAGGACAGCGGGAATATTGCTCAGCGGGCCGGCGAGTGTCACTCGATGAAAATTCTCCGCCATCAGCGGCATCATGCCCCATTGAATGACGGCAGAGAGCAGAGCCACCTCCCACAGGCGCAGGCCAGCACGAATTGGGAACACCAGCAGGGAATCCGTGCGCGCTGCAATCCAGTGCGGCAGGCGCAAATTCAACCATTGCTCCGCGAGACGCATTTCAATTCTGAATTGGATGACCTTTGGCGGGTGCACCATGTCGCGCGTCACATCGCCCATGTGCGCGAGTCCCGCGCGATACGGTTCGCTCGTGCGATCCATCCACGGGAGCGCGAGCCCTGCGATAACGCCCGCAGCGAGAAAGGTGAGCTGAAAGCTCGAGTCCGCGAGGGACGACGGCCGCCAAAGAAGAATTGCGATCGCGGCCAGCGAGATCGTGTTCAATAATTCGACGCGCCGAAACAATGGCCTTGCGCATAAATACAGCGCGATCATCAGCGCCGCCCGCAAAATAGGGGGCCGATCCTGCACCATCCCAACATATGCGACGAGTGCGAGAATGGTAAGCAGGCTCACGGCCGCAACGGACATTCGCAGCCGCCTGCCCAGCCAGAAAAAAAAGACAGCCAGCGCGCCAACATGCAATCCCGCTACCACAAGCACATGATAAGCGCCTGTTTTTTGAAACGACGTCACCACATCCGAATCTGCAAATGCCCGATCGCCCAGCAGCATCGCGCGCAAAACCGCGAGTCGCTCGGGCTGGGCTGCGAAAAGCTTGTCGAGTCTTGCAAGCAAGTCACCGCGCGCCCGCGCAAGTCGCTGCAGGCCGGTGGGCACAGGGCGATCCACGAGTTGCAGCAATTCAGGGCTGCGGAGCGAGCCGACAAGATCGATTTTCCGCCGTGCAAGCAAGCCCTTGAGGTCGAATGCTCCAGGATCAAGAAAATTCCGGGGCGGCCGCCCGCGAACCAGAATCTCAACGCGATCACCCGCGCGCAAACTCTGCATCGGATCATTCACGATGCTCGCGGCTCCCGGATGACCATAGAGATTCGCGCGCAGGCCCCCACTTACTGGCGTCGTCACCCCCGCGATTTCCACCTGCTCAAGCGCTATCTCGTATCGCTGGCCCCACGGCAAGAAGAGCGGGTCTTCTCGAAGGCGCCCGCCCCAGCGCAACGCCTCACTCATGTCGATGCGTCCGGAGGCAATCAGACGTGTGACGTGATTGGCGGGAACCGCGGCGCGTTCGAGGCTAATCGTCAGACCACCAATTGCAAGCCAAACAACCAAAACCGTGGTCCATGAAGCTGTAAGGTAATTCCGCCATACCAGCACCGCGGCCATCATGATTGCCCATGCGGCTGCCACGGTCCACAGCTTCGGCGAGACCGGCCATCGAGTGGCAACTCCGGTGCCCGTTGCAAATGCCGCGGCGATCCATAGCGCGGGCAGTTTCATTCGCGCCGGCGAAGCCGGACCACAGTCTCCATGTGAAATGTTTGTGGAAATAAATCAAACAGATGCACTTCCGAAATGTCGTAGCCCTTTTCATGCAAGACGGCTAAGTCGCGCGCATGCGTTGGAGGTTCGCACGACACATACGTGATCCGCGCAGGCGATAGGCGCGCAAGTTTTACGAGAGCTCCAGCCTCCATTCCTGCCCGTGGCGGGTCGAGAACAACCAGGTCAGGCCGCTCCTTGCATCGATCCAGAACTCGTTCAACATCCGACGTGCGCACTTCAACCGCACGCTTGCCCGCCACGTTCGATTCCAGGTCGCGCCCAGCCGCCGGGTTGGCTTCCACGGCAATCACGCGCTCAAAGTGGTCTGCCAGTGGGGTGGAAAACAGTCCCACTCCGGCAAAAAGATCGAGAGCAAGTCTTCCGCTCTCCTCACTGTCCGCAACTTCACGCGCCAACTCTTCCACGAGAAATCTGTTCACCTGGAAGAAAGAAAAGTGGCCGACGCGGTAACCGGTGCCGCCGACGTTGTAGCTGACGAATCCGGGACCCGACAATTCCATGCGCTCATGGCTCGGGTCGTGCAGCAGGAGACTTTCAATTTCCGGCACCGTAGCGCGTATTTTGTCAGCCACCTCGGTGATGCGGGAAGGAAACCCGGCAAACGTCGCAGTCAGCAGAAGCTTTGAGTCGTCGGCGTTCGCGAATGCCTCAATCTCGCGCAACTGGCGCGGGAGCGCGCCGGATGCGAGCGCACCGCGCAATGTAAGGAGGGTTTTCAGCAAGAGTGGCGACACGATTGAGCAATCCTCTACAGCGCACAGTGCCGTCGAATTCGCGCGAAAATATCCGATGCCAAGTTTTGACTTGTCGGTTTCAGCGCCATCCGCCTGCTCGAGCGGACGGACTTTCCATTGCGCGCGGTTGCGGTAAGCCCACGGTTGCGATCTGTGACTTGTAATCGCGCCAGTCCATTCAATTTTTCCGAGCCGGCGCAATGTTTCGCGCAAGATTTCGGCCTTGTAGGTGAGCTGCGCTTCGTAGGGAATGTGCTGGTAATCGCAGCCGCCGCAAACGGTGTAGTGGGGGCAGCGCGGCCCGACGCGTTGCGGGGACGCCTCGAGAATCTGTTCGGAGCGCGCGCGGATGAATTTCTTTTTCTCCTCGACTGGCGCCGCTCGCACGCGTTCCGCCGGCAGCACAAACGGGACAAACACGGTCGAGCCGCCGTGATGCGCCAGCCCTTCGCCGCCGTATATCAATTTTTCGATTGTCGTTTCGAATGCTGCCATGGCGCGTTTTGTGAGCCTCGCGCACAGTCGAGCTGCGGCGACGCCCGGTACCAGTGCTACGTTAGATAAAACAGACTCAGCCGCGGCACGTCGAAGAGTTCGTACAAGCGTTTCTGCATGTATTGCCGCTCGAGCTGCGCCAACTGTTCCGCCGACATCTTACGCCGGTATGGCGCGAGCGAGCGATCCATTTCTCGACGGATAGAGAGCAACGAGTCTTCGTTCGCATCGGCGGAAAGCGCGGCAGTCAGTTTTTCCTCAAGCACCGTCATCCGCCGCTCGAGATCTTCGAGGTCTACCGGACTAGGAGAATCAAGTAGCGGCTTCGCTTCAAGTAGGCGTTTGCTCGCTTCCTCCAGCCGCGCGGAAAGTGCGGGAAACGCGGTGCGCTGCTTCTCCGCGGCGGCTCGCAGCCTGGCCGAATTGCGGTCGAGATATTTCCGCAACTCCTCTCGCGAAAATGGTTCCGGCGCCGGTCCCGTGCGCTTGATTTCCGGGCCGCTCCCTGCTGCGGCTTCCTGCGCTTCCGCGGCGGCATTCAGAACTGCATCCACGCAATACGCCAGGCTCTTCAATTGGCGTCCGCCCGCAGCGCGCCGCGATCGCTGCCAGCTTTCAAACGCGCGATCGATGCCCTTCAGGACGGCTTCGAGCGGTACGCCTGCTTTCTGCCAGGTCTCGACAATCGCCCAGTCGAGCGGCGATACCAGTAAATGAGCGCCCCGCTTGCGCCAAAAATATTCTTCAATTTCCGTAAAATAATTGAAGTAGTTGAAGGGTTCCATGGCCGCCCCGGTGCCTGGCATCAGGCCCTCAGGGGGCCCGAAGTTGGGGCTTTCTTCTGCGCGCCGCGGTCCGGCGCACCAGACTGATTGCGTTCCCAGATGATGCGCAGGCCTTCGAGTGTGAGGAATTCGTCGATGGTTTCGATGTGCCGCGAACCTTCGCCAATCAGCCGCGCCTGGCCGCCCGTGGCGATCACCTTCGTTTTCGGCCCCATCACTTTTTTCATGCGCTCGAGAATTCCGTCAACCAGATCGGTGTATCCGTAGAACAGTCCGGCCTGCATGGAGGCCGCTGTGTTTGTGCCGATTATTTTTCCCGGGTCTTTGATCTCAACCCGGAAGAGCCGCGCCGCGCGTGCAAACAAAGCTTCCGAAGAAATTCCGATTCCCGGCGCGAGCACGCCCCCCATATATTCGCCGCGCGCCGATACGGCGTCGAAGTTAATCGCGGTGCCGAAATCCACGACGATGCACGGTCCGCCGTATTTGTCGAATGCCGCCACGCTGTTGACGATTCGATCCGCTCCCACTTCCTGCGGGTTGTCGTACAGCACGGGCATCCCGGTTTTCACGCCCGGCTCGACGAACAGCGCCTTCTGATTGAAATATCGCTCTGCCATTCCGGCCAGTCTCGAGTTGAGCGGCGGGACCACCGAGCTGATAATGACGCCGCCGATTTCTCCGGGCTCTAGCTTGGCGAGCGTGAATAGGTCGCGTGTCAGAATCCCGTACTCGTCGATGGTTTGGTCGCGCGCGGTGGAGAGCCGCCAGTTGGCGATCAGCTCCTTCCCGTGGAAGACGCCCAGCACCGTGTTCGTGTTGCCCACATCGAGCGTCAAAAGCATCAGGAAGCCTCCGCGACGTCGCCCGAGAGCACTGGTTCGATGCCGCGGCCATCATCACGCGCCACGCGCAGGACGCCGCTCGGCTCAAGCCCCGCTGTTGTGCCCGTAAATATTTCCGTCGCCGTAGTGATGCGCACGCGCTTCCCCTGAAAATAGCTCGAGACTTCGGCGAAGCGGCGCAGGATCGGCTCGGCCCCTTCGGCAAGAAATTGATTGTAGTAGCGGTCGAGGTAGCGCAGCAACCGAATCAGCAGTTCGAGGCGGGAATGGATTTTGCCGGTTTCCATCCGCAGGGAAGTGGCGATGCCCTCGAGCTCCGCCGGCATTTTCGTCTGGTTCACGTTGATGCCAATGCCAACGACCGCGTAGTGCATCCGGTCGGGCTCGGCGTGCATCTCCGTCAAAATGCCGGAAAATTTTCGGCCTCCGACCAGCAAGTCGTTCGGCCAGCGAATGTCGGGGACGACGTCCAGCTCTTCGGCGGCGGCGTCGCGTGCCGCCAATCCGGCAACGAGCGTAAGCAGCGGAGCATGCGCCGGTGAAATCGCAGGACGCAGCAGCACTGTGCAATGAATTCCGGCGGATTTTTCCGATAGCCACGATCGGCCTGCGCGCCCGCGCCCTGCTGTCTGCTCTTCCGCCAGCACCACAGCACCGTGCGGCTCCCCTTCCTCGCCCAGATGCATGGCGACCGTGTTGGTCGAATCCACCTTGAAAAAATGGTAGATGCGCCGCGCAAACGGCGTCCCGTAGAGACGGTGACTGAGAAGTTGCGGAACTAGAATGTCGGGCGTGCGCTCGATGTGGTAGCCGGAGCTGGGATGCCCTTTGACGCGCACGCCCAGCTCGCGCAGCTTCTGAATCCAGCGCCACACCTGCTGGCGAGTGACGCCGATTTCCTTGGCGATCTTCGCACCGCTGATGACGATGGTCGAGTTCTCCGCCAGGAGCGTCAACAGCCCGTCAATCCGCCGGTCGGTTGTGCCGGGAAGACTTGCCAATCGTTTGGTTACCATCGAGAGTGAAGCAGGATACTCGACCGGCCGCGCCTCCACAAGCTGAGGTGTGACGAGAGCAAAGTCTGGCGCGGCAGGCTACGATTCGAGCTGCTTGAGGCGAACAAGGAGTTTCTTGAGTTCAAGCTGCCGCTCCAGCCTTAGGAGCCCAAGGCCTTCCACGACCCTTGCAGGCGCTTTGCTCAAGAACCCTTCGTCCGCGAGACGATTCTCTTTCGATTCGATGTCCTTTGTAAGGCGCTCGATTTCTTTTTTCAGGCGCGGGATTTCGTCTTTCTCGTCAACGGCTTGATCATATGGAACTTTGGTTTCAATATCTTGATTTGAACGAACGACGCCGCCAAGCGGATTTAAGTGGCCGTAAATAACATTTATCGCTGAGTTCGTCGACGCTTGGAGCGTTGCGTGGTACTCAGCGATAAGGACTTTAGCTCCCTCATTCTGGGGAGCGAGATCGACCGGGTAGTTTCTTTTCGGATCGATTTTTGCCTCTGCGCGCGCCTCTCTGACCTTCATGGCCATCCTTTGGAGGGCATCCGTTTTGATCTCGGCTTCGTCATCGAACCAGTCCGCGTGAAACTCGGGAAATTGTTCGAGTGCGATTGACCGCGCGCCAGACAGTTGTGGCAGCCGGTGCCAGAGTTCTTCCGTGAGGAAGGGCATGACCGGGTGAAGCAAGCGCAGGGCGACTTCGAGGGCCGCGAATATGTTGCTCCATGCCGCGATGGAAACTTTGCGGTCGGGGTCCGAGAGTTGCGGTTTCACGCGTTCAATGTACCAATCGCAGAAATCACTCCAGAAAAATTGATAGATAACGTGGCACGCCTCGTGAAAGCGAAATTCTTCGAGGGCTTTACCGGCTTCTGCGGCCACCGAGGAGAGTCGCGAAAAAATCCAGCGATGTGCCAGCCCGCCTTCGCCCGAAACCGGGTAAGGTGCCTTGCCGCGGACATCAGGAGCAGCTAGGTCTTTGAGCGTTAGGCCCTGCGCCTCGATTTTCTCAAGATTCACGAACAAGAATCGAGCGGCGTTCCAGATTTTGTTTGCGAAGGCGCGAGCGCTCAGGATTCGGTCTTCGCTCAGAATAATGTCCGTCCCGGGCGCTGACATGCTGACAAGCATGAAGCGCAGCGCGTCCGTGCCGTATTGGTGCGTCATTTGCAGTGGGTCCACACCGGTGCCCTTGGTCTTCGACATTTTCTCGCCGCCGGCGAGACGGACGAGCGAGTGGAGATAGAGGCGGCGGAAGGGAATCGCTCGCGCTGCGATTTCCTCAGGGGCTAAAGCCCCAGTGCTCGGCGGGCTGTTCGGGACGGCTGAAGCCGTGCCCTGGCGGGCTGCGTTCGCGAGTTCGTCGCCAATCAGGTGCAGCCCCATCATGATCATGCGGGCGTCCCAGAAAAATAGGATGTCGTAGCCGCTCATTAGCTGACTGGTGGGATAAAACGCACGAAGGTCCGGGGTGTCGTCCGGCCAGCCCAGCGTCGAGAATGGCCAGAGCGCCGAGCTGAACCAGGTGTCGAGTACGTCTTTATCTTGCTCGAGCTTTGCGCCGCCGCACTTCGGACATTTCGTCGGGACTCTGGCTGCGCGGGCGTGGCCTTCCACAATCTCAACACTCGAATCGAGCGCCGGCACCATCTCCTTGCAACCAACGCAATGCCAGATGGGAATTCGGTGCCCCCACCAAAGCTGCCGCGAGATGCACCAATCGCGGATATTCTCGAGCCATTGCAGCAGAATGGTGCGCTGATTGTCCGGGACGACTTCAATCAGCTCGTCCAGCACAACTTTTTTGGCTGGTTCGGCGAGCGGCCTCATCTTGCAGAACCACTGCGTCGAAACTCTTGGCTCGACGATGGATTTGCAGCGGTCGCAAGTGCCGACGGAATGCGAATGCTCGGTGATTTTTTCGATCAAGCCGAGTTTTTCCAAATCCTCGATAATTCGCGCGCGCGCAACGAACCGCTCGAGCCCCGCGTATTTTCCGGCGGCGGCGTTCATATGCGCGTTGTCGGTGAGCACATCGATTTCCGGCAGGTTGTGGCGCTTGCCGACTTCGAAATCGTTCGGATCGTGCGCGGGCGTGATTTTCACGACGCCCGTGCCGAACTCGCGGTCAACATAAGCGTCGGCAATCACCGGAATTTCCCGGTCCATCAGCGGCAGCAATACTTTCTTGCCGATGAAGCGCCGGTAGCGCTCGTCGTCGGGATGCACGGCAACGGCAGTGTCGCCAAGCATCGTCTCGGGGCGTGTTGTTGCGACGACGAGAAATTCGTTCGTGCCGGCAATCGGATAACGGATGTACCAGAGCTGACCGATACGCTCGTGATGGACCACTTCGAGATCGCTGATAGCCGTCAGGCAGCGCGGACACCAGTTGACCATGTAGCGCCCGCGATAAATCAATCCCTCGTGATAGAGTCGCAGGAACGCTTCGAGCACCGCGCGATACAGCGCCGGCTCGAGCGTGAAGCGCTCGCGCGTCCAGTCGCACGAAGCGCCCAGTCGAATCATCTGCTGCTTGATTACGCCGCCGCTCTCGGCCTTCCATTTCCAGACGCGCCGCTCAAATTCCTCGCGGCCCAGGTCCTGGCGCTTGATGCCTTCCTTATCGAGCATGCGTTCGACGACGAATTGCGTGGCGATGCCGGCGTGGTCCATACCCGGAAGCCATAGCGTGCGCTCGCCGCGCATGCGATGCCAGCGCACCAGCATGTCAATCTGCGTGTGCTCGAGCATGTGGCCGATGTGAATCGAGCCGGTAACGTTGGGCGGGGGCAGCGCGATCGAAAACACTCGCTCGCCGGGCATAGGTGGGCCGCCCGGACCGGAATTCTCCGCGCGGAATAATTGCTCGTCGTACCAGGCTTTGGCCCAGTGCTCTTCAATTTCCTGCGGCTCGTAGGCCTTCGGTATTTCGCGTGGCATGCCGCTCCTACTTCCGTGAATTTACGGCGGAGTTGAATCAATCAATATAAGCGGGCGATGCGCGGGGCGTCAAATACACCTGTGTGCTTGAAATTGGGCGGTGGTGTGGGAACCGAGATCCTTCGTGCATCCCTGACAGATACCCTCAGGTTGGCAACCGTTTACTTGCGAATCGGTTCAGTGGAGGGTTACTTATCCTTCTTTGCCAGCTCGCCCTGAAGCATGTTCTCGATCAGCGGTTTCAGCACGCCCTTCGAGAGCAGGTCGTGCAGTTGCGGCTCTAGCTTTTCGAGCACGCGGGCGACGACCGCGTCCACCGTATCTTGATTCACCTTGCCCGAGTCCATGCCAGCGGCCGGCGGCATCAGGAAGGGAATTTCCGCCAGAGCTTCGCGGTTCGGTGGAGGCGCGGTGGGAATCCGCTCGCCGTAATCGGGAGCCTCAGGCTCGTGCGGCGGAGGCTCAAAAAATGAAGTCTCGCCATTCGATGAGGATTTCTCTGCGAATTGTTCCTCCGCTGGCGCTGGGAGGAACGCGTGCATCGGCGCGGTGTCCTCGGATCGCTTGCCGTATCCGGATGATGCCGGAGCATCGTCCTTGACGAGCAACGGTTCGGCCGTGACGTGCGCTGCGGGGGGCTCCTCGAGCGCCGGATCCTTGCGTGAATATCCGGCGTCGGCCGGCGCAACGATCAATTCGGGAGCTGCGGCAGTAACCGGCTTCGATGCCGGCTCCGGTGCCGGCTCATGCGCCGGCTCGTGAATGTCTTCTTGAATTTTGTCGCTGGCCTCGACGTGCCCTTCATCATGGCCTGATTCCTGCACCACACTATGCACCGCCTCGCGAACGGCCTCGACAGCGTCGATAAACCACGACTTTTTCTTCGGCTGTTCGTCTTCGAAGGAGTCCGCATCCGTCTCGGACTCAGAAGCGGCCTGCGAGGAAGGGGAAGGTTCTTCCTCAACATGCGCAGGAGCTGAGAACGACGGAGGCTGCGCGACTTCCGAGCTCGAGTGGCTGGTCGGCGTTTCCGTGGCCTGCACGGTGGACGAGCTTTCCGCCGGAGTCGGCGCCATCAAATCCATCCAACTGCGCGCGCGCGGAGGCGCGGCGAAGTCAGCCTCGGGTTCATTACGTGCCACAGGCTCCTCAATCTGCGAATGAGTCGCCAGCGGTTCGGGCTCGGGCCGGGCCGCGGGATGGAAAAAATCATCCGGAGCAGCAGGCTCTGGTTTCTGCGCGGTCATAAATTCTGTCGCTGAATCGTGCGCAGGACTTTGATGCTCGATCACCTCATCAGGTACATGAATACGTCTCGGAGGAACATCGCGCTCCGAGGGGAACGACATCGCCGATCCATCGCGCCCATACGAGAACGATGGCTCTGACGCCACATTCTCCGGAATCTCGATATCCATCCCAGACTTGCGGCGCCAATCGTTGGCCGTCGACGATCCGTCGAAATCTTCTGCTTCTTCCGCTTCCGCATCAGCAACTGGGGCTTTGGGTTCTTTTCCCGCGGCCACCTCTTCGTCATCCAGTGAGCGGACGCCTTTGCCGAATCCGTAGATCGCCGCGGCTTCTTCAGGTGTCGGTTCAGGGAATTCAGGGAGAGGTTTCGGCTCCGCTTTTGCCAGGATTTCAGGAGCAGGAACAGCCGGTGGGGGAGGCTCCGCGGGGACTTCCCGCGCCTTCGCCAGTTCGGCCGCAATCTTCGGATTCTTTTCCAGCGCCGACGTAACCATTGCAATCAATGGGTCCGGTGGCACGAACGGTTTCTTCAGCACGCCGTCTGCCCCCACCCGCCGCGCTTCTTTTTCGTCCAGGGGATCAAACGCGCCTACCAGGAGGATGACAGGAATGTGGGCGAATCGCGAATCCTTCTTCACAAACTCGCAGACTTCGTACCCATTGCGTACCGGCATGAAGACATCCGCCAGTATCAAATCAGGATTCGAATCGGGAATCTTGCGGACGGCTGCCTCGCCATTTCCGACCGCCACGACCTCGATGCCGCGCTCTTCAAACGCCAACACGACCATCTTCTGAATGTTGGTATTGTCGTCGGCAACCATAATTCTGGGCACTGGAAACCCCTCGCGGCGCGCTCACAAAACGACACGCCGGCCACTTTCGCTATTACTATAGCTAGCATCCCCGGGCGGGACGGTCAACGGCGACGGCGGACAGTGTTGCTACAGTTGTTAGCAGGGGGTAAACAGCGGTTCTACCAGGGGACCAGTTTGCGCAGGCCCTTCTTTTTCTTGCTGGTGGACTCATCTTTCGGATCGGTAGCTTGCGGGGTGGACTGGAGGCCGCCTTGCGGGCTGGATGGCGCGGCACCTGGAGCAGTCGTATCGTTGCCCTGTGGGGTGGACGCTGGTTGAGGCGTTGACGACGGCGCAGTGCCTTCTGGAGGCGGAGCAGGAGTCGCAGTGGCTCCCGAAGGGCTGGAAGCGGGGGGTGCCGCAGCTGTCGGCGGTGTGGCTTCCGGAGCAGAGTCGCTCGTCGGCGCTGTTGTCGCATCGCCAGCCGGCGAAATGATTTGGACCGCCGCTCCTGTACGTGGCCCGGTTGAACCTGAACCAGGAGCGGAGCCTGATGGGGTTGTGCTCGGCGCCAGGCCCGGAGTACTTCCACCACCGGCTGAACCCACAGCCCCGCCTCCCACAGACATTCCGGAGGCTCCGCTCGGCTTCATAATGTCGCTTGCGGAAAACGAATCATTCGGCGGCGTCATGTTTGGCGTTCCCGTATGGGCCGCCGTGGAGACGTCGGGACCGCTCTTCAGCATCCCTAAAGGAGAATTGAGGAATGCCGCGAAGGCCGAATGGTGGTCCCTCGCGATCGACTGTTCTTTCTGCATCCGTGCGAGGGCCAGGGGGTCAGGCGCAGGGACTGGCATGCCCATCGATTTCAGCCGCGCTTTCGCGTCCTGCGCTCGCTTCGAAAGTGGATAGTCCGTGATGATCCGGTCATAGCACTTGCCGGCTTGCGCGGCCCAGGCGTTCCGCAAGTCTTCATCTTTCGTAGCGAGCTTCGCTTTCATCCAGATGTCCGCCAGCATCCACAAAGCTTCGTCATTCTGGCTATAGAGCGGGTAACGATCGGTCACTTCCATCAGCCGCGCGCCCGCAGCCCGTGAGTCCTGTTTCGTGTAATAAAATTTAGCAATCCTGAATTCGCCGTCGGCCAGCACTTCCTGCACCTCGCGCAATCGCTGTTCCGCCTTCGGGGCCAGCGGGCTCTGCGGATACTTCAGAAGCATGGCTTGGAGTTCATCTTCCGCCAGTTGCGCCTGCGTGGTTTCACGGTCGGCCTTTTCCATCATCTTAAAGTGGCTCATGCCGATCTGCATCTGTGCGTAGGCTGCCTCGTCGAGGAAAGGGAAAAACGTCTCGAAATCTTTGTACTCGGAGATTGCCTGCGTCAGATTCGAAGTCCCGCCTTCCTTGAAGTAGGAATCTGCCACCGCAAGCTTCGCCTTGGCGAGATATTCGCTGTCCGGGTAAGTGTTGATCAGCGTCTGAAGAGCGAGCCGCCCCTCGGTGTAGCGGTTATGTTTCAAATCCGACTGTGCGCGATCGTAGAGAACTTTGTCCGGCTCGGCGGAATTCGCCAGATCTTCTTGCTGTTTTTTTGCGTCCTGCTGCTTCTTGGTGAGCTTTTTTTGCGCGCCGGCGTCCAGACAGACACCGAAAAATATCGAAACGCCAAGAGTGCCGATGAGGAGTTTCGCTTTCCTCGACAGGAACCTGTTCATCTCTATTTTCGTGTCCGACCCTTAGTAATTTAGACTTTCTGGCTGAGTGCTTCTGTCGCCACTTTGCGCAACTGCCGCGTCGCGGCCGTCGCATCCGGCTGATGGAAGATCGAAGTCCCAGCGACGAATGTGTTTGCCCCGGCCTTCGCCAGCTCGGCCAGATTTTCCAGATCCACTCCCCCATCCACCTCGATCCGGAAAGACGCATTATATCGCGCGCGCCATTGATTCAGCTGCCGAATTTTTTCAATCGAGCCGGGAATAAATTTCTGTCCTCCGAACCCCGGGTTCACCGACATCACCAGCACCGTATCCACCTTGTCCAAAACTTCCGAAAGCATCGCCACCGGCGTCGCCGGATTGATCACCGCGCCCGCCTGAGCTCCGTGCTCGCGAATCATGGCCAGTGCCCGGTCCAGATGAACCGTGGCTTCTTGATGAACCAGCACGCGATCCGCCCCGGCGCGCACAAAGTCTGCAATATACATTTCGGGCTGCTCGATCATCAGATGCACATCTAGCGGCAGGCGGGTTGCCTTACGCAGCGACGCCACCACCGGGATTCCGATCGAAATATTAGGTACGAAATGGCCGTCCATCACGTCCACGTGAAGCACGTCCGCGCCACCCTGCTCCACGGCGCGCACTTCCTCGCCCAGCTTTGCAAAATTCGAAGCCAGGATAGACGGCGCAATTTCAATGCGTGCGTAGCTCATCGAGTCTCTGCGAATTCTAACACAGGCGGCGGAACACTATTCCGCCACTTGAATTTCAATCACGATCGCTGCGTCCACGCGAGCGCCGAGAGTGGGAATCTGCCCGACTACAGTCCCGTGGGTGGCCCCGGGAACCGGCGAAAACAGCAGCTTGGCAACCTTCAGCTTCGCCCGGGACAGTTTTCCTTCCGCCTCGCCCAGCGGAAGGCCGACGAGTTCCGGCATCACGTACGCCGGCGGCCGCGGACCAAGCGATACAAGCATGTTCACGTGCGGACTGGTGACGTCCGTGGTTCCCGGCGTGGGATCCTGGCGGATGACCGTGTCTTCCTGCCAGCCAGGAAGAAATGCGCTCGAAATTTCGCCGACCTGCAACCCGCCGCGCAACAAGTCGATGCGCGCCGCCCGCAGGCTTCTTTCCTCAAGACGCGGAATGGTGGCCTTCTGTGGCCCCAGGCTAAGTACTACGTGCGCAAACTGGCCAATCTTGACACGCATCCCCGCGGGCGGGCTTTGCCGCACCACGGTGTCCACCGGCTGCGGACTGTAAATGTTATCCTCAATCCTCAATCCTACACCGCGCCCCTGCAGCACCTGCTGCGCTTCAACGGCCCTCTTGCCCACCACGTCAGGCATCGCCACTTCGCGCCCCTGAATCGCGAAGCGCATGGCCGTCAGCGCGCTCAAGAACGCAATTGAGGCCAGCACGAACAGCAGCAGCGCCGTGCGAAAGATCCATTGCAAGCGTTCCTTCAGAGTTGCCATGACCTGGATTGTCCTTACCGCTGGTGCCTCAATCACTGCTCGCCGAGACTATCACGGTTGACCATGACGATGCAGTCGCGCAAAACGTGCAGGTTTGCGAAAGCCGCAAGTGCAAGACGGAATCTCATCCAACGCTCAATGTTTCGCCAAGACAGCCGCGAAAAAGCCGTCCGTCGGTTGCTCCCCGGGAAAAGTGCGGAAGTGCCCAGCCGAGTCAAATAAATCTGTGGCCGCGATTCCGGGCGCCAGAAGCGCATCCAAAGCACGTGCGGCTTCGTGCCCGGCAACTTGTCGCAACGAAGAATCCCGCGTCAGCACCTCTGCAACGACTCCTTCATTTTCCTCCGGTTCCATCGAGCATGTCGAATAAACGAGTCGCCCCCCGCTCGCAAGTTGCGCGGCGGCGTTCGCAAGCATTGCCACTTGAAGATCGTGTAGCTCGATAAGTTGTTCAGTCTTAAGCCGCCAGCGAATTTCCGGATGCCGCGCGAGTGTGCCCGTTCCCGAACAAGGAGCATCCACAAGGATGCGCTGAAATTCATCCTTAAAAGGAAACGGCTTGGTCGCATCCATCTCTACCAGCCCCACTTTGCTCAGCCCGAGCCGCTTGAATTGCTCGCGCATGGCTCGAAGACGGTGCGCGTGGCGATCCGCCGCCACCACGACGCCCTTTTCTCCCGCGGCCCGGACCAGCGGCGGTGTTTTTCCTCCCGGCGCAGCGCAAAGATCGAGCACGCGATCTCCCGCGCGCACATCGAGCAGTAGAGGAATCGCCTGCGAGGCCTCGTCCTGAATTGAAATCCAACCCTTGCGAAACGCTTCCGTGCGCGCGGGACTTGCTGCGCTCACCGCAAACGCTGAGCGCAGCAACCGGCCCGGCTCAACGCGCAGGCCATTTTTTCCGAGAGCGGCGAAAATTTCATTTTGACGGGTGGGGTCGTGAAGTGCGCAACTCAACCTCGGCGCGCGATTGTTCGCTTCAAGCAGCGCCACCGTTCTGGCTTCCCCCCATCGCGCGAGCCATCGCTCGACCAACCATGTTGGATGAGAGTGCAGGATGCCCAGCCGTTCGGCTCGCGAGACATCCGCCGGCAGCAAACTGTCCGCGGGCTGCTTCGCCTCCTCCGTCATTCGGCGCAGCACGGCGTTCACCAGTGTTGCAGCAGAAGTCTTCTTCGCTCGCTTCACCAGCTCTACGGACTCGTTCACCGCAGCACGCGCAGGAACCCGCGCAAGAAATCGAAGCTGGTAGAGGCCCATGCGCAGAGCGAGCGCCACCGCCAGGTCCAGCCGCGCGACTGGATTCTTCAATTGTCGTTCGAGTAGAAAATCAAGCAGCCGCCGCCAGCGCAGAACTCCCAGCGTCAATTCGGTTGCCAGGGCCGCATCCTCCGCCTCTACGCCCGCGCCCAACTCCGCATGCAGGATGTCGCTCGCGTACGCGCCCTCCGCCTCCACACGCCGCAAGACATCAACTGCAATCCGTCGGGCTGCGCTGACGGGCATCGTTAGGCGCCAAACTTCTCGCCGGGAACAATCCGCGCGCCATTTGCGAATTCGAGTCCCGTGATGCGCTTGCGCCCCTCGAGTTGCACATGATCGACACGCAGCACCGTCTCATCACCGGATATCACGAGCAAGCCGTCCTCATGAGGCGGCAGGATCAGACCGAACTCGCCAAACGTTGCGATTGGCTTCAGGGGTTTGCCCCAAATGTGGCAGCTCTTGCCGCGAAAAGTGGTGTACGCGCCGGGCCAGGGATCGAACCCGCGAATCCGGTTGTATATTCTCTGCGCGCTGAGCGACCAGTCGATCCGGCCGTCTTCTTTCTTCAATGGCTGAGCATGTGTCGCCCGGGAATTGTCCTGCGGCGTGGGAGTAATTTCGCCGCGCTCCAATCCTCGGAGCGTCTCCACCATCAGCGAGCCGCCCGCCTCCGCCAACCTCGCAGTCAACTGGGGGGCCGTCTCATCCGGCCCAATCGTGGTCTCATGCTTTAATAACATGGGGCCGGTGTCGAGACCCGCGTCGATCCGCATGGTAGTCAAGCCGGTCAATTTTTCGCCATTCACGATGGCCCGATTGATTGGCGCAGCGCCACGGTATTTCGGCAGGAGGGAAGCGTGCAGATTAATCCAACCAAGACGCGGCATTTCTATCAGCGTGGCCGGAATGATTTGGCCGTACGCGATGATCACCACCACATCCGGCGCCACCCGCTTGAAATAATCGTGCGCCGATTCCGACTTGATTTTCTCAGGCTGGTAAACGGAAATCCCGGCTTCGAGCGCTGCCTCTTTCACCGGGGAGCTTGAAACCTCGTGCCCACGGCCGCGTGGCCGGTCCGGCTGCGTGACCACGCCCACCACTTGAAAATCTGGCTCCGCAACCAGACTGCGCAGCGTCGGCAAGGCAAAGCCCGGCGTGCCGCAAAAGACAATCTTCAATGCCACGAGCGCCCTACCACTCGCCGGCTTTTTTCATCTTGCGGATTTTGCGCTTGATCATGTCGCGCTTCAACATGCCCAAGTGCGTGATGAAAAGCGTCCCATTCAGATGGTCAATCTCGTGGCAAAATGCGCGGGCCAGCAGTTGCTCGCCGCGCATTTCGAATTGCTTCCCTGTCCGATCCTGGGCGCGCACCGTGACGTACTGCGGTCGCGCCACATACCCGCGAAATCCTGGGAGCGAGAGACAACCCTCTTCCTCGCGCTGCTCGCCCTCGGCGTGAATTATTTCCGGGTTGGCGCAAACAATTTTGGCTTCGGGATTCTTTCCGTCCGTCACATCAATCACCGCGAGTCGCAAGCTGATGCCGATTTGCGGCGCCGCCAGTCCCACCCCGCGCGCCGCGTACATCGATTCAAACATGTCCTCGACGAGTTTCTGCAATTCGTCGTCGAATTTGTCCACCCGCTTTGCGGGAGTCTCGAGTACCGGGTCGCCGAATTTCACAATGGGATGAATCATCTCGTATTTTCGTCCTAGAATTCGTCCAGCTGTCTTTGATATCCGTCGAAATTCCGGCGCGTCTCACCCAGCGAATCGCCGCCGAATTTCTCGAGAAACGCCGCGGCGAGTTCGAGCGCGACCATCGCCTCCCCTGCCACTCCGCCCGCCGGGACCACGCACACATCCGACCGTTCGTAAGCCGCTTTTACCGCTTCCTTCGTTTTCAAATCCGCAGTCAGCAGGGGGCGCCGTAGCGTCGAAATCGGTTTCAAGTATCCGCGCACCACCACGTCTTGTCCGTTCGTGATGCCGCCTTCGAGACCGCCTGCCCGATTCGACGAGCGTGCGAATCGCTTTTGCGCAGCGTCGTAGCGAATCTCGTCCTGTACCTCCGAGCCGTAGCTCGTGGCATTCGCAATCCCGCTGCCCAATTCGACGGCTTTCACCGCTTGAATCGACATCACCGCGCGCGCGACTCGCGCATCGAGTTTTTCGTCCCACTGCGCGTGGCTGCCCAATCCGGGCGGGATCCGGTGTGCGACAACCTCAAAAACTCCGCCGACCGAATCGCCCGCTCGCAGCGCGTGGTCCACTTCGGCTTTCATTTTCGCTTCGACAGTTCCGTCCACGCAACGCAGCGGCGATTCCAGATTTTCACACACCTCTTCAATTTCATCCCAACTGGCCTCGCGTTCCAGTCGAGCATGGCCCACTGCGATTGTGTGGCTGAGAACCGCCGCGCCAAATTCGCGCAAGAGCAATTTCGCCAGCGCCCCCGCCGCCACGCGCGTTGCCGTCTCGCGCGCCGAAGCTCGCTCGAGAACATAGCGCGCATCGTGAAAATTAAGTTTTAGTGCGCCCGCAAGATCCGCGTGACCCGGACGTGGCGCGGTCAGTTGCCGCTGCGCATCGTCCGCACCCTCGGTGTCCTCCACCGGCAGCGCCTTTTCCCAATTCGCCCAGTCGCGATTCTCGATGCGGATCGCGATTGGCGCGCCAATGGTTTTTCCGTGCCGCACGCCGGCGACAATATCTGGCCGATCTTTCTCGATTCGCTGTCGTCCGCCTCGCCCGTAGCCCAGTTGTCGTCGGTGCAGTTCGCGCTGCAGAAACTCCAGATCAACGGGCACTCCGGCAGGCAGCCCGGAGATCCACGCAATCAGGGCCTGCCCGTGAGATTCCCCCGCGCTCACAAATCGCAGCATCGGCCTCCATGGCCCACCGGCGGCTTTTTCGCCCGCATTCTTCGAACTCCCGTCAGCAATACTTAAACGCGCAATTCTACCGGACGCTTCCTCGCGCGTAAAGCGACCCTGTACACAATTGAATCCTCGCGGATGATTGCTTGACGCCGCGCGCATCGGACGTTACGCTTCCACGGACTCGGCCGACTCCCGGCAGCTCGGGTCTCATCTGATGCTCGAAGCCACCGAAACCCCATCGCTCCCCTCAGTCCTCGGGGACGTCCTCAAGCGGCAAATCTTCGTGCTTCAGGACTACGCTTTGCTGGTTCTGCAATCGCTCAAGACTGCCTTCACGCCACCGTTCTACTGGCTGGACACCCTCGAACAGATGGACCTGATTGGCGTGGGTTCACTCCCGATCGTGGTGATCACCTCGTTTTTTATCGGCGGGGTGATGGTGTTGCAAACCGCCGCGCAATTCGAGCGTTTTGGTGAGACGGCGCTCACGGGCGATGCCGTGTCGCTTGCGCTCGTGCGCGAACTTGGCCCTGCCATCACCGCGCTGCTGGTGTCCGGCCGCAATGCGTCGGGCATCGCTTCCGAACTCGGCTCGATGGTGGTCACCGAACAGGTCGATGCAATGCGCGCGCTGGGCACCGATCCCATCCGCAAGCTGATGACTCCGCGCGTCATCGCTATGCTGACAATGTTACCGCTGCTTGTGGCCGTTTTTGATTTTGTGGGCCTGATCGGCGGATTTGTCGTTTCGTACTTTACGTTGCGGCTTGGCGCGGTCCAGTTCTGGACGCGCGCTATTCAGGCGCTTGAGTTGGGCGACTTAGTTCAAGGCGGCGTGAAACCCGTCATCTTCGGGCTGATTATCGCCACCGTTGGTTGCTACCAGGGCCTCCGCGTGAAAGGCGGCACGCAGGGTGTGGGCCGCGCCACCACCACCGCCGTCGTCGTTTCATCCGTGTTCGTTCTTGTCATTGATTTCTTCCTGGCCCGCTTGCTTCTGTTCCTGTTCCGCAAGTAGGCGTGTGCGCCGCTGGCGCCCTTCGAAATTCGGTCGCTGCGAATCTCCCTCGTTTCCCTTTATAATCTCCGGCATGGGGCATCCGCTGTGGCCTTAGAAACGGCGCGGGAAATCAACGAGCTCGTGCCCGGCGAGCCGCTCATCGTCTTCAAAGATGTGCGTATCGGCTTCGATGAAGGCGACGTTTTGCGCGGGATCTCCTTCGAAGTTGATCCCGGCGAAACAAAAGTCCTTCTGGGCGAAAGCGGCTCGGGAAAGACGTTGCTGATGAAACTGGCAGCGGGCCTGCTGCGGCCCGACGCCGGGCACATCCTGGTCATGGGCCATGACGTCAGCGAGATGCCCGAGAAAGAACTCCTCGATTTTCGCCGCCGCATCGGCTTCGTGTTTCAGGAAGGTGCCCTGTTCGATTCGATGAGTGTCGAAGCCAACGTGGCGTTCCGGTTGGAGGAGGAAAAGGTTGAC
Organism: Candidatus Acidiferrales bacterium; assembly: GCA_050746945.1. GTDB lineage: Bacteria > Acidobacteriota > Terriglobia > Acidiferrales > UBA7541 > Palsa-295. The sequence goes on along the minus strand of JBOGMZ010000023.1, from coordinate 225,578 downwards.
GACAAGGAGATCGAATCTCGTGTGCGCGAGGCGTTGCGTTTTGTCGAGTTGGAAGGAGCGCTCGAGAAATTTCCCGCTGAGCTTTCGGGCGGGATGCGCCGGCGCGTTTCGATCGCCCGTGCCCTTGTGGACCGCCCGCCAATCGTGTTCTACGATTCGCCCACTGCCGGGCTCGATCCTGTGACCTCGCAGACCATCATCACTCTGATCCTCCGCGGGCGTGATTTGCAGGACGTCACCTCGCTGCTTGCCACGCACCGCGTCCAGGACGCTTTTGGGCTCGCGAATTACCGCTTCGATAAATCCACGGGACATGTCACGCGCCTCAGTGGCAACGGGGCGCGTCCGGACGCTCGGCCGACGAACATCGTCGTGTTGCGCAAAGGCGAAGTCTATTTTGAGGGAGCGGCGGAGGAAATGCTGCACTCATCCGATGAGTATCTGAAAGAGTTTCTTGCTTCGGCGGAGTAAAGTCTTCTTGTGGGATCACTGAGGAGGGAAGGCGATGGCGCAAAGAAAGCAACTGACGTGGACGGAGCTTCGAGTTGGTTTGTTCGTGCTCGCGGGATTGTTCATCCTGGCGGTAGCGATCTTCTACGTGACCGGCGCCGGAATCCTGGGGCCCAAGTACCGTCTCACGACCTATCTGCCCGAGGTCGAAGGGCTGCAACAGGGCGCGCCCGTGCGCCTCGACGGAGTGGAGATTGGCAACGTCCAATCCATCAGTTTGACACCGCACCCAGTGGATCGAATGCACAGCATCACGCTTGTGCTCCGTATTGACAAGAAATTCCAGGACAATATCCGCACCGACTCGTCCGCCAGCCTCATCACCGAGGGCTTGCTGGGAAACCGCTACGTCACGGTCAGCCGTGGGATCACCGGAGCTGTGCTCCCGCCCAACGGCCAGATTCCCGGTAAAGAGGAAGCGGCTATGAAGCAAATGGTCGAACGCGGCGCGGAGTTGATGCAGAATCTCGGCGCGCTCTCCGAAGATCTGCGCGGCATCGTGAACAAAGTCCAGGAAGGCCAGGGCACGCTCGGCAAGTTGATGAACGACCCCTCGCTCTACAACCACATCAACAACGCCGTTGGCCGGGTGGATTCCATGACGGCTTCCGTACAAGAAGGGAAGGGAAGCATAGGAAAACTGATCGCAACGGACGAGCTTTACGACAAATTGAATTCGACCGTGAGCCATGCTGACAATGTTATCGCAGCCGTTCAAGAACAGAAGGGCACCATCGGTAAATTGATTTACGATCCCGCTGTGTATGAGAACACGAAAGGATTTGTCGAGAAGGGCAACGCGCTTCTCGCCGATGTGCGCGCGGGCAAGGGGACGCTAGGTAAGTTGACAACCGATGACGTTCTCTACACGAACTTGCGGGACGCCTCAGCGAATGTTCGCGATGCCTCCGCCAGGCTCAATTCCAATCAGGGCAGCGCCGGTAAATTCTTCAACGATCCGGCGTTCTACGACAATATGACTGGACTGACCGGCGATCTGCGCCTGATGATCAGTGACTTCCGCCAAAATCCGAAAAAATTTCTGCACGTGAAGCTGGCGATTTTCTAACCCGTGGCCTTCTCGCATGCCACTGAGATATTTCAGATGAGCCGGACCGGGACCGCAGCATCGCGCTCGCGTGCTGCGATCCCGGCCGGGTGGTGATTTAGTTTAGGACGAACCATTTTTGCCCTCACCGTTGCGTGTGGCAGCAACGGCGCAGAATTGCTCTGCCATTATTTCGAGGGGCGGGAAACTCACCGCTCCCTCAATCGCTTTTTCTGCGCCATCGCGTTCACGCTTCGGTTTGTAGTCCGTGCACTCGCGCACCGGAAAGAGGATCTCGCGCTGCGGATATGCATACCCGCAGAAGATCATCAATTCGCCGGGCTCGTAGCCCCGGACGATGTGCGCGTAGAGACAGCCCGCGCACAGAGAAGTCCGCGGCACGGGCATGTGCACGACTGCCGGCGCCTGGACTGCCACAGGCTGCGCGTCAGTAAACATCCGTGGCAACTTCAGTCTGATCATTCCGGATCCTCCTTTCCGTGCGCGCCATACCTGCACGACGCTCCACACAATCCGAAAAATCAAAAATGTGAACCAGGAAGGGAAAGCAGTCGCGAACGGCACGGCTCCCTCCTTCCAGATAGCGCCGCACGCGGCGCACCGGTTCGCACACCCGTGCCAGCGTGCGTTTCGATGGAATAGCAGCGAGAACGCGGACTACGCCGCCCTGGTCAGTGATTGCTTTTTGGCAAAGGCAGAGTTTGAAAAGTGACTAGCGCGTGGGGCTGGAACCAATTCGGCCACAATCCCAGCGCTGCATAAGCGCCACTTGCCACGGGAACGAGTTGTGTTGGTCAATTATCATGCCGAATTTTCTCCAGCGTGAACGATCCTAAACGACGTCCTACTATGACGCAACGATTTCCCGCCGAGTTGCCTCAATTCTGCATTGAACCGACTTCTGCGCGGGCTGAATTGCGATTTTCACTCGTTCGAGGGCGACAAACCGATCGCCAGCTCATGTACGCGCCGCAGGTCGAGCTTGCCGCTGCCGAGGTGCGGCAAATCGTCGATGTGAAAAAATTGATTGGCGCGCGGGGTCCACAAATTTGGCAGGCCAGCTTCCGGCAACCGCTCGAGCAGCGCTTTTAAATCTTCGGGCGCGAGCGTGTGCAACACCACTAAACGCTCGCCCTTCTTCCCGTCCGGCACGCCTGTGACGACGAAAATTTGTTCGGTCGAGCCTGCGAGCTCATGCAATTTTTCTTCAATCTTGATGTGCGGCACCATCTCGCCACCAACTTTGCTGAAGCGGCTCAGGCGATCGGTGATGATCAGGAAGCCATCCTCATCTTCCGCGGCGATGTCGCCCGTCACATACCAGCCATCGCGAAGCACCTCGGCCGTCTTCTCAGGCTTGCCCAGATAACCTTTCATCACGTTTGGGCCGCGCACCAGCAGCAGTCCCGGCGTGCCAACCGGCAGGCGCTCGCCCGTGTCAGGGTTCACGATGCGGACGCTGACGCCCGGAAGCGGATGGCCGATGTGGCCGCGTTTCGCGCCCACCTGGCGGAATCCCGGCGCGCGAAAATCGCGCGTGTTCACGGCGACCACGGGCGAACATTCCGTGCAGCCGTATCCTTCCAGTGGACGGATGCCGAAACGGTCTTCGAACGCGAGCGACAATCGCTCGGGTAATTTTTCTGCGCCTACGACTACGAATTGCAGGCTGCCGAAATCTTCCGGCGAGCAGCGTCGGATGTACGCTTGCAAAAATGTCGGCGTGGCCAGCAGAAACGTGATGCGGTAGTCACGTACCAGTTCGCTGATAGCCGTCAAATCAAGCGGGCTGGGATGAAACGCCACGCCCACGCCGAGCACGGCCGGAAGCCACAGTGTCACCGTGAAGCCGAACGAATGGAAGAATGGCAGCACGCCCAGAAGGGTGTCCTTGCGATTCAGCATGAACGTTTGGCCCATCTGTTCGATATTGGAGGCAATGTTGAAGTGGGTTAGCATCACGCCCTTGGGCTCGCCGGTGCTGCCGCTGGAAAAAATCACCGTGGCCAGATCGTCCAGCGTTTTCGTTTGGCCCCCGCTCAGAATGCGCTCGATCCAGTAACCCGGCAAAAACCAGAGGAGCAGCGCAGCGATCTTCTCGCCGAGGCGCGGTGCCGCAGCGGCCTCTTCGAGCAGGATTGTTTTTCCCGGCACTTTCAGTGGAATTCGCTCGAGCAATAATTTCGTGGTGATCACGGTTTCAAGTTTGCATTGTTGGGCGCAGGATTCGAGCGTATCGTTCGACGAGGTGTAATTCAGATTTACGGGAATTTTTCCAGATAGCAACGCTGCGAAATTCACCAGCGCGCCCGGAATTGAAGGTGGTAGTAGAATCCCGACCATTTCCTGTCCGGCCCAGGTCGCTCGCAGGCGACGCGCGAGAAGTATTGAAGCCAGCAGCGCGCCACCCCAGCGCATACGCGGTCGCCGCTTATCCCCCATCGCGAATCGGAACGGGTGGCGATGCGCGGTACGAATCAAGCCGCGATGGAGCGGCTGCAGAAGATCCTTATGATGGCGATACGCATCGGACTGCAACTGTTGCACCGCTTCGCGCACTTCAAACGGAGAGGCCGTCGGGGGCATGGGCGTGCCGAAGGTCACTGTCACCGGATAGGGAATCGAGCGTGGCAGCTTCCAAACGAACCGGCCGCGCTCGTAACTGAAAATGCTGCCCCACACGCCATCGAGATGGACCGGCACGATTGACGCGTCCACTCCCTTCATGATTCGTTCAAGGCCGCGACGGAAGGGAAGCATCTGCCCGATGCGCGTGATCTGCCCCTCCGCGAAAATGCAAACCACTTCGCCGGCGCGAATTGAATCGCTTGCTTCTCGCAGCGACCGAATCATGTCGCGCGGGCGGAGCTGCGAAGAAATCGGAATCGCGCGAATCATTTTCGCGAATGGCTTGATGTAGGGCAGCTCGAAAATATCCTTGAACATCAGGAAGCGAATGGGCCGGTCAGTGGACGCGAGCAGCAGCAGCGCGTCAATCAGCGACATGTGGTTCGCAACGAACAGCGCGCCGCCTGTTTCAGGAATATTGTCGCGGCCTTCCACTCGGATCCGGTAGAACGTGTGCGTAATCATCCACAGCACCAGCCGCAGCAGCGAATCCGGTAGCAAATAAATGCAATACACGGTCATGACTAGCGTGAGCAGCGCGCCGTCGAAGAAAATTCCGGCCGCGGTCTGGTGCAGTCTGGCCGAAAAAATGTTGTAAGCGCCGGCCGCAATAAAAATGCCCACAAAAGACCAGAAGTTCGCCGCTGCAATCACGCCGCCTTTGTCCTCAGGTCTTGGGCGATGCTGGATCAGTGCGTTCACGGGAACTGCGAAGAAACCACCGAAGAAGCCGAGCAGCGACAAGTGCGTCGCGGAACTCACCATGGTCTGACCCGAGTGATACAGCATGGCTCCAAAAATAGTCATGCCCAGCGCGCCCAGCGGAATCAACCCGTACTCGATCTTGCCGCCCGAGAGGTATCCGGCCGCAACGCTACCCACGCCGATGCCGATGCCGACAGCGGCTTGCAGGTAGCTGATGTGGGACTCGTCAACGTGAAGCACATCGTGGCCGTAAACCACGATCGTGAATTGCAGCAACGCGGCGAGAAAAAATAAATACGTGTTGGCCAGCACCGCCCAGGCGAGCGTCCGATCCGCGAGAATCGTTTTCATCTGCACGCCCAGATCGCCGATGGGGTTCCATCGAATTTTCTTGCTGGGATCGGCCGCAGGAACGCGGGAAATTCCAAGGCTTGTGGCGAGTCCAAACAGCGTGCATCCCAGCAAAATCACGCCGGCCATTCCCTCGCGGCCGCGGTAGCGCTCGGCGAGGAACCCAGCCGCCATCACCGCGGAGATGCTGCCGATAAAAGTTCCCAGCTCGATGATGCCGTTGGCCCACGACAACTTTTTCTCGGGAACAAGTTCCGGAAGCAATCCATATTTGGAGGGTCCAAACAACGCGGATTGCGAGCTGATGAGAAAGACGGCGGTGCATTCGATCTCCAGATTGTGCAAAGCAAGTCCGGCGATGGCCACGGCCATCACGACAATTTCGAAAAGCTTCGTTCCGATCACCACGCTGCGCTTGCTGTAGCGGTCCGCTAGGTTTCCGCCAATCATAGAGAAAAGAATGAATGGCAGCGCAAACAACGCGCCCACATAGAGAATCAGGTTTTCCCGGTCGGCCTTCGGGAAATTCATGGCCACGATGATGTAAATGACGAGGAATTTAATGGCGTTGTCGTTGAACGCGTTCTGGAATTGCGTGACGATCAAGCTCCAGAAGCCGCGCTGCCAGCCGGAGAGTCCCGCTCCGGCGGACGACTGCGCGGGCGCGCTGAAGGATGAAACAGGAGGGCTGGCGGTGGTCTCAGGCATGGCGGCGCCGTCGGCCCGTGCGCAAAAGAGGGATGGACGCTGAACGCATCTCTATCGCCGAAGTCTAACGCATATCTCCACAAAAAAGGCGGCAACGAGCTGTCTCTGTGGCTCGTCTATTACGTAATCCCCGGCAATTAAGGCATCATGACTCGCTCTAAGCTCCCCTTGATATGCGAACGTTACGGGGTGTACCGTTGGTGCAAAGTATTGAGGCCGTAAATGCGTTGCGCAACATATCTTTCGATTGCAGTTCTCTTGTTGCTCCGGCCTGTCTCATCCTTTGCACAGCACAAGTCGAAACTGCCGCCGGAAATACTTTCAGCGAAGTCGGTATATTTAGATGATCGGATTGGTTCAGCTGCAATTAGCCGCGAGATGGTGGTCCAGCTAAGAAAATGGGGCCGCTTTCAAATCGTGAATGACCCGAAAGACGCGGATCTGGTACTTCTCCTTTCTGCAGATCCCTACAAAGACGGCGAGCTCATTTTTTCCAATGGGCAAACAGGATCAATCGATATCCATGGAAACATCAAGGAAGATCCGGTGCCTACCTTCAACAAGCAGGCACCCGTGCGGTATGCCTACCTAACCGCGATCGATCCCCGGACGAGACAATCCCTCTGGAGCGCGGATCATCAATGGGGTGGACTGCTTACCGGTTTCAACAGCGTCGGCGCCAGGTTGCTCAACAAACTCAAGAAACAAATTGAGAAATAAATTTCTGAACGCCCGCAGCAATTACGCAATCACGCGGAGTGCAGATTTTGCGGGCGCAGGGGATGGCGGGGCGGTGGTGGCGGGCAAGGGTGTTTCGCGCTTGTGAAATTTCGTCGCGACATAATCCTCCACAAGCTTCTGAAACGCGGCGGAAAGTTCGTCGTAAGTTCCTTCGAGCGTGTTGAAATGCTGGCCGTCTATGTACACCGGGCAGCGCGGGGCTTCGCCGGTGCCGGGCAGGCTGATGCCGATGTTCGCGGCCTTTGATTCGCCCGGGCCGTTGACGATGCAGCCCATGACAGCGAGTTTTAATTCCTCGACGCCTTCGTAACGGCGCTTCCATTCAGGCATCTGGTCGCGGATGTAGCCCTGAATGCTTTCGGCCAGCTCTTGAAAAGTTGTGCTGGTGGTGCGGCCGCAGCCGGGGCACGCCGTGACGCTCGGCGCGAAAGTTCGCAGGCCGAGCGATTGCAGCAGCTCGCATGCGGCATACACTTCCTCGCGGCGGTCACCGCCCGGTCGTGGCGTCAGCGAGATGCGAACCGTGTCGCCGATTCCTTCCTCGAGCAGAATTCCCATCGAGGCCGCGGACCAGACGAGCCCTTTCGCGCCCATGCCTGCTTCAGTGAGGCCGAGATGCAAAGGCTGCTCGGTCTTGCGCGCGAGGTCGCGGTAAATTTCCACCAGATCGTGCGGGCGCGAAACTTTGCAGGAAATAATAATCTGATCTTTGCGCAATCCGCATTCCAGCGCGAGTTCTGTGGACTCAAGCGCCGAAAGAACCATGCACTCGTTGATGATTTCTTCGGACGATCTCCCGAGATCGCGGTCGGTATTTTCCTGCATCTTGCGCATCACCAACTCTTGATTCAGTGAGCCGCCATTCACGCCAATGCGCACCGGCTTGTTGTGGTCGCGCGCCACTTTGCAGATGGTGGCGAACTGCTCGTCGCGGCGCTGCCCGTGGCCCACGTTGCCGGGATTGATGCGGTACTTGTCGAGCGCACGCGCGCAATCTGGATATTTTGTCAGCAGCACGTGGCCGTTGTAATGAAAGTCGCCGATGATGGGCACGTCGCAGCCCGCATCGAGCAGCCGCTTTTTGATTTCGGCGACAGCCGCGGCAGCTTCGGGAACATTTACGGTGATGCGAACAAGTTCCGAGCCGGCCTGCGCGAGTTCGAAGCACTGCTGCGTAGTCGAGGTGATGTCGGCCGTATCGGTGTTCGTCATGGACTGCACCACGACTGGCGCGCCTCCGCCCACCTGAATCTTGCCGACCTTCACGCCCACGGTTTTGTGCCGCTTCTGGGTCATGTCCATTCCATTCTAGCGGATGATGCGCTCCGTGCGCCAGTTGGCGGTGTTGCGTGACGCTATCCCGCAAACAGGCGGTTTTTGGCGCAAGGCACGGTGTTCATGCTAAATCGGAACCCCCGTTTGGAGTGTCGATTGAGCACGGCACCCGTTCTTTGTTTTGAGCAAGTTATGGACGTTTTCAATCGCCGGAGTGTCGATTGGAAAAGTAGGGGCTGTTGGAAGCTGTGGCGCATTTTTCGCCGGCGATCGGGTGTTGGAAATCTCTTCCTTGGCCTGCACAAGATGTTTGCGGCGAGTCATCCGGAAATTCTCCAGTGTTAGCGTGCCATTACGAAACGCCGAAGGCAATAGATCCGTGGTGTGGAGTTTGGAGCGCGGAAGCAAGAGTACAACTGTCAGTAACAATCAATGTGGTGTCCAGTCAAGCGAGGGGGAGATTAGCCTCGGCGTTGAGGGTGGCGTCTTCGTGGAGGCCGGCGATGAAGCGGGGGTAGCCGGCGGCGGCGATCATGGCCGCGTTGTCGGTGGAGAGGGCGCGGCTGGGGAAATAGATTTCAATATCGCGGCTTTGACCCTCGGCTTCGAATGAAGCGCGCAATTCGCGGTTTGCTGCGACGCCACCGGAGACGAATACAGTGCGCACCGATTCCTGCGCGGCAGCGGCCAGAGTGCGCGTGACGAGATCTTCGACCACCGCGTGCTGGAAGCTCGCAATCAAATCGAGAGTCGCGGGGCTTGAGAGCTTTCGCATCGTGTCGGCGGAGCGATCGCCGCGTGCGAGCGCTTGCTGGCGCGCTTCGATTTCCTGCTGAAGTTGCGGATTTCGGCGCAGGTGGTACAGAACAGCGGTCTTGATCCCGCTGAAACTGAAATCGTACGGATTGCCTTTCATTTTTGGCTCGCCGAAGCGGATGGCTTTCGCGTTTCCGTGCGGGGCGAGCTGGTCAATCACGGGGCCGCCGGGATAGCCGAGCGCGAGCATTCTGGCAACTTTGTCGTAGGCTTCGCCGGCGGCGTCGTCGCGCGTGCCGCCGATGCGCGCGTAGGAAAACCGCCCGGAGCCATTCGTGCCCTCGGATTTCACGCGATAAATAATGGTGTGCCCGCCGGAAACGATCAAGCACACCGCGGGCAATTCCGGACGCCGCCCGGTCGTGTGTGCTTCAAGCAGAACAGCGTGAACGTGGCCTTCGAGATGATTCACAGCGATGAGCGGCTTGCCGAGCGCGAGGGCAAGCACTTTGCCATACGTCACGCCAACGAGAAGCGCGCCCACCAGGCCAGGCCCCTGCGTCACGGCGATCGCGTCCACATCCGATAGCGCGACGCCCGCCTGCTCCATTGCTTCGCGCACCACCGGCACGATCTGGCGCAAATGCTCACGCGAAGCGAGCTCCGGCACGACGCCGCCGTACTTGCGATGAATGTCCACCTGCGAGGCGATCACGCTCGAAAGGACGCGTTCGCCGCCAGCGACAACGGCCGCAGCCGTCTCGTCGCAGGAGGATTCGATCCCGAGAATCAATGCGTCGCGCTTGTCCACCCGATTACCTCGTCCAGCACGCCCAAAATCTTATGTTAGCATACGCGCTTGCGCCTCCCTCCCGGCGCGTTGCAATTACGAACGGGCGGCAATCCCAGCGGAAATCCCGCGCCCGCATGGGCGTAGAATTAATTTCGCGACGATGAACGAAAAACGAAAACGAGTCCGCAAAGCGGTGCTGCCTGTCGCAGGCCTGGGCACACGATTTCTTCCAGCCACGAAAGCCATGCCGAAGGAAATGTTGCCGGTCGTTGACAAGCCGCTCATTCAATATGCTGTCGAGGAGTGCATTGCCTCCGGCATCGAAAACATTATTTTCATCACCGGCCGCCGGAAGAATGCGATTGAGGACCATTTCGATTCCGCACCCGAGCTGGAGCGCTTTCTTGAGGAGCGCGGAAAACCTCAGCAGGCGCAGATGGTCCGCGAGATCAGCGGCGGCCTGCATTTCAGCTACACGCGCCAAAGCGAAGCGCTGGGCCTCGGTCATGCGGTACTGGCGGCTCGCGAGCTTGTGGGTGATGAGCCGTTTGCCGTGCTGCTCGGCGACGTGATCATGGATGGATTGGTGCCCGCTACAAAATCGCTCGTGCAGATTTACGAAGCGACGGGTCTTGGCGCGATTGCAGTGGAAGAAGTTCCGCGCGAAAACCTGCATCTCTACGGAATCATCGACGCGGCGCCCGCGGATGAATCGAGATGGAGCGGACCATTGCTGCGCGTGAAAGACCTGGTCGAAAAACCAGCAGCCGACAAAGCGCCGTCTAATCTCGGGGTCACGGGCCGCTACGTGCTGCCTCCGGAAACTTTTGAATATCTTGAGCAGACCGCACCGGGCACGGGCGGCGAGATCCAGTTGACTGACGCGCTCCGCATGCTCGCCCAGCGGCAGGGCCTCTACGCCAGCATTTATGAAGGGAAGACGCACGACGCGGGCGACAAGCTCGGTTTTCTGAAGGCCACCGTGGAAATCGCGCTGAAAAATCCGAAATTCGGCGCCGACTTCCGGAATTACCTGCGCAATTTGAAGCTGTAGGACTGGAGTGCAGGCTCAATCGGAATCGAGTGGAACGCGCAAGCAGATCCCTCGTCCCGTTGCTCCCTCGGGATGACGAACCCTATCGGTTCGTCACTTCTTGTCTTTCTTCGAGCTGCTTTTTTCAGGCGCAGGTTTCGTGTCTGAGGATTTCTCGCCGGATTTTTCGGGCGACTTCTCGCCGGATTTCGCTGCAGCTCCGTCGCCCGAACTTTCCTTGGCCGCGGCCGCCGCTGCACCCTTTCCGCCGCCGTAATCGGTGACATACCAACCCGAGCCCTTGAACTGAATCGCCGGCGCGGCGAACTGGCGTGGGGCTTTCGCGCCACATTTCGGGCACTTCTTGGTCGTCGAGGCGGTGTGCTTTTCGATCTTCTCGAACAAGTGTCCGCACTTCTCACACTTGTATTCAAATAACGGCAAAGCGGGAATCCTCCCCGGCAAACTCGAAAATAAAATAGTAACACGCCTGCCACGCGCGCCGCACAATAGTGCATCCTAACTGGCACGAGAGCGTGTGCTAGACTTCCTGTTCACGTGAAACCATGAAGAGCACGAAGGCCAAGACGAAGACCAATGCAAAGGCCGCCGATGCCGCCGCCGGCTGCCTCTACGTCATCGCCACGCCAATCGGCAATCTCGAGGACATTTCCCTTCGTGCGCTGCGGCTGCTGAAGGAATCGGACATCATCGCTTGCGAGGATACGCGCGAGACCATGAAGTTGCTCGCGCACTTCGATATCCAGAAGCGCATGGTGAGCTACCACGAGCACAATGAAATTACGCGCGCCCCGGAAATCGTGATTGATCTCGAGCAGGGCGCCAAAGTCGCGCTCGTGACCGACGCAGGCACGCCGGCGATATCCGACCCCGGACATCGCCTGGTTAGTCTCTGCGTGCGCCACGGAATTAAAGTGGTGCCCGTACCGGGCGCGTCCGCATTTGTCGCCGTGCTGGCGGCTTCGGGGATGGCCATCGAGGAATTTTCGTTCATTGGATTTTTGCCCTCGCGGCAAACGGAACGGCGAAAATCATTGCGCGCATTGGCGGCGGAGCCACGAACCCTGGCACTTTACGAAGCCCCGCACCGGCTTCTGGATACGCTCGAAGACGTACTCGAAATTCTTGGCAATCGCCCCGCGGTGATCGCCCGCGAAGTGACCAAAGTGTACGAGGAATTTCTGCGCGGACATCTCGAGCAATTACTCGCGGATGTCCGCAAGAAAGCGCCGCGCGGTGAGATCACGCTGCTGATTGGACCGCCTGATGGCGAAGCCGTGCATGCCGCATCTGCCGCAGCCGCTGCCGTGCCGCTCGCGCGTCGCGTCGAAGAGATCATGAAGGAACGCAGCGTGGACCGGAAAGCAGCACTGAAAGTTGCCGCCCGTGAGCGGGGCCTCACGCGACGCGAAGCCTACAAACAGCTCCTGATCACCCGCGACGAATAGCGCTGCATCACAGGCCTCCGACGAGTCCCGATGGCTGTTCGAATAATCCCCTCGTTAAGAATCCAGGCAGGTTAATCCGCAGTAGAAGGTGTGGAAGCGAAGAACGAATCCACGCGGTCGAGAATTTCCGCACTCGTCTGCGAATGATGCACGGCGTGGCGCAGCTCACTGCCATTTCGCACGCCGTGCGTAAACAAGCTTGCAAACTGCTTCATCTTTCCCATGGCGTCCGGCATTTCCGCGGCAATCAAGCTGCGAAAATATCCGGAAAGTAGTTGGTAGCGGTCGAGTTCGGTCGGCTCGTCGTAGCGCCCGCTTGCGAGATAGTCCGCGATCTGACTAAAGATCCACGGGTTCGACGAAGCGGCGCGACCGATCATTACAGCGTCGCATCCCGTCTCCTCGATCATTCGCACCGCGTCCTGCGGCACGCGAACGTCGCCGTTCCCGATCACCGGGATCCCGACCGCCTCCTTCACCACGCGGATAATCTTCCAGTCGGCTGAGCCGTTGTAGCCCTGCATGCGCGTGCGTGGATGAACGGCGATGGCTTCGATGCCTACCTGCTCGGCCATGCGCGCCACATCCACAGCGACAATATTATTTTCATCCCAGCCGGAACGGATTTTGATCGTCAACGGAATCCGAACGGCGGCGCGCACGGCCCGCAGCAGTTTTTCGAGATGGGGCAGGTCGCGCAGCAATCCAGAGCCGCCGCACTTCACCACTTTTTTTACCGGGCAGCCCAGGTTGATATCAACCTGGTCGAAACCAAGATCTTCCGTGAGTGCGGCGGCTGCAGCCATCACGCGGGGCTCCGAGCCGAAGATTTGCGCGGCGATGGGATGTTCGTCGTCGTCGAAATAAAGATAGTGCAGGGTGCGCGCCGCTTTTCGCGTCAATCCCTCGGCGCTGGTGAATTCCGTCATGATCATCCCGCAGCCGCCGAGCGAACGAATCACGCGACGGAAGACGGTATCCGTGACGCCCGCCATCGGCGCAAGGAACGTGGCCGGGCGGATGGCGATATCCCGAATTTTGATTTCAGCAGGAAACATGAGTTAAAGAAGCGTGTCGTCGATTCGCTCGTCGTCAGTGACGCGAGTCACTTCCGTGGATGCACCTGCCCCGATTGCGCTGGACGCAAGCGCCGGCGCCGCAGTCGGTGGTGCCGACACGGCAGTTTCGGTGCGGGTAACTGCGCGCGATGCGCTCGCCGCAGCTGCGCGGGCGCGCAACGCAGTCGCGCCCTGCGAATCAGGGCGAGCCGGCATCCGGCTGCTACCCAGTTGCGCCAGCAGCGCCTCTTTCGATCCCGCGAAGAAATTTTCAAGTACTTGCCCCAACGCCTGCGCACGGGCGTCTTCCACAGTCAAATTGGGGCGATAGCTGTAAGCGCGTCCGACCTTTCGGCGCTCGACCACGCCTTTCCGCGCCAGCCGATCCATAATCGTCATGATCGTGGTGTAGGCGCGCGGCCGGCGTTCGGCGAGGCTATCACGGATATCGCGTACGGTGCCTTCCCCCATCGGCCAGAGCGTGTTCATGCAGTCAAGCTCGAGCGGCGCGAGATCGAGAAGGGAGCGTCGCGGCGAAGGGCGCTTGCCATTCATTTCATTCGTCATTGGTTCCTTGCGCTGCGCTCAGAATTTTCGCTGCACCGGTTTCGCTGCGGACGCGGCTGCTGCCTGCTTCACGTCCGGCCCTGCCTGATATTTGTCGGCCCTCAGCAGCGCGCGCCGCAGCGACGGATTGCGGTCCGTCCAGTCGTCGCTTCCGGCGGGAGATTCCAACGTCGCACGCATCGCCGCCATTTTCGAGTCCATATCGTCCACGAAATGCAGCGCCACGGCCTCACGCGTCTGCGGCAGAGTGGGCGAGCCGAATTCGTGTGTGCCATGATGGCTCAGGATCAGATGCTCCACGAGCACAGCGAGCGGGACGGGGAAGTCTGGAATCGCGCGAATCTTTTCACGCACAAGTTGAGCGCCGATCATGATGTGGCCCAGCAGCCGCCCTTCGGTCGAGTAGTTAATCCCGCGCGCATAACCGAGCTCATCAATTTTTCCGATGTCGTGCAGCACGATTCCCGCGAGAAGCAAGTCCGCGTCCAGCTCCGGATAGTGCGCGCTAACCGCGCGCCCCAGGCCGATCAAACTGACCACGTGCTCGAGCAAACCCCCAACAAACGCATGATGCATGGTCATCGCCGCGGGTGCGCGTTTTAGCTTGGGAGCGATGACGGGATCCTCAACCACGCTCGAGAGCAGCCGCTTCAGCGCCGGATTCTTCATCGCCGCAATCGCGGCGCGCAACTCGGAGTAGAGTTGCTCCACGTCGTATTTCGTGTGCGGGAGGAAATCGCCCAGTTCGTAATCGCGCTCCGCTGCAGGGATCACCTGCTCGAGCGTCAATTCTTTTTGGCCGTTGTAGAGTTTTACGCGGGCACGGACCTGCACCACGTCGTCGCGCTCGAATGTTTTCTCAATGGCGGCGAAGTTGTCCCACATTTTGGCGGAAATTGTGCCGGTGCGATCCGCGAGCTCCAGCTGCAGCCAGGAACTGCCGGTGCGTGCGGAGGTCCGGATTTCCTTCTCGCGGACAAGGAACAGGGTAGAAAACGCCTGCCCGTCCTGAAGGTCCGCGACATAGTGCGTCTTCATTATCTGCCCGCTTTCGGCCTGGGCAGCTTTTTCTTGCCGCCTTTCGTCGGCGCGTCCGGCGTGGGCGCCACTTCCTGAATGATGCTCGCTCCGGGCATGGCGGCGCTGTCAGTGAATCCCGGCTTCACCGTCACGTAACTCTCCTCGCGCAACTGCGCCAGATACTCGCGCAAGGTCGGCTGCATTTTTTTCATGTAGATTTCGTTCTCGATGGTCGCCCGCACCTTTTCCAGCGGTTGCAATCCTGCGTGGTAGTGGTCCACCACTTTAATGATTTCAATTCCGGTCTTGGTCTCGATGACGTCCGTCAAGCCGCCCTTGTCTAGGGCAAAGGTTGCATCTGCAATCTGCTTCGAGAGCTGGCCTCGCTCGAAAGCCCCCAGATCCCCGCCATCCTTCGCGGTGCTGCCGTCGGAGTAGCGCTTGGCCATCTCGGCGAAGTCCTCGCCCCTCTTCAGGCGGCTCAAGTAGTCTTGAGCCTTACGCTCAATCACGCCCGCTTCTTCCGGCGTGGCTTTTTCCGTGCTCAGGAAAATCTCGCGCAGAACCACTTGTTCGGGGCGAATGAATTCTTTCTGATGCTCCTCGTAGAATTTCTTCACCTCGTCGTCGCCGATGAGGATGCGGCCGCGCATTTCCTTGCCGATCACTTCCTGGGTCAGCAGGCTGTTGCGGATCTGCGCTTTATAATCCTCCCACGATATCCCTTCACCTTCGACGGCCTTTTCCAGATCGTCCAGGCTCTGAAGATTGTTTTGCTTGCGCACATCGTCCAGCCGCTTGATGACGTCCGTCTCGACGCTGATGCCTTCGTCTTTCGCGCGCTGCACCAGCAATTGCTGGTCAATCAAATCGCGCAACAGATCTTTTTGCCGGTCGCGGTACATGCCCTCCATTTTGTCCGCCGTGCACCCCTGGCAGTCGCGCTGGATTTCCTCTTTGAGTTGGGTGTCGGCCTTCTGGAATTCAGAAAGTGTAATAATGCTGTTGTTCACCCGCGCCACGATTTCTTCAACGATGACGGACCGCGGTTTCTCCTGCCCATGGGCCCGCGCGCCAATGATTAGAATTGCGGCAAGTGCCAGCGGGACACTCAGAGTTCGCATGCTAATAATTTTCATGATTTTCCTTCGCTTCGAATAGTATCCCTACGATTGTAGTTGTAGCAATACGTTTCTCGCTGCGCCCATCGCGCCGCCCTTCTCGCCTTTCCAGTCCAGCCACAACACTCCGGTGGGATCCAAGCGCATTCCGCGGCGTTTACGAATCAATTTCACCAGCCGCTCCGGCCCCAACGGCGTATCGTCATAGAACTTGATGGCCAATTGGTCGGCGCGGCGGTCAATCGATGCAACCAGGAGCGCTTCGGCGATGGCTTTCAACACGGCGTAATCGAGCAAGTTCTCGACGGCCGGCGGCGGCGGGCCAAAGCGATCCTCCAGCTCGCGGCGCACCTCTTCGCGCTCCGCTTCAGAGGTGACGCTCGCAATCCGCTTGTAAATTCGCAGCCGCAGATTCTCGCTCTCGATGTACTCAGGTGGGATGCGGATTTCCTGTCCAAGGTTGAGCGTGGCGCGGCGCTCGGGCGCGACTGCTTCGCCCTTCCGCTCGGCCACGGCGCGCTCCATCATCTGGCAGTACATGTCGAACCCGACTGCTTCGATGTGTCCATGCTGCTCGCGGCCCAGTAAATTGCCTGCGCCGCGCAGCTCCAGGTCAAGCGCGGCAATGCGGAAGCCCGCGCCGAGGTCGCTGAACTCTTTGAGCGCGGCCAGACGCTGCCGCGCAAGAGAGGTCAACGACGCCTCCGGCGGAATCAGCAGGTAAGCGTAGGCGCGCTGGTTGGAACGGCCCACGCGGCCGCGAAGCTGGTAAAGCTCCGACAGTCCCATACGGTCAGCGCGATTAATGATGATGGTATTTGCGCGGGGAATGTCGAGACCATTTTCAATGATGGTGGTGGAGACCAGCACATCCGCCTCATCGCGAATAAATTTCAGCATCACCTTTTCCAGTTCGGCCTCGCGCATCTGTCCGTGGCCCACCACCACGCGCGCCTTCGGCGTCAGCCGCTGCACCATGGATGCAAGAGAGTCGATGGATTCGACCCGGTTGTGCACGAGGAAGACCTGGCCGTCCCGCGCCAACTCCTCTTCCACCACTCGCTGAATCAGTGTCTCGCTGAAAGGCGCTACCGTGGTTTGAATCGCCAGGCGGTCTTTCGGCGGCGTCTCGATCACGCTCATATCGCGCAGCCCCACCAGCGACATGTGCAGCGTGCGGGGAATCGGAGTGGCCGACATGGTCAGCACGTCCACATTCTTGCGAATTTCTTTCAGCCGCTCTTTGTGCGCCACGCCAAAGCGCTGCTCCTCATCTACGACCAGCAAGCCGAGGTCGTGGAATTTCACGTCGCGCGAGATCAGCCGGTGCGTCCCAATCACGATGTCCACTTTTCCGGCTTCCACTTCCTCGAGAGTTTTCTTTATCTCTTTATCGGACCGAAACCGGCTCAGCATCTCAATGCGCGCGGGAAACGCCGCAAATCGCCGGCGGAAAGTATCGTAGTGCTGGAAGGCCAGCACCGTCGTCGGCGCGAGCACGGCCACTTGTTTCGAGTCTGCGACGGCCTTGAACGCCGCGCGCATGGCTACTTCCGTCTTGCCATAGCCGACGTCGCCACAGAGCAGCCGGTCCATCGGCAGCGGCGATTCCATATCGCGCTTCACGTCTTCGATGGCGTGCTGCTGGTCCGGCGTTTCCTCGAACTCGAACGCGTCCTCGAATTCGCGCTGCCAATTTGTATCCGCGGGAAACGCGTGGCCGGGCGCTGTTTTGCGCTCAGCGTATAGCGCGAGAAGCTGTTCCGCCATGTCGCTGACGGATTTCCGCACCCGCGTCTTGCGCGCCTCCCAAATTCCCGTGCCCAGGCGGTCGAGCACTGGCTCTGCGCCACCGAGCGATTGATATTTTTGCACCAGGTCCAGCCGCGCGAGTGGAACGTACAACTTCGCATCGCCCGCATAACGCAGCAGCATGAACTCGCCGTTGGCGCCTTCGACGGCCACTTGCCGCAGTCCCTCGAATTGGCCGATGCCGTGGTCCACGTGCACCACGTAATCACTGGGCTTCAAGTCTGAAAAATCGCTGAAGAAGCTGGCTGTTTTTGCGCGCGCTCGTGAACGCTGCGACGGCGCTGGTAGCGTCTCGAACAAGTCCGCGTTGCCATAAACCGCCAGCTTCGCCTCCGTGAACACCACTCCTTCCGTCAGCGGCGCTTTGATCAAAACCATCGCCGGGCCGCTCGCGCCGCTCGCTTCCTCTGCGAGGCGCGCGACGGTCACGTTTTCCTCCAGCTCGCCCAGCCGATATGGCAATTCGTATTCGTGGCAAATGTCCGCAAACCGCTCAAGTTCGCCGGTGCTCGCGGCGGAGACCATCACTTGCTCACCCGCCGCAATTCGTCCGCGTACCTCCGCCATAAATGCGGCCACGTTGCCGTGATACCGAGTCGTTGACTGCGTGTGCCGCGCGCGCTGCGCCACACCCTCCTCGGCGACGTCCAAATGCTCCAGACCGAGCCGCGGAGAAAGCTGGAGCGCGAGCTTCCATTCTTCGTCGTTGAAAATGTAACGATCGGGAGGCTCCGCGAGCGGGTCTTCCACTTCCTCGAAGGATTCATGCAGAGTGGCGCGATATTTCTCGACGGCAGCGGCGAGCAGCGCCGGTTCGTCCTCTACAATCAGCGGTTCAGCGGCTAGATCGAAGAGGACGGAATTGCGCTCCTCGCTCAAAATCTCGCGGAACTCCCAGCCCGGAAAAAAACCTACCGAAGGCGAGTCATCCTCGCGCCCGGACGCGGCTGGAACGCTCAGCCGCCCGAGGACCGCCGCGCGCCGGAGATATTCGGTCAGCGGCATCAGCGTCGCGCGCTCCACAGGATTCGTCGAGCGCTGTGTATTGGGGTCAAACGCACGAATGGATTCAATCGTGTCGCCCAGCAATTCAATGCGTACCGGCTGTGGCGCTTCCGGCGAAAACACATCAATGATTCCGCCGCGCACCGAGTATTGCCCCGGCATTTCACAGGTCACTTGTTTGTCGTAGCCCGCGCTTGAAAGAAATTCGAGCAGCTCTTCGTGGGGGATTGTCTGGTCCCGTTCAATCGTGCGCGCCAGTTGGTGATAAAACTCCGGGTCGCGCATCCGCCACAGTGCCGATTGCACCGGCGCGATCAGCAGGTCTGCCTCGCCGCTTGCAAATCGCCAGAGCGCGACCGCGCGATCTTCCGAAATTTCCGCATGCGGCGAACGATTTTCGTAGGGGAGCACTTCGTGGCTTGGAAAATGCACCACGCGGTATCCGGGTTTGCCGGTCACCGCGCGGTAGAACCATCGCACTGGCTCGAGCAGCGCTTCCGCGCGCTGGTTCGTTTCCACGATGAGCACAGTCGGCCGGCCAAGTGTGGCCTGCGCAATCGCCACCAGCAGCGCTTTCGCCGAATCGGTGAGCCCCGCAAGGCGCACTTCGCCCCCGCTGCGCCGCAACGCCTCGAGCGCTCCCTCGACCACGGGGCGGCGTCCCACCCGCACGAGAAGCTCGGATACCAGGGAAAGAATCATGCGGTCAGTTTTGTGATGCGATCGATCAGGCGTGAAGTTGAAAAACCGGGCTCGAGCGGGATGTGAACGATCCTGGGTCCGGCCGCTGCCACCTTGCTCCGGTCCGTGAAGGCGGGATCCGTGTCGCCGCCACCTTCCACGACCACTTCGGGTTGAAGGCGGTCGATCAAATCGCGTGCCGTGGCCGCGTCAAACTCGAAGACGTACCCCACAGCCGCAAGCGCCGCGAGAATTTCCATCCGCTCTGCAACAGGAGTGATCGGGCGCGCGAGATTCTTGTTCGTTGCCGCGCCGCTTGCGAAGGCCGCGCGCGCTTCCCGGTCGCTCTGCACTCCCACCACCAGCACGTCCGCGAGCGCCCGCGCCTGTTCCAGCAGCCGAACGTGCCCCGGATGCAGCAGGTCGAAGCAGCCACTCGCCAACACGACGCGCTCTCCGTTGCGTTTCCATTCGGCACGGTAGAGAATCAGCTCGTCTTGCGATACCACTTTCCCCAATTCCGCATCCCCCGGCTCATCACCGCGCAACATTCCAAACACTCAATTCTACCACGCGTCCCGCAATCGCCGCGGAGGCCGCGATGATCGCACCCAGGTGGTGGAAGTATTTGAAGGCCGGAATTTACGGCGTCGTCTATGGTTATGCGTTGTTCCTGCTTTTCGCCACAGCCTTGGAGCTTCAAGATGCCAGGACGCATGGTTCCGACCAGATGATCAACGAAACCGGATGCAACACTCCCATGACTGTCTTCCAGCCCGGCTCCTCGAGGCGAAACGCGTCCGTGATTCTAATCCACGGACTGTCCGCAAACAGGCGACTGATGTCCTACCTGGGGAATACATTTGCACTCGGCGGATACCGTGTCTACGCACTCGATCTTCCAGGGCACGGCGACAACACGGATCCATTCACTTTTGCGCGGGCGCAACAATGCGCGACAGTGGCGCTGGAATCGTTGATCCGCAATGGCAGTGTCGATCCCAAGACCACGGTTCTGGTTGGTCATTCGATGGGAGCCGCAATCGCGATTCGAATGGCAGATCGCGATCCTGTCGCCGCCACTGTTGCTATTTCACCCGGTCCTACGCCGTTGCCCCGGCGCATGCCCGCGAACCTTCTCGTCTTCAGCGCGCAATACGACATTGGATTGATGAAGCGCGAGGCCGAACAACTGCAACAAGCCGCCGGTGGCAATCGCACCCAGACTGGAGACTTTGCGCAGCAGCGCGCCTTTGAGTTGAAACACATTCCACACGCGACGCATACAAGCTTGATTTTTGATCCTTCTGTCGCTGCTAGCTCAGGTGAATGGATTAATAGGTCTCTAGCCGTTACTCTGCCGACAAAAGACCGTGAGTTCTCACTTTGGCCGATCTGGAGCCACTGGGTCATGGTCGGCGTCGTGTATTCGACCATTGTCGGCCTGGCCTGCATGCTGCTCTTGTTTCCAGTTTCCGCAACGATCGTGGCGAAGATGGCTGGATCGCGCCGAACAGAAATCGACGATGCGCATCCGTCGCGCGCTCTGGCGCTCGTCGAAGGCACCGCTTTTGCATTCGCAGCCGTCCTGCTCTTGATACTGGGAACGCCGCTGAAATTTCTGCATATGTACACGGGCGACTACCTCGCGTCGTTGCTTCTGATCGTGGGCGTACTCTTCCTCCTGCTGAATTGGAAAGACGCAAAAGCGAATTTCTCGATCAGCATCGCGCAAAAGACCGCCGCGCTCGTTCTCGGGCTAGCCACCATCCTCGCATTCGGCGCCTGGCTGAACTGGCAGCTCGACGACGCCTGGCTCAACCCGCCGCGCTGGCTGCGCTTTGCCGCGCTGCTCCCGATTCTCTGGATTTTCAGCTACGCCGAAGAAGTGATGCTCGGCCCGGTGGGGGCGGGGAAGCGTCGAGCGTTTCGTTTTGCGATATTTCTGTTGCTGCGGCTGGAATTGTGGGTCGCCTGCGCCGTCGCTGCCTACAGCTTGGCGAGCGGGCAGATTCTCCTGGTGATCCTTTTCACTTTCCTGCTCGCGTTTTCCGTGCTCCAGAGGCTTGCTACCGATGCGTTACGCATACGCGTCAGCTCGGCCCCGGCCGCCGCATTGTTTAGTGCTATACTCGCGGCTTGGTTCATTGCAGCGGTGTTCCCACTTACTTGACCCGCGAGATGAGAGAAATTTCCATTGTCGGAGGCGGTCCCGCTGGTGCGCTCTGCGGCGAGCGGCTGGCGACGGCTGGCTTTCAGATCACGATCTTCGACGAGCGTCTCGCCTGGGAAAAGCCCTGCGGCGGTGGCCTGACGCACAAAGCCATCGAAGCGTATCCGTTCCTTCTGGACTCGCCCTATCCCAAGAAAATTGTCCGCCAGGCGGAGCTGATTTCCAGCCGCGGCCATCGTGCGCGATTTGAAATGAGCCATCCCATCGTGATTTACGCACGCAAAGTGCTCAATGGCTTGCTGCTCGATCGCGCTGTTTCCGCCGGTTGCTCGGTTGTCCCTGCCCGGGTTACAAGCGTGAACACAGCGGGTGCGCACGTTCGACTATCAACGGCCAGCGAAGAGCGTGAAGCGGACTTCGTGGTTCTCGCCGCCGGCGCCCGCAATCAGCTTCTTCCCGAAACTGTTGCTCTCGGTCCGCGTGATCTGGAAATGACGCTCGGCTATTTTGTCCCCACCGAAGAAGACATCATCAAAGTAAAATTCCTGAAACAGTTCGAGGGCTACCTGTGGTCCTTCCCGCGCGCGGATCATCTTTCTGTCGGCATCTGCGCGAAAATGGGCCAGACCTCCAGCCAGGAGTTGCGCCGTCACCTCGATGATTTCATCCATGAAGAAAACATTCCCATGCACGGCGCCCAGCTCTATAGCCACGTGCTGCCGTCGCCGGAGGCACAAACTTTGCGACGCCGCCGTATTCTCGGAAAAAATTGGGCCATGGCGGGCGATGCAGCGGCTTGCGTCGATCCTATTACGGGTGAGGGGCTTTTTTACGCCCTGCGTTCCGGCGACTTGCTCGCCGAAGCTCTCGTCGAGGGGCAGCCCCAGGCGTATCCGGAGCGGCTGCGCGCGGCTTTTTCCGCCGATCTCGAATTTGCTGCGAATATTGCGCGAAAGGTTTTTCGCGGCACATTTCTCGGCGATGCCATCACCACGCGCATGGTCCAGCTCCTGCACTATTCGCCGGCATTTCGCGATTTGATTCGCGATGTGTTCAGCGGCTCGCAGGATTATCGCAGCCTGAAACAGCGTCTCTGGAATCAGCTCGGCATCACCGTCGCGGAATTCACGCGCAGCATTCTCGACCCGCGCCGCCTTCGGGCGGCCACTACCCAGGCTGGCAGCCGCGAGCCATCCCGGTAAGCCCTTCGGTGACCCAATCAATGAAACGACCTGTGCCCAAAAAGAAGCGTGCTAGAGCAGCAAAGCCTTCTGCAAGCCCATCGAAAATCCCGCCCGCTGCGGCAAAGCACAGTGGGCACACACATGAATCGAAGCTCCGCCCTGGCTTGCAGGCGAGCATTGAACGTGTCGTGCTCCATGAGTGGACCATCGCATCGCTCGATTCGCGTCTCCCCGCCGTACTTTCCACACCCCACATGATCGGCCTGATGGAAATCGCCGCCGCGCAAGCGATCATGGCGGAATTGCCTCCCGGCGCCATTTCCGTCGGCACGCGCATCGAGGTGGACCACTTAAAAGCTGTGCCCGCTGGTGCTACCGTTCGTGCCTCGGCACAACTCGCTCAGCACGATGGACGGTTTCTCGTCTTCGACGTCGAGGCTCGCTCCGGCGACCATCTAATCGGGCGCGGCCGCGTCTTCCGCGCCATTGTCGAGCCGCAAAAATTTCACGCCAACGCAACTTCGCGCAAGTCTTGAGCACACACGCAACGGCGTGCTAACCTGATTGCTGCTTCTCCTGCCGGAGTGGCGGAATTGGCAGACGCGCCGGACTCAAAATCCGGTAGCCGCAAGGCTGTGTGGGTTCAAGTCCCTCCTCCGGCACCAGCACGATTCCTTTTTCTTTTGTGAATGATTTATGCGTGCTAACTTCTTGTGTGCCTCAAAAGCGGCGCAAAGGGCTGACCACGTGAGAAATATTACAAGCGCGACTGGATCGCGGCCAAGGCGAACTACAAGGACATCTAGAAACCATTGGAGGGAATAATGCCGAAAACAATCGATGTAGAGATTCAATTTGAGGACCGCACCAAGGGACCCGGTGCAATCGCCGGCACGGCTCGCGTGGTTGCGGGCGGATTGGCGGCCGGTATCGGAAAAGCAGTCCGCGAAATTTTCAAAAACATGGATCGCAAGCAGAGATTCGATGCCAACAAAAACGGAATCACGATCACCGCAAAAGTGGTCGCGGATGCAGTCGGAGAAATGAAAGAAGCGGCAAAAGCATAGACCTGGATGTCGATCACCTGAAAACGAAATCTTGGGCGCGCTGGCTCCCCAGCCCGTCGCGTCGCGCGAAGATCGGTCACCGGCCAGCCATCCCAAGCCGTTGCACCTTTGACAACAGCTCGATTCCTTCGCATTGACGGTAGCCTCCACCGGGCACACATTCATCGTGTCAGTTTTTTAGTGGAGGCACATGCGCAGGATTTCCCTCTGGATCTTGGTGGCCATGCTGGTCGCCAGTTTGTGCAACCTTCCCTCGACGGCCTCGACCGAAAAGCCGCTTGGCGTTATCGCCCAGGCCGAACACGCTCATCTGGGCAGCGCCAGCGCCGCGACGGGCGCGACCGTCTACGCCGGCGACAGTTTCGAAACTGAGCCCGGCGGCGTGCTGCGGATGCGCTTTGGATCGACCCAGTTCTATCTGCTCGCTTCGAGCGCCGCCACGCTGGCGCAGAATTCTGCCGGCGCCACGCTCGCGGTCACGCGTGGCACGGCTGGCTTTTCTACTCCACCCGCCGGCCAATTTGCACTGGATACTCCTGCGGGAATTGTTCACGGCGCGAGCGGCAAGCCCGCTTACGGACAGGTGACCATCACCTCGCCGAGCGAGATGACTGTTTCCGCCATGCGCGGAGATCTCGTCCTCGATAATGACGGGGAACTCCACTCGATTCCTGAAGGGAAAAGCTACCGCGTGGTGATTGAGGATGATCCGGAAGGCTCATCAAACGACAACAAGGATTTCCAGCCGACAGTGAATCACCACCGCAAGCGCCGAATCGCATTCGCGCTCATCTTGGGCGGAGCGGTCGGTGCCATCAGTTACATTATTTACGACCATCTGAGCGAAAGCCCTTCCAAGCCCTAGCCTAGTTTTCCCGGTTGCGAATCAGCCGGATCGCCTCAGGAAGCGTGGAATCTCCCTGACCATTTGTGCCCGCATCTGTCCCACCGGCAACCGTTTCGCTGATCTCGCCGCTCGCTTCGCCCGGTGCAAGAAATAGATTCGACTCCACCCCATGCTGCTTCGTGTACAGATCGTAATAACGCCCGCCCGCGGCGTACAGCGACTCATGCGTGCCGCGCTCGACAATTCTTCCCGCTTCCACCACCAGTATTTGGTCCGCGGCCCGCACGGTTGAGAGCCGGTGCGCAATCACAAATGTTGTTCGGCCGCGCATCAAGTAGCGCAGACCTTCTTGAATCAGCGCCTCCGATTCGGAGTCGAGGCTTGACGTCGCCTCATCCAGAATCAATATGCGCGGATCCGCCAAGATCGCCCGGGCGATCGAGACGCGCTGCCGCTGCCCGCCTGATAATTTCACGCCGCGTTCGCCCACAATCGTGTCGTACTTTTTCTCGAATGCCTCCGCAAACTCATCCACGCGCGCGATGCCGCAAGCCGCCAGAATTTCTTCTTCGCTGGCATGCGGGCGCGAAAACGCCACGTTCTCGCGAATCGTGCCGTCAAACAGAAATGTTTCCTGCAGCACCACGCCCAGTTGCGTCCGGTATGAATCCAGCCGCACTCGCGCGAGATCGACTCCATCGACAAGTACGCGCCCGCTCGTCGGCACATAAAATGCCGCAATCAATCCGATCATCGTCGATTTTCCGCCGCCCGACGGCCCGACGAGTGCCGTCACCGTTCCGGGCTGCGATTCAAACGCCACGTCATGCAGCACCGGTTTGCCGGTGTCGTAGGCGAAGCTCACGTTTTCAAATTCGACAGACCCGCGTATCCGGTCCAGCTGTACCGACCGTTCGGGCGCTTCATCTTCCGGGCTTTCGTTCAGCACCTCGCGCGTGCGCTCCAGTCCGGCGAGCGCCTCGGTAATTTGCGGCCCGATACTCACAATCTGCGCCACCGGCGCAATCAACATGCCGAGAAACGCGGTGTACGTAAACAACGTGCCCAGCGTCATCGTCCCGGCAAAAATTTGCCGCGTGCCCAGGAACATGATAATCGCGCTGACGACTCCCATCAGCGCCGTCGCGCCGAGGCTCATCAGCGAAGTCGCCGTCAGCGTCTTCAGCACATTGTCGAGCAACCGCTTCACTCCCGCCTGAAACACTTTTTCCTCGCGCTCTTCCGCGTGATAGCCCTTCACCACGCGCACGCCGCCCAGCGATTCCGTCAGCCGCCCGGTCACTTCCGCATTGATTTTTGGCCGCGCCCGGTAAATCGGACGAATCGTCTTGAAGGCGCGGCTCAGCAGGTAGCCGAACACGATCAGCACCGCCGCCGCCACGCCCGTCATGCTCGCGCTGATTTTCAGCAGGACGATCAGCGCAAAAATCGCCGTCAGGATTCCTCCCGCAAATTCAATCAGCCCTGTCCCCAGCAGATTTCGTATGCCCTCCACGTCGCTCATGATGCGCGACACCAGCACGCCCGTCTTGTTTGCGTCGTAGTACGTTACCGGCAGCCGCCCAATGTGCGCCTGCACTTGCCCGCGAAGCTCCGTGATCATCCGCTGCGAGGATTTTGAGAGCAACTGCGTCAACGAAAATGAAGTCAGTCCCTGCACCAGCGTCGCGCCCATCACCGCCAGGACAAGAGGCCAAAGAAGGTTCACGTGATGTTTGCCGATAATGTCGTCCACTAAATACTTCGGCGAAGCCGGAAGCACCAGCCCCGCAAGCCGGTTGACCACCATCAGCACGAAGCCCAGCGCCAGAATTCCCCTCCGCGGCTTCAGCAACGCCAGCACTTCAGGCAGCATCTTCCAGGAACCTTTCACCGGCGACGGGTTCGCGCGCGCCGCCGATTTACCCTCCCTGCCGAGCTTCCCAGTGAGGCCGGTCCTGCCTGATGCTCTAATCTTCATATCTAGGCACTATACCCCCAATAATTAGAGTCCGAATCCTGCCAATCGACTCGGCCAGTATTCCGGGATCCAACGCACGATGGTCTCTACAGGCGCGCCGGTTGTCCGCGAATTTCCGGAGTGATAAACTCACTTCACCATGGCCAAGAAAAAGAAAGCTCGCAAGAAGAAACCGGCCGCAAAGAAAAAACTGGCTCGCAAAAAGAAGAAGTCCACCCGGCGGAATAAACACGCCCGGCGGGTGAGTTCCGGCCGCGCCGCTCCCGCTGTCGGCATCGCCGCGCATTTCCGAAAAGGGCTGGGGCCGTCGGCGGGCGGACAATCAGGTGATGTCCAGGGATTGTCGGAATCGGAAAACGCGGATTCGGAAAGCGTCTCGGAATTGGCTGAAGAAGGGCAGGGCTACGAAGCCGAAGTTGTCAGCGGCGTCGAGAATGCGCCCGACCCGGATCAGGGCGAGGTCACGACTCACGAAGTCCCCGAAGACGATGTGCCTCCGGAGTATCTGGAGAGGGAGTAGCGCCTCCCACTCCCGCGAATTTAGAAGTTTGCTGCAAATTCGGGCGCGCATTCGCCCCGTCCCAACCCTCGCCTATTGGCGGAACGGTCACAGCTTTCTCCACCTCCAGTCCTTTCTCAGTACACTTAGGGGCAGCCTCCGGCGAGCGCCGGACATTCAACCGAACGAACGGAGAAACATGAGCCGAGCCGTCACGAAATTTGCCCTCTTGCTTGTCCTGTCCCTGGGTGTTGCTGGCACAACTCTAGGACATACGCCCGCCGGGACGAAACCCGTAACTGTCACCATCAAGAACGCTGAAGGTCGCACCGTGGGCACGGCCGTGCTCACCGAAGCAGACCACGGCGTGAAGATCACACTGGATATCAAGAACCTGCCGCCCGGCGCACACTATCTGCACATTCACCAGTTTCCAAAATGCGAGCCGCCCGATTTCAAATCCGCCGGGGCTCACTTCGATCCGGAGGGCATGGGCCATGGTGAACACGGCCACGCAGGCTTGCCCGCGGGCGATATTCCGAATTTCGTCCTCACGGTCAATGCCGAAGGCACGGCCCACACCACCGTGGTTGCTCCAAACGTCACCCTCGGCACGGATAAAAACTCCGTTTTCAGCAATGGCGGAACTTCCATCGTGATCCACGCCGCCGCCGACAAGGTGACCGATGCCGCGCCTCCGCGCATCGCTTGCGGAGTCATCACCAAGCTGGAATAACGTGCGGGCGGCTGGCCCACAATTCTGAGCCTCCGGCGCCGCCAGCAGCACGGACACTCCTGTCTGTGCTGTTCGGTGCGCCCGCTCCGTACTCTTGCCTTCGACTTTGTATCGCCGGCGTCTCGTCGGCTCTTTTTGCTTCCTTCTCTGTGTCCTCCGTGTCCTCTGAGTTAAAGCCTTCTGCTGTTGCTTTGTCCCCTCCGTCTTAAACCAGTTCCATCCCGCCGCCCCGCGAGTGGTAGAATCTCGCCACGCAAGGAACCGAAATGAAACTGAAGAGCCCGGAGATCGGCGCCGCCTCCATGGCGATGAGTTTAGAATCCAACCCCAATATCGCATTGAGATTTTTCTCGGTCCCCGTGGCATTGGCAAGCGCGCTCGCCGGCTCGCTCATCGCCGCGCTTTCCTTCGGCTGCCACGGCGTGGCCAAGGTGCTCGGAAAAATTTCTCCGCTGCGCATCGCGTATGAATCGTTCTCGAACGCCTACGACCGGCTCCTTGCCCGCCTCGGCCGCGAAGTTCTGCGCGACGCGCGCGACACTCCCGCGCTGCGCCTCATGGTCTCGCTCACCCTCACCGTCGTGCCAATTTTCGCGGCGCAACTCGTGTTAGGAAAACCTCAACCGCTGCTGCTCCTGGCTTTCTATCTCGCCCTTTACGGCACCAAGTTCCAGCGCTTCGTCAGAATGTTCAGCGCCAGCCACCTCGAGGCGCACCGCCGCCACGGCTTTTTTTCAGACAAATACGACAAAGTTTTCGGCCGCTACCTGGAATTTTTCCTCGGGTATTTCTATGGCAACGTTCCGGAACTCGGCCGCACCGCTCACGTCTGCCTCCACCATAAAGAAAACAGCGGCCTCGACGACACGCGCAGCACTATGAATTACGATCGCCGCAGCCGCCTCGATTTCCTGTTATATCTCGCGGACAACATTTGGACCGTCCTCGGCCTCGCTCCGTACGCCTACTTCAAAGCCCGAGGCGATGAAAAGAACCGGCGCCGCATGTTAGGGGGAATGGCGCGCTACTACGCTTACTTCGCGGCTGTCTTTATTTACGACTGGAGAATTGGCACGCTGTACGTCCTGGTTCCCATTCTCACCATGAATTTCATCAACGCCATCACCGCCTGGGTCCAGCACGCTTTCTACGACCCCGATCGTCCCGAAGATTATTTTGCGAACACCGTCACCGTGGTTGATGAAGTGAACTTCATGAACGAAGGCTACCACCTCGGCCATCACCATCGCGCCGGCCTTCACTGGACCGAGATGCCCGCCTATCACGAGCGCCTGCGCGACAAAATGCGCGAGTCCGGCTCACTCGTCTTCCGCGACCTCGATTTCATCGGCCTCTTCTTCGAGCTGACTCTCCTCCGCCGCATGGACGTGCTCGCCGAAAAACTAGTCCCCTGGGAGCCCCTCGATCACGCCCAGCGCCTCGCCCTCCTCGCCAAGCGCACCACGCTCCGGGCCAGTTGAATGAACTCAGCGCGACGGCACTCCTAAGCCGCCAGTGATTTTGTTGTGCACAGCGCGAACTGGGAATAGAATCCAACCAAGCCGAGGTCGTCTCCCGATTCCTGCGGAACACCACCGCGCGCCCCGCCACTCATTCCTGGCCAGTATTGAGCTCACTGACATGGAGTCCGAAAAGCATCTTTCGGCTCACACGAAAGACCTGAACCTTTTCGGGTGCTTTGTGGAGACACCGACTCCATTCCCCGAGGGCACAAAGGTCCGGCTGAGAATCTCGCGCGGCGGGACCAACCTGGCTGGTCTGGGTAAAGTGGCTTATTCGCGGCCAAACTCGGGGATGGGGATCGCCTTCATCTCGATTGAGCCAAGCAGCCTGCCGGTCTTAGACAGGTGGCTCACGAACCTGAGAAAATAATATTTCTCTGCCCTCGCACTCCGCTTCCACGTTGTCATCCCGACAGAGGCCACTTTTCAGCCGACGAGGGGTCTGTTGTTATCTTGCATTTAGCTTCGCCGTACTCTTGCCTCGCCGCTCGCTTCCACGTTGTCATCCCGAACGCAGTCACATCTGGGTGAGGGATCTGCTGTCTCTTGTTCCCCCCTACCCCCTCTTCGCCAACCTGAATCCCTGCGACGCCAGATACAGCGCAACCACCAGCGCCACCCAGCTCAACCACATGGGCGCAGCCCAGCCGTCCAACGACACCGGCCATTTGAACACCAGTCGCGCCGCGTGCCCGGCCGCAACCAGAATGAAAATCAAGCTCGCAAGCATCGAAAATGTTTTCTGGCTCATGGATCAATCACCTCCTGAGAACCGAGAATCACCGCCTGCCCGCCGCAGCGCGCCTTCCGCGTCCGGGATGTTTCTGCGGGGCTTTGGCGTAGGCGGGTACCTTATTGCCCGGATTGTACTCTTCACCCTGAGGAGTGGCGAAGGGTTTGCCCTGAGGCGTCGCGAAGGGTTTACCCTGAGGGAACCGAAGGCCGCGTCTCAGTAGCCCGCTCCCGCCTTTCGCCTGGGTAAGCCGCAAAGCCGCGCCCTTGTAGCGCCGGCGTCCCGCCGGCTCTTGGCTGCGCTCCGCCTCTTCTTCCTTCGCGTCCTTTGCGTCTCCGCGGTGGTCAATACCGTCCCTCGCCGCAACGCTCGCCTCGCCGCTCGCTTCCACGTTGTCATCCCGACAGAGGCCACTCTTCAGCCGACGAGGGATCTGTTGTTCTCTTGCGTTTAGCTTCGCCGTCCTCTCGCCTCGCCGTTTGCTTCAACGTTGTCATCCCGAACGCAGTCACATCTGGGTGAGGGATCTGCTGTTTCTTGTTTCTTCCTCCCCCTCCTCGCCAAACGCACCACGCTCCGCGCTCTTTAACTGAGTTAAACGCGTAGCGCCCCCGCGCCGCCCTCGCCTTTGGAATTCGATGAAGGATTCGCCCGCAACAGACAATGCTAATAACTGCGTTTATTGACTGTTTGATTCCTCATTGGTAGGCTCACATCACAAATTGAACCCAGCTATGCCCACGCTCTCCGAAACGGTGCGAAAGGCGACGACATTTCTACTCGCGATGTTTCTATGGATTCACGCCCTGTTCTTCCTCAATTTTCAATCCCCTTTAATTACAAGATCTGCACATCTTTTCCGGCTCACAGTATCCGAGATACTGCTCTTCGGTCTGCTTGTCATATTTTCTTTCGTTACCGGGTCTGGGTTTTGGAAGGCACTCCTCAGCCTTGCGTATATTTATGCCTTTCCATTTGTTTTGCTCTGGTATGCGCTATACGCGTGCTTTCTCATTCTACGTGGAATACACAGATGGATCACGACGCAAGCGAATCCAGAGCTGATCGATGCACCAGTCAGTGAGCAGAGCGCCTCTCCTGTTGTATCTCAGCGCCCTGCAAGTTCAGCGATTCATGTCGGCGCGAGGAAAGGAATCGCGGAATTATTGCGCTTCTTGCTTCGACCTTTTCAACGATTCACTTTCCTTTGGTGCATCCTTATACTCGTTACGACTCACGTCAGTGTGCTCTGGCTGAGTCTCATAGTTGTTCTATTGCAATTGGGACGAAAGATCTTTGGCATCCTAAAGGTTATGTTTTTTTCCGATCCATGGCTGCGAAAAATCGGAAACGCATTCCTTACGGGGCTTGACACAACGCTTGCCGGCCTGTCCGCTGTCACGAGGGAGACTGCCCCCACTAACGAACTGAAGAACCTGCAGAATCAGATAAGTCTGTGGGCAAAAATACTGGACTTCTTAAAAGACTCGTACCTAGTGTCGAGATGGGCTTGGGTTCTGGGCATACTTTTCCTGGGTTCGGTGTACACCTACATAGCATTGCTTTTCTCCTTTGCGTACTATGGGATCGGGCGGGTAAGTGGCGTCTCGTTTTCATGGCCAGACGCCCTGGTCACTTCGCTGTTTATACCATTCTTCGTTTCAGAATTGCCGAAGGTGCTCGCGCTCAAACTGCTAGGCGCAATCCATTGTTCACTTATTCTCGCAGTAGGCTTCGGGACTGTGGTTAATTTTCTTCGTCGTCGATTGGATTCCATTCACGCGGCAGCGACGGAGTTCAGCGACCGCTTTGCCGACCAGAGTATCCGCGAGAAAATCATTATTCTTGAGGAGAAATCCGCCGCAGCCCCTGCCAAGACATCACCGTCGCCGGAAGGGAAGAAGTGATATCGAGCCCTCGAAAAGTCGCATGCAACGTGGCACCCGAAAAATCTAGAACTTCACGCCGAAGTCCTGGATGGGCGCGCCATCCGCTGTAAGCGGCCGTATTTGCGCCGTCAAGGCTTCGCATTGTGGCCGACGGAATACTCGAAGTACTGCTTAGCCTCGCTGGCGCGGCCAATTTGGTAATATAGGATTCCTAGATACAGGCGCAGGTCTGGATACTTACCCTCAGGGTCGCGCTTTATCGCCTCTAACCACTTTACTTCCGCGCGCTGAAGGTCACCGCGACGATATGCGAGCCTTCCTTCGTAGTACGGAATCGTGATCGTCGGTTGCATTTCACTTGCTTCGGTATAGAAGCGTTCAGCATGCTCAAAGTCGTTCTTCGAGAGTGCAAATTCGGCATATTCGACAAGTCGACCGATGGTTTCGCGCGTGTGCTCATCGCGCCAATTTTCCTCAAACTTGAGCGGTTTCAGATAGTCAGCTTGTGGCGTCCTAGCTGTCAACGTTGCCAAAAGTAGATCCTGCTGTCGACGCTGCATCTCCAAATCTAAGACCCGCATGCGAAGCTCGCGTGCCTCGTGAGGCGCGCGAATCCATTCGAAGGGCGAAATCTTCAAGAAAAAGGTCGCGAAGAAAATGAGATAGGATAAGACACCCACGACTACTGCCCATGGATATTTCGTGAACATACGCTTATACATCGAAAGTATGTTTTCTATCATGTTCAATCCAATCTGTTCACAAGCTCATCCAAGATTGCAATGTTTTCCTCCATCATGCGTGCCTCTTTTGAATTCGGCGGAACACGACTCTGAGCGAGGAAAAGAAACCGTGATGCAGAAAATCCATGATTACGTTGCCGTTTGAAATAGGCACACGCGAGATCGTTAGCAACAACATATGAAGATGTCTGCGTCAGCGGTCCCTGGGTATCTTCCCCCTTTTCTATCTCGGATAGCGCGTTGACCGATTTGGCGTAATCCTGTCGATCATAGGCGTATGCCGCAAATTCAAATTTGCGAACAAGCTCCTGTCTTCGCTGCTCCCAATCTGACGATTTCTGTTTGAAACTATCCAACTCCTTTTCATACGACTCGAGGGGAAGGAAGTGTAGCGGCCGGTTGGATTCCGCAGCTGGAGTTGATCGCTCGTAAGACCAGACTTCGAGCGCTGATACGCCAACGATTGCGACAAGAAGAATCCAAAACGGAAAATTCCAAATCCAACGGCGAGGCCATTTCTCGGTCTTCAGCTTATCGGCGGTCCCCAAGTAGACAGTGATGAGCGCTGGGACGACCGCGACGATCAGGATAGCTTTGATCAGTACAATGATCACATGCGCACTAAAGTGTCAGTTGGTAGCATATAGCCAGATACTTCATGGACCAGTAAACCTTTACTACACTTCGTTCCAACGCGTCAAGGGCGGGTGGCCCACCCTTCATTTTCGTCAGATTTTGAAATTCCGGGTGGCCCATCCTTTGCGAAGCAAAGGGTGGGGGCTTTTGAATCTATCTCGCCACTGGTTTTGTTCGGGGGGGACCTTGTTAGCCCTGAACATCCTTCCAATTTTCCGCTACCATCAATACCGTTCGTTCTGCGCAGTGCCCAACACAGGAGCCGAACATGCTCAGGAAAATTCCATGGCAGGACGTCTGCAAATTCCTTGCAGGCGCATTCTTCGAGAGCGCGGGGATTCTGATCTATCTCTACGCGTACCGCGTTTCGGTCCCCATCTTCCACACAGGCTTTATCGAGACGCCTGAAATCAGCGGCGCGCGCTCCATTGTCCACACGATTCTCTTCGTGCTTTTCTTCTACCTCGGCTTCCTTCGCAAGTGGAAAGTGCGATCGGTCAATTGAGCTGCACCCCTTTTCGACCAGGTCTCCCCACCTGTCCTGCATCTGTACTTCAAATTCTCCAAACCTGAACCCCTGACCAGTCGAATTTTGCCAGCACACCGTGCTACCGTCGTTCGTGACCAATCATCCTCAACTTCGACTCTTTCCCCACTCGGGATACTCAAGCGGTGCCCGGTCCCACTTCGCATCGCGTGAAGCACTTGTCAGCAAGGTACTTGGACGTTTTCCCCGCAACTGCTGACTAACCACTTGTCACTCGCCTGCCTGCCGTAGCCTTGGCGAAGGAAGGCCAGTAGCCACTGCATTTCTAATCGCAGCATTAGCCAATTCAGAAATCGAGTTAAATCCATCAAAACAGAGACGATC
Source organism: Candidatus Acidiferrales bacterium (assembly GCA_050746945.1). Classification (GTDB taxonomy): domain Bacteria; phylum Acidobacteriota; class Terriglobia; order Acidiferrales; family UBA7541; genus Palsa-295. Next base: position 191,394 of record JBOGMZ010000023.1, on the reverse strand, counting down.
ACATTTTTCTAATCGCAACAAAAACGGCATTTCCGCTAAGTTCACGCATTCGTCGCCCTTCTGTCTTTGCGGGGTGCGGTGGAACTTGTCCCGCCTGCCCGCCGCAGCCTTGACGAAAACGGGAGCCCTGCCGACGGAACCCCGCCGAGGCGCTCTCCTTCTTTGTAGGGCGGGGTTTACCTTGTCCCGAGCCCTGCGCGCACTCTGCGTCCCGGATGTAGTCGCGGGACCGAGAGGACCCCGTCGAGGCGCTCTCCTTCTTTGTAGGGCGGGGTTTCAACCCCGCCATAAACTGACGTTCGTCGTCCTCGTACCGCTTGCGCCGGCCCACCCGCGCAAGGTTTTGAATCTATCTCGCCACTGGTTTTGTTTCGCCTTCGAATTTAGAATTTCCGGACATTTGTTTTCGATCCTCGCACTGAATGATTCTCTCCAGCCTTTGAAAAACTCCACACGCGAGTTCCATTGCCTTCGGCGTTTTCGCGTTGCAAGCTAAGAATGGAGAAGTCTCGGATGCTTCGCTACAACAAACCGGTGGAAGCGCAGTCGAACTTCAGGGGTACCCCGCTCACCCGGGGAACTTCGGATCATTCACTTCGCTGCCACCCCCATCTGAGATCCTGTACCCCCTCCGAGAGCCCACTTTTGTGGTTCCGGTACCCTGTTTCTAATCGAAAGTGGTGTCGAATAGGAATTCGCTTAATTCACTCAAAACACAGGTACTTAATTTTTTCTAATCGAAAGTTTTGCGAGGCTTTATTTTTCACCGCCGCTTCGCCCCTGAATTCATCTTCGCCCTCAGGCCGGTTGTCCGCGCGAGAATTACTTATCGCCAGGACGTTCGGTGACGGGTTTTTTCCCGCCTCCGGGCAGCGGAGATTTCGCGCCCCCTTTGGCTTCGCCGGCGAACAGCGCGTTCAGATTTGGGTAGGCATAAATTGTAGGCGCCTCATTTTGCATCAGCCCGCCGGTATCGGCAGTGGGGCCGTAGTTGCTGTGCAGGTCGTGGCCGACCATGCGCAACATCGCGATTTGCTGCCCGCGATGATGTGCGGTGTGCGCGATGCGCCGCATCATCACCCACGCGCGCGAACGCTTCACGTCGAAAAATTTCGTTTCGCCTTCCCACCACGCTTCGTCTTTCGCGCGCAATTCCGCGAGCCGCTTCGCGCTGTCTTCTGCGTACTTCTTCATGAATTCCAGCCGCGTTTCCTGCGTGGGCAGAGGTTGCGGCGTCACTTCGATTCCGAGCATGGTCCGGAACCACAAATTCTCGCTCACGCATTGATGCACCATTTGTTCACGGACGCTTCGCCCGCGCGGATCTCCCTTGCGCGGACGCACGGGCAGTTCGTCGTCCTTGAATTCGCTCCACGTGCTCACCACTTTGATGCGCTCAGTTTCATACGTCTCGACAATGAAGTCATATCGCATTGGCCTACTCCTTCGCCGGGTCTTTGCACTCCCTTGTCCGGCCAATAAGATGCACAAATCCGGGTGCTTCTGTCATTACTATTTTGTAGGCGAACAAGCAGGAGAATCTGAGGCGAAGAATTTCCAGACTGCCCAAACCCGCGGCCCTTGCACCTTTCTTGGACTTTCGTCCAGTTGTTCACTTTCGCCTCGAAAGCGCAAACTTGTGGTGCCTGTTCACCATTCATAGCGCGACTTGCGGACTCTTGGGATTGCAGGTGGGCGCTGTTTCGTGGGTATTTCCAGCCCGCAGTAAAGCGCTCTCGACAGCTTGGGAGGGGAGATGATGATCACGCGTAAGTGTCTCGGTCCGATCGTGGCGCTCCTGGTTTGCGTCTTACTCAGGTGGAGCTTCGCGCCAATGGCGATTGCCGGCGACAGCTTGCCGATGAAATGTGCGGCGAATCAGGATCGAGTCTGGGTGTACGACTCGCTCGGCAGTTTTGACGTGGCCGCGAAACTGAAGTGCAACGAGACGGTCGAGATCATCAGCCGCGTGAAGGGCTTCGTGAAGATTCACTCGGCGAGCGGCGTGGAAGGCTATGTTCCCGATAGCACGTTCCCCAGCTTGCCTCCGCTCCCGGACGAGAGCAACAACCCGGCAGCCAGCGCGGCCAGTTTAGCATCGGCGGCTAGAGCCGCAGCGCGCCCCGCGGCAGTTTCGCTGATTCCGGCGAGCAACCCGGCGAAAACTCCCGCAGCGGTCGCCACCGTCGCCAGCAACGTACCGCCTGCGCCGGCTCCCGCTCCCGCAACCACGGCTGCAAGCATAGTGGCCAGTGTGCCAGTGGCTGCGAGTGTGCCAGCATCGCCAGCAGCAGTTACGCCTGCGCGGATGAGTGCGCCCATGCCAACGAAGATCGAGAGTGCGCCGGTGGATATTGTGTTGACCACAGCGGCAGAAGCGCCGCCACCGGTTGCGTCGAAACCAGCGATCGCGCCGGTGAAGAAATCGGCAGTGCGAGCAGGGAACTCGGGCGGCGAGCCTGTGGCAACAAACGCGAGCACGCGTACTGCCGCTGCGCGCACAAGCACGATGAAGTCGAATGCTACAAAATCCGCGAGCAATAAATCGAGCGCGTCGCAGCCCCCCGCAACGGGCAGCACGCACTCAAATTCCGTTCCCGCGGCGCCTGCCACTGCTCCGAGCAATTCAAAGCCGAGCGAAAGCACCACGAATTTGCAGCCGGCGCGAAACACGCCGAGCGTGCACGAAGTGGCTGCCGTGGTGGAGTCGGAGGATTTCCCGGACAGCACGGTGGAAAGCGAGAGCGCGGATCCCTCGTGCCAGATATTCTTTTCCGCATACGGACTCACGCCGGATCAATTCAAATGGGTGACGCAAAACCGGAAGAAGAAATTTCCGAACGTGTGCCCCGCGCCCGACATGTCGCGAGTGGACTTCGTAATCATCTTCACTCATGACGTGGATTTCTACGGCAACACGTTGCCGGCGCCTGTTCACACCGACAAGAATGGTTTCTCCGATTTCAGTCCCATGTCGATGATGGATACGACGGTGACGCCGATTTCCCAAGCTGAGAAGGCAAAGCACGAATACGTGTACGTGTTTCAGATGAGGCGTGGCGCGTTTGACCCGTCGAGATTTTCTCCGCGCCGCCGCTATCAATTCACGAAGGCGGAATCGAATTCGCTGACGTCATCGCATGCGTCGTCCCGCACGATTGAGGATGCGTTTCATTTCATGGAGGAGCGAGGCCCGGCCCTCTGACGTAAGATTGTTCGCGTGGAGATCTTCTGGGAGCCCCCACCACTTGGCGCGTTGTTTTCTGCGCGAGTGAGTTGTACACTCTCGCAACCCCGCAGGTTGAAACGCGCACTCAGAGGGATCGGCCATGACCATGGAATGCACGGTACGGCAGGTGGAGGATGTCACGATTCTCGATTTGGCCGGGAGGTTGAGCCTGGGCGAGGCGCTTGGCTTGCGCCCCGGTCGGAATTTGCCGCTGAGCGAAGCGGTGCAGGAATTGGCCTCGGAGGGGCATAAGAAAATCTTGCTGAACCTCGCCGGTGTGAAATACGTGGACAGTTCAGGCGTGGGGCAACTTGTGGGCACCCTCACGAGCGCGCGTGGCCAGGGCGTTGAGCTGAAGTTGTTCAATCCTACCAAGCAGGTGCTGGATCTTCTGAAGATGACGAAGCTCCTCGCGGTGTTTGATGTGCGCGAGAGCGAAGCGGCAGCGATTGCGGCCTTTTCGAGAACCGCGACCGCTGAAGTCTAGTCGCGCGAAAGATTGTTTCGAAACACGGTTCGCGTCGAACTGTCTGCATAATTTTTAGATTATTCCCCGCCTTCCAGCCGGATTCCTGGTTGCTTTTACCCGAGAGCTGCATCTAAACCCTTGGGCGAAGCTGGACGGCCGCCGCGGCAATTGTGTCGTTGGCCGGGCCGCAATTTTATGGAGGTTAATTCGATGCGACTTCGGAATTTGTTAATAGGAGCTACGCTTCTCTGCGCAACGGCGGCGTTCGGTCAGACCAAACAGCAATCCGCTCATGCCGACATCGTCAACGGGCAGGGAGAGAAAATCGGCACGGCGATCCTGACGCAGTCAGCCGGTGGCGTACATATTGATTTGAATGTCTCGGAGCTACCGCCTGGCGTGCATGGAATTCATATTCATGCGGTGGGGAAGTGTGAAGGCCCGGATTTCAAGACCGCGGGCGGGCATTTCAATCCCACAATGAAAATGCACGGGAAGGATAATCCTGCCGGACCCCACGCCGGCGATCTGTTGAATATCGTTGTGGGTGAGAAGGGGAAGTCAAAGGCTTCGCTGGCCGACGCGAGCGTGACGCTCGGCGATGGGCCCAATTCGCTATTCCATGAGGGCGGTACCGCGCTCGTGATCCATGAGAAAGAGGACGACTACAAGACCGATCCGTCGGGGAATTCAGGAGCACGCATCGCGTGCGGGGTGATCGAGAAATAGTCTCCGGGTGCGGCACGGTGAATGCCGCTCGGCAGGGTATGGAATTATTGGGCGGAAGACCCCTCGCGTAAAGCTCGTCTCAGGGATGAAAACTGCCAAGGGCGGCTTGCTCGTCCGGGAAATCCGTGAACACAGTGTGGAGATTCGTCATCCGCAAGATTTCACGCGCGCGAGGGCTGAGATCGAAGGCCCGCAACTCGGCGCCGTTTTTTCGCGCGGTGAAAAGACCGCGCACCAACTGGCCGACTCCCGAGCTGTCGAGGTAGGAGACATCGTGAAGATTCAGGAGCACGCATCGGCGCCCTTCCTCGAAGAGATCCTTCAGCAGGTCGTGGACGGCTTGCCCTTCGACCAGCGTGAAGCGTCCTCGTACATCCACAACCGTAACTTCACCCAATTGCCTAGTGCTGGCACTAAAACCCAAACTGACCTCCCGGGGACTGGCGCACAACCATTTTACCGTATGCCCGGGGGAATCCGGAAATGCTGACTGAGGACTTGATATCCCGTTGAGGCAGCGTAGAATCCGCCGGAGGAAACTCTTCCCATGATGTTCCCTCAACTTGCCAGCTTTTTTGATCTAGCCGTTTTGCTCTTACGATTCATTGTCGGCGCCGTGTTCCTGTCCAGCGGCTGGAAGCACGTGACGGATTCTGAGGCGCGCAGTAAAGACATCGGGATGAGCAAGGGATTCACAATCTTCCTGGGCGCAGCGGAACTCGCGGGCGGGCTGGGGGTGGTTTCAGGGGTGCTTGCACAACTCGCTGCCCTGGGGTTGGTTCTGGTGATGATGGGCGCGATCCTGAAGAAAATATTCGTGTGGCACACGGGGTTCTGGGGCAAGACGGGGACGGACGGCTGGAGCTACGATTTGATGATGGTGGTGATGTGCCTGGTGGTCGCAACAACCGGCGGAGGTGGATTGGTAGTTCCAAACCTCTGGAGGCACTGAGCAGACGCCGATCGAATAGCGAAGAAGAGGATTCGTGGTTTGTCAGGACTTCAATTCGGCGAGCCACGCATCCAGAGTTTTCATCTGGTCGTCAGCGATGGTGACGAATGCGACCCCCATTCCCATGCCCGGCTGTGTATAAATAACTTTGCCGGTGGCGATGAAAGCGCCGAGATCCCGCGTGACCTTCAATTGGAGGGAAGTGGCCACGGGGAGCGGGTTGAGAATATCCACATAGCAACCCTTGCGGCTGATTTCAGAAATGCGCCCAGAAAATCGCGTGTCGCTCGAGGTGTCGGTGACGGTGACTTCTGCGATGAAACTGTACCGGGGCACTTCGCGCTTGTCGCGAAATGGCTGGCCCGAGTCGGTTGGCGCGCCCGGTGAACCCATGTTGGGAACTCCAGTACGATAAGCTTGTCATACTTGATAGCGAGTGCAAAGCTTCGCTCTGCGGTGTGACGCCAAAGGGAAACCCTTCCTTGGAGCTGTCATCAGCGTGGAGCTTGACCTCGGCCGTCTGCATTCGGCCTCCATCCACCCCAGCCGAAATTCACCACCTACCGCCGAAAATGACCTTCGATCCGAAGTGTCCGAGTTAATCGATCGATTGCGGTCCGATATGGGAATCACGAAGGCCGCGTGCTTGGAATGGCAAGCACGGCTGCCGCTGTGCTAGGGTTGTGCACGGGGCGAGTCTACCAGATGCTTGAGACCACGCGCAGATCCGTGCGCCCTGGAGAGCAACTCAAGGAAATTCGAAATCGACTGGGAGTGACCACGCGCGAGGTGGAGGAGCTGAGCCGGAGGATTGCGCAGGAGTCCGGCAATGACGAATTCAGCATCTCGAATGCGTGGCTGACCCAAGTCGAAAATGGAAGCTCCGTTCCAAGTATTTACAAGATATTCAGCCTGAGCGCGATTTACCGGACGAGATTTTCGGATATTCTGCGCATCTTTAATGTCGACCCTGACGACATCGCGCGCTATCAACTGGACCTTCCGCAGCAGAACACAACTCTCGTCGCCCTCGAGCTACCAGATCCGAAGAAACCAGTGAGATTTCCGGTACGCTTCGACCCGGGTTTCTCCCTGGAAAAGACCAGCCTGATCTCCCGGATGGTGGAGGTGTGGGGTGAAGTTCCTATTTCACTCATTCAGAAACTCGACGTGCGCCACTGCCAGTACGGATATATCGGTGTGGATGATTTCACCATGGACCCAATCCTTCGCCCGGGGTCCTTTGTGCAAATAGACACAGACTTGAACCGGGTGCAACCCTCTGCCTGGCGCACGGAATTTGACCGGCCGATTTATTTCGTGGAACTGCGGGGCGGGTACGCATGTTCCTGGTGCGAGGTGGGGGGATCTCAAATCACACTGCTGCCCCACCCGCTCTCGGGGCGCCCGGTACGCCGGTTCCGGTATCCGGATGAGGCAGAAATCGTAGGACAAGTGGCGGCGGTCGCTATGCGACTTGTGCGCTTGCCCGATGGGGCTGGAAATGGCTCTCCAAGATCGCCAAAGCAACTTTGAGGTTGGAACAGAGGTAGTCTGCCGAGAGGGGATCGGACTCCGCCGGGACGGCTACCTGGTACGGCTTCAAATTCTTCCAAGCGGCAATAAATTCGCCGGGCTCGCCTGATGAGGCGTTCATGTACGCCCGTAATTGGCCCACAATATCTTCCAGAGACGACGTGAGCAACTGGCGAAAGGCCTCGCGATGGCAAACAGCCAGGGCTTCACAGGCCACTTCCTCAGAAAACCGCGAGGCCAGACCGTCATGATGATAGAGGCCGGTGTTGTAATCTCGGAGTGACGAGAGATAAATAAAGCATTCCAGCGGATGAGGAATCTGGGAGAGGGTTCGAAGCCGCAGATCTCGGGCGGCTGCCTCGACATCGATCCGTTTTGGTTGCACGGTCACGACGATTTCCTCATGAAGGGCCACCGCTCCCAGCCGAGTTGCCCACCAGGGCAGGGCTCTCCGCCAGATTCAAGAACGCGAGGGAGCGCTCGGAAATAGCGCAAAGGTGCGCAGCCGATGCAGCCGCTTTCTCGAATCGGTAAGGCGCGCCATAGGGGCCTCGGAAGTACACGAGCAGGGAGAGCATCCGGCATCTCATTCGCAGCGCTGCAAATTCCGCGGCCAGTACAATTTCTTTTGCCAGACTCAAACGGACGAAATGGCGCGAATGTTCGAAATGAAAATGCTGAAGGTGCATGATCTGCAACCTCACCTGGCTCAGCCACGCAAGCACAATTCTTTTTCGTTCTGCGAGGAAAAGCCGCTGGATGGATTCGGGAGCCGTCGCAACTACAAAGTCGAAATCATTCCTGGCAAAAAATGCTCCCACCAACTCTGTGGGAAGCAGGCCAAGCTGAAGCGTGCGCAATGCTTGTTTGGCTCCCAAGAGCGCTTGGGCGGTGCCTTCCGCGGGCGTCGTTCGCCGGAGAGATGCCAGAAGCAAGAGCAGGAGCAAGCCCGCGGCAATTGCGAAGTAAATAATCAGAGTGGTCATTCTTTGAACTTTCCGGACATATCATCCCGCATTGCGCGGAGCAAGCCCTTCGTCCTCAGCACCAGCGACTCATAGTCTGCTTCCAGCCGTGTATTCGCGGCCGTACTCGGCGAGGCCTGGTAGGACCACAAAGCCACGAGCCAGATGACAAGCGGCACAAAGAAAACATAGAGATGCAGACCTCGCCAGACTTCCTCCAGCGGAGGGCCGACGTAAGCTATCACGGCCAGATTCATGATACTCAGACCAATGAACGCTCCATAGCCGAGGGTAATGCCTTTCAAATTTCTGCTGATCTCGATGCCGTAATAGGAAATGACGATCAGGATCGCCGCCAGCACGAATGCCTGAACCGTACGCAAATCACGCTCCAGCTCCGCGCCGGTAGCTGACGCGGACCAATTCGTCATCGAAACGGACTTGTACGATATATAGCCGAGCACAGCGAAGAAGCTTATCCAAAGTACGCGGCTTCCGAACCGGGCCGCTCCTTTGTAGGGGGCCAGAGTCTGCCGTACGATTTCAAGAATGACGCCATAACCGGCGGCAATGCTCAAGAACTGCGTGCTCCAGTACCAGTTTCGATAGGCTGCGGGATGTTGCGTGTAGACAAGGATGCGCGCCAGGTCAACGAGAAAGATGCAGAAAAGGTAAGTGTAAAAAAAGGATACTTCGCAAAGCTCCGGCACCGGATAGACCGGAACAGGATCAATGCTTGCAGAAAAATGCCGGCGCACCATGTGACCAGCATCAACATATACCTCCGGCGCACGTGCATCCTAACACAAATCCAAGAGGGAGAAACCTGAGTTTCTCCCCTTCAGACTGGTTCCAATGGAGCGCGTGTTTACGCTCGAGCCTGCCAAGGGGGCATCGGACCGTTGCCATCGCGCCAAGGGGGCATCGGGCCGTTGCCGTCGAGCCAAGGGGGCATCGGGCCGTTGCCGTCCCGCAGGGCTGCTGATTTTTGCATGAAGCTGGCTTGGGTGGGAGTGAATTGAACGGCGATAGTCAAAGTCGCGAGGACGAGCAGCATTAGGGAAATTCGTGATCTCATTTTTCTCTCCTTGTGTGCCGGTCTGGAACAGCCGGCTGGAGCCGAAGGTAGAGAAAAGGCGAGGCAGGTTTGCGGCCGGAAGCTTTGCTGCTCAGTTTCCGAAGCACCACGCAGCCGCTAGGGCGTAGAAAGTTTCGGTTTTTAGGGATGGGCGTGGGGCAGCGGTGAGGGAGAAAGGGCCGGAAAGGCTTCAGGAAAGTCGTCAGAACCCGTGTAGTGGAAGAATCCGGTCCTAGTCAGCTACCGGTTGACGAACTGGAAACCATTCGGAACATACCTATAGAGTTCCAGAGGGCATTCTTGATTTACTTGAAGAAGGCATCCTAGCAGCCAACTATGACTGAGACGAGTGCAGGGACCTTCGGCGACGCGGCGGTCGTGCGTCCAGAGGAAATCCGCAAGCATTTGAAGCATCTCGACCGGAAGCAGTGGTGGCTTTGGTCCACGACTGTGGCCGTGCTCCTCCTGCTGACGCTCGCTGTGGCATCCTTCACCTTTCCCGCGATGCTGAGCCACGACGCCTCCGGCTATTCTTTCTACCTGAACCAATCAGTTCGCGCGCTGGTCGGAATGGTGCTGCTGTTCAGCGTCTATTTGATCTACCAGCAAATGATGATTTACAAGCTGCGCAATCAACTGGCTGACCAGATCGAATCCCTCGCAAAAGTCGAAAGCCTGGCTTCGGAAGTCTATAAGCTTGCGGCTCTGGACCAATTGACAGGGCTCTATAATCGCCGGTCGGGCGAGCAGCGCCTGGCGCAGGAAATGAGCCGCGCGCAAAGACACGGGCGGCCGCTCACGATTTTGCTGATGGATCTCGACAGTCTGAAGCAGGTGAACGACAAATATGGCCACGCGGCGGGCGACCTGGTGATCAAGGGTTTCGCCGACCGTTTGCAGCGCGCGATTCGCGGTTCCGACCTCGCCGTACGCCTCGGTGGCGATGAATTCATGGCTCTCCTTCCTGAATGCCGGGTGGATGAAGTGGGCCACGTCCTGGCGCGCGTCGAGGGTCTTGAGGTGGTTTACAAAGACGAAAAAATCCGCTGCCAATTCTCTCGTGGCTGGACCGACTACAAACCTGGCGAGTCGCCACAGGATTTGATGAAACGCGCCGACGACGCTCTCTACGAGTCCAAGCGCGCCGGAAAACAATCGGCTGGCGCCTTCACGCCCTCACCTATTCCCCAGTCGGTGGTGTAATTCAGCCGTTCCGCCCGAAAGATTGCCGCGCGCGAAGTCCCTACAACCCCTTCTGAAATTGCTGTATCCTACGATTTGAATCCGAATCACGGAGCCGCGAGGCAGTAATCAAGGCGTGGGAGGGACGGTCATGAATGTAAGAACAAAAATACCGGTGTTAATGATCCTGATGGTTGTGGCGTCCGTTGCCGCCCGGTCCGCCGCGGCGCAAACCGACTCTCCGCCGCATCAGGATGCACCGCCTGTGCAGACCGATAATTCTTCGCTGCCGGACGCTCCGAAGGCTCGAGCGAATCCCGCACCGCCCCGAACCAGACCGCAGGACGCACCGAAGGCGAAGACGATCACCATCCCGGCGGGGACTTCATTATTGATTCGCATGATTTCGAACGTGGATTCACGGAAAAACCACGTCGGCGAATATTTCCACGCCAGTCTCGAATCGGCCTTGATGGTGGACGACACGGTGATTGCGCCGAAGGGCGCGGATGTTTACGGCAAGCTGACGAATGCGAAAGATGCAGGGAAAATTTCAGGCGGAGCAGAGCTGACCCTGGAGCTGACGGGCGTGCGGATTGGCGAAAACCTCGTCCAGATTCAGTCCACGAGTTATGACGTGGTGGGCAAGGGCCGCGGAGGGCAAAGCGCAAAGCGCATTGGGGGCGGCGCAGTGCTCGGCGCGATCATCGGCGGTATCGCCGGTGGTGGCACAGGGGCCGCGATTGGCGCGGGTGTGGGAGCCGGAGCGGGAACGGCTGTGCAACTTTCCACGCATGGCGAAAGAATCCGCATCCCCAGCGAAACGCTGCTGGAATTCACAACCGAGCAGCCTGTGGAAGTGCCGGCGCCAAACGACTCGCAGTAGCTGCGATCAAGATCGAATGCGTGCGGGGGCGAGCGACATGCTCGCCCCATTATTTTTGACGCACGCGCACTCATGTTCCTGACAGGAACAATTTACGAAAATTGTGTTGCACGCCCGAAAGGGTAACTCGTAAGATACGCCCCAGTTGCAAGGAAGGTACCCATGCCCAAAGAGAAGCCCAAGGTAAACATCGGCGAAGTGATTCGGTCTTACCGGAGCGATCGAGGCCTCTCACAAGGCGATATCGAGCGGCGCACCGGATTGCTGCGGTGCTATCTCTCGCGCGTCGAGAACGGCCACACGGTGCCTTCGCTCGAGACGCTGGCGAAGATTGCCGAGGCGATGGAAATCAACCTTGCGGACTTTTTCCCCGGCAGCGATACGCCACAGGACCGCGAGACACGCAAAGTACTGGGAGAACTGTCGGAAGAGGAGATTCGTTTCCTCGCGGACATCAAGAAATATTCCACCACACTTTCTGATGATGACAAGAAGCTTGTGCTGGCCATGATTCGCAAGATGGCCACAATTGTTCCGCCCGCGCGCAACGGCAAGTCTGCCGCCACCGCACGGCGCCCCGAGTTTTAATCCAGCAAACTGAATCAAATTTTTTCCTGGTGGGAGAAATGGGAGCGGCGATGTCTGCCCGGACGGCTAAATCAGCGGGGGCTCGTAGATGTAGGCCATCCCCTCGCGGGTGACGGCGTAGGCTTTTGAACCATCGAGGCTCCAGCGCAAGTCCACCACGCCTTCAGCGGGGTATTCATCGAACACGGTTTGGCGGCTGAGGTCGGTGAGGAACAAGCGGCCCTTCGCGGAATTTTTCAGCCAGGAACTGAAGCAAACACACAGTGGCAAGTGCGGATGGCAAACACACAGCTCGGCGCCGAATGGCAGCGGGTCGAAAAACATCGTGGACACTTCCAGGCGATAGGCTTGTCCGGCGGCGCAGTAAACGATTTGCTGGCTATCGGGAGTCCATGTGAGATCGGTGATATGGCCCTGCGCGCCGAATGCACGCTGGTTCTGAAGGCTGGGAGCATCGAAGAAAACGATGGAATCGTCCGCCCACTCTCCCTGGATTTCGACCACGCTCGCGATGGAACGCTCATCGGGACTGAACGCGGTTCGGCCATAGCCGCGGAACGCGCCCTCTTCGTCAAATTCCTCACCGTACTGTTGCGGCTCGATGGAATTGGGGACGCCGACTTCGGCTGAGGGTGGATCGGCTAGCGGCAAATGTTGTCCGCCAGCATCACGACGCGATTGCCACAAGCGCAACGATGCCGTCTTTCCTCCGCATGAAGCCGCGACGAAATATTTTCCGGTGTCGGACCACGCCAGGCAATTCGGGGAATTCCGGTATTCACCGAATGCGCCGAGAAACATTTTTCCGTGCAGATCGAATAAATGCAGCGCCGGTTGCCACGCGCCCCAGGCGGCGACGAGGTGGCGCGCTGTCGGCGACCACGCGAACACGGCCGGCAAATCCGTGGCCGCCACGGGCAATTCGCCGGGCGCCGAGAGTGCGAGCGTCGGCACGCTCATTTCAATATCGTAGAGCACCACGCGCTGCTGCCCGTGGAGCCCGCTGTGCTGAATTTGTGGCGAGACGGCGCTCAATTGACCCGTGGGAGAAATCGCGAGATGCGGAGAACGGCCGCTGAACACTTTTTTGATCAACCAGTTGGAATCGCGCGCCAGGTCGCGAAGGCCGCGAACCACCAGCGCGGACGACCGCACCGCCAGGGCTTGCGAAGCCGCAGGAACGATCTGTTTTGTCGCCGATTTTTCGCGCAGTTCCATGGGTTTCAGACCCTCAGCGGCGTGCCGACTCAGGGTTTTCCAGGCGCTGACGAGCCTGGGCAATCTGTTCATCCACTTTGTCGATCATTTCCTTCAGCACGTCGCGGCCATGCTTCTGCGCTTCATCCAGTCGTGCTTTCAATTGATAGAGGTCGGAGCGTAACAGTTGCTGAAGCTCGGCTTCGATTTCCGACAGCCGGCTGCGCGCCTGGCTGATGCGGCGAATCACGCGCACCAGTTCCGCACCAGGACCCTCGCCTTTCACGGCTTCTGGGCTCGATTCGTATTCCGTCAGAATTTTTGTGAGTTGGGCCTCGTCGCCGCGTTCGTAGGCTTCGTTTGCTTCGGCCATCAATTCCTGGCGCTTGGCGCGGTCATCGCGGTCGGACGTCAGGTCGGGGTGGATGCGCTTGGCCACGTCGCGGTAGAGGCGCTTCATTTCCGGAGAAGCTTGAAACGCACGTGGTTCTTCAGCGGATTTTTCTCCGGCGGTGAATTTTGTTTCATCGGCGCGGGCACGGGCATCGCGCGCTGCTTGTTGAGCGCGCTCGTTGCCGGGCTGTTCTTTCGCCATCCGCTCGGCAATTTGCGCCTTGTATTCATCCAGTTCGGCATAGCGCGAGCCGACGAAATGCAAATATTGCCGCTCGAACGCACCAAGTTCCGCGCGCATGTTGGCGGAACGCAATTCGCGCTCGGCGAGCTCGGATTCGAGCGCGGCTTGCTCTTCGCGCTTGCGGACGAGTTCCTGGTCCTCGGGCTTTAGGGGTGATTTGACAGACTGGTCATCCGCCGCTTTCAGCGCCATGCGGTTCGCCTCTGAGAATTCGCACGCCCGTAAACAGACACTGGCGAGCGAGGCGGGCAGCCAGGTGATTCCCAAGGGCCGCCCTGCACTTGAATCGCTGCTCTAATTTTAGAACGCCGGGCGACTGGCGGGACCATTTCCGGGGGATTGGTTTCCAGAACCGGAAATAGAGCAGGTCTGAGCGGGATGAGACGGCTTGAAGGGCGGGTGGTGGGTGGTCATGCGAGCGGGAGCCAGCCAATTTGGTGCTCGCGGCGGTAGCTGCCCGAATTCCTGCGACCTTTTCACGCGTGGCGCGTCTCTCTAGAATAGAAATCAGCCGAGTGAGAAACAGGAGGGAATGGATTCCATGCAAGAAACGCCGCAGCAATACACCGCACGAATGCTGAATAACACCGCGGGACAACAACCATTGAAGGTGCAGGCCGCCACCGCGAAGAAACTCGAGCGCCTGATCAAAGGCGTGCCCGCTGCAAAACTCCGGAAGCGGCCCGCGCCAGACAAATGGTCCGTATCGGAAATCCTTGCCCATTTGGCAGACGCAGAAATGGTCGGCGGCTGGCGCATCCGGTTGATCTTGGGCTCCCCCGGGACTCCCATCACGGCGTTCGACCAGGATACCTGGGTGACAGCTTTGCACTATGACAAGCGCGACCCGCGAAAAGCGGTCGAACAGTTCCGGGTGACTCGCGAGGCCAACCTGGCGCTCTTGAAATCACTGACGCCGGAGCAGTGGCAGCACCACGGCATGCACTCGGAGCGCGGCCAGGAAACCGTAGAACATATAGCGAAAATGTTCGCGGGGCACGATCTGAACCACCTCCGGCAGATCGAGCGGATCCTGGCTCCGAAGAAATCCTAGCGGCACGCCAGCATCCATGCCCGGTGGCCGTCAGTGCGTGGCGGCCTGTTGTGTCTTTGCGCCGAACAACACGATGTTCCCACCCGGCTCACGGACACCGATTTCTTTCATCCCGTAGAACGTCGTGCGGATAGGCACTACAACGGCTGCTGTCCCAAGCCGCTTCAGTAAATCGTCGAAATTGTCAACTTCGATATACAGGCAGGCCGCCGGACGGGCGAGCTCGGCCATGGCCGCGTTGTCCTTCGCCATGCTTGCCGTGGATTGAATCATCAGTTCGGCCTTGCCGTTTACAAGAATAACGAAGCCGAGCTTGTCGCCCTCCGGCACTTCCACTACTTTTGTGAACTCGAGCTGATCCACCCAGAATTTGAGCGCGGGCTCGATGGCTGGCGCATAAATCAGGGGAGTGATCTTCATGGTTGGAGACTCCTTTTTGGATTGGGTTGTCTGGCCGGCTTGCAGGCCGGTTAGAAGCAGCGTGACCGCGAGTAGTGTTCTCATGGGGCGATCCTAGAGGGATGGATTTATGAGTGATTGGAAAAAACGGTCATAAGGCCAGTGAAGCCGGCTGCGCAGGGAGGTTTGTTGAAACCGGTGAAGCCGTGAATTCACCCGGCGGAAGGCCGGAAAATTCGCGGAACTCATTGATCAGGTGAGCCTGATCGTAGTAGCCGCAGTCGAGCGCGACCTGCGCCCAATCGGCGCGGTGCACCCGGTTTGCGTGGGCCGCCGCCTGCCGAAAGCGGAGCACCCGCGCGAGATGCTTAGGCGTGATTCCGGTTCGTTCGAGGCAGATTCGGCGGAATTGCCGCGCGCTCAAGCTGGCGGCATCGGCGAGATCTTCCACAGAAACTTGTCCACGATTTTCGACCAGCCAGGCGATCGCACTTTCAGCCGGATCGAGCGCCGGAGGTTCGCCAAGCGAGGCCTCGAATTGGGCGATTGCCTGGCGCACGGAAGCGGATTCGGCGAGTTGCTCGACCAGCCGTCGCGCACGTGTCGCACCCCAGGCATCCTCGAGCGCGATCATTCCATCCACGATTTGCGAGCCCGCGACGCGCAAAAACCGCGCTGCCATCGCGGGGCGGAAGCGCATGCCAAAAGTAAATTGTCGCGCCTTCAGATCGATTGATTGCGCGCGCGTCATGGTTCCAACGGCGATTATTCCGTGGCCGCGGCGTCCTGCCGGCTGTTCGAAGATGATGTCTGCGCAACCGTCCGGCAACACGCGAAAAGAGGGAATGGGCTCAACGGAGCTATGGCGCCAAAAGCATTCGATGTGCGCGGCGAAGCGCGGCGAGGGCGGGAATTCCTGGTACCGGGGATTCATGCCGATGAAATTAAACCCCAAAATAAAACCGGGCACAACCAGTTCGGTCAGTGCCCGGTGCGAAGAGCGAAGCGAAAACTGAATCTTAATCTGCTGCGGTTGGCGCCGATTCCGGCATTTGCAGCTTGGCTTTCGCCAGTGCGCGGACAATATTCACTTCGACAGCTTGCTCCGAAGTGTTGCGCACGGTGGCCAGTTCACTGACGAGAAGATATTTCGCGCGCTCGAGCATTTTCTTCTCGCGGAACGAAAGAGGCTTGGTGCGGCTGAGAGCGACAAGGCCCTTCAGAACGGCGGCGACTTCCATCAACGAGCCGGTCCGCATGCGGTCTGAATTTTCCTTGAAGCGGTGTTTCCAATCATGATGGGAAGCGGAGCGGCCTTTCTCGAGGAAGGAAAGAACGGCGCCGGCTTGCGTGGCGCGAATAATGGCGCGCAAACCAACGTTTTCAATGTTGGACTGCGGAACCATCACTTTCAGGCCACTGGAAACAATCTTGAGCATGTAGAACCGTTCGGATTTTCCATTGACGTAACCGTAACTGATTTGTTCGATGATCCCCACTCCGTGGTTCGGATACACTACCTTCTCGCCTAGTTTAAATTCCATGTCCATGTGCGGAATTTCCCTCCCCGAAGAGCATCTTTAAATATTAGGCACATGTGAGCGCCGCGTCAAGGTATTCTCATCAAAAATCAGCAGTTTAAGCGGCTGGCGAAATGCAGGTTTCTCCGCGGATTGGCCCCGAAATTGCCCTATAATCGCATCCGTGCTCATCCTTGCTTTGGATACTTCTTCGCCCGCAGGCAGCGTGGCAGTCCTGCGTGATGAAAAAGTCATCGGCGTTGTTTCGACGTGGGCGGAGGAAACTTATTCCGCGCGCATGTTCCGCCATCTGGAATTTCTGTTGCGCGAGCTTTCGCTCGACTTGAAACAGTTCGATCTTTTCTCAGTCGCTGCCGGCCCGGGCTCGTTCACTGGCTTGCGCGTAGGATTGACGGCGGCGAAAGGCTGGGCGGAGGTTTACAACAAGCCGGCCGCGGGCGTGAGTGGCCTGGAAGCGATTGCCGTGCAGGCGCATTCCACCGCACCGCTACTGATTCCTTGCATGGATGCACGCCGCGGGCAAATTTGTTTTGGTTTTTACCGGCGTAGCGGCAAATCGTTAGCACTCGAAGGTGAAGAGTGCGTAATGACGCCGGCCGAATTCACAGAAGCACTGCGGGCGAAGGCCGCTGATTCTGAATTCACGATCGTGACGCCCGAAACGGAAATTTTTACTCGGGAAATGTCTCAGATTGAGAAACGCGAGGGCGCTCTCGAGCAGGTTTCTACGGTTCTTGCGCCATTCATAGGACTGCTCGGGTACCAACGAGCACGGGAAGAGAAGGTTTCCGACGCACTTTCGCTCAACGCGAATTATGTCCGCCGCACGGACGCGGAACTTCACTGGAAGGTTCCGTGAGTGCGGTGCTGCTCCGCGCGCTTGCTCCTCCGGACGTGGGAGCTATTCTCGCCATTCAATCTGCGTGCCCTGAAATCGCGCAGTGGACGATGTGGGACTACGATCGCGTGGCGCGTGGCGAAATGATTGGCTGGGTGGCCGAAAAGGGAAGTCGCGTGTCCGGCTTTCTGGTTGCGCGACGCGTGGCCGCCGATCTGGAGATTTTGAATTTCGCCGTGCGGTCGGATGACCGGCGCTCAGGCGTGGGCGCTGCGCTCCTCCAAGCTGCGATGGAATGGGGCAAGTCCTTCCACGCAGAGAAAGCCATGCTTGAAGTGCGCGTTTCCAACACCGCCGCGGTGCGATTCTACGAGAGCTTCAAATTCCAGGTCGCGGGGCGCCGCCCGCGCTATTACGCTGCGCCCGTCGAAGACGCGCTGCTGCTCACGGCACCGCTCGCGTGATTCGTTGTGCGGTGGGCGCTGATAATTAATCCACAAGCTGGAGGCTGAGATGATGCTCGAGAAGGGAAGCCTCGAACTCCTTGCCAGCGCACTGGAGACTCTGGAGCAGGGCTTCGCGCCGCTCCCCGCAATTCCCGCGCCTGCTTCGGACGATGCGCGCCTTGCGAGGGTGATGAATGAAGTCGCTGTGCGGCTGCGCGACAACTACCCCTACTTCCATCCGCAGTATGCCGGACAGATGTTGAAGCCGCCGCATCCGATTGCTCGCTCTGCTTATGCCTTGGCCACCTGGATCAATCCGAACAATCACGCGCTCGACGGTGGCCGCGCCAGCTCGCAGATGGAAAAAGAAGCGGTCGCGCAGATTGCGGCGATGTTCGGCTGGCGGGAACATCTTGGCCATTTGTGCGGCGGCGGGACGATGGCCAATCTCGAAGCGCTCTGGGTGGCGGGACAATTGCAGCCGGGAAAGAGAATTCTCGCGTCCGATCAGGCGCACTACACGCACAGCCGGATTAGTTCTGTACTCCAGTTGCCGTTTACCGCTGTGCCTACGGACAACCGCGGGCGCATGGACACCGGCGCACTCGGGAAAATGCTGGCAGCAGGTGATGTCGGCTGCGTTGTGGCTACAACAGGGACGACGGGAGCCGGGTCTGTCGATCCCCTGCCCGAGATTCTGCGGCTGCGCGAAAAGTACGGATTTCGTTTGCACGCGGACGCGGCTTACGGCGGCTACTTCTCGCTGGCTGAAAATCTCGCGCCGGAAGCGCGAGCCTTCTTCGACCTGATCGGCAAGGCCGACTCAATTGTGATTGATCCGCACAAGCACGGCATGCAGCCCTATGGATGCGGATGCGTTCTGTTTCGCGATGCGGGCGTCGGCGCGATTTACAAGCACGATTCGCCCTACACATATTTCACATCGTCCGATTTGCACCTGGGCGAGATCAGCCTGGAATGTTCGCGGCCGGGCGCCGCGGCGGTCGCGCTGTGGGCTACGATGCAATTGTTGCCGCTTGTCCGCGGCGGCGAATTTGCGTTGATGCTAGAAGATTGTCGCGCGGCGGCGCTGGCAATGCACGGGCGGCTCACGCAGGACCCGCGCTGGCTGGTGCCTTTCGCGCCAGAGTTGGATATCGTTGTGTGGGCGCCGCGTGCGAGTTCGGCCAGCACGATTTCAGCACACTCGCAACGAATTTTTGATGCCGCCGCGAAGCTCGGGCTGCATCTCGCACTCGTTCGATTGCCGGTTCGCTTTTTCAGTTCGCAGCCAGCACCCTTCGAACCCGACCTCAACACGGTCCTCTGCCTGCGCTCCGTGCTGATGAAGCCCGAACATCTCGCCTGGATGCCCCGTCTCTGGGATATCCTTTCTCGCGCTGCTGACGAGGCAGGGAAGCGGTGATGCAGAGGGGCGGATCACCGACTCCACGTTTTCACCTTTGAGCAACCAGCATCGAATTCAGCAACCGCCGGGAAAGCTGCTCGGATATCCTGAACCAAGCGCCTCGCTTTGATGAAAGCACCATCTTCAACTCGGGATTGGGCTGGACCGGTCCTGGGCGTCTTGCTGGGATTGTTGTTTGGATTTATGGCGGGCTTGGATGGCGCTACTCTACTTTGGGCCTTTTTTGGACTCGTTGTTGTTCCGATCGTCATCTGGATTTCGCCGAATCGTCCTCTGTTTGGCTGGCAGCTTCCCATTATTACGCTGGCGATTTGTTCTGTGGTGACTCACCCTGAATATCCAGGACAACCGTTTGATCTCGGCAGCGATCTCGGGATGGCCCTTTTGATTTGGGTGGCGCTGCTACTTTTTTCGTCGCCTTGGGGATTGTTTTTCATGCGGCGCGCGCAGCGGGCTCAATCGACCGGGGCGAGTGGCGTGGGGGAGGTTAAGGGGTACTCGCTCGCGCTCTTCCTCGTCGTGATTTGCGGTCTTCTGCTACTGGGCGGCTGGGTGATGATACTTGCCCCCAACAGCAGCGTTTGGGCTCCTCCGGGCGGCGTGCTGGTTGGGACAATTGGCATCATGACTTGGATAGCCTGCGAACGCATTTCGTCCGGGCTGGGGAGAATGCGTGAGTTGGTCCGCTCGTTCATGGTTGTGGAAATGCTACTTACGCCCCTTATGGCTCTTGGCGGGGGGCACCATGGCAGTCAACTCAATAGTGGATGGTCCGCAGTAATCTCCGGCAGCATTCTTGGCATCGAAGCGGTCTCCGTCCTGAGCTGGCTGTGGATCTGGCGAAAACAAAGCGACCAGTCACGGAGCGCATGAATCAGCGCCGAAGCCCGCAACGTACCATGACTTCGAGGTTCAAACCTATTTACGTCGTCCCTTGTTTGTGATAATTGTTACTGTCATGTAAACGTTCGCACCAACCCGGAGGGAATGAAT
Source organism: Candidatus Acidiferrales bacterium (assembly GCA_050746945.1). Classification (GTDB taxonomy): domain Bacteria; phylum Acidobacteriota; class Terriglobia; order Acidiferrales; family UBA7541; genus Palsa-295. The sequence goes on along the minus strand of JBOGMZ010000023.1, from coordinate 171,246 downwards.
GCCGATCACGACACACGATATCCGGCAGTCCCTGTTGGAAAGCAATATGGAGTTCCGGTGCCTCGCAGAAGAACACTCCCGCTGTGAATCTCAACTCGAACAATTGGTGAAGCAGCCTTACCTGAGCGCGGAAGACCTCACGCTCGAAGTGACCTTGAAGAAAATAAAGCTGCGCCTGAAAGATCAGATGGAAATGATCGTGGCGCGGCAGCAGCACGCCCACGCGCGCCGGTAGGCGTCGCGCGGCCATCATCTCTTTTGTCGTACAATACATCTGCATTCATTACAGGTATCGCCCGCCCGGACTGATTTTCCGCGCGAAGGATTCTCCGAGCATATATGGTCATAGAAGGCTACAAGTTTGGATTGCCGCCCGTCGTGCTCGGCGCCCTCTGTGTGTTATTCGGCTGGCACTGGGCCGGCGCAATCCTGATTTTCCTCGGTCTGTTCGTCTTTTATTTCTTTCGCGATCCCGAGCGCACGATTCCGGCCGATGCCAACAACATCCTCTCGCCCGCCGATGGCCGCGTGGTTGAAATCGTGGACGAGATGCTCGACTCCGTCACCGGCCACCGCATCAGCATTTTTCTGGCGGTGTGGAACGTTCACATCCAGCGTGCGCCTGCGGCAGGGCGCGTCGCCGACGTGGTCTATCGCCGCGGCAAATTCTACGCCGCGTTTCGCTCCGACGCCTCACGTGAAAACGAACAGAACATCATCTATATCGATTCGCCACAGGGCCGCGTCGTTTTCAAACAAATTGCCGGAGCGATCGCGCGGCGCGTGCTATGCTGGAAGTCCGAGGGCGAAATGGTGGCTCTCGGCGATCGCGTTGGCATGATTCGGTTTGGCTCGCGAGTGGATGTCTGGCTGCCGGCGGAGACGCGGGTGGTCGTGCGCCGCGGGCAGAATGTAAGGGGCGGCGAAAGCATCCTGGCGAAATGGAATTCAACGGCATAGATCCGATCGGGCAGGAAGAGGAACCCCGGCGAGTCTTTCGGAATCATCGCCTCCGCCGCGGCATCTACCTTCTCCCCAGCGCACTCACCGTAGCGAACATTCTCTGCGGCTATTACGCCATTCTTGCCACTCTCGAAGGCACCTGGACGGATTTCGACCACGCTGCCTGCGCCATCGGCTTCGCCTATGTGTTCGACATGCTGGATGGCCGCATCGCCCGCTTCATGCATACGGAGAGCTCATTCGGACGAGAGTTCGATTCGCTGGCGGACGTAGTCAGCTTCGGCATAGCTCCTGCAATCCTCGCGTATGCCTGGGGCATCCGCGCCATAGCAGCCGCAAACGCGCCGGAATCGCTGCACCTTACCCAACTGGGCTGGCTGATCGGATTTTTCTTTCTTGGCTGCTGCGCGTGGCGACTTGCGCGATTCAATATTCAGGGAATGGCCCCGGGAGGCAATCGATTCTTCGTCGGCCTGCCCACACCCGCTGCCGCAGGAATGATTGCCGCGGTAGTGCACGCATTTTCGACGCCGCTTCAAGACGTGCGCGTCTCGCTGTTGTGGTTGCTGCTGGTTCTTGTCCTCGGCATATTGATGTCGAGCACGGTCCGCTACTACAGCTTCAAAGACATTCAGTGGACGCGCCGGCGGCCGTCGCTGGCCATCGTCATGCTGTTCGCACTGATCGGAGCAGTCGTGCTTTTCTCGCGCCCCACTCTTCTGCTGATTACGAGCGCCTACACGATTCATGGCGTCGTCATGCAACTTGTGCGATTTGTCCGTCATCGAACGGCGTCGAAACCAGCCTGAACCATGCCTCCGGGCCCGCCTCCATCCAGCCGAGTAGCCATCGTGGGGGCCTCTTCGCTGCGCGGCAAAGAACTGAAGGTCGTGCTCGAAGATCGCAATTTCCCCGCGAGCGAGATTGTTCTGCTTGATGAGAGCGTGATGGCCGGGACGCTCACGGAAGCCGGCGGCGAGCCGACATTTATTCGGCCGCTCGATGAAGACAGCTTCGAGGGCGCGCGTTTTGTGTTCTTCGCGGGAAGCGCGGCCGATGCCGAACGCAATTGGCAGACGGCGCAACGCAGCGGCGCGACGGTGATCGATCTGACCGGAGCGCTCGGCGCTTCCGGCAGCGCCATCGCTTGGATTCCGTCGCTCTCATCGGTGCTGCTGCCCAAGCCCGGAGGCGGTGCAAATGGCGCTGCTCATCCGGCGGCCTACTATTCACCCCCGCCACCCGTTGTCATTGCCTGCACCATGTCGGCTGGTCTGAGCAGATTCTCGCCGCAGCGAGTGATGATGCTCTTTTTCCCGCCGGTGTCTGAGCGCGACCAGATGGGGGTGGAAGAACTCGAGACGCAAACAACCAACCTGCTCACGTTTCACGAAATTTCCAAGGCTGTATTCGACGAGCAAGTGGCGTTCAACCTTCTCGTTGGTTATGGTGAAGCCTCGAAGCCACGCCTGGAAGATGTGCGCAACGCGGTGGTCCGCGACGTGACACAGTATCTCGGCGGGCGCGCACCCGTTCCTGCAATTCAATTGGTGCAGGCGCCTGTATTTTACGGTTATGCTTTCGCGGCGTATGCGGAGTTCGGCGCGGCCGTGGAGGTTGAGAAGATCCAGGCCGGGTTCGCAGGCCTCGGCGTAAAGTTTGCTGCGCCGGGAGAACCCGCGCCGACGAACGTGAGCGTGGCGGGAGAAAATGAAATCCATCTCGCGCGCATCGAGGCGGACCCTAACATTTCCACGGGCGTCTGGGTTTGGGGAGTCGCCGATAATTTGCGGCTCGCAGCTACCAACGCGGTCCGCATCGCGGAGGAATTGCTTGCAGATTCGCCGGTGCAATAAATTGAGCGTGCGAACATTTCTTGTCGCGACGCTCCTGCTCGCCGCCGAGTTCGTGGCTGGATGCGGCTACCATGTTGCAGGCCGCAGTTCTCAACTACCGTCGGAATGGAAAGCGATTGCCGTCCCCGCGTTTAAGAACGACACGCGGCGCTATCGCATTGAGCAGCGTTTCACGCAGGCGGTGATCCGCGATTTCATCACGCGCACGAAATACCGCATCATCCAGAATGAAGCGGATGCGGACGGTGTGCTGCACGGCGAAGTGCTCTCGATTGAAACGAGTCCGGTTCTTTTTGACGCCAACACCGGCCAGGTGACCGCCATGCTCGTCACCGTGCACACAAAAGTTCTGCTCGTGGACAACCACACGCAGAAAATGGTGTACAAGAACGACGATATGGTTTTTCGCGACGAATACCAGATATCAAGCGACGTGCAGAGCTTCTTCGAGGAACAGGATCCCGCGCTCGAGCGCATGTCGCGGGATTTTGCCGCTCGACTCGTGTCCAATGTGCTGGACAAATTCTAATGCCTGACCAATCGCCCGAGAAAATTCTCCAGCGGCTCGCCAGTGGCAAGCCCGTCCCGGCGATTGTGCTGCTCGGGACGGATGTCTATCTCCGGGATCAGTGCCGCCGCAAAATCATTGAAGCATGCGTTCCGGAAGGCGCGCGCGATTGGGCCGTCGCCCGAGTTCAGGGAGATTCGCAGGGGTGGGAGGAAATTCTACAGCGCGCGCAGACTTTGCCGATGCTCGCGCCACGCCAGGTGATCATTGTCGAGGAAGCGGAAGCAGTCGAAAACCTCGGCGAAAAATCGCGCGACGCAATTGTGGACGGACTCGCGAAATATCTGCAGTCGCCCGCGCCGTTTACCATTCTGCTGCTCGAAGCGAGCGGGCTCGATCGCCGTCTGCGTTTTTACAAGCTGCTGGCCGAAAAGGCGCTGCTGGTCGAGCTCAGCATCGGGGATGAATCTGCGGCCTCGCTCGCCGCGCAGATGGCCAAAGATCTGGGAGTGGAGATCGATCGCGAGGCTGCCGCCCTGCTTGCGGACGCCATGAGCCGCGAGCCCGCGCGCATCCGCATTGAACTCGAGAAGCTCGGCACCTATGTGTATGGCCGCGGTCGCATCACATCAAAAGACGTGGAAGCCGTGGTCCTGGCCGCGCGAAAAAATACCGTCTGGCAACTTGCGGACATGCTCGCTACTCGCCAGCGCGACGCCGCGCTCGCGTTTCTAGATAATCTCTTGCGCGAAGGAGAGCAGCCGGTAAGTCTGGTGGGTGCTCTCGCGTTCACGTATCGGAAGCTAATAGAAGCCCGCGATCTCCCGGTCGGCACAAGTGGCTTTCAGGGCGCGCGGCAGCTCAATATGAACCCTCAGGCAGCCGAGGCCGCGATTCGGAACGCGCACCGCATGCAGAAGAAGGATCTCGTCGCCGGGCTGGTGGCGCTCTCGGAAGCGGACAGCCAGTTGAAATCCTCGAACCCGAATCCCCGCGCGTTGATGGAATTCCTTATTGCGCGGCTCACCTCGCTGACTGCGGCATAGGGATTGGCTGGGATTGCCTCGCCCACAAAAAAGGGCGCCCCGATAGCTAGGAGCGCCCGGCAAAACCGATCCGCCGCGACTCTTACTTTTTCTTGCTCTTCAGCGCGTTGAAAGCCAGCGTCAGCCGCGACTTGTAGCGGTTGGCAGTGTTCTCCGAAAGCGAGCGCTTGCGGATGGCCTTGTCGAGTTCAGAAAACGTCGGCGACGTCAGCTTCTCCGCGGCAGCCACATCCCCGGCTGAGAGAGCCGCGCGCAACCGGCGGATGGCCGTGCGTACACGCGTGCGATTCATTCGGTTGATGCCCTGGCGGGCCTCCGCCTGGCGGATATTCTTCAATACCGACTTCGTTTTTTTCTTGTGCTTTACGGGCGTACCTTGAGCCATTCAGTGCTCCTCTGTGGTCTATTTCGAATCATCGAGAATATCCGACCCGCGCACTCCTGTCAATTTGCGCTTCCGGAGGCAACGAGGTTTATGCGGATCCTTATCACTCCGCCGCCCCTCTGAATTCCCTCATTTTTTCGGTAGGGCAGTCGGATGCTTCGGCTGGTACAGGCCAAGTTTGCCGCCACCTGGGACAATTATTGTTGTCGTGCGCCCGAAACCTGCCTCAGTGATTGGGCCGCCAAGGTCCACGCCCTTCTTCTTCAGTTCCTTCACGGTCGCATCCAAGTCGTCGCACATCAGGTAAAGCTCGTGGCGCTGCTCGCCGTCTGCCGGGTGGATGCCGAGTTCGGCGGGCGGCAGCTCGAAGATCAACCAGCCGTGTCCGGCATCGACGGAACGGAGTTTGAGTACGTCTCGAAAGAATGCGCGCGTCTTGTCCGCGTCTTTCGCGTAGATGAGTGCATGGACACCACTGATCATGGGCGCACCTCCAGGGGCATCCTAGAACTTCCATGCCAAACCGTCCACGGTCAGCTTTGCATTGACACTAGGCGCCTCCGCCATTAGGCTAGCGCCACCGGCTGCCTACGCTGCCCTCAGGCGCTCGCACCGGTACGGGACGGCATGAAACGCGACGAGATTCTCACGGCCCTCGAGCAGGTCGGCGCAATTCGCGAGGGCCACTTTGAGCTGTCGAGCGGACGCCATAGCGGCACCTATCTGCAGTGCGCGCTGGTGCTCGCCCATCCGCAACACGCCGATAAATTGGGCAGCGCCCTCGCCGAGCTGTTCAAAGACCACTCTGTTTCCTGCGTCGTTTCCCCGGCGCTCGGCGGCATCATCATCGGCCATGAAGTCGCGCGCGCTCTGGGCGTTCGTGCGTTGTTTGTCGAGCGCGACCGGTCCGGGCAAATGGCACTGCGCCGCGGCTTTGAGCTGAAGCCCGGGGAGCGCGTCGTGGTGATCGAAGATGTTTGGACCACCGGCGGCTCTACGCGCGAAGCGATTGGCGTGGTCGAACAGGAGGGCGGCCTCGCGGTCGCCGCAGGTGCATTGATTGACCGCAGCGGCGGACGCCTCGAATTGAATGTTCCGGCGCGCGCGCTGCTCGAAATGGATGTGCCGAGTTATGAGCCCGACGATTGCCCGCTCTGCCGCGCTGGCAGCATCGCCACACGCCCCGGCTCCCGCTTCTCCCGCGCCCATTCGTAGCCGTAACGCCTGCGTCCCGCCGCCGTTCGCAGCGCATCCGTAGGGGCACGGCATGGCGTGCCCCTACCACCCGTGCAAAGCCAGCATGCGCATCAGTGGCGGGCATCCCTCGTGTCTGCGATTGCCTTGTCCTCCTCCCCGCATGCGATAATCCTCAACGCGCATGCGCAATATCAAGCTCACCATCGCTTACGACGGCGCCGATTTTCATGGCTGGCAGACTCAGCCCGGCATTCCCACCATTCAGGGCGCGCTCACCGATTCGCTACGCCAGATCACGCAGGAAGAACGAATCGTAGTCCATGGCGCGAGCCGTACCGACACGGGCGTCCACGCGCTTGGGCAGGTGGCACATTTCAAGACCCAGTCGCCGCTCAACGTCGGCGAATTCCAGCGCGCACTCAACGCTTTGCTGCCGGACGCGATTCGCATCATGGCCGCCGAGGAAGTCGGCGCGGATTTTCACGCGCGCTGGCAGGCGCAGGGCAAAACGTACCGGTATCGCATCTATCGTGGCCGCGTGCTTCCGCCGTTCGAGTATCGCCGCGCACTCCACTATCCCGGGCCGCTTGATGAGGACGCGATGTCCGCCGCCGCGCGCGCATTTGAGGGTGAGCGGGATTTCACATCCTTCGCCGCGTCTTCCGGATCCGAGGAGGACGACAGTGAGCGCGACATGGTGCGCGTGCTTTATTCCTCCGAAATAGTGCGCGACCCCGCGCGGGAGGAAATTGGTTACGTCGTCCGCGGCCGCTCGTTCCTCCGCTATATGGTGAGGAAAATTGTCGGCACACTGCTCGAGGTCGGGAAGGGAAGACTTTCAGCCGCCGATATCCGGCAGATTTTCGAGGCGCGCGATCGCTCGCGCTCCGGCCCCACGGTTCCGCCCGAAGGTCTCTACCTGGTTGCGCTCGAATACCCGGATCCCACGGATTCGCTGGCGCAATTCGGACGCCGCCGGTCTAGTTCGCTGTAGGCTGCAACCTCTAACCGCTGCCCGATAATTTCATGTAGAATCTGCAATTAAATGGCGGTCACTCGACAAACGCTCCCATTGCCGGTAGCTCCCGGCGCAAGCCACGTGGATTCGCTCGACCCGTCCACGGGAGAAGTTGTCGGCCGATTTGAAACCACTCAACTGAGCGAGCTTCCCTCGATTTTTGAAAATGCACGCCGCGCGCAAAAAGATTGGGCCGCGCGCAGCATGCACGACCGGTGCACCATGCTGCGCCGCTTGCGCGACACCATATTCGACCATCGCGAAGAAGTTGCGGACGTAATCACGCGCGAAACGGGGAAGCCGCGCGTCGAGGCCATCTTCGCGGAACTTCTTCTAGCGCTCGACACCGCCGATTTTCTCTCGCGCCGCGCGCCGCGCTGGCTCCGCCCAGAGCGCGTCCCGCACCACAACATCGCCATGAAAGCGAAATCCGGCTGGCTCGAGTACCAGCCATGCGGGGTCATCGCGATTATTTCGCCGTGGAATTATCCGTTTTCCATTCCGATCGTCGAGATGATTTCCGCAGTTGTCGCCGGCAACGCCGTCCTTCTGAAGCCGTCCGAGCTGACTCCCTGGAGCGGGTGGCTCGCGCGTGAGCTTTTCCGTCGCGCACAATTTCCTTCCGGCCTCGTACAAGTGTTGCAGGGTGGCGGCGAAATCGGAGCTGCCCTGATCGAGGCAGGCCCTGACAAGGTTTTTTTCACCGGCAGCGTTGCAACGGGGCGGCGGATTGCGGAAGCTTGCGCCAAGAAATTAATTCCATCCGTTCTCGAGCTTGGCGGAAAAGACGCGATGATTGTCCTCGCGGATGCCAATCTTGAGATCGCGTCGAGCGCTGCGGTCTGGGGCAGCTTCATGAATTGCGGCCAGACATGCATTTCCGTTGAGCGCATTTATGTGGAGCAGCCGATTGCCGCGCGGTTCACGCAACTCTGCGTCGAGAAAACAAAAAGACTTCGGCTCGGCGCGCCCACCGGACGCAATGCGGAAGTAGGGCCGATGATTCGACCGCGCCAGCTTGAAAAGGTCGAGCAGCAATTGAAGGACGCGGTCGCTCACGGCGCAGAAGTCGTGACCGGAGGCAAGCGTCGCCCCGACCTCGGCCCCAATTTTCTCGAACCCGCCGTGGTGACGCGCGTGGACCATTCCATGCAGCTCATGCGCGAGGAGACTTTCGGCCCCGTGATGGCGATTCATCCGGTTGCATCCGCCGATGAAGCAGTCCAGCTCGCGAACGACTCGCCGTTTGGCTTGAGCGCGAGCGTGTGGACCGGCAATTCGCGCCGCGGAAAGGGCGTAGCGTCGCGTATCCGCGCCGGCTCCGTGATGGTCAATGATGTCGCCAGTTACTACGGCATCTGCGAAGCCCCGCACGGTGGCCCGGGTGCGAGCGGTTGGGGACGCACGCACTCCCGCCTTGGACTGCTCGAAATGGTTCAAGTAAAATACGTGGATGTTGACCGGCTGCCGCGCGTCGCGAAATCCTGGTGGTACGGTTACACGGCTGATTTGACCGCGGCTGCCGGGCGCTTCGTCGAGACGCTGTTTGCGCCGAAGTGGAAGCAGCGCCTGACGGCGATGAGAGGGAGGGACGGCACGCGCGGCCTGATTTTCCGCCGCGGACGAATTTAGGAGTTGAGCCAAGTTCTAACCAAGGGAGCCGACTGAATGTCAGAACCAACCGCGCCGGAAACTCCACCGAAGGCAGCCCCCGCACCGCACGCGGCCGCCGTCGCTGCGGCACCTGAACCCGCTGCGCCCGCGCCTCCAAAAATCAAGCCGAAGAAAGCAACGCAACGCGCCTGCGACGAAAAAGACGAGAAGAACAAGCTCTGCTGCGGCCACCTGAAGCGCTGGTACGACTATCCCAAGGAAATCGAAGCGCTCGTCGGCGCCAAAGCCGAAATCTACCGCTGCGAATTCTGCAAGACCCTCTACAAGCCCGACGCATCCAACCCGCCACATAGCTACACTCTGCGGTACTGAATGAAACACGAACTCATCTACGACTGGAACAGTTTCAGCGGCCACGAAATCCCCACCGGACAGCGCGTGATGTTGAATGATGAGACGCTGCGCGACGGACTTCAGAATCCCTCCGTCCGCGATCCCAGCATCGGCGAAAAAATCGAGATACTCCACCTGATGGAGTCGCTCGGCATCGACACGGTGAATATCGGTCTGCCAGGCGCTGGGGCGCGTGCGTATGCCGATACGGAAGCACTTGCACGGGAGATCGCGGCTTCGCGCATGAAGATTCGCCCCAACTGTGCTGCGCGCACCCACAAGAACGACATCAAGCCCATCATAGAAATTTCCGAACGCGTCGGTTATCCGATCGAAGCCGCCACGTTCATCGGCTCAAGCCCCATCCGCCGGCTGGTGGAAGATTGGACGGTGGAGCACCTCCAGCGCATCACTGAGGAAGCCGTCAAATTCGCCGTCTCCGGCGGACTGCCGGTGATGTTTGTGACGGAAGACACCATCCGGACGGACCCGGCCACCGTGATTTCGCTCTATTCCACGGCCATTCGCAGCGGCGCGCGCGCTGCCGTGCTTTGTGACACGGTCGGCCACGCTACCCCCCGCGGCGCTTATAACCTGGTGAAATTCGTGATTGAGGAAGTTGTGAAACCATCCGGAGAAACGATCCGCGTGGACTGGCACGGTCATAACGACCGCGGCCTGTCCATCGCCAATTCGTTGGCCGCCGTCGCTGCCGGTGCGAATCAGGTGCACGCAGCGGCGCTGGCGCTCGGCGAGCGCGTCGGGAATACGCCGATGGAACTCATGCTCGTCAACTTGCGCTTGCTGGGCTTGATTGATCAGGACCTCTCAAAGCTGAAGCAATATTCCGAGGCCGTCGCACGCGCAACGCACACGCAGATTCCGCCGAACTATCCCGTGGTCGGCCGCGACGCCTTTCGAACCGCCACGGGCGTACACGCTGCCGCCATCGTAAAAGCGTACAAGAAGGGCGACCATGAGCTGGCCAATTCGATTTACAGCGGCGTGCCCTCGCACCTCTTCGGCCTCGAGCAGGTAATCGAAGTCGGGCCACTCAGCGGCAAGTCGAACGTGCATTACTGGCTCGAAAAGCGCGGCATTTCCGTGACCGACGAACTTGTGGATCGGATTTACGAAGCGGCGAAGAAATCCGAGCGCATTCTGACCGAGGAAGAACTACTGGCGCTCGCCGGCCCGGTTTCGGCAAAAAGCACTCGTCAGTCGCACTGATCCATGGCCCGTCCACTCGCGCCCACCAATCCGGCAATTCCTGGCAAGAATCCCTGCACGAATCTGGTGAAACTTGTCTCCATCTGCTATATCTCTTTGTTGATGGCTACTGTCTCCGCCCGCGCCACTGACGATTCCATTGAAAAGGTCGCGCAGGAATCCCACTGCGCGCGCGCCATCGAATGGATCAATAAAAATTCCGACTGGGTGACCCAGCAGCAGATTCGCCTGACCGAAATCCCCGCGCCTGAATTCGGCGAAGGGCCGCGCGGCGAATTGTTGAAGAAATTATTCGAGGCGAGCGGGCTGAAAGTCCGCGTTGACAAGGCCGGGAACGTGATCGGCGAGCGCGCCGGTGCGGAATCAAAGAATGTGGTCTTGCTGGTCGCGCATCTCGATACCGTGTTTCCGGTTGGTACCGATGTGACCGTGAAGCACGAGGGCTCTCGTCTGCTGGCTCCCGGGATTTCTGACAATGGCGCGGGAGTTGCCGCGCTAACCGGCCTCGCCCGGGCGCTTTTCGAAGCGCGCGTCCGTACCGCAAAGACCATTGTGATTGCCGGCAACGTGGGCGAAGAGGGGGAAGGGAATCTGCGCGGCATTCGCGCGCTGGTGGAAAGCTATGGCGCGCGGCTTTCCGCGGTGATTGCGGTGGATGGCGCTTCGACTGACCACATCACCACGCAAGGCATCGCGTCGCGCCGGTTCGAGGTGAGTATCACTGGCCCAGGCGGCCATAGCTGGTCCGATTTCGGCGCCCCCAATCCCATTACGGCACTATCGCGCGGGATTGTAATGTTCTCCGCCATCCACATCCCGGACGAGCCGCGCAGCTCATACAATTTTGGTGTCATCGAAGGCGGCACGTCGGTGAATTCCATTCCCGCAAGCGCCGCGGTGAAGATTGATTTGCGCTCCGAAGAAGAAGCGGAGTTGAATCGAATGGAGAGCGCGCTGCGCGATGCCGTGCAGGCGGGTCTGCGCGAGGAGACTTCCGCGAACCATTCCGCGAATGATTCGCTGCAGTTGAGCTTCCGCTCGCTCGGCGCCCGCCCCGCGGGGAAAATCCACGACGATGCGCCGCTGGTCGAGACAATTCGCAATGTGGACCGCTTTCTTGGCAACCGCTCGCGCCTCGAACGCAGTTCGACGGACGCAAATATTCCGCTGTCTCAGGGGATTCCCGCGGTCGCCCTCGGCGGAGGAGGGAAGGGGGGCGGTGCGCACACCCTGAGCGAATGGTACGATCCCGCAGGGCGCGAATTGGGATTGAAGCGCCTGCTGCTTACCACGCTCGCGCTTGCCGGAGTTCAACCATAGGATGGATCGGGCCCGAGCGCTGACTTGTCTGTTTGTACTCTGCGGCGCTCTCTTTATCCTTTCTGCATTTCACCGGCCCGGCAATTCCGAAGCAATTTCCTCAGTGGCCGCACGCATGCGAACATCCACCGCACAGCAACCGCCAGCCGATCTGATTCTCACGAACGGGAAGATTTATACCATGGACGCGCAGCATCCCTGGGCCAGTGCGATTGCGATTCGCGGTGAATCAATTGTCGCCGTCGTCGAATCACACGCCGATCTGAAATCCCTTATCGGCCCGAAGACACAGGTCATCGATTTGCACGGCCAGTTCGCCACGCCTGGCTTCAACGACGCGCATGTGCATCTGGCAGGTGCCGGCTACACGAAACTCGAGGTCGATCTCGAAGGTGTCGCTTCACTTTCGGAGTTCCAACAGCGAATTCGAGAACGTTTGAAAGATTTCAAGCCTGACGAGTGGGTGAACGGCCGAGGCTGGGACCACACCCTCTGGCCGGAGAAAAAATTCCCGACACGACAGGACCTCGACGCCATTTCCACGAATCACCCGATGTTTTTCGGGCGTGTGGATGGCCACGTCGCTATTGTAAATTCCCGTGCGCTCGCGATTGCAGGCATCACACGCTCGACTCCTGACCCTCCCGGCGGCCACATCGAACGCGACGCTGGAACAGGCGACCCCACCGGCATGCTCGAGGAAGACGCGGCGATGTCTCTCGTGTACGACCGCATTCCTCCCTATTCCATCGCGCAGCGCCGCCGCGCATTAGGCCTCGCGATTGACGAGGCGGTTCGAAACGGCGTCACCTCCGTGCAGGACTATTCGGTCGATAACAAAGCCGACTCCGACAATTACGGCTGGCAGAATTTTCTGGTTCTCCAGGAAATGAAGAGGGACGGGAAGTTGAAAGTTCGTGTGACGGAGTGGCTGCCATTCGAGGCGCCGCTTGCTCGGCTGGAAGAAATGCGCCGCGCCGGAGGAGCGTCGCGTGCCGGGAATCCTGGCGATCCCTGGCTGAACACGGGCGCGGTGAAAGCGTTCCTGGATGGTTCTCTCGGTTCGCGCACGGCCGCGATGCTCGCGCCATATTCCGATGACCCTGCAAACTCCGGAATTTTGCGCATGGAGCCGGCGAAGCTACAGCAGATGTCCATAGAACGGGATCGCGCGGGGTTCCAGCTTGCATTTCATGCCATCGGCGATCGCGCGAATCGCGTGGCGCTCGACGTCTTCGCTGCCGTGCGCGCTGCAAATGGCGTGCGCGACCGCCGTGATCGCGTCGAGCACGCCCAGATCGTGGCGCTCGACGACATTCCGCGCTTCGCGGCGCTCGGCGTCATCGCTTCGATGCAGCCGTCGCACTTGTTGGATGATGAACGCTGGGCCACTGGCCGCCTTGGCCCCGAGCGCGTGAAGGGCGCTTACGCCTGGCACACCCTGCAAGAGGCCGGCGCACATCTCGCCTTCGGCACCGACTTTCCCGTCGAATCCATCAATCCGCTGCGTGGTCTCTACGCGTGCGTCACGCGCGAACTCCCTGGAGGCGGTCCCGCGGGCGGCTGGCATCCCGAGGAGAAATTGACGATGCCGGATTGCATCCGCGACTACACGGCCGGTTCCGCCTTTGCTCAGTTCGAAGAGCAGCGAAAGGGGACTATCGCGCCGGGAATGTTCGCGGACATTGTCGTGTTTCCTGTGGACCTCACGCGCATTCCTGCCAAAGATCTTCTGCACACGCCCGTCACAATGACCATCACCGGCGGGCAAATCATTTACCAGCGCCGTTAAGCGGGTATCGCGAAGCGGCCCGCTTAATGCCCGACTTCGATGGCCATGATCTCGCCGTCGTACGTTTTCTTGTCCACGAGCACGTAGGTGACAATGGCATGGTGGCCGTTCAATTTGGCGCATGGGTCATAGTTTCCCGATTGAAAGGCTACTTCCTCTTGGATATCAACCCGGGTGTAATCCCGTGCGTGCAGCTTGAAATCCCCCTCTATCACAGCCAATGTGATGTGCAATTCCTTCCCGTCACAGCGCACCGCTTTTACGATGCCGTCGGAGGTTATGGTCTCCGTCTGTGAGGCCTTCGGAGCCACCTCCTTCGATGGCGAATCCGCAAGCAAAGCGGCCTTCGGCGGGTCTTCAGGCGACAGAATTTGCACCTGCTGCAGTGTTCCACTCATTCCCTTCTTGTCATCGGGGATGAATCGCACCGTTACACGCAATCCTTTGAGCGACGTGCAGGGATCGATATTCGCCTGCGCGCTGGTAGGCGCCGTGATCTGGAATGGTGTCCCACTCTGAATACGGAGCGTGCGCGTTCCCTCCGGAGTATCGAGGTGAATTTTCACGCCGCCCGCACAGCTCACTTGCGAGACGGTGCCCGTTGCTGAGCTCGATTTATTTTCATTTGCCCCGCCCGATTGCTGCGGGGAAGAATGGGATGTGGTCTCTCCGACCAGCTTCGCTGCGAAGGAGGGGACTGAATCCAATAACGCCGCAGCCAGTACGGCAAGTAAAATGCGCCTGCTCATAGTCGCCTCCTGTGTTTCTCTGAGAGTTACTACCACGTGCAGCCATTAAATGACTCTGTACTGAACCGCATTCTATAGAGGGAGATTGGCCGAATGTCAACCGCTTGTTAGCGGAACTGCGTGCTGGCCATTGCGGGTGGGCTACTTCTCCACTTCGATGGACTGAATTTCGCCGTCAAAGTCTTTGCCTTCAACCATCACATACTCCACCTTCGCTTTGAGCCCTATTAATTGCCTACAGGGATCGAATTGTCCACCGGCGAAGGGGATATCTTGTTGGATGGGCACTCGGGAGTAGTCGCGTGCGTGCAAATCGAACTCAATGTCGCGCACCACTAGCGAGATGTTCATTTCATGGCCGTTGCAGGTGACGCTTTTCACCTTGCCTTCCTCGGAAATGGTGGGTGTTGGCGATGCCTTCTGCGGCCTCGTTGACGGCGACCGATTTCCCACCTCCCCGCCAGCTTGAGTGGTCTCTGACGACTTGCTTTGCGGGAGGATGCGCAGCTCCGACATCTTTCCGGCCATCACCATTGAGGCGTCGGGAGCGTATTTCACTGATACGCGCTTGCCGATGAGATCGGTGCAGGGATTGAACTTTTGGGAGAGCTTCTCAGGCAAAAGGATATGGAATTGAGCGGAGGGCTCAACGTGGAAAAGCCAGTTTCCATTCGAGGTCGCCATTTGGACCTTCAGCCCTTGGGTGCAACTTACGACCGACACCACCCCCGTTACTGTCTCCAAATCACCCTGGTCAACCTCTTTGGTGTCGGCTTGCGACCGGCCCATAAGCACCACGCCGCCATTTGCATCCTCACGCGCGTCCCTTTCTCGGAATTGCTCGAGTTGGCTAAGGAAGTTCTCCACGCGCGCCCGGTCAGGTCCCGACGCTGCGGCCTGCGCGCGCACGGCAAAGGTGTACGCGTCGTCGAATCGTCTCATGTGCATCAGAGCTTGAGCGAGGTCGATCTGGTAAGACACATTGCCAGGTTCCAGCTCATTGGCTTTTTGTGCCAGAGCCAGCGCTTCCCCCAGCTTTTCATTTCGCGCCACCAGATACCAGGAGAGCAGCGCGAAGGGGGCGGCGAAGTAAGGATCCTGCTCAATGGCCTTATCGAGGTCCGCTTCCACCTGGGAATCGTCCGGCAACTTCACCTTGCCACTAACGGAAAGATAGGCGCGAAGGTAATGGGCCAAGCCGTTTTCTGGATCAAGTTCGATCGCCTTGGTGGCGGAGACCAATGCGTCTACTCGTTCTCCCTTGAAAAATTGAGCGAGCGCCAAATTCCGGTAGGCGAGCGCAAAACTGGGATCCAAACGAACGGCGTCCTGGAGCGAAATGATCGCGTCCCCCAGCGCCCCGCGAATAGCAAAAAAACCGCCTCGGTACGCGCCGACTTCAGCATCCGACAGCGTTCGAATTCGGATTTCGGAGGCCGGGAGTTCAGACGGGGCCTTTACTTGGTAATAGTTGAAAGAATATTTGCCAACGTAATTTTCGAGCGCACTCTGAAGTTTCTTCAAATCACCGAAGGCAATCGCTGCGGCCTCGTCCGAGGATTTGCCCCGGCTGAGAGAATCGGCAAAAGCAATCAGACTCGCCCGGTGGGATTGATTGTCGCCGATGAAAAGATAGTGAGTGAGGGCCCAGGATTCCGCATAGAAGAGGGAGGTCTTGTTTTGCTCGTTGTAATAGGGCGAATTATGGTCGACTTTTAGCAGGACATCGAGCGGGATCAACTTGTTTTGCCGGAGCAGCTCGATCAAATTGGGGTCGGGACGGCCCATGGTCGCAGCGCTTCCGCTGATTTCCGAATTGCCGAAGAAATCGGCCAGCCCCTCCGAAAGCCAGGTCGGCATATTGGGGAAAAAGGGCATTGTGAGCGAATGGTAGTATTCGTGATAAACCGTCTTAAATGGATTCGAGCCCTGCGCCTCAAGATTCACCGCGATGTAGAACTGCTCCATGCGATAGGCGAACCAACCCGCTGGGTGAGAATGCCCCTTCGCCCAATATTCCGGGAGAAGCTCGCTAAGGGATTTTTCGTCCTTCACCGCGAAGATCGTGATCACCGGGGTCGGGTGCCCCGCCGCCGCTGCGAGTGAACTGCGAAAGAGCGAGCGAATCTGCTCAAACTGCGCAGCGGTCTTGCGGGCCTGCTTCTCTCCGGCGTTGCTAACGACAATAAAGTTCGGACTGCGCACCTCGACCCAGGTTTCATGCTTCGCGGCTCGTGCGGGAATCGTCAGCAGTACGCAGACGGTGGCCCCCAAAAGAACGAGTCGCTTCAACTTGGCGTCCCTGATGCGAACTGCCCGAGGGCGAGCTGGTTTGGAGAGGGCAGCTGCCTGAGCGGTCAGTAAGCGAGCGGTTAACATCTGGGCTCTTATAGAATGTGTGGCAGCGGCTGTCAACATCCCAAGTGGAACTGCGATCAGAAGGGCGGCTGCTTCTTGTCAGCCCCGCGCGCGCCGCATACACTCTTGGGCTCATGAATAACAAACGGATGCGCGCGGATCTTGCGCTGGGATTTTGCGCATTGATCTGGGGCGCCACTTTTGTGGTGGTGAAAGACGCGCTCGCAGACGTTTCGGTGTTCGTGTACATCGCGGTGCGATTCGCCCTTTCGGCCGCGGTGATGGGGATTTTCTTCAGGCGCTCGCTTCGCGGACTCGACCGCAAAGCTGTCTGGGCCGGCGCCCAGATTGGCTTTTTCCTTTTCGGGGGATACGTTTTCCAGACTACCGGCCTGAAATACACCACGCCATCAAAGGCCGCTTTCATTACGGGCTCAAGCGTCGTACTGGTTCCCGTGCTTCTCGCGGTCTTCGGACTGCGCCGTGTGAACGAATGGATCTGGGCGGGTGCACTGGCGGCATTCGTAGGCTTGTATTTCTTGACGGTTCCCCCGGAGGGAATCGGCGGGCTGAACATCGGTGATCCCATCGTGTTTGGTTGCGCGGTAATGTTTGCCCTGCACATCATTTTTATCAGCCGGCATATCGAGCATCACTCCTCGGGCGCCCTCAGTTTCTTGCAGGTGGCCACCACGGCGGTTCTTTCGACGGTCATGTTTCCGATTTTGGGCGCGACACATTTGCAACCGCCGCGCTGGGTTTGGACAAACACTCTGGTCGCCGCCGTGTTGATCACGGCTATCGGCTCGACCGTCATTGGTTTTTCACTCCAGACCTGGGCGCAAAAATACACTTCACCATCCCACACGGCGATTTTGATCAGTCTCGAGCCGGTGTTTGCCGCAATCACGTCGTGGCTTTTTGCGCGGGAGCATCTCGGCGGTCGCGTGCTTCTGGGCGGCGCGCTGATCCTGACGGGAATCCTGATCGCCGAGTTGAAAGGCCCTACCCCGGCAGTAGCCGAATCGCCCGAGCCGCTCGTGCGTGGCGCTGAGTAAATAGCGAGAAATGGCAAGGAGTCACGTTTAACCATCGGACAATTGCCTCAGAGTGGGCCTTGATTTGTATTCTGTTGCCGTCGAACATAAGAGCAGGAGCCCTTCCATGCCTCGCCTTGTAGTTGAACGCACCGGCGAAGGTGCGCGCGTGTTTGAGTTGCTCGGAGACCGGCCCGTGGCAATCGGCCGGACAAAATCGAGCAATCTCCTGTTGGATCATCCAAGCGTTTCGCGCACTCATGCAGTAATGAGTACGACTCCCGATGGCAAGTGGCAAATCGTGGACCGCGACAGCGTTAATGGACTTCGCATCAATGGCGTGTTGGCAAAAGAGGCGGTGCTTCGCCCGGACGATCAGATCGCCATCGGCGAGTACCAACTGCGCTTCGAGGATTCAGTGACGCGGAAGCTGGTGAGTTGCGGCACGGCGAAACTGCCAAGCCGATTTGAAAAGGTACTCCGGGAATCGGCGTACGCGGAGTCGTTCACACCCGTCGAAGCTGTCGCGGAAGTTGCGCCGCCGGCCGCGGAAAAGCGCGGGAGCGCGGCGGAGCGTTTGCGCGCACTGGAGCAGGAAAATCGCCTGCTGACGGTGCTCTATCGTGTGAACCGCTCGCTCGCGGAACAGGCGAACGTTGAGCAAGTCACGCAGCGAGTGCTCGACCTGGTGCTCGAAATCGACGGCGCCGAGCGTGCCTACGCCATGCTGCTCGACGATGAATCCATCGCGCGCGGCGAATTCACAAAACCCGGCTACGGCTTCCAGCCCGCAATCGTTCGCTGCCGCGGCGGTGACATAGGTTTCGCGGGGAAACCATTACCGCAATTCACGATTTCGCAGAGCATCATTCGGCAGGTGATGCAGGCAGGCCTGCCCATGCTCGTCGCAGACGGCAAGGCCGATCCGCGATTCTCCGGGAGCGAAAGTGTGGTGCAAGCGGGAATTCAATCGGCCATGTGCGCACCGCTGGGAATCGGGAAGCGCGTTCGCGGCTTGCTCTACGTGGACAATCTTTCGCGGCGGGGCATGTTCAAGGTTGACGATCTGAACGTCTTCGCGGTGATCGCGGTGCAGGCCGGACTTGGAATCGACCGCGTTCGTTCCCGCAGCGAAGCCCCTGAATTGGTCAAAGCGTAACTCTCCCCGAAGATCAGTTGGAATTAGTCCCTGCAATCGCAAGAAACCGCGCTCAGGGCCGCAGTCTTTCGGCAGTTGCTGCGGCTCTGGCGGGCGTTGGACGAACAGGCGCCGGGCTGAATTCAAACCGGGATTTCAAGCGCAAGATTTTGCTTTCGAAGAAATGCCAGGAAGTCGCAGCGACAGCGTAGCAAAGGCCGAGGGACACGACGAGCACAACGATGTCGGTCAAGACCGGCGAGCGAAATTCGAGAAACTTGTGCACGTGGGGAGAAGTGGTGAACACGCAAATCGGGACGTGCACCAGATAGAGGCAATAACTGATTTTGCCGGTGTACTTCAGGAATTCTAAATTTGCCGCGCGCGGGATATGGATCGCCACGCACAGCAGGCCGGCAAACGACAATGCAACGAGTGAATAAAATCCCCAGTGCCCCTCGTGCGACGTCGCCATGGCAACCGCCAGCGGCATGGCCACGGCCATCATGGCGATCCCCGCCCACTTCACCGTGCGGCTATCTGCTTCAGGGATCCAAAGCGCCAGAAACGCGCCGAGTGCAAGACCATCGAGCCGCGTGAGCGTGTTCGTGTAAATAATTAGCGGCGGAATCAGTCCGTAGATTACGGACCACCGCAGCGCCACGGAAAGCAGCAAGCCGGAAATAGCCAGGGGCTTCAGCACGCGTCGCGGGGCCAGCCATACGATGACGGGCCACACCAGATAAAACTGTTCCTCGATGGCCAGAGACCAGGTGACGCGCAGCGTGTCGTAGGCGTGGCCATTCAGCATCAAATTCTGCAAGAAAAAGGGAAACGATTGCCAGGGATGCGATTGCGCAAAGATGGCGGCTTTCAATTGCGGCTGGATCGCAGGCAGCAGGACGAAAGTGAAGATCAACAGGGCGTAGTAGATTGGCCAGATGCGCAGTACGCGCCGTGCGTAAAAATTCGTGAAGTAGCCTGCATTTTCGCGCGTGCGGACAAGGATGCCGGTAATCAGGAAGCCGGAGAGCACGAAAAACAGGTCTACTCCCGTGTAGCCCAGCCGAAAGAACGGCCTGAGTTGCAGATGGGGCGCGACGTCGGAGGCGTGATACAGCATCACGTTCAGGACCGCAAGGCCGCGCAGTACATCGAGCTGCGGAATATGGTTCGGCAACTTCATGAGTATCTAGAAAGCGTAGCATGCAGCGGATACGCAGATGGCCCTGCCGAGGGTCAGCGTTGCTGTTGCAGATACCTTCGCGTGGCGGTTATTCGCTGTGGAATTTTACGTCGACGGATTCGTACATCACGGGGGCGGCGAGATGCTGATTTTCGAACGCGGTGATCTGCGGCTCGTGCACCAGCGTTAAGCCGATGTCGTCGAGGCCCTTCAGCAGGCACTCGCGGCGGAATGGATCAACCGTGAAGGGGTACCGCAAGCCCTTATCGTCGGTGACGACTTGCTGCCCGAGATCCACGGTGAGTTTGTAGCCTTCTTGCTTCTCGGTACGCGCAAAAAGTTCATCCATCTGCTCGTTCGAGAGCGTAACGGGGAGGATGCCGTTCTTGAAGCAGTTGTTGTAAAAAATGTCGGCGTAGCTGGGCGCGAGAATTGCGTGAAAGCCGCAATCGAGGATGGCCCAGGGCGCATGTTCGCGGCTGGAGCCACATCCGAAATTCGCGCGCGCAAGAATCACTGATGCGCCTTTGTAGCGCGGCTGGTTCAAAACGAAATCCGGATTCAGTTTTTCACCTTGCAGGTAGCGCCAGTCGTAAAAAAGAACGCGGCCATAGCCCTCGCGCGTCAAAAATTTCAGAAACTGCTTGGGGACCATCTGGTCCGTATCCACGTTGACGCGGTCGAGCGGCGCGACAAGTCCGGTGTGCTTTGTGAATGCCTGCATCGCTACTCAGCTCCGTCCGCATTCTTCCATTTCCGGATGTCGACAAAATGCCCTTCGATTGCTGCGGCTGCTGCCATGATCGGGCTCACCAGATGCGTACGTCCGCCTTTGCCCTGCCGCCCTTCGAAATTGCGGTTCGACGTGCTGGCGGAACGTTCGCCCGGCTGCAACACATCGTCATTCATGCCGATGCACATGCTGCAACCGGCATCGCGCCATTCAAATCCCGCATCGAGGAAAATTTTATCGAGACCTTCGGTTTCTGCCTCTACTTTCACACGCCGCGAACCCGGAACCACCAGCGCCTGCTTCAAATTCTTCGCCACGTGTTTTCCCGCGACAATCTTCGCAGCCGCTCGTAGATCTTCGATCCGCGAATTCGTGCACGAACCGATGAACACGCGATCGAGCGAGATGTTTTCGATCGGCGTGCCCGCTTTCAAATCCATGTAGACAAGCGCGCGCTCGGCAGCCTGCTGGTCAACGGGATCCTGAAACGAGTGCGGGTCCGGCACGCGATCGGTTACTCGCGTCACCATGCCGGGATTCGTCCCCCAGGTCACCATCGGCGCGAGCCTGGCGGCGTCCAATTCAATCGTCGCGTCATATTTTGCGCCGGGGTCCGATGGCAGCGACATCCAGTAATCCACGGCCATCATGAATTCTCTTCCGCGCGGCACAAAAGGCCGCTTCTCGAGGTAGGCGTACGTGGTGTCGTCTGGCGCAACCATTCCGGCTCTCGCGCCGCCTTCGATGGACATGTTGCACATGGTCATACGGCCTTCCATCGAAAGCCCGCGGACCGCTTCACCGGTGTATTCGACCACGTGCCCGTTGCCCCCGGCGATACCGATTTTGCCGATGATGGCGAGAATCATGTCCTTCGCCGTGACGCCGTGCGGGCGCTTGCCATGAAATTCAATCTTCATGGTTTTTGATTTGAATTGCGAAAGGCACTGCGTAGCCAGCACGTGCTCGATTTCGCTCGTGCCAATGCCAAACGCCAGCGCGCCGAACGCGCCATGCGTGGAGGTGTGGCTGTCGCCGCAGACAATCGTTTGTCCCGGCTGCGTAATTCCCAGCTCCGGGCCAATGATGTGGACGATGCCCTGATTCTTACTATGCATGTCAAAGAGATTTACGCCGTACTCTTCGCAATTTCGTGCGAGCGCCTCAAATTGCCCCAGCGCATCAGCGTCCAGCACGGGCAATAACCTGTTTTTCGTCGAAACGGAGTGGTCCATGGCCGCGAACGTCAACTCTGGCCGGCGAACTTTGCGCCCCGCGGCCTTCAGTCCCGCAAACGCCTGTGGGGAAGTGCCCTCATGGATGAGATGGCGGTCAATGTATATCAGCGAAGGCTGCCCCGGAGCTTCGTGAACCAGATGGGCGTCCCAGATTTTCTCGAAGAGAGTGCGTGGAGCCATACGGTTGGTTGTTTTCACCTGCCGTTCACATTGTAACAAGGTCGCGGCGCTTGCGCCAATCCCAAGCGCGAGGCTCCCAGCGGTCAAAACGTCCGAAGTCGGGGAATTTGGAGGTCTCAGTTTAATGACGCAGTTTCAGTCGAGAATTTTGTGCGCGTCCGGTGAAAAGTTTATCGCCCATCAACCGCTCCGTCATGCGGCAGCAACACCCGTCAGCGAGTCTGCACGGCAGCTAGAAATCAAATTGCAGTACCAAGTATCGGAGGAGAGAATGAAACTGAGGTTCCATCTAAGAGAACTGCGCCAACGGGCCACCGTTTGCGCATGCGTCGTCGGCATGTTGTTGAATCCCATAGTTGCGTCAGCGCATACCCCCAAGGATGGCGATGACGGCAAACCCCAGACCGAAACGCCCATTAAACACGTCATTGTCGTTATCGGCGAAAACCGCACGTTTGATCACCTGTTCGCCACCTATGTCTCACCGAGCGGCGATTCCGTCCGCAACCTGCTCTCCGAGCACATCATCAAGGCCGATGGCTCCCCCGGCAAGGACTTCGGCAAAGCAGCACAGTTCCAGGCCATCGCTCCGTTCAAGACGAAGTATTACATCAGCCTCAACGACGATGAGAAAGCTCCCTACAAGATCCTACCAGCGCCGTCTTTGAACTTTTCGCCAAGCCCGGTCACGGGAGAGCCCCCTCCGTTTCCCCCAATATGTACTGGCACGCAGGTGCCCCCCGCCTGCACGCCTCTTGCCTTCCTGGAAGCCATTGAGCCGTCGCTGGAAAAGGGCGATCTGCATTTGCTGACCACCGGATCCTCCGGCGCCGCACAAACTGCCGAAATAAACTGCACACCGCCGGGCAGCCCCACCCCGCCGCCGGCCTGCATTCCCGATTTTGATACGCGAGTAACCAATTTCAATAATCTGCCGAACGGGCCATTCCCGCTGGCGGGCCCGAATCTCCCATACGACTCCTACACGGGCGACACCACGCACCGGCTCTTCGAAATGTGGCAACAATCGGACTGCAACATCAAGAATGCCACTCGCCAGAACCCCTCCGGTTGCCTGAACGATCTCTATCCCTTCGTCATCTCCAACTATACGAGCGAGCCCGATCCTTTCAGCTTTATCGTGCCCAACCTCGTTGATGACAACGGTGAAGGCAACTCCATGGCCTTTTACAATATGCAGAATGGTGATGTCCCAGTACTGAAGCGGCTCGCTGACCAATACTCCATGAGCGACAATTTCCATCAGTCATTCATGGGAGGCACGGGTGCCAACCACTTCATGCTCGGCACCGGTGATGCCATCTTCTGGTCCGACGGCAATGGGAATCCCACCACTCCGCCATCCCACATTGCGAATCCAGACCCCATTCCCGGCTCCAACGATCAGTACGTTGTGGACATCGGTTTCGACGGTAACTTCACCGAATGCGCCGATCCCACGCAGCCGGGAATCAAACCCATCCGCGACTATCTGGAATCGCTTCCGTATGATCCAAAACCGAACTGCGAGAGAAACCATTTCTATATGGTCAACAACAACAGTCCCGGCTTTTTGCCCGACGGCACCGTGGACACGGCGGGAATTGCAAAGGGCGGCTCCGTTCCGCCGACCAATATTCGTACCATCGGCGAAGCGCTCAATGATAAAGGGATTTCCTGGGCCTACTATGGCGGAGCCTACGCCGCCGCCGTGGCGCTCGAGCAGGATCCCACCAATCCCAGCCCCGCGGTTCAGATTGGCAGAGCCTACTGCAACATCTGCAACTTCGAGTCCTACTCCACCAAGATCATGGGCGATCCCAATCAACGGGCCGCGCATATCAAGGATGCCACGGACTTTTTCGCCGCTGTGGATGATGGCTCACTGCCGGCAGTGTCTTTCGTCAAGCCTGATGGCTTGTTGGACGGCCATCCGGCGTCCTCGAAGTTTGACCTGTTCGAGGGCATGGTGGATAAAATCCTTGACCATCTCAAGGGTAACAGGGAACTCTTCGAGAGCACCGCGCTGATCATCACCATGGACGAAGGCGGCGGATATTACGACTCGAGCTACATCCAACCGCTTGACTTCTTTGGCGATGGCCCACGGATCCCGCTGATCATCGTTTCGCCTTTCACGCGAGGCGGTCACGTCAGCCACACCTACACCGATCACGTCTCGATTCTGAAATTCATCGAACGGAATTGGCATTTGAAGCCGTTGACCAACCGGAGCAGGGACAACTTCCCGAACCCGATCGCCGAGCGTAACAATCCTTACGCACCGCTCAATAGTCCGGCGATTGGGGATCTCTTCGATTTGTTCCGGTTCGACCACGACCACGATCGCTAGAGTGTCCGCGGTAGCTGCATACGCAACGGCACACTCTCAGCGGCCGGCGTATTCAATGCAAAAGCCGGGCGTGCCTCATGCACGTCCGGCTTTAATTTTCGCACCGTCGATCAATAGATTGATTTTGCAGGGAGCTACGCGAGGTGAAGTTGGCTTACCGCGGAGTCATGAGCATCGTCCCGCCCACGCACAAAACGCTCCCCGCACGGACTAGCGGGGCCGCCGCGCTGTCCCCTCGATTGCGCTCAGTGCTTTTCCTGCATGTTCGCGGATTGCGCAGTCTGTTCTTCGGCTTTCCTCCATGTGGAGCTGGGGTCATATTCCTTTATCGTGTTTGCAAGCTTGGTTGTATTTTTCCCCAGGTCCTTCTGGTAGACCACTCCCTCTTTGTCCACGATGAAAGTCATCACGCCGGAATTCCGGTACTCGGCCGGATAGGCAAGAAACGCGAACCCCGCGGTCATTTTTCCATCCACAATATAATCCGTTGCACCGCCGGCTGCGTCCTTGCCCTGGCGAGTCAGAATCCGGAAATAATAACCATGGAAAGGTTCCGCCGGGTCTTTCCTGTCGCGGCGATCGCTCTTCTCAGCACTCGCATACGCCACCAGTGGACCCACGGGGCTTTCGTGCTGATTTTCTGCAACGGGCCAATACAGGCCATTTTTCTGGTCGGGATCACTGATGAACTTCTGGGCGTACACATTGTGCTCTTCCGAGTAGTATTCCTTCTCCGCAGCTACCAGCTCCTGGCAGACGCGGATGGCCGACATTTCATTGTGCCCGACCCTCCGGAGCAGGATTTCTCTTTTGCCTGCCTCGCTATCGAAATACCACGCCCCAGATTTCTCTACCAACGGTATGGGAGTCGGCCAGTTTTCGGCGCCGATGTACAACGTCGTGGTGCCGTTCGGCTCCTTCACCAGCCGGTGCATCTCCTCAAACTTCTTCACGAAATTAGCGCGGGTGGTTTGGTCGTCTGATTCGTCCCCAGATGAAATGATTTGCTTTGCATCTTGTCCGAGGATGTCGAGCATCGCTTTCATATCGTCGCCCTGCACGGCCACGTAGAGTGCGTGGATGGCCTTCCTCGCCGTGGGAAATGTCTTCTGGCCCGGTTGCTGCGCCATCAGACGCGCAGGGAAGAGTGCCATTAGAACCAGTGCTGCCGCGAGGCCCGCAAATCCAGAGCGATTGCCCCGGCAAATATCTTTGGACTTCAGCATTGATCGCCGCATAGCCCTTTTCTCCATTTATGGATGTCTTTGACTGCTGTGAATGGTTTGAAAAGTGAATTACCGTCGGCGGCCGCCGCCACCGCCGCCACCACCGCGACCTCCACCACCACCACCGCCACGGAATCCCCCTCCTCCCATGCTGGCCCTGCCGCGTGAGGCTTCACTCCTCGCCTGCCCGCCGTGTCCATACCCGCTGAACGCGCCTGATTGAGTCCCCCTCGACGCGCCTCCTCGATATTCTCCCGGAGGCGGGCCGGATGGTCTGTTGCCCGCGGCTGGAGGGCCACCTGGACGGCCACCGGGACTGCGTCCCGGCTCATATCCGCGAGCAGCGCGTTCGTTTCCATTGAACGGTCTGTTCGGCACGCCGGGATGGCCATAGGCCACGCCCCCGCGGCCTCCGCGATAGTAATTACCTCGGTTGTAAAAAGTGGTGCTGCGCGAGTAGTACCTGTCGTGGTTGTAAATTGCGTAGTGACGGTGCCAATCGTATCCCCAGTGGCCCCAGCCCCATCCATAGCCCCCGAAGAAGCCGATTCCAAACCCTGGGCCCCAGAAAAGAGATGGGCCGCCGTACCAGATTCCCGGATACGGATACCACCCCGGCCATGCCACCACCGGGTACCCGTACACCAGCCAGGGATCGTATGCTGGCACATATACGACTTCGGGATTCGTCGGCTGAATCGCGATGGTCGAGTCTTGCGTCGTCACGTCCTCTTGAGGCGTGCTCTTCAGGTTGCCGGCCTGTTCCGCCTTCTGCCGCATCGTCTGAATGGCATCTGTCACGTCCTGTTCCTGATTGAAGTAGGCATCACCGAGAGAAGACGTCCAGGAAATGTTCTTGTCCATGTTTCCGAGCACGGAAGGAAACGCGGTGAGCGCCTTCACGCTGGGGTCCCAACTTTGCTGGTCCACGGCTCTGGCGAGGTCATCACCCTTCAAATCCGGATGCGCTTGCACCCAGCGGTCCGCCTCCACCACTTGCGCCGGGTAAGTGGATGCCGCCAGGATCTGCGCAACCAGAGAGTCAGGGTAGAGCGCGATAGGGGCGACGAGTTGCTGCAATTGCTCCGGGGTTTGTGGCGCGGGGGCGGCCGTCTGATCCGCGGCTTGCCCTTGTTCTGCGTCCTGCGCGCTTGCTTGCGTGTCCTGATCCTGAAACGCTGAAAGCTCGCCGGGGCAGGTGACGAAGAATAGACCGAGCGCCAGGATTGGCGTTAGCACACGCCTCGCAAGGTGCGGGCCGGACTGTCTTGGGCCTTGCTGGATATTTTGGAAATTCTCGAACTGGGGCAGGAGCTCCATCACTGTAGGCCTCCTAACCATACCGATGAACCGCAACGATATCAGGTTTCATATTTTAACGGGGCAGCAAACTGCCAAATCGTCCCTCATCCTGTCGCGGTGTCGCTGGCAATGCACCCGCTCCCGGATTTTCGCGGATTTCGCCTGCAAACGTGTTACATTAGATAGGCGCTCTTGCAAGCTTTTTATCACTAGGCCGGTTTTCTGAGCGCCGTTTGGGTCCCGTCACACGCGGCTCCTTCCGTTTCATCCGGAGATTGAACGGAATTTCTGACCAGCTGTGTGTGGTAACAAGCCGCCGCCGTGGTTGCTTCGAATTAAGGGGAGAAAGAGCATGAAGAATTTGTTTGTGGGCAACATGAGTTTTCAAACGACGGCGGCAGACCTGCGTGCGCTCTTCGAACCATTCGGCCAACTGGCGCGCGTGCACGTGGCGACGGATCGCGAGACCGGACGCGCTCGGGGATTCGGCTTCGTGGAAATGACCAATGACGAGGAAGCAGCCAAGGCCATTGCGGCTCTCGATGGGAAAGAAATCGGCGGGCGCAATTTGAAAGTGAACGAAGCTCGCCCGAAGGAAGCCGGCGGACCGCGCGGTGCAGGCGGCTCCCGTGGACCGGGCGGGCCGCGAGGCGGAGGAAATAGCGGCGGTGGCGGCGGACGCGGGCGCGAGAGATTTTCGAATGAGGATTATCGCGAAGTCGCGCGCCAGCCACGCGAGCCGCGCTGGTAACTGTTTCGTTCTTGTTATGGCAGCTGCCGCTGTTTGGAGCGGGCGGTTCTGATTCCCAGTCGCCGGGCCCTGGCCCCCTGAGCCAGACCAACACAAGGAGATCAAATGACAACGACATTCAAGAAACGTCAAAAAGAAATGAAGCGAATGGACAAGGCGCGCATGAAGGCAGAACGCCGCGCCCAAAAGAAACTCGACCCCGCGGGAACGAACACATCCAACGACAACATCGCTTGGGACGAGCAAGTGGTTCCGCAGGCCATTGATCCCGCCTTCGAGGACTCAGAACCGCAGCCGCGGAACTGAATGGCACCGGGGTGCCCCCGCGAACACCGGGCGAAAATACCACTCCACGCATAAGTTCTTCCCATCGGCCTTGATTACGTGCGCAACACGAAACCGTCCAACCCTGGCGGCAATCAAATGGATGGTATAATCAAAACTTGCCGTCTTTTCCGCCGGTAGAAGGGGACACGACCATGGGCATTCAATTTCTGGAGCTGATTAGCTGGGCGAAAAGGCGCAAGGTCCTTGCGTCCCTCCTCGTCGCAGTCACGCTCGGAATCGGCATCCTCATCGGCACGATTCTCTCCGGCCGCGCTATGGCCACCCATGATCAAACCGCATCGAGCGGCGCGTCGCTACTTGCCATTCCCGATCCGGTTGTCCTCTCGAACGCCTTCTCCAGCATCTCAAAGAAACTTGGCCCGGCAGTCGTCAACATCTCCACCACGCAGGTAATCGAAAAGCCAAAAGGCACCAAGAAGCCGCGCCATTACAACGATCCCTTTCAGGATTTCTTCGACCGCTTCTTTGATTCGCCCGATGACGGCCCCAGCGCCGAGCGCAGCCTCGGGTCCGGCGTGATCGTGGACAAGAAGGGGTTCATTCTCACCAACCAGCATGTGATCGACCAGGCCACCAAGATTCAAGTGGCCATGGACGGCGATCCCAACAAGTACACCGCCAAAGTCATCGGCCTCGACAAGGATACGGACCTCGCCGTCGTCAAGATCGAAGCCACACGCGAGCTTCCCGTCGCGAAGCTCGGCAATTCCGACGGCGTGCAAGTGGGCGATTGGGTTCTCGCCTTCGGCAGTCCCTTCGGCCTGAACTCCACCGTCACTGCCGGAATCGTCAGCGCCAAAGATCGCACCACGGCCGGTCAACAGTTCAAGCGTTTCATCCAAACCGACGCGGCTATTAACCCCGGAAATTCAGGCGGCCCGCTTGTGAATATGGCCGGCGAAGTGATCGGCATTAACACGGCCATTTATACCGGCAGCCGCGGATTCGAAGGCGTGGGCTTTGCGCTGCCGTCCAACACTGCAATCGCGGTGTACAACCAGCTCGTTACCGTCGGTAAAGTTACGCGCGGGTCTATCGGAATTACGTTCCAGGAAGATCGCAGCAATAATCCGGTACTTTTGCGGGAACTCGGCGCGCCCTACGGGATCGTCGTCGAGGCCGTCGAGCCGGGCAGCCCAGCGGACAAGGTCGGATTACAGCCGGGCGATGTCATCACCAACGTCAATGGCTCACCTGTCCACACCGGCTCCGACCTCGTCAATCCCATCGCACAGACGCCCATCGGCCAGTCCGTGCAAATCCGCTACGTCCGCAACAAGGAAGCAAAAGAAGTCACGATGACGGTAGCCGACCGCTCCAAGATCTTCCCGCAAAATGCACAGAACGCCGAAGAAAAGCCTGACAAGTCGGAGGAACCGGCGCAGTTCGGATTGCACGTTGAAGAATTGACGCCGGATCTCGCGCACAAATTGGGAATGGGCAAGCTCACCGGCGTGGTGGTCAGCGAAGTTGAACCCGCTAGTTTTGCGGAGGATGTTGATTTCGCGCGCGGCGACGTCATCACCGAAATCAATCACGCGCCCATCAATACACTTGCCGACTATCGCCGGGAAATGGGGCAGCTCAAGACCGGGCAGGACGTACTCTTCAAGGTCGCACGCCGCACCGACAGCGACCGCGTCCTTACGCTGTTCCTCGCCGGCCTGGTTCCGGCGGATAAATAAACACTCACCACTTGTCGGCTCCGGGAGGGGTCACGGAGCGGCGAGCATCGTCATCCCGGGCGTAGCGACGGCTGTCTTTTCGTTTTCGAGGCCGTTGCCTCATTGGCGCCCAGTTTCACCTCACCCCTTGAGCAAATCCTGAATTGCGCGATAATACGGAAATGCGCCGCGCCAGACTCAGCGCCCCGAGGCGCTGCCTCGTAATCCTGGTAGGAGTGTTGTTCTCATTTTCCGTGGCCTTCGCCGGCCCCGCGAAGGCGCGCCACTCACGTCAGGCGAGTTTGTCCGCCGCCCCACAAACTGCGAAGCGGTCCTCATCCACTTCCACCAAGAAAAAATCCAAAAGGCGCCACTCCAGACGCGAGCCAACTCAAAAAGCTCCCACTCCCCAACGGATCTCAGAGATCCAGTCGGCCCTGGCACGCGGCGGCTATTTCGAAGGCGAGCCTAGCGGCAAATGGGATGCCCCCACCATGGCCGCCATGCAGAAATTTCAGTCCGGTCATGGGCTTGAGCCATCTGGCAAAATCAACGCTCTCAGCCTCCAGAAACTGGGGCTGGGCTCAGAAATCGCCGGCGTCTCTGCGCCCAGGCCGGTTGCCCCGGCCGCCACGCCGGGCTCGCCATCGTCGGCTCCCAAGTCCGCCGCGCCCTCCGTGTCGCCAACACCCTCAAGCACGAATTCTGCTTCTGGGGCGGCCTCCGCGTCTGCCTCGGCAGCAACTGTAAAACCTCCACAGCCTAATTGATGTAAGATTCCTCCGCGCAAAGAACATCTCCGAACCCGATCCAAAGGTCCATTTGTGCAAAGTGAAATGTGAGGGGAACTATGAGTGATGATCGTTCGAAGAACACGGAACCACTTATCGAGCTCCCCACAGTCGAGGAGCTGCAGGAAGAGATTAAATCGAAGTTTTACGAGCTCCGCAAAGGGAAGGTGTGGTTCTCGGAAGAAATCAAGCGCGAGCACCGGCGGCTGAAAACCTCGCTCTTCCGTTACATCGCCGGCTCTCGCGTCCTGGCCATCCTCACGGCCCCGTTCATCTACGCCTGCTTCATTCCCTTCGCGCTTCTCGATCTCTTCGTTTCGACCTATCAGGCCGTTTGCTTTCCCATCTATGGCATCCCCAAAGCGCGCCGCAAGGACTACATGGCCATCGACCGCAACAAACTGCGCTATCTGAACGCTCTCGAAGGCTTGAACTGCCTGTACTGCTCCTATGCGAATGGTCTATTGGCCTACGTCGTGGAAGTCGCGGGGCGCACCGAGCAACACTGGTGCCCCATCAGACATGCTCGTCGCGTTCAGCGCACGCACGATCGCTACTCGCATTTCCTGGCCTACGGCGACGCTTCCGCCTATCGCGAGCACCTCGACAAAGTCCGCGACGACTTCAAGGATTTGAAGCGCAAGGGTTAGTCTGCACCTGCACGCGAGAAATCACGCTGCGCTGTGCACCACGTGCCTTGCAGCTAGGCTGTCCTTTGAGGAGAGAAAATTCGAAGGTGGCCCAGAAATCTCCGCGAACACCGCTGCAGTGGTTCCTGTCGAAGGTGTTCTGTGTGTATTCTGCGCGCACGATACGCTTCTCATTCCATCCTGTCAATCGCACTGCTGCGGGTCCCTACTTTTGAAATCTGGAATTTCAAATAGGAGATCGTTTCGAGCGAGAGCAAGTCGCAGATCTCCACAGCGCTGCTCGGTTGAAACCAACTCCTCGACGTGCTAGCGTAAATGTGGTTGTGGTGGCAAGAGATTGCGACCCGCTGAACCTGGGCCTGAATCGCAGCATCCAATCAACGGCGATTAGCCGGTTTTCAATCGACACTCCGG
Organism: Candidatus Acidiferrales bacterium; assembly: GCA_050746945.1. Lineage (GTDB taxonomy): Bacteria > Acidobacteriota > Terriglobia > Acidiferrales > UBA7541 > Palsa-295. The sequence continues at coordinate 139,806 of JBOGMZ010000023.1, read as the reverse complement.
CGATTGGAAACTGATGTAACCTGTTGAAAATAAACGACGGTTATGAGCTTCAATCGACACTCCAGACGGGGATCGAAGGGCAGCTATTTTAGCGCGTATTTGGAGGAAACAGCATGGCCACAGCAGTGATGCCCAAGGTCTTCAAAAATTTTATCAACGGGGAATGGGTCGAAGCCCGCAGCGGCAAAGCCATCGAGGATCGCAATCCCGCGAACAATGGCGAACTGATCGGCATGTTCCCGGCTTCAACGGAAGAAGATGTGACGCTCGCGGTGGACGCGGCGAAGGCTGCTTATGATAAATGGCGGCTCACGCCCGGCCCGAAGCGCGCCGAAATTCTTTATCGCGCCGCCGAGCTCCTGGTCCAACGCAAGGAAGAATTTTCGCGCGACATGACGCGAGAGATGGGCAAAGTTCTCGCAGAAACCCGCGGCGATGTGCAGGAAGCGATTGATATGACCTACCTGATGGCCGGCGAGGGCCGCCGCCAGTTCGGCCAGACCACTCCCTCCGAGCTGCCGAATAAATTTGCGATGTGCGTGCGCTCGCCGATTGGCGTGGCCGGTCTCATCACCCCGTGGAATTTTCCCATGGCTATCCCATCGTGGAAAGCCATGCCCGCGCTCGTCACCGGCAACACGGTGGTGATCAAGCCCGCGGAAGATACGCCACTCTCGACCTATAACTTGATTCAGGTGCTCACCGAAGCGGGACTTCCGCGCGGTGTGATCAACGTCGTTTTCGGCGACGGTCCGCAAGCCGGCGCATCGCTCCTGAATAATCCCGATGTCGGGCTGGTCAGCTTCACCGGCTCAACGGAAGTGGGCCGCATCGTCAGCACCGCGTGCGCTCCGACATTCAAGAAGTGCCATCTCGAAATGGGCGGAAAAAACATCATCCTCGTGATGGACGACGCGAACCTCGACCTCGCTGTGGACGGCGCCATCTGGGGTGGATTCGGAACCACGGGCCAGCGCTGCACCGCGGCCAGCCGCGTGGCCGTGCACAAAAAAGTGTATGTCGAGTTTGTGGACAAATTCCTCCAGCGCGCCAAGGCTCTGAAAGTCGGGGACGGGTTGAATCCCGCGACCGATATGGGGCCGTGCATCAACGAGCAGCAGCTCAAGACGGTGATGAGCTACGTCGAGATCGGAAAGAATGAAGGCGCCACGCTCGCTACTGGGGGAAGCCGTCTCGAAGGTGGCGGCTATGCTCACGGATGGTTCCACGAGCCGACCGTGTTCATCGATTGCAATCCTCAGATGCGCATCTGTCAGGAAGAAATTTTCGGGCCGGTGGTCAGCGTGATTCCGTTTGAAACTTTTGACGAAGCGCTCACGATTGCGAATGGCGTGAAATACGGCCTGTCAGCCGCGATTTACACGCGCAACGTCAACAACGCCTTCCGCGCGCAACGCGATCTCGAGACAGGCATCGTGTACGTCAACGCGCCGACGATTGGCGCCGAAACGCACCTGCCATTCGGCGGCATTAAGAACACCGGCAACGGCCACCGCGAATCCGGCCAGGCCGCGCTCGATTTCTACTCCGAATGGAAAACGATTTATGTGGACTATTCGGATCGCCTCCAGCGGGCACAGATCGATAACGCATAGAAGCCCGGGCTGGCTCAACCATTCCAGTCTTCTTCAGCGTGTCGATCGGCATTTGAAGAGCTTTCGATCCACCTGTACGGACGTACAGGTTTCCCATGAGAGCAGCACTGTACCAATTTGAGATTGCGGCAGTTTGCACGGCACGTCTACAGTTGTCCCACGAGTCGTTGACGGCCGAACCCACGCTTTCGATCGAACGAGGGAGGGACAATGTGGACCAAGCAATCGCAAAATGAAGTGCCAGGCTATTCTCCGGCGCAAGCGCCTGCGTCGCAACCATCAACTTTCAATTCTTCTCCAGCTCCGCGGCCCAGCAGCCCCGCGGCGCGGAATCTCGCGTGTCTCGGGTCAACCATCGAAGTGAAAGGGAAAATTTCCGGCGAAGAGGATTTGCAGGTGGACGGAAAAGTTGAAGGGCCAATCGCGCTCGCAGGGCAACGGCTCACCGTGGGGCGCACCGGCCAATTGAGTTCCGAAGTGACGGCGCGTGAAGTGGTTGTGTACGGCAAAGTCACGGGCAATCTGCGTGCGAGCGATCGCGTGGAGATCAAGAAGGATGGTTCCGTGACGGGCGACATCGTCACATCGCGAATCAGCATCGAGGACGGCGCATTCTTCAAGGGCCGCATCGAAATTGATCGCGGAAAGACGAAGTCGGCAACCGAAACCGAAAGCGTGGAAGAGCCCGTCGGAGCAGCAGCGAATTAAGCGCTCGCTCGGATCGGCATCGCGGCCCGGCGATTGATTGCGGCGCGAGAAGATGCTTGTCAAAGCAGGCGGACATTTGTCCGCCTGTTTCTGTTTTATCCCCCTTATCGCGGCACGCTCATCCGCGACTCTTTAACACGGTCTGGAAGCCACTTGAGAACGTTAGACGGAAACATCCGTGGGCAGAGCTTCGAGGCCGCGGAGGACCAGGCCGCGGCGCCAGCGGACGCCGTTCGGAGGAATGCCAAGACGCAAATCGCGGGTGCGCCGCAGGAGCGTCGCAATCGCGATTTGTCCTTCAATGCGTGCGAGCGGGGCGCCGAGGCAATAGTGGACTCCGAGTCCGAAGGAAAGATGCTTATTGTCTGCGCGCGAGAGATCAAGAGTGTCGGGATTTAGGAATTGGCGCTGGTCTCGATTCGCCGAGGCAACCACGGCCAGAATGAGGCCGCCGCGCGGAACGGTGGATCCGGCGATCGTTAAGTCTTCACGGGCAAACCGCTCGGTCGCCGTATAGAGCGGACTTTCGAAGCGGAGCAATTCCTCAACCGCTGACTTGATCAGCGCCGGGTCGTTGCGAAGGTTTTGCATTTGATTCGGATGTTGCAAGAGCGCGAGCGTGCCATTGCCGATGAGGTTTACGGTTGTCTCGTGGCCTGCAATAAGCAGGAGAAAGATCATGGCCAGCAATTCATCTTCGCTCAATTGATCGCCGGATTCCTCCGCCTGAACCAGTGCTGTCGTAAGATCATCCTGCGGATTCATCCGGCGGGACTTCACCAACTTGCGAATGAAACGCAGGAATGCGATCACGTGCGGCAAGCCGCGCAACATGCCCCACTGTGATTCCTCGATGGTTAAAAGAGCGCTCGACCAGCGGTGGAATTTATTCTGGTCGCCGGGGGCGACGCCCAGCATCTGCGCGATGATCGTCGTGGGGAGGGGAAGGGCGAAGTCGCGGATGAGATCTATTTGCCTGCGGCGCAGCGCCACGTCAAGCAAGTCGTTCGCCAGGGTCTGGACGCGCTCGCGCATGGATTCTACCAGGCGAGGCGTGAACGCTTTGTGAACCAACGTGCGCAGGCGAGTGTGGTCGGGCGCGTCGAGATCCAGCATGTTGCGCATGAGCGGCATGAAGGGCTTGGGGATCCACGGCATCTTTGCGATTTGCCGCGGCGTCATGGCGTTGAACCTGTTCTTGATAAGGCGCTCGTCCTTCAAAACGGAGACGACATCATCGTAGCGTGTGACCAGCCACGCGGTGCGCTTGTCTGCGAGTATGACGGGATGCACCGGTTCATTGGCGCGGAGGTGCGAGAAGTAGGGAAACGGGTTCGCTTTGAATTCCGGGCTGGCGATGTTTACGGTCATGAATCGAGGTCCGAACTGGTCACAGCTTAAGTGTAGTATCGGCGCCCGAATTTGCACAGGCACGTCACTTTCTGCGGGGCTATCGTTGAGCGGTGAATTTGCGGGCAGATTCATGGCGCAAACGAACGGTGCGATTGACAGAGCGTTGTGAGGCCATCAAAATGGTTGCGGGTTGGGAAGCGGGCGGGATGTCTCCTGCCTGGGGCAAATCCAGAAACGCGAGATGCTGTCATCATAATTTTTTGTGTAGGCGGAGGGCGAACTCCGCGGGTCGGCCGATACGCGTAGGATCTCAAAGAGAGGAATCGTGATGAATCGAGTTCAAATTGCTATTCTCACTGCTCTGGTACTGGCAATTTCAAGCGGCACCGCTGCGCAAACGAATCATGCAGCTCGGGCCGACGCCGCGATAGCTACTTCGCTCGCCGGGTGCGGCGGATTTAGCAACGGAGGAGACCAGACCGACCACGGGTTCGATCTTGCAAATCTCGACCGATCCGTCTCTCCTTGCGCAGATTTCTTCCAGTTCGCCGCCGGTGGCTGGGTCAAGAACAATCCAATTCCACCCGCCTATTCGCGCTGGGGGTCCTTCACGATTCTCCACAATCACAACGAGGATGTGTTGCATAGCATTCTCGAGGAGGCTTCCAAGGACAAGAGCGCAAAGCCCGGCTCGAACTGGCAAAAGGTTGGAGATTTCTACGCCAGTTGCATGGATGAGAGCCAGATCGAATCCGCGGGATTGAAACCTCTGGAAGCAGAATTCAAGCGGATTGCTGAAGTGAAAGACACGGCAACATTGCAGGCGGAGATCGCGCGGCTGCAACGTATGGGGGTGAATGCGGTATTCGGGTTTGGGTCCGTGCCTGATTTCAAGAACAGCGCGCAGATGATCGCCATTGCCGGACAGGGTGGGCTGGGATTGCCCGACCGTGATTACTACCTGCGCGACGAAGAGAAGGACAGGCAGCTTCGCGAGTCATATCTGCAACACGTGACGAAAATGTTTAAGTTGCTTGGCGACAATGATGCAACTGCAACCGCCGAAGCGAAGACGGTGATGACCGTCGAGACGTTGCTGGCAAAAGCATCCATGCAGCGAGTGGACCTGCGCGACCCGGAGAAGGTTTATCACAAGATGGCAGTTTCCGGCCTTCAGGAACTCGCGCCGAATCTTTCGTGGGAAAGCTTCTTCAAGGAAATGGGAGCGCCCGCAGTTTCTGCAATCGATGTCGCGCAGCCGGATTTCTTCAAGGCCGTGAATGGCGCGTTGCTCTCCGTGCCGCTAGCTGATTGGAAGACTTACATGCGCTGGCATCTGGTTCATTCCGTGGCCAAAGCCCTGCCGGCCGCATTCGTCGAAGAGAATTTTGATTTTTATGGAAAGACGCTCGAAGGGCAGAAGGAAATGCTTCCCCGCTGGCGGCGGTGTGTCCAAGCGACCGACGGGCAATTGGGTGAAGCTTTGGGCCAGGTCTATGTGGAACGCGCATTCCCGCCGGAGGCCAAGGCGCGGGCGCTGACGATGGTGAGGAACTTGATGGCGGCGCTGCACGATGATCTCTCGACGCTCGATTGGATGAGCCTCCCAACACGCGAGCAGGCTCTAAAGAAACTCGCCGCGATCCAGCTCAAGATTGGATATCCGGACAAATGGCGCGACTACTCCGGGTTCAAAGTGGACCGCGGCCCGTATGTCGAAAATGTACGGCGCGGAAACGACTTCGATAATGATTTCGATGTCTCGAAGATCGGCAAGCCGATGAACCGGGCGGAGTGGACCATGACTCCGCCGACCGTGAATGCTTATTACAATCCGCTGCGAAACGAGATCGTGTTTCCCGCGGGTATTTTGCAGCCGCCCTTCTACGATCCCAATCGAGACGACGCCATCAACTACGGAGCCATCGGCGCGGTGATCGGCCACGAATTGACGCACGGCTTCGACGACCAGGGAGCCAAATTTGACGCCGAGGGAAATCTGAAGAACTGGTGGACGGAAGAAGACTTGAAGAATTTTAAGGCGCGCGGCGAATGCATCGTAAAGCAATTCGACAGCTTTGAAGTGGTGCCCGGCCTGCACGAAAACGGCAAGCTGGTGGAGGGCGAGAGCATCGCGGACCTGGGCGGGTTGACCATCGCGTACAACGCGTTGCAGAAGACGTTCGAGGGCAAACCGGCCCCGGCGCCCATTGACGGATTTACGGCTGACCAGCGATTTTTCCTCGGCTGGGCGCAGGTGTGGGAGGGAAGTACGCGCCCGGAGCGGATGCGCGTGCTGGTGAATACTGATCCGCATCCTGTGGACCGGTTCCGCGTGAACGGGCCGATGTCGAATATTCGGGCGTTCGCGAAGGCATTTGGGTGCAGCGCGGATTCCGCGATGGTGCGGCCTGCGGCGGAGCGCTGCCGCATCTGGTAAGAATTGAGCGAGGGTATGGCCGGGATCGGGTGCGGCAGAAATTTCATGTCGCGTATTTCACCACTCGTGCGAAGGGTTAGATGGCGACCGGTTCGAGAGGAGCCGGAGCGACTTGCAATGGCGGCATGACCGGTTCGGGCACGCTCAAAGTTGCCGTGCTCTGCCGGTACCATAGCGTTTCACTTGCCCGCTGCCACAACCGCGTAGCCAGCCAGAAGACAATCACGGCCTGGCTGACAACGAACGACCCGCCGAGAGATTCCGGGCCCAGGTGCGTCATCCAGACGCGCATTCCTAAATAAAATCCAATCCAACCAACCAAACTGACTCGAGCAAAGAGCCAAAAGAGTGAGCCGAAGTTGTGCCAGAGAAGGATGGCGGAAAATTTGAGAGCACGGCGCATGCGCGTCTCGCCCTCCGCCACAGCGATCACTTGGGCCATATCAAACCAAAGTCGGACGCACATCGAGAGCAGGATGATGACGACAGCAGCCGCTTCCAGGACGTGGACAGCGGAGAGCGGAGAAATGGAACGTTCCTCAACTCTGTTGTAAGCAACGCCCGACAGACGCGTCAAGATTCCCACCGGACTCATTGCGATTGCGAAGGAGATCATAAGTCGCAGGAATGGCCAGAAGTGCTCTCCGCAAGCGCGAAAGAAGTCTCCAGTGTTCATGCGGCGGTCCTGGTAATACGCCGAGAGCAGCCCCCCCGTTGCGAACAGCATAAATAAAGTAAAAAGGATTGCAGAATAAACCAGCATGGGACGCGAACCGGAGAAGGGCAAGCCTGGATGGAGCATCAAGTCGGTATAGGCACCCAGATCGAACCCATGCACGAGGCGTCCCGCCTCGAGACTGTGATTCAGGATTTCGCCGGTGCGTGTAACGATCCCGCGCGTGCCCACAAATCCAAGAATCAAATTCACAAAATAGAGGAGCCAAAGGACACGCTGACGGCGCCACACAAGCGCGGCACCTGCAAAAAACGTTTTGGGTCTTGGGCCTGCCATTTTTCTCATCTTCGATCGCCCGGGACTATGTGAGCCAGGCCAGCAACTGTCCAAACCATTCGCACACAAACATCCAGGTATGGGACAGCTTGTTGATCGCTCGCTTGTCTTCCTTCACCACGAAGCTGTTGTTGTAGAGATTCAAATCGAGCGGGACTTTGTGCTCGGGATCGATTTCTGCTGAGACGAGCTGCGCGGGGCGATCGTACGCGTAGCGGACCCAGCGGTCGCGCCCATCCCAATGTTCGAGCTGCGATTTGCCGTCGTCGAATTTGATGGCAACGTCGACGGGGAAAATGAAATCGCCCTTCCGGCGAACTGCAACAATCGTGCGGTAGATTTCAGGGCCCGACTTCGCGCCGGAATCTTTCGATGGCTCTGAATCCAATGAGTCTGAGTGCGCGCTCGCAATTTCGTAATCGAGAATATTCGTGCCAAAGATGGCCTGATTGAAATACCAGCGAAGGTCTCTTCCGGAGACTTCCTCGATGGTCTTCAAGAAATCCTCGCCGGTGGGATGAGTGAACCGGTAGCGCATGAAATAGGTATGCAACGCGCGATGCATAGTTTCTTCACCGATAATCTTCTCAAGAGTCGTCAACACGAGCGCTGTTTTTGAATAGGTGACGGTGCCGTACGCCGAATCGTTGTAAAAGCGCCACCCGAACCGCGTGATGGGATCGGTGTCCGGCCAGCGCAAATAGCCGGGCGTGAGGATGCCCGCGCGATGGTCACCGGTCTCGCCCAAGGTTGCGAATCGCGCATTGAGGAGGGAGGTGTCCTTTCCATAGAGGGCATCCATGATTTTTGATTCTGTGTAGGTATTGATCCCTTCGTCGAGCCAGGCATCTTCAAATTCATTCGTCGCCACCATGCCATACCAGTATTGATGGCCGAATTCGTGCACGACGGTTACCTCCGGAAGATAAACAGACTTGGGCATGTACCAAGTGGTGTCCGCGGTGACGAGCGTGGGATATTCCATCCCGCCAGCCTCGAGGCCGCCGTGAGGTGGATCCACCACCGTGATACGGCCGTAGGGGTATGGTCCGATCCATTCGTCGAACAAACGGAGTGCGCCTTTCAATGACTGAAGGTAGCGCGGCGCCGAGGCCATGTTGCCGGGAGACATCAGCAGATGAATTTTCACTGGGCCGGCGCTCCCGGTCCAGGAATCCTCAATTAATTGGAAGTTGGGACTTGCGGCCCAGGAAAAATCGTGAACGTCTTCGGAATGGAATTCGAGTGTCTTGGTACCGTCAGAATTATTTTCGCTCGAGAGCAGCTCGCCTCCGGCGCCAACAATTTCGTTTTGCGGGAGCGTGATCTTTACATCGAAGGTGCCAAAGTCAGCGAAGAATTCCGTGCTGAAATGAAATTGATGGCAATTCCATCCGCCGTTCCACCAGACGCCGACTTTCGGAAACCATTGGCCGACCATGAAGAAGTCGCGGATGTAGCCGGTGCGCGCGACAACTTGCGGGAGCTTATCAGTGAAAGTCATAACGAATTGAACGTCGGCACCCGGCGGGACGGGTTTGGGAAGCGTGACTTGCATGACGGTGCGGTCGGCGGCATTGTCATCATCGGGGTGAACGAATTGCATTTTGCTGGTGACGTCGCCCATGCCGGTGACTGCGATGCGGTCCACAGTAATCGAGCCAAAACTTTCTGGTTTCCACTCCCCGCCGGGATGATCACGGTTCAATTCCGCGACCCAGGTGGACTGGGGTTGGAAGGCATTCAGGTACATATGGAACGGAAAAGTCTGTTGCGGCTGGCCTGTTAGATTGTGGTACGTAAGGGTCTGGGTGGCCGTGATGATTTTTTTCGCGAGGTCGAGCTTAGCGTTGATGTTGTAGGCCACAACACGGACTGAGAGGGCGTTGAGTTTGGTGGCGGTTGCCGTTTTTGTACCAGGAGGAGGTGCGGCGCCTAGGCCGAGAGGCGATGCCGCGATCAGGGCGATGCTAAATATCAAGATTGAGCGAACTTGCGGCATCAAACCTCCGTCGCAATTTCCAGCGATACGCGGAGCAGAATCGCGCCCCGGCGCGCGTAGAGTGGTGGCCAGCATAAGTTACGTTGCAGCGTCGCGCAAGGTGAAGCCGTGGAATCGGAGCAAGCGGCGGGGCATGGCAGGGCAATGTGCTCTTCGCGCATCGTTGCCAGAGGCGCAAAGTTGACGCTTCGTGCCGCCACGATTAAACTCTAAAGATGGCAGTGATGCTCTCTTGCCTATGATGGGCGGCAGCAGGGGAGCCTTCGCAAAATTATGAGCCCGACGGTCCTAGTGCAAAAGCGGCACCAGCAGATTTTGACTGATGTGGTCCGCGTGTATATCGAGACGGGGGAGCCCGTGTCTTCGCGGAGTATCGCGCGCCGGCATATTGAGCCACTCAGTCCTGCAACGGTTCGCAATGTGATGGCGGATCTCGAGGACGAAGGTTATCTATACCAGCCGCACACCTCTGCGGGGCGCGTTCCCACTGCTTCTGCTTACCGATTTTTCGTGGAACAAGTGGCGGCACAGGCGACGGCCAGCCCCGAAGACCGCCAATGGATTCGGCGTGAGTTGGAAGCCGCTCAGACGCCCGAAGCGGTGATGGAGCGGGCCAGCCACGTGCTGGCCGCGGTTTCGCGCGGGTTGGGGATTTTTATTTCGCCGCCGCTCGCGCAGAGCGTCGTGGAGCACTTGCGATTTCTGCTGCTGCCAGACACTCGAGTTCTCGTCGTGCTGGTGACGGCCGGCGGCCTGACGCGCGACAAATTGATGCGTCCGGAGCGGCCCTTCAGGCAGGAAGACCTCGACCGGATTGCGGCGTATCTCAACAGCCACTACAAAGGCTGGACGCTCGAAGCGATGCGCGCGGATCTGCGCAAGCAGCTCGACCGTGAGCGCGAGCAATATGGCGTTATGGCCGGCGATGCATTGCTGCTTTGCGACCCGATTGTGCTGGGCGACAGTTCGGAACGAAAGGTTTATGTGGAGGGCGCGGCGCAATTCGCGTCGTCGCCCGAGTTTACGAATCAGACGCAGTTACGCGAATTGCTGGAAGCGATTGACGAGAAGGACCGCTTAATCGCGCTTCTGAGCGGTTGCATCGAAGCACCGGAGCCGGTGCACGTGGAACTGGGGCTCGACAAGATGACGAACGCGGGCAAAAATCTTGCGCTCGTTTCCGCTTCCTACACATCTAAAGATTTGGCCCAGGGCACCCTCGGCATCCTGGCACCCATGCGCATGCATTATGAGCGCGTGATTACGGCCGTGGCGTTCATGGCGCAATTCTTTTCCGAGAACCAAGAGGAGAGCTGACTTTCTTGCCGTCGCACAAACATTCAGAAAAAGAAGACCCGAACCGCGGGTTTGAGGTGGTGGGCACCTCTACCACGGCGGAAACGGAAGCCTCGCAATCTGCCGGTGGGGATGACGCGCCTGCGGAACAGGTGAAAAAGCTGCTCGCTGAAAAGGAAGAGTTGATGAACACTCTTGTCCGGCGGCAGGCGGATTTCGAGAATTATCGCAAGCGGGTGGAGAAGGAGCGCCACCAGGATCGCCATCGCGGAATCGAAGCGCTGGTGGAGCAATTGCTGCCGATGCTCGACGCATTTGAGCGCGCCCTTTCCGTGCAGAACGATCCGGCGTATGCCGATTACCGCAAGGGCTTCGAATTAATTTACCGGCAGCTTTGGGAGGCGCTGGCAAAACAGGGCCTCGAGCGCATCGAATCCGTCGGCAAGGAATTCAACCCGCACCTCCATCATGCGATCGAACGAGTGGAAACTTCGGAGCGTGCTGATGGGATCGTTGTCGGCGAATTGCAACCAGGCTACGTTTTTCATGGACGCGTCTTGAGACCCGCGATGGTTCGCGTAGCCACACAAAGCGCGGCCGGGAAAAGGGAAAACTAAAGCAGGAAGATACTATGGCGACCAGCACCAAGCGTGATTACTACGAAATTCTTGGCCTGACGCGGGATTGTTCTGCGGAGCAGATCAAGTCGGCGTATCGAAAAGCCGCACTGAAGTGGCACCCGGACCGCAACCCGGAGAAGAAGGAAGAAGCCGAGCATAATTTCCGCGAGGCCACGGAAGCGTACAGTGTGCTGTCCGATCCGCAGAAGAGGCCGATCTACGATCGCCTGGGACATGCGGGTCTGGGGAACCGCGGATTCGATCCGAGTTCGGGCTTCAACGCGACGATCTTCGACGAGTTCCAGGACATCTTCGGCGACCTGTTTCGCTTCGAAGACATTTTTGGCGGTGGACGGCGTCGCGGCAGGGGCCATCGCGGGCAGCGTGGCGCGGATCTGCGTTACGACATGTCGCTGAGTTTTGAAGATGCGGCGGCGGGCGCGAACACGAAAATTCACGTGTCGCGCATGGAATCGTGCGAGAGCTGCCACGGGACTGGCGCGAAGCCGGGCAGCGGCATGTCCGCTTGCAAGAGTTGCGGTGGACGCGGACAGATGTCGTACACGCAGGGATTTTTCTCGATCACGCGAACGTGCCCGGCGTGCCAGGGTGCAGGGCAAGTGATTCGCGAAGCGTGCACGGAATGCCGCGGGCAGGGTCGGATCGCGCGCGAGCGCACTCTCGAAGTGGGGATTCCGGCGGGAGTCGATTCGGGCACGCGGCTGCGAATGGCCGGCCATGGCGAGCCGGGGAGCAATGGGGGTCCCGCTGGCGATCTCTACATTTTTCTCGAAGTGAAAGAACACTCGATTTTCGAGCGCCGAGGCGCTGATCTTTTCTGCACGATTCCGATCAGCATTTCGCAGGCTTCGCTGGGCGCCACGATCAAGATTCCCACGCTCAAGGGCGAGGAAGAGCTCGAAGTTCCGGATGGCACGCAGTCCGGCCAGATTTTCCGCAAGAAGGCGAAGGGGCTCCCGAATCCGCACGGCGGCCGTGGAGATCTGTACGTGAGCGTTCGTGTGGTGATTCCTTCGAAAGTCAGCAAGGAGCAGCGGCGACTGCTCGAACAGCTCGGCCAGACATTGAAAGTGGAAAACAAGCCGGTCGAGCGGTCTTCCAGCTTCTTCGACAAGGTGAAAGACATTTTCGGCTGAGTTGTTTGAAGCAACTCCTATTTCAATCACTCATCCACCATTCCCACTGTCTTTTCGTTTCCCTTAAGTCAAAGTTCATCTGTGGTTGCATTTTCTAGCTTGGGCTAGAATCAAATCATGCGCCGCCGATTTTTTGTTGATCGCTTCGATGCGAACTCCGCCACCTTGCGCGGCGAAGCTGCCGAGCATCTTGGCCGCGTGTTGCGCGCGCAGCCGGGGCAACACTGCGAGTTGAGCGACGGCAACAGCGTGTGGCTCGGGCGGATCGAGCGCGTGGCGCTGTCGAAGCGCGGTGAGAACCACATTGAATTTGCACTCGTCGAGCACATTCCCGCGCGCGAACCGTGGCTACACCTGCACCTGCTGCTGGCGATCGTGAAATTCGACCGTTTCGAATGGTGCCTCGAAAAAGCGACGGAGCTTGGCGTCACAGAAATTGTTCCGCTGGCTGCGGGACGCTCAGATAAGCCGCTCGTTGCGGCGGCAGGGAGGCGGCGCGCGCGCTGGGAGAAGATTCTTTTTGAATCCGCGCAACAATCGCGGCGACTGCGTCCCCCCGCGCTTGGCGGAGAAGCAGGAATTCGTCCGGCGGCGGCGTTTGGTCAAGTCACCGCACCCCTGAAGATTCTGTTTTCCGAGCGGCGGGAGGCCAAGCCGCTGCGCGAAGTGCTTCGCGGCATGAAGGGATCATCGGCCGCGCTGGCGATTGGTCCTGAAGGCGGGTGGACGGATGACGAAATCGCTGGCGCTCACTCTGCCGGATTCATAGAGACTTCGCTGGGTGAAAACATACTTCGCACGGAAACAGCCGTGCTGGCTGCGTTGGCTATCCTTCACTTCGCGCTCGGCACCGATTAGCAGACCTGCTGCTTGGCGGGCTTTGGCCTGGCATGATATAAATATTATGGAAACGAATGTTGGACATCTCCAATTCTGGCCCATCAAAAGCTCCCGAAAATACGACTTCGCCTCATTTCCGGCGTGAATTGCGCAGTTGGACGCGCGATCTTGCCGTGGCGCTCGGCCTTGCGCTAGTGATCATCATTTTTCTCTACCAGCCGGTGAAGGTCGAAGGCACCAGCATGGCGCCGCTACTGAGCGATCAAGAGCGTATTTTCATCAACAAATTTGTGTATCGCTTTGAGCCGATCGAGCGGGGCGATGTGGTGGTGTTCTGGTATCCGCTCGACCGTTCGAAATCCTTCATCAAGCGCGTGATCGCTTTGCCGGGAGAAACGGTGGAGGTGCGCGCCGGGCGGCTTTACGTGGACGGTCGGGAACTGGTTGAGCCGTACGTTCCTGCGAATTATCTCGACGGCGCGAGTTATCCCCCGCTGACAGTTCCGGCGGACTGTTTTTTCGTGATGGGCGATCATCGCGACAGCTCGAATGATTCGCGAGTGTTTGGGCCCGTTCCGCGGCAATATATTTATGGCAAGGCCGTGTTCGCCTACTGGCCCGTAGATCATTTCGGATCGCTGAGTTCGACTGCGACTGTAAACGCGGCGTCACGATGAACTCTTCTGGAGGACACTCTGAGCGAGGCCCCCGCAGTTCGCGCGACTCTCGCGCTCGAGGACGGGCGAGTCTTTAACGGCCGCGCGGCGGGTGCTCGCGCCCGCCGTGGCGGCGAAGTCGTTTTTAATACTTCTCTCACCGGCTACCAGGAAGTTTTCACCGATCCAAGCTATTCGGGCCAGATCGTGTGCCTGACGTATCCTCACATCGGGAACGTGGGCGCCAACCACGACGATGAGGAATCCGGCAAGCCCTATATCGAAGGGCTGGTGGCGCGCGAATTTTCGGCGCTGTCCTCCAACTATCGGGCAACGGAAACTGCGCAGCAATATCTGGAGCGGCATGGCGTCCCCGTGATCTGGGACTTGGATACACGTGCGCTTGTCCGACATTTGCGCACGGTTGGCGCGCTGCGTGGAATCTTGGCGACGGACGGCACACCTGCGGAAAAGTTGGTGGCGGAGGCCAAAGCGGTCCCAACCATGGCGGGCCTCGATCTCGCGACACGCGTGACGTCGGCAAAGAAATATGAATGGTCGCAAGGATCGATTGATCTTGCTACGCCAATCCTGGAAGGACCTGCAGCACGAAATCGCGGCGATCGGCACAAGGTTGTCGCTTACGATTTCGGCATCAAGCAAAACATCTTGCGCCTGATGGTGGACTACGGCTGCGACGTCACCGTCGTTCCAGCGCAGACATCCGCCGAAGATGTTCTCGCGCTCAAGCCGCACGGCGTATTCCTGTCGAATGGGCCGGGAGATCCTGAGCCGGTCGGCTACGCGATTGAAAATATTCGCAAGCTGCTTGGGCGCGTGCCGATTTTCGGGATCTGCCTGGGGCATCAGCTTTGCGGGTTGGCACTGGGCGGCCGCACTTTCAAGTTGAAGTTCGGCCATCACGGGTCGAACCATCCGGTGAAGAATCTGCTGACGGAGAAAGTCGAGATTACGGCGCAGAATCATGGATTTTGCGTGGACCCGGATTCGCTGCCTTCGAGCGATGTTCAAGTCACGCACGTCAATTTAAATGACCACACGAACGAGGGAATGCGGCATCGGTCGCTTCCGTTGTTTAGTGTCCAGTATCACCCGGAGGCGTCACCCGGCCCGCACGATGCGCGCTACTTGTTCGACAATTTCATCGCGATGATGGAGGGCAACGCGCAATGAGTCTGTGGCCGTTGCTTGTGATTGCAACGCTATTCGGTGCTCCGCTTCAACAGGGCAGAGAAGCCCGAGAAGTCGAGAAAGTCAATGCGCTATGTGGGACGCTCGTTCGGGTGAAGCACTCCTGGTCCAAGGACCATTTGACCGTCATCCACTTGAATTCGAAACCGTTAAAAAAAGTAAAATTGCAGTTGCACGCACGGACCGGAACCCAGCCATGCTGTGACGGAGCTCCGCTCCTTGAAGAAACAATTACTACGGGCTCGGGCGAGTTCAAATTCAGGCAATCGAGCGGCACAGAATATTGGCTTATCGCAATTTACGGAGGGCGCAGGTATTTTGCGCTGCTGTTATATGAGCCAGTCAATCAATCTGAGTTGCGCTGCGCAGACCACGTGTTCTCAATCGATAAATCTAACCCATCATTCCATGTTGGTATCGGTCTTACTGCCGAGTAAAAATGCCGAAACGCACTGACATCAAGAAAATTCTAATCATCGGCTCGGGGCCGATCATCATTGGGCAGGCGTGCGAGTTTGATTATTCGGGCACGCAGGCGTGCAAGGCGCTGCGCTCCGAGGGGTACGAGGTCGTGCTCGTCAACTCGAATCCCGCGACGATCATGACGGACCCGGAGATTGCCGACCGTACTTACATCGAACCGCTCTCGAAGGAATATCTGGAGGCGATCATCGCAGCCGAGCGACCCGATGCGGTGCTGCCGACCGTGGGCGGGCAGACGGGGCTTAATCTTGCTGTGGAGCTGGCGGAAAGCGGCATTCTTGAAAAATACAACGTGAAGATGATCGGCGCGTCGTTGCGGTCGATTCGGATCGCCGAGGACCGGCTCCTGTTCAAGGATGCGTGCCGCAAGCTCGGCCTGGAAGTTCCCGCTTCCGAGGTCGTTACGAACGTCCTCGAAGCGGTGAAGCTCGCGGACCAACTCGGATATCCCGTGGTGATCCGGCCGTCATTCACGCTGGGCGGCACCGGCGGCTCGATTGCGTACAACCGCGAAGAATTTGCGGATGCCATCGCGCGCGCGCTGGATGCGAGCCCGGTGCGACAGGCGCTGATTGAAGAATCCGTGCTGGGGTGGAAAGAGTACGAACTCGAAGTGATGCGTGATTTCCGCGACAACTTCGTGGTCATCTGCTCGATCGAGAATTTCGACCCCATGGGGATTCACACGGGTGATTCCATCACCGTGGCGCCGGCGCAAACGCTGACGGACAAGGAATACCAGCGCATGCGCGATGCGGCTGCGGCCATCATCCGTGAAGTAGGCGTCGAGACAGGAGGTTCGAACATTCAGTTTGCTGTCGATCCTGAAACAGGGCGAATGGTCGTGATCGAAATGAATCCGCGCGTTTCGCGCAGCTCCGCGCTGGCGAGTAAAGCCACCGGCTTCCCGATTGCGAAAATAGCAGCGAAACTCGCTCTGGGAATGACGCTCGACGAAATTCCCAACGACATCACGCGTAAGACCCCGTCGTGCTTTGAGCCGACGATTGATTACGTGGTGGTGAAAATTCCGAAGTTCCAGTTCGAGAAATTTCCCGGCAGCGATCCGACGCTTTCGACGCAGATGAAATCCGTCGGCGAAGTGATGGCCATCGGTCGCACATTTCAGGAGTCCTTGGGCAAGGCCATTCGCTCGCTCGAGCCGCATACTCCGTGGCGAGCGCCAGAGGAAGTGACCACCGCGCTGCTACGGGAAAAACTGACAGTGCCGCGCCCGGATCGCATCCATTGGCTCTTTGAGGCGCTCGAACGCGGCATGACGCGCGAAGAAGTTTGCTCGCTTACGAAAATTGATCCGTGGTTCATCCGACACTTGCAGGAGATGGTCGCGCTCCACCACCGCATAGCGGCGACGACGCTTTCGGCTGCGTCAGCGGAGCTTCTACTCGAGGGCAAACGTTCGGGAGCGAGCGACGAAGAGCTCGCCAAACTGTGGAAGGCGACCGCTGCCGAAGTTCGCGCGCGTCGCGACGCGCTGGGAATAAAGCCGGTCTTCAAACGTGTGGACACTTGCGCCGCCGAATTCGAATCGTTCACGCCATACCTCTACTCGACATACGAAGAGGAAGATGAATCGGAAGCTGTGGAGCGGCCGAAGGTGGCGATTCTCGGCAGCGGGCCGAATCGCATTGGGCAGGGAATTGAATTTGATTACTGTTGCTGCCACGCGGCGTTCGCGCTGAAGGAAGACGGCTACGAGACGGTGATGGTGAACTGCAACCCGGAGACGGTGTCGACGGACTACGATACCTCCGACCGTCTCTACTTCGAGCCGCTCACGCTCGAAGATGTTCTCGCGATTCTTGACCGCGAAAAGCCGCAAGGAGTGATCGTGCAATTTGGCGGGCAGACGCCGCTGAATCTCGCGCTGGAGCTGAAGCGCAATGGCGCGCAGATCATCGGGACTGATCCGGAATCGATTGACCTGGCTGAGGATCGGCGGAGATTTGGCGCTCTGCTGAACGAATTGAAAATACTGCAACCGCGCGCGGGCACGGCGCTGACGCCGCAGGAAGCTGTGAAAGTCGCGGGCGAGGTGGGACTGCCGGTGCTGGTTCGTCCTAGCTACGTGCTGGGCGGGCGAGCCATGGTGATTGCGTACGATTTGAAAACGGTTGAAGACTACGTGACGCAAGCGGCATTGATCGGCACGGCGTCAGATCCGAAGCGGCCGATTTTGATTGACCAGTTTCTTGAGGACGCGATCGAAGTGGACGTGGACGCTCTTGCCGACGGCGAAGAGGTGGTGATTGCCGGAATCATGGAGCACATCGAAGAGGCAGGCATCCACTCGGGTGATTCTTCGTGCGTGCTGCCGTCAGTGACGCTGAAGCCGGCGGTGCTGGAGCGAATCCGGGATTACACGACGCGGTTGGCGCGCGCGCTGCATGTCGTGGGGCTGATGAATGTCCAGTACGCGATCCAGCGCGACACAGTGTACGTGCTGGAAGTGAATCCTCGCGCATCGCGCACGATTCCGTACGTCAGCAAGGCGACCGGAGTGCCGCTCGCAAAAGTGGCAGCGCGGCTGATGACCGGCCGGAAGCTGCGCGATTTGAAGCTGCCGTGCATCGAGACCAATGGCATCAAAGAACTCGCAGTGCGCGATTTTTATGCCGTGAAGTCTCCCGTGTTTCCATTCAACAAGTTCCGCGGCGTGGACACGATTCTCGGCCCGGAGATGCGCTCGACGGGCGAAGTGATGGGCGTGGCGTCCACGTTTGGGCTGGCGTTTGCGAAGGCGCAGCTTGCCACGGGCCAGCGATTGCCGACAGAGGGCACAGTCTTCATCAGCGTGAGCGATCATGACAAGCGCCATGTGGCGTTCCTGGCACAGGACCTGCTCGCTGCGGGCCTGAGGGTGACCGCTACGCGCGGAACGGCTGCCTCACTCGCGGCTGCGGGGATTGAAGTGGAATCGGTGTACAAGGTAAACGAGGGGCGCCCGAACATTGTGGATCTGATCAAAACCGGCAAGGTGAATTTGGTGATCAACACGCCGCTTGGCCGCGAATCTTTCTACGACGAGAAATCCATTCGCCGCGCTGCGATCCGTTACAACGTACCGTGCATCACCACGCTTTCAGCCGCCATCGCTGCAGCCCGCGGGATTCGTGCGATGGCCGGACGCACTGTCGAAGTCGCGGCCTTGCAGGATCTTCACCGGCCCAAGAATGCGGCGCCGGCGGCCGCGGACAGGCTTAAGGTAGAATGACAGCGATGAACCTTCACGGAATCTTCCCGCCGCTCACAACGCCCTTCGCATCGGATGGCACGGTTGCGCTCGGACAATTGCGCGAAAACATCGTGCGATACAACCGCTTCGGCCTGGCCGGCTATGTGGTGAACGGCTCGACGAGTGAATCGGTGCTTCTGCGGTGGGAAGAGATTTACCGGATATGGGAAGCAGCGAAGGCAGCGGTGGTGCCTGGGAAGACGATGATTGCGGGGACCGGAGCGGAATCAACGGCGGAAACGATTGAGCACACGAGTCGAGCGGCTTCTCTTGGCTTTGATGCGGCACTTGTTCGCACGCCGAGCTTCTACAAGCCGGCAATGACTGAAAATGTGCTGGTCGAACACTACCTGCGGGTGGCCGACGCGGCGCGCATCCCGGTGCTGGTCTATTCCGTTCCAATATTTACGCAGATCCAGGTGCAGGCGCCGCTGATTGCGCGGGTGGCACAGCATCCGAACATCATCGGAATGAAGGACAGTTCAGGCGACGTGCCAGGAGTTGCAAAGATCATCGCGGCGGCGCCGAAAACGTTTCGGACGCTTGTTGGTTCCGCCGCCACGCTGTACGAGTCGCTTGAGGTCGGCGCGATTGGCGCGATTCTGGCGCTGGCGTGCTCGTTCCCCGAGCTGTGCGTGGAAATTTATGAAGCGGCGCGCGCGGGCGACAAACCGCGGGCGCAGTCACTCGCGCAAAAGTTAATCGTTCCGGCGAAAATGCTCGGCGTGCAATACGGAATTGGCGGGCTCAAGTACGCGATGGATCGTTTGGGCTACCACGGTGGCCCGCCGCGGCGCCCGCTACTGCCCGTGAACGAGACCGCACAGCGCGAGATTGACGCGATGCTTGCTGGTATCGCACTGAAACCTTCTGCTGCAGTTTTGCTCTAAATCTTCCTCAATGAGCTTGATTCGCGGAGACGAAGTAATCCTTTAGCGGGATGTCCACGGAACCAACCGCGCCGGTCGCATAGTCACGCACGATTATACGAAGTTGGGCGGCGTGGCGATTGATGTTGACGTCCGTCGCATAGGAAATGCCGGACCTTTTTAGTTCCTCGTACTGGTCGGGCTTGAGAGAGAACTTCAAATTGGCGTTCGGGGCATCGAGAAGCTTGCCGGTTTCGTCCGTTTGCGCGTAAACCACTTCGGCGTTTGCGACCCAGGCTCCATCGGCTTGCTGAAACGAAAGATCGCGGGGATCGAGATGGAGCGACACATTCATTTGCTCGGCTCCGGGAACGTCGGCAGCCCGAACCTTGACGTTTAGCCCGATGGTGGTGGCTTCAATCGGGCTATAAGCGGCGGCGACTACGAACGCATCGCGTTCTTGCTCGGTTATGGCTCGCTCGGGCCTGGCGAAGTATCCCGTGCGGGCGCGCACCTTGGCGCCGGGACTTTTCACCGCGACGTGGATGGAATGGAATTTCCCATCCCAGCTCACTCCTTGGGGATAGTAGCCGAGCTCGTAGGTCACGGCCGAATCGGCAACCGCGCGACGGACGGCCTCAAAAATATCGTTGCTGCCGTAAAAGATTCTTCCTCCAGTTCTTTCTGCCAGCACCGACATGGTCGCAAGATATTGCGGATTGTCGTTGAGCGAAAGATCCGCCGGGGCGGTGTTGCGGTTGCGAAGCTTGTACTGCGACTGTATCCCTGAATCGGCGGGAACTAGGCCGCGAGCGTCAACAGGATACACGGCAATATTTGCTTCGTTCATCGCTCGCACCACTCGATCCACGCTGGCTCGAAAATCCAATTGATCGTGGAATTGCGCGGGGATCAGCCTGAAGGGGTCGTCGAAACCGACATTGATCGGGAAGCTTCCGGAAACCCAGACCAGATTCTTGCGGCCGGGCAGGCTGCCGACGTGGCGTGCAATGGATTCAAGCGCATTCGCCGTAATCAGAACTCGTTTGTAGATGTAGAAATTCGCTTCGCGCTCGATGGTAGCGTTGAGGAATGATTTAAGCTCTTCAACGTCCGCGGCTGCGCGCAATCGCTGTGGTGTGGCGTCCGCCTCGTGCGGCTGTGAATCGGAAACGTCGGGCAGGCGATTGCCCTGATAATTTTTCACGGCGGCAAGCAGGGCGGTTGAATCCGTGGTGAAGTCGTGTAGGACGTGAAGCTGGTAGTCCAGAGTGTAAATCCCCACGCGGTCCTCTGGTTTGAGTTGGCCGAGGAAGCGGATGACCTGGCGCCGCGAATATTCCTGGCTGGAAAAATCCGTGTTCAGCGCATCGAGCAGAATCAGGGTCACACTTTTTGGCACCGCCGCGCGCTCAGCCAGGCGATTTGTATATGTGTGGGGAGGCAGCGGATCCGGCTGGCGTTCTGGTATCGCATTCGTATGGACGGAGAAAAACTGAATCGCCTGCGGCTGTTTTTCATCCAACAATGTGAAATCGTCCTTGTTCAACCCGGGTATGGGGTCACCATGCTTGTCTTGGACTAAGACGCTCACTTGGACCATGCGCGTCGTGGAATTCAGCCGGGAATCAGTTTGCGCTTGTGGGGTAGCTAGCTTGTGGGTGGCTCCCAGAAGGCCTAATTCACCTGCCGCGACGATAAGGGTGAAGGCGACCACAAGCGCGGGAGCCGTTCGAGGGTTCATCGCACGGAGTTTACTACTGGATGAATAACTTGGCGAGTCCCCCAGGCATTCATTGTCGACAGCAAAATCCTCCGGCTCTTACGGTGCAGGTCGCCGATCACTTCAACGATCGACACTTTGGCTTGCGACTCGTGACTATCTGTACCGCCCGACCTGCTAGCCTCCGGCGACGCGGCGCGTCCCAGTGTGATTGCCGCTGTCGGAGCGCGCGTGTATCATGACTTCTTCCATGGAGTCTCACTGTCTGGCCCTCCGCGATCTTCCTCACACAACTAAGCTGTTTGCCACTTTTATCGACGATTTTTCGCGTGTCGGACGCTACTACGCTCATCCTCCCACGGAGGCGGGAATCCTTGCGGCGGCACGCGAAGTGCAGCTTGCGCCGGAGATTCGCCGGGCCGTGGTGGAGGTGCTGCGAGAGCAGAACCGGCGCTTCGCCCCCGGTTCAGTCGTTGACGCTGAAACTGCAAAAAATCTTGGTCGCCTTGCTGGAGGAGCCGCCGCGATCGTGAGCGGCCAACAGGTCGGATTGTTTTCAGGCCCGGCCTACAGCATCTACAAAGCTGTGACGGCTCTGCGCTGGGCCGATGCAATCACGCGCCGCGGCGTGGATGCTGTACCCATTTTCTGGCTTGCTACCGAAGATCACGACCTCGCAGAAGTGAATCACTCCGACTGGAACACTCGCAGTGGGCTCGGGCATTACGAATTGCCCGCGCGGAAAGAAGATGAAGGAAAACGAGTCGGCGAAGTATCGCTCGGAGAAGGCATCAACGCGCTGGCTGAAAAGGCCGCGGAAGCATTGGAAGGATCCTACGCCGACGAGATCGCAACCGCGCTGCGTGAGTCCTATGCACCCGGCGATACGTACGGGTCGGCATTCGGCAAGTTGATGGCGCGACTGCTGGCGGGGCGGGGAATCATCCTGATCGATCCGCTGGATGCGCGACTGCACCGCGTGGCGGCGGGCGTTTATCGGCGCGCGCTCGACGAGGCTGATTCACTGCGAGATGCACTGCTCACGCGCTCGAAAGAACTCGACCGCGGTGGCTTTCATGCGCAGGTGAAAGTGACGCGCGAGACCACGCTCCTTTTCTATAATGTAGATGGCCGCCGTCAACCGCTGCGCCGGCACAATGGAGGCTTTTCCGCCGGTAAGGCCACTTTCAAACCGGACGAACTGCGGGCCGCGATCGAAAAAACTCCGGAAGCGTTCACGGCCAATGTGCTGCTCCGCCCGGTGATTCAGGACACGATCCTCCCCACGGCCGGCTACATCGGTGGTCCCGCCGAGATCGCCTACATGGCGCAGGCGCAGGTCGCCTACAAGACCTTGCTTGGCCGCATGCCGGCGATCCTCCCGCGCGCCGGATTTACATTGGTGGAGCAGCCCGTCGCCCGGCTGCTAAAGAAATATAACCTCGACGTATGTGACGTGATTCGCGGGCGGCAGCATCTGCGCGCCAAAATGGAACAGAAGTCGCTGCCTCGCGGGCTCGCGCGGCGATTCGAAGCGGACGACAAGGCGTTACGCCGGATGCTCAAGGCCTACCGCAAGCCGCTTGAGCGGCTGGATCGCACCCTGCTTGGCGCACGCGATTCGAGCGAACGCAAGATTTTCCACCAGTTTCTGAAACTGAAACGAAAGGCGGGGCGGGCGGAAAATTTCCGCACCGGCGTGCTGGACCGGCACGAGCGGATGCTTCTCGACGCGCTTTACCCTCATCGCGATCTTCAGGAGCGCACGCTCTGCGCGCTCCCATTCATCGCAGGAGTTGGTCCGGAATTCTTCGATGAGCTCGCGCACGCCGCTGACCTGGCATCCCCTCAGCATCATCTGCTGTTCCTCTAATCTCGCGGGATCACTGCTAATATCTGATTTGCGCGTAGTTGCATGGCGACTTCGGTTGCAGTTTGCCTTTGCTCCCGTGCTAAAATGCGCGGGAAATCTTCCAATCTCTGGATCTGCTTGGAGGCGACTTACGATGAAAATTACGCCGGGAAAACAAAAAGGGATGAAGGCGGTTTCAGACGCGCGCGGCGTGATCGCCGCCGCTGCGATGGATCAGCGCGGCTCATTGAAGAGCGCCATCGCCAAGGACAAGGGCGTGGACAAGAAGGAGATTCCCGCACAGATGTTGGAGGAATTTAAGACCATCGTCACGCGTGTGTTGACGCCGCATGCGAGCGCTATCCTACTCGACCCGGAGTACGGACTTCCTGCCGCGAAGGCGCGCTCGAAGAATGCGGGACTTTTGCTTGCGTACGAAAATAGCGGCTACGACAACACTCGTCCCGGCCGTCTGCCTGACCTCCTCGATATCTGGTCGGTGCGGCGGCTGGCTGCTGCGGGCGCGGATTGCATCAAGATTCTGCTTTACTACACGCCTTTCGACCCGGCTGAAGCAAACGACATCAAACACGCCTGGGTGGAGCGCATTGGCGGCGAGTGCACGGCGGCCGATATTCCGTTCTTTCTCGAATGTGTGGGATACGAAGAGGGCAAGGACGAAAAGACGATCGAGTTTGCGCGCAAGAAGCCTGAAATTGTGACGCGCAGCATGGAGGAATTTTCCAAGTCGCAGTACGGCGTGGACGTGCTGAAGGTGGAAGTGCCCGTCAATATGGCATACGTGAAGGGCACGAAGGCGTGCAAAGGTGAATCCGCGTACACGCGTGACGAGGCCAAGGAGCTTTTCCGCCGGGCCGCGGCTGTCGCCAAGAAGCCCTTCATCTATCTCTCAGCGGGCGTGAGCAATGATGTGTTCAGCGAAACGCTAGAGCTTGCAGGGGAGTCCGGCACGAATTTTTCAGGCGTACTATGTGGCCGCGCGACATGGAAGGAAGGAATTCCAGTTTACGCGAAGCAGGGCGGGAAGGCTCTCGAGGATTGGCTGAACGATCAGGGCGTGAAAAACATTGAGAACGTGAATGCACACCTGAAGGCCGCCAAACCCTGGTTCAATTTTTATGGCGCTTCGTCCGCAGCTGCCCTGGGCGACTGATCGGAACTTGGGCCCACAGTCCGGGCAAGCGCGGCGGCGGACGACCATCCAGTTTCGTCGGCCTCGGCACAGTCTCGGCGCATTCCGGGGGTCTGCGGTACAATGATTTCGTACAAATGAGCCTCGGTGTTTACATTCAGGTGCCTTTCTGCCAGACGAAGTGCACCTACTGCAATTTCCACACGGGGGTTGTGTCGCGTGACCGGTTTCAACCTTATGCGGATGCGGTCTGCCGCGAAATCGCGGAGACAGCAGCGAGCGATGCGCCAGCCGTTGACACGATGTACTTCGGTGGCGGAACTCCGAGTCTTCTCGAGCCTGCTGCGCTTGCGAAAATCATCGAATCGGTTCGCGGCAGCTATCACTTCGAACCCGGCGAGATAACGCTTGAAGCGGACCCGGAAACGATTACCGGTGAGAAGGCCTCCGCGTGGGTTGGCGGAGGATTCAACCGCGTCAGCCTGGGCGCGCAATCCTTTAACGATGTCGAACTGCAAGCAGCGGGGCGCATGCACCGGCGTGCGGATATCTTTCGAGCAGCAGAGATTCTGCGCTCAGCGGGATTCGACAATGTCAGCATGGATTTGATCGCCGGACTTGCGTACCAGACGCGCGAATCGTGGGAGAGTTCGATCGCGAAACTCCTGACCAACCGACCTGAACACATTTCAATTTACATGCTGGAAATTGATGAGGGCAGTCACCTCGGCAAAGAGTGCCTCGCGGGAGGGAGCCGTTACAGCGCGGGCGCGGTTCCGGCGGACGAAGCCATGGCAGAATTTTACGAATCTGCGTGCGCGAAACTTTCCGCCGCTGGTTACGAACATTACGAGATCTCGAATTGGGCGCTGCCGGGCCGGCGCTCGCGGCATAACCTGAAATATTGGCGGCGCGAGCCGTACATCGGATTTGGAGCGGGCGCGCATTCCTTCGACGGCATCACACGCTGGGCCAACGTCCACGATTCGGCGCGGTACGTCGCTTGCATCGAGCAGAGCATTTCTCCGCGCGAGCAGATTGAGCGTGTCACGCCCGAGCAAGCGTTCGAAGAGGAATTCTTTCTTGGCCTGCGACAGCTCGATGGTATTGATCTCGACAAAATCGAATCGGCGTATGCGGGGACGCAGCATAAACGGGTTGTGGGGCTTCGAAATCGTATCGATGGGCTTCGGTCGCAGGGATTTGTCGAGATGGACGGAGCGCGCCTTCGTCTTGCGCCCGATCACCTGACTATATCGAATGATGTGTTTGTTGAGTTGCTGAGCTAAGGAGCAAGGAGTGTACACATCCGTCGCGGGAGACGAGAAAGGCGCTTCCGGCATCGTGGATCTGCGCAGTGACACAGTTACACGCCCGACTCCGGCGATGCGGCGCGCTATGGCTGAAGCCGAAGTCGGCGACGACGTGTATGGCGAAGACCCGACAGTAAACCGGCTGCAAGCGCGCGCCGCGGAAGTATTTGACCGTGAGGCGGCGTTGTTTGTTCCCAGTGGCTCGATGGGCAACCTGCTGGCGATCAAGACTTGGGCACGCCCGGGCCAGGAAGTGATTTGCGAACAGCGCGCGCACGTGAATCAGTACGAGCTCGCTTCGATGTCGGCGATTGCAGGCTGCATGCCGCGCACGACCCCCGCCCCCGACGGAATTCTGACCTGGGAAATGATCGAGCCGCTGCTTCGCCCAAAGACTTATTACTACTCGCAGACCGGACTGGTCACTCTCGAAAACACGCACAACATGCATGGGGGCACGATTTATCCGCAGAAAATCGCAGACGAAATCTGTGACCGCGCACACGCGGCGAGCCTGCCCGTCCATCTTGATGGCGCGCGGATTTTCAATGCCTCGGTTGCGCTTGGGCGCAGCGTTGCGGATCTGACGCGCAATTTCGATTCCGTGATGTTTTGCCTCTCGAAGGGACTTGGCGCGCCGGTCGGCTCGATGCTAGTTGGCTCGCGCGAGTTTATCGAGAAGGCGCATGTGGGCCGCAAACAACTCGGTGGAGGGATGCGGCAGGTGGGAGTGCTCGCAGCGGCGGGATTGATGGCACTCGAAGAATCTCCGAAGATATTGCATAGCGATCACGAAAATGCGCGTCAGCTTGCCGAGGGCCTTGCCCAAATCAAGGGACTGACGATTGAACCGAAAAAAGTGGTCACCAATATCGTGATTTTCGATGTTCGTGGTACTGGGCGCGCGGCGGCGGAAGTGTGCGCGGAACTCGGCAAACGAAAGATTCTTTGTGGCCCCACAGATAAATACTCCATCCGCATGGTCACTCACTATGACGTGGACCGCGCCGGAATTGACCGTGCTGTCGCCGCCCTCGCGGAGATCCTGAAGGGGCATGCTCCCGCTGCTGCTGCGAATTGAAGCGCGTAGTGCAGGCGCCCCGGATGTATACTTTCGCGCGGCCTCGGGGCGCAGGCCGGAAACATAATTCACGCGGAGGTGGCGAGTGGCCGCACACGGAAAAGTTCGCGCTCTCGGATTGAAAGTAGCACTCCCCATAATTTTAGTCACAGGTGGACTCATGACGATTCACGCAAGAGGTGTGGCGGACGCTCCGGCCCACAACCCGGAAGCTCCTAAAGCGGCAGCGGCGACTCCGGATGAGGCTCGCAGATTTATTGAGTCCGCGGAGACGCGCCTGCTGGACCTGTGGATCCGGTCCTCGCGCGCCAACTGGGTTCACGAGACTTTCATCACCAACGATACGGAAGCGATTGCGGCGCATGCAGATCAGAACGTCAAAGCGGCTACCGCGGAGCTGGCTGCCGAGGCCAAACGATTCGACGGGGTAAAGCTGCCGGACGACGTCGCCCGAAAATTCTATCTGCTGAAGCATTCCGTGGACATTCCCGCGCCTCGCGATCCTGCCGAACAAAAGGAGCTTTCGCAGATTGTTGCGTCGCTGGATGGCGACTACGGGAGGGCGAAGTGGTGCCCCGACGGCCCGCAGGCAAAATGCCTGACGTTAAATGAAATGGAAAACATTCTCATCACCAGCCGGGCCCCCGAGGAGCTGACGCGCACGTGGGTTGGCTGGCGCTCGATTGCGCCACCGATGCGCGAGCGCTACGCGCGCATGGTGGTCCTCGCTAATAAGGGAGCCCGCGAGCTGGGATTTGCCGACACCGGCGCGATGTGGCGCTCCGGGTACGATATGCCTCCGGACGATTTCGCCAAGGAACTGGATCGCCTTTGGCTCCAGGTGCGTCCGCTGTACCTTTCGCTGCACGCCTACGTTCGCTCACAACTGGCGAAAAAGTATGGGCCATCGGTGGTTCGCGAGGGCGCTCCTATCCCCGCGGACCTTCTCGGCAACATGTGGGCACAGGAATGGAACAACATCTATCCGCTGGTCGAGCCGGAAAATGCTGACCAGGGCTATGACCTGACGCAAATTCTCCAGGCCCGGAGGGTGGATGCGCAGGGAATGGTTCGGTATGGCGAGCGGTTCTTCATGTCGCTCGGCTTTCCGGCGTTGCCCCAGACCTTCTGGCAGCGCTCCATGTTCACCATGCCGCGCGACCGCGATGTGGTCTGCCACGCCAGCGCCTGGGACATCGATTTCGAAGACGACCTGCGCATCAAGATGTGCATCGAGCCCAAGTCCGATGATTTCACGACCGTTCATCACGAACTTGGCCACAATTTTTATCAGCGCGCCTACAAGGCGCAGCCGGCCCTTTATCGCGACAGTGCGAACGACGGATTTCATGAGGCTATCGGCGACACCATCGCGCTATCCGTGACCCCGGAATATCTGCATGAGATCGGGTTGCTGGACAGGGTCCCGCCGCCCTCCTCGGATATCGGCTTGCTTCTTTACAAGGCCCTGTTCCGCGTCGCGCACGTGCCCTTCGCGTTGAGCATCGACAAATGGCGCTGGGAAGTCTTCTCCGGGAAAATAAAGCCGGCCGATTACAACAAGGCATGGTGGGATCTCCATCTGGAGTATCAGGGCGTCGCTCCTCCCGTCGCGCGAAGCGAAGCAGATTTTGATCCCGGAGCGAAGTTCCACATCGCGTCCAACACGCCGTACGCGCGCTACTTTCTTGCGGACATTTTGGAGTTTCAATTTCATCGTGCCCTGTGCCGGGAAGCTGGCTACACCGGACCGCTGAATCGTTGCTCGATTTACAACAACAAGGCGGCGGGCGCGAAACTCGCGAAAATGCTGGCAATGGGCAAGAGCCGCCCGTGGCCGGAGGCGCTCGAAGCGCTGACCGGCGAGAAGCAAATGGATGCGACCGCAATCGTCGATTATTTCGCCCCACTCAAGGTATGGCTCGACGAGCAAAACAAGAAAAACGGCGTGAAAGTCGGCTGGTAGTTCAGACGGCTACAGAGCCTGCGCCACCAGACATCTCCTGCTACAGCCCGAACGGCTGGCCTCGTTTGCTGTGGTATAAATATATGTTCGCGCGCGATTCATTTTTGTTTATGTGTGAGGTGACGTGGAATTCTCACTGACAGATGAGCAGCAGCAGCTTCGCCGCTCCGTACGCGAGTTCGCGGAAGGCGAAATCCTGCCGCACGTGATGGAGTGGGACGAAGTCTCCCACTTTCCTGCGGAAATTATCCCCAAACTCGCCGATATGGGGCTTCTGGGCGTCATTTTCCCAGAAAAGTATGGCGGCGCGGGAATGGGCTACGTCGAGTACGCCATCATTATCGAAGAGCTTTCGCGCGTGGACGGTTCCATCGGCATTATTGTGGCTGCGCACAATTCGCTGTGCACCAATCACATCTATAAATTTGGGACAGAGGACCAGAAGAAAAAATACGTTGTGCCGCTGGCGCAGGGGGAGAAGCTCGGCTGCTGGTCGCTTACGGAGCCGGAAGCCGGCTCCGACGCCGGCGGCACGCGGACGGTTGCCGCGAAAAAAGATGGCGGCTGGATGATCAACGGCTCGAAGACGTTTACGACGAATGGTCATTACGCGGATATTTGCGTCGGCATGGCCGTCACGGATTCGTCGAAGAAGAGCCACGGAATCTCCGCGTTCGTGATCGAGAGGGGAACTCCGGGCTTTCGCCCGGGGAAGAAAGAAAACAAGCTCGGTTTGCGGGCAAGCGACACCTCCGAAGTCGTGTTTACGGATTGCCGCGTGCCGGCTTGCAATTTGCTGGGCAAAGAGGGCGAAGGATTCGTGAACAGCCTGCAAATTCTGGATGGGGGACGCATCTCCATCGCCTCACTGGGACTGGGCATGGCGCAGGGCGCCTATGAAGCGTCACTGCGATATGCGAAGCAGCGCAAACAATTCGGCAAACCCATCGCGGACTTTCAAGCCATACAATTCAAGCTCGCAGATATGGCCACGGAAATCGAAGCGGCACGACTCTTGACCTACCAGGCGGCATGGCTCGCGGACCGCGCGATTGCCGCGGGCGATCATGACGCGCGCTTCACGCGTGAATCGAGCATGGCCAAGCTGTACGCGGGTGAAGTCGCCGTGAGAGTGGCGAATGAAGCGGTGCAGATTCACGGCGGCTACGGGTTCATCAAGGATTACCCCGCGGAGAAATTTTATCGCGACGTCAAGCTCTGCACGATCGGCGAAGGAACCAGCGAAATCCAGCGCTTGGTGATTGCCCGTCAAATCCTCGAGAAGTGATGACTCGAAAATTGCGATCCGTCTGATATGACCGCATCCGTTGAAAACTGGGCCGAGCAGGTTCGCGCCGGCGACCAGCGCGCCATTTCGCGGGCGGTATCCGCCATCGAAAATCGTTCGCGAGACGCGGAAGAACTGCTTCGGCAACTGTTCCCCCACACCGGCCGCGCTTATCGCGTTGGCATCACCGGCGCGCCTGGTACTGGGAAAAGCACGCTCGTGGATCGACTGGCGGCGCATTATCGCGGAGCCAAACAGACAGTTGGCATCATCGCGGTCGATCCATCGAGCCCGTTCACGGGCGGGGCGATCTTGGGCGACCGCGTGCGCATGCAAGGACACGCGACAGACAGCGGAATTTTTATCCGCTCGATGGCGACGCGCGGATATCTGGGCGGGCTTGCACAAGCCACAGGCGACACCGCACTGCTGCTCGATGCGGCCGGGAAAGAAATGATTTTGGTGGAAACGGTGGGTGTCGGCCAGGGCGAAATTGAAATTGTGCGGCTGGCGGATTGCACGATCGTGGTGCTGATGCCGGGCATGGGCGACGACGTGCAGAGCCTGAAGGCCGGGCTGATGGAAATTGGCGATATTTTCGTGATGAACAAGTCCGACCGCGAAGGCGCCGGGCGCTTCGAGCAACAGCTCCGGGCGATCCTTCAGATTGTTCCGGAGCGAGATGGATGGAAACCTCCGGTAGTTCGCACAATTGCTACGGAAAACAAAGGGATCGCCGACCTCGCGGAGCAGATTGCGCTTTTCCGAAAGCAATTCGACCAGGCCGAGGATCGTCGGGCGCGTGAGATCGCGCACTGGAAAGAGTGGCTGCTCCGCCTGCTCGAGACGCGCTTGATGGAACGCGTCGTGGGTGCGCACCTGAATGAGGCACAATTCGAAAAGCTCGCAACCGAGGTGGCCGCGCGCAAGAAGGATCCTTACGCGGCCGTGAACGAAATACTGGCCCGCGCAGGGTTGGGAGGCAAACGTTGAAGCTCGGCAATCTTGAATTCCACATAATCGTCACCGGCCACTTCCGCCTCGATGGCGGCGCGATGTTTGGCGTCATCCCGAAGACCATGTGGGAAAAAGTGTCGCCGCCGGATTCGAGCAATCGAATTCTGCTGGCGATGAATTCGCTGCTCATCCATGCGGGTGGAAAACGAATTCTGGTGGAAACCGGTATCGGCGACAAGCTGACGCCGAAGTTGCGCTCCATTTACGATCAGGACGGGCCGCGCTTGATCGAAGGATTGCGAGAATACGGGTTGCATACCGAAGAAATCGATATCGTCATCGACACGCACCTGCACTTCGATCATTGCGGCGGAAACACGCGCGTCGAAGAAGATAAAGTAGTCCCGGCTTTTCCGAATGCGCGCTACGTGGTTCACAAGGGCGAGTTCGAGCACGCGAAAAATCCGACCGAGCGTGACCGGGCAAGCTATATGCCCGACAACTACATGCCCATTGAGGCGGCCGGAAAGTTTTCGTTGATTGAAGACGATCGCGTAATCGCGCCGGGAGTGGAATTGATTCGCGTGCCCGGCCACACCGCCGACATGCTGTGCGTGAAGTTGCAGGGTGGCGGCAAGACCGCATTCCTGTTTGCCGACCTCGTTCCGATGACGCCGCACCTGGCGCTTCCGTGGATCATGGGGTACGACCTGTATCCGATGACCACACTCGAAAACAAAAAGAAGTGGATTCCGGAGGTTGTTCGCGAGGGTTGGATTGGACTGTTCAATCACGATCCTCACACGCCCGCGGCGTATATCCGCGAGCGCGATGGCAGATGGGGAACGGAACCGGTGAAGGTGGACTGAGCATGGCAAAATCGAAGCAAGCGAAAACGAAAAAGGAACCGGTCAGGATCGGAATCATCGGCGGCAGCGGGCTCTATACCATGGAGGGACTTACCGACACGCGAGAAGTGCGCGTGAAGACGCCTTTCGGGGATCCGTCGGACGCGATCGTCATCGGCACACTCGAAGGGCAGCGGGCGGCGTTCCTCGCGAGGCACGGGCGCGGCCATCGATTTTCGCCCAGCGATATCAACTACCGCGCCAATATTTGCGCGATGAAGCAGTTGGGCGTGGAGCGCCTGATTTCAGTGAGCGCGGTCGGCTCGCTCCGCGATGATCTCCCTCCGCTCGATTTTCTGATCCCGGACCAGTTCTTCGACCGTACGCGGGGGCGGACCGCGACTTTTTTTGCGAATTGCGGGGTCGTTGCGCATGTTGGTTTCGACAAGCCAACCTGTGCGCATCTTTCCGCCCATCTAGCGGAGGCCTGCGACAAAGCGGGGGTGAAGGTCCATCGTGGCGGCACCTACGTTTGCATGGAAGGCCCGCAATTCTCCACGCTCGCTGAATCGCACACGTATCGCCAGCTTCGCTTCGACGTAATCGGCATGACCAATTTGACGGAAGCAAAGCTCGCGCGCGAAGCCGAGCTTTGTTACGCGACGATCGCCATGATCACGGATTACGATTGCTGGCACCCGCAGCACGATGCCGTCACGTTGAGTGAAATCATGGGAAATCTGGAAAAGAACACGAAAAACGTGCAACGTGTGATTCACGAAGTGGCTCGCGACCTCGCGGAGGCTCGACAGTGCAAATGCGGCGGGGCGCTCGCGCACGCCATCGTCACCGACCGCAAGGTCATTCCGCCGGCAGCCAAGAAGAAGCTGGCGCCCATCATCGGCAAATACATTTCCTGAACAGGAGATCCATGTCTCTATTGGTTGTCGGTTCAGTAGCATTCGATGCAATTGAGACACCCTTCGGGAAAGTGGATCGTGCATTGGGCGGTGCCGCGAGCTATTTCGCACTGGCCGCAAGCCACTTCACGCCCGTGCGTGTGGTTGGGATCGTCGGCGACGATTTCACGGCGAAGGATGAGGCGGTGCTTCGCGGCCGGCGGATCGATCTGAGGGGCGTTGAACGCGCGCCGGGGAAAACTTTCTTCTGGGCCGGGCGATACAGCCAGAACATGAACGAACGCACGACCCTGGCGACTGATCTCAATGTGTTTGCGAATTTCCGTCCGACGCTTCCGCCCTCCTATCGCGATTCGTCTTTCATATTTCTTGGCAACATCGACCCCACGCTCCAGAGTTCCGTGCTGCATCAGGTCAACGGCAAGCCAAAAGTCGTGGGCCTCGACACGATGAACTACTGGATTGAGCGCACACCGGCGGAACTGCGCGAAACCCTGAAACACACGCAAATTCTGATGATCAACGACGACGAAACGCGTCAGTTGACGGGCGAACACAATCTCATGCGCGCGGCCAAGCACATATTCAAAATGGGCCCGCGCACGCTCGTCATCAAGCGGGGCGAGCACGGCGCGCTGATGGTCCACGACAAATTTCTTTTTTCCGTGCCGGCGTACCCGCTGGAAGAAGTTCACGACCCTACCGGGGCGGGGGACAGCTTTGCGGGCGGCTTCATGGGTTCGCTTGCGCGTGACGGCCGCATCAATGCACATAGTCTGCGCCGCGCGATGGTCTATGGTTCCGTGCTGGGGAGCTTCGCGGTCGAGCAATTTGGCGTCGAGCGGCTTACGACATTGACGCGGGGTGAAGTTCACGCACGCGCACGGCGATTCTCGCAGCTCGCCACGTTCAAGCTTTAGGGGCAGGCGCCCGCAGCTCTGAATTCGCGGACTCAACTCTCGATTCTTCGCGGATGAATCCGATGTAGAATCCGGCGAACGCCGCGTCCGCGCAGCGCGACCGTCGAGCGGGGCACAGGGGGCGCGATGCTGATCGATCTCAACCTCTACATTATTGGAAAACTCATGCTGGCGGCGGTGCTGGGCGGGTTCGTCGGCCTCGAGCGCGAATTAAGCCATAAGCCCGCGGGCCTGCGCACAAACATGCTTATCTGCCTCGGCGCGGCGCTTTTCACCATTATTTCCAAGGAATCTGTCCAGGCGTTCGGGGCGGGTGATCCAACGCGTATCGCAGCGCAGATTATTCCAGGAATCGGGTTCATCGGTGCAGGAGTAGTGATTCGTGAGCGCGGGGCGATCATCGGAATCACCAGCGCCGCGACGATTTTCATGGTTGCAAGCATCGGGATGGCGGTTGGTTCCGGACTGATTGCCACATCCATCTTCGCGTCGTTGCTGGTGCTGGCGTGCCTGGTTGTGCTGGGCAATGTGGAGCAGCGCCTTGGCTTGCACGCCCGGCCAATGAATTTCCGAGTCATCGCCGCAGAAGAAGGTGTTCTTCCCGGCCGCGTCCGGCAAATTGCCGACGATCTTGAGATTCAGCCGCATGATTGGCGTACGGACAAGTCCGACAGGGGATTCCTGATTGAATTCGAAGCGGAGGTTACGGTTCCGCAGGAGCAGGAACTGATCAAGCGCGTAAAACTCCTCCGCGCCAGTGTCGAAGCCAGGCCTGTTCGCGCGGTTACCCCAATCTGAATTTGCTGCGCAAGGCCTGATGTTGTCGCCACCGTGCCTTCCTGATCTTGAACCAACCAATCGGCCGCTCGCTGAATCCGAGTTGACGGCCCGCGCGCCGGGATGCTATCAATTCTTGGTTGGTTTGCAGGGGGACGCGCAGGTGGTGTTCTCGTTCCGGTCCATACGCTCACCCGGCTGCCAGTGGCACGCGGTTTCGGGATCCCTGTAACACGAATAGGAGAATCGGATTGACACGCTCCCGCTGGGGCTCGCTCGTTTTAGTCGCAGCAATGACCGCGCTACTCGTCGACTGCAGCAGCAGCAACACCGTCGCACAAAACCCCACGCCGGTGATCACGAGCATCTTTCCCCAGAGCATCATCGCGGGAAGCGACACGTTCAATATTGACATTACAGGATTCGGCTCGACTTTCATTACGACTTCTGTGGCTCTATGGAATGGCTCGCCGCGAACAACCACGTTTGACGCCTCAACCGGACATCTTCTGCTCACCATTATGCCCACAGACATCACGAATCCAGGAGTTGCGTTGGTGTCGGTGATGAACCCGAGCCCGGGCGGCGGTTTTGCGGCGCAGCCGGCGTCCTTCCAGGTTTTGCCACTCCAGAACTCCGCGCCGGTGAACATCTCGCTCGACCCGTCGAGCGCAACCGCTGGCACGAAGGGCCCTTTCAAGCTTACCGTGAATGGGACAAACTTCAGTCTGGACGCCATCGTGAGAGTGAATGGCGCGTTCCGCCAGGCTACTTCGGCCACTCCAACAGCGGTGACTGCGGACCTTACGACCGTGGACCTGGCGACCGCCGGGTTCATAAGTGTTTCGGTGGACAACCCGTTGCCCGGTGGGGGTGTTGCGTCTTCCCTCTCCGTTGATTTCACGATCAACTCCTCAAAAGGTGCGAACGCGCCTTTCCCGCTCAATGCCCGTAGCGACATGGGTCGCGCGGGTCCCCCCTCTAATTAGCGGCGGGGAAGAGACTAGAAGTTGCATTTGCCGCATCATTGACGTTTCGGGTTCTGGACTCGCCCCCGAAATTTCCTTATCCTCGCTGAGGCCACATGCCACAGCCCCTTAAGCCGCTCGCGCTTCGCCTTGGCGACTCCATCCGCGTTGTTTCTCTCGCCAGTCCTGTTGAAGAGGAGCGCTTGCAAAAGGGCTGCGAGGAGGTAAAACGCCTGGGTTACGAACCAAAATTTACGCGGGGTGGCGTGCTTGCCCGGGAAGGATTTTTCGCCGGCTCTGCCGCCGCGCGAGTTGCCGCACTGAAGGAAGCATTCAGCGAGCCTGCCACTCGCGCCGTCATTTGCACCCGCGGGGGCTACGGCTCGAATTACCTGCTCGAGGGATTGAGCGTCGCGCTGGCGTCTCCCAAGCTTTTTGTCGGCTACAGTGATCTCACTTCATTGCAGGTTTTTCTGTGGCAAAAATTCCGTTGGGTCACTCTTTATGGTCCCATGATCGCTTCGGGCTTCGACAAAGGCGCCGGGGCGGTCGAGGGCTATGACCAGCAGAGCTTCGTCCACGCCGTCATGAATACGAAGCAGGGCTGGGTCGTAAATTTATGCGGCGAGGCAATTTCTCCCGGAAGTGTCGAGGGAATTCTTCTCGGTGGATGTCTCACATTGATCGAAACCACGCTTGGCACACCGTGGGAGCTCGACACGCACGGTGCAATCTTGATTCTGGAAGATCGGGGGATGAGGCCTTGGCAGGTGGATCGCGCATTGATGCACATGAAGCAGGCAGGAAAATTCAACAGCGTCGAAGGAATAATTCTTGGAGACTTTCCGGAATGTCCCGCGCCCGCGGGAAGTGAGACGGTCAGGGACGTCGCCCGCCGCATCCTGGGCCCGCTTGAGATTCCCGTGGTCTGGGGTGCGCCCGTCGGGCACACGCAGCGTCCGATGCTTACGCTACCGCTTGGCGTCAGGGCGCGTCTTTCAACAGATGGCCAGGGTCAGATCGAGATTCTCGAGGCGGCATGTTCCCAGTGATGGCTATGGCGAAACGTAATCAGCGCGTTCTTCAGTGCACATCCTTGACGAGAGGAGAATTCTGATTTCGTCACGTCCGCAAAGACCGGTCGAACACATTCATCTGCTCGGCATCGCTGGAGCGGCGATGGCCCCGGTTGCGGGAATGCTGAAGGAGCGGGGTTTCCACGTGACAGGTTCCGATGTCGGCGTGTACCCGCCGGCTTCCACCCTGCTTGACTCGCTGGGCATCCGGTGGAACGAGGGTTTTCGCGAAGAGAATCTGAAACCGTCGCCTGACCTCGCTGTGATTGGCAATGTGATCGCGCGCGGCAATCCCGAGCTCGAATACATCCTCGACGAAAAGATTCCGTACTGCTCGATGCCGCAACTGCTCGAGGATTATTTCATTCCCGGACATACTTCCATTGTTGTCGCCGGCACGCACGGGAAGACTACGACCACTGCGATGCTTGCCTGGATTTTCCACGTGGCCGCCCGGCGTCCGGATTTTCTGGTTGGTGGCGTGGTGCCGAATTTCAAAGACCGGAGCTACGGGCTGGGCGGCGGGGAAGAATTCATCATCGAAGGCGATGAATATGAGACCGCGTTCTTCGATCGCGGCCCGAAGTTTCTCCACTATCACCCCGATGAGCTGATTCTGACATCGCTTGAGTATGACCACGCGGACATCTATCCCGATCTTGCCTCGATTGCGTTGCAATTTCGGCGGCTTGTAAATCTGGTCCCGCGGCGCGGACGCATCCTGATTTGGGGCGAAAGTCCCGAACTGAAAGAAACTGTGGCGAAGGCATTTTGTCCCGTGGAAACTTTTGGTTTCACGCCCGATTGCGATTGGTGCGCGGGCGATATTCAATGGCACGATAACGCGACGGAGTTTCGCGTCGTCTATCGCGGCAATGAAGTCAGCCGAATCCGCACGCCCGTTGCTGGACGACACAATGTCCTCGACGCGCTGGCAGCAGTCGCGCTGGCGTATGGGCGAGGCGTTGAATGTGAAGCCATCGAAAGAGCTCTCGCCACATTTCAATCGGTCCGCCGGAGAATGGAGATTAAAGGCGAGGCAGCGGGAGTTCTCGTGGTGGAGGATTTCGCGCACCATCCGACTGCCATCCGCATGACGCTTGAGGCGACACGTACGCGCTGGCCCGGCCGAAAGATATGGGCGGCCATCGAGCCGCGGTCGAATACCATGCGGCGAAAAATATTTCAGGATGTGTTGCCCGATGCCCTGGCCATTGCCGACGCAGTTGTCATCGGCCCTGTGAGCCGCGCGCAATTGCTCGAAGAAGGCGCACGCCTTTCACCCGAGGGAATCGCCGAATCGCTTCGCCAGCGCGGCCGGCTCGCGAAAGCGTTCGATTCCGCCGCCGAAATTGCCGACTATCTTGTCGAGAATGCGAAGCAAGGCGATCTGGTAATGGTGATGTCCAACGGTAGCTTTGACGGGCTGTGTGGGAAACTCCTCGAAAAATTGAAATCCCTTTCAGGGGCGCGGCGTTGACGCAAAGAGGACCGAGGAGCTGGCGTGATTTCCTCGCGGCGCTGGCGCTGCTGTTGCTGGTCACCGCAGGCAGGCCGGCGTCTGCCACGGTCCGGTATCAGGTCAGTTTCGAGAATCGCCAGAAGCATATTTTCGCTGTGGAGATGACAATTCCAAACGCGGTTCCCGGCACCCGTGTTGCATTGCCCGCCTGGGAGGCGCTCTATCAGATTCGTGACTTCAGTTATCGCGTCCGGCAGGTCCAGGCCTGGTCATCTGCGGGTGGTGTCAAAACGAATCAGGCCCTGGTCGTCACCAAACTCGACAAGCAGACGTGGCAACTCAGTGGTTCTCGCGACGATGCTGCGGGGGATGCCACCGCAAGCATCGTCGTACGTTACACCATCGAGTGGGACGACCCCGGACCATTCTCGTCGCAAATCAACAATCACCACGCGTTCCTGAATTTGGCGGAGGTGCTGATGTATGTGCCCGACCGCCGGGGCGAAGACACGGTGGTGCTCTTCAGCGGCGTGCCTCAGGGCTGGAAAACGATCGCGGCGCTTCCTGCCGGCACCGAGGCGAATTCATTTGCAGCGGCAAGTTATGACGCACTTGTGGACGCACCCGTCGAAGCAGGGAAGTTCGATGAATTCGAATTCGACAGCGGCGGCGTGCATTTTCGAGTTGTTGTGGATTCTCGCGACTGCAGGAAAGGGACCCTCGAAAACGCGCTGAAGCGTATCACCGGCTACCAATTGCAACTGATGGGCGGACTATCGACAAAGGAATACACATTCATCTTTCATATCGGGCCCTTCCCTGAGACTGGCGCTGGCGGGGGCATGGAGCACTTGAACTCGACGGCGATTGCCACGAGTTCGCTCGAAAGCGCCGTTGGCGTCGCGGCCCACGAGTTTTTCCATGCATGGAATGTGAAACGCATACGCCCCCAAGCGCTCGAGCCGGTTGACTTCACCAAGGAACAATATACGCGCGCATTGTGGTTTGCCGAGGGGGTCACGAACACCTACCAGAACTACACGCTCGAGCGCACAGGCCTGTGGTCGAAAGAAACGTTTCTCACAGATTTGGGCGACCAGGTTTGCGACCTGGAGGCACGCTCCGCGCGCCTGTGGCAGAGCGTTGAAGAATCGAGCATGGACGCATGGTTCGAGAAATATGATTTCTACAACCGGCCCGACCGCAGCATCTGGTACTACAACAAAGGGCAAATACTCGGCGTTTTGCTGGACCTTAAAATCAGGGACGTCACGAACAACCGGAAATCCCTCGATGACGTGTTTCGGCTGATGGATCAGAAATACGCGCGGCAGGGAAAGTTCTACGACGACCGAAATGGCATTCGTGAAGCGGTGGAAGAGGTTGCAGGCGCAAGCTTTCAGGATTTTCTTCAAGCGTACGTATCGGGAACCAATGAAATTCCGTACGATACCTTTCTCGCAGCCGGTGGATGGGCTTTGAAAACGGAACAGGTGGAATCGGCCGATTTCGGCTTCTGGCCTACCCGCACTCTGGGCGGGATGATGGTCGCGGCGATCGAATCCGGCAGCGCCGCCGAATCTGCGGGCGTAAAGGAGGGTGACGTGCTCGTTGAACTAGACGGCCAGCCCTTCCCGCGCCGGTTCAACACCTGGCTCAGCGAGCAGGCCCCAGGGCAAAGAGTGAAAGTGCGACTGCGCCGAGAGGGAGACAAAAAGGAAATCAGCTTCGCGCTGGGGTCGCACAGTGACCGTCACTGCTCCATCTACGAAATTCCTCACCCGACAGAGGCGCAGCGCCGCGTCCGTGACGGCCTGCTGCATGGCACCACTGATTCTTCTCCGCAATGATTCGCACCATCATCGTTGTCATTTATTACATGCTCGGCCTTGTTTTGCTGATGCCGCTGCTCATCCTCTGGAGCCTCCTGACAGGCAGTCCGGATTTCATGTACCGCATGTCGATGAAAGCCGTTCACTCCGGGATGCGCATTGGCGGAATTCGTGTTCGCGTCGAGGGCCTTGAGAATATTCCGCCGGGCGTCTGCATTTTTGCCGCGAACCATGTTTCGAACATGGACCCGCTGGCATTTGTTCCAGCCATTCCGCGCCGCGTTTCTCTTCTCGCCAAGAAGGAAGTTTTTCGCATTCCGATCCTCTCAAAGGCCATGCGCCTGGCGAAATTGATTCCCGTGGATCGCATGGATAGAGAAGCGGCCGCATCCAGTGTGGATGTTGCTGTCCAATATTTGAAAGAGGGGCTGTCCTTTGCCGTTTACCCGGAGGGAACGCGCAGTCGCGATGGCCGCCTGCTTCCATTCAAGAAGGGCACGTTTGTGATGGCAATCGAGGCGGGAGTCCCTGTGGTTCCGGTTTCAATCGTGGGAGCGCAGACACTGATGCGAAAGGGAGATTGGAAGCTGCGGCCAGGAGAAGTGACGATTCGCTTCGGCCCTGGCGTGGACGCATCAAAATACACGATGGAAAGGCGCGGAGAATTGCTCACCCGCGTTGAAGAACTCGTAGCCGCCGGACTTCCCGAGGATCAGCGCCCTCTTCCTTAGCGGTCCAGCCGGCAATTCAGGCTCATCGATTCTTCTCCTTCAATTGCGCC
This sequence comes from Candidatus Acidiferrales bacterium, assembly GCA_050746945.1. GTDB lineage: Bacteria > Acidobacteriota > Terriglobia > Acidiferrales > UBA7541 > Palsa-295. Next base: position 99,369 of record JBOGMZ010000023.1, on the reverse strand, counting down.
ACATCTTCGCGTAACGCGCGCACTTCCTTCTGCAGTTCCGGCAGACGATTATAAACGGCGACGGATTTCCGCCAGGAGAGGTTGTCAATCCCCGGAGCGCCTGAGTAAATTGCGCCCGCGGGGACATCGTCTCCCACGGCGGTCCGCGCTGTGAGAACGGCGCCATCACCGATGGTCAGATGCCCGGCGGATGCGGTCTGGCCGGCGAGAATGCAGTGATTGCCGACGCGTGTGGTTCCTGCCAGTCCCGCCTGGCCGCACAGGAGCGTGTCCTCGCCGATCTTGCAGGAGTGCCCGACCTGCACGAGGTTGTCTATTTTCGTGCCGCGGCCGATGCGCGTTTCGCCGATCGTCGCGCGGTCAATCGCGGTGTTCGCCTGGATTTCGACGTCGTCCGCGATCACGACGATCCCGGCCTGGCGTATCTTGTACCACTTGCCGTCGGACTGCTTTTCGAATCCGAATCCGTCGCTCCCCACTACCACACCATTCTGAAGCAGCACACGGTTTCCGATCCGGCTGCCTTCACGGACGGATACGTGCGAATGCGCGAAGAAATCGTCACCGATTCGTGTCCCGCTATAGATCGCCACAAAACTGTGGAGCACGGCGTTGCGGCCAATCTCCACATGCTCGTCAACAAAGCAGTGAGGGCCGATGTGGGCTCCGTCAGCAATCCTTGCGGACTTTGCCACAACAGCGGTTGGATGGATGCCGGCGGCAAAAATGGGAGCGGGGTGAAATATTTCGATTGCACGAGCGAACGCAAGTCGCGGATTCGTTGAGCGCAGGACTGCCATGTGGCTGGGCGCGGACTCTTTCGCCAGGATGACGGCCGACGCGTAGGAGGATTCCAGTGCCGCGCGGTATTTTCTGTCCGCGAGAAAAGTGAGATCGCCCGCCTTTGCCTCGTCAATGGCCGCGACTCCGCCAATCTCCAAGGTTGCCTCGCCCTCAAGCGCACAGCCCAATCTTTCCGCGATCTGCCCAAGCTTCATGGCTGACTCTCCTCAGTGCCAAACGTGCGGCGGAGTCAATGTACAACAATTCTCGCCACACGCACGATGGAGCTTGCTGGAAGTCTCAGACGAATGTGAGGTAACTGGAGCTCGGCAGGGAACTACTCGCTGAACAGTTTTGGCTGGGCTGCATCACTCGCCCGCGCGGCACTCGCCGCGCGCGGAGTTCGCCGCGCGACGCCGACCACGCCTAGCACCTTCATTTCCTCGAGCGCGGTGCGCGGGATAAACATGCGCAGACTATTTCCGTGCAAGTCCGGCGGGGTCAATTGCACGCCCGTATCGAGCAGGTCGAGCAAGTCGTTCGAAACGATACCTTCCATTACATCATCATCTCGAAACCGCAATCGCACCCAAAGCCCGTCCAGTTTCGGCCGGCTGAGGAACGTCTTGCGCTCTGGAGTGAATGGCTCCTGGAATTCTCGCACGAAGTAAACGGTCTTCACGTCCCGCAAGGAGATGGATTTGTGTTCGCCATCCTGTGTGAGCAGGTCGATGGTCTCCGCCCTGCCCAGAGTCGCCGCGTTCAGGTACCCCCGGATTGAGGTTCCGTCCAGCAAGAGGACGACGACCTTCTTGTGTGTTGAGGATGGCGTCCTGCTTTTCACCGGCTGAAGGCCTTTTTGGGTGGGATGTTGCTATGTCCCCAAGAGTTATGTTATCCTTACGCGATTTTTTGTCAACTTGTTGGTGCTTAAAGGGTTAGCATCGGAGTCTCAGCCGATTGACCGTCAAAGGGCAGATCCTAAAGTCGGCCTCCGCCATAGCCCTAGTTACCGTTATCAGCCGGATTTGCGGATACTTACGCGATCAACGGGTTGCCCTACTGCTCGGGACCTCGCCCGCCGCCGATTCTTTCGTTCTCGCCCTGCGAATACCCAATTTGATTCGCCGGATGACCGGGGAGGGCTCGCTTGGAGCTTCCTTCATTCCCGTGTTCACGGGTTACCTGCGAGACAAGCCGCGGGAGGAAGTCTGGGCGTTCGCAAGGAAAGCGTTCTGGGATCTTGCGGTGCTGCTGGGCATGCTGGCACTGCTGGGAGTGATTTTCTCACGTCAGGTAATCGACATTTACACGGTGTTCGCCGCGGATCGTTCGCATTGGGAGCTGGCTGTCTATCTGAACCGCATCATTTTCCCCGCGGTCTTTTTCATCGGCCTGGCGGCGCTGGCGTCAGCCATCCTGCACTCTTTTCGAATTTTCGCGCTGCCTGCCTCCGCGCCCATCTTTCTCAATCTGGTGTTCATCTTGTTTTCCTTCGGGATCGTTTATCAGCCGGTGATGCGCATGGCGCCCCCGGCATATCGGACGCCTGCCGTGGCGCTCGCCATCGGATTCCTGCTTGGCAGTTTCGTGCAACTGGCGGTGCAGATTCCGGCGCTTGTGCGTCAAGGAATGCGATTCCGGTTCGCGCTTTCGGCCAGCGACCCGGGGATCCGCAAAGTCAGCCGCCTGATGGGGCCGGCATTTTTCGGGATGAGCGTATTTCAGATCAACCAGTACGTGGACACGATTTTCGCCGCGTCCCCGCTCATGCCATCGGGGAGCGTCACTTCCCTCTATTTCGGCGATCGCGTTATGCAACTCGTCCTGGGAACGGTCGCTATCGCGGTCTCGACCGCGCTGCTGCCGACCATGTCGCATCAGGTGGCCGATGGCAAGATGGACGAGATGAAGCACACGTTCGGATTCTCGGTGCGCATCGTGTCCTTCGTTGCGATTCCCGCGGCCGTGGGACTGATATTGCTGCGCCAGCCCATCGTTCAGGTTCTATTTCAGCACGGAGCTTTTGTCACCGAGTCGACCGCGCTGACCGCACGCGTGCTTTTCTATTATTCGCTGGGTTTGCCGGCTTTTGCCGTGATCAAGCTCATCACGCCGATGTATTACTCGACCCACGACACGATGACGCCGGCACGGATTGGAGCCTACTCGCTCGGCCTGAATGTCGTCCTGAATCTTATTTTTCTGTTTTTCTTCTTTCGATACTTTCTGAATGGCAGTCCCGCGCTGGCCAGCACGATCGCGGCGTATTTCAATTTCATCGCACTCTTCCTGATCTTCCGCAAACGGCACGGGGCGCTCGGCTCTCGCGGTTTAGTCGCGGCCCTCGGCAAGATGGCGGTGTGCGCCGTGGTGATGGCCATCACCTGTTACCTGTCTCTCAAAATGTCGGGATTTGCAGCAGCGCAGCATTTTCTTCGTCAGGCGGGCTTGCTTGTTGCGTTGATTCTCGGTTCCACGGCAATTTATTTCAGCCTGGCAAAGCTGCTCCGCTGCGAAGAGTTATCGGAACTTCTCTCGCTTCTGCGCCGCGCGGAACGCAATCCGCTTCCCGCCGGCGGGGGCGAATTTTGAGTCAAAGCATTCGTACGAGAGCAATGGCAGGGTGGGGGATTGGAAACACTAGAGATCAGATCACATTCTCCGGTTTCTAAAGGCTCGATAGAAAGATTCGTTCTGACGAAAAAGGGACTATGGAATTGGAATCGCAGGTTCGGACCTATCTAAATTATCTCCGGGTCGAGAAAGGTCTGTCGGAGAACACCATCCAAGCCTATCGCCGCGACATGGCCAAGTTCGTTGCGTTCGTCGCCAAGCGCGGGGTGAAGGTCAAGAAAATATCCCGTGGAGACATCGTCGATTTTCTGAGCACGCTTTATCGAGAGGGTCTCGACAGCCGTTCTGTGGCCAGGCATCTCGCCTCCGTGCGGCATTTCTTCCGGTTCCTGTTGCTGGAGGAGGAGGTCACTGAGGATCCGGCGGCGAACATCGAATCCCCCAAATTCCGGCAGAGTCTCCCGGATTTTCTAACGGTTGCAGAAGTTGACTCGCTTCTCGAGCAGCCTGACGTCTCCGACGCTCGAGGTCTGCGCGACAAGGCCATGATCGAATTGATGTACTCCACCGGACTGCGCGTCTCCGAATTGTGCGGTTTGCTTCTCGCGGATCTGCAGATGGAGGCCGGGTGTCTGCGTTGCATCGGTAAGGGAAACAAGGAGCGGCTGGTCCCAATCGGCCGGCGCGCACTGGCGGTGGTGGACGAGTATCTCAAGCATTCGCGGCCTAAAATCCTGGGAGAAGCCACCTCACCGCATGTTTTCATCAACAGCCGCGGCAACCAGATGAATCGAATCATGTTTTGGAAAGCTCTTGGGGAATACGGGCGCAAGGCCGGGTTGCGAAAAGTGCTCACGCCGCACATGCTCCGGCACAGCTTTGCCACACATCTGCTGGATCACGGCGCCGACCTTCGCTCTGTTCAAATGATGCTGGGCCACGCGGACATTTCCACTACGCAGATTTATACGCACGTCGTCGAGGAACGGCTGAAACAGATTTACAAGGCGCACCACCCGCGCGCCTGATTTGGCTTGCGCGGAATTTCGAGGAGGCAGAAAAACTAATGCCTGACTATATGTATTTGCTGGAAAGCCGGCTCTCCCCCGAGCAGCGCGCCGTGCTCGAGCGTGTCCAGGAACTATCCCGCGTCCAGGACGTGAATATCTATCTCACGGGAGGCGCCGTCCGCGATCTGATTTCCGGCATGCCGATTCGCGATCTCGATTTTACCGTGGAAGGAAATCCTGTGCGCATGGTCCGCGAGCTGGAAAAAGGGGGCGCCCGTGTAGTCTGGGAAAGTGAGCGCATCCGCCATCACGAGATGATTTTTGCCGGGGATGTGGATGGTTCCATTTCGGCGGCCCGCGATGATGCGTACGACCGCCCGGGATCGAAACCTGAATACCGGTTTTCGAGCGTCATGGAAGACCTTCGCCGCCGCGATTTCGCCATCAATGCGATCGCCATCTCTTTGAACACGCAGTCGCGCGGTTTGCTCCTCGATCCGACGAATGGCCTTGCCGACCTGGAGAAGCAGGAAGTACGAGCACTTTCGATCCATGCTTTCACGAATCAGCCGGTCCGCCTGCTCCGCATTCTCCGCTACTGCGCGCGCATGGGTTTCAAAATGGAGCCGCGCACGCAGGAATGGTTCGAGCTGGCCATGGAGCGAGGTTTGAACGAAAATATTGATGGCGCCGAGGTCGGACACGAGATTCGGTCGCTATCGCGCGAAGACAATCCCGTTGCCACGCTCAAACAGTGGGAGGCACGAGGCCTTCTGGCCATTGTCCATCCGCAATTGCAACGCCGGAAACCTGATTACGACAGCTTGAACAAGATGGCGCGCGTGCGAGGAAATTATGTAGCTGCAGGTCTCCGCCCGCGCTTGCAGGTTCCCGTCACGTATTACACGCTTTCGCGATTGAAGTCCCGCGAGGCTGCGGCCGCCATGCGTCACATGGAATTCCGCGCAGCCGAAGTGGAAGCGGTGGTGCATCTCGTGCCGGAAGCGCAGAAAATCGTGAAGATTCTCAAGAGCCGGAAAACGAACGCACCCAAAGACGCTTATTTCTACATCAATTCTTTGCCGGCGGAGACGCTGGTTTTTATCGAAGTGGAGTTGCCCAATCCCCGCGCCGTTTCGAAGCTGAGAAATTACATTCAAAAATGGCGCCCGCTGAGAACCGCTCTGCCCGCTGGAGAGCTGGACGCTCTAGGCGTTGCCCGCGGCCCGAAATTCGACAAGATTCTTGAGCAATTGTTTGAAATGCAGCTCCGCGGAAAAGGACGCGACCCTGAGAGCCGGACGAAAATTCTCCGCCAGCTTGCAGGCATTAAAGAAGAGCCTAAAAAGAAACCTGAAAAAGAGAAGAAGGTGCGGAAAGGCAAGGGTGGCGCGGCTCCGGAAGCAAGGCCGCACGAAAAGGGAAAACCAGAAACGCATGGTGCCGCTGTACCTGCGCCGGCACCCTCACACGAAAAGCCTGCGCCGCAAAAAGGCGCCGCCAGCCATCCGAAGCCGTCGCATGCGGCCGCCGCCATTGGTGCGCGGGCCAAGGAGAAGCACGCCGAGGCTGAGGAGACAACCAAGAGCTCGAGCCGCGCTTCGAAAGCGACGGCTCACCGGGCGGGCGCCAAGCCCAAAGCCCGCGGAGCAAAGAAATCGCGGCGCCGCTAGAGCTACCACGGGGGAGGCCTCGACAAGCAACTGAACATCCCGGCGCTAAAGCTGGACGACGAGGTGAAATTTCATAGCTCGAGTGGCTCCGGCGGCGTTTTTCCACAAAGATTCGCATTGCGCTCTTTTCACCTGGCGTAATGCCGATGGCCCATTCCTCGAAGCTGGTTTAGAATACTTCCGGCATGCCTGCTCCGAACTTTGTTCACCTACATCTCCACACGGATTACTCTCTCCTCGACGGCGCTTGCGAAATCGGCGAACTGACAGCCGAAGCTGCTCGCCGCGGAATGCCTGCCGTTGCCGTCACGGATCACGGAAACCTTTTTGCCGCCGCCAATTTCTATCACCAGGCGATGACGCATGGCGTGAAGCCCATCATCGGCTGCGAGGTGTACGTTGCACCCGACAACCACAAGAATCGAGGCGCAGAAGCGGAGCGCTCAAATCACCTGGTCCTCCTCGCTGAAAACGAGGAGGGCTACAAGAATTTGATTCAGCTTGTTTCCACGGGGTTTCTCGACGGTTTCTACTACAAACCTCGCGTGGATCATGAACTCCTCGCGCAGCACAGCAAGGGGCTGATCGCGCTGTCCGCGTGCCTCCGCGGTGAAGTCGCCGACGCGCTCCTGGCAGACAAATACGAGCAGGCGCGCACAAACGCCTATCGCCTGCGCGACATTTTCGGCAAAGGATGCTTCTTCCTCGAGGTTCAGGATCAAGGTCTGGAGGTCGAGCAGCGGATCAACCGCGAGATGGTCCGCCTCTCGCGCGACACGGGCATTCCGCTCGTGGCCACGAACGACACCCACTACCTGACTCGCGCCGACTCTCACGCGCAGGAAGTTCTACTCTGCATCCAGACCGGCAAGACGATGAGCGACGGTTCGCGGATGAAATTTGCCACCGACCAGTTTTATTTCAAGACTGCCGTGGAAATGGCGCAGGTCTTTCGCGAACTCCCCGACGCGCTGGAGCGGACGGTCTCCATCGCCGACCGTTGCAACGTGAAGATTCAGCGAGTCGGCAACCCGTTCCCTGAATTCAAAGTCCCCGAGGGCGACACGGCCGACTCGTACTTCGAAAAAGTTGCACGAGAGGGATTCCAGACGCGAGCGCCCATCCTCGAACGGCTGGCAAAAGAAGGCCGCCTGCGCCACTCCATCAACGAGTACGAACGGCGCCTCTCGGATGAAATCTCGATGATCCAGAAGATGCGCTTCGCCGGCTACTTCCTGATTGTCTGGGATTTCATTCATTACGCGCGTGGACAGGGCGTGCCGGTCGGCCCGGGGCGCGGGTCGGCTGCGGGCAGCCTGGTCAGCTACGCGCTGCACATTACCGATGTGGATCCGCTTCAGTACGATCTGCTGTTCGAGCGCTTCCTGAATCCCGAGCGCATCTCCATGCCTGATATTGATATCGATTTCTGCATGCGCCGGCGTGGAGAAGTGATCGATTACGTGCGGCAAAAGTACGGGGAGAAAAACGTCGCGCAAATCATTACCTTCGGCACCATGGCGGCGAAAGCCGTCTTGAAGGACGCCGGCCGAGCGCTCGACATGCCCTACGGCGAGGTGGACAAGATCGCCAAGCTTCTCCCTCTCACTTTGAATATCGAGCTGGAAGACGCTCTGAAACAGTCTCCGCAGCTTGATGCCATGCGCAAATCCGATGAACGCGTCAAGGAGCTGGTCGAAGTCGCCCTCCGCCTGGAAGGTTTGGCGCGCCACGCTTCGACGCATGCGGCCGGCGTTGTCATCTCGCCGCGCCCCCTCACGGAAATCGTTCCGCTCTACAAGTCCAACAAGGATGAAATCACCACGCAGTACGACATGAACGCGCTCGAGCGCATCGGCCTGCTGAAGATGGACTTCCTGGGCCTTACGACGCTCACTGTTCTCGATGACGCTGTGCGCCTGATCAAGCTGAATCGTAATCTTGAAATTGATCTCTCCGCGCTCGCACTCGACGACGCCACCACCTACTCGCTCTTCGCCCGCGGCGACACCACCGGCATCTTCCAGTTTGAATCGCACGGCATGCGCGACATCCTGCGCCGTTATCAGCCCACGCGCCTGGAAGATCTCACCGCGCTCAACGCCCTCTATCGTCCGGGTCCGATCCAGGGCGGCATGATCGACGATTTCATCGCGCGCAAACACGGGAAGAAGAAAGTCGCTTATGATCTGCCGGAGCTGGAGGAAATTCTTGCGGAGACATGGGGCGTCATCCTCTATCAGGAGCAGGTGATGCAGATCGCCAACCGCCTCGCCGGTTTCTCGCTCGGAGACGCCGATTTGCTGCGGCGCGCCATGGGCAAGAAGAAACATGAAGAAATGGCGGCGCAGCGGGAGAAATTCCTTGCCGGCTGCCTGGCGCGCAAGGTTCCTGCGAAAAAAGCCGAACGCATTTTCGACCTGATGGCCGAATTTGCCGGCTACGGCTTCAATAAGTCGCACTCGTGCGCCTACGCGCTGCTGGCTTATCAAACCGCCTACCTGAAGACGCATTTTCCTGTCGACTTCATGGCCGCCATGCTCAGCTCGGAAACCGGCAACACGGAAAAGGTGGTCAAGTACATCAACGAAGCGCGGGGCATGGGGATCACGGTCCTCCCCCCAGACGTCAATTCGAGCGACGTGGAATTCACGCCCACAGGGGACCAGATTCGGTTTGGTCTCTGCGCGATCAAGAATGTTGGCGAGAACACGGTGAAAGGGATCCTGGAGGCGCGCGAATCGCTCGGCCGCTTCTCGAACATTTTTGAATTCTGTGAGTCGGTGGACTCCCGGCTGCTGAACAAGCGAGTCCTCGAGAGCCTGGTGCGCTCTGGCGCGATGGACGGCTTAGGCGCTCATCGCGCCCAGATGATGGCTGTCATCGATCGCGCCATGGATCGCGGGCAGAAATTGCAGCGAGCGCGCGAAAGCGGCCAGCACGGATTGTTCGGCGGGGGCGCTTCCGCTTCGGCTCCGCCGCAACCCGATGTGCTCCCCGAGGTCGAGGAGTGGGCCGAGCATGAGTTACTCGCCGCGGAATATTCCACGCTGGGCTTTTACATCTCCGGCCACCCGCTCGATAAATATGCCGGCCGCCTGAAGGATCTCAGTGCCGTCGAGCTTTCGACCATTGAAGGCCGCCGCAACGGGGAGGACATCGTTGTGGCCGGGATCATTGTCCAGACGCGTCCCATGCGCTCGCGTCGTGGGGCGCGATGGGCAATCCTCACCTTACAGGATCGCACCGGCGTGATTGACGCGCTGGTTTTCCCTGAGGCGTTCCAGAAACTCGAGACGCTCCTCAAAGCCGCTACGCCGCTGCTGGTGAAGGGCCGCGTCGCCGTGGAAGATGTGGGCACGCGCCTCATTGTGTCCGACGCGCGCGTTCTCGACCAGGTCACAGACCGCCCGCCGAGCCTCCTGCGCGTCCGCGTGGATCTGAACAGGCTCGATGCGGGCGCACTCGACCGCTTGCAGGATCTGTTCTCGCGGCGTCCCGGGCGCTGCCGTGTCGCGTTTGAGCTTGTGAAAGACGATGGCACCGAAGCAACCCTCGAAGCGGGCAGCGCCGTGCAGGCCGATCTCGATCTTGTGCAACAAGTCCGCGAAATTTGTGGAACGGATTCCGTGGCGGTGGTCCAATGAGTGAGAAGGGTGATCGCCTTCGCGACCGCCTTCGCAATCGCCGCGAACGCCGCAAGCGGTTGAAGGAGTTGAAGCAGATCAAGGCGGAGCGAAAAGCCGCGCACGCCGGCAGCGCTGAGGCGAGTGGTGGGGTTATTTCTGAAACCATGCCGAACACCAATCCAAAACCGAGCCCGTCGGTTCCAGATAGGCGCAGAAGCACCGATCAACCGGAATTGGTAGTGGACCGAAAAGAGAAAGACAAGGAACGTCTGCGCGAAATCGATGCCCTCGAGCGCGATGTGGCGGAATTGTCCCGCCTCTCCGCTCCCACCGGTGAAACCGCCGCCGAGATCGATCGAATACGCAACGAGGTCGACGAACTGAAGCGGGAGTTTTACACTCACCTCGGCGCCTGGCAGCGGCTCCAGTTGGCGCGCCATCCGCAGCGCCCCTATACGGAAGATTACATCAGGTTGCTCTTCGAGAATTTTTCCGAAATCCACGGCGACCGTAACTTCGCAGACGACACCGCACTAATTACCGGCATGGCCTTTTTTCGCGGCAAACCGGTCATGATTGTGGGAAGTCAGAAAGGCCGCGACATCAAGCAGCGCGTGGCGCGGAATTTCGGTCAGGCCAAGCCTGAGGGTTATCGCAAGGCCCTTCGCGCCATGCAACTCGCTGCGAAATTTCGCCGCCCGATCCTTGTGTTTGTGGACACGCCCGGCGCGTACCCAGGCGTCGGCGCCGAGGAGCGCGGCCAGGCGGAAGCGATTGCGTTCAATCTCCGCGAGATGTCGCGCCTGCCCGTCCCCATCATCATCACGATTACCGGGGAAGGAGGCTCTGGCGGCGCGCTCGCCATTGCTGTCGGCGACAGGGTTTTCATGCTCGAGAACGCGGTTTACTCTGTCATCTCACCAGAGGGTTGCGCTTCCATCATGTGGCGCGACGCGTCCAAAGCCGAGATTGCCGCAGAAGCGCTAAAAATCACGGCGCGCGACCTGCTGGAGCTCCAACTGGTTGATGAAATCGTCCCTGAGCCGGAAGGTGGGGCGCACTTCGATCCGGAGGCTGCCGCCAAGATGCTTGAACCTTTCCTGGTCAGCTCGTTGGATGAGCTTTCCTCGCTCGATCCCCAGCAGCTTCTCAATCAACGCTACGAGAAGTTTCGCCGCATGGGCCAGTTCTTCGCCTGAGCGTCTGGCTGGGAATACGCCCCACCGAATTGCCAAGTTTCAGGTTTCCGGCGCGGCGCCCGCTTTCGCTTCTCTTCCGCCATTAGAGCATTGAACACGTTCCCGCCCTGTTCTCGTTGCTCCCAGCCTCGTGGTGCCTTAGCTTCAATGCAGGGGAACACCCCAAATGTCTGAGGGCGAGTCGTCGCTTATGTCGGATGTTTTTCGGCCATATGAAAAGCTGGTGGAGATCACCATCATGGGGAAGACGTTCCTAGTCCCCGAAAAGAACTCGCTCCTCCGCGCTTTTCAATTCATCAGTCCGGAAACGATCCCCTATGGCCGCTTCTGTTGGAATCAGGAATGCCAGTATTGCAAGGTCAACTGCCAGCTCTCTGACGACGATCAGGCGCGCCCCATACTGAGCTGCAAGTTTCTCGTTTCGGAAGGCATGAGCATCTCCGATCTTGCCCCTGAGTTGATTGGCTGTCTCCGCACCAAACTTGGCCAAGCCGCTCAAGCCATTCCTGCTGAAACGCCCGCCCCGGCGGGCGCCGGGAACGGCGACCAGTAACTTTTCGCGCATCCCATTCTCATCGCAGCCACCAGTTTTTACTTGGACCGCTTGCACGTGAATCCTTCTCCGTGCGATTCTCTTCCGTTCGGCTGACCCATTGGAGGGCACTGCATGTCTGTGTGTGATGGATGTGGCTCGCGGACAGATGAAGCCCACGTGCAACGCCGAGTGGAGCGGTTGGAACTCGCCACTCGCTATCGTCCCGTTCACATCAAGGTTCTGCTCCTCGATGGCGCTCCGCCTGTACGCTTGGAGGACTATTTTTACCAAGCGGCGAAGGATCGGTCCACCCGCTCAGCCGCTTCGCGCATGTATTTTGACGAGCTTGTCAAATGTGCTGGACTTTCCGTGGGCCCGGATCTTCGCGAGGAAGCCGCACTTACTGATTTCCAGCGGCGCGGATTTTTCCTCACGTCCGCTGTCGAATGCCCCTTCGAGGATCAGAATGATCCGCAGGGCGCCCTTCGGCGGTTAGCGCCCACAGTCCTGAAGCGCGTTCAGACTTCCTATAAGCCTTCTTACGTCGTACCCATTTCGCCCCCGACGCAGGAGTTGATACGCCTCTTCGGATTGGTGGGCTGGGGCGACCGGCTGATTCTGAACAACGGCGCCCCGTTCTCGGACCCCTACCTCGGCGATCCTAAACGCCAGGCTCAGGCAGGGAGCGCTTTTGGCGAGCGCATCAAGAAACTGGTCGCAGCCTTACCGGCCTGAGGGTCAGGGATTTAGGGATAGTACAAGGCTGTCCGAACAGGCCTGTCCCAAAGTCCCATGTTCAGTTCTCACATCGATATGTGATGAATACACTTTCAAGTGTGTTTTTGCATTGTGTTAGAATTCCATGCGTTGGGGGGATGAGTGACAGGAGTGCCCGCATGAAAGCCCGCACCAAATTTGTGATTGGGTCAGCAATTATTGTCGTTACGCTCGCATCTCTTGCCTACGTGGGCTTTACGCAGAGCAAGACCTACTATCACACAATATCCGAGTTAGGCACCCTGCGCGGGGCAGCGATGCACCAGCGCATGCGCGTCTCGGGTAATGTCCGCGCCGGCACGATCGAACATGTGGCAGGCCGAGTGGATTTCGTCCTCGAAGAGCAGGGCAAAGGATTGCCGGTAAGTTACACCGGCCGTGACCCGCTTCCAGACACGTTTAAGGACGGTGCCCAGGCCCTCGTTGAAGGCCGCTTGACCCCCGACGGCCGTTTCAACGCTGAACAGGTGCAAGCGAAGTGCGCATCGAAGTACGAAGCCAGTCCGAACCAGACGCCCGGAGCTGCCCAGCCCGGTCAGACATCGAATCGGTCGAGCGCAGCCTCTCCGGGCTACTAGGGCGGGGAACGGCGGAGGAACACGGTGGACATTTTCGGCTCGTTTGCTCTACTTCTTGCGTTCCTGGCAGCCGTGTATGCTTTTGTCGCCGGGATCGCCGGCATCCTCATGCGCCGGAGCCTGCTCGCCAAGAGCGCTCGCAATGCCGGGATGGCCGTGTTCGTTCTTGTCACTCTGGCAGTCGCCTCTCTGGAATATTTTTTCTTTACCGACAATTTCTCGATGGCCTATGTTGCGGCCCATAGCAATCGCGCGCTCCCTTTGTTTTACAAATTTGCTGCTCTCTGGGCCGGCCAGGAAGGCTCGCTGCTTTTTTGGAGCTGGCTGCTTTCGACCTACGTATTTTTCGCGCTGTTTATCAACCGGAACAAACATCCCGAGCTGATGCCTTATGCCGGTGTGGTAATGGCCGGCGTGCAAATTTTCTTCCTTACCCTGAATAATTTCGTGGCCACCCCCTTTGGCGTGCTGGGTGGCGCTGATGCCGCAGGGACGATGCATCTTGCCGCACTCGGCGATGGCCACGGCTTGAACCCGTTGCTGCAATATCCGGAAATGGTGATTCATCCGCCGATGCTATATCTCGGCTACACGGGCTTCACCATTCCCTTTGCCTTTGCACTCGCCGCTCTTTTGGGACGCTACCCCGGCGAAAAATGGATTCATATCACGCGCCGCTGGACCATGATCGCCTGGGGTTTCCAGTCCATCGGCATCTTGCTCGGCGCGCACTGGGCTTACGCAGTGCTCGGATGGGGCGGTTACTGGGCCTGGGACCCGGTGGAGAACGCTTCCTTCCTCCCCTGGATCACCGGCACCGCGTTTCTTCATTCCGTGATGATGCAGGAGAAACGCGGCATGATGAAGGTCTGGAATATCTGGCTGGTCTTCACCACCTTCATGCTCTGCATCCTGGGCACTTTGCTCACGCGGTCGGGCGTCATCAGTTCGGTGCACGCGTTTGCGCAATCCTCCATCGGCAATTGGTTCGTGGGATTTCTGGCCATCATCTTCATCGTTTGTTTCTGGGCCTACTGGCTGAATCGCGATTATTTGCGCAGCGACAACCAGCTTGATTCACTCGTTTCGCGCGAGTCGAGCTTCCTGTTCAACAATCTCGTTCTGCTGGCCGCGTGCTTCGCAGTCCTGTGGGGAACGCTCTTCCCGGTGCTCTCCGAGTGGGTCGGCCAGAGCAAGATCAGCGTCGGTCCACCGTTCTTCAACAAAGTCACTGTCCCCATCGCGCTTTTCCTGTTGCTGCTCACCGGTGTGGGACCTCTGCTAGCGTGGCGAAAGACTTCGGCTGACGCCTTGCGCCGCAACTTTGCAATTCCGATGATTGGCGGGGTGGTCTCCGGTGTCATCGCTTTCATTTTCGGTTTCCGCGAGATTTACTCGCTCATCTGCCTGATTCTCTCTGTCTTCGTCACTCTCACGATTGCCTCGGAGTTCTACCGCGGCGCACGCGTGATCGCTGCCCGCGACGGCACGAACATTCTCACCTCCGTCGGCGAACTCACCATGCGCAACACTCGCCGTTACGGCGGGTATATCGTGCATTTCGGCATGGTGATGATTTTCATAGGAATTGCAGGGCAGGCCTTCAACCAGGATATCCAGAAGGAAATGGCCCCCGGCGACACTCTGCAGATCGGCCAATACACGGTCCTGTGCCAGAATTTCGACCGCATCGCAAACAGTAACTTCGAATCCGAGCGAGCCACGCTGGAAATTTTCCGCAACGGCCATTCCGAAATGATGTTGTATCCCGAACGCCGCTTCTTCCTGGCGAGCCAGGTGACCGAGACAATGGTCGCCGTCCAAAGCAAGCCCCTGCATGACCTATATCTCGTCTATGCCGGGCGCAGTCCCGAGACCGGCAAGCCCGTGATTCACGCCTATCTGAACCCGCTCGTGAAATGGATCTGGTTTGGCGGCATTGTTCTTGTGCTGGGCACGGGCCTCGCGCTGCTGCCGAATCGCCGCGCCGCGCTCGTGCTCAGGCCCGCGACAGAACGATCCTGGGGCGACGCAGTGGCCAAAGGCGCGTCTGCTATAGGCGCCATTGCCCGTTCATCGGACGCCCATGATTAAACTACGCGGTCATTCCCGTCAGTTTGTGTGGGCTGGATTGGCGGCATTCTTCCTGCTCACGGCGGTTCTGGGCTACGTCCTTTCGGTCCGCGCGCAGGAAACGCAGCGCGCCAAAGAGCTGGGTCAGAAATTATTGTGCGTGTGCGGCTGCAATCAAATCCTCACGGCATGCAATCACGTCGGGTGCACCTATTCTCACGGGATGCTGAAGGAGCTCGACGACCGCGTCGCCCGCAACGAGCCAGACAATCTCACTATCCAGGCGTTCGTCCAGGAATACGGCCCCACCGTGCTGGCCGCGCCGACGAATACCGGATTCAATCGCGCCGCGTGGATTATGCCGGTCGCCGTTCCGTTGATTGCGCTGTTTCTACTGTGGGAAGTCGTTCGCCGCTGGCGCCAGCGCGCCGCCGCTGCTGCAGCGTCAGCGCCTCAAATTTCACCTGAGCTACTGGCGCGCGCGCAGCGAGAGGCGGATAAGGGCGACGATGAGCAGCGTTGATATTGTCGTTGCGTGCGTGCTGCTCGCCGCAGCCACGATTTTCTTCGTATTTACCGTCCGCCCTGACCCATCGGACGCGGCTCCGCATCGCACCAAGCTTGACCAGCTCCTGGAGCGCCGCGACGCCATTTATGAAAACTTGCGCGACCTCCGGTTTGAATTTCGCGCTGGGAAATTTTCCGAAGCTGATTACGAAGAAACCAAGCAAGCTCTCGACATGGAGGCGGCGCGTGTCCTTGCCGAGATGGATCAGTTGACCGGCAGCACTCCCACTCCTGCCACGCGCCAGGCGGCAACCGAAAGGCGGCATTCATGATCGGTTTTCGTAGCACAGACGCTCTCTCGTCCCGAGCGGCGCCGAGGGATGTCTGTGCTCTTCGATTGAAACCAGCGCTCGCGCTTGCTGTGCTGGCACTCCTTTTAGGTTTCGCAACGACTCCCGCGCATGCGGGCACGCTGACCGGCACGGTCCACAATGGCACCTCCGGGAAGCCCGCTGCCGGCGTGGACGTAATCCTGATTCAACTCAAGGGTGGCATGCAGCCTGTTGCGAACACCAAAACTGACGCGCAGGGCAGGTTTCAGTTCAATCACGCAGACGTTGGCGCCGCGCCAATGCTTCTCCGTGCCGTTTATCGTGGCGTGAATTATCACGAGCCGGTTCCCCCCGGCAAAACCACCGCTGACATTCAGGTCTTTGAACCCACCGACAAGCCCGGCTCATTTGCCGTTACGAATCACGCCGTCATCATCCAGCCCAATGGGGCGGAGCTTTTAGTCGGCGAGGAATTCACCATCGAAAATAAGACCCAGCCGCCGAAGGCCTACTATCGTTCGGACGGCTCTTTCAATTTTACGATTCCAGACGGGGCAGAATTCAATCAGGCCGCTGCGTGGGGTTCTAGCGGGATGCCCGTCGTCCAGGGCACCATCGATAAGGGCAAGAACCAGATGGCCATTGCTTACGCATTTCGCCCCGGCGAAAGCGGAGTCCGGCTTTCCTACAAGCTGCCGTATCCGGGCAACCGCCTTTCGTTGCGGAATATCCTGCCGTACTCGACCGGCCGGTTCATCGTCGCTGCTCCACCAAGCGTTCAAATTTCCGGTGACGGTCTTTCCTCCGCTGGTCAAGACCAGGGATTCAGCGTGTATGTCCGCGACACGGTGGCGGCAAACTCTCCCGTGAACATTGCTGTTTCCGGGACAGCACCCATGCCGTCTTCGGCGCAGGGGGGAAATCAACTGCAAGGAGAGCAAACCCTGGCCACCCCGCCGCGTGATGCGAGTCAATCTCCCTCCGTGAATTCGCGCCTGGAAACTTCCGGTGCGGAAGCTCCCACGACCACGGCTACCACTCTTCCCGCGCGCCTGGACAGTCTGAAATGGATTCTTGTTGGCGGATTTGTCGCCATCTTCGCACTCGGCTTCGTCTTTTTGTTCCGCAGGCCGCGGGTTGCCCTTGTCGGTTCTTCGAACGGTGCGGCAGTCGTTGCGGCTCCGGCGCCTGCCGTGCAGCCCGGGCAAAATACCGCGGCCACAGTTGCCGAGGTGAACCGCGAAGTTCGCGGCAGTCTCGACGAGTTGAAGGACAATCTCTTCCGCCTCGAGCTCCGTCGCCAGGCCGGCACCATCGCCGAGGCGGAATACGCTCGCGAACGTCAGCGCCTGGAGCAGGTCCTCCGCGAACTCGTGAGAGGCTGAGCGTATCGCCTTGGCCGCGACCACCACTGCCTCACAACTGGGTCTATCCTTTGATCGCGTCGAAAAGCGGTTTGGCGCGCTCGCCGCACTGCGCGGCATCTCGCTTGAAATTCATCCCGGCGAATTTGTGGCGCTTCTCGGCCCGAACGGAGCAGGGAAGACCACGTTGCTTCGCATCGCCGCTCTGCTGATGTCCCCCACCAGCGGCAGTGTCTCCTTTCCAGACCTCGCAGACGACAGGACCGTCGCCAAGCGTCGTATCGGCATGGTCGGCCACAGCATTTTGCTCTACGACGAATTGACCGCCTCGGAAAATCTAACGCTGTTCGCGCAGCTCTATGGTCTTGACGACGTCCTTCCGCGGGTATCGAGCTCGCTTGTAGCCTGTGGACTCTCCGCCCGCGCCGGTAGTCTGGTGCGCACATTCTCTCGTGGTATGCGTCAGCGTCTCTCGATTGCCCGCGCGCTGTTGCACGGCCCGCGGCTCCTGCTACTCGACGAGCCTGCTGCCGGCCTTGACCGTCAGGGTCTCGCGTGGTTTGGGACGACACTCGCGCGGCTCCGCGATGACGGTTGCACCGTGCTGATGAGCACTCATGCACGCAACGAGTCGCTCGACCTGGCCACCCGCGCGGTTTCGCTCGCCGCTGGCCGTATCGAGCATGATACTGGCCCCGGTGGCGATCCACGACCGTTGCTCGCCGCCCTGCGTGCCGAGGCATCGTAGCGCCGGCGTCTCGCCGGCTCTTTTGACGTTTGATTTTGCTGGATCGATTAGGCGAAAGGCTTCTGAGATCGAATCGAAATGACTGCCACTCTTGCTCCGAATTCGTCAGCGCACGGCTTCAGCCGTGCCGCAAAACTCAGGAGTGACTCTTGTTCTTTAGCCCCTGAGGTCGCATCGAAATGACCACCGCTCGCGCCGCCACCATCCTGCTCACGAAAGAACTGCGCCTCGAGTTCCGCACGCGCGAGCTGCTTACCACCACAATTGTTTTCGCCCTCATCGTCATCGTTCTTTTCAGCTTCGCATTCAATCCGACCGCCGAGGAATCGCGCCGGTATGGTCCCGGTCTCCTCTGGATCGCCTTTCTGTTTGCCGGGTCCCTGATGCTCAATCCCTCCTTCGCGCGCGAGCAAACGAACGACACGCTCGACGCGCTGCGCATGGCTCCGATATCTGGCTTTGCGATTCTCCTGGGAAAAATGCTGGCGAATTTTATTTTTCTCGCCATATCGGAAGTCGTGCTGGTCCCGGCGTTCAGCGTTTTTTACAACGTGTCACTTTCCGGAATCGTGGGTCGCCTCATCTTCGTGCTTTTCCTGGGCACTCTCGGCTTGGTCGTCACCGGCACGGTTTTTTCCGCCGTGTCCGCTCACGCGCGCATGCGTGAATTGCTTCTCCCGCTCTTGTTGCTGCCGATCCTCGCGCCCCTGCTCATCGCCGCGGTCGAGGCCACGGCTTCATTGCTGACTGACCAGCCTGCGCTCGACCAGACCTGGGTCAGCTTCCTCATCGGCTTCGACATTGTCTTCCTGACAGTTTCCTGGCTTCTGTGCGATTATTTGCTGGAGGAATGAGGGATCACATCCGATGAAAGGCCGCACCATCCTGACGTTCGCCGTCGCCGCACTGATCATTTTCGCCGGCTATGCCGCGCTCTTCATTGCGCCGGATGAGAAGACCATGCACGCAATCCAGCGCATTTTCTATTTCCATGTGCCCAGCGCCATCTCTTCCTTCATTGCCTTCTTCATCGTATTTGTCGCCAACACCGCCTACCTGGTTACGCGCAAACCCAAATGGGACTGGCTCGGCGTTGCCGGCGCAGAAGTGGGCGTTGCTTGTGCCACGATCGTCCTGATCACCGGCCCCATCTGGGCGCGGCCAGTTTGGGGCATTTGGTGGACGTGGGATGCGCGGCTCACTTCCACATTCATTCTCTGGCTGCTGTATATTTCCTATCTCATCCTGCGCGGGCTGCTCGAAGATCCTCAGCGCCGCGCCACGCTCTCCGCCATTGTGGGCATCTTCGCGTTTCTAGATGTTCCGCTCGTCTATCTTTCCAATCGCCTCTGGCGCACGCAACATCCGCAACCGGTGATTCTTGGCGGTGAAAATTCCGGCCTGGCCCCCGGGATGGGCAGGGCCTTATTGATTTGCTGGATTGCCGTCGTTTGCGTCATGATAATCGTCTTGATCGACCGCTATCGTCTGGAGCGTTTGCGCCACGAGTATGAAGAATTGCGTTTCGAAGTCGAATCCAGAAGCACGAGCGCGCAAGTTCTTAAGGGAGGCTCGCGATGAAGAATTTCGAAAGCCTGTTCGCCGCGTGGATGGTTGTCTGGGCGGTCTTCTTCCTGTATGAAGTGACGGTAGCGCGGCGCATCGCCAGTCTTCGCGACGGTATCGAGCGCCTCAAGCAACAGCTTCGAGAAGGGCAATAGCTTTCCGGCTGCGAGGTCATCATGCCAGGCCCAAAGAAAATTGCTGTGCTCCTCTTTCAACTCGGCGGCCCAGACTCCCAATCGGCCGTCGAGCCGTTTCTCTACAATTTGTTTTGCGACCCGGACATCATTAATTTCCCCGGCGCATTTCTCGCCCGCAAGGCTCTGGCGAAATTAATCTCCACGCGACGCTCGAAAGTGGTGGCCCAACATTACGCCGAAATCGGCGGCGGCTCTCCCATCCGGCGCCTCACGGAGCAGCAGGCCAGGGCGCTTGAGGCGGCGCTCCGGCCGCACCTTGACGCTCGCGCGGTCGTCGCCATGCGCTACTGGCACCCCGATACGCGGGAAGGCATCAGCGCACTCGAAGCGGCGCCCTACGATGAACTCGTGCTCCTCCCGCTTTATCCGCACTATTCATTTGCGACCACCGGCAGCAGCCTCAAGGAATGGAATCGCCTGTACACCGCGAAGGTTCCTGTCCACCTCATCGACCATTTCTTCGATCATCCCGACTACATTGCCGGAATCGTGGACCGCATTAACAGCGTCCTTACGCAACTTCCGCGCCAACAAGAGGTCCATCTGGTATTCAGCGCGCATGGTCTTCCCATCACGCTGGTCGAGAAGGGCGATCCCTATCCGCGGCAGATCGAGCAAACGGTCGAGCTGGTCCGGCAGCTCGGCGCATGGGCGAATCCACACATCCTGTGCTTCCAGAGCAGGGTCGGCCCGCAGAAGTGGCTCCAGCCCTCGCTCACAGGCACGATTGAAGCGATGGCGCTCGATGGCGTGAAACGCATGCTCGTGATTCCTATCTCCTTCCTGACCGAACATATCGAGACGCTTCACGAAATTAATATTGAAGCACGCGAAGAAGCCGAATCTCTCGGCATCACCGACTTCCACATGATGCCTGCGCTCAATGATTCGCCCCTCCTCATCCGTTCCCTCGCGGATTTGGTTCTTCGCTCCGTCGGAGTGCGTTCCGGCGTCGCTTCGTTTGCATCGTAAACGCGTCGCCGCCGACAGGATGTGTGCATGGAAACGACTAAATTGCTCAGTTTCACTTGACACCCGCGCTCCCTCGTCATATAAAACAATGTTCGAAAATTGAATTCATAGAAGCAGAGTTTTTTATAATCGTAGTCGCAAGGAATCGAGCACTCAACCGGGTCTATGCCAGATCTCCCTGAAGGAAAGGTTGCAGAACCACCCTCTGCGGCTGCCGCGACGCAGGGGGCTAGCGCATCCAGCGCGGCAGACGTTGCGGCGGCCTCAAAGGCCATCAACACCGGCCGTCGCCGGATCGTCTGGGCCTGCATTTGGGGCTATCTGGGCGTCAATTTCCTGATGTTCCTGCGGTTTTTCTTTCCTCGCGCGCTCTATGAGCCCAACACGATTTTCACCGTCGGCTATCCTTCTGATTTCAATCTCGGCATCGACCAGCGCTTCCTGATGAGCAATCGCGCCTGGGTCGTCCGCGAGCCAGACCGCATTTTCGTCATCTTCGCCAAGTGCACCCACCTCGGCTGCACTCCGGAATGGAAGCCCGTCGAAAACAAGTTTAAGTGTCCCTGCCACGGCAGCGGCTACGACAGCGAGGGCGTGAATTTCGAAGGGCCGGCGCCGCGTCCCATGGATCGTGCCTTCATTCAACTCGATCCCACCGGAAAGATCGTCGCGGACACCAGCCGTCTTTTCGTTGACGACCCGCGCGCCGGCGTAAACCATTTCAACGATCCGGGCGCTTATCTGAATGTGTAGCAGTGTTGCGAAACTAGGATGGATTTGATTTTGTAGCGGCCACCTTTTCACCCTGAGCGTAGCCGAAGGGCAGGTGGGCGCTTTTTTAGGTACTAGCAAGGGGTCAGACTGATGCCGGAAGAGAACGGCGACAAAACGAAAACGGGCGTCCTCGATAAAGCGAAAGAAACCGCTGCCGCTCTCCGCAAGACGCTGGAGGAAAAGGGTAAGCAGCAGGTCGAGGACCTGAAGCAGCCGGAGAAAACTCAGCTCTATCGTTCGATGTTCCGCGTCAAGCACGACGAGGAACCGCGCAATCGCGCACTGAGTGTTCTCTCCAACGTTTTCTTCCATCTGCATCCGGCAAAAGTAAATCGCGACGCCACGAAGTACAATTTCACCTGGGGGATGGGTGGAATCACTTTTTACCTTTTCATTGTTCTTACCTTTACCGGCGTCCTCTTGATGTTTTATTACCACCCCACCAAAATTCAGGCCTTCCGCGATATTTTGTATCTCGAAAACGACGTCCCCTTTGGCAAGCTCCTGCGCAACATGCATCGCTGGGCCGCGCACTTGATGATCATCGCCGTGTGGCTGCACATGTTCCGTGTCTTCATGACCGGATCTTACAAGCGCCCGCGCGAATTCAACTGGTGTGTCGGCGTGCTGCTGATGGTTCTCACCATGTTGCTCTCATTCACCGGGTACCTGCTGCCGGACGATCAGCTGGGATTCTGGGCCGTCACGGTTGGCACCAACATGGGTCGCGCCACGCCTTTACTCGGCAGTGAAGGTCCGTTCGGGGCGCTCCTGGGCATGACGCCCTACAACGACGTTCGATTCGCATTGCTTGGCGGATCCATCGTGGACGCCAACGCTTTGCTTCGCGCCTACATTTGGCATTGCATTGCCATCCCGTTGATCGTCTCCATTTTTATGGGCGTCCATTTCTGGCGCGTGCGAAAAGACGGAGGCATCTCCGGCCCGGCGCCGGTGATGCTCGAATCGGAGATTAAGGAAGAGCGCAGTCCGCGTCCGGTCGTCCTCCGCCCGTCAGGGATGGGGCAGGGGTAAAGCAGCGCCGGCCCCCCGCCGTGGTTTCAGAGAAGGCGGGTCCAGCCGGCACTTTGGTTCTGGGTTTTGAATTTGTAGCGCCGGCGTCTCGCCGGCTCTTGGTCTCGAGGGCTTGATTTTCGTAGGGGCGCTGCTCGCTGCGCCCAGTATGAGTTGAACGGTCTTTGGCTCCTGGGAGACTCATGGATGTTTGATTGGCACCAGATCTGGGAAATTGCTTCCGCGCCGGACAATGTTCCGATCGTCGCCCTGCTTTTCGTCATGCCATTCTTTCTGTGGTATGCCCTTAAGCAAGCTGTCGAGAACGATCGCCTCATCGCTATTCTCGAATCCGACGCGCAGCTGGCGAAAACAAAATATCGCAAGACCCAGGAGTGGGATCCGAAATGGGATCGCGAAGTTCACACCTGGCCCTACCTGATGCGCATGGAATTCCTCGTCGCCATCATCGTCACCGTCATCCTGATGGTCTGGTCGCTCACGCTCAATGCGCCGCTCGAAGAGCCTGCGAATCCAAACGTCACCATGAACCCGGCCAAAGCGCCCTGGTATTTCCTGGGCCTGCAGGAAATGCTTGTGTACTTCGATCCCTGGATCGCCGGCGTGGTGATGCCCACGCTCATCATCATCGGCCTGATGGCCATTCCATACATAGACGCGAACCCCCTCGGCAACGGCTACTACACTTACAAGCAACGCCGCTTCTCCATCTGGACTTTCCTTGTCGGCTTCATAGGCTTGTGGGTGGCCATGATCGTCATCGGCACTTTTATTCGTGGCCCGGGGTGGATGTGGTTTTGGCCTGGGCAAACTTGGGACGCGGAACGCGTGGATTATGCCGTCAACCGGAATCTCGATCAGGTTTTCGGGATCGACGGTTCGTGGCTGGCTCCCATCTTTCACACGACCAAGGACCAGGCGGCCATCTGGGCGCGTGTGATTTTCGGCATTTTCCCGATCGTGCTGTTTTTCATCGCGGCCGCATTCCTGGTCCACTGGCTCTGCATGCGCACGGAGTTCAGCCGCAAAATTTATAAACGCATGAGCCTGCTGCAGCTCGTGACCATGAACACATTTCTGATCTTCATGATCGCACTGCCCGTGAAGATTTTGTTGAGGCTCGTCTTTACGATCAAATACATCTGGGTGACCCCTTGGTTCAGCGTTTGATGCTTTTCGTTTTGCCGTCCATCTTCGAGGAGGCCACGGGTGCCTGAAATTTCGCCCCAAAGCCCGCATCCTGATCCGATCACCAGCCGGTCGTTCGCCTATCCGCTGATGATCGCGGCCGTCCTGCTGATGTTGACGGTTGCATGGTCGTTCTACGACGAAGTATATGGGCTTCGTCCCTGGCGCTCCTATCAGAGCCGCTTCGCGAACGCCTACTCCAAGTATTTGGACAAGGCTATCGGCGAGGAAAAGAAGCAAGAAGACGCGGTCTATTCCTCTCCCGAATATAAAGCGCTCGCTGCCAAGGCGGATGCGCTCGAGGAGGCCGCGAAGACGCAGGATGACCAAATCGCCAAGGAAATCGCTTTGCTCGACGAGCAGCGCGCCGCAATGGGCGATGCTTTCAGAGACGGTCGCGGAAAAATAGGCCACCTCGTTTACCTGTGGGAAATTACGCCCGATACGGATAAGAAGGCCAAGGCCGAGCGCAAACAGGATATCGACGACGCCAGCAAAAAGCCGCTTTGGAAGGTTGACTGGCCTCTCGGTGAAGGCAAAGTCCAAAAGGACAAGCCCTTCACAGGCAACGAGCTCAACGACACATTCACGGACATCATGGCCCAGCGCGCGGCGCTCATCGCCAAGCGTGGTGAGATTGACAAGCCCTCGAAGGTCGCCCGCGCGGCTCTGGGCCAATACGCTTCCGAGCATCTCCCCGGGCTCAGCTCCACTGCGCTCAAAGGCCTGCAGGACAGCATGCGGGACTTCGAAGAGAAAATTATCCAGATCAACGTGAATCCGCCCGGCGCCACCATCAACAACCTCGGCGGCGCGGGACTCGTGGATCGCTGCCAATCCTGTCACGTGGCCACCGACCCGAAGTACGTACCTGCGCAACTCACCGTTACGAAAGCCGACCTCGGCATGGCCAAGAGCGATAACGCTCCTTTTACCAGCCATCCCGATCCCGATCTCATCGCCTGGCATCCGCTCGAAAAATTTGGCTGCTCGCCTTGCCACGGCGGCAACGGCCGGGCACTGGACTCCGTGCGTCGCGGGCACGGCCGCTACGAACACTGGCTGTGGCCTCTCTACTACCGGGAAAATTTCGACGCCGGATGTCAGCAGTGTCATGCGTCCGACATGGTCACTGAGCACGCTAAGGTGCTCAATTTGGGCAAGCAGCTTTACCGTCAGAAGGGCTGCATTGGCTGCCACCGCTTCCAGGGGTTCGATAATCAGGATGAGCAGCTCGTCAACGCTCGTCAGCAGATCCTTACGCTCGGGAAAACGAAAACTGAAGACGAGCTGGAAATTCCGCGCATCCAGAAGCTCGGCGATCAGGCTCCCGACAACCCCACGGCGGACAAATATTACGCGCAGGCCACCAACCTTACCGTCGAAGTCAGCCGCATCGACGCCCAGGTTGAATCGCTTGAACGGCGCGCCCACGATCTTCAGCAGGAAATGAAGAAGGTCGGCCCGGACCTGAAAGAAATCCGCATGAAGCTGCGCAAGGAATGGATTCCTTACTGGCTCGGCCACACGCGCGAATTCCGCCCCACCACAAAGATGCCGCAGTTCCGGTTCCACCCGGGCGATGTGGATGCCATTTCCGCGTTCATTTGGCAGAACGCGCTCACGGGCCCCGCGCTCGAGCACCAACCGTTGGGGAATGCCGCGCACGGTAAACAGCTCTTCGAATCACGAGGCTGTCTCGCGTGCCATTCCATGGGCGAGGGTGATACGGCCATCGGCGGCACCTTTGCCGCGAATCTCAGCCGCGTCGGCGAAAAAGAGAATTACGACTATGTGGTTCGCTGGGTACACAATCCGCGCCAGCGCACGCGTCCCTATTGCCCGTACGAGAAGCGCGATCTCGGCCCTGAAGATTATGCCAAGCACAATCTGCCCTACGTCTTCGATCTCGATCACTCGCGCTGCCCCAACGACAATCACGAGTTGGTCGTCATGCAGCCCACGGCCATGCCCAGCCTGCGTCTCACGATTGATGACGCGCGCGATATCGCCACATATCTCACCAGCCTGAAGCACGTGGACGCTTCCTACGCCCCCGCCACCTTCATGGATGATCCGAAGCTGAAGGAAAAGGGCGAGGAGCTGGTTCGTCACTATGGCTGCGCCGGTTGCCATGAAATCGGCGGCTTGGAAGACGAAGGCCGCATCGGCACGGAACTCACGAACGAAGGCTCGAAGCCGATCGAACGCCTTGATTTCGCGCTCTGGACCGAGGATGCCAAGCGCGGCATCCTTCCCAATGGCAAGCCATCTCCACGAGGCGTCTGGTTCGACGCGAAAGGTTTCTTCGAAGAGAAACTTCGCGATCCCGGCGTCTACGATCAGGGCAAGTATCACGCGAATCCGAATGACGCGCTGCGCATGCCCAAGCCGAATCTCCAATCGAACGACGAGGTCGAGGCTCTCGTTAGCATGCTTCTCGGCTCGACCGACCCCACCCTGCCGCCGGAATACATGTACAGGCCGGCCGACCGCCGCCGCTACATCCAGGACGGCTGGTGGATCGTCACTAAATACAACTGCATCGGCTGCCACCAAATTGACGTTGGCCAGAAATCCGTGCTCCAAACGCTGCCCTACTATCAGGGCGAGAACAAGGCCAATCTGCCTCCGCTCCTCACCACCGAAGGCGCGCGCGTCAATCCCGAGTGGCTCCGCCAGTTTCTCGCGAATCCGTCGCTCAGCACCACGGACACGAATCGCAACGGCGTGCGCCAGTATTTGCAGGTGCGCATGCCCACCTTTTTTCTTTCGGACGACGAAATTCGCAAACTTGTTCTCTTTTTCTCGGCTATGTCCGCGCAGCCCGAGCCGTTTATCCCTCCGAAGGTTGAGCCGCTCACCGACGCGGAACGCGCCATGGCACGCAGCCTCTTCACCAGCCCGGCTGCCCCTTGCCTGAAGTGCCACATGACCGGCAA
This sequence comes from Candidatus Acidiferrales bacterium, assembly GCA_050746945.1. Lineage (GTDB taxonomy): Bacteria > Acidobacteriota > Terriglobia > Acidiferrales > UBA7541 > Palsa-295. The sequence goes on along the minus strand of JBOGMZ010000023.1, from coordinate 72,910 downwards.
CGCCGCGCATGATAAGAACGCCTCGGCGCCGAACTTCCTGCTTGCCCGGGAGCGGCTGCAGCCCGCGTGGACGGAGCGTTGGATCACGGATCCCGCAAAAATAATTCCGGGGACCGCGATGCCTTCCGGCCTGTTCCGCAAGGAAGGGGATCGCTGGCTTTTTGCCGGCCCTGTTCCTGCTGCGTTGCAGCAATATCATGGCGATCACGCCGATCTGCTCGTGCGCTACATGTTCTCGCTCACGCCGCAGGAACAAGCCGCGCTGCTCGGCCGCACGCCGTCCGGCGCAGGCGCAAAACCCTCGGGCGGGAAATAGCATGTGAGTTGGTCGGAGCTTAGGTCTGGTCGCGCCATGGTGTGGCGCGCCCGGCCCAATGGCTCCTGGAGTGAGAAATTCGAGGCCAAGTCCGCTCAGTCTTGTTAGACTATTCAGTTTCGCACAGGAGGAGATTGCTCGAAATGAATACCAAATTATTCAACCTCGTACTCGCGTCCGTCCTGGCCATGGCCATCGCCGGTTGCGGAGGCAATAAGAAAGAAGAATCTCAGGCGCCAGCCCCCGCGGCTTCTACCGCCCCCATGAAAATGGTGGATGAAGCGACGGCGGGCTCCATCACCGGTACTGTCACGCTCGAGGGGAAGGCCCCCGCCATGAAACCAATCAACATGAGCGCCGAACCCTATTGTCAGAAGGCTCATTCGAAGCCCGTCATTCCACCCGAGGTCGTGGTGGACGACAAGTCCCATCTTGAAAACGTGGTTGTCTATGTAAAAGACGGCCTCGGCGATTACATGTTCCACACCCCAACCGGCTCCGTCGAGCTCAACCAGCAAGGGTGCATGTACGATCCGCACGTCGTTGCGCTGATGGCCGGACAGCCCCTCGAGGTCAAGAATTCCGATCAGACCACACACAACATTCACCCCATGCCAAAAGACAATCGCGACTGGAACAAGTCGCAAGCGCCGGGCTCGTCTCCCATCGACGAGAGCTTTGCCCGCGCCGAGCTCGCCATCCCGGTGAAGTGCAACGTGCATCCTTGGATGAAGAGCTATATTTTTGTCTTCAAGCATCCCTATTTCTCCATCACCGGCAAGGACGGCAAGTTCGACCTGAAAGGCCTCCCTCCCGGCACGTACACGATCGAAGCTTGGCAGGAAAAGTACGGCACGATGGACCAGACGGTCACGATCGGCGCAAAGGAATCAAAGCCCGTCACGTTCGTGTTCAAAGCCGCCGCTTCCGGCGACTAGTTGGTTTGTGCGCGGTACCCATTCTCGGTGGGCGCGGATCTAAAACCCGCTCCCACCGGGATTGAACTTTGAAGTAGAATCTGCGACCGAGGGCGCACCCTCGCAATGGCTGAAACGCAAAACACAACCGGCGTTCACCGCTTCGCCATCGCCACTGCACTCACGACCGTCCTGCTGCTTGTGGCCGGCGCACTGGTCACCAGCAACGATGCCGCGGATTCCGTCCCGGATTGGCCGCTCGCCTACGGCCGCATCATTCCTCCGCTTGTTGGCGGCATCCGCTACGAATTTGCTCATCGTGTCGTGGCAGCCCTTGTGGCAATTTTCACTGTGGTCCTTGCAATCTGGATCGCGCGCGCCTCACTCCGGGGAAGCGCCCGCCGCTGGGGGTGGATCGCCCTGGCGGTCGTTCTGGCGCAGGCCGGACTTGGCGCCCTTCGCGTGCGGCTCGGCCATCCCGCCACGATCGCCACCGCCCATGCCACGCTCGCGCAGATTTACTTCATGGTCGTCGTCAGCCTGACGCTGCTCACCAGCGCCTGGTGGCAGCGCGATGTGGCGCCTCTCGATGATCCGGGTTCTCCACGTCTTCGCTCACTTGCCGTGTGGACCACCGCCGCCATTCTGATCCAGCTCGTCCTTGGCGCCGGTTTTCGCCATGGCGCATTTGGAATCCTGCCGCACCTCGTGGGGGCAGCAGTCGTCCTGTTCTTGGCGGTCTGGACGTCACGCATCGTCCGCGAGCGCTTTGGCCAGGTTCGCGACCTTCGCCGCTGGGGCATCCTGCTGCAAGCTTTTCTGGGCACGCAAATTCTTCTCGGCTTCGCGGCCTATTGGGCCGTCGCCCAATCGCGCAGCGCTCCCCAGCCGATGCTGCTCTACGTTGTGATCACGGTTGCCCATGTCGTCGTCGGCGCTCTCACTCTTGCCTCCTGCATGTTGCTGATGCTTTCGAGTTTCCGGCTGCTACGCCCCGCTTCATCCGCCGCTCTAAGCGCTTCTACCGAAAAGGTGAGGGCCTGAACCATGACCACGCCGCGCGCCGCCGAAATCACCACATTCGATAGGCCTTGGGCCTACGTGGTCCTCACCAAGCCCGATGTCACGTTCCTGGTCGTCATCACCACGGTCGCAGGCTTCTACCTCGGCTCTCGCGGGCCGCTCAATTGGTCACTGCTGATGCACACGCTTTTCGGCACCCTGCTCGTCGCCGGGGGTACGGCAGCCTTGAATCAATATTTCGAGCGCCGAATGGACGCCCTGATGCGCCGTACTGCCGCGCGCCCGCTCCCCGCTGGTCTGCTTCAGCCGCGTGAAGTCCTGATCTTTGGCGTTGTGACCATCGTCCTTGGCTCTGCCTGGCTCGCGCTCGCGGTGAATGCTCTAGCCGCGTTCCTGGCGCTCGCCACCACCCTTCTCTATCTCGGTCTATACACGCCGCTCAAGACCCGTACAACGCTTGCCACCGCCGTTGGGGCTTTCCCCGGTGCGCTGCCTCCGCTCATTGGCTGGGCCGCAGTTCGCGGTTCGCTCTCCATCGAGGCCTGGATCCTTTTCGCCATTCTTTTTTTCTGGCAATTTCCGCACTTCTTCGCCATTGCTTGGATGTACCGCGAGGACTACGCTCGCGCTGGCATTCGCATGCTTCCGGTCGTGGATCGCACTGGCGATGCCACTTTCCGTCAGATTGTTGCGATGTCCGCGATCTTGGTTCCCGTCAGCCTGTTGCCTTCGGTCGTAGGAATGGTGGGCATACTTTACTTCTTCGGTGCGTTGGTGCTCGGCATGATTTTGCTCCAGGTCTCGCTCTGGGCCAGCCGGGACCGCACCAACATCCGGGCCAAATGGTTGATGCACGCCACCGTGGCGCACATTCCCTTGCTTCTCGGCCTGATGATTCTGGATAAACTCACCCGATGATCAATACCGAATTTAAGGGAACCTGCGGATGAATCCCAAATCCAACGCGCTCGAACTAGCCGTCGTCTGCGCCTTCTTTGCGCTCCTCTGCGTTCTGGGCATCATCTGGTCCATCACCAGCGGCCTGCTCGTGAGCGGCATTGACGGCATCATGTTGTTTGCCGTCTGTCTCATGATGGCGGGTATCTTCGGTGTAATGCTCTTGTTGCAGCTGTCCCAGGCCGGCATTCTTCCTTCGTTTGGACATTCGAAATCAAAGGCAGCGACCCCGGCTGCGAAACCTGCCGCGTCCAGCACGCAGCCTGCCCCGCCGGCAAAGTAGCCAGCGCCCACGCTCCGATGCCTTTACTGCCCCTCTCGTCCCTGCCCGCCGTCAATGCTTCGCTGAACGCCGCCTGCACCGTCTTTCTGCTCTGCGGTTACTATTTCATCCGGCGGAAGAAAATCTTCCAGCACCGCATCTGCATGATCACAGCCTTTGTCTGCTCCACGGTTTTTCTCGCCTGTTACGTATATTTCCATCTCCACGCGGGCATCATTCGGTTCGGCGGCCAGGGATGGATTCGCCCGATTTATTTCACTCTACTCGTTTCGCACACGTTTCTGGCAGTCGTCAATCTGCCGCTGGTCCTGATCACGCTCAGCTTCGCCCTCCGCGAAAAATTCTCCAGCCACCGCCGCATCGCCCGCTGGACCTACCCCATCTGGCTCTATATCTCCGTCACCGGCGTGATCATTTACTGGCTCCTCTATATCGTTTACACGCCCATCGGCTTCGCCTCTGTTTCCTCCGCTCCTCCTCTTTGACCTACGTGTTTCGGCTTTTCTTGGTTTCGCGCCCCGGCTTGTCACTCGTCCGCCACACCTGTAATCTGTTCTTCACATGACAACGGATACTAAACAGCAGAAATCTTTCGGAGGCCGCTGGACCTACGGCGTAGTCATCATGGCATTCCTGTTTGTCCTAATGCCGTTCCTATTCTGGAATGCCACGTGGTTCGGCCGCCCGCTCACCGACGCTCAAATCGCCAAAGCGCTGGCCGACCGGTCTCATCCACGCGAGATTCAACACGTCTTATCACAGATTGAAACCCGCATCGAAGCGCACGACACATCCGTCCGCCGCTGGTATCCCGATCTCGTAAAGCTCGCGGCGGATCCAATCGGCGAAATCCGGGTCACGGACGCTTGGGTGATGGGCCAGGACAACACTTCCGAGGATTTCCACCGGGCCCTGCTGAATCTCCTGACGGACCCGAACCCCATGGTCCAGCGCAATGCCGCGCTCTCCCTGGTCCGTTTCGGCGACGATTCAGGCCACGCTCTCCTCGTTGCCATGTTGCGCCCCTACAATATGCCTTCGCCACTCACTGGCACGCTCAAGACGCGTCTGAAGCCCGGCGACGTGGTCAACCCCGGAACGTTGCTCGCGCACATCGAATCAGGCGGCCAGAGCAGGGAAGTGCGCGCAACGGTTCCCGGCACCCTCGAACGCTGGCTCGCCTCCAATGGCGCCACGATATCCGCCGGCCAGCCGCTCGTATCGCTGGCGCCGAGCGAGAGCATGGTATGGGAAGCACTACGCGCCCTCTATCTCGTCGGTCGCACCGACGACCTCACCGACGTTGACCGTTTCACTCGCGGGATCGAAGGCTTCTCTCCTCACATCGCTCAACAGGCACAAGCAACCTCTCGCGCCATCCGCGTACGTTCCTCCCCCTAACGCCGGCACTTGTCCTGAGCGAAGCCGACACGCTCCTGTCGCCTCGGTTCCGTAACGCCGATCTCGTCTGAGCTCAGTCGAGTGGCGCGCGCGATAGCCGAAGTCGAACCTGTCCTGACGTCTCCTCTTACATGGTTTTGTCGTTGTCCTTCGCTGTCATCCCGTAGCGCAGCCCCGCGCGCCTCAGCTTATCGCGCCTGAGTCCGGCGCGCCCGGAGCGAAGCGGTGGGCTCTCTCTTCGATTCAAGCGCGGGCCAAATCGAATGAATAGCCTGGCTTGATTTTTGTACTTGTCTCTAACAGGAAGGATTCCAGCCGAAGGTCAAACCGGAGCGACGCTACTCCCGGACCCGCGAATCACCAATCACCAATCACCAATCACTAATCACTAATCACTAATCACTAATCACTCCTCACTGCCTCTCAATCACTTGTACGAAATCACCGCATGCCCGTCTACAATCTGAATGTCGCTCACATCTGCTGGCAGCTTCAACTTTTCTCGATTTTCCGGCGAGTTCATCATTTTCTCCACGGCAGAATCGAGCGTGGACTGCGGCAGTGGCAACGAACCGAGCTTTCCTGCGATTGGCACGAATCGCAAATAGCCATTCTCCGATCGCAAATGCCCATCCAACTCGAGCGACATATCCTTGCCGTGAAAATCAAAGATCACGTACGCCTTCACCACGTCCCCGTCCATGTCCACTTTCACATCTTTCACCGCGGACTGTACCTGTTCCATCGTCGGCTGCTCATTGCTGGAAAGTGCCGACGCCGGGTCCGGTGCGCTGGCCCCGCCAGAGGCCGGCACAACCGATCCGGCAGGCGCTGCCGCTGGACTGCCTGCCGTAGCCTGTCCCGAGAGGTCAAGATTTTGCGTCAGATAAGAGTTTAGCTCGGTTCTGTCCAACTGCACCTGTCCCGGTTGGCCCGTGCTTCGCGCTTGATCCGCCGCGATGAACTTCTGCTCCACACGTGCCGCGGCCGCCGCGTCGTACGGAACCTGCGGTGGAGGCGACTTCCGCAGTACCAGTCCAAGCATCAGCACAAGCCCCACCAGGCTCGACCAACTCACTATCCGATACATTTTCTGGAACAGTGCCGGGTCCGCCATAGCTCCTCCGCCCCGCCAAATAACCATTTTCGCGCGCCCGCCCGAACTTCGAACCGGCGCTGTCGGCTGCTCCGAACGCCCTGGAACACCTTCCAGACAAGTCTAGCAGAGGCCTCTCCGCATCCCTCCCCGGTCCAAGGGAAACGTCCTCAATCGGCCACTGAACGAACGGACAGGTGAAACATTAATCGATGTTCTTGTTACGTTATAAGATAATTCGCTGCTCCGGCGAGGTCACTACGTCGGAATTTTAGTTAACTGGTCCTGCTCTAAATTGATTTCTGGAAAGGCCGGTAACTCTCTCGGCGAGAATGGTACCCACGACATTGGCTTCCGCTCGTGGGCCGTGCAACTCCGTCGATCCCTCCAGCACAGGATGATGCTTGCCGAGCTTGCCTTCCGTCACCCCCAAACGGGGACAGGTGATGCCCCCTTCCCGAGGAACATAACTCGCTCTATTGGTGCCGACCGCTGAAGACTTGGCGACACTTTCCATGCGGCGATTCGTAGATTGCCCTCTTCCGTTGCCTTCGACGATTAGGCCATGCCAGAGCCCACTACCAATGAGCTTCCAGTTAACTAGTTCCGTTGATCAGCAGGCCGCCCGCCTGCCGCTCCGATGACGATTGCGAATCACACCGCGCTCTAAATATGAATTGCCCTCTCTCGCACCCCGATGACCTGTGGCGCCACACGATCATACATAACTCGAAAATTCACCTGGCGAACCATATCACCGGATCACCCCCCACGCCGAACCCCGCAATCCTTCCCGTCTTCTTCTCCATGCTTCTTCGACCTCTAAGTCCGACTCCATCCTCCCCGGTCATTTGGTTTCTCTCCCTCAATCTCGTCCCCCCTCTTCGCATTTTCCCTACCAGTTTTTCTCGCTTTACTTCTCTCCCGCGCCTCCTTTCCAGCCCTTCTTTGTCCTCCTCCCTACGTCGTCTCCGTCCACTTCCTCCTTTTCAAAAAGTCCTTTCACTTCCTCCACAGCTCCGGCATTCACGTTTTTTTTCCTCCTATCTCTTCCTCCCATCGCCCCTCACTTTCCCCGTTCACAGAGACCGTTCACTTCTTCCGCAGCTCTCGCATTCACGTCTTTTTCCCTCCTCCTTTCTCTTCCGCCCATCGTCTCTCCCTACAAGATCTTCGCGCGCAACCTCCAGATCCTCTTTACGCGTCGCCCTCTTTTTGCTTTCTCTTTCTGCCTTTCTCTTCCTCCCCACGCCGTCTTGGTCCACATCGTCCAGATCATCTCCAAACTTCACTTTCTCTTTGGTTCATTCTCTTTCCGTCTTTCACTTCTTCTTTCCCTTCGTTCTTCTCCTTCTTTTCCTCTCCCTCTGTCGCCCTCCTTCTTCCTTGTACTGTCTTTGAACCGTACCTCTTCCCCCTTCTGGTTTGTATGTCAGTTGCTCCTGCCCTGGATTCCCGCTTTCCGATATGTCGCAATCTTTCAAACGCTCTCGAGTGCATCAAGTCACAGTGCGCTTCATCACGCCTCCCACTCTAATGAATATTTATGTTCGGGGAAAAAGAGAAATAAGCGGTGGAAGGAAATTGGAATCGCGTTTTCTTTTTTTTGTGGAGGAACGCAGGGCTTGCTATGGGATGCGCAGGGGGATGCGTTCATAGGGAATAACGCTCCGGCGATTCGGGGAGCGGGCGTGAATGTGCAAGTAAAAAGTCAGCAATAGATAAGTGGAAGCGTACTGAACGGATGCGGGAGTGACGAGCGGCGGATCAAGGACGATGAAGTGAGGAGTCAGTGAGCGAATGGCGGAAAAGTAGGGCGAAGATGAGAGTGGAGCGAGCGTCGAATGACGAAATGAGAAGTCGGGGAGAGGATAAGGAAGGCGAGATGAGGTCGAATGAAAATCGTTCAAGTGGCGGCGGGGCGTCACTTCCAGCTACGCGGCGAGGAGAGAATTCGCTCGGTGAGGATCGTTCCGATGCAATCGGGGCGTCGGGTGTCGCGAATGAGGAAGGCGAGATGAGGTCGAATGAAAATCGTCCAAGTGGCGGCGGGGCGTCACTTCCCACTACGCGGCGGGGAGAGAATTTGCTCGGCGAATATCGCTGCAATGACATCGAAGTGTTGGGCGCCGCTAATCAGTGATGCGGGGAGCAGGTGGATGAACATCGATCAAAGGGCAATGGGGCGTCGGACGCGGCTGATGTGTAGGGCGAGAGGTAACTGTGCGGAGTGCCTCGATGAGCAGCGCGCCAATGGCGTTGGGGCGTCGGGCGCGGGTGATGTGTAAGGCGAGAACTGACCGTTCGAAGTGCCTCGATGAGCATCGCGCCAATGGCTTTGGCGCGGCGACCGTCGCTGAGGAATGGGTCGAGAAATAATCGTAGATGCGTTTCAGGCAGGTGAGAGTGGGGCGACTTTTACCGCTGTCCAGCGGATCGATGGGTTATCGCCAGCGCGATTCAGCGAGGAGAGCGAGGAAAGTATCTTGACGGGCTAGGAGTTGAAGCAGTGGGGAGCTCAGGTTTTGTGCGAAAGCGTGCAAGGTGGAAATGGTTTGGCGGCACTCAGCGGATGGAGCTATCGCAGCGTGTTAGCCGGTTTACTGGCCGCCAGGCGGATTTCCCGGCGCGAAATTGCCGGCGATGACGCGAAAGGCAGTTGAGTGATTGGGCTCGGCGAGAGGGAAGTCGCAGGCGCGAGTTTTTCGACGCGATGATTTAGTTTTTGGCCGGCCGAACCGCGGATCGGCACCGCGGGACACGAGACGACAGATGGAAGAGCCGTTGTGGAACGAGGGTTTGAGGAGGCAGTGATCCCATGACCCAGCAGCCGCATGCAGGCAAGAAAAACGAACCGGGCGCCTCGCAAAAAACAAGGGTGTGCGTGACGCGAAATGCAGGGCACGCGGTTGCTACGACGCGTTCGCGATGCGAGAGCGAAAAAGAGGAATCTGGGGCGCGGGCGGCCGCGGTGCGACCGGCGCTTGAGAAATTGATCGCTGACCGTGGCGATCGATTTTCCGTGGGGCACTTGCTTTTGCGGGGTCAATCTCTCCGGCGACAACTTTACGGACCTGGTCCTCTTGACCATCGCTCGGACTCGCGGAGGTGGCGGTCGGATTGTTGCCGGCCCTCGCGTCCTGGAGCGGGAGCGCTCGAGCAGCATGCCAGTCAAACAGAGCTTGCCCAGGATGCGTCTCTGTGCCAGAGCCTGGGCCGGCGCTGTGCTGCTCAATCAAGTTGCTCGACCTGCAGTGAAGCGATTCCCCCTGCGTGCGCGCGAACTTTTCGAGCCAGCGCAACGCCCCCGCGGCGCATTCTTCATGTGGAGCAGGCTGCTCGACTTGCGCCGTCGCCGACAAATCTGCAGAGCCGCGCGTCTCTGCCAAGAGTGCCAGCCGGTCCGAGGGCTGCACGCGATCCACATTTTCCGAATCCACGCCCGCTGGTTCGACGCCCGCCTGAAGAATTCGCGCAGAACTTTCCACCAGCGGCGGCGCCGATGGCCGCGGTTCCGCGTCGGCCAGGCGACGGCACTCGAGGATCCAGCGAGAAAGCCGCGCTTCAATCTCTGCTTCGATCCATTCGTCCAGAATCTGCCGAAATTCTTTTTTCAAATTTGCGACGGAGTTCAACCGCGAAAGTTCAAACGACTCGAGAGAAACGATGGAAGACGTCAGCAGGTACTCCAACGGCGGATGGGCGAAGCCCATGGGAAAACCTCCCTGACTTTTGACCCCCAAAAGGCAGGCGGGAAACAAGCAAGGGGGATAGTAACACAAGCAGTACGTAACGCAAGTATTACTAGACAACTCTACCGCGCCGGGCCCTGACGGCGCGGGTACGTGTGGGCGGCGAACGCGACAAGAATCTACGAATCGGCGCGCAAAACCGAAATTGACCGCGGCACGCGGGGGGAAAGCGGTACAGCCTGCGCACGTAGAAACAAACCGAGCGTGGCCGCAATTGCGGCGGACGCGGGAGAGATTGCGGAGTGTACGGAGGCCAAAATGCGAGGCGAAGTGGCGTCCAGCGGCGAAAATGAGCACGAAATTCGAGCTCGCGCGACGATAGAAATGCATCGCCGCTACAACCGGGTCTATATGCGCCGCTGGCGCGCGGATCCTCGGCACCACGAACGCGAGCGTCTCGCGCGAGTGCGTGCGCAGATCGATCGCACGGTGCACCCGAGATACGGGGGGCGGCGGCTTTTTTTAACTCGTCGCGGCCGGGCAGTTTGCGGATTTTGCTGGCGCGGGCAACCGGTAAAAATGGTGGAGCGGCTGAAAATTACAGAGACGACGCCGGGAGAATTTCTGAGAGTGCACATTCCTTGCTGCGTGGAATGTTGGATTCCGGATCGCGCGTAAGAAAAAGTTCTGAACATGCGAGACAAAAACTACAGCACGGGTTTGCGGGGAGTGCTCTTCGAGGCGCGGCACTACCAGCGCATGGGCGCGGCGCTGTGGCTCTACGGATGGCTGGTGCTGCGCCAGACGCACCAATCGGATTCGGTGGGCTGGGTGCTGGGCGGCGCTCCCATCAGCTACCGCGAGATCGAAGAGGAGACTGGATTCCTGCGGAAGACCATCGAGCGCTGGATGAAGACGCTGCGGGCGCACGGCTACATCAAAACCGAACCGACGCAGCGCGGCATGATCATCTCCATCATGAAGGCAAAAAAATTTGCACAGCCCCACCTCAAATTCAAGGCTGGGCTCCTCAAATCTCCGGGGAGTGCACCTCAATCTTGCGGGCGCAGTGCCATGAAAGCGATTTCGAATCAGACCCATGCAGACTGGATAGGTAGTTCATCTGTAGCAGGATTAAAAGATAAAGACCTGCTCGCGGCGATTTGCACAGAAGTGCGCCGGCAATTGCAAAACGGAAGCGTCAAACCCTCCGGTTCAAGTGAAACAGAAAACCAACCCACAGCCCCCCTGCAAACGTGGCTGCAAAACCAACCACGAAAATCCTTCTACGACTTGCGAGAGCGCCAAAGACGGTTTCGAGCGGAACGCGACGAAGAAGTGCGGCGCGAACTCGCGGTGGGCACGGGCCCGGAGGTTCCACGCAAATGAAAATGTTCACCGCATTGCGCAAGGAAGTGGGCCACGGCGGAATCGTTCCACACGGATGGCAGATGGCCTGGTACGAGCCGCGGCGGCGAATCGGCGTGTATTACCCGGCGCCGCTCAATTGGGTGCTGCGGGCGCTCCGGGAATTCAGCTACCGGCTGCGCATGGCGCTGGCCGCGCCGGGAATCGAGCGCGCGCAGGTCTTCGAGATGCAGCGAACGCACCGGGAGCGGGAACGGCTGGCGGAGGAATACGCGCGCGGCTACATGGCCGGCTGGCGCGAGTGCTTCCAGGCGTGCCTCGACGCCGTCGAGGAGGAAATCACGCGCGTGGACGACGCGTTTGACGCTTCGTCGTGGCTGCCGCTGGATGCCAAGCCGCGACCGAAAAACTGAGGGAGAAGATGCGCGATCGAGAATTGATTTTGCGGCGCGGTCCGGGGGGATCGAATGAAAGCTGCGGAGATCTTCGACATCTGCCACGCGCGGTACCGCGGTTTGCACGAATGGCTCGAAGAATCCACCGGCAACGTGCGCGCGCTCGTGCTGGGCATGCCGTCGGCGGGATACCAGTGGCGTCCGGAACACGCGCGCGCTTCGGAGTACGTCGCGGACTACGAGCGCATCGGGCGGCACGCGCTCAGGCGTCCGGAATGGAGCGGCCGGCTGAAATTGTTTGAGATTTATTTCTTGCGGGATGTGGAGTACCGACGAGCAGTCTCGCTCGTGGGCGTCGCGCCCGGGACATTCGATTACTGGAGCCGCGAAGTGAAGCGCGCCGTGGGCCGCGAGTTCTCGCGCACCGGATTGTTTCCCCCCTCGCGGTATTTTAATTCGTAATCCTTAGTTTATTTGGCTCTAGATTTCTTCACTCGATTTGCCTTACTCATAAGAACGGACCCAGCTATTGCTGGGATGTCCTTCTGTGTTGCAGATTCGAGTGCTTTGACTACGAAGTCCTTGAGGGTCAGGCCATGCAAAGCCGCGCATGCTTTTGCCCGACGCACCAAGTCTTCCGGTAAGTCCCTCAAGTTAACCGTCTTCGTTTCCATGTATACCGTGTATCATATGATACAAATGTTGTCACGCAAAAAATGTGATTGCCTATCTCTCCTCTGCACGTCCAATATGCGTGCAGAGGGCCAGGTGGTCCTAGGCGAATATGAGGAGGAGGCCCCCGTGTCTCAATATGATCTTACGTCACTCTTGGCGGATGCGCCGAGAAACTGCTGGCTCGCGCTCAACGAGGAACAGACCAAAATCGTGGGCCGAGGAGAATCAATCAAAGAGGCGGTTGCAGAAGCACGCAAAAATGGGATTGAGGACCCGATTGTTATGTGGGCACCTAAGCAATGGATGCTCTCAGTCTTTTGAGGTGGCGCAGTGCGAAAACAGTACACTCGATTCCCTTTAGATACTCCTCATCCGGCGTTTAAGGGTGAGAAGTCAGTTTATGAACCTAGGCTGATGGTGCGGGTAGGGACAGGGCATGCGACCACGCCCCGCTTTCTAGCGGTAATTGATTCCGGATCGCCGTTTTGCATGTTTCAAGCAGAAGTATGTGAGTTGATAGGTTTAGAACTCACCTCTGGCGTTGAGAGCAGAGTTGGCGGAATCATACGCGGCCCCGACGATCCCATCTACTTCCATAAAGTAAAGATCTATATCGAGATGGATTGGGTTATCGAAGTCATGGCGGGATTTGTGAAGAAATTGCAGGTTCCTGGGATACTTGGCAGAAATGGATTCTTCGATAATTTTCATGTCAAGTTTGACCAGTCAGCTAATCCGCCCGCCGTCGAAGTTACAAAAATCGAAAAGATCCAATAGCTCGCCGGATTAGCAGCCGCACTCCCCCAGGACGCCACCTACTCCCACAATCAATTGAGTTCATTTCTGGCGATCGCACGGATTATCGATTCGAGAGGCGGGCGGCGAAGAGGCGCAGGACAAGCGAGCGCAGGACCCCCGCGAGGGTCATGAATGGCATAGAGAGAATTTGCGCGAAGGCTTGCACCCCGGCCCAGAATTTCGCCCACCACACGCGGTTTTCTTCTTCCACGGCGCGCTCGAAGGCCTGCTCCCAATAGAGCGCGAAGCACGTCCCGCATTTTTCGCACAGCGCGCCGCCGCGCTGCTCGTGCCAGCATTTCGGGCAGCGATGGATCAGGACCTGATGGCAACTGATGCAGAAGTATGCCGACAGCGGATTTTCGCGCCCGCATTTGGGGCAGGGAATCGTCTGCGATGGCGTGGTGACGGTCATCCGTTGAAACCCGCGCTCACTTCGATTTATCGCGGTCGCGCGCAATCAGGAGCTGCCGGATCAGCGGAATGCCCAGCGTGAAGGGCGTCCAGAGAATATTTTTCATTAGTGTGGACCGTTGCTCGATGCGATCGTGAATCTGGTCCGCTTCGGCTTTTTTGCCGGCGACGACCGCGCCAATGTATTTCAGAAAATCGATGCCGCATTTGTCGCAGGTCCCGCCGTGGCGCTGTTCGTGGTTGCACGAGGGGCATTGAAACCGCAGCGTCGAGTGGCAGCGCGTGCAGAATTTCGCGATGTCGCGGACTTCCGTGCCGCACTTGGGACACTTCACCTTCGGCCGCGCGCCCGTCACGTTCAAATCACTAGCCCCGGCGGCGCCCGGCCTGTTGGGACCCGTGCTGCTCATGGTCGAATTCTACCGAGAACACGGGAAGGACGTGGATTCGCCGCAAGCGTGTGCTACCAGCTCGTCAACAGCGGTGAAGGGAAGGGCTGGAGCCGCCAGAAAGTGGGTGCTCTTGCAGGCTCGGCCCGCTCGAGTTGGCGACTCCTGCGCGTGATGGTGAAGATCGAGTGCTATCGAAACGGAAAGAAGCGCGACCGGCGCGAACTGCCGTTTCGCGGCGCTGACTTCGGAGCGCTGAATGTCCGGCGGCTGGGATCGGGCGCACGCGGAGCCGGCGCATTTTCCGCCAGCACCTGCGGCGGGGGAGCCAGCAAGCGCACCACGTGGCCCAGGCGCTCCTGCTTGTAGGGCTTGGCCATGCATACGACCGCGCCGAGCGAATGCGCGTTGGAATAATCCGTTGGGTAACCGTTGCTGGTGGTGAGCAGCACCGGAATCTTTTTCAGCTTCGGCGTGGCTTTCACGTAGGCGCACAACTCAAACCCCGGCAAGCCTTCGCCTTCGACTTCGGCGATCACAAGTGCGGGCGCAAGTATGTCGAGCGCGTCGCGGGCCTCAGCACAAGTCTTTACGGCAATCACGTCGTAGCCTTCGTTGGTCAGATAATTGCGCAGCGTATCGCGGACCACATCGTCCGCATCCACGGCGAGCACCAGAAGCTTCGTGAATGCAGATTCCGGCACATGGCAGACGCGCACCGGATTCTCGTCCAGTTTTCGGCCGCAGGCATCCACCAGGTCTTCGCCGGCTCCGGCTCTGATCGCGATCGCCACAGCAAATCGCCCGTCGGGCAATTCACGGACCCGGGCGACTCTCGCTTGCTGCTCCGCTTGCAGAGCGCCGGGAGCGTCGCAGTAGGGAAACGTGATGGCAACATCCATGCCGCGCCCGAATAAATTCGACTGCGTCTCGAAGAGAATGCCGCCGCGGGAAACGTCGATGGTGGTTGCGATTTCGTCCGGGCCGCCCTGCGTGGTGTGGACGCTGCGGACGCGCACGGGAGCGGAAATCAGCGCGCGGCGTTTGCGCCGGCGATCGTTCTGCGGCGCGCGCTTGCCCTCGGTGGCATGCGTGCCTGATTCGCAGGATAGCGCGCGGGCCGTTTCCGCGGCGGCGCTGGAAATTGAATTTAATTGCGGCTGGTCGCAGGGTTGCGAAGTTGACGCGCCGGTGTTGGCAGCTCCATCGCCGCCATCGCTCGAGTTTTCGTTCGGGTCCGATGCCCCAAACATGCCGCCCGGGATGCCGCCACCATCGTTCGCATCCGACAGCGGGAAATTTGTCGCGTCACTCATTCCTCAGGGCCCCTTCTTGCACGTACTTTCCGAAGCTGCAAGATAGCAATAGCCGCAGAAAGACGCTGTAGATTGAAAGTTACATTTTCACGGTACCAGCGAATGGGAGGGCAGTAGTACTAGTGTACCTAGCCTTAAGCTGTTGACGTACAGGCAGTTAAGGCAGGCGCGCGAGATCAGACGCCACAAAAAAAGGGGGCAACGACTTGCGATCGTTGCCCCCTCCGAATCATCTGGTCCGATTTACAGCAATCGAAAAGCTACCTGCTGGTCGGGTGAAACATGCTGCCGGCGCGAGCAGTGCTGCTCGAGGCGGGCACGCAGACCGGGCCCGCATCCGATGTGAACGTGTTGTTGTCGGAGAACCACCCGTGGATTGCCGTCGAGTTCGAGCTGAAGAACCACGAGAAGAACGCCAATTCCTGCAGGTTGTAGTTGAAGCCATTGCGGCCACCGACCGGCGAGAAATTGGTGCCGCTCAACGGATCTCCGACTTCCAGATTTCCCTGGCAACCTGCAACTTGCCCGGTATGACCCCACAGTGGTGTCGGGTTGTTGCCCAACGGGTCGTTGGCCCACTCGCCCACTTCGTGAGAGAGCGTGTTCGAGTCACCTTGATTCGGCCCAAATAATCCCGTGGTGTCAAAGTCCGAGGGCGAATAGGTGCCCAGTGGGAGGAAGTTCGTGGTGCCGTGGTAGCCGAGCACGCAGCAATTGAACAGGTTCGTTTGCGGCGTGAATGCGAGCACGGTGTTGTAGAGCATGAAAATCGGGAAATTCCCGGCATTCACCTGCGGCGCGAGCGCCGGCAGAACCACGTTGTTGAGATACAGATCGAAATAATCGATGTCTATGATCCCGAAAGGACCGCAGGCCGGGAAATCGCTCGAAGGCAGCGTAAGTCCCTGGTCCGCCGGTACGTTCAGGCTGAAAGCTTGCAAGGTGCGGACGGGGTTGAGCAGCAGGTGGTAATCCTCGCGATCTTTCAGCACATTCCAGAACTCAGCGCGCTGGAACGCGTCGATGTATTGCGTGTGGCCGACATCCACTCCGCCGATCGAGAAATCATAGCTGTCGAACATCGGGGTGTGCTGGAAAAGTTTGAGCGGGTTGTTGTTCGGCGCGGCCAAGCACGAATTGTCATTGGCCGTGGGGTCGAGAACGGTGACGCCAGGCGCAGTCGTAAAGTCACCAGTGGTAAAGTCCGTGCTGACACCCACTGTGTTGAGAGTCACGATGATGGGGACGATGAATGTTTTCACACTGACGTCTTTCTCTCCGCGGTTGTTGAAGGGGTCGGCGCCGACGATCACGCCCGTGTAGGTGTTCCCGTCGCGGTCAGAATTGACGCTGTAAGTGAACATAGGGAGCGAAGGATTCCTGCTGGAGCTCCCCGCTGCGACGCGATTCTTTTCCGCTTCCGCCGCTGTGGAATGCGGAGCCTTGGCGGCGTAACGAATATGCAGTCTCGGTTTTGAAACTTGCTGACTCTGCCCAAACGCTGCGGATGCAGCAGCGCTCAGGGCAGCCAACGCGCACATGGCTAACACCATGAGTTTGCAATCCACTTGTAATCCTCCTCGTGACTTCCTGTGAATAGAGATCACCTGCACGGGCCCGAAGCCTGTACTGTTTTCAGTTTTGGGTTGGCACACTTCAAGTGCGTTTCGAGGCTGAAGTACCGCAATCGCGGACAGGGGAATGTCCGGCCTTCGATTCGCGCTGGGCGGATTCTCACGCTAGGCATTTTTGGTGTCAACTAAAATGTGCGGAAAAGCCCAATAAACATTGAACTTTTTTGAGGCCGAGTGTCCACTCGTCCCAATAATGGGCACAGTGAGCGGGGGCGGCGCCTATTGTTTTTGGGATCTGCGCTCGCGACTTATGGACGACATAAGCCGGATTTATAAGTCTGTCTTCGCGGTGCTGAGACCGGCAGCTCTGTTCCCAAAGAAATTTTCTTCGACGAATTCAAGCGTGGTGAATAAATTCTCCACTATTGTAAAAAGAATTGCGCATTCTCTCGAACGCCTCGATGTAGTCCCATGCCCTGGGTACCATAAGCCTATTACTTGCACTGAAAAGAAATTCATCTGCTCGTGAGAACAGGATTTGTTTGGAACGCGCATTGCTCGCCATAGAAATCAGCGATTCAATCCTTCCTAGGAGGCGCAGATGCGCAAAGTTCTATCTCTGAGTGGGGGTGTGCTCCTTTTCCTCTGTTTGGCGAGCACATCCTGGGCCCAGAAACGCCTACCCGTATTTCCCGGCGGTAGTTTTTGTGACGACGTCAACTCCGGCCTATGTACGGACCTTGCAAGCGGAGTCAACTACGAAGGCCAATATTCCGGCCACGACGAGCCCGCCGTGGTCTTCTACTCCGACAAACCCGGGTCAGGCAATTCCAGTTTCTACCTGATCCGCATACCCAAGGACGCACCCGTTAAGCCTGTACAGGACGGTGGTGGCACCTGGAACTTCCAACTTCGTCCAGCGTTCTGGTTTAGCGTGGCCATGTGCGACAGCCAATCAGACCCGAACTTCACAAATGTCTGTGAGCCGGATACAGACGCGAATATCTTCGACAATCCCGACCCGATTGCACCGGATTTCATTGGCAAGCATCCCGGCGTGGCATTGATGGAGTTTCAATTCTATCCTCCGGGCTGGGTCACGGACTGCTTCCCGAACACTTGGTGCTCGGCGATGACGATTGACAGCCTCTCGGACGTCGCAGCAACCGGGCAACTGAACAACCAGGATTGCCTCAACAATGTCGGCGAGGAATACGTAAACTTCGCTTTCCTCACTTTCAACGGCAAATCGCAGGCACCCGCCGACCCATTGGCTCGATCGCAGGATCCCAATCAGACGGCCGGTATTCCCGACCCCGCTCAGGTGCTCCAATACAATCCGGGCGATGTGCTGGCAGTCTTCCTCCATGACACGCCGAACGGGTTCCGGGTGGATATCGTTGACCTCACCACAGGCCAGCGCGGCTCCATGACCGCGAGCCTCGCGAATGGTTTCGCACAGATCAACTTCGATCCCAGTGCCAAAACATGCTCTTCAAATCCCTACGCGTTCCATGCGATGTACTCTACCTCGAGCGAACATACTCGCGTCGTCTGGGCCGCCCACACACTCAACATCGCGTTCTCGGATGAAATCGGCCACTTCGAGTGGTGCGACGCGATCACCGTCGAAGGCGGACGCTGCGCCCTCGCTGGTTCCAACGACCCTGGCGGTCTGGACGCGGATGACCGCGGCTGCTTCGACAACTTCGGCGACCCGACGCTGATTCCTGTGATTGGGTGCATCACAACCGAGCGTGATTTCGATGGCGTCCCTTATTTGGCAAATTCATGGCCAGGGGGCACCAAGGACGAGGATGCTGACCGCAACACACGGCCGAAGCCCGTGCAGTTCACCAGTCCACTCTTCGTGGATAAAAATGGCCACTTCAAGAACTACAAACGTGTAGCTTTTGAAGCGGACATCCCGGCTATCACACCGCTGGTGCCTTTGGGATGCCATCACTCGGGCCCGTTAGCGGGCCAGGGCTGCACGAATCCGCCCCCGGGAGCTCAGTTCTATCCCATCTACACCACCACGGAGATCTTGCCGGGCGTGTGCGGATGGCAGGAAGGCGGCGGCAATATCAAGCACACCATCAACAACTTCGGCGGCACATCGACAACGGAGTATAAGGACTTGCTGTTCGGTCCCTATATCAACGGAACCGGTTCTATCACCTTGGTCGAAAACTATCGCCAAATCCTCAACCATAATCCGTGCAAATTTGGTTTTGGTGATGACGACGACCGCGATGACGACTAACTCTTGCTAAACCTCAGCCGCTTCTTCGGAGCGACCGAAAATCAAGGGAGCCTCCTCGGAGGCTCCCGTCCCTTCCTCCGTCTTGGAAACCCGCTTTCCCTCCAAACGTCTGATATGCTGACGCCAGGATGGAACTGTGCCATGAACCGGGCTAAGCCGCTTGCACTTCTCTTCGTTCTCGCGATGCTGGTCGCTGCGCTGGCATCCCTCGATAAATTTCATTCGAGCAGCGCATCATCCTCCGAACCTGTTCCTCAAGTTGCGCCGGGGCAGCTCGTGAAAGGGCAGGGAGCCTTCGGCGACTGGCGAACGGACGCGCCGGGCGTGCGCCGCCTGATCACCCCAGCCGACCTGCCGAAGCCCTACGCCACTCACTCCGCAGATAATGGCGCCGACGAGGTCAGCCGGCCCGCGGACGCCTGGCCGAAGGTGCTCCCCGGTTTCAAGATCGAGCAGATCGTTACCGGGCTCGATAATCCGCGCCTGATTGCGACCGCGCCGAACGGCGATCTCTTCATCGCTGAAAGCGCGCCAGGACGAATCCGTGTCCTGCGCGGTGTGAACGGCAGCGGGAAGGCTCCCACGCAGGAAATCTTTGCGACCGGGCTGCACCAGCCCTTCGGCATTGCCTTTTATCCGCCGGGGCCGAATCCTGAATTCGTTTACGTGGGCGATACCGACGCGGTGGTTCGCTTTCCATACCAGAATGGCGACCTGAAAGCGCGCGCGCCCGCCGCAACGATTGCATCGCTGCCGGGCGGAGGCCATCTGCGCGGCGGAGGCCATTGGACGCGCGACGTGGTGTTCTCGAAGGACGGCAAGAAAATGTTTGTTTCGGTGGGCTCGCACTCGAATGTGAGCGACGACGCCCAGGAGTATCATCGCGCCGATATTCTCGAGTTCAATCCTGACGGCTCGGGCGAGAGAATCTACGCCAGCGGAATTCGCAACGCCGTCGGCATCGCGGTGCAGCCCGCGACCGGCGAAATTTGGGCGTCGGTGAACGAACGCGACGATCTCGGCGACGATCTCGTTCCCGATTACATCACGCACGTGGTCGAGGGCGGCTTTTACGGCTGGCCCTGGTATTACATCGGACCGAACCAGGATCCCCGCCACGCGGGAAAGCATCCCGAACTGCGCGACAAAGTGCTCGTGCCGGATGTCCTGCTGCAATCGCATTCCGCTTCGCTGCAGATGACTTTTTACACCGGCGCGCAATTTCCCGCTGAATATCGCGGCGATATTTTTGCGGCCGAGCACGGCTCGTGGAACCGCGCGAAACGCACCGGCTACAAAATCATCCGCGTCCCGCTGCGCCACGGACAAGCCACCGGCGAGTATGAGGATTTCGTCACCGGCTTCGTCACCGCGGATGGCCACGTCTGGGGCCGTCCCGTCGGCGTGGTGGTCGCCGCCGATGGCTCGCTCCTCTTCACCGACGACGCCTCCGGCTCCCTCTGGCGCGTCAGCTACGTTGGAACCAAGTAGCCCAAAATCGGCGAATTACGGGCCTTTTTGCGATTATTTTGTTCCGGCTGGACATCAGCGGGGCAACCGGGTATGCTGGCCACCCTTCAGCAAATTGAAGCACACTTCGTCGAGCGAGGCTCAGAATGATTCAGGAAGCGAAGCAGCACTACCGTGGAGTTCTCTGCACTCGTTGCCGGCAGCCAATTCCTATTCCTGCGACCGTCTCACGCCAGGCGAGCGAAGCTTCCGAGAAAGAGTTGAGCGCGAAGGAATCGCTCGGTCCGCGCGTGTTCACGCTGCGCTGCCGCGCCTGCGGCGAAGAAGCATTGTATTCCGAGACGAAAATCATCGATTGCGAAGGCACACCGCGGACGCGCATCTCGCGCAACAAAAAGGGCGCGCAGCTCATGAAGGCGGCAGAAAAGTTCACGCGCGCCGCGAACGCTTAGGCACTCCGCACACCCGCGCGATGCGCAGCCACCTGTTGGCGCGGGCGAATCACGGAATCGGCGAAGCGCTCCATCTCTTCCAGTTGCGGGCTGAATTGCAGCAGCAATAAATCCACGCCGGCCTTCTCGAATTCGCCGATGCGATCCGCCACCTGCTGCGGAGTTCCCACCAGCCCCGAACGCAAGCCGCGATTCGACACGGAATAATCCTCGAGCGACACGCGCTGCTCAAGCTGCGTGCCCGCAAGCCACTGCTGGTAATTCTGGTATCCCGCGGCGTTCTGCTGCACATCCGTGATCCGGCGCAATTCTTCCTGCGCCTCTTTTTCCGTCTCGCGCACAATCGCATAGGCCGCGACGCCATAAATCATGCGCGGCAATCCCTTTTTCTCGCGCCGCTCAGCCATGTCGCGCAGTTTTGGCGCGATGCGTTCCGGCGGATCTCCGTGCGTCACGTAGGCGTCGCACTTGGTCGCGATCAATCCCTTCGCTGCTTCCGATTCGCCGCCGGCGTAAATCACCGGACGCGGCTTCGACACCGGCTTCGGCTGCAGCACCAGATCGTTCACCGAATAATATTTTCCGCTGTACGAAAAATGGTCTTGCTTCCAGGCCGCGTCCACCACGTCGAGCCATTCCGAAGTGCGCGCGTAGCGATCGTCGTGCTGGTCGAATTGCACGCCGTATTTTTTCGCTTCCTCCGCCCACCACGACGAGACCACATTCAGCGAAACTCTTCCGTGGCTGATCTGATCAATGTTCGCGGCCTGCTTCGCCAGCAGCGCCGGCAAATGAAACGTCGGCCGCACCGCAACCATCAGTTCCAACGATTCCGTGACCGCCGCAAGCGCAGCAGCAGTTGACCAGGCGTCGAGCGACGGCGCTTCCGGCCCCTTGATGTCGTTCAAATTCAGTTCCGCGATCAGCGTCAGGCCGAATCCGATTTGCTCGCTGCGCCGCGCCAGGCGCGAAACGTATTCCCAACTCGCGGCCATGTTTTCGTTCTCAACGTTGCGCAGCCACCCGCCGAAAACGGGCAGCCAGTATCCGTAGCGCATCAGCGCGCCTCCTTGACGAGGTAATCCACCAGCCGCTCGAAGGGGTCGAATCCAATCACGCGCGGGGCATCGGCCACGAAATTCGAAAGCGCGTTGATGTCGTAGTAGTAGAGCTGGCCGTCGCGGTCATCGATGATGTATTCCGCGCCGCCCACTTCGATGGTGGTCTCACGGAAAATCGTCTCGATCGCTTTCACCACTTCAGGCGGCGGCTGGTAGCCTTCGACGCGCAAGCCGCTCTTCGGCCCCTCGACCACGCAAGTGGTTTTCAGCTCGGCGCCGTCGTTGGTCTTGCAGATGTCCATGGGGCAGAGGTCGAAAGTGTCGCCGGCGGTAAAAACTTTAATTCCGTAGAGATATTTGTAGCCGATGGTTTCGACGCGTGTGATGTGGCCGCCGCGCGCGGGAATAAATTCCTGCACGATGCCGACGGAATCGAGTCCGAGGTTGAAACTTTCATTGCGCGCGGCGGTCGCGAGCTGTTCGGGCGTGTCGAACCGCACGATGCCCACGCCGCTGCCGCCGATGTTGGGCTTCACGATGACCGGGAAGCGAAAGCCGCGCGCGGCGTCGGGCGCCTGGCTGGGATGATTGATCACCACCGACCGCGGGTAGGGAAGCCCGAGCGAATGCAGCAGCGAAAGTTGCAGCGCCTTCGAAGTCTCGTTGCGGAATGCCTGGCTGCCGTTGACCACGCGCGTGCCGAGGCGCTCGAGATGCGCGAGGTAGCTGAGCGTGTAGAAAACTCCGTGCGCATTTCCGCGCGTCCACGCCGAGGGGCTCATGCGGTTGAAGATCAGCCCGTATTGCTGGTTGCCGTTGGGCAGCAAATCGAAATGATGGCGCGTCGCGTCTATGCGCTCGTAGCGCACGCCGCGCCGGTCCAGCTCCGCAAACAGCGGGACGAACCACCGCTGGTGCTCGTAATAAATTCCAATCGGATTCTTCACGCCTGCCACTTAGCCCTCCAGTGCTAGCACAGACATTCTCTCGTCCCGAGCGCAGCCGAGGGATGTCTGTGCTCTTCGGTCTTCATGTAGCGCCGGCGTCTCGCCGGCTCTTTGCTTCTGCCTGTGCTCTTCGGTGTAGATGGTGCACCTCGGTGGTCGATCGCCGCGGTAGCGGCAGCACAGATAAAGACCACAGACAAGAGTGTCTGTGCTACCAACCCGCACAAAGGCGAGGATCACTCACTGCCTCTTAGATGCCACAAAAGGGGAGGCGTTTCCAACGAATTGTTGCTGCCCAACGAGCGATGGCCCGACAGCATACTTGGGCTTCCATTCCCGTCCTGGTCGGCCAGTGCCTCCCAAGCGTGACGTGGACCCCCTGTACGGAGTTGCGCGGATGGCCCCGGTGTGTTAGACTGTTTTTGCGTTTGTTGCTCTTGAATTCCTTTTGACACGTTTCAAAGGCTGCCGGGCAACCGCCCAGCGGCCTTTTTTTGTGACGGGCGGGGTGAATCAGGCGACAAATAGCTTAACGGGTGGCTAAACGCCATCCTATGAATGAGTTAGGAGAATTAGAATTGAGTAGAGAACAAGGAACTGTGAAGTGGTTTAACGCCGCCAAGGGCTATGGATTCATCCAGCGCCAGTCCGGCGAAGACGTCTTCGTGCACTTTTCGGCCATCGAAGCCGAAGGCTATAAGACGCTCAACGAGGGCCAGGCGGTTGAGTTTGAAGTCAAGCAGGGACCCAAGGGTTTGCAGGCCGAGCGCGTCACCGGCCTCTGATCGGGTCTGGGTGGTAAGGCCGGGCCCATCCCGGCCATCTGGACTTTGCGGTCATCCAGCGCGGCAACGTGAAGGGCGCCGCAATTCCAGACGCAAGCTTGAGCAACACCAAGATCAATCAATGAACCGAGGGGCGGCGGCGCTGCAATGCGGGCCGCTCCCAAGGTTTCTCGAGTCGAGAGTTGAGAAGTTGAGAATTTCGCGGCGGGCAGGGCGGCTCGCGCGCCGGACGGGAATTTTGAACTCTTAACTCTTCGCTCTGAACTGGATTCTTTCAACATTTCGCCGTCATAAGGGGAGGGCATCGTGCAGATCCTGGTAGAAGGGCAGACCATCCGGCATGATCAGTATGGCGTGGGCATCGTCACGGAATCGAACAACGAACGCACCACGATTGATTTCGACGATCACGGCTTGAAGAAATTCGTCACGTCGATCTGGAGCGCCGAGCTGATCGGCGAACCACCCACGGAGCGTCCCACCAAGCGCCGCGGCCGCCGCAAGTCCGTCAAGAAAGCATCGTAATTTTTGGATTCAGGCCGCAGGTTGCTTTGTTCCCGGCCCTGGTAGCACAGGCACTCCTGTCTGTGCTCTTCGGTTTAGATTGTGCACATGTACGCTTGATTCCCCATTCAGATGGTGTTTCATTCAGAAAACTGCACAGGCAGGAGTGCCTGTGCCACAAAAACCGAAGCAACAGCAAAACCAAAAGCAAGAGCAACGGCAACGGCAACTGCAAGAGCACAGACAAGAATGTCTGTGCTACCAACCTGCGCGGCGCCGCTACGGTTCCACCAGGCTGTTGCGGATGGCGAAGCGGACGAGGTCGCTGAAACTGGTGAAGCCCATTTTGCGCATGATGTGATTGCGGTGGCTCTCGATGGTGCGCGTCGAAACGCCCAGCGCGCCGGCGGTTTCCTTGTTGCTTTTCCCCTCCGCGAGCAATTGCACAATCTCCAGTTCCCGGTTGGTGAGCGGTGTGCCCGGGAGCAAGCCTTTATTGCTCGAATCGCTCGGGCCGTTCACGAAAATATCCGTCATGCTGGTTGCCAGACGGCTGGTGAAAAAAGATTTTCCCTGCCGCAAGCGCTGCACCGCGATCAGCAATTCCGTATTCGCGTCGGACTTCAGCACGTAGCCGCGCGCGCCGACGCGCAGCACCTCGCGCGCGATTTCTTCCGAAAAATGCATCGAGAGGATCAACACATCCGATTCCGGCGCGGCTTCGCGAATGGCGCGCGCCGCCTCGAGCCCGTTCATTTCCGGCATGGTGAGATCCAGCACCACCAGGTTCGGCTTGTCGCGCTTCACATTTTCGAGCGCTTCGTAGCCATTCGATGCTTCGCTGCAAACCTCCACGCCCGGCTGCGATTCGAGCAGGGAGCGAACGCCGCGGCGGACCACGTCGTGATCGTCCACCACCAGCACGCGGTAGGCTTTTTGCAGTGGGTTGATCATTCGCCTTCGCTTCCGGACTCCGCGCGCCCCGATCTCTCGCCCACCGGCAGCACAATCCGAATTGTGATTCCTTTCCCGGGCGCGCTATGAATCTCGAATTGTCCCTCCAACTGTTTCACGCGCTGGCGAATCCCAGCCAGACCGACACCCAGCGGCGAACGCCATCCGGTGGACTCGGAAGGCAGCGCCATGCCGCGGCCCTTGTCGGAGATTTCCACGTGGATCGAACCGTTCTCGCGTGTGACTCGAATCAAGGCCGTGCGGCTGCCCGAATGCCGGTGAATGTTGGTGAGCGCTTCCTGCACGATGCGAAAAATCGCCGTTTCCACGTCCTGCGCCACGCGCCCAAATGCATCGGAGATTTGCACGACTACCGACACCCGGCTGCGCTCGGAAAATCCTCTCGCGTACCATTGCAGCGCCGGGCCCAGCCCGGCATCGTCGAGCACCAGCGGATGGAGCAAATGTGAGACGGTGCGAACTTCTCGGACGGCATCCTCGGCAAGCACCAGCGAAGCGGCCAGCAGCCTGTGCTGCTGCTCCGATTCGGGCGACAGGGCCTCGCCGAGGCGCGACAACGTCATCTTCAGCGTCGCCAGACTTTGCGAAGCAGATTCGTGCAGATCGCGCGCCAGCCGGCGGTGCTCGTCATCGCGGACATTCAGGAGCTCCTGCGAAAGCCTCCGCTGTTCTTCTTCAGACTCTCGATGCTCGGTCACGTCCTGCGACATCCCGCGGATTTGGTGAATGCGGCCCGCGTCGTCCCTCACGGGAACGGCGCGCGAATGGAACACGCGAATGCGGCCGTCCGGAAGCAGGAAGCGCAGCTCGTTTTCAAGCGGCTTTCCTTCTTTGACGATGTTCTGAAGGTCTTCCCAGACACGCGCCCGGTCATCCGAATGGAATATCTTGCAGGCCGTCTCCAGGGAGATTGCTTCGTCCCCGGGCTCGCGCGAAAGCATGCGGTACATCTGATCGGACCAGATGAACGATTGGCTTTCCACGTTGTATTCCCAACTCCCCAGCCGGGCGAGCTGCTCGGCCTGGTTCAGCAGCGCTTCCTGCTTCTGCAATTTCTCCAGTTCGTGTTTTCCCTGCGTGATGTCGCGGGCGAGCAGGCAAACTGTGTTCCGGCCGTGGTAGGTGCGTGGAGTGGGAGCGATGCGTGCGAGAAACCACCGGCGTCCTTCCGGAAAGTTGACGAAATATTCCACATCTTCGCTCTGCCCCGATCTCATCACGCGCGCAAAAGCTTTGCGGAAAGGATCGAAGGTCGTCCGGGTCATTGCTTCGTGGGCCCTGCGGCCGAAAGCCTGTTTCGCGTGGCCATGTAACACCGCCCGTCCCGAGCCCCAAAAGTTGAGAACTTTTCCCCGGTAGTCGAACTCGAATACGCCATCGTTGAACGATGCGAGAAAATTTTCTAGGATGTGTTCCGATGGCTCGCTCAACTCGGCCCGTCGTTTCCGCTGTGAAGAGTTAACAAAGTGCCGCCAGGCTTTTGAGGAGACTGCTGGGGGAGGAGAAGAATGACTTCCGCGCTTCGCATCTTGACGAGGCGGAGAGGGCCACGATCTTCTTTTTTCACGGTGCTGCTTCATCAGCTTGCTTCAGAACTGATACCCGGTTCGAGGAGGGTCGAAAAACAACTTCGCGACTCGAACTTGCCACGAGGCCAGGAAGTCACTCGGGCTCGCCCTGTTCCCCCATTCTCGCCCCCAAGAATTCGTGGCGGGAACCGTCGGGAGCTGTTTACTATTGATGAACGTACTCGCACGTTAATAGAGTGTCAACCGTAATCTGCGGTAACCCCTCAAACTGCCCGACAGAGCACGGCACATGCGACGGGGACAACCCGAAGGTCTGGGCACTTGTGCGTAAATGCCGCAGCAGAAATTGAGTATTGTTCCGAATTGAATCTTTGGGCGGGCCTCTCCACACTCCGGCTATTGCTGGAAGGGGTGATTGTTTCTCCTCTCCCACCGGTCCCAGCCCAATACGTAAAGAGGGAATTGCGACCGTGGATGTAAACCACCTTGCCGGATCCGGGCGCGGCACATGCATCTCTGCACGCCCTGTAGAGCCACCGCGCCGGTTCCGGCAAGGGTTTACCGCCGCCGCGCCATCGTGAATCCCGGCGCCTAATCTTTTCTTGCGAACCACCACAACACGGCGCCCGCCACCATCGAGGCCACGCTGGCGGCCTGCGCGTTCGTCAATCCGAGGAACGATCGTGGATTGATGCGGATGAATTCCACCAGGAATCGCGCGGCGCCGGTCAGTATGAGGTAGGCCGCGAATACTTCGCCCGCGCGACGATGGTGGCCGCGTCCGGCGGCAGGGGCGCCGCTTGCCGAAGCTTTGTTCTCATCAGTGGCGGGCGCACCCATCTTCCACAGCACCAGCGCGATCGCGCACGCCACAATCAATTCATAAATCGGCGTCGGATGCACACGCTCGGTCGTCGGCACCAGCCCGTGCGGAAAACTCATGCCCCAGGGCAGCGACGTGGGAATTCCATAGTCGCCGTCGCCGGAAAGCAGGCAGCCAATCCGCCCGAGGCCGTAGCCGAGCGCCGCCGCAGCTGATCCCGCGTCCAGCATCGCGAGCAGCGGAACTTTTTGCCTCCGCGCCACCCACACGTAGGCGGCAAATCCCGCGAGCAATCCGCCGAACCACGCGAATCCAAACGGACTGATGATGTGGTGCCAGGGATCGGTGAAAAATTCGCGGGGCGATTCGAGTTCGTGATAGAGCTTCGCGCCGAGAAGCCCGACCAGGCAGGGAACTGCGATCAGCGTTTCCGCCAGGCTCGAAGTTTTCGGAGCGATCCCGCGGCGCGCGAGATCTGGGCGCAGCACGAAAAACGCCGCGAGCATCGCGCACGCCACCGACAAACCGTAGGTGGGAATCGTCAGCCAGCCGATGTGCAGAAATGGAATCATCCCGCGCCAGTATATCGGATTTGTGGCGGCGCAAACCGCCTCGCGCTGCGGTAGCACAGACACTCTCTCGTCCCGAGCGCAGCCGAGGGATGTCTGTGCTCTTCGGTTTAGATCGCGCCTATGCTCGTCCGCCGTGCGGACCGGCTGCAACCATCTGGTGCGGCGTCACGTCAAATTGTGTAGAATCGAGCGAGCGCCCCTTCGAGCGTCCCGCGCATCGGGAGGGTACAGACGTGACGGACCCCGGCCAAATTCGCAAGGCTTCAAATTCCTCCCTGCTGAAAATTTGTTTTGCAACTTGCTGCGCGATCGCGCTCGGTCTCGCGCCCGCGCCGGCCTTCGCGCAACACGGCGGCGGAGGCGGCGGCTCGCACGGTGGCGGCAGTTCACACGGTGGCGGCAGTTCGCACGGTGGGACCAGCAGCGGCGGCAGCCATTCCAGCGGCGGTGGCCACGCGTCGGGCGGCGTCGGGTATGGCTCAAGCGGAGGCCACAGCGGCTCCGTTGCTGGATCGGGCGCCAGTTCTGCAGGCAGCAGTTCTGGCGGCACGATGAGCACCGGCGTGATCGCGCATCCTGGCTCGCCCGCTGCGTCGAATTCCGGCCCGGCCTACACAGGCTCGCACGTTTGGGGCGGCTCGACGCCCGGATCGCTCGCGTCGTCCGCACCCGTGCAACATTTTGCCGCGGGCAACAACACCTGGCAGGAGCCGCCACATTCGCGCACAAGTTCCGCGCCAAATTCCAGCGCGCGCGTGACGCCGTCCGTCATGCCGATGCGTTCCTCGCGCGGCCCGCTGCTCGGAACCACGCAGAGCGCT
Source organism: Candidatus Acidiferrales bacterium (assembly GCA_050746945.1). Lineage (GTDB taxonomy): Bacteria > Acidobacteriota > Terriglobia > Acidiferrales > UBA7541 > Palsa-295. The sequence continues at coordinate 44,091 of JBOGMZ010000023.1, read as the reverse complement.
TTGCCGCCGCGCATTTTCATCCCACCGCATCCTCGCCACTTTCACGACAACGACGATTTCTTTTTAGTCGGCGGCGGCTGCTTCGGCGGATTTTTCCCGTGCGGTTCGTCGTTCTGGTGGGGTCCGGGATACTACTCGGGCCCGGCGTGCGACCCGGTTCTCGGCTGCAACGGGTACGGCAACTCGAATGACGTGACCGGCGACTCGAACGACATGCAGGTGGAATCCGATACGTATGCGCCGGAGCGCGCGCCGGAGAACGGCCCGTTCCTCTGGCAGGATGGTTCCGCGCAAAATAATTCCGTCGCGGATGAATCGGCGAGCGCCTCAGTGGGCGCCCCGGCCGCCGAGGCGCCGAAGGCTCCGGTCACGATTTACCTGCGCGATGGCTCGAGCTACGGCGTTACGGATTACTGGCTTTCGGGCGGAAGGCTCCACTACATCACGAGCTACGGCGGCGAAAACAGCATCCCGCTCGGGAAACTGGATTTGCAGCGGACCGTGGATGCGAATGCCGCGGCCGGCGTGAGCTTTGTTCTTTCGAATCAACGCACGCCGCAGGATTAAACGCAAATTTCCCGAGCGCGCGCCGCGAAATCAGATAATTTTGCCGCCGCCGCAAACTTTTCGTCTTGGATTCGTTTCCCGTACTCGACAAACTACTTGACTTTTCTCCAACCCTGATGTAAAATGTTTTTCGTTATCCTCGTAGTGGGCAACAAGAAGCAGTTCCTCCCGCAACTCTCTTAGAGTTTACTTTCAGTTAGCTCATCTGTTCAGTTCGTGTACACGACCGCTCCCCGGCTAGATTTCTGCCTGCAGGGGCACGGCATGCTTGCCCGCCAGGTTTATGGAGGGCCGTGCCCGTACGGTGTACACGTCCGTTGCCTACGCGTTGACTGTTCGGTGTACTGAGGACACCGTGATCGACGGCCTCCGGCCCCGCCTGCGAGACAATAGCGGTGTAAGAGTTTTTCGCTCCCACGGCAGGTTGGAATGGCGGAATACAATTTTCAGTTGCGCGGCTGGCACGCGCTGGTCGGAATCGCCGCGTTGCTTGCCTATTTCGGTCTTCAGATATACCTGCGCGTCCGCACAGTGGACGACGGGATGCGCAGCGCCGTGCGCGAACAGCTCCTCAACGATTACTCCGGCCGAAGTCCAAGAGATATTGCGCGGATCGTCGCGGAGGCTCGCGCCGGCACGCCCGTCGAACCTGTTCCGGAGGTGGTTCAGCGCGACGTGGAGTTCACCTCGATCGCAGCGCACGGACGGATGGGCGCGCCGGTAATCGTGGTTCGCGCCGAAGTCGCCGTGGACGGAGGACCGCCGCCGGATGGCCGCTCCATCCGATATTTCCGCATGTCGCGAAAATTTATGGACAGCGGCTGGATGGTGGTTGGCGAATCCGATTCGTATCCCTACTACAGGGAATTGGTGCCCTGACCGCTCGCGCAGTCCCGCCGCGATTCTCTCGCGCGATTTGAGTTGGACGGGGATGCGCTTTCGGAGGCACACCACCACGCGCGCCTCCGCGCGAATACGATCGCGCCAGCCCCAAAGCGAAAGCCGACTAGTAGGCGGCGAGGACCGAGGCGTCCTCAACGTCCCTGCGGACTACGCAGAGTTGCCCGCTCAGTATGCGGCAAGCCCTTGGGCAGAGGCGTTGGCAGGCAAGCCGCCAGCCGCTGGCAACGCCACCAGGGAGCCGTCCCCCAGGTTGACGCGGAAAGCCCCGACCGTGCCGCTGCCGCTGTTGAGCACATAGAGGAAACTCACCCCGCCATCGGTTGCCACCGCCATATCGTTGGGCCCGCTGCCGGCCGCCGCGACTGCCGCGAGCAACGTCACACTCCCGTCGTTTCCAACCAAGTAAGATGAGAGGCTGTTGCTCAAGTTGTTACCAACGTATGCGTAGAGGCCCGTGACGGGTTCGACCGCGAGCCAGCAGGCCGCTGTCCCTCCATCGCCTACACTCGCGCTGATTTGGCTCAGGGTACCAGCGTTGGTGATCGTGAACGACGAGAGCGCGCCTGCGCCGCCCATGGGAATGCTTGTGGCACTACCGAAAGCCTCGCTGATGAGCATGTGCCCCTGCTGGTCGAAAGCAATGCCAAAAAACGTGGGCAACGCGGGCCCCGGGGCCTGGAATACCGTGGGCGTGCCACGTTCCCCGACCGGAAAGACGTAGATTGAGTTGGTCCCTTTGACAGTCACGACCAACTTTCTGCCGTCGGGCGTGAACCGAACCTGTGCTGGCGAGCGGGGAAACGCGGGCGGGTTTCGGCCGCAGTCGAAAGCTGGTGTTGGAAACCCTCCGACGTTGCAGTTGACGCCGGAGCCGGTGCCGGCAAGGGGGCCCGGATCTATGATGGACTGCACGGAGCCCGGGAGGAGGTGCATGCCGCCAAGGCTGTTCACTCTGAAGCCGGTGATATTGGGGGGCGTGCCGCAGGCGGGACTGGCGCCGGGACCGCCCGCGTTAAGTACGTAGAGGAGAGCGCTGCTGTCATCGTCGTCCTCGTTATTGGCTCGGTTTCTGACAGTCAGACTGTCGGGGTACAATCCGCCGGACTTAACCCGATTAGCGAAGGTCAACTTGCCGTTGCGCGCCACTAAGAACGAGGTAATCGTGCCTTCTTGGCAGTCTTGAGTATTTGCAGCGAGGCTTTCCGTGTTGACGGCGAACAGCATTTGATGCCCAGCATCCAAAATCAGACCGCCCTGCGAACCCAGCGAGTCCACCGGTGGGGCCAGTTGAGCGCCGCCCCCGCCTCCTCCAGTTGCAATCGTCTGTATGAGGGTCAGCGTTCCGTCAGCGCCTCGATGATAGACGAGGATCTGGTTGTTTCCCACGGCGTTGGTCATGGCGTACACCGCACCGTCTGCCCATGCCGCGGAAGATACTGCCAATCGAAAACACGCTAAGAAAATCGCAAACAGAAATCGTCGCATACTTCTCCTCCTGAAAGCATCCACTCTGGGTTCAATTTTTTGGCCGGCAGTCCCGCGTGGAGGCTTTAGCTGAGCTTATGTAGACCTGTCGTCGCCGTTTTGCAAGTAGTTACGCTAAGATTGTGAGTACTGGGACCCACACCTGCCACACCTTCCATCTTGTTTGGATATTCACGCTCGATTCACACGGAGAACACATGCCGAATTACAACGCGCAGGTACCGCCGTATGCAATTTCCCCGGGTGATGTGGCGCTCGCGTTCAACAGCGAAGCGCCCGGCGCGGGGCAATCCAGCCAGCAATTCGCGCTGCCAAATCTCGCGGGATTTCCGGAGAACGGCCGCACCGTCCGCTGGCAAACCATTTTCGGCACCGCGCCCACGGCGATCAGCGTTGCGCTGCAAACCGCCATGATCGACGCCGATGCGCAATATTCCACCATCGACAGTTCCACGGCCACCGCCGGCGAAGCTCGCGCCGTCACCGGTGTGCGCGCGAATTTCATCCGCGCGAAAGTTTCCTCCATCACCGGCGGCGCCGGAGTCATCGTGCAGGTCCTCGCCTGAACGATCCAGTTGCGGGGGGCGCGGCCGCGGTCAGCGAGTTCACATGAAACTCCTGCCCCCGCGGCCCCTGCTTCTGGTTATGGATTGAGATTTCATGTCCTTCACGCGCTGTGCCGGACTCAATCGAAAACACGGCGCGGCCAGTGCCTGGACCAATTGCCCGCGCGAAGCCGCGCGCGGCGACCGCTACTGCGCCAAACATCGCGACGCTCTCGACGGCGCATTTCTCGGATTGATGAGCCGCGCAAAAAGCCTCCATGCCATCCAAAAAATCTTCTACGAAGCACCCGAAGCGCGCCGCAAAGAAATCGGAAGGGAACGCGCGCGCCGGAAGCAAGCCCGCCGCGCCGAAAAAGCCCGGCTCGCAAAAGCATCCGCCGGCGCGCAAGAAAGTAGACGCCAAAGTCCCGGCACAATCTGCGGCAAAAAAGAAATCGCGGCCTCCTCGGCGGCCGCCCCAGCCAAGATCGCCGCAGCAAATCCTGAAAGTGCCTGAAGCGCTGCGCGTCGCCGGCCTCGACGAATTGCGATTCGCAAAAATGATTCGCCGGCTGATCAACGGCCTCTCGAAGCCCGAGACGAACTTCAAACTCCTGCTCGACGCGATCAAGGAATGGGGCCGCCATCTTGCGCCCGCGGGAACAGCTGAGCGCGCGGCAAGCGACGCGCCCGTCCCGATTCAACTGATTCACAACGTGCCGCGCCCCGATCGCAGCGGGCTCGGTGAAAATTCAACCGGTTCGCAGGATTTTGCGGATGCTTCGCCGGAATTTTCCGGCGCGTAATTCTTCCAAGGGAGGATCAACATGGCCACCAGCAAATCCACCATCGGTTACATCGTGCAATTGTGCGGCATCGGCGCGTTCGCGGTTGGTGCCGTCCTCAGCGTGCATCACATCGCGGTGGGAGCGTCCTTCGTCGGAGGAGCCGCCGCTTTTTACGTGGGCAAAAAAATCCGCGCGCTGGTCTAGCTATCTTGTCACGCATCTCCGGCAAACGGTTCTGCCACGATCTGAAACTCGTCCTCGTATACCACGTAGCCCACTCGCTCGGTTTTTAGCATCTCTACTGAAACGCCATGATTCTCGAGAATGGCTACTAGAGCCCGGGTGTTGGCAAGGTGTTCGCCGGCGCTATCTTTAAACCAGGAAATCGCCATGCTCTGTTTCCGATAATAGGGCGGTTTTGCAGCAGTGAAGCGGGTAGGCTTTTCCAGGTGTTCATTGAACCATTGCCGGATCAGGTCGTGCTGTTCTTCTTCGTAGGTGTAGAGCTTTCCATTTCTGCGCAGATTCCCAACGGCATGGAAGATTCCAAGTTCCTTTTGTGAATTATGATGGATGTCTGCGACAACAAATCTTATATACATTTTGGACCCAATGATTCGCCATTGTATCCGTAGAGCACAACAGTTGCTTAATGTTGCCGCAAATTCGTGTCCCGCGGGCCATGACCAACGTCACATCCGGATCCGAGCAATGGGTCGCCGACGAATTCAAGAAACTCAATCTCGGCTACGATCCATTTCCGAAGCAGGCGCGCTTCCACGCTTCGCCGGCAAAATACCGCCTGTTCGGCGGCGCCGCGGGCCCGGGAAAATCAAAAGCGCTGCTAATGGAAGCGGTGATGCAGGCCATCACGCATCCGGGCGCGAACGCACTCCTGCTCCGCCGCACTTTTCCCGAGCTCGAGCAATCGCTGCTGCTTTATTTCCGCCGCGACGTTCCACGCGAACTCTATCGCAGCTTTCAGGATTCAAAACACATCGTCACCTGGCAGAACGGTTCGACCACGCGCTTCGGCTACTGCCAGAATGAAAGCGACGTGTATCAGTATCAGGGCGCGGAATTTCTCTTCATCGGGATCGACGAGCTCACGCTCTTCACGCTGCGCCAGTGGCAATTCCTCACCAGCCGCAATCGCTGCCCGATTCCCGGCACGTTTCCATGCATGGCCGGCGCGACGAATCCCGGAAACATCGGCCATGCCTGGGTGAAATCGCTGTGGGTGGATCGCGAGCCCGCCGCGGGGATGGAACATCCCGAAGAGTACGACGCCGCGGATTATGATTTCATTCCCGCGCGCGTTTCCGATAATCCGATTTACGCGCACGACGTGAATTATCTGAAAACGCTGCGCGCGCTGCCCACGCATCTGAAACGCGCGTTTCTCGACGGCGACTGGGACGTTTTCGCGGGGCAATATTTCGACCGCTTCGAGTGTTCGCGCCACGTCGTGCGCGCGGAAACCATTGATTGGAAGCCCTGGTGGCCGCGCTGGATTTCGGTGGACTGGGGTTTCGAGCATCCCGCCGCCGTGTATTGGCACGCGGCACTTCCAGTGGCTTCAACCGTCGCCGACTCACCCAACCCGCGCGTCGCCACCTACCGCGAGTACGTCACGCACCGCACCCCGCCGCGCGAGCTGGCGCGCGAAATTATAGCGCGCAGCATCGCTTCGAAGAACCACGATGACGCTGCATCCGCTGCCACGCCCGAAAAAATCGACGCGATCTACCTTTCGCCCGATGCTTTCGCGCAACGCACCGGAGAAGCCTCGATCGCCGAACAAATGGGCGACGTTTTCGCAGCGGCCGGTTTCCCGCGCCCCATTCCCGCGGACAACGATCGCGTCGGCGGCTGGATGCTGATGTACCAAATGCTCGACGCCGGCGAGTGGCTGCTGACCGAAAATTGCATCGAGCTGATCCGCACGATTCCGAATCTCGTGCGCGATACCGCGCGCGTCGAAGACATCGAAAAAATGGACGGCGACGATCCCGCTGACGCCGCGCGCTACGGATTGAAATCGCGCTACGCCACGCGCGGAGCGATTTCATCGGCGCATCTTCCGTACGAGGCGCGCCTGGCCGCCCGCGTCACGTCGGCCGACCCGACCATCCACGCCATTCAGGCGCGCAAAGCGCAGCTCGAGGAATCGCGCCGCGGGCACCCCGTTTCGTTTCTCCGCCGCCGGCATTGAATCGCGACGGATATGTAGCGGCCACCTTTTCACCCTGAGCGTTGCCGAAGGGCAGGTGGGCGCAGTTCGATTCGGCCGGCCTAAAGGCCGCCGCTACATATGCACATTCCAACGATGTGAGAGGACAATTGATCGCATATGAATTGCGTGCACTCTGGCAGCGGATCACCACGTCGCGCTACACGCGCGCGCTCGAAGCAGAAGTGATGCTGCTGCGCGCGGAAAATCGCGCGTTGTTGAATTCCATCCTCGGCATCGCCGGCGTCCCGCCAGTTCCTGTGCCCGAATTGTCCGCTACGCAATCGAATGACACAGCGAGCCGTCATCCCGCGCCACAGGTGCACTCTGATTTGGCGGGCGAACACAAAACTGCTTCGAGCGACGCAACGCCCAGCATCGCCGTGCCGATGCGCCGCCGTTCCTGGCAGCAAATCAACCGCATGCTCGAATTTGAATCCGCGCGCAAGAAGCGCGAAGCCTAAAAAACATTCACGCTGAAACACGGAGGCAACCATGCCGTTCATTCGCGGGCGTTATCACATGAATGCAATCGCAGGCCAGGCGCTCGAAGCCGCGCGCGAAGCCGATCTTGCACGCCTTGCATCCGCCGGGCAGCAGTCGCAAGGCGATGGCGAAGAAGAGGGCGACGCGGTGGGAAACAAGGCCGCGCCGATTCATCGCGTCGAAATTGAAGCGGCGGAAACGGTGCCGGCGCATTCCGGGCGCGCCGAGCGCGGATTTGTCGCGCGCGTGCATCGCGAGGACGCGGGGAATCGGCTAGCGCCTCTGCGCGCGGGAGAAATTCCGCGCCACTCCTATGCGCCTCGTGCTGAAACCCACGTCTTTTCCAGCCATCAGGACCTCCTCGATTTCCTGCAGCACGAATTCGCAAAAGACTGCGCCGGAAAGTAGGCGCGAGCCCCGCAAGTCGGGCGCACGTTCTCGCGAAAGCAAATTATGGCGGGGTTGGTCTAGAATGGTCTGGCCGCGGGACGACGCTGCGGCTCAATGATGGCCCACGATATTTACAACACTCCCAGCGGCCGCAGCCGGCGGTGGGGGCACCGCAGGCACTCGCGGCGCAACACGCCGTCGTGGGCGCGCTACATTTTGCTGCTGCTTTCGCTCGCGCTGATCGGCACGTTGATTTGGGTGCGCACGTCGCGCCTGCTTTGGCGCACGTCGAAATATTCGCCGCCCGCAACCGCCGCGCCTGCCGCCGCCGTCCAACCGGCGCAGACGACATGGCAGCGGGACGTGGCGAACTCGCTCGAGACGGCGCAGACCGAATCGCGCGCGGGAAACATCACGCAGGCGGAAGTGGCGATGGACCGCGCCGCGGCCTTCGTCACCGCCGCAAAATATAATTCCGAAGCTGTTACGCCCGATTTCTTCGACAGCTCACTCGCGCGGCTCGACCGCGCCGTCGCCACTCATCCGGAAAATGCGCGGCTCTCGGAACACGCCACGCTGATGCGCATCGAGCTGGCGCAGCTTCGTTCTTCGCTCGAGGCGGCGCCGGCGCAGCCGGTCACCGCGGTGACGGTGGCCATTGATTCTCCACGCGCGGTGGCGCGCGATGCCGTGCTCGACCCGGCGACGCTTGGCGGAAATATTCTGGACGCGACGGACATGCCATCGAGCTCGGAAATTCTCGAGCCGCCTTTTTCACGGCAGTTCGCGGACAACGTGCAGGTGCAGAACCTGACGCTTTCCGGCGCCACGCAGACGATCGACGGAATCCGCTGGGAAAATGTGACCTTCATCGGCACGCGGCTCCGCTATCAGGGCGGGGAAGTGTCGCTGCAAAACGTTCACTGCGTGCGCTGCACGTTTGGCTTCGCCATCGGCGACCGCGGCGCGCGCCTGGCCATCGCCTTCGCCCTCGGCAAGACTTCGCTTGTGATTGAATGACATTGCACAAGTAGCGAAATCTCCCTCGCAGTAAAAATTGCAAAAAGTTTATTTTGATTTGGTAGCACAGACACTCTTGTCTGCGCTCTTGCCTGTGGTTTTGTCTGTGCTACCAAAGCGCAACCAAGGCGAATACTGAATGCCAACGCAAACAAAATTGCAAAAGGCCGATGCCGCAATCGTGCCGGTGGAAGGCCCGATCGAATCGTCCGGTGAAACCGGCGCCGGCGGCGCACAGGATCTTGCGCATGCGGCTGCTCCGTGGGGCGCGAACAACGAACAGCTCCCGGAGCGCATGCAGGAAGCGCTGCGGCGGCTGGTGCAGCAATTCTCCGCGGAATCGGAATCCACGCGGCGGCAGGAAATTCGCCGCATCAAGCAGGCGCACCAGTTCTGGCGCGGCCTGCAATATTTGTGGTGGAGCGAGCGCGACCAGAACTGGCATCTGCCGTTCGAGCAGAAAATGACGGACGGCAGCTCGCTCGAAGATTTGCCGCGCTACGAATTCGTCACCAACATTTATCAGGCCTTCGGATTGTCTCTGGTTTCCGTGTTGTCGCAGGACGTTCCGCGCGTCCGCTTCTTTCCATCGTCCGCGCAGGCCGAGGAAGATGTGGCCGCGGCAAAGGCGGCGACGGAAGTTGCCGCGCTCGTCGAGCGGAATAATCGCATCGGCAATCTGATCGTGGACGAGGCGTTCCAGCTTTGGACCGACGGAAAAGTGGGCGCGTACGTGCGCTTCGTCGTGGACGGCCAGCGATTTGGATTTCATCCGGAGACGGAAATCGTCGCGCGCGAGGTGAAGTTGGGCGACGACGTGTACGTTTGCCCGAATTGCAACGCGGAAATCCCCGCAAACACGGGAGCAGAGGGCAGTGCCGGGGGCGCAGGCAACGCGAACAAGACTGCGCAAAAGGGAGCGACAGCCGCTGATTCCCAAACCACGCCCCACGACCTGCCTCCGAAATCCTGCCCCGACTGTGGCGCGGTGCTGACGGACAAAAACTTTGTGGCGGCGGAAGCGGTGACCATTCCGAGCGCGCAAACGCGGCTGCGCGTGCCGAACGGGCAAGAGGTGGTCACCATCGTGGGCGGCCTCGAATTGAAAACTCCGCCTTGGGCCAACGAGATGCACGAGTATCCGTACATTCAATGGAACATGGAAGTGCACCAGGCGCGACTGCGTGCAGCCTACCCGCATGCGGCGGACAAAATCGGTTCGCCGGTCGCAAGCGGTTCCCAGGAATACGAACGCCTCGCGCGCCTGGCGCAATCGCAGGGCGGCCCGCTGACCGAGGGCGGCGACTTCAACATCAACCTGATCACGTTTCAGCGCACCTGGCTGCGGCCGTGGGCATTTTTCGCGCTCGAAGATAAATCGCTGCGCGACGAACTGCTGCAAATATTTCCGGATGGCGCGTACGTCGCGCTTGCCGGCGAAGCGTATTGCGAATCGCGCAATGAAAATATGGACGACCACTGGCGCGTGCTCCACGCGCTGCCCGGCGATGGTTCGAGCGGCCGCCCCGCGCTGGGCGATTCATTGATCAGCGTGCAGGAACGCTTCAACACGCTCTCGAATTTGCAGATCGAAACGTACGAGTACGGCATCCCGCCGATTTACGCGGATAGCGAAGTGCTCGATTTCGACGCGCTGCAAAATCAGACCGCCGAGCCCGGCGCGCATTATCCGGCGCGCGCGAAACCGGGCCAGTCGCTCGCGTCCGGATTTTTTCAGCCGGCGCCCGCGGAAGTTCCTCCGGACCTCGCGCAGCACGCCGCAAATTTGATGGGCCCCGTCGCGCAATTTCTGACCGGCGCGTTTCCCGCACTTTTCGGCGGCGCGATGACGAACACGGACACCGCTTCCGGCTACGCCATGGCGCGCGACCAGGCCATGGGCCGCATCGGACTGGTGTGGCGGCGCATGAAATTCTTCCATGCCGACGTGATGCTGCTGGCCGTCGATTGCTTCCGCAAAAATCGCCCGAACGATGTGGAAGTGACGCTGCTGGGCGCGGGCGCGGCGTTCGAATCGAAATGGATTCGCCTCGCGGACCTGAAGGGAAATTTGTTCAGCTATCCGGAAACGGACGAGCAGTATCCGACGCTGTGGTCGCAGCAGCGCGGCGTGATCATGCAATTGCTCGCGAATCCCGATCCGGAAATTCAGTCGGTGCTGGCGCATCCGAAAAATATGGCGCTGGTGAAGCGGCTGATTGGTCTCGAAGAATTTGTGATTCCCGACGAGGAGTCGCGCACGAAGCAGTACCGCGAAATCGCGCAGCTTGTCGGCGAAGCGCCGGTGGTGAATCGCGATCCGGCGACGGGCGCGGAGTCAGTGCTGCCGAGCATTTTGCCGGACGAGTTTGCGGACAATCACGCCGTCGAGCTCGAGATTTGCATGCGCTGGTTCGCGTCGGATGCAGGGCAAGTGGCGAAGATCGAAGCGCCCGCCGGATACGCCAATGTGCGCGCGCACGCGATGATGCACAAAGCCTACGCTCTAAAGCAGCAGCCGGCGATCGCGCCGCAATCGCAGACCCGACCGAGCAAACGCCCGCGTTGATTCATCGCGATGTGGACTATCACGTTGTTGCAGTCCCTGATGAGGCGGAGCACCAGTGGCATGACTCCTTCATGATATTTACTGTTGGTTTCTACGGGGTGCCAGTCGCATTCGTTTGGCTGACCCTCGAACGCATTTGCCTACCGCCTCGAAAATTCAAACGCCCGCATGGCCCGTTTCTGACTCTTGGAATATAGGTGAGTGGCCCAGCCTTGCGCCGTGTTCAAAAGGCGAGATGGTTTTGTTTTCGTCCGCGTTCAGTTGGGAAAAGTGGGTCACCCGCCGGGGCGGGGTTTCTGGGGGTAGTTGGATTCCACTTTTCCGCTGAGGGCGTTTTCCGGCAAAATGAAAACTGCTGTACCAAACACGAGTAGACGAGTAAATTGCCTTCGAAAATGAGACGGAGAAACAGCGTCCAGCTCACCATCCGCCCGCTCACGCCAGATCTATGGCCCGCGCTCGAGGATTTGTTCGGCAGCAACGTCGCGTGCAGCAGGTGCTGGTGTATGTATTGGCGCGTTGGCGCGGTTTACCGCAAGAAACCGCGCGATGAAAACAAGGCAGCGTTTCGACAAATCGTCAAGCGCGGTCCGCCCCCGGGATTGATTGCCTTTGACGGCGATGTAGCTGTCGCCTGGTGCCAACTCACACCGCGCGACGCTCTGCCGTGGCTCGATCGCGAGTGGCGGCTGAAACGCGTGGACAAGGTGCCCGTTTGGTCGATCTCCTGTTTCTATACACGCATCGGCTATCGAAAACAGGGTGTCACGTCGGCACTTATCTCGGCGGCGTTAAGAACCGCGAAGTCAGCCCGGGCAACCGCTCTCGAAGCCTATCCACTCGATGCGGAGAATACGCCCAGTTCCTCATTCACCGGGTACGCCACGGCTTTCAAACGCGCCGGGTTCAAAACGATCGCCTGCCACGTGCCGGCGCGCCCCATCATGCGCCATGATCTGAAGGCAATCACATAGTGAGGTGGTGGACCTTCCCCGGGTGACTGAGCCTTGCGCCTTTGAATTTTCCGGTTCCCATCCTTCGCGCCGTGTTCAAAAGGCGAGATGGTTTTGTTTTCGTGCGGGATCAGTTGGGAAATGTGGGCCACCCTCTAGGACGTTCCGTTAGCCCCTCAATCTGATAATATTCATTCACTTGCCCGGCTCAATCCGAGTGGCGTCTTAGGGGGTGCGCATGTGGGAGGATACCTCTTATTGCTGGGTCGTAGTCTGCAAGAACCATTGGTTTCATCGGACACAAAACCTATTCTTCGGGCATAAAATCCCGCTCGGCGAGACAGATCCGTACGAGCCCCCGCCTTCTCTCGATGGCCGCTTTGCGGTCCGGTGCGATGACTGCGGCAAGGAGTACCTCTACAAACCTGACGAAGTGCGGAGATTCCAGCAGGAGTTGCCCGAGTCTTTCAGCGCCCATCCCCTATTTCGATAGATCGTTGCCCTCGGGACGGAGCGTGTCTGTGCTACCGAAGGCGTTGCAGAAGAGAAATGACTACAGCGTGCGTTCGATGGCGTTCGTTGCCATGCGCGTGCCGTAGGCGCTGCCAATTTTCGGCGGCGGCGCGACCAGGCGCACCACGTGCAGCAGCCGCTCGGGCTTGAACGGCTTGGCCATGCAGACGACCGCGCCAAGCTGATGGCTCGCGGAATAATCCGCGGGCTGCGCCGAGCGCGTCAGCAAAATCACGGGAACGCCTTGCAAGCGATCGTTGCGCTTGATGATCAGGCAGAGGTCGTGGCCGGACATGTCTTCCGCTTCCACTTCCGCGAGGAACACGGCGGGCACGGTGGTGCGCAGAACTTCGAGCGCCTGCTGCGCGGTTGGGACGATGATGACGGTGTAACCGTCGTTCTGCAAAATCGCGCGCATGGTGTCGGCAGTGCGCTGATCCGGTTCCACGGCGAGCACCACGGATTGCTGCTTCGTTCCCGCGGCCGGCATGCTGTCGTTGGTGTTGCCGGAAAACGCGTCGGCGACGGCGCCTTTCTTCTCGGTCTTCGCTTCCGTTTTCGCCGCAATAAATTGCACTGCGACGTTGTACTGACCCGGGCCCGCTTCCGTCACACGCACGATTTCGGCTTCCTGCGCCTGGTTCAACGCCGCCGCGGCGCTCGAGTAGGGAAACGTGACGTCGAGGCGCTGGCCTTTACAGTAGCCCGCGCGCGCAGCGGTGAAGAGCAATCCGTCGCGCGACACGTCCATGCTCTTGCAGATTTCTTCGAACGGCTCGGGAGCGCTTGCCGCGCGCAGATGTACCTGCGCTGTGATTTTCGCGCGCTTGCGGCGACGGCGTTCAATTCCATTGGGACTGGACGCTGCGGGCTTGCGGGTCGCCTCTGCGGAGGCTGAAGGGGTCGAGCTCATTCTACACCTCAGAGATCTTGTTGGGGCTGGCGCCGCGCCTCGCGTCGCCGGTTGAACGTCTGTTCAAAAGCGGTTGCTCCCCCGCTGACACTACATTTACTAGGGAGGGGCGGGGAATAGTACCTTGGTTACAATCGGGGAAACTTTTTTCGCTTTGGGCGCGGAAGTTTGTAACCCGCACACCAGCAAGGGGTTGCAGCTCTTTACTTTTCCTTTCCCTGTCTGAGCGGACAGGGAGTTTCGCTTGAATCGGACAGGTATTTCTTGGAATTCGCAGGAGGGATTAGCATGGCACAAAATTTGGCTGCGACATCACCAGCAGCAAGCCGGACGCAAACGCAGGGAACGCGATCGCCTGCTACATCTCACGCGGCGCGAAACGCACCCGCGGCATCGCGGCACACACCTGCGGAAGTCTCGCCGCCGATTTTGCGCGCGGTGAAAAAACCCGCAACCGACGACGAAATTCTCGAAATCAGTTTCCCGCCGCGACAAATTTCGGGCGACGGCGATCTATCCGCCTTCGATTCCGACGAGGCGTCCGGCGCAAATGCTGCGACGGATCCTGGCGATGGAGCGAACCAGGAAGAAGCCGCAGCAGACGCCGCGAAAGAAGCAGCGCAAGGCGAACCCGAGCACTTGCGTGCCGCGTTCGACGCCAATCCGGAATTGCGCGCGGCTTGGCAAGACGCGCAGGAATACCGCGAGACATTTTCGACGCCGGAAGAAGCGCGCGCCGCTACGGCCTTGCTCGCGGATTTGAACCGCATGGACGCGCTTTTCTTTTCCGGGCGCGCGGAAGACCACGCCGAACTCGCTCGCGCGGTCGCGAATCTCGACCCCCAAGCGTTTGCATCGCTCGCGCAGGCAATGAACGCGCTGCGCAGCCACAGTCCGGCGGCCGCAGCGCCGGGACAAAATGCAAATGCACTGCAGCCCGAGCCTGCTCGACGCGTCGAGACCACTCGACCCGCCGAGCCTGCGCGGCAGGCTGACCCTGCGCGCCAGGAAGTAACGCCGGCGCAAGCGGAATTCTTCCACGCCACGAATGCGTCGGCGGTTCAAGGCGTGGTCGAAGCGATTGAAGCGCAGGTGCAGCGTTTGCTGCCGGAGGGAGTGTCGAAGAGCGCGCGCAATCGCGTGGTCGGCGAAATTTACCGCGAGCTGGACTCGACGCTGCGCTCGAATCGCGATCTCTCGCGGCAGATGCGCGACGCGTTCCGGTCCGGGTCGCTCGACGCGGACCATCAGCGCGCCGTGGTTGCGTTGATTACCGCGCGGGCGCGCCAGGCGCTCCCGGGAGTAGCCAAGCGCGTGCTGAATGAGTGGACCTCGACGCTCGTGGCCGCGAATCAAGAGCGGCGCACGCGCCAGCGCACCGCCGAGCGGCGCGTGGATATCGCCGGGTCGGGCGGCGCAGGAAACGAAGGCCGCCGGGCCATGGCTCCGCGCGAAATTGACTACGGCCGCATGTCTGACGCCGACATTTTGAATTTGTAAATTTCCCGCCATCGTCCGTGAAGGACATCCCGCGCGCAGCCGACGACGGCTGTCCCGCACGCAGCACCACACGAATTTCATTCCAAGGGGGATTCAATCGCCATGGCACAAATGCAAAACGCACAATCGGTTGCGCTGCAACTGGAAAAAGTCAGGGACAAACTTCCGCTGCTGTATGAGCGCGATGACATCCTGCTGACCATGATCCAGCAGCGCGGCGACGTGGAACGCGTCAGCTCGCGCAACATGCGCTTGCCGCTGCAAATCCGTCCGGGAGGCAAAGCCGGTCTCGCAAACATGGACGGCGGAGACCTGGGCCGCGGTTCGGGCACCACGTACGATGTGGCGCAGGTGACGCCGGTATTCTTCCGGCACGCAGTCGAAATCACGAAGCTGGTCGAGTACGCATCCAACGCTCCGGAAAAAGCCGTCGAAAACGCGGCCAAGCGGGAAGTGAAAAACGCGATGGCGCAGTTCCGCGCGTTCCTCGACAAACTGGTGCAAACCAACGGGAACGGCGTGCTCGGCACCATCGCGAGCATCGGCGGCTCCACGTTCACGATGGCCAAGCCGCCCGGCTCGATGCTGGTTTATTACAACCAGACCATTCAGGTGTACGACCCGACGCTGACGACGAATCGCGGATCCTGCAACGTCACGGCGGTCGATCCGTTTGCGAGCACCATCACGGTGGACGCGGTGCCCGGCGGAACTTCGGCGAACGACGTGATCGTTCACGACGGCCTGACCGGCGCGCAGCCCGTTTCGCTGTTCGGCATTTTGTATCACCAGTCGAACGCCACCACCGGCACGTGGCTCAATCTCAACCGCGCGACGTATCCGGTTGAGCTGGCCACGCCGCGCGTGAACGGAAATAATTCCGCGCTCACGCCCGGCGCGGTGCGGCTTGCCATCAATAAAGTGCGCAAGGCGTTAGGGTCGAACCAGGTGTCGAAGCTGATTGCCTACACTTCGCTCGAGCAGGAGCACCAGTGGGAGCAGCTCGGCGTCACCATTTCGCAAATCATCAAGGAAGGAGCGGGCGGGCGCGCGAGCGATCTCGACTTGCTCTTCACCGGCGAAAAATCGATGGCCGGCGTTCCGATCAAATCGTCGATCAACGCCAACCAGTCGCGCGTGGATTTTCTCGACCTCTCGCACTGGGGCCGCGCCGTGATGCAGGACATCGATTTTTACGATGTCGGCGGGCAAACCGTGTTCCCGATTTACGGGGCCTCGGGCGGGCTCGCTTCCGCATACATTTTTTATTTCGTCACGGGATTTCAAGTGTGGAACGAATCGCCGCGTTCCGGCGCGTTCATTGACAACCTGGCAATTCCCAGCGGGTACTGATCGAGCGGGGCAGTTCCAAAAACAAAAGGGGCGACCTCACGGTCGCCCCGATCAATTCACTTCTTCTCGATGGACTGAAAGCTCAGCGTGATCGAGTACATCGCGCAGGCGGACGCAGGAACATCTTCGACCGCGAGGATGCGAACGCCTGTGATTGTGAATTTGGCGATGAAGTCGGAAGTTTCCTCGTTGTAAAGGTCGAGTTCGGCTTGCGGGATCAAGGTCTTTCTCTTTTGAGCCTCGAGCAGAGGATCCAATCCACCGTCGTCACCGGCCCCGAAGTCCAGTTCACCCGGGCCGGAGTGCCCTGATTTAAGAATTGCGGGGAGCTTGGACCATTCGGCATTGCCTGATTTTTTCTTCTTCGACGTGCCGTTGGCGGGCTGCGAATTTAGTTTGGCTTCAAGGGGAAAGATCTGCAGCCAGCCTTGATGCTTTTCATCATGCACGAAATTCGTCATCGGATGCCCGCCGATTTCCATGCGCAGGTAGCTGTACCCGACCGATTGCGAGCGCCCCGATGGGGCCAGCGCAAGCTGGAACGCCACCGTCGTAAGAAGCAACGCGGCCGGTGCGAGGAAATGCTTTCGATGAGTGCTGCTTATGGTGCGCATTCGCCGGTCGCCTCGTAAAAATGCAACTGAACCAATTGTCCCACGAATTTGCAGCCGTTGATGGTGCATCGCAGATGCCTTGTCGAAACGGCAATCAACACCTACATGATTTACGTCACACGAGAAACGCATGTTGCGCCGGCGCAGGTTCAGGAACGCGTGGCGCGCGCGGGCGGGGCGAGCCGGTACGGCGAACCGCAATTTCGAGTGGTGTGGGGCGGCGCGCGCCTCGCGTGGATCGGTGGCAAGTGGACAGATCGCGACGAAAACGGCAACGTGATTCGCGAGACCATCGAGCAGCGGCGCGTCCCGAAATATTTGCCCGAGAATCGCTGGCACGTGGAGCGATGGATGCCCCCGGAATCCTACGGGTCGCCGGACGAGTGGTACGCGCAGACGATTGAAGTGGAAGATGGCGTCAGAATCGCGGCATTGGGGCCGTATCCATCCCGCGGCGAATACGAACATTGCTTCACGCTCGAGAGCGCGGCCGGCGAATTCATTCCGCTGACGGCGGCGGCTTGCGATTGGATTGTGCGCGCGGTCGAGTGGGCGCGGCGTCAACCGCGAAGTAATTTGCGCGGCGCGATCGTGGCGCGAGAAGCACGGCGCGTGCACGATTGGGATTGCGGAGTGGATGCGGTGCTCGACGAAGAATTTGCGGAAAGATTTTAGTGGCATAGCCACCAAAGGAAACGCACTTGAACATGGCAACGATGGGAATGCGCGGTCCGCGAAATATTCTGGAAGACACGCGCGCAATGGGCGACACGGCCGCGACCGTGGCAATCGCTTCGATTTCGGACCAGGACTGGTACATCTCGCGCACGCACGGCGTCTATCACATCCCCGCGTGCGCCAAAGGCGAAGCGTACGCGCTGCTGCTGATTACGCCGCGCGGCGACGCGCTCGACCTCGGCGACAATCGCCGGTTTCCGTTCACGATTTCCGCGCGTGAAATCGCCGAAGACCTTTTGCAGGATTTGCATGATCACGGAGTTTTCGTCTGCGCGGGTGCGCGTCCTTCGCCGGAAGAGCTGGCCTCGGCCGGCGCTCGCCGCGAAACGTACTATCACCGGCTCGTCTCCGATGGCGACACCATGTGGGCCCGCGGCCATTCCTTCCGCGAAATTTCGGATTTGCACCGCCGCGCCGCGATCGCGCTGGGAGTGGAGCGCGAGTGGGCCTACGTCCCCACGCGCATGGCGGAATGTCCCGCCTGCGGCGAACGCGTGAAGCCGGAGGTCGCCGTGTGCAAGCATTGCGGAGCGATCCTCGACGCAGCGAAAGCCGCGAAGCACGGGTTAGGCAGCGGGACTTCCACGACGTCGCCTCGCAGCGAATTTAGAACGACTGCGGAGCCAGAGAGCGGCGCGCAAAAATCAGACGAGAATCGAAACGCGGAGCGAAAAAAGTGAAGGAAGTATGACCCCCGCTGGAACCAGCGGGTTTTCGGAAGACGCTTCTGCTCTGACGCTCCGCCGCGCGGGCGAAGCGAGCATAGCGCCGGCTAAATCGCGAACGACGCCCGGCGCTGCTTTATGCGTTCGAGCGACGGCGGCGCAAGAGCGGCACGCCGGCAAGCCCCACGAGCAGCATCAGCGCGGTGGCCGGTTCCGGAGTGGGCATTGGATCGGTTGCCGTAGCGCCCGACGTGAGATGGTCATATCCCGTGCTCACGCAGCCCTGGCAAAACGAGTACGGGCTGTAGAAAGTCAGCGGTGACGGGTACGACGGATCGTGAATCCAGGACAGCAGCACGTAACTCCCACCAGCACCGCGAGCCGTGAACCCATCGTACGAGCAATTGCTGCCGGGGCAGCCCATTGCGTCGTTGATGGCATTGAAAATCAGGCTGCCGATGGTGATGGTGCCGTTTACGTGGCTCGTGGTCGTGTCCACTGTGAACGTGCCGGAGATGGGACTGCCATCCGCCAGCGTATCGCCCGGACTCAGCGTGTAGGTGACGTAGGTATCAGCACGCAGGGTCGCCGGCGCCAACAGAATCGCCCCGGCAATCAGTGCCGCAACCAAAAACCTCAGAACTAGTTCGCCACGGGGGCGAGACCAACTCATATTACCTCCCAAGATACCCCTGAAAGCAGAAGGATAGAGACCTTCCGCCCCGTTCTGGTACAAGCAAGTACTATGCCACACTTAAATCCAATGTTCTCAGCAGTCTCTTAGTGAGAATCGCCGGTCTGAGAAGAACTGTTTTTCCACTGAGTGCAAAACGTTTACTCTTTATTAATGGTCCCGTAACAGGAACGCAGCACCCGAGCGGGCAGCTTTTTGGCTCGTCGCGAACCTCGCAGCCCGCGTCCGGCGAAACCGCGCGACTTGAAATCTCGAATAAGAATTACAATCCTCCCGCAGCAAGCTGCAACACGAGCTGCGAGAGGAAGGGAAGGGCGATGAAACCTCAGACGAATGTGGTGCGCTGCGGTGGTGCGATCCTGGCGCTCGCACTTTGCTCAATTTTGGCGGCGCCGGTTGCGCGAGCGCAAGGCTCGCGAAAAGACGATATCGTCTTCGGCCCCACGGGCCATCCGATCGCGGGCGCCACGGTTACCGTGTGCCAACCCACCGCCACCGGAACGCCCTGCTCGCCGCTGGCGACGATTTACACCGACGCGACTCTGACGGTCCCCACCGCAAATCCGTTCAAGACTGACGGGATTGGCAACTACCACTTCTACGCACCGGCCGGGCGCTACCAGGTGCAGGTTTCCGGACCCGGCATCAGCGGCACGGTCACGTACCCCGACGTGATTCTTCCCGCCGATCTTTCCTCGAGCGGTTCGGGGAATAACATTTCTGCGTTTGGGCTTACGCTCGGCGGAAATTTGATCGTCGGTGGAAACGCCACCATCACGGGCACGCTTACTTCCGGCACGTTCAGCCCCGGAACTTTTGCGCCGACATCCCTGAGCGTCGGCGGGAACGCCAGCTTTCTCGGACCACGCCCGTATGTGGATGTGACCTCTTACGGCGCGCAGGGCGACGGCCTGGCCGATGACACCGTCGCGATTCAGAATGCGATCAACGCGGCCTGTGCGGCGGGAGCCGGCGGCGGAGGCACGATTTTTTTCCCGCCGACAAAAAATCCCGCCGCCTCGTACAACCTGACGCAGACGCAACTTCCTTCCACCGCTACCGTGTTGACGGTTCCATGCCAGGGTCTGCATTTCATGGGCGGCAATTCGGGAAACCATACCGGAGCTGCTTTCGTGGAGCCTCCCGTTACCAGCATCGTCGTGCATACGTTCGGAGCGAATCCCAATGATGCCGGAGTATTCGGTGCTCCGGTCGGCGGCTCCTTGAATGCCACCACCTTCGAGAACCTGATCATCGAGGGCTACAACCGGGCCTTCGATGTTTTCGGGAACAACATCGGTGCTTCCACGCAAGTCTATTTCAAAAACATCACCGCGACAGCGCGGAACACCGGCCATCCCTTCAATGGCGGCTATTACCTGGATGAGACCTTCGGAGATCACTGGTTCGGCGGCGGATGCAATCTGGCTCCGGGAATGTATTGCTGGATGGTGGACGACACCAACGGAAATCAGCCCTCGGGAATTTTCTTCATCCAGGACCAGACCCTCTCCGGCTGCGGCCTGAAATACACGAACGACACCAATCAGGTTTCCAGCGGGCCGGGAACTATTTTTATCCGCGATGTCTGGGGCGAAGTCTGCAACTCCGACTGGATGCAGATTACAAACCCCGGGGGCGGAGCGTTCCCGCTGATTTCCAGCATCCACCTGGACAACGTTCTCTCCGAGGATACGACCGCCGGATCCGCGCTGATCAATCTGAACTCGACGGGAACACTTTTGCAGGGCGTTTCAATTTCCAATTCTTTTACCAATAATGGAGCCGCGATTCGGCAGACGGCTGGATCGGTAAACGACTATCACGTCGATTGCGGAAGCACTGCGTGTACGGGCGAGGCCGTGGACGCCAGCGGCAATCCGTTGCAAGGCGGAATCGGCGTCAACGGCCAAGGTGGAAGGGATTTCGTCGCAAATACGGCGCTCCCGAACAGAATCAATTCGCATTTTAATATCGTGCAGACAGACCCCGCACCAATGGCGCGATGGTTTGCCGGAGGGAATCCTTTCTCAGGATTCGCAATCGACTCGAGCGGGCCGCTCTGGAACGACGCGACCAACCGCGGTTACAACGCTGCGATGCAGCAGACCACGCGCGAAACTCTCGACATCTCTTTCGCAAAGCTGCTTTCACCCACGGGCGTGAGCGAAGTGGCCACGACGGGCGGATCACTTGCCGCGAATACTTATTTCGCCTGGGTGGCCTCGACGGACTCGAACTGCACGAATATTTCCGCCACATCGCTCCCGAGCGCGGGCGTTGTCGTCGGCGGCGCGAACAACGCCCTCACCGTCAATTGGACACTTCCACCGGCGAGCGTCGTACCCGTGGCGGGCTACTGCGTGTCCCTTTCCACTAGCACGGCTACCTACCCCGTCGGCGCGCTATTTGTTGCCGGAGGAAGCACCACCAGCGTGACGGTAAACACAGTTCCCGGTGGGCAGCAGCAGATCTCCTACAACACGCTTTCAGCCGTGCATCGCTTCACCTCCGATTCACTCGGTATCAACACCACCAGTCCGCAATTCAATCTCGATGTCAACGGCTCGGCCGCGGTGAATTCGCTGAATCAGGTGCAGAAGGCGGAGCGTTTTGCGGGAGCGGACGCGGCCGTGAAAATTAATGCCTGCCTCACGGCAGCCTCGACATCCTCGAGCCTGTGCGACGCGCGGGGCATGACCGGCACGCTCAGCGGCTCGGCCCACATTTCGATTCCCGCGGGCACCGCTCTTTTGTGGGGCCAGGGCCAGTTGACGATTACCGACAACACCACGAACGATGCCGTCGAGCTTCTCGGCGACGGCTCGTCCATCTACGGCTACCAGGAAAGCGGCATCAGCACGCTGCCGAACACCGACACGTCCGGCTTCATCGCCTGCGCTCCCGCCGGATGCACCACGGTGAAAAAGCCGAACCAGGCGTCGTCGAAAATAAATTACGTTCACATCGTGGGAATGTATCTGCAGGCCACCGGCGCGAGCTCGAAAGTGATCGACCTCACCAGCATGGGCCACTCCGTCATCGAGAGCAATAACCTGGCGATCGGCATCGGCGGAAATTCCTACGGAATTTTCGGCGACACCTCCACCGGCGGCTTCGACGCCACCAACACACTGATTCGCCACAACAATGTCGGCCTCAACTCCACCGGCGACACCTGCTTCAGTTTTGCGGGCGTGTACAACGCTATGGTGGTTGAACAGAATGTCTGCACCCTCGCGCCGGCCAGTTCCTTCGGCTACGTCCTCAAGAAAGATTCGAACGGCAACTATCCGAACAATGACGAAATTTACGGAAACGATTGCGAGGCGCCCTCCGCGGCTTTCGGGCAAATCTGTTTCAACATCGTCGGCGCGCTTTCCGTCACCATCGGCCCCAACAATCGCTGCGAAAAAGTTTACAACTGCTTCCAGTTTCCCGTGGACGGCTCGGCCAACGGCATCCACGTCCTCGATCCCTATCTTTCGCTCAGCAACACGAACCAGGTGAACCCCAACGAGCCTTCCACCGCCACGATTGCCATCGACAACAACGGCCACAACTGGCTGCCTTCGATGCACTACGGCATGAACGATCTCGGCGGCGAAAACCTGCTCGGCAATTCCGGATTCGAAGGCTGGCAGAACTCGACGACCCTTTACTACTGGGGCGGCGCGAGCGGCACGAACATCAATCAGGCGGGCAGCGGAATTTATCTCCAGGAAACCAGCGCGGGCGCAAATCCCGGCGTGGACACCTACACACAGGGAACCTACAACGTGCGCGTCGGTGACGGAGCCACCGCAGGACTCGGCGTCAACTCCGCGTGCGTTCAGGTGGACGCGCTGCGCGAATACACGCTGATGTTCCGCGTGGCCTCGGGGTCCACGTCAAATAATTTCCGCCCGGGCTTCCGGTTTTACTGGGACGCGAATTGTACCGAGGCCGACCGCATCACCACCGCTTCCTCCAACGCGCGCGTGCTCGCTCCCGCGAATTATGCCGGCACCTCCGGTAGCACCGGCAACTGGCAATCCACCAACGCGTCGCTCACCTACAACAACGGGATCACCTGCAACTGCAACGTCACCGGCGCGGACTGGCAGGTGTCCACCGCCAGCGCCTGGACGCCCACGCGGAATTACGGCGTCATCTTCCGCGTCCCAAACGCCTACAGCCTTTCCACCACGGTCACGCATTCCATGCGCGTGTTCCTGCTCGAGAACACCGCGGCCGCGAACAATTACGTTTATTTCGACGACGTGGTGTTGAGCCAGGGCCCGGTGACCACGGAAATTCGCCCCGCATTTGTGCGCGACTCCGGCGGCTCCGCCGTGTACGGCTCGCTCGCGGTCTCGCAACATTTAAATCAGGGCGCGTCCGGACAATTCGCCGGCACCGTCGCGCTGGTCGCCGGCACCGCCACGGTCACGTTTCCCACGGCGTTTTCGTCCACGCCCGTTTGCGTCGCGAACGACCAGTCCGCCATCGCCACCGTGCGTGTGCAGCCTTCGACCACCGCCGTGACGCTCACGCAATCCAGCGGCACGGACACCATCGCCTGGCTCTGCATCGGCAATCCGAATTGATGCGATCTGTAATCTGAAATTTGAAATTTCAAATCTTTGATCACCAATCACTAATCACGGACACCCACCATGGACTTGCGCATCTGGCTGAAGGGAATTGCAGCAGCGGCCATTTCCGGCGGCGCGAACGGCGTTGTCACCGGCTTCGCAGCCATCGGCATTGACCCGAACCATTTCAATCTCGCTGCAGGCCTGCACAGCACGCTCACGATCGGCGGCGTCAGCGCCGCCATCAGCTCGATTCTCGGCGTCGCACTGTATTTGCGCCAATCCCCGATTCCGAATTAAACCAGGAAAGGTCCGCATTTCTCGGAGGCACTCATGCCCGTCGTACCCACAACGGCGTATGCACAAGCGGAAGACGCACTGGCACTGGCGCGCGCGCTGGTGAACGACACGTCCGCCTCCGTCTTCACCGACGCGCTGCTGATGCCGCTGCTCAATTCCGCCTACCGCGGGCTGCAGCGCGAGCTGGCAGAAAATGGCGTGAGCGTCCTCGCCGAGCAGCAGGACATTCCCATGCCGGTGGATGGCACGACCGGGGTGACGCCCACGGAACTGAGCGACGTCTCGAGCCCGCAGCTTCCCACCGATTGCCTGATGCCCCACATGCTCTGGGAGCGCGCCATGGCGAACACCGCCGACGTGTTCGTGCCCATGGAAAAATTCACCAGCGGTGGAGGAATGCTGAATTTGCAGCCGAGCGCATACCTGCGGCTGTGGGAATGGCGCGAAGATAAAATCAATCTGATCGGCGCGACGCAGGGAATCACGGTGCGCGTGCGCTACGAAAAAAATCTGCCGCAGCTTACGCTCGGCACGGACCCGGTGCAGATCCGCTCCGCGTCCGACCCGCTTGGTTATGCCACTGCCGCGCTGGCGGCCCGTTCGCGCGGCGCTCGTGCGCTCGCCGCGGATTTGCTGGGCGCGGCACAAATGGCCACCGAGAAACTGATTCAGCGCTACGTGCGCCCCGAGCAGGTGAAGGCGCGCCGCCGCAAGCCCTACGGCTATCGGCGCCGCGTAATTTATCTCTGAGGAAGGTTCGTTAGGCGGGAATCACTGCACGATCAGTTCGAGCGTGATCGCCCGCGTGACGTGCAGCGAATTTCCCTGCGCATCCTGAATCGTTGCTTGCACCAGGAAATCTGCCGTGCCTGCCGGAGTGCCGTTGATTCGCTTGCCGCTCCCGCTGCCGCGGCAGCCGCCCATCAGCGCCACCACCACTAGAAACACGCCGGCGCAAGTCGCGACGCGAAGGATTGCTTTTCCGCGGCCGTACACGGCGCCGAGCCCGAGGAGCAGCGCGCCGATCAAAATTGTCAGCAGGGCAGGGAAGAGCGGGCTGCCAAAGCGGCCTCCGCTATTTCGGCCCGTCCCGATCGCGGGGACGGCGCCCAAAACTCCCGTGGTGCGCGACGTGGTCATCACCGTAAATGAAATCGGGATACTCGTGCCCGGCGTGATGGGCATGTTCGGCGGCGTCATCGTGCAGGTCGTGAACGGAGGAAGCACTCCGATGGGAATGATCTGCGTGTTCGGTGGCGCAATCGGCGGGCAGACCATCGTCACGGTATAGGGCGTCCCTGCGGGGAAATTGCTGTCCGGCGTGATCTGCAAATTGTAGCTGACCATGTTGCCCGCCGAGACGACTTCGATCATGTTTTGGTCGCCGGCGAGCCCAATCTGGAAATCCGCGCCGGTGCCTGTCACGTCTGCCAGCAGCGGATTCGCCGCGCCCGTGTAATTGACGGCGAGCTGCGCCGCCAGTGCGCCGACGTCGCCATCCTTCGGCGCGAACGCCACATTGATCACGCAACTCGAATTTGCAGCGAGCGTCGCCGTGCAGGAAGTTGAGATGGTCTGAAAATCCGCGGCGTTCACGCCCTGAAAAGTGTTCACGACCAACCCGTCGATCGCGGCGTTGGTGGCGTTCGTCAGCGTGAACGCAAATGTTTGCGAAGTCCCGCGCGTGGGTTCGACCCCGAAATCGAATGACGCGGGCGAGAGCGAAACAGTATTCGCCGGGACGCCCAGGCCGCGAATCTCCAGAATTCTGCTGCGGCCCTGCTCGGCGATAAAAAGATTTCCGGCCGCGTCGAAGGAAATGTCACCGGGCGCCTTCACGTTTGACGCTGCAATCGTGACTGCCGCCGTGTGCGCGTCCACGCGAACGATGTGATTCGCCACCTCGTCCGCGACAAACAAATTTCCCGCGCCGTCCACGGCCAGGCCTGCCGGACACGCTGCCCCCGCGGGTTGCTTTTCCGGCGCAGCCGCGCTCGCGGGGCACGAGGAAACTTTTCCCGTAAATCCCGCAACGGACTGAATTTCATGCGTCCGCGTCCCGATCGCAAACACGTCGCCACTTTCCGGCGAGGCCACAAAAAGTTTCGAGCCGTCTGGCGTGACCGCGATGCTCCCGGCCTGCCTGACATTGATTAGGATTGTAAGCGCCGCGGGCGCCGAAGTTACCGCCCTGCGCATCACGAACACGGCGTGTGCGCCGTGGTCCGCGATGTAAAGATTTCCCGCGCGATCAACCGTGATTCCCATCGGCTCGACGAGGTCCATCGCCTGGCGCGCCGCCCATTTTCCAGCGACGCTGCGAATCACGCCCGGCTCGCTGCTGTCGGCGCCGGCGATGCGGCGTATCGTCGCGTTCTGCGTGTCGGCAATAAAAATTGTTCCGTCCGCCGCGACGGCCACGCCGCTCCGCATGCTGAGCGCATCGAGTTTCAGATTCAGCTCCGCGGCCGAAGCCATCCCGCCATCGCCAAGCGAGCCGGCCGCGCCAACGCCCGCGACCGCGGCAAGATTTGCAGTGGCGCTTGCGCCCGCTGTGGCAGCCGCGGCAGGTCCGGTCGTGTTCAAAGAAAATATGCGATTGGGCTTGTCCGCGTTGGTGAAGAAGAGCGGCTTCGCGGGAGTGCTATCCGCAGTCGCGGCGGCATCAGACTGGACCGCGAGCGAACGCGCTGCGATGCCGCTCGCGATCACCACAGGAGCGTTCGCGTTTTTACCGGCAGCAGTCGATTGTGCCGCGCTTGCATCGGCGGCCGCTTGACCCGCGCTGCGTGGCACCGAATGCGCCACCATCGCCGAACAAATCATGAGCACAGCACTGAAGATCAAAGTTCTCCGCAATCGATTCTCCTGTCGGATCTGAAATCGCGCCCTGCTGCAGCCGGAAGCCCTTCGAACTCCTGCCTTTGGATTCGCAGGCGGGGCTTCAGGTTGCGTCGCGAACCAGAAATCATAGCACGTCACGTTTTGGTGGCACAGGCACTCTTGCCTGTGCGCCTTCTTATTGAAAGTGCACTCATGTGGGTGCGAGTCCGGCGGGTTTCTGCGGCGCAGGCATTGCGATTTTGCCCTTCGAGCGCAAAAGCGCACAGCCAGGGGTGGCTGTCCTACGCACGAGAAATCCCGCGCAGTACTCACAAATTCTGCAATCAATTCCTGGAGGAACCATGGCACTCACATTCACGCTCGTTGACACCTGGGACGACGGCAAGCGCATTCACGTCTCCGGCACGGCCGCCGCGTCCGGAAATTATTCCACCGGCGGCGACGCGCTCGACCTCTCGCAGACCCCGCTGATCGCTTCGGCGCAGCCTCCGATCAACGGCACCGCATGGATGGATGGCCTTGCCGGATACGATTACGTTTTCATTCCCGGCGCGGCGATGAACAACGGCAAAGTGAAAATCTTTCAGCAGGGCGCGGCTGCCGGAGCGTTTCCGGAAGTCGCCGCCGGCGCATATCCCGGTGCCATCACCTCCGACACCATCACGTTCTACGGAATCTTCAAGAAGTTGCAGTAGCAAATCACCAATCACTCATCACTAATCACTTCCCCCATGTCCATCGAAACATTTACGCCGCTACCGCTGACCACTTTCGGCACTTGGGTGACGCTGCTCGATCCCTCGGACGTGCCGCCCGGAATGTCGCCCGATCTCGCCGACGTGGAATTTTTTCCCGGCGGCGTGCGCACGCGCCCGGGCCTGGTCTCGCAATTCTCCGCGCTGCCGGGGACGCCACAAATCAACGGCTTGAAAACCTACGGCACAACCAACCTGGTCCAGCGCCTCCTGGTGCTCGATTCGTTCGGAAATATTTACAAGGAAACCAGCCCAGGCTCGCTTTCGAATATTGGCCCGGCCGTCGCGCCGAATCTTTTCTTTGCTTCCACCACGCATTTCGGCCGCGAATACATGGCGTTTTCCGATGGCCTCGTGGGCCAGGATTTGCCGCGCCAGTATGACGACACGTTGCTCGATCGCGTCAGCCAGGTGGGCCCGGGCGAAGGTCCGGCGGCGGCGGATTCCGTGAACGCTGGAAATATTTCGCCGGGCGTGCACCAGTGCGCGGTCGTGTTCGTCACGCGCCAGGGGTATTGGACCGCTCCTTCGCCGCACGTTTCGTGGACCGCGGCGGGCTCGTTCAAAGCGAGCATCACGAATATTCCCACCGGCCCGGCCAACGTGGTGCAGCGCCTGCTCGCCTTCACGGCGGAGGGTGGCGCGAGTTTCTATCACGTTCCGGCAACGATGGTGCTCAACGACAACTCCACCACTTCGCTCGAAGTTGATTTCTCCGACGCGATTTTGCTGAGCGGCGTGAGCATGGATTATCTCTTCGCGCAAATCGAACTGCCCAACCAGCTCGGCGTGGTGGATTATGCGGAGCGGCTTTTTTGGTGGGGCGAGCGCTCGAAAATGTCGAATTGGCGCAATCCCACGTTCGATGGCGGCTGGGACGCGTCGGGCAGCGGCCGCCCGCTCGGTTGGCAGCTCGACGCCACGAACGGCGCGGGCGCCGGCCGCGAGTCAACCGACGTAATCTGGGGCGACGCTTACCGCATGACCGCGGATGGCGCGACGATTGTCCGCGGCCTGATTACGCAAGATGCGATCGTGGATGCGGCCGGGAATCCGCTGCTCGTAAAAAACACGGACTACTCCGTGCGCGCGCGCGTGAAACGCAGCTCCGGTTTGACCGCCGGCACTTTTCGCATTAACGCTTTCAGCGCTTCGCTCGGCCTCATCGGCACGGGCCTCGCGGTCACGATTCTTCAAGCCACCTCCGCGTATCAGGAATTCACCGCGGATTTATTTCCGCCGCAGGCGTCGCTGCCCGCGGATCTGGTTCTGCGCGTGTACGCCGATGGAATCCCCGCGCCCGCCGGCGCCTATTTTCTTGTGGATTGCATCGAAATATTCCCCACAAACGCGGCGCAGAATGCATCGCTGGTGCGCGCTTCGGCCACGGAAAATCCGGAAAGCTACGACGGCGTCAGCGGCATCATGGAGATCGCCGCCAACAACGGGCAGGGAATTCGCGCCGCCTTCAAACTGCGCAACAATCTCTACTTTGTGAAGGAGCGCGGAATGTTTGTGACCGCCACGGACGGCGTCAACGAGCCGTCGCTCTGGGGCGTTGAAGAAGTTTCGAATAAAGTGGGCACGCCTTCCGCGCACGGCGTCGGCTCGGGCGAGGAATGGGTGGTGATCGCCGGCCGCTCTGGACTTTATTTCTTCGACGGCAGCGAGCCGGTAAAACTTTCGCAGGAAATTCAACCCACCTGGGACGCGATCAACTGGCAATATGGCCACCGCGTCTGGGTGCAGGTGGACACCGAGCACAAAAGAATTCTTGTCGGCGTCCCGATGGGTTCTGCGACTCAACCGAATCAAATTCTGATGCTCGACTACACCGAGGGATTTCAGGATCCGCTTGTCGCTGTCTACACCGCTCCCGAACGCGCCCGGAAATGGGCGCAGTGGATGATTTCCGCCAATTCCTGCGGTCTGATTGAGCGCTCGAACGGCGTCGCGCAGATTTTTCTCGGCTCGAACAACAGCAGCACGAAAATTTACGCGCTGACCCGCGGGCAATTTTCAGACGACGGCGCGCCGATTCATTCCTACTACACCACGGCGTACCTCGCGACCACGCCGATGAGCGGCCGCAATTTGTTCGGCTACCTCACCGGATACGTGCAGGGCGCGGGCTCGCTCGCGCTGTCGTCATTTTCTCCCGGCGATGTGATCGTCACCGCGCTCGGCTCCTGGACGCTTTCGTCGCCGAACGCGCGCGACCTCGAGCAATTCACCAACGTGCTGGCCGAGCGCATTTCATTTCAGTTCGGCACCAACGCCGTGAACTCCTGGTTCTCGCTCACGAAGCTCGTCCCCTGGGCCAAGCCCGATCCCTTCGCCATCGTCCGCGGCTCGAATTGATGCCGTTTGGGAGTCGCCACGGGTGTTTATAGGCGTAAGGTGTAAGTAGTTGTATAATTAACATACACTCCTTGTACTGGACGTCAAATGCCGGTCGTCGGGCGCGCTTAAAGGTTTTGGGATTGTGCGAGCAGTTCCTGCTCGATGCTGCAGTTTTAATATTTGTATTTCCAGCGTTAGACACCATCATTCAATTTGGGCAAAAGGCAATCACAAGAAAACTCGTTCTATGGACATTCACGTTGTCGGGTGTATTCTTGATCGCAGCAGCCCTCTTGGCCATCATCGCGGCCAATGAGGAGGAGCAGGAATCGTGACTGAAGTCATGTTAGCTACACTGGTGTTTGGTTTGGGCGTGTTCTCGATTGGCTTGTTGGCTGCCGTGGGGTTGCGTTCCACACGCAGCCATCGGACCACTCCCGGCGAGGTCTCGCGCCGGTCGAGTCACGGGTACGAGAGAAGTTTGTAACTGCGTTCTTCCGGTTTTTCGTAAACAGCTGATTTTCAGTAGTTGTTCCCAATAATTCATTCCAATTCAATCGGGAGCTACCTGCTTCTGCGCGCGCACGGATCGAAACATTCGCCTGTACGGCCCTCCGCAAGATGGGAAAGACACACAATCTAAACCGAAGAGCACAGACATCCCTCGGCTGCGCTCGGGACAAGTTCGTGCCTGTGCTACCCAAAAATGCTGACCGTTCCACAAATTGAATCGCTGCGACGCACGAATCCGCAGCTCTACGAAGCGCTGAAGCGCCTCGCCGAAGCGTCGCTCGGCCCGAAACAGGGCTGGAGCCTCGACGATCAGATCACCGACGGCTCGAATTTCGCGCGCATCGTCTCGACCGCGCTGACGGCAGGGAAGCTCGACCCCACCAAGCCCGGCATGCTGATGAAAGGCTCCGTGCCGCCGACCTGGTCCGGCGCGCTCACGTATGTTTCGACGACCACCAGCATCACGTGGAGCTGGGCCGGCCTCGCGATCGCGCGCGCCGACGGCACGAGTACGGTAATCCCGAACGGCTCGCTCGCCGTCACCGGACTCACGCCCGCGACCACCTATTATTTTTATCCTTACTGGGACGATGCCGCGCCCGCGATCCATTGGGTTGCCGGAGGCGCAGGCGGTCCCGCAAACGCGCAGGCTGCAAAAACAAATGTCGCCGCGCAGCAGCAATCGCTGCAAGGGCGCGTGCCGCTCTCGCAGGGCGCGATGGCCGCGGCGACGACCGCAGCGGGAACTGGCGGAGGCTCAGGCGGCGGCAGCGGAAGTTGCCTGCGCGCGGGCACAAAAGTGATCTCGAAAGAGCGCGGCATCGTGGAAATCGAAACGTGCAAGCTGGGTGAGCATCTGCGCTCGCCCGGCGCTGTGCCGGGGAGTGAATCGTGGACGCGCATCCTCGATTTGCAGGTGCGCGATGCGGACACATTCATCCGCCTGCATTTTTCGAATGCAGAAGTGCTCGACGTCACGCCGCACCACATCTTTACGCTCGCGGACGGCTCGCCGATGCGCGCCGAGCGGCTGTGCCTCAGCGATATTCTTGTCGGCCGGTTCGGCGGCCTCACGCTGAGCAGAATCGAATCCGTCGTGGAGGCCGGGCAAAAAGTGATGGTGAGCTGCGTGCCGTGCCACCAGTTTTTCGCCGGGCGCCACAGCCCCAGCGTGCTCACGCACAATTACACGTTTACCTCATGACCGGACGCCGCTACTACTTGACGACGCTGGGCGATTGGCAACGCCACGCCGCGCGCTTCGCGAATTCGCACTGGCTCGCGCTGGGCGAAACGGGCGACGCGGCTGACGCTTCCACGCGCATCATCGCGCTGATTGATGCCGATGAGGGCGCGCATCTCGTGCTCGAGGACGACGCCTCATTTGAAGCGCTGCCGCACCCGCTCGCGCAGCAGCCAATTTCAGAAGCCGCGCAGGCGGCGCTCGCTCCGCTCGGCGTCACCCCCGGCGCAAACGCGTTTGACGCATGCGAAGCGATTGCGCGCATCCATCCGCTTCTGCGGCATCGCGTTTTTTGACGCATGCTGGTCCGTCAATACACGTCCGCCGATCTCGACGCGCTCCGCGAGATTCACCGGCGGCAGGGATTCGATTACGCGTTTCCCGATCTCGCGGACCCGATTTTCATCTCGAAGCTCGTGCTGGAAGACGGCGCCGGCCACGCCGTGGTGGCTTCGCTCGCGCGGCTCACATGCGAAATATATTTGCTCGCGGATCCGCAAGCCAGCGCGCCGCGCGATCGTTTTGAATGGATGCTCGAACTCCATCGCGCGGGCGAACGCGATCTGCTCGCGCGCGGCCTCGAAGACGCGCACGCCTGGCTCCCGCCGCCCATCGCCAAACGATTCGGCCGCCGCCTCGAAAAGCTCGGCTGGATTCGCGACGATCGCTGGACGCCTTACTGCCGCCGTCTGCACGAACGCTGATCCGCAATTCTGAAAATCAATTTCGGAGGACACTCATGTCACGAGGTGCACAGCATTCCACGCGCCAGCTCACCGACCAGCAACTCGCCGAGCAAAATAAATTAATCTCGCAGGCGGACCAGCAGGGCTCGGCCGACCGCTCGCTTATGCTGCCGACCATTCAAGGCCTGCTCACGAGCTCCGGCTACACGCCCGCCGAGCAGTCCGCGATCACGCAGCAAAGCATGGGCGCAGCCAACACCGCGTTCGACACATTGCGCGAGCGCGCCGCCAATCGCCTGGCCGCGACGAACGACACAGCCGGTGCTCCCGAGCTGACCGCTCAGCTCGGACGCGAGCAGGCGCAGACGCTCGCTAGTCAAGCGCAGCAAAATCAAATCGCATTCGCAAATCAGAAGCTGAAGGAACATTTGGCGGGACTCAGCGCGCTCGGCCAAACCTACGGCATTGATACGAATCTGCTCGGCCGCGCCATGGGAATTCCGCCGGAGCTGCTCGGCGTTCGCGAGCGCGCATCCAGCGGCTCTTCGACGGGAAATCTCGGCGGCCTCTTCGGCGTCGGCTCCGGCATCGCATCGCTTTTCGGTTAGGTAGCACAGGCACTCCTGCCTGTGCTCTTCGGTTTAGATCGCACACAACCAACTAATCACCTATCACTACTTACGATACCCGCCCCCATGCACACATTCATCGATCCCTACTGGTGGACGTTGGCGCTCAGCTTGCTTGTGCAACTGACGCTTTTCATCCGCGCGCTGTACCGCCGCATGCGCATCGACGACATCAATCGCGCGTTCATCCGCGACATAGCCACGAAACATCTCCCGGAAATTTACGACCTGCTCGAAAAGCTGTGCGAGCGGCAGGGAATTGTCCCCGTGCCGAGGCCTCCGATTTTCTGGGTGGATCTGGGCAAGTCCGGCCTGTGAGCCAACGAACGGAAAATGAATTCAACGCCTGACCATCTGGTTTCTCTCGCGTGCTCGCTCGCCACGCAGCAGGCGCTGGCGCCCGAGCTGGTCTGTTCCGTCGTCGAGCAGGAGTCGGCTTGGAATTGTTTCGCGATCCGCTACGAGCCCGCGTTTCGCGCGCGCTACGTCGCGCCGCTCGGCCTTCCGCCGACGGAAGAGATTGCGCGCTCCATTTCCTGGGGGCTGATGCAGGTGATGGGGCAGGTGGCGCGCGAGCACGGCTTCACAGACAAATTTCTCGCCGCGCTGTGCGATCCCGCCACGGGCCTTGAATTCGGATGCAAGGTGCTCGCGTCGAAAATTTCCGCAGCCGCCGGCGACATCGAGCTCGCGCTCGAACGCTGGAATGGCGGCGCCGACCCCACGTACGCCGCCGAAGTCCTCGCCCGCGCCGATCGCTATCGTTGAAGGGTACGGTTTGGTAGCACAGACACTCCTGTCTGTGCTCTTCGTTTTTGCCCGCGCTCTTTGATTTTCCATTTGCTCTTCGGTTCTGCCTTTGCTCTTGCCTCGGCTTTCGTGGCACAGGCACTCCTGCCTGTGCGCTTTCACACTTGCTCGCCACGCTCTGCACTCATCACTGCCTCAAAGGAGCCTCCATGAAAACGAAAAGCATCACCGGCATTGCCGTCTTCCTCACACTCGCAGGATTGCTCCTGACGGAAACCAGCAGAATCGTTCACGCCGCGTCCGTCACATTGTCCTGGTCATTCGACTACAGCGTTGACCCCGGCTGCACCGCAACGCTCACGAAAAACTGCGTTACCGGCTTCGAGTACGGCATCACTCCCGACGGCGGCGTGACGCTGAATAAAATCGGCACCGCGCCGAATCCGAATCCCGTTCCCACCACGCTGACGAACGGAATCACCGCGGCGTTCAAGCAGGGCCCGCCGTACGGCTCGATCGTCTATTACGTGCGCACCTCCGGCGTCGATGGCAACGGCAATCCGATTTTTTCGTCCGCCGCCGTCGCACAAGCGGTGCAAATCGTCCCCGGCCAGCCGCAAAATGTAGTCGTCTCCTCCGTAAAATAACGCCGGCGTCCCGCAGCCTCTTTGCGCACATAGGAAGCACAGGCACTCTCTCGTCCCGCCTGTCCCGAGCCCAGCCGAGGGAAGCGCCGGCGAGGGAGGCCTGTGCTCGTCTGTAACGGCCAGCTTTAGGTGGGCAGCGTTTCACACCCTGTCTCGTAACTCACGTCTCGCTTGCAGTGCTCCTGCCGCCACTACTCCCCTGATAGCTAGCTGGTGATAATCCCTGAATGGGCCGAGCGTGTTGGGCGAACGAGAAGCAAAAGGAATCGAGAGAGACGGCCAGCAATCCGCCGGAGGCAAGAGCGCTCTGATGCTGAGGCGGGAGTGTGGCTAGAAGAGCCAAAAACACAGACAAACGTTCTTGAGGAGGTCGGCTTCTTTAGAGATGTCGATAAATCCGGTTATCACCAGCCATCTCAAAATGGGACGGTCGAGCGGATAGGTGGTGATAATCTCTGTTAACGCTAATAACCGTTTTCGCATGCGCTAGGCCGTCCTGATGCAAACACGGCCGACGCAGGAAATCACAATTAAGACGCCGGGTTCATTCGCTGATGATGCGGTCGGCCCATTCCACCAAGGAAACGTATGTCGCGGTGTTGCCCCATTTGGCGCCCCAGTTCGTCAAGTCTGCGTCCGTGACCCCACGGGCCCGGGAGCAGGCTCCTCACGCGAAAACGGGAATGTGTTTGGCGACAATTTTCGCCATTGTCTCGCTCAGTGGTGGCCAGCCCACGGGTTTGACCGCATCCACGGTTTCTTTGCGCATCAGGTAGGTCGCTTCGGCGGTTAGGAAGATCTGCAC
The DNA here is from genome assembly GCA_050746945.1 of Candidatus Acidiferrales bacterium. Taxonomy (GTDB): domain Bacteria; phylum Acidobacteriota; class Terriglobia; order Acidiferrales; family UBA7541; genus Palsa-295. Next base: position 9,070 of record JBOGMZ010000023.1, on the reverse strand, counting down.
GTTATGACCGGCGTCGGATAACGCAAGCCCGTGGGAAAAGGCAAACGACGCCCGTGTTGGGTCATCCGTCCCCCAAGAGCTTCTCATGAGGATGTTCAGCTTCTTCGCGGTTGCTTGCGGCTGCTGACCATGGGCCTCGCGATTGGAAATGGCCACAGCACCGGCGGCAAGTGCGCCGGCAGCGAATTGCGTGGATTTTTCGAGGAATTTCCGGCGGGTTGGCATGACTCACCTCCTGGCGCCGTAATCTACAGTGCACGGGGCCAGAATACAAGCTGTGCGGAGCCGCGCAGCGGCCGGGACGCGCGACTCTACACGGGTGTGGCCCACCCGAGCCGCTCCACTTGGATAACTGTCGACGAATCCGGCTATCATCAGTAATCCGTGGTTCCCAAAATCCCCTCGTGGTCATGTCTGTAAGTGACTCATTCCGACGGAGGCCAGTAGGGATCCAGGAGCATTCGGAAAAACACTCGGTCCTGCGATTCCTAGAATGGGCTGTGTTCCGACGAGAGACGGTTTTCAACAGCTCAGGCGAGCCCGCTGGCACGTTCCTTGCATGCACGGCAATGGCGCGTCCACGGGACCGCCTCAAGCCGCGCCTTTGAAATCGGCCTCTTGCAAAGCTCGCACACTCCAAATTTGTGGTGTCTGATCCGGCCCAACGCATCATCAATCGCTCTCAACAGCCGACCATCGGTCTGGTGCAACCGAATCTGGAGCTCTGCCTCGGCGTCAGCATTGGCCTGCTCTACCTCATCTCCTTCAAATCCGCCTGCTCCCGGAATCACCGCACCATCGCTCAGACCTAGCGTTTGCAACTCCTGACGCTTTTCGACCAGCAGCCCTTTGTATTTCCGCAATTCCGTTGCGTGCATGGCCATATTCCCTGGAGAGAAAATCGTCTCTGTCCGAGGATTTTACACCCTTCGAAGTGCCCTGTGCGCATCACCCATTGTTGAATGCCCGCAAGTCGAGGCGTATGATCCTTTTGCCCACAGCAAGCTGAAAATGCATCCTGCATTTTCGGAGAGGCAGAGGAGGTCCCCATCATGCCTTTGACCACAGAATTTACCGTGTTCATGGAGGATCGGGCGGGCACGCTTGGAAAAATCTGTCAGGCCCTTGCCGATCACGGAGTGAACATTCTGGCGCTTCATTCTTTCCCATCGGGAGGGAAGAGCGTTACGCGATTCATCGTAGACAATCCGGCGGCATTTAATGCGGCGTTACAGGGCGCGCGGCTGACGCTTACCGAGGGACACGTCCTGATGCTCAAACTCGAGAACCGACCCGGCGAGATTGCAAGGGTGGCGTCGCGCCTGGGAGAAGCTGACATCAACATTAACTATGCGTATTGCGGTTTGGAGTCCGGGACGAATAGCCCACTAGTCTTCTTTGGTGTTTCTGAGATCGGCCGAGCGGCTCAGATTCTGGGGCAACCCGCGGCCGCCACGGCAACGTCGTAAGGCGCGTCCCCATGCAAATGCTCAGCCCACGGACGATGCGCCTCTGCCCTCGCTGCCGTGGCAGCAGTATCCGGAGGTCCGAATTTCATGGAATGGTAGAGCGGCAACTTCTTCGACTTTTGCACGTACATCCCTATCGATGTTGCGATTGCAGCAAGCGGTTCTATGGCCACGGCGCGCACCATAATCCACCGTCGTCCAAAGCCGCGTGAACCTTCCTTTGAGCCCAAGCCGGATACCTATTGATAAATCCCATTATCACTTGGAATAATTTATCTTGCGATTGGCACGCGGAACTTAAACGGCACGAGTTCGGTAGCTGGAGATAATACCGAGCATCAACGGATCCGCCACCAAGCGCGAATCCCCTGTAAGTGCCGCAGCCGGACACAAGCGTCTATGCTGAAAAACTCTCCCGACAACGGATATAATCGTTCGACATGATTCCTGCTTCTTACAAACCGCGAAAGAAGTTCATGGAGTTGGCGATCTCGGAAGCCAAACGCGCCGGCGATCGGGGCGACTATCCCATTGGCGCGGTGATCACACGCCTGATGGGTAGCCGTGAAGTAGTGATTGCCAGCGCCGGTAACCGCGTGAAGACCTCGGGGTCCAGCATCAAGCACGTGGAGTTGGAAACGCTGAAATATGTATCCAGCGGCTATGGCCGCTACCTTCCTGACTTCGTCCTCTACTCGACGCACGAGCCCTGTGCCATGTGCGCCGGGGCGTGCGTGTGGTCCAGAATTGGTGCGGTGGTCTACGGCGTTTCACAGGAAGACATCGCGGCCTATGGCCGCAAGCGCGGCACGGAAGACTACAAGTGGCGAGCTTGTCTCATCTCCTGCCGGCTCGTCTTCGAGAAGGGGAATCACCGCATCCCCGTCACGGGCGGTTTTCTCCGCCGAGAATGCCAGAAATTGTTCAGTTACAGGGCGGTCCGCCGCTAGCTGTTGCCAACGGGATAGCTGCCAGGAACTCGCGTCACCACCAGTAATCCGGAATCGCCGGTGGTAATGCTTGTTCTCGACAGTTATTCCGGACACCTTCAAGGTCGGCGCTTCAACAACGTCTGGACTGCCTTAGACGCTTGGCTTGGGTTGGCCTGAAACTTACCCTGAGCTTCTCGAAATCGGGCCAAATCACTTGCCGAAACTTCGGCGCAACTCTCGACGTGGGCGCTAATATCGAGCATCGTTTGGCCACAGCCAAAACGCCGCATACTTGGGGACGATGGGGGGTCTGAAACTCCTGCTGCGGTGAACTTGCGAGGCGGCCCGGTACGTCTACCAGACGCCTGGGGTTCGGGCTCTTCTTCGAGTCTGGTGAATTCGTGAGTCAAGGGAAAGATGGCCGTCGCCGTAGCTGTGAATCAGCGTAATGCGAAAGAGTCCGTGGAACAAGGTGTTGCCGGGCACGAAAGGAGCGCCTTTGCGCGGGCACCAAATAGGACGCAGGACTCGATTTCCTGCTGCCTCTGGCTGAAAGAAGGCGCGACTCACCTACGGTGCCAGCGATGTATCCAGGCTAATGTTTCCGATGAGTGCCCAGTCATCATTCGCGGCAGCGCCGCTGAGCTGGTTGCTTTTCTGGAACACGATTTGAAAATCTTCCACCTCCAGCGGCGCCGGCAGTGTGATCACCTTGCGGTTGTTCGCGAATTCTTGGCGTCCCAGCGAAAATATCCCATCGTCGATCCGCACGTCCACCGGGTGGTTGTACACGTCGTAATACACCAAGTGCACTTGGAATGTATAATCGTCCGGAGCAATCTCGTAATTGAAGGCCACCTGCTTGAGCAAGTAAAGTCCAAAACCGGTTTGCGTTCCAAAGGCGGCCGTGTGGCCGGGTTCAGCGCGGAACCAGAAGCTGGGAGGACTTCCATCGGCCCGCACCGCTGTGATGTTGTCCCCGCTCACGTGAACCAGGACGTCATCAGACTGTGCGAAATTGTAGGTATTCCTCAGCTCGCCTCCGTCGAACACCCCGAGAACGACATTGTCCCGGTAGCGTCCCTGCAGCCAGCGATAATTCACTGCGTGGAGAGTGCCGTTAGGGTGCTTGCGGTCCGGCGCGCCGACGTAGTACTTCACTATGGCCTCCAGCCACGGCACGTCATTGCCCGGTTGAAAAGTGGTTCCGAGAAGAAGCCCAAGGTCCTGAGCGATTGTAGATAGCTGGTTGGATGGCCCGCCGGGCGTGGTCATCCAGTCCGAATCAATGAAGCCGTCCGGAGCGAGGCCGCCCAGGGCAGGGGTCGAGTCATGCGCCTCATACTCAAAGCGGTGATGCAGCTGATGGCAGTATTCATGCTCAATAAATTGAGAAAGTGGGGGCTGGCTGTTGTAGGTGTAAATAATAGAGGAAAAGCCTGGATTTAGTTTGGGGCCTGAGAGTTGGTCGTTGAAGTAGATCCAAGTGTTGTAAAACAAGCTGCAGGTGGCGTTGGTCGGGCGATAAATCATGATCACACCAGCGTACTGTCGGGGGTCCACTAGGCGGTTCGCCAATGAGTGGTGCTCGGCGGCATCATATTTGGCGGCGCAGCCCGTCTGTCCATATTGCTCGTAATCCGAGGCCACCACCGATTGTAGAATTTTGATTGTCTCGAAATTTACTTGGAGCGACTGGTTGGAGTTGGTCCAGAAGAAATTGGAGACCACGCTCAGCTCCGAGTTGATGTAGGTCTCATCGGCCGCGCTCAGTTCACCGGCGACGCCTTGGGGCGGGAAATGCAGAATGACAAGAACGGTCTGTTGCAGGTGACCGGGATCCGGATGGGCACCATCGGCCCACACCAAACCAGGAAGAAAAACAAGCAGACAGAGAATTTTCATCAGGTACAGGCACAGCTGAAGCTTCAGAGCGGGAGGCCTTGAATGGCTCATGTTGTTCCCTCCACGGAATGAAATGTCTTGTGGGGACCTTGAGGCCTGAACTTTGAAACCGGAGACAGCTCCTGACTTCGAACTTTCATATTTATCCCAACGAAGGGCCAGATGGCAAATTAAATCAATCTCCAAATGCGGCAAGGGAAGTCACGATCCGCATTGGCGACCGAATGCGTGGTAAACGACGTTAGCGGACAAGTGAAATGCCCCGCTGACGACCCCGAAGTCCCGTTGAGGGAAGTAACAGCTATTTGGTCCACCTCTGTGAGGCTGAGGCATTTCGGAGCATTGGTCCGATAAACGTTACTAGCAGGAATTCTGATAGGTGGGGATAATCCTTGTTCTCCACAGGTATCCCGCAAACGGCAAGTGTCCTGTCATTCCCGATCCCGATATGACGCGCGCAAGGTTGGCGCAAAACACCGGCGTAGTTAGCTATTTCCCGCGCTTTGAGATTGCGTGTCCATCCGTTCGACATATCGGGCGCGCGCGGCGCTGGCCTCGAATGGATCCGCAAAGTACTGTGTTTCCCGCGCAACCTTGTCGCCCCGGAACTCCATGATGCTCACGGTGTAGGACGGCTTGCCGTCATATGCCAGGATGAATTCGGTGATCCAAAGATTACCGCCGCCAACGATCCGCTGGACAGTGAAGCGCTTTCGGTTCGGTTGAATCGTGCGCGTGATCTGTATGTTGCGTCGGCCGCAGATTCGCTCGCCCGACTGTGGGTATTCCAGCACCGCGTCGTCGTGATAGATGTTGTGCTCCGTTTCAAAATCGTTGGCATCGGACGCCGCCCAATGCTGATCCAGTGCCGCACGCATCTCTTGGTCTTGCACCCTGCCCTCCTGCGCGAGGCCTGCATCAACGACCTCGCGTTGGCAACGATTCTAGTCCCTCTCCTCCGTGGCCGTCCACCGAGGGCGTAGACGAGCCGCCCAATTCCGATAATTCACGTTATCGCCACGAATATTTTACAGTGCGATGGGCACGCGGAACTTGCGCGGCACCAGTCCGGTTGCTGATGATTATTCTTGCTCTCGACAGCTACCTGGAAGTGAGGCAGGCGAGAGGCTTGGCCAACGCGGCAAGTCAAACTCAAAACATGCGACCCTTTGTGCGAGGGACAAACGATGGAGCACCTGCAAATTCACTTTCTGAATCAAGAGCGAAAGGCTGGGCCATCGGCGCTTGGGTATTGTGGAGACGAATCCGTGAAACCCTTGAGCCCAACCTTACGCACACCCTGTAAAAGCTGTTCCACAATCGACGTGTCCGCAAACCATTTTTCAGCATCCTCGCGGTAGTATTTCAGGTCGAGATACAGGGGTTGGTGCCTACGCACCAATTCGATGGCGGCGCGCGCCGTTTCCTGCTGATCGAGCTGGCCACAGGCCGCGACAATCCCCATTTGTGGCCAGGGATCCTCGGGCATATTGATTTTCTTCACGGCTTGCAGCGCCGCCTGGTACTCGCCTTTCCGATAGTGATTGTAGAAATACGGCAGGTAACACCAGTCAGGTAGATGAGGGTTGAGTGCCATGGCACGCTGCACCAGGGCCAGGCCGCGGTCCCATTCGCCGGAGAAACAGATCAGCAAACCCAAGTAAGCTTGAGTGTGACTGTTGCGGGGATTGAGCGCCATCGCACGTTCGGCGGCGTCACCAAACGCGGTGTAGTCCCTGGCAAAGAAGTGTGCCTCAGCAAGCTGTTGCCATCCCAACTGACAGGCGGGATCGATGGTTACGGCACGCCAGGCAGCTTTGAGAGCGCGCTCCATCGGTTTGTCCAACGGATTCATACGGTGCACAAATTCCCAGCAGTACAGGTTGGAAAGACAGGCCCAGGCGTCTGCATGGTTGGGTTCGCGGTCGAGTACGCGCTCCAAGGCCGCACGGAGCCTGGCATGCTCCTCCGCTGTGAGTTGCAAGGTGTATGTGAACCACCGCGATACCAATTGCGATGCGCTCGCCTCTTCCAAGGGCTTTTCCCGGGTGGCAGTCGCCATGGAGCGGACGAGTACGCCATGCCCATCCGCGACCGTCGCTACAATTCGGTCCGTCACATCGTCCAGTGTTTCAAATGGACCGCCGTCACCGAGTTCGCGGTTGTAAGTCTCAGCCCAAAGCTGCACTCCGCTCGCGGCATCCACTAGTTGCGCGTTGATGCGAAGGGCGTGTCCTCTCTTACGAATGCTCCCTTCGACCACGTAGCGAGCGCCCAGTTCCCGGCCGACGGCACGAATATCTGTCGATCGGCTTTTGTAGGTCATCGCGGAGTTGTAGGCCACCACCCGGAGATACTGAAAGCGGGAGAGCCCGGCCGTTACGTCTTCGGTCAGCCCGTCCGAGAGCGATTCCAATTCCTTGTCGGACGCGGTGATCTTGAACGGTAAGACAGCAACCCAGAGCCCTTCTTCTGCGCGAGCGTCCGCCGCATCAGTGGTAGGGACGCCCCGTGGAGGGGAAAGGACTTGCCCCGTACTGCCGCTACTTTTGTACGCCAGCAAATCCGCGCGGATGCCTGCTGCGGTTTGGTAGCGAAGCTTGCGGTCTTTCTCGAGCGCCTTCGTTACGATGCGTTCGAGTTCTAAGCCATCGTACTGAATTAGGTGACGCAAAGGTTCCGGTGCACGGTTCAGAATTGTTTCCGCGACGATGCCGATGGTGGCTCCTTTGAACGCCAACTGACCAGTCGCCATTTCATAAAGAACTGCGCCAAACGAGAAGATGTCGGTTCGTGCGTCCAAAACTTCTCCACGCACTTGCTCGGGTGACATGTAAGCCGCTGTGCCCATCACGACACCAGGATTCGTGAGTTCGATTTCCGCTGGACCACCAGTCGCATCGGCCGTTGCCGTGACCTCATCGTCCGATTTCGGATTCAATTTGGCCAGGCCGAAATCCAGAATCTTGGCGTGGCCACGCTTGGTAACGAAAATATTCGCAGGCTTGATGTCGCGGTGCACAATTCCCAACTGGTGTGCGGCATCCAAACCATCGCTGATCTCGGCACCCAAGTCCAAGACCTGCGCCAAAGAGAGCGGGCGGCTGGCGATGCAGTCCTTCAACATCTGTCCGTCCAAAAACTCCATGGCGATGAATGGCCGGCTGTTTTCCTCGCCGATGTCGTAGATGGTGCAGATGTTCGGGTGATTTAGAGCCGAAGCCGCCTCCGCTTCACGACGAAATCGTTCTAAAGCCGCCGGATCATGGGCGAACTCACCGGAGAGAAACTTAAGCGCCACAAAGCGGTGCAGGCGGATGTCCTCCGCCTTGTGCACCACACCCATGCCGCCCCTGCCCAATTTCTCAAGGACGCGGTAGTGCGAAATTGTAACCCCGAGGAGCGCGTCAGGTCCTGCCATAGCTCTGCCAGCCGCTGATGCGGATGCCTACTCGCACATCATCCGCGAAGAAAGCTGGGAGTGTCAACGCTCAGCAGTGTCTCAGTTTGAGTTGAGACGCCTGAGGTTTGGACGTGGGTAGCGATTGACGCCGATACCGAGGCAGGGCCTTCCGGTGGTGGCGCGCAAACTTCTAAATATAAATTTCTGTTTTGCAGGAATCAAGATTTTCTTGACGGGCCTTAGTACCATCCCCGTTTAGACCTTGACACGCCTTTTGCACCAGCGTACTCGTGGAAATGTCGAGACCGGAAATACATCCTCGACTATCGAGAAGAGGAGGAAATCATGAAAATCACAGTCATCGGCGGCACTGGACTGATCGGATCAAAGCTGGTCACCAAGCTTCGTGAGCAAGGGCACGAAGCGGTAGCGGCGTCACCCAAATCGGGCGTCAACACCGTCACCGGCGAAGGACTGGCCGAAGCGCTGAAGGGTTCATCGGTGGTCGTGGACGTATCGAATTCTCCCTCGTGGGAAGACGCGGCGGTGATGAACTTCTTCGACACCTCGACGCGCAACCTCCTCGCCGTCGAAGCCAAGGCCGGCGTCCGGCATCACGTCGCGTTGTCCGTCGTAGGATCCGAGCGCATGCTCGAAAGCGGCTACTTCCGCGCAAAAATCGCGCAGGAGAATTTGATCAAGAGTTCCTCCATCCCGTACTCGATCGTCCGCGCGACGCAGTTTTTCGAATTCGTCAAGGGCATCGCCGATTTTTCCACCGACGGCAACAAAGTGCGTCTGCCAACTGCGCTCATCCAGCCCATGACGGCCGACGATGTCGCCACAGCGGTCGGCCGGGTCGCGACGGGCTCACCACTGAACGGCACCGTCGAAGTAGGCGGGCCGGAAAAGTTTCCTCTCGATGAACTCGTCCGGCGAGCTCTAGCCGCATGGAAGGATCCGCGCGAGGTTGTCGCTGACCCGAGTGCGCGCTACTACGGCGTTGTGCTGAGCGAGAACACGCTCGTTCCCGGTGCAGACGCGCGAATCGGCGAGACGCGTTTTGCGGACTGGCTCAAGCATCCGCCGCTTCGGGCGCATGCCTGATTAACGCGCGAATCCGACAAGTTGAATCTCTCGAGCTCCCCACAAGCCCCGCTCTGGGAAGTAATCGCTGATTGCTGTCGATCAATCCCGTTATTACCAGTAATCCGGATCGCTGGCGATGAGCTCCGTTCTCAACATCTCTAACGAAGGCGGCCCCGTCAAGAGTGTTTTGGTCTAGTTTTTGTTTCTTTCACTCACACCCCTACCTCTGCGCCGTCCCGCTGTTTGCTCCGGCGAGCGCTGCGCTGCTATCC
>JBOGMZ010000022.1:0-182654 GCA_050746945.1 Candidatus Acidiferrales bacterium | reverse complement strand
CCTTCGGATTGTTCTTCGAGAGCACCTTCGTGATGGCCGCCGTCAAGGTCGTCTTGCCGTGGTCAATGTGCCCAATCGTCCCCACGTTTACGTGCGGCTTACTTCGCTCGAATTTCTCCTTCGCCATGTCTCTCTATGCCTCCGCTTCAGCGTGCCCGGCCCCTTGGCCGGGTCAGAAATTCTTAAGACTTCACCGTCTTGCCAGTGGCGCGTGCAACCACTTCTTCCGATACGGATGACGGCGCCTGCTCGTAATGCGAGAAATGCATCGTAAAACTACCGCGGCCCTGCGTGCGGCTGCGAATTTCCGTGGCGTAACCGAACATCTCTGCCAGCGGCACCTGCACGTTGATGATTTCCGTGCCGCCGCGCGATTCCCGGCCCTGCATCTGGCCGCGCCGCGAGTTCAGGTCCGCAATCACCGGACCCATGTAATCCTCAGGCACCACAACTTCCACGCGCATGATGGGCTCGAGCAATTTCGGATGAGCTTTCTTGCAAGCGTCCTTGAAAGCCATCGAGCCCGCAATCTTGAATGCCATTTCCGAACTGTCCACATCGTGGTAGCTGCCGTCTTCGAGCACCACAGCGCAATCAACCATTTCGTAGCCCGCAAGAACGCCCGTTTCCATTGCTTCGCGCACGCCGTCTTCAATCGGTGCGATAAATTCCTTAGGGATGGCGCCGCCGATCACCTTGTCAATGAACAGCAGGCGGTGCTCCTTGTCGAAACGCCACTTGCCGCCCTTGCCCGCGACTGTTTTTGCCAACGCATCAATCTCATCGGTCGACATCTCGTGCATGTCTTCGTGATTTGAATTCGGCAGAGGATGCACGGAAAGTTTTGCGTGACCGTACTGGCCGCGGCCGCCGGTCTGGCGGATATATCTACCTTCGCCCTGCGCGACTTTCACAATCGTCTCGCGGTAGGCAACCTGCGGGCGTCCGACATTCGCCTGCACGTTGAATTCGCGCATCATGCGGTCCACGATGATTTCCAGATGCAACTCGCCCATGCCGGAAATCAGCGTCTGGCCCGTGTCGTTGTCCGTGTGCACGCGGAACGTAGGATCTTCCTGGCCCAGTTTCGCAAGCGCGTTGCCCATTTTTTCCTGGTCCGCCTTGGTCTTCGGTTCAATCGCCACCGAAATCACTGGCGCCGGAAAATCGATGGATTCGAGCAGGATGGGCTTATCTTCATCGCAAAGCGTGTCGCCCGTGGTCACGTTCTTCAATCCCACGCAAGCGGCGATGTCGCCCGCTTCGATGGTCGCAATTTCTTCCCGCTTGTTCGCATGCATGCGCAGCAAGCGGCCCATGCGCTCGCGTGTTTTTCTCGATGAGTTGTAGACGGATTGGCCGGTCTTCAGCACGCCTGAATAAACTCGGATGTATGTCAGATGGCCAACGTAGGGGTCGGTCATGATCTTGAATGCCAGCGCAGCAAATGGCTGTTCATCCGATGCGCGCCGCAGCACCGGTTCTGATCCATCCGTCGTCAAACCCTCGACAGGCGGGAGATCCGAAGGCGCAGGAAGATAATCAACTACTGCATCGAGCAAGGGTTGAACGCCCTTATTCTTGAAAGCCGAGCCGGCCAGCACAGGCACCAGTTTCAGCGCAATCGTCGAGCGGCGAATTGAAGCACGCAGCTCCGCCGGTTCAAGTTTATGTTGCTCAAGATATTTCGTCAGAATGGCGTCATCGTGCTCGGCGATGTACTCGACAACTTTTTCGCGGTGCTCTTTGTAAAATTCCGGCGTCAGCGCCGAAGCCGTCACGGCCTTCTCAAGCTCGGGCCGCGATTTCACATACGCGGCATCCCACAATTTTTCAAGCGGCAGAATTTCGTATTCCGCGCCCAGCGTTTCATCTTTCCAGATAATCGCGCGCTCTTCAATGAAATCAATTACGCCAATGAAGTTGTCTTCTTTGCCGATGGGAAACTGCAGGGGAACGGGGTGGGCCGAAAGCCGCTGGCGCATCGAGCGGATCGAATGGTCGAAGTCCGCGCCGATGCGGTCCATCTTATTGATGAACGCAATGCGCGGGACGCGATACTTGTCCGCCTGGCGCCAAACCGTTTCCGACTGCGGCTGCACGCCGGCGACCGCATCGAAAATCGCCACTGCGCCGTCTAGCACGCGCAGCGAGCGCTCGACTTCAACCGTGAAATCCACGTGGCCGGGCGTGTCAATGATATTGATGCGATACATCTTGTCGAAACGCTTCCAGGAAGCAGTCGTCGCCGCAGACGTAATCGTGATGCCCCGCTCGCGCTCCTGTTCCATCCAGTCCATTACGGTCGTGCCGTCATGCACCTCGCCGATCTTGTAAGTCACACCCGTATAAAACAGGATTCGCTCCGTTGACGTCGTCTTTCCGGCGTCAATGTGAGCCATAATCCCGATGTTCCGGGTGAGATCGATTGGAACCTGGCGTGGCATGATGATTTCCGCTTACCAGCGATAATGCGCGAAAGCTTTGTTGGCCTCCGCCATGCGGTGCACGTCCTCCTTCTTCTTCACTGCTCCACCGCGGCCGTTCGCCGCGTCCATGATTTCTTCAGCGAGCTTGTCCGTCATGGTCTTGCCGCCGCGAGTGCGCGAATACAGAACCAGCCAATGAATCGCCAGCGATTGCCGCCGGAACGGATTCACTTCCACGGGAACCTGATAGTTCGCGCCGCCCACGCGCCGCGTTTTCACTTCCAGCACCGGCTTGCAATTCTCGACGGCTTTCTTGAACAGCTTGAACGCGTCGTCGTTCGTTTTCTTCGCCACCTGATCCATGGCCTTGTAGAAGATTGCCTGGGCGGTCGAGCGCTTCCCGTCGTACATCATGCTCGAGATAAACTTCTGCACCAGATCGCTGCCGAAAACCGGATCACCGGGAATTTTTCGGCGAAGAACCCAACCTTTACGTGGCATCGTTCCGCTCTCCTACTTCTGTGCGGCTTTGGGCCGCTTGGCGCCGTATTTCGAGCGCCCTTGCTTGCGATTTTCCACGCCCGCCGCGTCGAGAGTGCCGCGAATCACGTGGTAGCGAACCCCGGGAAGATCCTTCACGCGGCCGCCGCGCACGAGCACGATCGAGTGCTCCTGCAAATTGTGGCCGATGCCGGGAATGTATGTGGTCACTTCGGCGCTGTTCGTCAACCGCGCGCGCGCCACTTTACGCAGCGCTGAGTTTGGTTTTTTCGGTGTCTGCGTGTACACGCGTACGCACACGCCCCGCTTTTCCGGGCATCCTTCGAGAGCCGGTGACTTCGTCTTCGTCCGGATTTTTTCCCGGCCGTAACGCACCAATTGTGCAAACGTCGGCACGCTTTTCCCCCTCACAACGCGAAAACTTTGCGTTCTCCCATGCGCTCGCAAACCTCGCCGCGCAGAGCTACGCAGGTGTAATGAACAGAAAAGGTCGCCTTCTAAACCGAGGAACGGCTCAGGTACTCCGCAGCGACGCTTCACCCCGAGAAGTGAACTGCATCTGCTTAGAGCGGAGAGGCTTCACACGGCTTTGCGGGGCTGGCGCCCCATTTCGGCCGTTCTTCCAATGACCCCGTTCCGTCTTTCTTTGTTCCGGGGCGGAAGACTTCCCTTTCACCACCAGGCACAACGGGCCCTGGACAACCGCGCAAGTATAGGAAAAACAAGGACTCATGTCAACCATTTCCAATGTGGAAATTGGAAGTGAAAATTTCAAAAAATTTTGCCCGGGAAATCCCCAAAACTGTGCCGGAAGGGCAACGTGCGCCAGAATCGAGGCTCCTGAACTCGGACGCGGAGTTGAAACGTCAGCCGTGAGCTGGTCGCTGGAACTCGGATCGCCGCTGGATGCCTACAGAAACCTCATAGTCCTATCTATCTGGCTGATTCTACACAACATGGGAGTTTTGCGCAGAACTGCTCCTCCGATTCCGCGTCGGATGCCAAGTTCAAATGACGCCTGTAAGCGGAATCTTCAAACCTGGTTTGAGATAGCGCACCAAGCATTCCGCGAACCCTTTACCCGTTTTGGTAACCCGCCTAAACTGGTGCGGGTAATTTTGCACAGGGAGTAGGCATGAATCGCTTGTTTGCAGTCCTCTTGATCATTCTTCTCCGCCCGCCGGTGACCGCCGCACAGCAGCCTCCCGCGCCCCCAACTCAGCCTCCGACAGCAGCAAACATCCAGTCGCCGGCCCGCGCGGATTACTCGCAAGAGCCTTACATAGTCGAGTCTTATGAAACGAAAGTGCGTTACGAAAACGACGGCACCGGCGAGCGCGATCTGCTTGTAACGATTCGCGTGCAAAGCGATGCGGGCGTGCAGCAACTCGGCGAGTTGGTATTCGGATACAACTCCGCCAACGAGCAAATGGATGTTCGCAGTGTTCGCGTGCGCACGGCCGATGGGAGAGTCGTTTCCGCTGCGGCCGACGCGGTCAAGGAAATGACTTCGACGGTGGCGCGCGATGCTCCCGTGTACACGGATTTCAAGGAAAAACACATCACCGTCCCGGCACTGCACGCAGGCGACACGCTCTCCTACGAAATCGCCACGCGAGTGGTGACGCCCCTAGCGCCAAACGAATTCTGGTTCGACTATAACTTTCTTGAAGGTGCGATCGTGCTCGATGAGCGCCTGGAGATTAACGTCCCTGCTGGCCGCAAATTGAATCTGCAATCGCCTGACTTCCCCTACGAGAAAGAGGACGTAAACGGGCGGACAATTTATCGCTGGAAACACTCGACGCTCACACACCCGAGCGAAGAAGAACAAGCCAAGGCCAGATCGAAAAAGTCCGAGCCGAAGCCTCCGGCCATCCAATTGACCACATTTGCAAGTTGGGAAGACATCGCACGCCGGTACGCGAAACTCGAACAGGGCCGCACGCAACCGACTCCGGAAATCCGTGCGAAAACGCAGGAGCTAATTCAAGGGCACGCAACTGAACTGGAAAAGATTCAAGCCCTCTACGCGTATGTTTCAAAAAATATCCGCTACGTCAGCCTGTCCTTTGGCCTGGGGCGATATCAGCCCCATTCCGCCGCGGAAGTTTTCTCGAATCAGTATGGCGACTGCAAAGACAAACACACGCTGCTCGCCGCCATGCTCGAGGCCGCGAACATTCCGTCCGACGCAGTTCTGATTCCGCTTACCCGAAAACTCGATTTAGATGTTCCGTCCCCTTCGCAATTCGACCACGTGATCACTGCTGTGCCAGTGGGCCAGGAGCTCATTTGGATGGATTCGACCGCGGAAGTAGCGCCTTTTCGCCTGCTCGCCTCGGCACTTCGTAACAAATCTGCGTTGCTAGTGCCGCCCGACGGCGCCGGGAAAATCGTCGAGACGCCCGCCGATCCTCCATTCCATTCTTCCCAATACGTGGGAATCGACGGTCAGGTGAGCGATCTCGGAAAACTCACAGGGAAAATTCACTATGTGCTGCGCGGTGACAATGAGTTCGCGCTGCGCGTCGCTTTTCGGCGCACGCCACAAACGCGTTGGAAAGAGCTTGGCCAGGCGATCGCCCAAATGGATGGGCTGCACGGCGATGTTACTTCGGTGAAACCCGGCGATCCCGCCGACACGCAAAATCCATTTGTGATGGACGTGGAGTTCTCGCAGGCGAATTTCCTCGATTGGTCGAGCAAGAAAGCGAAAGTCGCCCTCCCGGTCGTCGTGATTGGCGTGCCGGATGTTTCAGACGACAACACCGACGCGATTCAGATCGGCAGCCCCCTTGATGTAACCGTCAAGCTCAGGCTCACGTTTCCGGCGAATTTCACAGTCCACGCGCCGGTGGGGATTGCCGTCGCACGCGATTATGCTGAATACAAGTCCACTTACCAGTCCGAAAATCACACGATCATGGCCGAGCGGGTAATGAATTTCAAAATGCGCGAGTTGCCTGCCTCTCGCACTAGCGATTACATGGCGTTTGCCCGCGCCGTCGAATCCGACGAAAGCCAGGTGCTCTCCGTTGTAACCGCTTCGACAGGTGCTCCCACCATTCCCCCGACGGCCAAAGCGGACGAACTTCTTGAAGCGGGCCTCGCGGCGCTGAACTCCGGAAATCCTCGCGCCGCCATTCCACTCTTTCAGCGTGTGGTGGAACTGGACGCCAAACATAAGCAGGCCTGGAACGATTTGGGCCTCGCCTTCCTGCGCCTCGGCAAATTCGACGACGCAGCCGACGCTTTTCGCAAGCAGATCGGCGTGAATCCCTACGACGAACACGCCTACGACTACCTGGGCATCACCTACCAGCAACAACTGAAATACAGTGATGCCGCCGCTGCGTACAGCAAACAAATCGAAGTGAATCCGCTTGATCCCATCGCGCACGCGGCGCTCGGCGGATTATTCCTCGAACAACACAAGTACGCGGAGGCCGTTCCCGAACTGGACAAGGCCACGGTCCTCACGCCGGACAATGCCGGACTCCAAGTGAGTCTCGGCAACGCCTACATCAACACCGGTGAGCAGGAGAATGCGCTGGCCGCGTTTGAAAAGGCCGCTGAACTTTCGCAAACACCGACGGTGTGGAACAACATCGCCTACAATTTGGCGGAGCATCAGCTCGAACTCGATAAAGCGCAGCGCTATGCCGAATCGGCCGCTGCGGCGACAGCTGCTAATTTGCGCAATGTGGAGCTGGCGCATCTGACGCTCGACGATCTGAACGAAGTGCAGGCCATCGGCGCTTACTGGGACACTCTGGGCTGGGTCTATTTTCAGCGGGGTGATCTGGACCGCGCTGAGCGCTACATTCGCGCCGCCTGGCTGCTGAATCAGCATGGCGAAGTCGCTGATCATCTGGCCCGCGTCCTCGAGAAGCGCGGACAGAAAGACCAGGCAATTCGCACCTATGCCATGGCTCTCGTTGCGATTCATTCCGTGCCGGAAACGCGCAGCCGCCTGGACGGGCTGCTGGGTGCCGACGCGAAAACCACACACATCGAAAAACTTGTGAGCCGTGCCCACGATGATCTTTCTAGCTTGAGAACATTTCCGGTTGGCAAGCTGGTCAGCGAAAAGGCGGAGGCGGATTTTCTAGTTCTTCTTTCGCCCGGGGAAAAAGACGCCAAGGTTGATGCGGTGCAGTTCGTCAGTGGAAGCGAGAAACTCCGGCCCTACGCGGGTGCCCTGCGCTCAATCCATTTCGCGGGAATGTTTCCGGATTCTTCGCCTATAAGACTCGTCCGCCGTGGAACTCTCTCCTGCTCCGCCGCCACCGGCCAATGTGTCTTTGTATTATTGCTTCCGGAAGACGTCCGTACTGTGAATTGAAAGCCGTCGCGGCGTCGTTATTTAATTTCCATCACTTCTTTTTCTTTAGCAGCAGAGAGATCTTCAATTTTCTTTGTCTCGGAGTGGGTAACCTTTTCAAGTTCATCGAGGGAACGCTTCTTGTCGTCCTCGCTGATCTTCTTATCTTTTTCGAGCTTTTCGATCGCTTCCTTGATATCACGGCGGATGTTGCGGACGGCCGTGCGATGGTTCTCGAGCACTTTGTGAATGTGCTTCACGAGCTCTTTGCGGCGCTCCTCCGTCAGCGGAGGAATCGGCACGCGAATCACTTTTCCATCGTTCGCGGGATTCAGACCCAGGTCTGAAGTCCGAATGGCCTTGTCCACCAGCGGCACCGCGCCGGGATCCCACGGCGAAATCACGATCATCATTGGATCAGGAACCGTCAGGTTGCCCAGTTGGTTGAGGGGCATCGGCGTGCCGTGGTAGTCCACCCGGATGTGATCGAGCAGCGCGACATTGGCTCGCCCGGTGCGCACGCTGGCCAGATCCTTGCGAAAATCCTCCACCGCCTTCTCCATCCGGAGTTTGGCCTGGGCCAGCGCGGTCTTGGTGGAATCAATGTTTGTCATGGATTGAATCGCCTCCGCAGAAAGTAAATCACGCCGCGCCGACGACTGAGCCGACTCGGTCGCCCAGCACCACGCGCTTCAGGTTTCCCGGGACATTCATGTTGAACACAACGATGGGCATCTTGTTGTCCATGCAGAGCGAAATGGCCGTCGAGTCCATCACCGTCAGCCCTTTTTTCAGCACGTCCAGATAAGTGATCCGCTCGAATTTTTTCGCCCCCTTCACTTTTTCGGGGTCCGCGTCGTACACGCCGTCCACGCGCGTCGCCTTTAGAATCACCTGCGCTTTGATTTCCATCGCCCGCAGTGCGGCGGCGGTGTCGGTCGAAAAGTATGGATTGCCCGTGCCGGCAGCAAAAATCACGACGCGATCCTTTTCCAGGTGCCGCGTCGCGCGGCGGCGAATGAATGGCTCAGCCACCTGGTGCATTTCAATCGCGCTCATCAACCGCGTGATGCAGCCCGCCTTTTCGAGGGCATCCATCAGCGCCAGTCCATTGATAACGGTCGCGAGCATGCCCATGTAATCGCCGGTGGCGCGGTCGATGGCCAGATCTTTCTGGCGCGTGCCCCGGAAAATGTTTCCTCCGCCGACCATGATGGCTACTTGCACGCCCAGATCGTGCACCTCTTTCACTTCGTGCGCGATTCCTTGAACAGTTTCCGCGTGAATCCCCGAATGCTCGGGCCCGGAGAGCGACTCGCCTGACAACTTTAATACCAGCCGTTTATAGACCGGTTCGCCTTTTTTCGCAGAAATCCGCCCGGATGTATCTGCTTTCGTCATTTTGTTTTGGTCAATCCCCGGCAGCCTCCATCCTCTCGGCGCGGAAGAAGACTCGCGCGGGCATTCTAGCAGAGAAACCGCGCAAGCTCACGCGCTCCCGCCGCGGAATTGTGCACACTCGCGCGGAAAAAGGAGATCCCTTGAATTCAGTCTGGTTTGAAATTCAAATGGGGCTTAAGCCGCCGGAGTAGCGGCGGGCGCATCCGGCTCGTCAGCAGCAGGCGCCGCACCGGTGGTGCCGTCCATCTCGCCAACCTTAAATCGGGAGAACCGGCGCACGGTGATATTTTCGCCCACTTTGGCGATGGCCAGATCCACGAGTTCCTTGATGGTGACGCCCTCATCCTTAATGAAGTGCTGTTCGTACAGGCAATTCTCTTCATAGAATTTTTCCATTTTGCCGCTGACGATCTTTTCGATCACGGCTTCCGGCTTGCCGGTGGCCTTGGCTTGCTCCCGGTAGATGTCACGCTCGCGGTCGAGCGTTTCCTGTGTCACCTCTTCGCGGCGAAGGAAACGCGGGTCAAGCGCGGCAATGTGCATGGCCACATCGTGGCAGAGTCGCTGGAAATCTTCGGTGCGCGCAACGAAATCGCTTTCACAATCCACTTCCACGAGCACTCCGATTTTCCCGCCCGCATGGATGTAACAACTCACCAGTCCTTCGGAAGTCGCACGCTGCGCTTTTTTTGCGGCGGCAGCCTGCCCCTTCTTGCGTAGATGATTGATGGCCAGCTCGATGTCCCCGTTGGCCTCAATCAAAGCTTCGCGGCATGCCGTGAAACCCGCGCCGGTGCGGTCGCGCAGCTCTTTCACCTGCTGCGCGGATACATTTCTCTTTCCGGGTTCTGGTGCTGTCGCCATAAATATGCTCAATTCCTTTTCTCTGGATTCGGGCCCGATCGCATGGCCGGCCCGATGTTGACCCACTGAGAAGTAAACAAGCCCCGTGAGGGCACCACCACAATCTCGTGCTTACCGAGGAGTTGTGTCGTCTCCATTCGACAGCGGAGCAGCCGCCGCGGCTTCTTCCGCTGCCGGGACCACGTCAGTCGGCTCCCCTTCCACGAAATCGCCTTCCTGTTTCTCGTAAACCTCGTAGGCGCTGGTGTCCACGTATTCCACACCCTCTTCGCCCGCCACGCCTTGCGCGGCCTTCTGGTCGGCAATCTGCGATTGTTCGAACGACTGGCGGCCGGAGAGAACCGCATCGGAAATCTTCGAGGTGAAGAGGCGAATCGCCCGCAACGCATCGTCGTTGCCGGGGATGACCCAGTCAACCAGGTTGGGGTCGCAATTCGTGTCCACAATCGCCACCACCGGAATGCCCATGCGGCGCGCTTCACGCACGGCAATCACTTCGGCATTCGGATCGATCACGAACATCGCGTCCGGCAGCGTGGCCATGTTCTCCACGCCGGCAAAATTCTGCAGCAAGTGCTTCAGCTCGCGGTCCAGCCGCGCGCCTTCTTTCTTGGAAAATTGCGCCATGCGGCCGTCTTCGCTCATGGCTTTCAGCAGCTTGAGCCGCTTGATGGATTTCGTCAGCGTCACCCAGTTGGTCAACGTGCCGCCTAGCCAGCGATGGTTCACGTAGAACATGCTGCAGCGGTTCGCTTCTTCAGCGATGGCTTCTTGTGCCTGCCGTTTTGTGCCGAGGAAGAGGACGTTCTTGCCCTGCGCGGCCAATTCGGAAACATAGCGGGCTGCTTCGCGGAACATCTTCAGGGTTTTCTGGAGATCAATTATGTGGATACCGTTGCGTTCGCCGAAAATGTATTCCTTCATCTTCGGATTCCAGCGCCGCGTCTGATGGCCGAAATGAACACCGGCCTCCAGCAACTCCTTCATCGTTATTTCGACTCCCAAATTGCCTCCTCCTTAAGAGGGATGCTTTTTCTCCGCGCTCTAAATTTCAAGACCGGAGCAGCATCCTTTTTTGCCGGCTTCTTGCCGGCCGTGAACTAGGTCCGGCCTCCTCGCGGAAGCCGGACCGGAAAAAATTTGCTCTTGTTCACCCTGAGGCACCGACAGCGTCGGTACCGAAGGGCCCGATCCTTAACGCTTGCTGAACTGGAAGCGGCGGCGTGCGCCCTTCTGTCCGTACTTCTTGCGTTCCTTCATGCGCGGATCGCGCGTCAGGAAACCATTCTTTCGCAGGCTCGGCCGCAGGTCTGGATTCAACTTCGAAAGTGCGCGCGATAGCCCCATGCGCACCGCTCCCGATTGCCCGCCGACGCCGCCACCCTTTACCGTGGCTTTCACTTCCACCTGATCGTGCATTTGCGTGAACTTCAGCGGCTCCACCGCTGCCGTGTTCCACGCTACGTTGCGGAAATATTCATCCACCGGCCGGCCGTTCACGGTGAAGCCCGCCGGACCCATCTTGATGTACACGCGCGCAACCGATTCACGGCGGCGGCCGGTGCCGTAGAATTGCTTCCCTGCGGCGCCTTCAATCGAACTCGCGGATGAACTCAACTTTCCTCCTAATTTGCTCTTCGCGCCCTCTTACAAAAAAACGCAGCAGCAATTCCGCGGCGCTGGCCGCAATCAGTAGCACGGCTTTCGCGGATTTCTCCGCGGAGCGCAGAATTTTCAAATCCCTGTCGCGAGGCTACAACGCGAGCGGCTGAGGCTTCTGTCCGGCGTGGCGGGCAAGCGCTTCACTTCCGGCATAAACACGCAGCTTCTTGGCGCGACGCGCGCGGAGCTTGTTCTTCGGCAGCATTCCAAGCACCGCTTCGCGCAGTACCTCTTCGGGACGTCGTTGCAACAGCACCCGGACGGGAACTTCCTTCAACCCGCCTGGAAATCCGCTGTGATGATAATAAACCTTCTGATCGATCTTGTTTCCCGTCAGCTTTATCTGCTCGGCGTTGATCACCACCACGTGATCCCCGCAATCCAGATACGGCGTAAAATTCGGTTTGTCCTTGCCAATCAAAATCCGCGCGATACGCGTCGCCAGGCGCCCAAGCACCTGTCCCTGCGCGTCCACAACGAACCAGTTTTCGCCAACTGTCAGGCTTTCAGCCTCTCGGCCTTTTGCTACATGAGTCCGCATCTGCCCAGTCACACCTTTCCGTATGGAGACAAACCCCAAGTCTAAAGTACAGACGCACTTCTGTCAACGAAGAGTGGCTTCAGGGACGGGGCACGAGGCCGCGCGGGTTTGCGCGGCCTGCCGAATCTTTTGCTGCTAGTTTCCGACGACGAACAAATGTCCATCGTTCTGCGTGTATAATTTTCCGTCAGCGCCGATCGAAAGCGGCGTGTACGCCGCGCCCAGCGCCAGATTCAAAAAAAGATTTCCGGCCGCTTGCGTAAACACGCCACTGTGGCCCTGCGGCAGCACGTAAATGTTCCCATCTTCGCTGTTCACGTAGACGTTTCCGTTCATGTCAATCGCCGGCATGTTGATGCACCACTCAAATCCATTCGGGTTGTTCGGCTGCTGGATATTTGTGCTCTGAAATTGCCATTCGATATTGAAGTTCGGGTCGAGCTGCGTGATGTAATACGGCCCAGGCCCGACCGACTGGCAGACCGGACTGGCGAAGTTGCAGTAGGAAGGCGCCTGGTAATGGTTATCCTTAATGACGACTGAATAAGTTCCACCGTGAACGTAAACTCCCGGCGTCGAATCCCAGCCGAAACTAAATGCGTTGAGGTATGTTCCTGCCGCATCAAAATGAAACAAATGTCCGCGCGCGAAATTGTAGTTATCCAGTGCGCCAAAGATCACCGAGCCATCGGGCAACACGGTTGGTGATGACGACGCTTGATCAAATATCGATCCGGAGCCCATCGCGTTCGTGGTCGGGTCCACACCGGTCGTGGTGCCGAATCGGCACGAGTTTGGTGTTGTCGTATTATTCGGTGGTGCGATTGGTAGCAGTACATTGCAGCCATCATTTAGCCTGTTCTGCAATGACGCGACCCATTTCGGACCTGAGAAGTCCGACTTCACGGCGATCAAATAGGACTGCATGGCGTCAAAATGCGCACGGCTTGCTGTATAGATGGTCCCGTCGGGCGCAATAGCTGGTGCGATATTCATACCCGGCCGCTGCGAGCCGCAAAGTTGCGGGGCGGGCGTGGCGGGCGAGGGTGGCGGCCATGGCAGGAAATTTCCCTGCGGATCTCCATCGCTGTCAAAGAAAGTTCCCGGGCAAGCCACTGCCATCCCAGCGGGAGCGGCCGGCACGAGCGCGGAGTAACTCAGAGTGGAGGCAGTGTCGTTGGGCGTCACCTTCACCAGCCACGCTCCCGCCACGTCGTTCGTCACCCACGGATCGCCGTTCGTCGGATTTAGTTCGATCACATTGTAATAGATGTTTCCGAGTGCATCGGCGGTGAGTGGGCTCGAAACAAACGCATTGGCCGCGTTGAAATTCGCCATGCCGCTAAATGGATTGATCGGCACCGCGGAATTTCCAGAGACTTTGTCCAATTTCCGCAAGGTTCCGCCCGCCCCGGGAACGTAGATAAAATTGTTCGCGTCCACGGCGTGAAACACCGGTTCCCATCCGCCTAGGCCAAAACCAGTCGGCGCAGGTTTCCAATCGCTCGCGGTGGTCCAAATTTTCACCAACTGCCCATTCACCCAAGAGAACCGGGCCTCATTCCAGATCATTGACTGCCAGGCCCTCGGTCCGCACGCCGGAAACGGAGGATGCCTCCAAGCACCCGGATTTGGGCACGGCATATACATCCCGGTTTTCATAACCATGTAGACGTCATTCCCGTCTGTTAGGGGAGCCTGATAGTGCGCGAGCAGGTCTCCAAAGCTCTCGGTCTGTTCTTGGGCAACGAAGGGGTCGTACACAATGTTGGCGAGTTGATGAGCCAAGTTCTGTCCTACAACATTCACCATTCCGGCGTGCTGGGGATTTGCTCCCCACTGCCCCCAAAACGCTGCGTTCGAAGGCTGCGGGTTCACCATGAATGTCACGGTGATTGTTCCTGGCGACCCCTGCGCCCCCATCCCCGTAACCGTGACGTGCCCGGTGTATGTGCCCGCCGTCAAATTTCCGCGAATCGCCGTGATCGTGATCATTTGCGGCGCCGTCCCGTTTGCGGGAACGACCGTGAGCCAGGGAGAATCGCTGCTCGTCGAAAAATTCAGCGCCCCGCCTCCCGAGTTCGTTACATTCACCTTTTGCGGCACGGGATCGTTTGCGATCCCCAGCACTCCGTTGAACGAGAGCATGGTCTGCGACAAAGAAAGCGTTGGCCCTCCTCCATTTCCACCACCACCGCCGCCACACGCCGACAGGGCCGCGCAAACGATTCCCGTCACCAGAACGCCGCAGGTTCGTTTCATGGCTCCGTCCCTCTCTCCGCCCGGAGAATCGCAATTATTTCAAAGGATTGCAATCGTAGGTCTTAATGCAACACCCCATACCGCATTTTCGTCCAACTCTGCCACTGTGATGATTGACGCGCTGACTCGAGTTGTATCGCACTGCTGGGGGAAGTATTTTCTCGAGAAAGTCCGACCGGAGGATACCGCCGAGCAGAAAACCACGGAATTGACGGCGGGCCGCTGGGTGCGGCCCGCTCGCCGGAGTTGCAAATGGAGACCGTTAATCGGAGGAAGAAGACGAGGCTGCAGTACTCTTCCCGGCGCGCGTGTAGGCAGGCTTGTCGAGGTCCGTTTCGCCCCCTTCGCCGGCCTTGTCGATCTCAATCGAGCCTTTGAAATACGCACCGTCCTCGATCATGATCCGGGCCGTCGTCAGGTCGCCCACCACCGAGCCATCCTTCTTGATCTCGATGCGGTCGCGTGCCCGCAGATTTCCCTTCACGTTGCCATACACGATCACTTCACGCGCCATCAAGTCTGCCGTCACGCGAGCGCTCGCGCCCACAGTCAGCTTGCGATCGTCGAGCTGGACCAGCCCTTCGACGCTGCCGTCGATTTGCAGGTCCTCATTACCGGTAATCTCGCCCTTGATATGCAGGCTGGCGCCGAGTCGTGCCATCGTGCCGCCCGATGTCGTCGAGGGATACGTCGAATCTGATGGTGCCATAGTCTTTGCCTCCCCAGGATAAGGTGTCGCGCTAGTGCTAGTTACGTTCGGTCTCGACTGCTGTTGCGGGAGCGGGGACTTCGCGGGAGCCTCCGGCTTCTTGTCTCCCCACATGTAACCTCCTTGGGCCCAATTGCAGGAATGTTAAATTATTTGAGGTCTGGGTCTCTGAATGTAGCCTTCTGCGCATTCCAACGCAAATCCATTTTGGAACAAATGTGTCGGGGGCGGTAATGCGGCGGGATGGGTCGTGCCACCGGATTGACTTGGATGGGGGTTGCCGCGGGTATTTGGGTGCCCTCGGAATTCAGTCGCAGGAGCCCCAATTAGAGTTACCTGAGTACTGGAGTGCGGCCGTACCAGGAAGCATTCGCCTTCATCATCCTGACATGTGTGGTTGCTTTGCTCTTACTTCAGTACTTCCGCAACACCCCGACCACACGGCCCTGAATCTTCACATCCGTCGCCGGCACCATGATCGGCGACATCTGCGAATTCGCAGGTTGCAGCCGAATCTTCCCACCGGCCTCGCGATAGAAACGCTTCACCGTCGCTTCGTCTTCGCCGACGAGCGCCACCACGATTTCACCGGGATTCGCCACCTGCGTCTGCTCCACCACGATGTAGTCTCCATCGAGAATATGGTCATCGCGCATGGATTCGCCTTTCACTTGCAAGACGAAAGTGTTCTGCCCGCGCGCAAAATCCGCCAGCGAAATCGTCTCATTCTCTTCGACCGCTTCGAGGGGCCGCCCGGCGGCGATGCGACCGGCCAGCGGCAATTCCACCACGTGCCGGTCGAGCACCTGCTCGCGGATCGGCTTCGGAAGCTGCACCACCTCAATGGAGCGGCTCTGGTTGTACCCCCGCCGGATGAATCCCTTTTTCTCGAGCGTCGAGAGATGCTTGTGCACCGTCGCCAACGACGTCAGCTTCAGCGAGTGCGCGATCTCCTCAAAACTCGGCGAGTAGCCGTTCTTGTTGAGGAACGCAACCAGGTAGTTCAGCACTTCCTTTTGCCGCTTCGTCAATGTCATTGCAAGCCCCTTTGCCTTGGGCCCAACTCCGCCCAGAAATTACATCTTGCAATGTAGGCGAATCAAAAGCGAAAGTCAATAGTACTTCCGACCACTGTACTTTCCGATGCGCGGAAACGGATCAGGCGTGGCCGTCATCCCGGTAATAATTGCCTGGTTCTAGAACCCCAAAAGGAGTGTTCGCGCGCCCCTCCGATTGCATACTAACCTCATTCAAACGATGGGATTACGCGCGACCCGGCCCTAATGGCACTGCCCTTGCTTCTCATACTTCCGCAGTTGCGAGCGAGATTCAATTCGCTCCAGGGCTCTTTCAGGGGGACTCCAAAGATGTGGTCTCGTCACCCATCGGGAGGGGTGTCGCCATGAAGAATGCCATTAAAAATTCAGATCGGGTTCTGCTCCCCGCGAAATCGCGGGTCATTGAATTCCCGCAATCCACCGAAACCAGCCAATCCGAGTGCGTGATCGAACTGCGTCTCCAGGATTTGTCCGAGTTCGTCGCGAATCTTATGGATTCCGGTTTCGGCATGCTTCTCTCGGAAGACATCGAGACGCGGGAAGCATTCGAAGAGTTACGCGTCAAAGAAATTGCGCTGCGCTGGATCGTCCGTGTTGCCAAACACTCCACTGGCGCGGTCAGAGAAAAACTTTGGCTGGATATCGAAGACGCCGTCTCGGGTCTCGAGAAAACTTCGGAGATGTTGCTGCATGCCGAAATTGCTTGGACGCGTTCAATCGCGTCAGATCATCGAGGGGGACTGGCAGGCCCGGTGCGAATTTAATCCCGCCCGAACGAGTCTTAATTCGTCTGCACTCAAAACGAGGCAAATCAAATGCGCTATTCCTATCGTTTTGCCAGATCGCTTTTGCTCGCCGCGGCTCTGATTTCACCGGCCGTGATGGCCGGCTGCGCGGCCCACGCAAGTTATCGCGTCTATGACCCCCACCATCAGGACTATCATCGTTGGGATGATCACGAAGCCCGGTTCTACGTGCAGTGGGAAGGCGAAACTCACAGGGAGCATCGCGATTTCGACAAACGCGACGAGAGGGACCAGAAGGAATACTGGGATTGGCGCCACAACCACT
Organism: Candidatus Acidiferrales bacterium; assembly: GCA_050746945.1. Classification (GTDB taxonomy): domain Bacteria; phylum Acidobacteriota; class Terriglobia; order Acidiferrales; family UBA7541; genus Palsa-295. The sequence goes on along the minus strand of JBOGMZ010000022.1, from coordinate 165,829 downwards.
CAGACTACGATCACGACAAGCACTAGCGAGCTGCGCTTCTTCATCCTCTTCTCAATTTCGGGGAGGGTAGGGGTTTCTCAAAGATTTCAAATTCCAATGCTTCGAAAAATATCGTTCCAACGATCCTTTCAGCTCCCCACGGCGCCGACGCCACCCTTCTGTGTGTTCATGGTTGCCAGCACAGCCATCGCATAAACCAGCAGTGGTCCCACGTCGTATTCGCCATGCAAAATGTGAATAATTACTGCGGCCGCAAAAATAATCAGCAGCAGATACCCGCCCGCCGCGCGGGTTAACGGCACAAGAAACAAGATCGCCGCGATTACCTCCGCCCCGCCCAGCACCGGACGAATCCAATGCGGCAAACCGCCGTGAATCGGACCATGCGACAGCACGAACCGGCATGATTCAAACAACACCACGAACCCTACTGTCCAGCGAAGTGCCGTGATCGCCCGCTTCCGCGATTGTTCCGTCATTTGCCGCTCCTTCCCCGTCTGGTTGACTCGGTGGCTCGAACCTCCGTCAGCCGGTGGCTCGCCCGGGAATCCAGATCCAACCCATAGAATTTCTTGAGCTCTCTGATGCGCGCCAGAGATGCTGCCTCGAAAGGACACTTGCCGTCGAACGCGTGCAGCACAATGCCCTCGAGCAGATCGCCGAGAGTCATGTCGTTGTATTCCGCAAACCCCTTCAACACTTTCAATATCCGCTTTTCCATTCGCACGCCGGTCTGCACCCGCTCCACCAAAAGCTTGTCCTTCGTCATCCTCCCCTCCCGTCAATTGGTACCAATGTACCAAAGTACCATTCAAGTGGCAACCACCTATTCACCTCCCCACAGAATTCCCAGCCCATAAAGATTTTGTTATGCCTTTCGCGCCACTCCGAAAACAATCACATTCAATCCATTGCGCATAAGCGCCGAGTACTGGCCCTCGCTTGACTAAAAAGGTTTCCGGGCGCAACATTCCGCTCGACTGCTGGAGGATTAACTCACCGCTGACTTGAGCCGGGCATTAACCATCTTTCGGACAAGCTGGCGGGGGTGCGTCTCGACTCATCAGCAGCATGGAGGCCCTCATGATCCCCTTCCTGACGAACTTGCTGAGCAATTTTGCCTTTCCACTGGGAGTGCTTGTGGGAATCCTCGTCGTCCTGGTGGTAGTTCGGTCACTCCATCGCATCGGACCGTCGGAAATCGGCTTGGTCACCAAACGTTTCTCGGCGCGCAAGCTTTCGAAGGACGATCCCGTCGCGTTCAATGGTGAGGCGGGATATCAGGCGGATTTGCTCATGCCCGGCCTCCGGTGGAAACTATGGCCGCTCTTTGATGTGGACAAATATCCTTGGGTCCAAGTACCAGCCGGCGAAATCGGGGTGGTGATATCCCAGGTCGGTCAACCGCTTCCTATCGGGGCAAAATCCGCGGTGTACCGCAAGGAGTTCGCCAACTTTTCCGACCTTCGCAAGTTCATCCAAAATGGCGGCCAGAAGGGCGTGCAGCGCCCCGTCCTTCCTCCCGGCACGCTGGTTCCGATTCACCCGGTCGCTTTTCTTGTGGTCACGCGCGGCCAAGTTTTCGGCGTGTCCATGTCGTCTGAGCTGCGCGCCAAGGTAAGCCGCAGCGGTCGCCTGATGCCTGACGCATTCGGCCTCGCCCCGGAACAACTTGACCTCGTGCGCATTACGCCCCAGCCCCGCGGCAGAGACGGTGCCATGCTCGACATGGTCGGCATCGTCACCGTCTATGAGGGCGATCCCCTTCCCTCGGGTGATATTGCCAGCCGTCTCGGTGGATACGTGGATGTCGGCGAAATGGAAAAAGCCAATGCCGGCGACCTCGAGATCATCGAGAAACTCCTGGGGAATAAGAACAACCTCCATAACAACTATCAGGACTTCCAGGCTTTCCTCGACAACGGCGGCCGGATCGGTTTGCAGCACGACCCTATGCTCTATGGCGCTTACGCGCTGAACCCATTTCTGGTTTCGGTCGAGCTTGTCCCCATGCTCGTCGTGCGCCAGGGAGAAGTGGCGGTGATCAAGGCCTATGTCGGCCTTGTCTCCCAAGATACTTCTGGCGTCGAATTCAAATTCGGCTCCCTGGTTCGACCCGGCCATCGCGGCGTTTGGCAGGAACCGCTTCGCACCGGAAAATACCCGCTTAATTCGCGCTGCTACGAATCAGAAATCGTGCCCACTGCGATTCTGAATCTCAACTGGGCCGACGCCGTTTCCGAGGCGCACGCCCTCGACAAGCAGCTCCAGCAAATCGTGGCCAAGAGCAAGGAAGGCTTCGTTTTCAGGATTGATCTACAGGTTCAAATCCATGTGCCGGATACGAAAGCCCCGCGTGTCATCTCCATGGTCGGGACCATGCGCAATTTGGTCACCGAGGTCCTTCAGGCCGCCGTCGGCAATCACTTCCGCGACACGCTTCAAAGCATGCCGGCCATTCGCTTTATTGAAACTCGCAAACAAGTGCAACAAGACGCCTTTGCGCACATCCGCGAGCAGCTCGAGCAATACCAGGTGGAAACGAAGGGTGTGTACATCCAGGACGTAGTCCTGCCCGCGGATCTCGTCACCGTCCTGACGCATCGCGAGATTGCCAACCAGGAAATCGAGACCTTCAAAAAACAGCGCGCCGCTCAGGATGAACGCATCTCCATGGAGCAGGCCAAGGGAACGGCGGACATGCAGGCCGATCTGGCCCGTTCCAAAGTCGGCATCGACATCCACAAGAACAACGCCGAAGCGCGCACCGCGGAAGGTACAGGCGAGGCGGATTACATCCGCCTGACCGGAACCGCCAAGGGCGCCGAAGTCGAAGCAATTGGCCTGGCTCGCGCCAAGGGTTTTCAAGCTCAGGTGGATGCGCTGGGCTCAAACGCCACCGCTCTGGTCAACGTGATCGCTTCACTGTCCGAGGGTAAGGCCAAGTTTGTGCCTGACATTCTCGTGACGGGTGGCGGCAACGGTGGCGGTGCACTCGACGGCCTGGCCGCAACCGCAATGCGCTTTTTCAACGGGGGCAATGGCAAGCACTCCGATGGAATCACAATACCTCCGGCGGGGCCGGCGAATGAGCCAACCATGCAATCGACGGGAGAACCATCACAATCAAAGAAACCGAAATAGTGCGGTTCTATCCATCTCCTTTCGTCACTGGGCGGCTGCACGAACCTCGCAGCCGCTCGATCCATGGCTCTCGAACGTCTTTTCGTGTGAGCCGCGTCACACGTGTCCGGTATCCACGTCACGGAGAAGACGTATCTAACTTGAATAGGATGTTCAGCGATAACCAGAATGGCATGAGCGCGTCTCAATTTTCGTTTCCTCGCTCGTCGCGGCGTGCTACCCTTTTGTGGGGCGGATTAGGCAAGACTGTGGCAATCAACATGAGTGAAGAGGTTGGATTTCCTCGCACTTATCCTCGTTTATAGACGTGGGGGTCTTAAGAAATATGTCAACGACTGTCATTGATGCACCACACCGCAAGCGCGAAGTAATCGAAAAAGCCGTCATTCGTTTCTGCGGCGATTCCGGCGACGGCATGCAGATCACCGGCAGCCAGTTCACCAATACCGTGGCGCTGTACGGCAATGATCTGGCCACTTTCCCGGACTACCCTGCCGAGATCCGCGCCCCTGCCGGGACTCTCCCGGGTGTCAGCGGATTCCAGGTGCACTTCTCCTCGAACGATGTGTTCACGCCGGGCGACTCGGTGGACGCGCTCGTGGCCATGAATCCAGCGGCGCTGAAGATGAATCTCGCCGACCTGCGCAAGAATGGCATCCTGATCGTCAATCTCGACGCCTTCAAAGAAACCGACCTGCGCAAAGCGCAGATGACGACGAACCCGCTCGAGGACCATTCCCTCGACGGCTATCGCCTATTTTCAGTCGAGTTGACGCGCCTGACCCGCACCGCTTTGCAGCCACTCGGTCTCGATGCCAAGAGCATGGACCGCTGCAAGAATTTCTTTGCGCTAGGCATGTGCTACTGGCTCTACAACCGCTCGCTCGAGCCCACTGTGCGGTGGATTGAAGACAAATTCAAATCAAAGCCTCAGCTTGCTGAAGCCAACAAGCTCGCCATGAAAGCTGGCTACAGCTATTGCGAGGCCACCGAAGCTTTCTATATCAGCTATGAAATTCCTCCCGCGAAACTTACTCCCGGCGTGTATCGCAATATCAGCGGCAATACGGCCCTGGCACTGGGTTTTATCGCCGCTTCACAGAAGGCGGGAATTCCGTTATTCCTTGGCTCGTATCCGATTACTCCGGCCTCCGACATTCTCCATGAGCTGTCGCAGTACAAAGATTTTGGCGTAACCACGTTCCAGGCGGAAGACGAGATTGCCGCGATCACCTCAGCAATCGGCGCTGCTTATGCGGGAGCGCTCGGCATCACCACCACTTCCGGCCCGGGCATGGCGCTCAAGACCGAAGCACTCGGCCTCGCCGTCGCCGTCGAGCTTCCGCTCGTTGTGTGCGACATTCAGCGCGGCGGACCTTCCACCGGTCTTCCGACAAAAACGGAGCAGGCGGATCTTTTGCAGGCATTGTTCGGCCGCAATTCCGAAGCGCCCATTCCAGTCGTCGCGCCGGCAACTCCGGGCGATTGCTTCTGGGTCGCTCTCGAAGCCAGCCGCATCGCCATCAAATATATGGTCCCCGTGATTGTCCTTTCCGATGGCTATCTCGCGAACGGCGCGGAGCCATGGAAAATTCCTGAAGTCTCTGAGTTGCCGGAGATTCCGGTTCACTTCGCCACTGATCCTGTCGGCTTTCAGCCTTACCGCCGCAACCCGGACACACTCGCGCGGCCTTGGGCTATCCCTGGCACGCCTGGCCTCGAGCATCGCATTGGGGGCATCGAGAAGCAAGACGTCACCGGCAACATCAATTACGACCCGCTCAACCACGAACACATGGTGCGCACGCGCGCGGCAAAAGTGGAAGCAGTTGCGGACGATATTCCCGACCTCGTGCCGGAGGGCGATCCTTCAGGCGAGTTGCTGATCGTCGCCTGGGGCTCGACCCACGGGCCCATCACCGCCGCACTCAAGGCACAACGAGCGAAGGGCCGCCGCATCGGCCACGTTCACCTGCGCCATTTGAATCCGCTCGCGAAAAATCTCGGGGAAGTGCTGAAGCAATACGATCAAGTGCTCGTGCCGGAGATGAACATGGGCCAACTCCTCATGATTCTCCGCGCCAAGTTCCTGGTGGACGCGCAAGGCCTGAACAAAATTCAGGGCAAGCCCTTCAAACAGTCTGAGATTGAAGCGAAGATCGAAGAGATGTTGGGCTAAGGCCCCGGTCGTTTAGAGGAGATCAGGAATGGCCACGGATACACTGCCAATTTATTCGAAGAAAGATTTTCAGACCGACCAGGAAATTCGCTGGTGCCCGGGCTGCGGCGACTACGCCATCCTCTCGGCCGCACAAATGGTTTTTGCCGACCTGGGAATTCCCCGCGAAAAATTCGTGATCATTTCGGGTATCGGATGTTCCAGCCGCTTCCCGTACTACATGAACACGTACGGATTCCACACGATTCATGGCCGCGCACCCGCCGTTGCCACCGGCGTGAAGCTCGTGCGGCCTGACCTCGATGTTTGGGTGGCTACCGGCGACGGGGATTCGCTCTCGATCGGCGGCAATCACACCATACACATGCTGCGCCGCAATGTGGGTATCAAAGTCCTGATGTTCAACAATAAAATTTACGGCCTCACAAAGGGACAATATTCGCCGACCTCCGAGCTCGGTAAGAAAACGAAATCAACTCCGTTCGGCACCGCGGATCGGCCGTTCAATCCCATCGCGCTCGCCATCGGCGCGGAAGGAACTTTCGTCGCTCGCTCTGTCGACATCTTTCAGCAGCACCTGAAGGAAACTTTGAAGAAAGCGGCCGCGCACAAAGGCTCGGCCTACGTCGAGATTCTCCAGAATTGCAACATCTTCAACGACGGCGCTTGGGAATCCATCACCGAAAAAGACGCGCGCAGCGAGCACGTCCTCCAGCTCGAGCACGGCAAGCCGCTCATCTTCGGAAAAAATCGCGACAAAGGCATCCGCATGACCGGCTTTGATCTTGAAGTCGTGCAACTCGGCAACGGCATCACTGAAAAAGATTTGCTCGTCCATGACGAGCATCATCCGCGCCCGGCTTATGCATTTCTGCTCGCGCACATGGAGCAACGCCCCGGATTCCCCACTCCCATCGGAGTTCTTCGTGCGTGGGAAGATTTGCCGCGCTATGAGGATGTCGTCACGGATCAGATTCGCCAGGTGCAAGCCAAGCGCGGCAAAGGCGATCTCGCAAGACTTTTGCGAGCCGGCGATACCTGGGAAATTCGCGCGTAGTTCGCGCCCAACCTTATTTGATCGCTGTCATTCCGAACGAAGTGAGAGATCTGCTTTCTCTCTCCCCGGTTACCTGCTTCAGTCTCCGCGCCCCGGGTTTTTCGTAGCGCTCGACTCCGTCGCTGCTTGCTGCGAGGGCAAGGCTGGCATCTGCGCGAGCGCGCGAGCGCGAGCCGAGGCGAATTCACTCCAGTAGCGCTTCTCGACAGGCCCCGCCGGAGGCAGCGGCAGCCGCTCAAAATTCAGAAATTGTCTGGCATGCTGAATGCGGAAATCGAGATGCGGTCCGGTGGCGAGTCCCGTCATTCCCACGAGCCCAATACGCTGCCCCTGTTCCACGCGCTGGCCAGATCGCACGAGCAGGCGCGAGAGGTGCATGTAATAAGTTGTGTAGCCGTTGGTGTGTTGAATCTCCACCAGATTCCCTGCGCCGCCTTTGCGTCCCGCAAAAGTCACGCGGCCATCTCCAATCGTTTGCACGGGCGTGCCTGTAGGCGCGGCATAATCAATTCCCAGGTGCGGGCGATACTGTTTCAGGATCGGATGAAAACGATGCGCGCTGAAGTGCGAAGAAATGGGCGCGGCAAATTTGAGCGGCGAGTGCAGAAACGCTTTCTTCATCGACTTCCCTTCCGGCGTGTAATAAGCAGAGTGGCCGGAAGAATCGTGGAACAGCACGGCGCGATACGCATGGTCACCGTTGACATATTCGGCCGCAAGAATTCTCCCGTAGGAAGCAATCGAGCCATCCGCGAAAGTTTTCTTCTCCAGCACGACGCGGAAAGTGTCGCCGGGCCGTGGGTCGGTGTAGAAATCGAGATCCCAACCGAATATTTCGGCCAGCCGCATCGCGAGCTCGGGCCGCTCGCCTATATCAAGAATGGATTCCCAGAGCGAGCCGCTAATTTCGCCGCTCACGCCCGCAGTCTGCGTCTCCGACGGAATGGTTTGGATCTCCGAGTGGAAGTCATCTCCCCGCGGAGCGATCCAGAGCACGCGGTCGGTATCAATGCGGTAGCGGACGCCACGCAATTCTCCAAGCACCGAGCGCCCCACCGCGACTTGGTTACCCGCGCGAACGTGCCGCAAATTAAAAACCGGTTGCGCAGCTGCCGTGATGCGCGCCGCGACGAATGAATCGATGCCCATGCCTTGCAGCAACGCGCCGAACGGAAGCCGCGCCGGAACGTTTTTTTCGGTGAATAGCGTTACTTCTTCCTGAATGCGCTTGGCTTCATCACGCGCGAGCGACGCCTGCGCCGCAATCTGCCGCTCGGAATTGTTCCGCACCGCGTAGGACCAGCCGACGATCCCCGCCCCACAAGCAATCAGTGCCACCCAGAATATGATTTTGCCGCGATTCACTCTTGCTCCTTCTGCGCTTTCTGCATCTCCGGTTTCTGGAGGCCGATGGACTCCGCCGGAGTGCCAACATCGGACCCGGACGATGCCGCGGGACGCCGCCCCCTGCGAAGCGCGCAGAATAACGCACGCCCGCCGCTCCCGAATAGGAGAAAGCTCGCAGCCTGCGTCATGGGAGTTAACACGGCAGAGACGTGCGGAATCAGGGAGGCCAGTGGGAGAGTGTTGCGCGGGTGGGCCAACCGCGGACCCACCCGTCGTTGACTTGAGTCTTACTTCCCGGCTTTTGCTTTAGCTGCGACGAATGCAGCGATGCGGTTCGCTACCGCGTAATTGTCGCCGACAAATTTGGAATTGGTTCTTTGAATGTAATGGGTCACCGGTGCGTTGCCCTCTTCGTTGACGACGATGGAGCAGCCTTCCTCGCCTCGCTTGTTCTTGTCAGGGAGTGCGCGAATGGCCACGGAGACCTCCCCGCCGCCGTCCGCAAGTTCGAGGACGGGAACGGTGAGCAGGTGTTGCGCATCATCGGCGGCAAAGCCCGTGGCGTTCTGCTTGACGTATTCTTTGGCAGCCTGCCAACAGGAATCCGGCGCGGCCTTCACGAACGTGCTGGCCGCTTGTGCGAACGCAAACGCTGGGAACGCCAGCGCGAACGCTGCAACGTATAGAAATTTCGTCTTCATCTTTGTTTTCTCCTTAAGCAGTGTTTACGCCCTCTTTGGCTGTCCACGTCTTTAGATGCACCTGCACGCCCGAATGTTTCCTGCGCAGAATCCGTTCGCCTCCTGCGAGATTTCCCACCCGGCAATGAGAACGATTTTGCCTGCTCGGAACAGCTTCGGGTGTATAAGGATGCTCACTGGGGCGGTGAACACGGGAATCCCGGCGCATTCCGGCGGTTCTTTGCCTCTCGAGGAGGCGCAACGTGAAGCCATCCCTTTTTTATCGCATCGCTGCTGTTCTTCTGCTGCTCTTCAGCGTCGCGCACACACTCGGGTTTCGCCAGACGGATCCCAGCTGGGGAGTGGACTCGCTGGTCGGCTCGATGCGGTCAATCCACTTTGACATGCAAGGATTCAGCCGCACCTATTACGATTTCTTCCTTGGCGCGGGATATTCTGTGGGCCTCTTCTTTCTGTTCTCCGCGGTATTAGCCTGGCAACTCGGCGCGCTGAGCCGGGAAACATTGAAGCAGATGCCCGTGGCCACCTGAGCGCTGGCGCTGTGCTTTGTCGGCGTTACGGTTTTGAGCGGGATGTACCTGTTCATCGTGCCGGTCATTATGTCCGGTCTGATTAGCGTGTGCCTGATCCTGGCGGCCTGGCTCGCAGGAAAGTAAAACCGGAGGAAATCGCATGGCCCGACTGGTTCGCGCGGCCGCTCCTGATTTGCGCCAAGGCATGGAGGAGTCATTCGCGGTCAACGAGCGCATGAACCAGCTCGTGCTCGAGCATCTTGACCCTCGCGCGTGGCGGGGAAAACTCCCCGGCAGCAAGGGACGCACGATCGCGGCGATCTTTTCGCATGTCCACAACATTCGCCGCAAGTGGCTTCGCCTGTCGGCGCCGCACTTGAAGCTGCCGCCCCCGCTCCATCGCACCCGCTGCACGCAGCACCAGACGAGGCAGGCTCTGGCGAAGAGCGCCGCGCTCTGCTCGCGGATGCTGGCGGAGGCGCTCGCTCCCCAGGGCCGCGTGAAGAAGTTTCATCGCGACGGCTGGTTCCGGCCGTGGATTCCGGGCGCGGCCATGTTCGCCTACATGATCACGCACGAAGCCCACCACCGCGGACAGGTGTGCATGCTCGCTCATCAGTTGGGGTTTCCGTTGCAGGGCAAGGCCGCGTACGGAATTTGGGGCTGGGAAAAACTCTGGAAGCAGTGCGGCTTCGGCCCTGTGAAGTGAGGCATGCACGGGTGGGCCACTCGCCAGTTGTTCCTGTCGTGGAACTTCGTTTTAAGGGTGCCCACCCGCCTATCAGTCAGCCCCCGGTCTGGGACCGAGCTTGGCCAAACCGTCTGATTTAGCCCTACTTTTCCTTAAGGCCTGACACGCGTGGATAATTCGTTTCGATTCCTTATCCTTACCGAGACCGTGGCGAGGCAACCAGTCCACGAGGTTGTCAAGGATCCGCTGACGGCGAACCTGACCAGCCACGCTATCGAAGTTGGTTTGGGAACTGTACTGAGGCCTGTAACCAAAGGAATTGATGAAGGCCATCAGAAGAAGGTGCAAGGCGATGAGTCTGTCCCATCGCAGACGGTCCTCAGAAGGTCGCAACGAGTCGAAGTACGCAAATACAGGGTCGAGAGAACGGAGTGTTGCGACGTGATCCTTCAACTTTTCATAAGTGATGAAGTTCCCCTCTACCGAACACCCGTCGCAGTATTGACGGAAATTGTCCGCGAAGAAGTGGTCCCGCTGATGGGAACCGTCGTAAGTTATTCCTTCGAATAGCGCAACATCGGTCATGACCCAGCGGATAGCATCGAGGTAGTTTAGAAAAATGAAATCCTTCTTTTCGGCTATGCGTCCATCCACGTAAATCGCTTCGTTCTCGAACTGTCGAATGAATGAAAAGACCGCAAGAAAACGATGAACAAAGCTTAGCATGTAGTAGCCGGGCTTCTGGTAATCGCCACCGGAGTCAAGCCAGGCGGCATTCGCGTTCGTGTAAAGATTCCACAACCGATAGTTGAGACTATTGCAGACCTGCAATAGACGTCCGTGGTAGCAACCAATGAGATCGCGGAGTTTCTTCCGTTGCTCGTACTCGTATTCAACTGCAAGCTTGTGACGAGCCTCACGCCTTCTAAAGTAGTACGACACGGCTGCGGAAACAGCTGTGGATACTAGCGCAGCCCAAAGCAATTCAGTCTTGATTGAGAGAAGGTGACTCAGTGCTTCTATCATTGCGTGCGGACCGCTCCCGCTTTCGCGTCCGTGTTTTCCACAATTTACCTCACGCTGCGCGCGATGATAGCATTGTGGTAGTTACTTCTGTAGTTAATTTACAATTTCTCCTGCTGTGAAAGTTGGTTCTTAGGGTGCGCCATCAATTTCAAGAACCGCAGAAAAAATGGGCCTGCCGTGCGCCTTGTGTTAGAATTCTGCCAATTGCACAGGAGGGAATCCTGCTATGGCAAGTTACACACGGGTCTTGGGCCAGTTGGTTCGCAAGGGCGGAAAGATGACTAAAGGCTCTAAGTGGAGACTCGTAGCACAAAAGGGAAAGAAACGCGCTTTTGCTGGGACTCTGCTCACAACCTTCAACTTGGGTCACAGGCGCATAGCTGTCTTCAGCGTACCCAAGGATTAGAGTAGGCAACCGTTTGATCGGGACTAGCGAGGGTCAACTCAGGATCAAGATCCGCGCCGTTTGCAAAAATCACGAAGAGTGCGGAACCCGGCAATCGCTGGCTTGAGTTCCTAATGCATTTACGATGACATGGACCAATGGTCGTTGCAACGTAAACGTTTATGCGTTATAATGGGTTTGGAATGGGTAAAGCCTGAGGCACCCGCGACGCCCGATGAGGGTATCGTAAGCGCGCTCTCAAGCGCGCCGGGCTCAGGGGCCATTCCATAGTCTCGAGGGGCTCTGAGAAGTTCAGAGCCCTTTTTTATTTGGCTGGAGCTTATGTCGCTGATTATCTATCTAGACGAAAGTGGTGATTTGGGATGGAATTTTAATGCTCCATTCCGATTCGGCGGTTCGAGCCGTCACCTTACCATAAGCTCCGTGTGCGTGCCTCCTGAGAAGAAGCATATTCCCAAACGCGTAATCAGAGATTTGTATACAAAGTTTGGGTGGAACACATCTGGAGAGAAAAAGTGGTCGCAGATGTCCGATGATGAGAGAAAAGAATTCGCCATTGCGGCCAAGAAAATGGCAGTTAAACACCCAGACATTTATCTGAAAACAATCACTGTCAAAAAACAGAACGTCATGGCGCATATTCGCGTCGATAGCAACAAGCTCTACAACTATATGATCGGCCTTTGCCTGTTGGAGCTCATGGCGAAGCACGATGCGGTAACTATGGTTCCAGACCGACGCTCGCTGAAGGTACAAAGCGGGAACAGTTTGCATGATTATCTACAGGTGGATTTATGGTTCTATCGTAAGGTAAAGACCAAGCTATTTACGAATCCGCAAGATAGCAAGCAATGCGCTAGCATCCAATTTGCAGATATGCTCGCCGGACTGGTGCTTTCACATTATGAAGATGGTAAGGGGAAAAATTATATGGTCCTCGCTCCGAACATTCGCCAAAAATGCCTATACTTTCCGTGATTGAAAATGAGTCAGCACCAAATTGTTTGCGACATAGAGTTTTAGTGCGAAGCGCCCGCGGACTGTGCGTACTGAGTTTCGTGCGTGGACTCGGCGATTTATTCGCGCCCACAGGAATTTGTTGGGCGGCGCAGAGTCGCTCACCGAGCCGGCTCTGCGCCGCTGCTGTTCGGATTTGCGATCCGAGGAAGATGTTTAGCCGCGAGCGCCCGCTGCGGCCGATCTAGTTTGACCCAATCCCTTCTCGATTACCCGGCCGGAAATTTGAAGCAGGCTCGTGCGCAGCGAGCCTTCCTGCAGAGTGTTTGCCGCCGCGCTTAGTTGCGACGCAATTTCCCAAACCCACGGTGGCGGCCCGGGAAAAGGCCACGGCACGTTCCGGGGCGGAGTTCCGCAGAAATCGTCGAGGACTTCGTTGATCGCGTTTTCGGCGGAAGCGTTTATCTGGTTCGCGGTTTCTTTGTTGGCGACTGCCGAAGCGGTTTCTTTGGCGGTCGCCGCCGAAATCAGAAGCAGGACCGCATGTTCAGCGACATTTCCGGCGTCCGTGCGCCAGGGCGAAGGCTGAGGGTCGGCGGACCTTGGCTGCAGCATCAAGTTGTGAGGTGGCGGTTGAGGGGAACCGAGGAACGGGTTGTGGAGAAGTTCTCGCACGAGTTGCTCGTAACTTCCGAAGTAGGGAGGTACCCACATAGAGGACTCCTTTTGGAAGGGACCACGATACGCTTGCTCGCTGGAATGGCGAGCGCTCCGCAAAACCAGCGCGGGGTTGCTGGGTAGTGAAGAAGATGGCCGAATCGTTTCATTAAGGCGGATGGACTACCCGCCCACCCGCCGACGAAATTAGGGCTTGACTCTGGACTATACTCCAGAATGTAACTTAGTGGAGAGGAGGCAATGCCATGCAGATTGGCGCAGTTGCGAAAAGGATTGGCCTCAGCGTTGACGCGATTCGCTTCTACGAGCGCAATGCCTTGTTGCCGCGGGCCCCTAGGACGCAAGGAGGCTTCCGTCAGTACGGCGAAAATGAGGTCGAGACAGTGGCTTTCATTCGCCGCGTGCAGGGCCTGGGATTCAAGCTCAGCGAGATCCGAGGTCTCCTCGAGCTACGAGGGAATCGTTTACAGCCGTGTGCGCCGGTACGCCGTCGATTGGAAGCAAAGCTAGCCGATGTTCAAGGGAAGCTTGCCGACCTTCAGAAATTAGAACACGAACTGCGATTGGCTTTACAGAGCTGCGACAGAGAGATGCGCAAGCGGCCTGCTCATTGCCCAATTTTGAGAAAGAAAAATCCGAGGAATCCGGAGAGTGCCAGGTGAAAGTTGAGATCCTGTATGTGGCTGAGTGCCCGTCCCACTCAGTTGCGGTGAAACTAGTCAAAGACGTGTTGGCCGCGCAAGGTGTAGCGGCAGTTGTCGATGAAGTATTGGTCACCGACGAAAGAATGGCGGACGAGCTTAGATTTTGCGGTTCTCCAACGATCCGAATCAACGGGCGTGATGTTGCATGTGACTCGCCGAAAGATCACGCCTTCGCACTGAGTTGTCGTTTGTACGCCGGATCGGAACAGATCGGTCTTCCCCCAGCGGAGATGATTCGCCGCGCTGTGGTCGAAGCTCGCGGTGCGTCAGAAAAGTAGTTCGTCAGAAAGGGCTTGACTCTGGACCATGCTCCAGGGCGTACGTTCTGGACAGGCATTCGATAAGCGAATGCACGGCCGAAGTTCTCAAGGACGAGCTGGAACCAATCGGCAGGGGAATCAAAGGAGGATGAAACGATGAGGTTCATTCAAACTATCGGCATGATTTGCGCATTGGCGCTCATGGCTTCTGTTCCTGGGATGGCCCAGGACCAGAAGCCCAAAACAGGGGGTGAGGTTGCAGCCGGAACATGGGCTTGGGGGGAAAACCTGACATATGTGCGCGACCATTTTGTCAAAGCTGCCGAGGAGTTTCCAGAAGACAAGTACAACTACCGGCCAGCCGAGGAGTCACGCACCTTTGCGGAGATCATCATGCACGTTGCACGCTTCAACCATCTGACTGCTTCGAGCGCAATGGGCAGACAGTCGGAAGATGTGCGCGAGTTTGGCTTCCATTCGAAGGCCCAGGCGCTTGCCAAACTGAAAGAATCATTCCAGGAATTGGAGGATGCGAGTAAACAAAAGCCAGAACGCGTCGGCCTCGGTGCGCTCATTCATACGAGCGAGCACTACGGCAACTTGGCGGTTTACTACCGCTTGAATGGACTCGTCCCGCCTGCCTCGCGATAAATCGCCATGCAGATTTTATAAGGAGAAGATCATGCACAATCATAAAAGAAAATTGAGTCGCACCACCGCTTTGCTGACACTGTTTAGCGCTCTGTTTGTGCTGACTCTCGCGCCTGCTCGTGCACAACAACAAACGTTTCCGGCATTGGACCAGAAACTCGATCCGTTGCGCACTCGATTCAATCAAGACATTGGAAAAGTTCGCCTGATTGTAATCGTAGACCCAACTTGCCCACCTTGCCGCTGGGGGGCCTCCGAAATTCAGAAACAGGTCTTGGAGACAATTCCCAGCAAGCAACTGGCGGTTTACGTGGTTTGGATTCCGGTGTTGAATTTTCAGGATGAGGCCACGCTGCAAAGAAACGGACTGAAGGAATCCAGTCGCGTGCCGGATTCGCGAGCAACCCACTACATCGATCCCAATGGCTTTGCCGGCAAACAATACTCGCCAATTCTGAATATTCCTTACCACGGCCCTGCCTGGGATGTGTACCTGGCCTTTGGCCCCGAAGTTCGCTGGGAGGACCGTGCTCCCGCTCCGACCGAATGGATGGCCCAAGGCGATGATCGAGCGCGTTTTCTGGATGGCCGCAAGCTTGCCGGAGAGATCCAGCAACTTCTAGCCACTGCCACCGGCAAGGCAACTGGGCGTTGAATCAACGGAGAAACTTGTGGATCTGACATACACTGCTGCATTCCTAGCCGGGATGGTTTCGTTCTTGTCACCCTGCGTGCTGCCTCTGGTACCTGGATTTGTAGGGACGATGACCGGCCTCAGCGCCGAACAGTTGCAGGAGACCGGCACGTGGCATTGGCGGACGATACTCTTGAATGCTTTTCTCTTCGCGCTTGGCTTCTCAGTGCTGTTCATATCTCTGGGCGCTTCGGCGGGGACAGTGGGGCGCTTCCTATCTTCCTATCGTGAATGGGTCAATCGTCTCGCAGGCGCAGGCATTGTCTTTTTTGGACTCGCTCTCTTGGGATGGCTTCCGTTCCGATTTCTGCATCGAGACATCCGATTTCAGCACGAAATACGGCAAGGCAAGTTGCGTTCTTTTTTGCTAGGGCTGGCGTTCGCCTTTGGGTGGACCCCGTGTGCCGGGCCAGTGCTAGTTGCAATGCTCATGATTGCTGCAGCGCGAGAATCCGCGTGGCAAGGGACGAGGCTGCTGGCCGTCTATTCCGCGGGCTTTGCTATACCGTTCGTCATTGTGGCTCTCAGCCTCAGCCGTTTTCTCACTGCCTTTCAGAGATTGCGTCGGCACCTGCTGTGGGTTGAACGATTTGCCGGAGTCATGCTCGTCAGCGTGGGCGTGCTTTTGTTCTTCGACAAGCTCGCTGATGTTGCATTCTATCTGACTCGCTTCAACCATCTTGTGCGGTGAGTTGGCGACGTAAAGGCGGGGGTACGCCCCTCCGCATTGCGGCGGGGTCGGGTAAGCCACCCGCCCGGGCGCGGCCATGTTCGCCTACATGATCACGCACGAAGCTCACCACCGCGGACAGGTCTGCATGCTCGCTCATCAGTTGGGGTTCCCGTTGCCGGGCAAGGCCGCCTACCGAATCTGGGTCTGGGAAAAACTGTGGAAGCAGTGCGGCTTCGGCCCTGTGCAGTAGGTAGCACAGACACTCTTGTCTGTGCCCTTGACGAGTGCCAAATACCCCCCTTGGAGTTGCGATTAGAAAGTGACGCGGCTGATTGTTTTGAGTAAGTTACAGCGATTTCTATTCGACACCACTTGCGATTAGCCGTCACAAGACTGGCGGCCAGGGAAACCGCATCCCGCAGCGTCGTCCGGGATGCAAAAACCGCGTTTTTGTTGCGATTAGAAATTCGTGAAGTTGTTTGCTGTGAAAGAGTTGAGTGATTTTTTGAAATGGCTAATGTTGCGATTAGATTTTTCTTCGCTCCCCTCGGATCTGAGGAGGGCGGGCAGTCCCTCCTTCGCCAAGGCTCCGGCGGGCGGGTGTCTGGACGGCCTGTTGCGAGCGACATATATTACTCCTAAGGCATTATAACACGGAAGGTAACATCGTGTCAAGGGCTTCATGACGGGCGCTTGCCGGAGAAATTGGATCTGAGAAAACCGAAGACCCATCCTTTGTCCGCTGCGGCGGACAAAGGATAGGCCACCCGCCAAGACCCACCCTTTGTTCGTCGAGGCGGACAAAGGATGGGCCACCCGGAAATTCAAATTCTTAGCAGGCTGAAGGGTGGGCCACCCGCTTAACTCAACCTAAGATGCGCGACCCGGGAGTGTATTTTGAACAGGGACATGGTCCAATAATGGCGCTTCCTCAACCAATTTCTTAAGAGACGCTGCTCCCTCTTCAAGCCGCTCTCGGACGAGAGGTCGGGCGCGCGACCACAAATCTTCCGCTTCATTTACTGAAAGACCTGCGCGTCGCAGCCGCCACATCTTCTCTGCATCCCACCACAGTGAAGGTAATAACTGATTCACACGTGCACTTTCGCAGTAGAAGCTCGCCCAGGTCAGTCGTCTGTGCGAAGAGTTCGTCAGCTTGGCAGCTTCAGTTAGCACGACCTTACCCTCGGGGGTGTGTTTGTCGAGTGCTACCCAATACGGGAACTCGTCTGACGGTGCTTCGGCAGGTTCTATTTTCGGCACATCGCCGATGGTCGCCAATAACGCACCCGCGAGGATGCAGGCCTTATCCCATTCCCAAGTCGCTGCTGGCAAGTACCTTTGAGCTGCCCAAATAACATCTGCACACTGCTGGGCACTTCCTTGAGTAGTAATCCACCGAAAGAATCCCTCTGGGCGCTCAAGTGCTTCTGACACAATTCTTAGAGTGCGCCGGTCAGGAACGCAGTCCATCATCGAGTCATCGCCTTCCTTGTAGGCGTGAGCCAGCGCGCCTAATCCCGCTGCGTCCTTCTGCTTGATTGCCTTGGCTACGCTAAGCAGCGCCGTTCGTTTGCTTGAAAGTTCACGGTCGATTGAAAGCGACGCTGCCATAGGCCAACATTCCTCGAACGTGATCACAATCGCGCGCGATCGAAGCCAAGTCTTGTCGCCGCTTGCGTCGAGGCGCGCTAGGGCCAACTCAACAACGTGCGCATATCCGCGGCGGGCAGCTTTCTGTAGTAAAGAGCGGACTCGCTGGTCGGTGGACGCTCTTGGGGTTTTTAAGAACACTGAGGATTATCCGAAGAAGAAATCCAACTTCTCAGCCCCGTACGCAGCATACTTCTTAATGCAAACGCACTCCTCGTCACATTTCCGCCGGTGAATCGATACCCCAACTTTGCCAACAGCCGCTGAAGCGTTGAGCCGATTCTGACTGTGTGCGAACGCGTCTTCCCCGGACGGCAGCTTCCTTTTTGGATCATCAAGCAGGATTCTCGCTCGGCTCTTCGGGAAGTCGAGTTTTTCCAATGGGGTTTGAATAACGAGCATTTTGTCGAAATTGCCGAAGCGGATGCTTCCCGCCAACTCTTCTGGAGTTTGAAACCATCGTTCCCTGTCAGGTTCCTTGTTCCGCCAGTGGACGGGGTTCTTCTTGGTTACGAGGACCTCAGTGTGTGCGGGGAATCCGAGAAGAATATCAAGACCGAAGACGAACAGAACAGGACCATAATAATTTGGCCCCTTTTATCGTCCGGCTCGGTCGTGGATGTCAACATGATCGACAAAGATGCTGCGCCAAATACAATACTTCTTGTCGATTTCGTCAGAAGAGGGCTGCGCCGTCTGGGGCAAGTGGTGATCCTCGACAAACCCGCGAGAAAGTAGACCACCTTGTTCGAGAAATGTACAGCTCGTGGTCACGGAATTCGCATGGTGAAGATCCGTTGCTCCGATCCCTTTCAGAACGTCGTATACATCAGATGCCTTCATGGAAACCTCCTTCACGCACTGCCCGGCCAACGCGACCGGCCGAGACTATCGTGTGAGTTTAATGCAAGAGAGCAGTCCTGTGAGGTTGGACTATACCATTTCGATAGCTCACGCCGCACTTAATATCTGTAAAAAATACAGCCAATCAACACCGGAGATGTGTCTTGAGAGGGAGCGGCCAGCAGCATGGTTGGGATTAGAGAATTCAAGCTATCGAGCAAGGCAGTCACCGCACGGGGCCAATCACAGACGCAGGCCTGATTTACCCGCCAATCCCATTCCCGAAGTTGACGCGCCGTCAAGGCTCGTGTACGCTTTTCGGCGTACATGGCACACGACAACAGAACCGTCGGAGATGTAATCCATGACGCGCGGGCGACACTGAAACTGAGCCTCCGCGACGTCACCAAGCAACTCGACATTACACCCTCGTACCTGAGTGATATTGAGAATAATCGCCGGGTGCCGTCGGAGGAAGTGCTGGCGGCGCTGGGTAAATTGCTGCGCCTCGACTACGACGACCTGATGGCAAGGGCAGGGCGTTTTGGAGATGCCGCCGTCCGCTACATGATGAGGACGCCATCCGCAGGTGTGCTCTTCCGCCGACTCGCGGAGGGGAAGGCTTCCGGTGAAACCGTCGAAAAGCTCTTGAAACTCGCGAACCGAGAGATCGGGAAAAACAGGGATCGGGACAAATGAGATCGTCCAGATCGGGCTTTTACCGGCGGAAGGACGGGACTGAACGCATTTGGCTCCAGCCAGCCGATATTGAAGCGATTGCGGAGGATTCCCTGCTCAAGCTGGGCCTATTTCCAACCGAGGAGCTGCCAGCTGTGGACATTGAGCGCGTCGTACAAGGGCTAGGCGTGCGCATGGATCAATATGCCGACTTGGATTCAAGTGTGCTCGGACAGACTGAATTTTATGCAGACGCACCGCCAAGAATCTTCATCAATCGAGACCTTAGTGGAGCAATCGATGAGGACCAAACGCCTCCCGGCATTCGCGGACGTTGGCGAGCCACGATCGCCCATGAAGCAGTCCACGTCATGATTCACCGTGTATTGTTCGACGTAAACCAGGATCAGGGGAGCTTCTTCCGCGTGGAGAAGCCGTCGGAACCGCGGCGCTTGATGCGGTGTCTTAAGAAAAACGTCTTGTTCCGCGGCGGTGGTGGGAGCGATTGGCGGGAGGTGCAGGCGAACATGGGCATGGCGGCGCTGCTCATGCCCCAGGGCCTTTTTCGGCATTTGTCTGGAAAGGTTGTAGCGCACCACGCCTTGGCGACTGAGACCCTCTGCGTGGGGACTGTTGAATCTGCAGCTCTCACGACCGAAATGGCTGCGCTGTTCGACGTTTCAAAGCAGGCGGCGGGAATTCGACTTCAGACGCTCCAGATACTTTCACCACTGGGGCAGCACCGACTCCTTCATGCGACCCCATGAGCGCCCTTTTTTTCTGCGTACTGTTGACACAACGGCGTACAAGGCGTATTGTGCGTACATGGTCATTTTATGGGCCAGGACTAAACACAAAGGAGCTGACCAGCATGGCGAGGCAATCCAGCACTAACACCTCCGGGGGCAGTTTCGATGAGAAAACAATCGAGGCCGTCTGGCAGAAGGGAAAACCGGAACCCCCGTACGCGAGTTTCCGCAAAGACGCGTGCGGGGCGAGCATGATGCGGGACAAATACGGGAAGACGGAGCGGTGGGGTTGGGAAATCGATCACATCAAGCCGGTCGGTAAGGGCGGGGATGATGACGTTGGCAATCTGCAGCCATTGCAGTGGGAAAACAACCGGCACAAGGCTGACGATTATCCAAGCTACAACTGCAAGATTAAGAGCTAGTAGGCGCGGGCATCCTGAAGAACAAACGGCAGAAGTCGCCTAGCAACTCGGGATGAGCGCGGTGGGAGCGATCAGCATGACAGAGCAAGCGAAATGCAGATGGTTGGGCGAGAGCGGGACAACTTACATCTACTACATCCATTCACTCCCCGTTGCGTTTGATCCTAGTCAGGACGGCAACTACATTTTTTCAAGGCTGAACGACGAAGGGAAGTGGGTACCCATTTACATAGGCGAGGGAGACCTCGCCGAAAGAACTGGGGAAGATCACCACCAGGCAGGCTGCATCAAGCGGAAGGGCGCAAGTCATGTTCACGTCCACCTCAATGCAACGAGGAAAAACCGGACCGATGAAGAGGCAGACCTCCTTGCGCGCTATTCCAATGCCTACAAACCGAATGGCTGTAATGTTAGAGAAGGTGGCTGACCCGACATCAGCGCAGGGAAGGTGACAGCCGTTTCAGCTTGGGAATTGCCTTTAGTGCGAAGCGCCAGCAGCCGAGGCGTACTGAGTGCCCCTCGACCTTGCTCGGGATTGCCGATCCTCGTCGGATCGGTAATCGCGCGTATCGGCGTCGGCTTGGGCGAAATAATTGCGCTCGTGCAGGTTGCGGTAGATGCGGCCGGCAATCTCAGACGCGTGCGGGCCGTTGACGTGGCGGTTGCCGCCGCGAATCAGGACGATGAGGACGATTTTCGGATGAGCCTGGTCGGCGTAGGAAACGTACCAGCCGAGGCGCCCACCAAGAGATTCGTCGTTGCAGGTGCCGGTCTTGCCGAGCGCCTGCTCGCCGTAAGGATCGTAGCTCTGCTTCGCCGTGCCGTAGAGAACCGCGGCGAGCATTCCTTCGCGCAGGTCCGGGAGCAGCGGAGCGATATCCAGTTCGCGGCGGATGCGCGGCTGAAAAGCCTGCTGGTCTGCCACGGTGCGCGGATATTGCAGGTAGAACTGCGTACCGCCATTCGCGAGCGTCGAAACCAGCGACGCCAACTGCAGCGGCGTGATGCGAATGCCTCCGCCGAAGCTCGACATGCGCGCGACGCCGCCGTACACAGGCGGCTTCGACGGCAACAGGCCGGGCTGCTCTTCGGGGATGTTGTAGCCGGCGCGATCGCCCAGCCCGAGCAGTTGCGCGTATTTGATGACCGTGTCGAAACCGAGCTCGGAGCCGACGTGCTCGAAGAATTTGTTGTTCGAGTGCGCCATCGCTTCGGTGAGGTCCATGTAGCGGCGGCGGTCGATGCGAATCATGGTGTCGTGCGTGATGGTGCCTTCCTCAAGGCCGGCGAGCGCGATGACGGGCTTGATGGTGGAGCAGGGCTCAAAGCCGGCGGAGAAGGCCATCTTCTGGTTGACGATGGTGAGGATGCGGCCGCTGGTCGGGTCCATCGCCAGCACCGAGCCATTGGTATGGCCAAGCGCGTCCACAGCGATCTGGCGGACGATGGGGTCGTCGTAGGCCGAGGAATCGTCGCGCGTGGGATCGCCGTAGTTGGAAAGCGCGCGCGAACGATGCCCGCGGTGCGCTGGCTTTGCCGCCGGGCCGGCGGCGGATGCGACTCCCACCGCGCCTGCAAGGAAAAGACAGAGTATCGGTACTACCTGACCTAGGACTGGGTTGCGTTTCATTTTGGTCCTTTACTTGGCCCAACTACGAACGGCCTGGACAACTATTGGCCCGTACCGCAACTTCTATGAAGTCAATTAGCCTACCACGTGAATTCTACGGAACAGGCGGTTGGGGGCGCAACTGTTATAGAGGGCAGCGTTGCTTGGTGACAGGCCTGTACGAAAGGACGGGTTCGGCCAGTGTGCCAGGGTGGAACGGCAGGGCTAGGCGGGCTTGCTGAAAGCCCGCCTGATTTGCGGCGAAATCTGTGAGGCGCGACTATCGGCCGGCGCGTCCCTGAGACGACGATGCTGCTGCGGCCTTGGCGGCTTGCTTCGGCGCGTCGGCTGCCGGTTTCGCGGCTTCTTCGGCGCGAGGCGCAGCGTGGTTCGTAAGGCCGAGCGCTTTGCGCAGGTCGTGCTCGATCTTGTCGCGGATGTCCTTGTTCTCCTTGAGGAAGACGCGCGCGTTTTCGCGGCCCTGGCCCAGGCGCTCGGTCTTGTACGAAATCCAGGTGCCGGATTTCTCGAGCAAGCCGTTGGCAACGCCGAGGTCGAGCAAATCGCCTTCGCGCGAGACGCCTTCGCCGTAGATGATGTCGAACTCGGCTTCGCGGAACGGCGCGGCGACTTTGTTCTTCACGATTTTGGCGCGCGTGCGCGAGCCGACGATGCGGTCGCCTTCCTTGATGGACTGGATGCGGCGAATGTCCACGCGAATCGAAGAATAGAATTTCAGCGCGCGGCCGCCGGTGGTGGTTTCCGGATTGCCGAACATCACGCCGATTTTTTCGCGAATCTGGTTGATGAAAATCAGGCAGGTCTTCGACTTCGAAACGATGGCGGTCAACTTGCGCAGCGCCTGCGACATCAGCCGCGCCTGCAAGCCCATTTGCGGGTCGCCCATGTCACCTTCGAGCTCGGCGCGCGGCACCAGCGCTGCGACCGAGTCAACGACGACCACGTCCACCGCGTTCGACCGGATTAGAGTTTCCGCGATTTCGAGCGCCTGCTCGCCGTTGTCCGGCTGCGACACGAGCAAGTTGTCCACGTCCACGCCCAGCTTGCGCGCGTAGGCGGGATCGAGCGCGTGCTCGGCGTCGATGAACGCGGCCTGGCCGCCGAGCTTTTGCGCTTCCGCGATCACGTGCAGCGTGAGCGTCGTCTTGCCGCCCGATTCCGGGCCGTACACTTCGACGACGCGGCCGCGCGGAAATCCGCCCACGCCCAGCGCTGCGTCAATCGAGATCGAGCCGGTGGGAATCACGTTCACGGGCACGAGGATGTCGCGATTTCCCAGGCGCATGATGGAGCCCTTGCCGTACTGCTTTTCAATTTGTGAGATTGCCAGGTCCAGATTTTTTGTTTTTTCGTCGGTCATCGTGCCACCTCACGTGGAGATCGTCTCGGATCCATTTTTGTGTCCTGGGGACGCAGGCGACACAGTCTATCACTCTGGGCCAGCCCGGCTATCCGCATTTCTACGCACAGCTTAACACAAGGCGAACAAAAAGCGAAGAATATTTCAAGAGGCATTACACCAATCCGGCAAGGGCACGGCTTCGAAGTGATTCCCCACTCCACAGGGACGAATTGGAATCAGGGGATAGGGCGGCGCCAAATCTGGCGCGACTGCACGATTCGTGTGCAGGCGATCCAGCGGCCATCAGGCGAAACGCGGGGATGCATCAAATTGCCGGAATCGTGCGTCAACTGGCGCGGCGTGCCGCCCGCGCGCGGGACTGAGAACAATTGCAGTCCATCGCCGGCAAGGCCGCTGTAGATGATGGATTTGCCGTCAGTCGTCCAATCAAGGCCGTCATACGTGGTGCCTTGATAGTCGAGCAATTTCTCCGCGTGTGAACCATCACTGTGAACGATCCAGAGGCTGCGCATTCCACCGCCGCGATTGTCTTCGATGGCAATTTCTTTGCCGTCGGGCGACCACGCCGCCCACGAAGCGCTGCGGATCTCGGCCGAAAGAGGAAGCATTTGAGTGCGCAGCGCGCGACCTAAATCCAAATCCACGGTCGTGACCCACAGCTTATCGATGCCCGGTTCGCCGCCTCTCACCCAGGAGCTGAAGAGCAGCTTTTGTCCATCGGGCGACCAGTAAGCCGGGCCGGTTTCCCATCCGAAATCGGTAAGGCGAATTTCGGGCGCGTTCACATCATCGGCGTGGCGAAGATAAATGTCGTCCGTGCTGCCAGCGCTCGAATACTCCGGAACAGGAGTCTTCGACCGGTGCGAGTGAAACGCGATCCACTTCCCGTCGGGCGACCATGCCGGCGGAAAATCTTCATGGTAGCCGGAAATAATCACTGCCGGCGCCGTGCTGCGCTGGCCTTTCTCGTCCACGCCCACTACCGCCGCATCCAGATCGAGCGCCCAATCAGCCAGCCGCCAGCCGCCGAACGTATAGCCGATCCGCTTGCTGTCCGGACTCCACATGGGAACTTCCCCGCCGGTCACAAGTTCCGAAGCGTCTCCGCCACCAGCCGGGACCAATACGATCGAGTCGCGAATCAGATTTCGCGACCAGTAAAGATTGCTGCCGATCACCGCGGGGTCGAAATTGTCCTGGTGTACAGATTCTGCCACCACGTGCCGCGCGCCAGTTGCCAGATCGAGCTGGTAAATTTTCAGCCAGCGAACGGAATCGGGGTGATGCCGCGCTTCGTTGTTTGGCGCGCCGTCAGACGCCAGCCCAATGAAAATGCTGCGGCCATCCGGCGCGAGCGCGATGCTGCCATGCTCGGGACTCGCGTCCAGGCGGCCCGCGATCGTTCTCGTGGTTTGCGAGTGGGGCAGGATTCGGATCAGAGAAGAATCGCCGTTGGCACGAAACACCACCGCATAGAGTGCATTCCCGTCGGGCGTGAATGCCATGGACGTGACTCGTCCATCCACCTGATAATTTCTGAGTTCGCCAATTGGCCCGGCAAAAAATCCCTCTTCCAATTCACCCGGACGGAAATACGCGATCTCGCTGCCGTCCGCCGAACACTGAAATACTGCATCGAGTGGTATGGATGAAAACTGTCTGCTCTCGACGTCGGGCAGGAACCACCGCTTATCGCTTCCGCGGTCGCCCAGCCGGACAAGACCTCTCTGCCCGCAAAATGTCGCAGTTTCCACGCGATCGAGGCCCGCGTTTAAGCTTCCCGAGTCCTCGTGGCCGGTCTTCAGCGAATAAAGTCGTGCCTGGCCGCCGAATCCCTTGAACAGCGCCCATTGCGCGTCCGGCGAAATCGTGACCTGCGTCGAAGGCCCCTCAAACCATTGATTGCTCGGCCGGTCGAGAACAAGTGTATCGGAGGGCGCGCGGCTCTGCCCTGCTGCGAGCTCGAACACGAGCAGCGCGAACGCGGAAAGGGCAACAATTTTGCGCATACAAACAGCCACCACCGGTGAATTCCTCCGGGGCCCCAAGCCAATAGAAAATTTTACTCTTATTTTTTAGGTGTACTTGTAGAATCCGCGGCCGGATTTTCTTCCTAGCCACCCTGCCGCGACATATTTCTTGAGGAGCGGGCAGGCGCGATATTTCGGGTCGCCGAACCCCTTGAAGAGGACTTCGAGAATGTCCACGCAGACATCGAGACCGATGAAATCCGCCAGCTCGAGCGGGCCCATGGGATGATTCATGCCCAACTCCATTACCGCATCCACCGCTTCGGGCGTGGCCACGCCTTCCATCACGCAAAATGCGGCTTCATTGATCAGCGGCATCAACACGCGGTTCGAAACGAAGCCCGGCGCATCATTCACGGCCACCGGTTTTTTCCCCAGGCCCTCGCACAGCGTCATGGTGGTCTGAAAAGTCTCGTCACTGGTGGCCAGGCCGCGAATCACCTCAACCAGCTCCATCACTGGCACGGGATTCATGAAATGCATGCCGATGAACCGCTCGGGGCGGCTGGTCTGCGCGGCAAGCTGCGTGATGGAAATCGAAGAAGTGTTGCTCGCCAGAATGGCGCTGGCCTTGAGTGTCGCGTCCGCTTCTTTCAGCACCCGCACTTTCAGGTCGAGTTGCTCGGGCACCGCCTCGACGACGAAATCCGCGTCCGCCAGCGCGGCGAATTCGGTGGTGGGCTTGATGCGCGCGACGATCACCGGCACGTCATCATCAGACAGCTTGCCCTTTTTCACTTCGCGTTCGAGGTTCTTGCTGATGGTCTCGAGGCCGCGATCGAGGAACCGCTTCTCGACATCGCGCATGATCACGCGGAATCCCGCGCGCGCAAATACATGCGCGATCCCGTTGCCCATCGTGCCCGCACCGAGCACGCCCACCGTCTTGATTGCGTCCGTTGTCATAAGTCCGAAGATAATACCGGAAGTGGAGGAGCCAAAGGAAGCAGAGGAAGCAGAAGAGAGAAAAAAACGTCGAGTGTGTTTACTCCGGTGGGCTTGCTTCGACGATTTCTCGGACGATCTCTTTTGCCCGGGCTTCGTATTGAGGCATCACGCGAACGCTCCATCTCCCTTGCAAATCCACCACAACACATCCAATGCCCACTTCGCGCAGACAATCTTTCAGGTTCTGCGCCATGTTCGCGTCCTCGCCGGCCCAAATTCCCGTCCTTGCCTGTTTAGGATCAAATCCGGCAGCGATGTCGTCGGGAGCATGGTCAGTCCCCGAGGGCTCATCTCGCAACTTCGCCTGAGGTTTCTGTGGCTCGGCATCCTCAAATGGAGACGTGCCCTTCCAGATGTCCCGAGCGTGGGCCCATGCAGCCCGTTCCTCGAACGGTGCAAGCAAATCGAGCGCCTTTGGCAAATCCGCCTCGCGCACCAAGATCTCGTAACGCGGTCTGGGAATTGCCAATTCAAATACAAGCTGAATGTGATCAGCGATTTCATAGTGAGCGATTCCTGCATCTTGCAGAGCCGCCAGGGCCGCGCTAAAAAGGCTCGGATCGCCGCCACGCCAAGCCAGCGCGAGATCGTTCGGAGGCGCAGGAGCGGGAATCGAAGGCACCAAATCAACGCCGCAATCGCTGCAGCGCGTGAACCCCTCGCGGTACTCCGATTTGCAGACGGGGCAAAACATTGGAGCAGCACTTCTATCGCAAAATGGCGAGTCGCGCCAGTTGCCAACCGCAAGTCAAGAGGTTGAAATGGCAGCGAGCCACGCGACGAGAGAAGCCAACTTCTCGTCCTGTGACCAGGGAGGGCCGAGCGGTCGGCCGAGTTCGGCGATGCGGCGCGTGATCTCGCTGGGCTTGATTCGCAGCGCGCTCGAAGCAGAATCGAGCAGCTCGCGTTCTTTAATTTTCACCATTTCAAGACCACAGCGTGCGCTCGCGTGGCCGAGAGCTTCGCGGAAAAGCTCGCCATCGGCGGTATGAATCAGGGAATGTGATGCCAAAATTTGCGGCAAGCGAGGAAGCGGTCTGCCGGACGCCAGCAGCAGCCCGCAGTAATTCAGTTCATACCCTTGGGATGTAAGCTTCGTCTGAAGGCACTCGATTGCGCGGCGTGCGAGTCTCCGCGCTACTGCCCTGCTGGTCGAGACGAACGCGCGGCCTTCGTCGAGAGGCAATTTCCTGGCGGTGTGGTAGGGCTGCCGAAACCTGTAGCTGAACGTCTCAACAAGATGGACGCGCGCGCGCGCGAGGACCGCTGGCGCACCTTTTGTCAGGGAAATTGCCACAACCGCGACCCAGCCGGAGTGGGCGCGAAACCCGAGTGCTGCTTGTTTCATGAAATCTTCTGCGGTCAATGAACGCGAAGAAGCTAAAAGCGCTCGACGGCCAGCGCTACCGCATTCCCACCGCCGAGGCACAGCGCAGCGATGCCGCGCTTGAGGTTGCGCCGCTGCAATTCGTAAAGGAGCGTGACGAGCACGCGCGCGCCTGACGCTCCGATGGGATGGCCGAGCGCGACTGCGCCGCCATTGACGTTCACTTTTTCGGGGTTGAGTTTCAGCACGCGCGTCACGGCAATCGCAGCCACGGAAAACGCCTCGTTCAACTCGACGAGGTCCACGTCCTTGTCGCGATCCCATCCGGTCTTCGCGAGCAGCTTTTCGACTGCGTCCACCGGCGCCATCATTACCCATTTCGGCTCGACACCGCTCACAGCCTGCGCGACGATGCGCGCCATAGGAGTCTTGCCAAGCCGCGCGGCATTTTTCTCGCTCGTCACGATCACAGCCGCGGCGCCGTCATTTGTTCCCGGCGCGTTTCCGGCGGTCACGGTGCCGTCTTTCTTGAACGCGGGCTTCAACTTCGCCAGGGCTTCGAGCGAAGTATCCTCGCGCGGCGATTCGTCCGTCTTGATCACGACGGGATCGCCCTTCTTCTGCGGAATTTCCACTGGCACGATTTGCCCGCTGAAGAAGCACGACTTGATCGCGCGCACCGCTTTGCGATGGCTCTCGACCGCAAACTGGTCCTGCTCCTGCCGCGAAATATTGTATTTCTCTGCCACCAGCTCGCCGGTGTTGCCCATGTGAAAATTCTCGTACGCGTCCCACAGGCCGTCGGTGATCATCGAGTCGAGCATTTCCTGATTGCCCAGGCGGAAGCCGGTGCGCGCGCCCTTGATCAGGTAGGGACAATTCGACATGGACTCCATGCCGCCCGCGACCACAATCTCCGACTCGCCGAGCATGACGCCCTGCGCCGCGAGCGCCACGGCCTTCAATCCCGAGCCACAAACCTTATTGATGGTCATGGCCGCGACGCGCGAATCAAGGCCGCCGCGCAGCGCCGCCTGGCGCGCCGGATTCTGCCCGAGTCCGGCCTGCACCACGTTGCCCATGATGGCTTCGTCCACCTGCTTCGGTTCGATCCCGGCGCGACGAACGGATTCGGCGATCACTTTCGCACCCAGCTCCGTGGCAGTGAGCGGCGAGAGTCCGCCCATGAATTTTCCGATCGGGGTGCGCACCGCGCTCAAAATGACAGGCTGATCCATGATTGCTTCTCCTTCAGTCATCACTTGCAGGAAATACAAGTATAGGCGCGCTGATTATTCAGGTCAATTTGGCCAGCAGACTAGAGACAGAGCGGCCAGCGGATCGGTGCTAAAACATTTCATCGCGAGTAGCGGCCCATGTATTCGCCCTGCGCCAGGATGTGGCCCTGCATGGCGCGTTCCACGTCTTTCTTGACGGCTCCAGGCTTGAGGCCCAGCTTGGCATCGAGCGCGTAGAGTTTGAAGAAGTAGCGATGTGGCTTGCCCGCCGGCGGACATGGCCCTCCGTACCCGATTTTTTTGAAATCATTGCGGCCCTGGCGCGACCCGTCGGCCGATTGCTCGCTCTTCGGATAATTCTGCGGCAGGCTGCGCAATGTCTCGGGCAAGTCGAAGAGCACCCAGTGGACCCAGGTTCCCACCGGGGCATCGGGATCATCAACGATTAGAGCAAAACTCTGAGTACCTGTCGGGGGCGCGTTCCATTCCAGCGCGGGCGAAATGTACACGCCATCGCAGGTGAATTGCGTCGGAATTTTGCCACCCGCGCTGAAATCGGGGCTTTTCAATTCTAGCGACATGACAGCACCTCCCGGGTCGTGAGCCAGCGACACTATGCCGCCTGTAAGAAGGCCCACCACTGCGAGAAATCCAAGCATCTCCTTCATAGTCGCGATTATACCCGCAGCCGCAGAAGATAGAACGCTGGGTGTATCATTTACGGCGCACTCTTTTAAGGCCGCAGCAGTTTCAAGTCAGGAGGCGACACAGATGCGGCGCGACGACTTTTTGCATTATTTCGAGCAGGTCCGTGAGCGAACGATGCGCACCGTTCGTTTCATCCCGCCGGACAAAATCGAATGGACCTGCCGCGAGGGCGAATTCACGCTGGGCGATCTAGCGCGCCATATTGCCGCCACCGAGCGATACGTCTTCGCAGAATGTGTGTCCGGGCGGCCAAGCAGCTACAAGGGCTGCGGACGCGACCTCGCTGATGGCCTCGACAGCGTGATTGCCTTCATGGAACGAATGCACGCCGAGTCGATGGCAATCTTTCGCGCGATGTCCGACGAAGATTTCAACAAGAAGGGCACTTCCCCGGAGGGCAAACCCGTCACTGCGTGGAGAATGCTGCGCGCAATGCTCGAGCACGAAGCGCACCACCGCGGCCAGATTTACGTGTACCTGGGAATTCTCGGCGTCACTGCGCCCTCGCTCTACGGGTTAAACGCGCGACAGCTCGAAGGCCTTTCGCGCCAGTCTGCGCAGGCCTGAGGCGATTGGCGGCAGATTTGCCGCTGAGTTAGTTTTGCTGCGGCTTTTTGGAAGAATTCGCGTCGTTTGCTTTTTGCGCTTGGGCGACTTCCTCCTGGGCTCGATCCATCGCGCTCTTCATCATTTTTTGGAAGATTCCAGACGACGCCTGCAGCACGTCTCCCTGAATCGCGGGCAATTCTTTGATCACCTTCTGGCCGACAGGACTCGAATAGAATGCAACGAGCGCATCAATGTCTCCCTTTGTGAAATGCTTTTGGTATACGGGAGCGACTGCATCCAGATATTCATCAATGGGAAAATCTTTGAACATGCCATCGATTGTCGTATCCAGGCGGGATTCAAAATCGGGCGGCAGGTTTTGTTGTTTTTCGACGAGGTCGTGAATCATCTTGTGCATCTGCTTCGTCATCGTTCCCATCATGGTCTTCAGCAGGTCGCGTGTATGCATCGCATCCAGATATCTTTGGATGTCTTCCTTTGATGCAGGCGCATCCGCCGGATTCTGCTGCGCGAAGCTGACCGACGCGAGGAGCAAACACGCCAACAAGCCAAGAATTGATCGCTTCATCGCTTACCTCCAAACTTGAGCCTGAGGATACCGCAACCCGCCTGCCTATACCAGAGAACCATACCTTTGAAGTTACGGGCGTGTGACCATCGTCAGGATCGTCCCGTCCGGCCAACGCGGACAATTCTGTCGATTAGCGCCCTAATTAGCGATTGACCCCCGTGTTAACATCTTTTGTTGCATTTTTGCGTTCGTTGATCACGTTCGTAGGCCTCCCATGAGTTCCGAAACCGGCTCAAAATTTACTTTCGAGTTGAACGCCGAGCAGCGCGCCGCCGTCGAACACGGCGAAGGCCCGTTGCTGGTCGTGGCGGGAGCTGGAACCGGCAAGACGCGCGTCATCACCGAGCGCATCCGCAACCTGCTCGAAACCGATCCCGAACTCTCCGGTGAACGTATCATCGGCCTCACTTTCACCGACAAAGCCGCCGGCGAGATGTTGAGCCGCGTGAGAAAAGCCGTCGGCGAGCGCGCCGAAGGCGTGTGGCTCAGCACTTTCCACAAATTTTGTCTTGAAAAAATCATTCGCGTCACGAATCCCGACGTGCAAGTGCTCGATGATGTAGACCATTGGATCCTGCTGCGACGGCACATCGCCGAACTCGAGTTGAACCATTTCAGGCGCCTCGCGGACCCCGGCGAATTTCTGAACGACTTCGTGAGATTTTTCTCGCGCTGCCAGGATGAATTGGTCTCTCCCGATGATTACCAGCGCTACGTGGAAGGGCTGCAAAAAAAAATTGACTCGCAGCGGAAGTCGCTCGAGCCGGACGCGCTCGAACTGGAAGAGGAGGAACTGGCGCGACAACAGGAATTGGCGCGCGCGTATCGCATCAGCGAACGGCTGTTGCGCGAACGCAACCTGCTCACGTTCGGCGCGCAATTGATGCAGGCGGTGCAGGCGCTCCAGTCGGATGCCGGGCTGCTCGAAAAACTGCGCGAGCAATACCGCTACGTTTTGGTGGATGAATTTCAGGACACCAATATCGCGCAGCTCGAATTGCTCTGGCTGCTCGCCGGCGGCCGTGGCAATATCGTCGCCGTTGGTGACGATGATCAAGCGATTTACAGATTTCGCGGTGCATCTTTTGGGAGCTTCACGATTTTCTTGAACAGATTCTGCGGCGTCAATGAAACCAGAACGGCGGCGGCCAAAGGAAAGTATCTGGTCTCATTGAAACAGAATTACCGGTCAACGAGCCGTATCCTGCGCGTGGCGGGCGAAGTGATTTCGCACAACGAGAAATCTCCGCTGCTCCCGCCTAAGAAATTGGTGACCGACAATTCTGAAGGCGAAAAAATCCGCGTCATCGAGTTCGCCACGCCCGATGAAGAAGCCCATTGGATCGCTTCGGAAATCGATCGCCTGCACGCGCCCGGAAATCCGTGGCGCAATTTTGCGGTGCTCTATCGCAAGCACACGCACCGCGCGCGGTTGCTCGACGCCCTGCGGCGCCGTGAGATTCCTTTCGTCATCCGCAAATTTTCAATTCTCTCGAGCACTCTTGTGCGGGACCTGCTGGCATGGTTGCGCTTGATTGCTGTGCCCGCGGACAATGTGGCGTGCGCGCGCGTGCTTGCCGCGCCCTACTGGGGACTCGAGCCGCGCGATCTGGTTCGTCTTGCCGAGCGCGCGGAGAAAAATCACCGCCGCCCGCTGTCGGATGAAATAGAAACGGCGCAAGGCGAATTGCCTTTCTCGCGGGAAGGATCGCGGCTGGCGGAATTGGTTAGCGCACTCGCGCGTCTGCGCCAGACAGCAAGAAAAGCGACCACGACGGGCGTACTCGAAGAATTGATCGCCGTCCTCGCGCTCGCGCCACTTCCCTCCGAAGCCGACCGGCACTATCTCGACCGCTTCGTGACTTTCGTCAAAGAATGGGAACAGAAGAGCGAAGGCAAGAGCCTGCGCGATTTCATTCAGTATCTGAATTATTTTGCCGAAGCGCACGGCGATATTCACCTCGAACAGGAGCCCCACGAAGATGCCGTTCAGTTGATGACTGTGCACGCCGCGAAGGGGCTCGAATTCCCCCACGTCTTCATCATCCACATGAACAAACGGGACTTCCCTTCCGGTCCGCGCCCGGTGGTGTTCGAATTTCCCGCCGAGCTGATGAAGGAAGAAAAACCGACGGGGGATTTTCAAATTCAGGAAGAGCGGCGGCTTTTTTATGTTGCGCTCACGCGGGCGCAGAGGCGGCTGACGCTTTCCACCGTGGTCAACAAATGGAAGAAGCCGTCGCCATTCCTTGATGATTTCCTGATGAATGCGAAGATCCAGAAATTTGACACCACGCAAACCACACCGAAAGTGATTGTGCCTCCGTCGGAGGAAGCGACGGGCGCTTCACCAGATTCAACCGATCCCTCGCAGCTGTTCGGCCCTGCGGGAGCTGATGCAAAGGCTTATTCGCGCGTGGCTTTGTGGGCGAAGGCTTACCACCCGCCGATCGCCGAGCCTTTGCAATTGAGCGCGTCGGCCATCGAAACCTACCAGATCTGCCCGATGAAATATTTATTCGGAAATGTCTGGAGAATCCGCGGCGGACCGCACGCCATGATGACGTTCGGCAACGTGATGCACACCACCATCAAGGAATTTGCGGCCCTGGTCCGCGACCGCCGCAAGGTTCCGTTTTCCGAGGTCGCTGCAATTTATGAGCGCGAGTGGTCCTCGGCCGGATTTCCGGATGATTATCAGGAGGAGGAGTACCGCAAGGCGGGGCTCGAGCAACTTGAGAATTTTCACCGCTCATATCTGGCGGCTCCTCCCGACATGCTCCATCAGGAAAAATTCTTCGAGTTGCACCTGAATCACGATGTCGTCGTCACCGGCCGCATGGACCAGATCAACCGGATCGGTCCTCATGAGATTGAGATCGTGGACTACAAGACAGGAAAGCCGAAAGACTCGAAGAAAGCGGCTGACAGCCTGCAGCTCAGCGTGTACGCACTCGCTGCCGAGGAAGTGCTGGACCTGCATCCATCACGGCTCTTGTTCTACAACCTGACGAGCAACGAGCCGGTGGAAACGGAGCGTGACGCGAAGTCGCTTGCGAAAACGAAACTGATGATTGGCGGAGTGGCGGACCAGATTCGCGCGGGCGATTTCGCCGCCAAGCCTGGTTTTCAGTGTGGCTACTGCGATTTCAAGCCGCTCTGTCCCGCGCACGAGCAATTAATTTCAATTCAGCCCGCGCGGAGAGAGGTCGCAGAGTCGTAACCACGAGCTGAGCGTGTCGTACTGGCAGCCGGATGGGCACGGCCCTCTTGCGGCGGGTCTTCGACATGCCGTGCCCCCGCCGGCGAACGATTCGTGCGCAACATAAAGGTGAAAGCACCGGGGCAAAAATAAAAAGCGGGGCAGCCCGTTGGCCTGGGCGCCCCGCTTTATTTCCGGAGTGGTTCCGCGCATTAACGACTGTGGAACTTTCTCCCGGCGAATCAGCAGCGGCTTCGTTTCCGAATCGCGCTCGACTCGCTGTGTCCATCTATAAATGCGCACAAGAATGAAGTCAAGCAGAAAAACTTTTTCAAAGATGACTGAAGTGAAACATTTTTTTGCTTTTTTCAGTGCGGCGCGTTTACGGCGCTCGTGTAATAGCCGTCTCGCGCAGTGACATCGAGGCCGGGGCGGCGCACGCGCACTTCGATCGAATGATAATCCTTGCTGCGGTCCGCCTCCTGCGGGCTGAAAGCGAGGATGTACTGGTTACGCGCTTGTTCCGTCACTTTGGCGTAGAGCCGGCCCAGCCCATCCGCTTTCCCGGCGTAAAAAGTATCGCCGCCGGTCTCGACAGCATATCTTTCGAGGCGTGATGTCTGGTGTTGCAGAAACGCGTGGCCCACGGATATGGAGTAAACAGAAACGTCATCGGTCAGCAAGAGCTGAAGCGTTTCTTTGAAGCTGTGTTTGTTGTAGCGGGAGTTGTTGCCGTCGGATATCAGGAAGACCATCTTGCGGCGATCCCGGCCTCGGCCTTTCAGCATCTCGCCGGCGGAATAAATCGCGTCGTCAAGATCCTTGTTCACGGTTTCCGGCCGCGCGCCGACGGTCGGAACGCCGGTTTCCTGCGAACGCCCGTTGATTACGGGGCCGGCCTCCAGCGGGCCGCCGAAGCCTCCGGGAAAATGGGACGCGAGCTCGACGCGCTTGAGGGTGGTGAAGAGCAGGTCGTTGTTGAAAGTGAAATTGGAAACCACATTCGGAAATTCGGCATAGGTAACAACGGCGGCTTCGTCCGCAGGACCGAAACCGCTGGCGATGGCCATCAAACTTTTTTGTACCTGACTGGCCTGCTTCTGCGTTAAATCATTGTCGATTAGAATGACTGCGGAAATCGGGAAGGGGTCGGAGGAAAACTTGAGGATCTGCTGCTCCTGGCCATCCTGGAAAATACGAAAATCACTTTCCTGGAGATCGCCTATCAGCCGCCCGTCGCGATCCTTCACTGTTACGGGGACGACCACGACATCCGTTCGATTCCGGATGTAAGTTCGGGTGTCGGTTTCCTGCGCCGCCTTTTGTTGCGCGGTGGGAGCTGCCGGGGCGGTTTGCGACCCGGGAGGCGGTGGAGGGTTCAGCGCGGGCCTCGGCTGAATCTGGGCGGCGACGGGAATGGCAAGGAGGAGCGCGGTGCCAAGCGTCAAGAAACTTCGAGTGATCAATTTATTTCGCTCCTTGCCTCTTGGCAGCGTCCGCGGAACATGTATGGTACGTGCCTCCGGAAATTTCGAGCGAACATCCGGCGGCGGCTGCGACGCATCGTACCAGTCAGCTATGATCTCCAGGGGGATTATACAATGCGCATGACCAGCTTTGCGGCGGGCATTCTCACAATGGCACTGGCGGGAATTCCGGCCGTGAGCAAGGTGGGAGAAGCGGCCGGCGGCGGACAAGCCCAGTCGCAGCAGGACAAAAAGACGCCGCCAGGGGACCAGGCGCTGAAGAGCGCGGTCACCGTCGTCAACGTATTTGCCACCGTGCGCGACAAGCATCATTCCATCATCTCCGATCTCACCGAGAATGACTTCAAAATCCTAGAGGACGGCCAGGAGCAAAAAGTTGCCTTCTTCAATCGCGAGAAGAACCTGCCGATCACGCTGGGGATCCTCATCGACACCAGCGGGAGCATGGACCGGATCCTCAGTGCGGAACAGGATGCCGCGTCGCGATTTCTCCAACGCGTGATGCGAAAGAATGATGAAGCGATGGTGATCAGCTTCGACCTCGACGTAAATCTGCTGGCGGACTTTACGGAGGACACGTCCGTGCTCGAGCGCGCGATACGCCGCACGGTGATCAATGCGCCCGCGGCCGGAATTGGCGGCACGGTGGGCACGATTCCCCAGCAGGGCGGAGGAACGAATCTGTATGACGCGGTTTACCTGGCCGCTCACGATGAGCTGGCTACGGAAGCGGGGCGCAAGGGCATCATCCTGCTCTCGGATTGCGAGGACACCGGCAGCCGCCTGAAAATGTCAGATGCGATCGAGGCGGCGCAACGTGCGGATACCGTGATTCACGTACTCTTGTTGAGAGATTTTATGGAAACGTCCGGCCTCGGCCCGGGTGTCGCCAGCAAGATGGCGTCGGATACGGGAGGCCGCGTGATTGATGTCCACAATAATAAGACGCTCGAAAAGGCGTTTGATGAAATTGCAGAGGAGTTGAGCTCACAATACGTACTCGGCTATTACCCCACGAACGATAAACGCGACGGCACTTTCCGCAAGATTCAAGTAGAAGTAATTTCACATCCTGATGCCAGGGTCACCGCGCGCAAAGGATATTACGCGCCAAGAAAGTAGCCTCTTTCCCTTAAGAGTTAATGGGCGGCGCAACTATTTAGTGGGACTGCCTACGGCAGAAAAAGGGACAGGACTCGGCTATTTGCTGGCAGCCAGCGAAGACGAGGGGAGTGTGGCGTAATACCCTCTGCGGGACCGAACAATCAGTCCTTTCCGGTCGATCTCGACATCAATTCGCCGGTACTGCGTCGCACTGGTGGGTGGATTCGCAGGCGAGTAGGCGATGAAATACTGGCTGCGCAATTCCGAGCCGATGTCCACGAACGACTGCGCCAGATCATCCACTCTGTAGGGAAAGAAAACGCGCCCCCCGCTCTGATCCGCAAATTTTGCGAGAACTTTGTCGCCCGGCCCCAGATGAATCTTGTGAGAGAGATCGCTGGTCCTCGGCTGCTTTTCTCCCGTGACGGTGCTGGAGGAGATCCATTCGGTATTGGTGCTGATGGCGTAGATGGAGGCTTCGGCGCGAATGGCGGATTCGATGGCGTCGCTGAGTGCATGATCGCTCAGATTGTCGTCACCGTCGCTAATCACGACGAGCACGCGGCGCACTTCTGGATTCGGGCCCGGGGCGAGCGGCGGGTTTGAAAGTTTTTCGGCGGCTTTGAATATCGCGTCATCAAGAGCGGTGCCGCCGCCCGCCCGTTGCTTTCGAATGGCGGAGCTGAGCAACGAAAGATCGCCGGTAAAATCCTGAATCACTTCCGGCTCATTGTCGAAGGTCATCAGGAAGGCCATGTCTTTATTACGGCGGATCACGCTGCTCAGGAAATCAATGGCGGCGTCCTGCTCGAATTCCAAGCGCGGGCGGATGCTGTTGGAAGTGTCGAGCAGCAGGCCGATGCGAAGAGGCAGATCGGTTTCGCGGCCGAAGTAACGGATTTCCTGTGGCACCCCGTCTTCGAGAACCTTGAAATCGCTCTTATCGAGATCGGTGATGAAATTGTGGCGCCGGTCGGTGACTGTGGCCACCAGATGGACGAGGCCCGTGGTGACTTGAATGGGAGGAATTTGTTTCTGCTGATCCTGCGACAGAGCCGGCGCCGGCGGATTCTGCTGCGCGCGTGCAGGCGCGCCGAATAAAGCAAGCGCAATCGCGAGCACGATGACCGAGCGCAGAATCCTCATGAGAGAGATTATAGGAACTCCCGCAACGCAGCGTCAATTAAGCGCGATTCCGTGTGAGTGCCCTGGGCGAGAATTTTCAAGTAGGCGATCAAATCCGCGGGAAGCGGGGCGCGGAATTCGACGCGTTTTCCGGTGCGCGGATGAATGAAGGCGACGCGCGCGGCGTGAAGAAAATTTCTGCCGAGCGACGGCAGCAGCCCGGACGCGATGCGCTCCTGGCGAGGGGCGCCATAAACCGTGTCGCCGACGACGGGCCATCCGAGCGTCGAAAAATGCACGCGGATTTGATGCGTGCGCCCGGTGTGCAGGCCCGCTTCGATCAATGTGAAGGCATCGAGACGCAAGAGCATGCGCCAATCGGTGCGCGCCTCGCGGCCTTCGCGGCGGCGCGCCGTCATGCGCGAGCGGCGGTTCAAATCCCGTGCGACCGGCAGTTCGATGCGGCCTGCCTCCCCTCTTACTCTTCCATGCAGGAGGGCGACGTAAATCTTCTCCACTTCTCGCTCGCGAAATTCTTCGACCAGCTTCAAGTGCGCGGCATCGGTGCGGGCAATCACGATTGCGCCGGAAGTTTCTTTGTCGAGCCGGTGCACAATTCCCGGACGCAGCGGCCCGCCAACTGTGGACAAGCCACCGCTCGTGCCGTAGCGATTCAGCAACGCAGCCACCAGCGTGCCAGCGTCTGTCCCCGCACCGGGATGAACAATCATCCCCGCAGGTTTGTTCACGACGGCGATGTCGGCGTCTTCATGCAGGATATGGAGCGGGATATCTTCGGCGGGAACGCCCGGGACAGGCGGAGGAGGAATTTCCACGATCACGGTCGCGCCCGGCTCCACGCGATGAGCGGGCTTCATCGCCGAGCCGTCCACGAGCACGCGGCCTTCATCCATCAGCAATTGAATATGCGTGCGGCTCATGTCTGGAAGCTGCGAGGCGAGGAAACGGTCCAGGCGTGCGCCGGCCTGGTCGCCGGGGACGGTGAACTGGACCCGCTGGACGGAATTTTTCGCTGTCTCTGTTTTTTCAGGCATCGAGAGAATGTGGGCTCGAGCCCGGCACTAAATTTTCAGGGTCAACGCGTTGCCCCGGCTTCGGCGGCCAGCGGCGGCGGAAGCGGCGAAGCGCCCCGCAGTCCGCGCCACCACAGGAACGAGCCACCGAGGATCAGCGCGATGCTCACAAGTTGCATCAGCGACACGGCGCCATTGAACATCATTGTGCGTCCCGGATCGCCGCGGAAAAATTCGATGGTGCCGCGTTCAAAGCCATACAGGATGAAATAGGTGCCGATAATTTGCCCCGCAAAGCGCTGGCGCTTGCCGAGCCAGACAAGAAAAAGAAAATTCAGAAATTCCACGGACGCTTCGTAAAGCTGCGTGGGGTGCAGATGGATGCCGAGAGGCGTTCCTGCAAGCTTTGCCGCGATCGGATTTGTGAACGAGACGCCCCATGGGACCGAGGTTGGCTTGCCGTAGCAGCAGCCGGCGGCGAAGCATCCGAGGCGGCCAATCACATGGCCGAGCGGCACGGCCGCTCCAATCGTGTCCATCGTTGGGAGAATCGGCATTCTCTGAAAATAAGTGTAGAGCGCGACGGTAAGGACTGCGCCGACCATGCCGCCATAAAATGTGCCGCCCGATTGAAACGTCTCGAGGCTGAAAATCTGGCGCGGGTTCGCCATATAGTAGTCCCACGCCGAAAGCACCAGCCAGATTTTGGCGATGATCAGTGCGGCGAGAACCATGTAGATGCCGAGGTTCCACACTTTGTCGGGATCGACTCCGGCATGGGGAGCCTGACGCCGCGCGTACCACAGGCCGACCATGACGCCCGTGGCCACCAGAACGCCGTAGGTGTAAATCGTCAGGGCACCGACGTGGAATAGGACCGGATGCATGTTCAGGCTTGCTCGCGCTCCTCGGTAGGATGCCGCCAATCGCGGAAGAGTTCCAGGATGACGAGGCCCGCGCCGATGACGATGGCGGAGTCCGCAAGGTTGAATGTGTACCAGTGATAGCTGCCCACGTGAAAATCGATGAAGTCAGTGACGCTGCGGCGCAGGACCCGGTCGAGCACATTGCCCGCTGCGCCGCCGAGAATCAAGCCGAGACCGCATTTGCCGAGCCAGCCGCCGGCGCGGTCTGTGGCGAGGAGCCACACGAGCAGCGCAATCACGCCGACCGAAAACGCAATCAACACGGAGGCGAGCCAAGGCGATTGTGAATTGGCAAGCAGTCCAAATGCGACGCCGGGGTTGCGGGTGTGAACGAGATTGAGCAGGCCGGGAATCAGCACACGGGACGAGCCAGTTTGAGTGAATTTGTCGACCGTGTATTTGCTGATCTGGTCGGCGGCAAGAATCCCGAGAACAAGGAACGAGAGACCGTACCAGCCGTTGCGGGGAGAGATAGACATCAGCGAGTAGCCCCTCCGGCCGCTTTACCGCGCTCGATTTCGGCGATCGCGGCGAGGCAGCGCTCGCAGAGAGTCGGATAGTCCGCGCTTTCGCCAACGTGCGTTGAATAATTCCAGCAGCGCTCGCATTTCGCACCTTTCGCTTTTTCGATGAAAATCATTTGAATTCCGGGGGGCACGGAGGAAGCAAGAGACAAGTCGGCGTCGACCACCTCAACCTGCGAAACAATAAAAAGTGCCGGAAGACTTGCGGCGTACTTTTTCAGGAGCTTGGCAACGTCTCCGCCAGCCTGGATCTTCACGCGTGCCTCGAGTCCGCCGGAAATTATCTTCGCGGCGCGGGCTGGTTCCATTGCCTTCAGCACTTCTTCACGAACAGCCAGCAGTCGCTCCCAGTTTTTCACACGCGCATCGTCGAGCGTGTGGGTGAATTCTTCGGCGGCCGGGAACGTCGCCATGTGAACGCTGACGGGATCGCCTTTGCGGCGTGGAAAAAGCTTCCAAATTTCTTCGGATGTATAGACGAGCACGGGCGCGATCAGGCAAAGCAGCGCACTGGCGATGCGGCAGACGGCGGTCTGCGCCGAGCGGCGGCCGCGATTGTTCGGCGCGAAAGTGTAGAGCCGATCCTTCAGCACGTCGAAATAAAATGCGCTCAAATCCACGGCGCAGAAATCGTGGAGCGCGTGGTAGGCGCGGTGAAATTCGAAATTCGCATACCATTCGCGGCAGTCGCGCACCAGGTCGCCGGTGCGGCGGAGCATCCACGCGTCGATCTCCCAGAGGTCGGCATCGGCGACGACATCCCGCGCCGGATCGAAATCGAAAAGATTCGAGAGCGCGAATCGAAACGTGTTGCGGATTTTCCGATAGGCCTCACCAAGCTGGACCATAATCGGCTCGGATAGGCGAACATCCTGCGTGAAATCCTGCGATGCTACCCAGACGCGCAGCATGTCCGCGCCCCATTTCTCACTGATTTCGCGCGGCGCCATGAAGTTGCCGGCTGACTTCGACATCGGCGCGCCCTTTTCATCGAGCGTCCAACCGTGCGTGACCACTTGCTCATAGGGCCGAACGCCATCCACGCCCAGCGCCACCAGCAGAGAGCTCTGGAACCAGCCGCGAAATTGGTCCGGGCCTTCGAGGTACACATCCGCGCGCGGCTTCCCTTCCCTCTTCTCGAGGACGGCGAGATTGCTCGAGCCGGAAT
This sequence comes from Candidatus Acidiferrales bacterium, assembly GCA_050746945.1. Lineage (GTDB taxonomy): Bacteria > Acidobacteriota > Terriglobia > Acidiferrales > UBA7541 > Palsa-295. The sequence goes on along the minus strand of JBOGMZ010000022.1, from coordinate 124,846 downwards.
CGAACCATACGTCGAGGATGTCCGTTTCCTTGCGCCAATTCGCCGCGCCGCATCCGGCACACCTCGTTCCCGGCGGCAGCAACTCTTCGGAGGGATGCGTGTACCAGGCGTCGGCGCCTTCGCGCTCGAAAAATGGGAGCACATGCCGCAGCGCCTTGAAATCTTCGAGGCGTTTTCCGCACGCGTCACAATAAAAAATAATCAGCGGGACGCCCCAGAAGCGCTGGCGCGAAATGCACCAGTCGGGACGGCTTTCGATCATGTTGTGGATGCGCTCCAGGCCCCATTCAGGGGTCCACTTCACTTTCTTGATTTGTTCGAGCGCCCGGCTGCGCAACGCGGGCGCCTTCGGGGCAGCGACAGTCGCGCTGCCATTATCCATTTGGATGAACCACTGCTCCGTCGCGCGGAAAATCACTGGATTGTGGCAGCGCCAGCAATGCGGATAGCTGTGGGTAAGTTTGTGCTCCGCCAGAAGCGCTCCTCGTGCTTTCAAGAGCTGGATGATCGCAGGGTTCGCTTCGAACACAGTCTTGCCTTTGTATTCCGGCAGTCCCTCAACGTAGCGGCCTTCGTCATCGATCGGAGCATAGGTTCGGAGCCCGTACTCTTGACCTGCGTAAAAATCTTCGGCGCCGTGACCGGGCGCGGTGTGGACGATTCCGCTGCCCTGCTCGAGTGTCACGTGCTCGCCAAAGACGGCGGGGATTTCTCGATCGAGAAATGGGTGCCGGAACTTCAGGGATGCAAACGGAGATCCGGGAAACGGGCCGGAGCTGCTGACAAATTTCAGTCCAGTCGCGGTTGCGACGCTTTCGAGCAAATCTTCGGCGACGATGTAGGTGTCGCCTTTCTCGTCTTCGGCCAACAAATATTTCAGGTCATTGTTAAAAGCCAGCGCCATGCTCGCAGGCAGTGTCCAGGGCGTGGTGGTCCACACGATTGCGTAAAGTCCACCCTTCACCTGGACCCCAGCCGGGGGCGCGGAAACGACTGGGTACCGGATCCAGATGGATGGGCTCGTGTGATCTTCGTATTCCACTTCCGCTTCGGCGAGCGCGGTGCGATCGAAAATGCACCAGTACACCGGCTTCAGCCCGCGATACACATAGCCCTTTTCGAGAAAGGTGAGGAACGCGCTGGCAATGCAGGCTTCGTAGCTGGGATCCATGGTCAGGTACGGCTTTTCCCACTGGCCAAAGATACCCAGACGCTTGAACTCACGCCGATGAGCCTCGATGTAGCCCGCGGCAAATTCCCTGCACATGCGGCGAAATTCCGCGGCAGACACCTTCGCCTTGCCGCCAAGTTCTTTCTCAACTTTCGTCTCGATGGGAAGCCCATGGCAGTCCCAGCCGGGGATGTAGGGCGAGCGAAATCCAGCCATGGTTTTTGTCTTCACGACCATGTCTTTCAGGATCTTGTTCAGACCCGTGCCGAGATGGATTTCGCCGGTCGGATAGGGCGGTCCATCGTGAAAAACGAACAATGGCGAGTCTTTGCGCGACTCCAGAATGAGCCGGTACAGACCCATTTGCTCCCACTCGGCCAGTTGCACGGGCTCTCGCTCGGGCAATTTCGCTTTCATCGGGAAATCAGTCTTGGGTAAATTTAGAGTGCTTTTAAAGTCGTGGGGATTGGCCATTTCGAGGGATTCGGGAACCCTTTCCGCCTTTGCAAATGGCGCACCGCGAATCGCCATCTGCTCGTCGTATGTTACAATGAATTGTGAAGCGTGTCAGCCGTGCCCGGCCAGACATCCTTTTACACGGCTAAGCGTCTAACATTCTGTAGCTGGGTGCTCGGGGGCAGGCGGCAAATATGTCAGATGTGACGGCAGAACTCGATAAAGCTGGACGCTCGACGAGCGAGCCAACGCTGCGTCTGGGGCGGCTGCCCGCGCCCGTCCATGGCTCTCCGATGAAGAGCCTTTTCTCCAACCTGCGGGATTTCCTGGTTGAGCGGCCTGTAAAGCTTCGCCCTGGGCAGCAGACGGCTTTCCGGATGCCGAGTTTTGGCGCGGGAATGGGTGAGAACCTGAAGGAATTTTTCTACTCTGGTCCCCGCGGTGATGTGAAGTCTGATCTATTGGTTGACTGGAACACCGGAATCGGCGGGTTCTGGCAGAATTTGCGCGACATGATTTTCCCTCCAAAACTTCCGCCGCTGAGAGTCTCAAGCAAGCCGGTGGCTGTGCCGGAAATCTGGTCGAAGAACACCCAATTCACGCGCGTGCAGGCGCTTTCGCTTGCATTCCACGTGCTGATTCTTGTGCTGGTGATTGTGCCGCTGCTTCCCGCGTTGATGTCGCCGGGGACCACCCAGGCGAAAAACATCAATGTGACGAGCATCGATTTGATCTCGCCCTATAAGCCGGTGATGCCGGCGGGGAAAAAGATTGCAGGAGGCGGCGGCGGTGGCGGCGCGCACGAAGCGCTACCGGCAAGCAAAGGCCGCTTGCCCAAATTCTCCATGGTGCAATTGACGCCACCTTCGGTGAGAACACCAGATGCAAGGCTACTCGCGACGCCGACTGTGATTGGACCTCCCGAATTACATTTGGCGAGCCCCAACGCGGCCAACTGGGGCGATCCACTGAGCAAAGTCCTCAACGACTCGAACGGGCCCGGCAGTGGCGCGGGGATCGGATCGGGCAGCGGTGGCGGCGTGGGGAGCGGCAGCGGCGGCGGCGTGGGGCCCGGAGAGGGCGGCGGCACCGGCGGGGGAATCTTCAATGCTGGGACAGGCGGTTACGGTTATCCCCAGTGCCTCTATTGCCCGCGAGCTGAATTTTCCGATGAAGCGATGAAGGCAAAGTACCAGGGCGTTGTGACGCTGGTGGCCATTATCACAGCTGACGGGCGCGCGATGGAGATTCAGGTGGTCAAGGGGCTGGGACTCGGCCTCGACGAAAATGCCATCCGGGCGGTACGAAACTGGCGGTTCAAGCCGGCGCTCGGACCCAACGGAAAACCGGCGTCGGTGAGACAGACCATCGAAGTCACTTTCCACCTTTACTAGACTCCACCACTTTTCAGGGTTTGCTGATTTTCTTCCGATGCGTTTCCAACCGGCGTTAACCATAAGGACCACGTCGTATCTGCGCGCGGGCGCATCTGCTACGATGAGCGTGATGAAAAACGCAAGCTTTACCGCAGTCCTCGCAATTTTCTCCATGATTTTTGCCGCGCCGCGCGCGACCGCGCAGGCCGGCTCCATCGAATTCGTCGCGCGCGCCACTCCTTCGGGAGGACTCGAAGAACCGGTACGCGGGTTCCCTTTCTTTCTCCTGAGCAAGAGCTTCGAAGACGTGAGCAAGGAAGCGGCGATGCTTTACCCGAAGCCGGACCTGAACGGCTTCGTTGACATGCTGGACGAGTCGAAGGAATTGAAAGCTTGGATGAAGAAAAATCACTGGGTGAGGCTGACCGGCGAGGAATTTGTAAACAAGCTGACGGTAGACGACATCATGAATGTGCCGGAATTCTTCGACGCCTACGTGCAGCGAAATGCAGGCGACCAGACAATTGTGTTTCCTACACCGAAGTACAAACCATCCGACAAGAGAAAAGACCTGGCGAAATTCAATAAGGCCGTCGCCGATTATCACACCGCTGTCCGGCATTTCCTGGTGGACAATCCCAAGAGCACGGCCGGGATGGACCTGAATCTTGAGGAGCAGGACCCGTCGAACAAATGGGATCAATTGCAGGCGAAGAGCTTGCCTGAAATTCACCGGCGAACGCTGGCGCTGGCGGAATCGAAATATCTGGTGGCGCGAACGGAGACGAATCTCGAGGGAGAGGGTTTCCTGCGTGGGATCCCGCCGGGAACCTATTGGCTCAGCACGCTCGACACCCCTGCAGCAGTGGGCGACGCGCGTCCGCGGTGGGACATGCCCGTGTCGGTGCACGCCAACGAGACCACGAAAGTGGCGCTCTCGAATGCAAACGTAGTGCCGCCTGCGCATATTTCACCCTAGTTCAAATCAAGTCGCGAGGCTTCACGTGCCCCAGCCTGAAGAAATGGCCATGCTGATCCGCCGCCTTGGCGGAGCTGACTCCGGCGAGCGCGAAAAGGCGGCGAGAGAAATATTCCGACAGGGCGAAGGACTCGCGCGAGCTGCCACTGCAAAATGGTTCGCTGACGCGGAGATGTCTGATCTGTTCGTGCACGCTGAGTCCGATTTACCGCAGACCACGGTGGGAATCGCCGTTGGTCAGGAAAATTTCAACCGGATACGAACGGCGAACGGATCACCGCGATTGGCGGATGTTCCTCCGGACCAGGACGCTGAGGAGTATGAACTTCACTTCGGCCGCGGTGTGCGTCTTGACGTGCTGACTACACAAGATCCGCAGGGCGGCGGCGCGATCGCGCGATTCCTGCAGAAATCCGGCGAGGGCATCCAGCAAGTCGAATTTCTGATACGCGGTGTGGATCGTGCAAGCAAAGTTCTCAGCGAACGATTCGGACTCCAGCCAATTTATCCCGCGACACGGGCCGGCGCCGATGGCACGCGCGTGAATTTCTTCCTGGCAACAACACCGCAGGGCAAGAAGGTGCTCATCGAGCTGGTGGAAGCCTCGGCAAGATCCAAAACCAAATAGACACGCTCCGGCATCGCCCGGGTGGCCGCGATGGTTGCCTCTCCTCGCCTAAGCAGGTAAAGTAGCTGGTCCGGCAAGCCCTCAGTTTCTTCTCAGGAGCACATCAATGCCCTACGTAAACGAAGTAGCAGAATCGCAGGCAGACCCGCATCTGCGGGAAATTTACCGGAACATCGAGCAGAATTTCGGATTTCTCCCGCACTATTTCATGGCGATCGGCGCCATGCCCCATGCAATCGAGGGACAGCTACAATTAAATGGCGCGGTGATGGGGGATAGCGCGCTTTCAACGGTTCTGAAGGAGCAAATCGGGGTGGTAGTGAGCGGCATCAACGGGTCAGGCTATTGCATGTTCATCCACATGGAGCTGCTGCAGCGCTTCGGCGTGGAAAAATCGCTGGCGCGCAAGCTGACGACGGATTATGAGAATGCAGCGGTGGAGCCGAAAGTGAAAGCACTGTTCCGGTTTGCCGAAAAACTGACGCGCAAGCCGTACGATATCGAGGACGAAGACATCGAAGCGGTCAAGAAGGCAGGATGGGATGATGCGGCGGTGCGAGAGACGGTCTTGACCGTGGCGTATTTTAATTATGTGAACCGCGTGTCGCTCGGCCTCGGACTGGTCGCGGATTTCTAAAGTGCAGGCTCGCGGCTATTCCCCGCTCTGCTCGATCAATTTGGCGACGAGCGCGGTCCATCCGGTCTGATGATTTGCGCCCAGCCCCGCGCCTGTTTCTCCGTGGAAATACTCGTAGAAATTGATCAAGTCGCGCCAGTGCGGATCATTCTGGAAGAGCGAGTCGTTGCCGTACACCGCGCGGCGGCCGCCGCGCCGCAAAAAAATGTGCGTCAGCCGGCGGGAAATTTCCGCGGCCACGCCCCAGAGCGTTTTCTGCTGCCCTGAGCCAGTAGGGTATTCCACCTTGAAATCTTCGCCATAATAAAAGTGAATGCGCTGGAGCGATTCAATCAGCAGGAAATTCATGGGAAACCAGACCGGTCCGCGCCAATTCGAGTTCCCGCCGAAGAGAGAGGTGGTGGATTCGGCAGGCTCGTAGCCGACGGAGTTTGTCTGGCCATCATGGTGGATGACGAAGGGATGCTGGTCGTGGTATTTCGAGAGCGCGCGGATGCCGTAGGGGGACAAAAACTCATTCTCGTCCAGGAGGTAGCGGTAAATCCGCTCGAGCTTTTTCCGGTTGGCAATGGTGAGCAACAGCCGAGTGCCACGAGCTGTTCGCTGGCTCATATCCACATGCTCGCCGAGGTCCGCATGATGCTTCAGGAACCATTGCATGCGGCGTTTAAATCCGGGAAATCGGTCCAATTCTTCCGGTTCGAACGTCTCTGAGGCAAACAAGGGGACGAGCCCGACCATCGAGCGCACTTTCATCGGCACGCGCTTATCGCCGAGGTGGACTACGTCGTAATAGAAGCCGTCGGCTTCGTCCCAGAGACCAATGCCAGCGCCGCCCATGTCGTTCATGGCCTGCGAGATGTAAACGAAATGCTCGAAAAATTTGCTGGCCACATCTTCGTAGGCCGGGTCAGCCTTCGCAAGCTCCATGGACATGGAGAGCATATCCAGGCAGAACATGGCCATCCAACTGGTGCCGTCGGACTGCTCCACATAGTTGCCGGGGCCGAGCGGCGTCGAGCGATCGAAGACGCCGATATTGTCGAGTCCCAGGAACCCGCCTTCGAATACGTTCTTTCCTTCCGGGTCTTTGCGGTTCACCCACCAGGTGAAATTCAGCAGCAGCTTGTGGAAGGCGCGCTCGAGAAAATTGCGGTCCTTCTTGCCTGTGATGCGGGAGGTAATTTTATAAACGCGCCAGGCGGCCCAGGCGTGGACCGGCGGGTTCACGTCCGAAAAATTCCATTCGTATGCCGGCAACTGACCGTTGGGGTGCATGTACCATTCGCGTAAAAAGAGGATGAGCTGGTCCTTCGCGAATTGGGGGTCGATCAATGCCATCACCACGCAGTGAAACGCGAGGTCCCACTGCGCGTACCAGGGGTATTCCCATTTATCCGGCATGGAGATGACGTCGGAATTGTGCAGATGCACCCACTGGTGGTTACGGCCAGGGAGTCGGCGCGGGTCAGGCGCAGGCTGCACGGGATCCCCGTCGAGCCAACGCTTCACGTCATAGTGGTAACTCTGTTTCCCCCAGAGCAGCCCGGCGAACGCCTGGCGCCGGACCAGGCGCGCGTCCGCGCTGATCTTCGGATTGATGCGTTGGGAGTAGAATTCGTCCGCCTCTTTTAGGCGCTGTGCAAAAATTGCATCAAATTCGGGGCCGAAGAATTTTTGCGCTGTGGTTCTGCTCGCGGCTGGATTGCTGTCCATCAAGCGCAGTCGAATCGTCGTGCAGCCGCCGGGGGGGATTTGCTGGGCGTAGTGGGCGGCTGCTTTCGTTCCCGTCATCGCAGGATTCACGGCTGTCCGCTCGCCGTTGATCACATAGCGATGGAAGGCATCCTTGACGTACGGTGTCCGGCACTTCTCCTGGAAGAGCCGCTCCATATTCGTTTCGTTTTCGGTGAAAAGGATTTCGGGCGGAGATTCGATCAGCAGCCAGCGTTTGCCGTAGTGAAATTCGTCGAATGCCAGTAGCGCCGTTCCCTCCGGACCATCAATACACCCCATTTGGGGGGCGTCGTATCCTTCGCCCCAACCCCAGCGATTGCGAAACCACAATGTCGGCAATATATGGAGAGGCGCGGTATCCGGCCCGCGATTCCAAGCGGTGATGCGGATTAGGATGTCCTCGGGCGTGGCTTTCGCATATTCCACGAACACATCGAAGTAGCGACTCTCGTTGAAGATGCCGGTATCGACGAGTTCAAATTCAGGATCTTGGCGTGTGCGCTTGCCATTTTCGGCGAGAAGTTGCTCGTAGGGAAATGCCGCCTGGGGATATTTGTAGAGATATTTCAGGTAGCAACTGGACGGGACCGCGTCGAGATAATAGTAGTATTCCTTTACGTCCTCGCCGTGATTCCCTTCTGGATTGGTGAGTCCGAAGAGCCGCTCCTTGAGGATGTAGTCATTTTCGTTCCAGAGAGCGATGGCAAAACAGATGTGCTGGTGGCGGTCACTGATTCCGGCGATACCATCTTCGCCCCAGCGATAGGTTCGCGAGCGCGCGTGGTCATGAGGAAGATAGGCCCAGGCATCACCGTTGGGACTGTAGTCTTCACGAACGGTTCCCCACTGGCGCTCGGACAAATAGGGCCCCCACCGCTGCCAGTGGACCGTTCGATCTGCGCTTGCCTGCAGCCGCTCTTCTTCGTTCGTCATTCCTGGCTCTCTTCGTGGTAGTGGATCGCCAAATTTCAGTCAAGCGCGCGGCCAATAATGCGGCATCCTCATCGCGGCAGACCGAATGCAGGCGGACAAGAATGTAACCGGAGGGGCGCTGCATTGGCAAGTCGCTCGCTGCCGAAAGTGCCGAGGAAGCCCGCTTTACCTCAGGACTAAGTGGCGCGGGAGGGCGTGTGCCTGTATTCTCGTTGACCTTTAGGCATGGGAGCGGACGCCATTAGCCCTCAACCAGCACTAACTCTTGGGCGTAAGCCTTCGGCACGAACGGCGGCAGGCTCGCGGCTGATCATGATGCTGCTCTTGATTGCCGCGGCGACAGCCGTGGTGTCGCCGATGTTTTTTCTCGGTAATGCTTCGGGACACGACTTCGGATTTCATTTGGCTTCGTGGATGGACGTGGCCGGGCAATGGCACGAAGGGATCGTGTATCCGCGATGGGCGGAGTGGGCCAACTGGGGATTCGGCGAACCAAGATTCGTTTTCTACCCGCCGGCCTCCTGGATGCTCGGGGCAGTCCTCGGCTCATTGCTGCCCTGGCGCATGGCACCGGGAGCGTTCATCTGGCTCGTGTTGATTTTGGCCGGGCTCGCGATGTGGCGACTGGCGCGTGAGTGGCTGGCGGGGCCGGAGGCTGCAGTTGCGGCGGTATTCTTCGCTGTCAATCCTTATCATCTCGTACTCATATACTATCGCAGCGATTTTGCAGAGCTGCTTGCCAGCGCTCTGTTTCCGCTGATGATCTGGGGAGCGCGGCGAGTGATTCGAGAGGGGTGGCGCGGCGTGCCTTCGCTCGCGATTGTTTTCGCGCTGATATGGCTCTCCAATGCGCCAGCCGCCGTGATCGCCACGTATTCACTGGCACTGCTGCTGGTTGTCGGTTGTATTCTCCGTCGCAGCGCGCGCCCGTTGATCCCAGGCGGTGTCGCGTTGGCAACGGGGCTGGGACTTGCGGCCTTCTATATCCTCCCCGCCGCTTATGAGCAACGCTGGGTGCAAATCAAGGAAGTGCTGGCGCAAAATCTGCGGACGGAGCTGAATTTTCTCTTCACGCACGCGACCGATCCCGAGTTCGTGCTTTTCAATTGGAAAGTTTCGGGCGTCGCGCTCGGGGTCATGATGATCGCGGGCATTGCCGCTGTTTTCGCTGCCCGCCGACGGCGTGATTTCTTTGATTTATGGTGGATGCTACTGGCTCTGGGAGCGGCCTCGACGCTCCTGATGTTTCCGCTCAGTCTTTTGCTCTGGCGCTATCTGCCCGAGCTTCACTTCGTGCAATTTCCCTGGCGGTGGCTCCTGCCCCTGGGCGTGGCCTACGCATTCTTTTTTGCCGCGGCGCTCGGGCGTTCCCGGCGCCCGTGGATGTGGTGCGCTGTGTGGGTGATTGTGATCGCGGGAACGGCAACCGCCATTGTGCGCGACGCCTGGTGGGACAGCGAAGACATCCCGGTTCTGTCCGACGCGATCCAACGTGGCTATGGCTACGAAGGGACCGACGAGTACGCTCCGCTCGGCTGCGACCGATATAGCTTACCGGGAGTGGATCCCAGCCAGCCGGAAGCTGTCCCTCCACCCACGCCGCGCCTGGCAATCGCCGAGCCAAAATCAGGCGACTGGATTCACGAGAGCGGCGTTCGGCCGCACATTGATCAGTGGACGGCCGAACGCAAGGTATTCCTGACAGAAACGAAGCATCAGGAGCAGCTCGCTGTCCGGCTAATCAACTATCCGGCGTGGAGGGTTCAGGTGGATGGCAAGCCCGTTCAGGCAAGCTCTCGCGGAAGGACGGCGCAGTTGACCATGCCCCTGCCCGCAGGCACCCACCGCGTCGAAATTCGTTTTGCTCGTACCTGGGATCGATCCGCTGGAATCGCGATCTCGGCACTCTCCGGAATTGTACTTCTAGCTTTCGGATTTGTTTCCCGCCGCAGGGAGTGACCAAAAATCGGTGCTGGGGAAGCGATACTCGCCGCAAAAATAATATTCGAGGAAAACTCAAAAGGAAGTTGGCTGGGAGGCCTGGACTCGAACCAGGATAGTCAGCTCCAGAGGCTGATGTACTGCCAATTGTACGACCTCCCAGCCGAAGGGAGACAACAAAAAGGGCCGCGAGCGCGACCCTTTTCTACTTTACCGGGGGGACGCGATTTCGTCAACCGCGCGCAGCACGCGGCTGCATCGGAATGGGAGCAATCTGCCGCCCCACCGCGTTGGCAATTACGCGCAGTCCATCCATTAATTCGGCGAATTGGTCCGGGTAGAGCGATTGCGCACCATCGGAAAGCGCACGTTCCGGATCAGGATGAACCTCGATGAGCAAACCGTCCGCTCCCGCCGCCACGGCTGCGCGCGCCATGGGCGACACTTTATCCCGCCTGCCCGTGCCATGCGACGGATCGGCCACCACCGGTAAATGCGAAAGCTGCTTGATCACTGGGATGGCGGCGATATCCATGGTGTTGCGCATGTAGGTGTCAAACGTGCGGATGCCGCGCTCGCAGAGGATCACGTTGTAGTTCCCACCGGACATGATGTACTCGGCGCTGAGCAGCAGTTCTTCGATGGTCGCAGACATGCCTCGCTTGAGAAGTACGGGCTTCGAAACTTCGCCCAAGGCGCGGAGCAAATGGTAGTTCTGCATGTTGCGCGCGCCCACCTGCATCACGTCCACATACGGCAGCATGATTTCCACCTGTGAAGGGTCCATCACTTCGCTCACCACCAGCAAGCCATTCTTATCCGCAGCGTTTCGGAGCAACTCCAGACCCTCTTCTCCAAGCCCCTGGAACGAGTAGGGTGAGGAGCGCGGTTTGAAGGCGCCGCCGCGGAGCAATTTCGCGCCCGCCTGCGCCACGCGCTCGGCCACGCCTTCAATTTGCTCGATTGATTCGACAGCGCAAGGGCCGGCGGCAACAACAAGCTCTGTGCCACCTATAGAGATCCCCTTCCCGAGTTCCACAATCGTCCCCTTCGGATGAAAATCGCGGGAGGCAAGCTTGAAGGAATGCGTGATATGAATGATTTCTTCCACGCCCGGCGCAGCGAGCAGTGCCTCGAGTTCGCTTCGATGCTTGTCGCCCTTCCCGACCACGCCGATCACGGTCCTTTCCTCGCCGCGGCTGAGGTGCGCCTGATAGCCGCACTCCTTGATGCGCGCCACGACGTGATTGATGTCCGCTTCCGTTGCGTTTACCGCCATATTGACGATCATGGTTTGTCCCTCTTCGGTCCCTGGTGTGTTTTGCCGCCCGGCACTTCTGCCGAAAGATACGATCCAAGAATTTTCAGGTTCACCGCGTACTTCTCAAGTTCAGCAACCGCTGCGGCTGCTTCCGGATCGGAAGCAGCCGCCTGCAGGTCGGGATAGAAGCGGTATTCCCAGGGCCGCCCATGCACCGGACGGCTTTCGATTTTCATCAGGTTAATCGTGCGGCGCGCAAAGGGTTCGAGCGCGTGATGGAGCGCGCCTGGAACATGCGGAAGCTGAAACACCAGTGAAAGTTTATTGGCAGCCGGGGAACCGTTGGCGTTGGGAGAAAGCAGCAGAAAGCGCGTGTAGTTTTCGGCATCGTCTTCCAGATGCTCGCGCAGGATTGTTCCACTATAAATTTCAGCAGCACGACGGCTGGCAATGGCCGCGCGCGACGGATCCCCCGCCCGCACGATTTCACGGACGCTGCCAGCCGTGTCCTCCGCGGCGATTCTTTTGACGTGCGGATGCGCGCTGAAAAATTGCTCGCATTGCGCCAGTGCAACCGGGTGGGATTCAACAACGGTAATTTGCTCGAGCGACGCTCCGGGCGCGCCGATCAGGTTCAACGAAATCGGAATCACCACTTCACCGACAATGCTCAGGCCGCTCTGCACAAGCAGGTCAAAGGCCCTGTGGACAGAGCCTGCCAGGCTATTTTCAATCGGGGTGAGAATAAAATCCGCGAGGCCGTCCCCGACGGCAGCAAAAGTTGCTTCGAAAGTGGGCTGTGGCACGAGTACGATCTTTTCCCCGAGCAATTTCACGGCAGCCTCTTCGCTGAACGCGCCGCGCTCGCCCTGAAATGCCACCCGTGAGTTGGCTTCCACCGTCATGCAGCTGCCGCCTTCCGCCGCTTGCCGTTCGCGCGCAAGCGGCCGCCCTTCCGGGCCTTTCCGCAACCGTCCTGTTCCTGCGTGCGGATCGATTCATCGAGAATCAACTGGTAGATTTTCCCCACCGAATCGTCCGGGAGCGGGCCGGGATTCAGTCTCTTCATGCGTGAGAGGATTTCGTGCTCCCGGGCGGGCACCCGCAGCGAGAGGCCCTGTTCCCCTTTCAACCTGCCCACCTCCAGTGCAAGCTCCGTGCGCAAGTTCAGGAGCTGCAGCATGGCGCTGTCGATGGCGTCGATTTTCTTTCGCCAATTTTTAATCATCATGGGGCACGTCTCCCGGCATCATCGATGCGAAAATTCCGCCAAAAACAAAAAAGGCCGCGTTCCCCGTGGGGGTCGCGGCCCGGTGTCTCGAAACTTTGTGCGGCTCTTAGTTGCTCTTGCTTACCTCACCCGCGCACGTTTCGCCGGCCCGCTCCCCGTAAACGAGAAGCGGTAACGATAAGCGAAACGTGTAAAAGTGAAGGGCATCGAGCGATCCGGATTCCTCTGTGACTGCAACCAAATTCCAGTTCGAAATTTCACTATACTCATCGCCACGGTCGGCGTCAAGGGATAGGGCTTTCCCTGCGTGGAGACCGTGGGAACGAGAACTTCGGGTACACTACCGGGATGCCCGGAGCACCTGAGACCGCGTTTCGCCGCGTCGCCGTCGTCGGCACCGGCTTGATTGGCGGATCATTTGCGCTCGCGGTTCGCCGCCATGTTCCCGCCAGCACAATTATTGGATATGACCGCAAGGATGTTCTCGAACGCACGCGTGCGCTGGGCGCAATCCAGGAGTCAGCAAGCGACCTCGCCGGTGCGGTTCGCGGTGCGGATCTGGTTTATCTCGCACTCCCCATCGCGGCAGCGATTGAGTCGCTGCCTGCGATCGCGGCTGCCGCCAAGCCGGATGCGTTGGTTACCGACGCATGCAGCACGAAAACCGTGATTTGCCGCGCGGCGAAAGACCATTTTCGCGGCGGCGCGCGATTTCTGGGCGGGCATCCCATCGCAGGAAAAGAAACCAGTGGCGTCGAGCATGCGGACGCAAATTTATTTCGCGGCTCGCGCTATGTGTTGATCGCACAGGAAGCGGACACTGACCCGCGCGTTCAGCAATACTCCGCGCTCGTCCGCGCCCTGGGTGCCGAACCCGATTGGTGTGACGCGGAAACTCACGATTGGGCCGTTGGAATCGTTTCGCATCTGCCGCAATTGGTTTCCGTCGCGCTCGCGCGGGTGGTTCAGGACGAATCCGACGAAACAGGTTTGCCGACGACGCTTGCGGGGCACGGATTTCACGATATGTTGCGGCTGGCAGGCAGCCCCTACAGCATGTGGCGCGACATCTGCCTGACAAATTCTGAGAATATTTCACGCGCCCTCGACCGGCTCGCGCAAACCCTGGATTTTCTCCGCACGCATCTCTCGAGCAAAGAACTCGAACCGGAATTTCGCGGCGCGAACGAACTTTACAATCTCCTCCACAGACCGGAAGAAAAACTGGGCGCAACGAAGAAGTGAATTTCTAAAGAGGCTGATTGGGCGGGGCCGCCACGAGCCGCTTGTCTCTGATGCGAAATTCTTGGCCGCGCCAGCGGATGCGCTGCGGGAGGAAGCTGGCCACCCACACCAGGAATGCAAACGCATCGCGCAGGAGCAAGGCCCGCGTTTTTTTCCTGAGCGACTTATCCTGCATGCCATAGATGCCTACGGCTCTGACCATTGCGCCGCTAAGTAAAACGTAGCCCGCTACGTATCCCAACGAGCCAAGCGCGGATGGTGCCAGTAGAAGACCGAGCAGCGACCACGCAATGCCTTGCGTGAAAATTAGGCCGAGGTGCCCCCAGGGGCGCGAATACCGAATGCTCAAATTCCAGCGAAGCTGGTGCCGGAAGGCGCCGGCAAGCGATTCGTGAGGGTACACGATGGAAACCGGGAACGTACTCAGTTCGATCCGGTACCCGCGCGCGGCGATGCGGTTGCCCAGTTCATAGTCATCCGAAAAATAATCCACCAACGCTTCGAATCCGCCGATTTCGGCGAGATGCTTTTTTGTGGTGGCCATCACGGCGCCCAGCATGAAATTCACGTCTCCGAGCAGCCATGCAACCAGAACGCTCGCGGCGAAGTCCGTGCTGTTGCCGACAGCCTCAATGTCCGCAGCAAGCGAGCCGTCTGTGAGGCCGCGGTATAGGCAGGTCACGCCGCCGACGTTGGGATAGCTGAACGGGGCTGCTACCGCGCGCAGGAAGCCCGGTTCAACGCGCACATCGCTATCGCTGACGATAATCAAGTCGTGGCGCGCTTCCTGGACCATGCGGCAGAGCTTGTTCACTTTGTCGCTCACGCCCAGCCGATCTGCTCCCACGAGCAATCGAATCAATCGACTGGGAAAATCTTCGATCAATTTTTGGATAACGGGCACAGCAGGATCCTGCAAATCTGAAACGCAAAAGAGAATTTCAAATTCGGGGTAATCCTGCCGGCAGAAGCTCGCGAAATTCTCATAGGCTTCGCGATCGAGCCCGTAAATTGGCTTCAGAATGCTGACAGGAGGAGTGAACTCAGTGGCGCTCGCGGGCCGGGCACGGAAAAATCGGCGGGCGGCAATGATGGCAACAATGTAATAGCCGAACGGCGCCAGGGCCAGCAGCAGGAGCGCCCCGCGAATCGCCGTCCAAGCCGTCACACGATTATCCCTTGCCGATCCACACCAGCGTGACGCCGACACAAACCAGCAGCACGCCGGCCCAGCGGAGCGGCGCAATACGTTCGCCGAGGAAGAATTTTCCGCCGAGCGCGCCGGCTGCGTAGCTGAGCGCCGTCACGGGGACGACGAAGCTGACGTTTTCGATCGAGAGCATGCCCAGCAGCGCAAAGAAACCGCTGGTCATCATCAGCAGCGCGATCCACATCCAGCCAACCCGAAGGGCGCGCCCGAAAACTCGCAGCAGCGAAAGCGGCCGGAAATCGTGCACTTCTCCAATGGTTTTCATCGCGCGCGTCAGGCAAAGCTCCCCGCCTGTGCCGAAGACTACGATGGACAGCAGCAGGACGATTTCGCGCAGCATCAGTTGTGCTCCGTGGTGCGCGGAGGGGTGTGTCCCACGATAAAAACTCCGCTGCAAATGATCAGCACACCCAACCAGCGGGTGGGCGTGATCACCTCGCCGAGCACGAAGTACCCGAGCAGCGCCACGATGGCGTAGGCGATGGCAGAGGCCGGCTGGACGTAGCTATAGTCCGCCCAAGAGAGGACGAGTGTGTAAGCGACAAAGAATGCGAGCAGCGAGGCAATGCCCATCCAGATGAACGGAGAGGAAAAAACAGCCGCGAACATGTGAAGCAGTTGCGGCAGATTCGAGGCCGTAAGATTGGGAATCGCACCAACCCGCTTCATGCCCTTGCTGAGCAGGACGTCGCCCAGCGGCCCGAAGATGACCATGAAGAAAATCAGTGCGTAAGTTTTGAAATGCAGGCCCGCAGAAGACGTCATGCGTTCTGGGTTTCGCTCGCCACTTCCCCAGTTGCACGCGGCTCCATGGGGACGTTGACGAGGACTTTCTTCTGGACGCCTTTGCGCGCCACCTTCCGACGATCGGCACGCAGTTTCATGAAATCAACCGCCTCATGGAAGAGCCGCTTGCGCTCGTGGCCATCCCAAAGGGCATCGCGCACGATGCGCCACGCCACTCGCGGCCGGAAATAGTATTCGTCGTAGAAGCGGTTGACAGCGTCCACCATGTATTCACGCGACAAGCCGGGATACTGGAGGTGCGGAAGCTGGTGTCCCAGCGCGTCCGTAACTGCTTCCCCGGCCAGGAACCCCTCGCGCATGCCTTGATCGTATAGCTCCGTCCCAGGATAGGCATGGGCCATGGAGACTTGGATAGTCTCGCAGTCCAGTTCCTTGGCGTAGTTGATGGTCTTCTCAATCGTTTCCTTCGTTTCGCCCGGTAACCCGATGATGAAATCGCCGTGAACGCGAATGCCGACCTTCTTGCAATTCTGGACGAAGGTGCGACCCATCTCAACCGTGGCGCCCTTCTTAATGTTTTTCAGGATCTGCGGGTCGCCGGACTCGAATCCGACAATCAGGAGGCGGGCTCCGCCATCGGCCATGGCCTTCAGCGTTTCGTAGTCGCTATGGACGCGGGAGGTGCAGGACCACTGGAAGCCGACCGGCTTGAATTCCTTGCAAAGCGCGAGGACGCGGTCCTTGCGAATGTTAAACGTGTCGTCGTCGAAGAAAAATTCCTTGGCCTGCGGAAACATTTTGTGCGCTTGCTTGAACTCGCGAGCTACGCTCTCCACACCTCGCACGCGCCAGGCGTGTCCTGAAAGCGTCTGCGGCCACAGGCAGAAGGTGCAGAGCGCCGGGCATCCTCGCGCGGTGTAGAACGAGACGTACGGGTGCAGCAGGAAAGGCACGTTGTACCGTTCGATGGTCAGGTCGCGCTGGTAAGTTTCCGTAGCAAATGGCAGCGCATCGAGCTCTTCGGTCTGCAGCAGCGGACGCGGCGGATTGTGAACCGGCTTGCCGTTTTTGAGATAGCTTACGTTCAGGATCTCCGATACCGGCTTGCCCTGCGCGTATTCCACGACGGCGTGGTCGAATTCCCCGCGCACAACGAAATCAATGTCGGCGCTCGCCAGCAGGCTTTCCGCCGGCTTGATTTGCACCTGCGGCCCCACGAAGCAAATCTTGATGCCCGGCTTCTTATCTTTCATCGCTCGGGCCATGCGCAAGTCGCTGAAAAACCCTACGGTCGAGGTGAACAGCACCACGAAGTCATAATCCTGGGCGATCTGCGTCGCTTCAGCGGGGGTCACTCCGTGGGCAGGCGCATCCAGCAGGCGACTGCCCGGGAGCATCCCGGCGGGGTATGCGAGCCACACCGGATACCAGTACGATTCAATCTCGCGCGTTGCGGGCCAGCGCGAGCCGGCGCCTCCGTCGAACTTTTCAAAGCTCGGCGGGTTCAACAACAAAGTCTTCATTACGGACGGCATCAACTATTACCCCCTCAGTACCAACACGGGATTCTTGGCCCCGTAAATCGCAAACACCTCATTTTACTCGAATTCACAGGCAAGCCCAAGCTCAGCTTTCGCCGGGCGCATCGCTACTGGAACACCATTGCCAGTTGCCCCGTTGCCTGCAAGAGCGTCAGTTGACCCTGTTGGCGGGCGAAATCAGCGTCGAGGAAAGCGACCCACTTGTCGCTCTCGTCCAGGCGCGCTTGCTCGCTATCGCGAAGAGTCGCGCGACCCTCGTTGAATTTGGCCTGCATCAGTTGCAGCGATTCCTGTGCCAGTTTCAGGTCCAGCCGCGCCACCTCGCGGCTGGCATCCAACTCGCGCACGTTGCGCGCTTTCTGTTGCGCGTCCAGGCTTACTTCCTGGCGTCTGCTGCCCAGCGCAAGTTCCGCTTCATTCAGCCGGCTCCTTGCCAGCGCAACATTTGCGGAAGTTTTTGCGCTGAACAAGGGGATGTGGACATCAACGCCCACGGTGACATTGTTGCGTTGAAAACTGTTGGGGGAGAAGTATCGATTGTAATTGTTGAATTTTGCCAACACCTGATACTGTCCCACCACGCTCACAGTCGGCCAGTATCCGCCCTTTTCACCCTTCAAGATGTGCTCCCGGGCGGTGCGCTCGCTTTCCGCTTCTTTGATCAACGGGCTGTTCTTGAGCGCCATGGCTGTCAGTTCGCTTTCCTGCTGATCGCTCGCGAACGACGGCTCCTCCGTGTCGACTTCCACCGCCTGGCCGTCGGGGATGCCGGTGAGATTCCGAATCTGCTGGGCCAGGATTTCTTCACGGCCCTCGAGTCTGATGATGCGTTCCCGCACGCGTGCGAGCGTCAACTCGCTGCGCGTGATCTCAATGGGCAGTTCCCGGCCTGCCGCGGCGCGATCTCGCGTCACTCCGAGAATTTTTTCCGCGCTGGCCTCCTGGCTTCGCATCAGTTCGAGCGAATGGCGCACTTTTGCCAGCTCCAGGTATTCCGATGCGGTGCGCACGATTACGTCCCCGCGCACCCGTTCCATCTCCAGCCGCTGGCTCTCGGCCCTATCTTCCGCAGCTTTCAATTGGCCGCGCAGCGGCAGATTGAACACGGATTGCGTGTAGGACATGCTGAAGACCGCTGGCGCCTGCCCGCTTGGTGTTGCAGGAAAGCCGCTCGTATATGCCGCACCGGACCCGGTGTAAAGATTGGGCCTGAATTCGGCGCGATCGACGCCCGCGGCATTTTTGGCCACGGTGTATTGGACGCGCGCAAGGGCCAGGTCGCGGCTATTCTGCAAGGCCATCGTCACGGCCTGGCGCAGCGAAAGCTTTTCCGCGTCTTGCGCGCGCGCTGCGCCCGCCGCGGAAATTGCCATAATTCCCGCGAGCCCCGCCGTGATCCAGTTTCTTTTACTCATAGCGTAGCGATTCCGTGGGATGAAGTTTTGCCGCCCGGTTCGCCGGCAAGTATCCGAACAGCAAGCCCGTTGAGCAGGATACTACGAACGCCAGCACCACCGATATCCACGACACGGGAATGCCAACAGCAACATCCGCGGGCACCGGGAAGAATCTCAAGAGAAATGTGATCAACGCGGGGATCGCCACGGCGATTGCAATTCCGGCCAGTGAGCCTGCGCCGCTGATCATCAGTGCCTCGCTCAGAAATTGATAGAGTATAGCGTCGTGCTGCGCCCCTATGGCCTTGCGGATTCCAATCTCGCGCGTCCTTTCTGTCACGGTCACCAGCATGATATTCATGATTCCAATCCCGCTGATCGTCAGCGCGATCAGCGCGATCAGGATCAGCACTGCCGTCATCGCCGTCGAAATGTGACGCGCTGTCTCCAGAATTCCCGTCAAGTTTTCTACGCGGTACTCCGACCCGGCACGGTGCCGGCTGGTAAGAACTTCTTCAGTCTGGCGGGTCACGCTTGCAACGTCCTCAGGCCGGTCCGCCTGTACATAGAATGTCTTGATCGAAGTATTCCCGCCGTAATATTTCATCAAAGAAAATGGAACGAGCAGCGATTCGCGCGTGATTTCCGTCTGCCCAAACGTCGCCACGCGTTCGCGGAACACGCCAATCACCGCGAAGTGCAGCTCGCCAACGCGAATCTCTTTTCCCATCGGGTCGTCCGAAGGAAACACGGCCGAAGCCAGCGCCTCCGTGAGCAGGCACACCTTGCTCTCCGAATTCATGTCGTCTTGGTCGAAGTACCTTCCACGGAGGACCAACAGATTGCGTATCTGCTGAAATCCTTGGGTGACGCCGACCAAATTCACCGGATGCTCCTCGCCATTCACGACCATCGACAGAGGGATATTCCGCGTACCGGCAGCCACTTTGACTTGCGGGATTTCAGCTTTCACCGCTTCAAGATCGTCGAGTGTGATTTCATCCGCAGCGGCGGCAGCCGTCGGGCCGGAATAGACATGCTCTGCATAAATCAGGTTCGCGCCAACGCCCTCAATCTGTGCAATCACGTAGCGCTTCCCGGTCAGCGCCACCGTAACCACCAGCACGATACAGGCGCTTCCGATGATTACCCCCAGCATGGTCAGCATGGCGCGCAATTTGTTGGCGCGCAGCGCTTGCAGCGCGAGGCTCCAGGTCTCGCTCCACAAGATCGGCGTGTTTCGCGGCTTGATCAGATGAGAGGCCATGAAGAATCAGATGCCGCTTGACATACGGGAGTTTCCAACGATCAGGACGCGATGCTAATTTGATTTTTTCTCGAGTTGCTGCAGCCGCGCGCGGGCTTCCTTGCGCCCGGGATCCAATTGCAGCGCGGCGCGGTACTGCTCCGCTGCCTCGGTGCGTTTTCCTTCGGCTTCATAGAGCCGGCCAAGCCATTCTCGTGCGGAAGCGTGCGAGGGCCAATCGCTGCGGTCGGGAGTGCTCGCGAGATACGATTTCAAATATTCTTCCGCTCGCGGCAACTCCGTGCCGGCAATCACGCGCCAGACGCCTCGATACATTCCCAGCCGCGCATCGCTCGGCGCCACCTTTGCCGCGGCTTGCGTCGCCACGTCCACGTCCGCAGCCTTGTTCTGATGCACAAAAAAGTTGGCCACCTCGATATACGGCTCGACGTGATCGGGCGCCGCTTTCAGCACTTCGCGGTATTCGTGCTCGGCCAAGTCCGGCTTTTTCATCAACTCCAAGTAAAGGACGGCACGCGCCAGGCGCCCCTCGACGGGGTCAATCGCCGCAATTGCCTCCACCTGCGCCTTCGCTTCGTCTTTGTTGCCGCCAACGATCCAGGGCGCGTCGATGTCGTATTCTTCCAGATCGCGCCGCGCTTGAAGGTTCGAAGGATTCAATCGAACCGCATCTTGGAATTCCTTCTTCACTTTCTTGGCAATGGAGAAACTGTGCTCGCGATCCGCCTTCTCGCCGTAGGCGCGCCCCAGCCACATGTGGTAAAGAGAATTCTTCGGATCGATTTGCACGGATTTTTCCGCCTGCGCGATGGCATTCTCGTAGTCGCGCAGCTCATAGTAATTTCGTCCCAGCCAGTAGAAGATTTCGGCGTTGTCTGGATTTTGAGTCGCGCCGGACTGAAGCGTGGTAATCGCGCTCGAATAATTTCCGGCGTTGAATTGCTTTTGCGCCGACTGCAGAATTGTGGCACCGTCCCGCGCAAGAACGACGGTGGGATTGCCGAGCCACGCCATTCCGGCCGCAAGGAAAAGCACCACGACAACCAGGTACCTTGAAACGTAGTTTTCAACGGGCACGCGCTGCACTCCTATTTTTCCTCCATAGCTCGCACGTCCATGCCGTCTCGCAGGTCCTGCTCTCCGGGCAGCGCAACCCGATCGCCCGCTTTCAATCCTCCCACCACCTCATATTTTGAGACGCTGGCCACGCCCACAGAAATGTCACGCCGGTGAATTTTGTCGCCGTCGAACACGAACACGTAATGTTTACCCGCATCGTAGCGCACCGCCGAGCGGTCGATCACCAGCGCTCCCTTCCGGGTGCGCACCAGGATCTTTACCTCCACGTTCACGTTCGGCAGCAACTCGATCTTGTCGTTGTCCACCGAACATAGCACTTCGCCGACGCTTCGCGTTCCCCTCGCCACCACTTGTTTCGGGACCATTTCCGTGTGGCCTGTCCACGTCTGCCCCGGCTTCGCATCCCAGGTCACCTGCACCACCTGGTTCGGCTCGAGCCAGCCCAGGTCTGGCTCGTCCACGAAGGCACGGACGCGCACGTGCCGCAGGTCGGCCATCTCTGCCAGCGTGTCGCCTACTTTTACGTAGTCCCCCGCACGTACAGGCAGCGAATAAAGGGTTCCATCGACGGGAGAGATCACCGTCGCGGAGTGCACTTTTTCTTCGAGCGACTTCACCTGATCCTGCGCCTGCTTCACGCGCAGGCCGGCACCTTCAATCGTGATGTTCGCACGCTGAGCCAGGCTGGCCTTCTTTTGTTTCAGCACCTCGAGATTCGTGCGCGCTTGCGCCAGCGCGGCCTGGTTTTCAGCGAGTTCATCCTGCGTCGCCGCTTGTTTCGCTACGAGCTGTTCAAGCGCCTGATGCGTTCGCTCCAAATTTGCAACGCTCAGTTGCGCCTTCTGCAAATCACCTTGAAGCTGTGCCACCTCATCGGGCGGCCCACCCGCGCGCGCATTCTGCAAATCCGCTTGCGCCGCCAGAAGGCTTGCGTGCGCCTGCGACAATTGCGCGCGCGCGTCGGCGGCTTCGAGGGTCAAGATCAACTGCCCTCGATGAACCGGTTGCCCTTCGCTGGCCAGCACCTTTTCCACAAATGTGGGAAATTGAGCGCGCGCCACCGTCGCGGTAATTGGCTCCACTTTCCCGTTGCTCGAGATCGAAGCGGTCAAATCCTCGCGCCCAATGTTGACCACCGGCACGGCCGGCGCCTGCCCGCGGCTCGCCAACACCACGAGAACCAGCACCGCCAGCCCCGCGGCCAGCCCCAGAACTATCCATTTTCTATTCTTGTGTTCTGCCATGATGGGCCGCGCACCACCGCGCCGCCCTCCCCTAGTGTCGTGAAATTGTAGCAGACACCTTCTCCCCTTGCCTACGCAAACGCCCGCCGCAGTGCCGCGGGGCACACATTAGTGGGATGCTATACTCACTCAGTAAGATGGCGATTGTTTTCGTGATCGCGCGCGATTGGACGCTCCGTGCTGCTGTCCGCGCCGAGCTTCGCGAGCTGGGCATCGAAGCACTCGGTTTGGAATCCGCGGAGGATGTTGAACGCGCTCTCGCTGCTGGTCAGATGCCTGCTTCCGCCGTCCTCGAAGCCACTGCCGATCTCGCCGCCGATCCCGCCGTGCAGAGCCTTGTCGGGCGCGTCCCCACAATCGTAATTGCCTCGCGCACAGAATCCGTACCGCTTCCGAGCGTCGCAGCCGTTCTCTACCGCCCCGTTCGTGTCGCCGATATCGTCTCTCGCGTCGGCGACATCTTGATCCGCGGCACCACTGCCTAGTTCTCCGGGGGCAAGCCGGATCCCACTTCTTTAAGATCATGGTAGAATCCCGCCATGAACGAGACACAACAAACCGAGCACTCCGATCACGCCGCCCCCAAACCAGGTGAGAAATCTCCCGTCAAAATCCATCGCGTCTGCATCGGTTGCAACAACATGTTCGAAGTCACCATGGACCACATAGACGCAAAACACTGCTCCACCTGTCACAAGGGCTAGTTTTCCTATCCACTCCTCCACCGAACCATGTCGCATTCTCCAAATCTCATATAGACCCCGGCCTGTGGCAGTCCGTACTTTTTGTCGCGCCTGACGGCTTACGCCCGAAGCGCATTCTCGTCAAAGTAATGGGCGAGTGACGACGCAATGAGGATCGGAATCCCCAGCGAACAAGGGGAGCCGAGGAGCCATTTGGAATTTGGTATGGAGCGCTCTGTCTCCTGCATCCCGTCGCTCCCGATGTTAGAATTTGTATCTCGATGAGCTCAGACTCTCTCATTTACGTCAACGACCTGTGCAAGCACTTTCGCACATTCCATCGCCGCGAAGGCGTTTGGGGCTCGATCCAGAATCTATTCGTCCGCGAATACAAGACTGTATCCGCTGTTGACCGTGTCAGCTTCTCCATCGAACGCGGCGAAATGGTCGGCTATATCGGCCCCAACGGCGCGGGAAAATCCACGAGCATCAAGATGCTTACCGGCATCCTCGTGCCCACAAGCGGCGAAATCCGGGTGAATGGCTACGTCCCACATCGCCAGCGCCGCCAGTACGTGAAAACGATCGGCGTTGTGTTCGGCCAGCGCACACAGCTCTGGTGGGACATAGCCGTCATCGAATCCTTCAAACTGCTGCGCCGCATCTACGACGTCTCGCAGCGCGATTTCGAAGCGCGCATGGAGCGCTTCGACCAGATTTTGAATGTTCGCGATTATCTCCATACTCCCGTGCGCAAGCTTTCGCTCGGCGAGCGCATGCGCTGCGATCTGGCCGCGGCGCTGCTCCACAATCCGCCGCTGCTTTTTCTCGACGAGCCCACCATCGGCCTCGACGTGGTGGCGAAAGACCACATTCGCCACTTTCTGCGCGCCATCAATCGCGAATTCCGAACCACCGTGCTGCTCACGACGCACGACCTCGATGACATCGAGGAATTGTGCCGCCGCATCATGATCATTGACCACGGCCGCGTGCTCTACGATGGGCCGCTTGGCGACCTGAAGCAGAAGCTGCTGCGGACTAAGCAGATAAAATTCGTGCTCAAGGATCGTGCGCAGGCCAGCGGTATGGCTGCTTTCTGCCGCGACGGCCTCGAGGCGGAACAAGTGGACGAGCTCACCTACCGCATCCGCTTCGATCGCGTGAAGGTCCCCACATCTGATCTCATTCGCCAGATTCTCGCCAACGTGGAGGTCCGCGACCTGCTGATCGAAGACGAGCCCATCGAAGAGATCGTCAAGCGCATCTACGCAGGCGAAGCGCTTCCCGAGGTCACGGTGTGAACGCCTGGGCGCAGACACTGGTGCCGTACGCGGAATTTTCCCGCGTCGGCTTCGTCAACATCCTTGCGTTCCGGCTGCGCTATTTCACCGGCATCATCACGTATTTTCTAAATGTCACGGTCTACTACTTCATCTGGACAGCCGTCTTCCACTCTGCGCAATCCATCGCCGGCTACACCCTCGCACAAATGATCACCTACATCAGCGTCGGCTGGATGATTCGCTCGTTTTACTGGAACACGATTGACCAGGAGATGGCTTACGAAGTGATCGAAGGCAAGATCGCCATGGACCTGATCAAGCCGGTGTCGATCCAATGGATGTGGATTTGCCGCGCGATGGGCGAATCCGCGTTTCGCCTTGGGCTGCTCACATTGCCGACTGCGGTTGTCGTCGCGATGGTTTTTCCGGTGCGCGGTCCTTCGTCAGTTGAAAATTTCGGCCTCTTCATGCTCGGCGTGATTGGCAGCTTCTTCATGATGGCGGCCATCAATTTCATGATCGGGACTTGCGCCATCCCGCTGAAATCCATCCTGGCACTGATTCGCGCAAAATACTGGCTGATTGAGCTGCTTTCTGGGCTTTTGATTCCGATTTCGTTCTTTCCGTCGGCGGCACAGAAGGCGATGGCCTGGCTGCCGTTCGAGTACATCGCCTATCAACCGCTCCAGATTTATCTCGGCAAACTCGACCGTGCCGCGGCGCTCCGCGCTCTGGCGACACAGTGGCTCTGGGTCGTTGCCCTGCTCATTCTCGCGAATCTTTGGTGGGAACGAGCGTCGCGCAAAATCACAATTCACGGAGGCTAATGTAGCGCCGGCTCGTCCTGAGCACAGCCGAAGGGCGTCTCGCCGGCTCTTTTGAATTTGCACCAGGAACGAATACAGTGACCACATCAAGACACATCGCGACTGTAGACGAAAGGACCGGCTTCGCCGCTATCGCCGCGGGCGCGAAACGGCACGCCCTTCTCTTCGCCGACTACTTCATGCAATACGCGAAAGTGCGGATCAGCTATCGCGGCGATTTTTTCGTCAGCCTAATCACCAGCTTCGCCGCCACGATTTTCGGCCTTCTGTTTGTCGTCATCCTGTTTGAGAAGGCGCCGAAGCTGGCCGGCTGGCAATTTGAAGAAGTGATGTTCCTCTACGGCTTTTCGCTTATTCCCTATGGAATTTTCAATGTGATCAGCATGAATCTCTACGACTTTGGCAACAACTACATCATCGAAGGCAAATTCGATCGCGTCATGTTGCGCCCCGTGTCCTCACTGTTCCAGGTTTTGTTTGAGACTTTCCGGATCGAATCGTTTCAGGAAGTCGCCACCGGAATTTTCTGCATCGTGTGGGCCGGAAGGCGGCTGGGCCTGGTGTGGACGCCGGCCAAACTCGGCATGCTTCTATTTTTCGGTGTTTGCGCCGGCATTATCTACGTTTCGATATTCCTCATGCTCAGCACCGTGTCTTTCTGGTTCGAGGACCGCATCGGCGTCCATCCGCCGGTTTGGAACATTATCGCCTTCGGCCGGTATCCGCTTTCAATTTACAGTGGCCTCGTACAATTTTTCCTTTGCTGGATCATTCCCTTCGGCCTCGCGTCGTTTTACCCGAGCGTCCGCCTGCTCGGCCGCACGGTCACGCCCGAATACGCCCCGCTCGTGCCCGTCGTAGCCGTCGTTTTTCTAGCCATCGCCATCTCACTCTGGAACTTCGGCACGCGCCACTACTCCTCCACCGGCTCATAACACGACGGTCAGCTCTACAAGCGGCACCGTCGCAGCAGGTCAGTTGTTCAGGAGTCCGAGTAATCGGGATTTGGAAGGGTATGACCCAATGAGGCGGTCTTAGTCGTTGACCCTGAGGTCCCTGAATCGCCGCCAAATCTTCAAAATTAGCCCAATGTTGCCCAGCGTAAAGAGTCCCAAGAATGCGATCGAAGCCACCCACAGCCAGGGACTGTCGGTCCGAGGCGTTTCTAATTCCCAATGCCCCGCTGGGGCATTGCGCGCTTGAAGTTGAGGAACGACTTAGAAACCGATGATCAGACCCATTTCCAAGCAAAGCAATCCTATCCACAGCATCAATCGCATCATTATTGTCTTTGAGCTCGCAGGCAAGATCGAATGATGCCATCGCATTGAAATAGGTGCAATCGCTTCCTCGGTCTAGCGACTCCCTGACAGGCAATCCCCGATAAATTAGGTTACTGGACGGTAGTAAACGTAGAAAAAGTTTGAGAACGAGGCCTGACTCGCAGAATGCTGGCTAGATCGCATAGCACAACCGGACTCCCGCATCGAACACCCTCCCAATCCAAGCGGAACAAGCAGTCCCGCGGAGTCGTATCATTTACTAGAAGGCAATCACATGCGCCGCCCCACTTACTTCGCGATTGGCCTCTTGGCGATTTCCCCATTCGCCGCCGCCTATGTTGGCGCGGGCATCGGCAGCGGCATTCTTCACCCGAGCCTCAATCCGATACGCCTCGAAGAAACGCAGCGAATGCTCAAGCGCATCAGCGCAACAAAAGAGGACTTCAACGTCACCACCTCTGACGGAATCACGCTCAAAGGATGGAAAGTCCGCCCTGCGGCGCCCACCGGCGATTGGGTGCTGCTCTACCATGGCGTTTCCGACAATCGAACGGGCGATCTCGGCCACGCCGAATTTCTGCTCCGCAACGGCTACAGCGTCGTGATGATGGATTCACGCGCGCACGGCGAAAGCGGCGGCGACATGGCAACCTACGGTTGGAAGGAGCGCTACGACACCGTCGCCATCACCGACGCGCTGTACGCCAGCGAAAAAGTCCGCCACCTATGTGCGCTGGGAGTTTCGATGGGCGCTGCGATTGCATTGCAATCGGCTGCCGTCGAGCCGCGCATCGAAGCCGTCGCTGCCGAAGCCTCCTTCGCCAATTTGCGTGAAGTCAGCTACGACTACGCGGGCCTTCACGCAGGATCGTGGCTCGGGAAAACTCTATTCCGCCCCGCACCAATGCTGGCGATGCATGAGGTGGAAAAAGAAGGTGGCTTCAAACCCGAGGACGTCTCGCCGGAAAAAGCCGTCGCCGCCCGCGCGTTTCCCATTCTCCTCATCTGCGGGACGCGTGATTCCACAATTCCCTGCCGCCATTCAGAGCGCATCTACAAAGCCGCCACAGGGCCGAAAGAATTGTGGATTGTTCACGGTGCCGGACACGCTGCCGCATTGGGACAAGCCCCGGCGGAGTACGAGCGGCGTGTGGTAAGCCTTTTTGAAAAGTATCCGCTGAAACCCTGAGGAACTACGCCGTCACACAACTTTAAGAATCAGAATCACCCGGTCGTCTTCATGCGTGCCGCCGCGCGAAAACAGATCCACTTCGGTGAGCACGGATTGCACAATCTCCGGCGCCGGCAGCCCGCGTTCGCGCCCAACCAGATCCACCAACCGTTGCTGACCATACTCATCGTCCGCCGCGTTCATCGCTTCCGTGATTCCATCCGTGCATCCGACGAATATGTCGCCCGGCTCCATGCGCACGTGCCCGCGGTCATAGTGCTGGCTCGGGAACAGCCCCACCACCATCCCGCCTTCGCGCAAATAATCCACCGACCCGTTCGAGCGCACCACCGCGGGCGGCACATGTCCCGCATTCACGTAGTGCAGCGTCCGGTGCGGCTGGTCCAGCAGCGCGACGAACATGGTCATGAATTTCTGCCCGCGCGTGTCGGTGAGCATCATGTCATTCAACGATTCCACCAGCCGCTCGAGCGAATGCAAATGCGCCAGCAGCGCATGCAGCGTTGCTTGCAGGTTGGCCATCACCATCGCCGAGCCCACGCCTTTGCCTTCCACATCGGCGACCACCATCAGAGTGGTGTCCGGCGCCATGCGGATGAAATCGTAATAGTCGCCGCCTACTTCGAGCGACGGCTTGTGCGACACCGCGATCTCAAATCCTTCGAGCAGCGGCGGATGTTCCGGCAGCAGCCCCATCTGAATGCTGCGGGCCAGAGCAAGATCGCGCTCCATCCGTTGCTTCTGAACCACCTCGCGATGAAGTTGCGCATTTTCGAGCGCCAGCGCCACGTGATCCGAAATCGCGCGCAGCATTGACTCGTCCGCGTGCGTAAATGGCCCCGTCTTTTTGTTCAGCAATTGCAGCACGCCGATTGTTTCGCGGTCCTTATTAAGGATGGGTATGCACAGCAGTGAGCGCGTGCGAAATCCCAGCCGCAAATCCACTTCCGATTCGAATCGCGGATCGGCGTACGCGTCCGCGATGTTCACTGCTTCGCCGTGCTGGGCCACCCACCCGGCGATACCTTTGGTGATCGGCAGGCGAATTTCCTGCTGGTCCAGCCCCAATCCTACGAGCGACCAGATTTCTTTCTTCTCGTGATCCACCAGGAAGACCGTCCCGCGCTCCGCCCCGGTATGCCGCGTGGTCAATTGCAGAATAATATTGAGGAGTTCGGCCAGGTCCAGCGTCGAGTTCAGGCGCTTGGTGGCCTCGACAATGGTCGAAAGCTCAATCACCGCGTGGCGCCGCTCGCTGCTTTCGAGCGCCACTTCCGCGTACTGCCGGAACAGATCGAGCCACTCTTTCGTCTGCGGAGTCAGCTTCCCTTTCGGGCACGCTTCCAGCACGCCGACCGGAGTGTTGCCGCGCCCCAGCTTCCACGCGTGACTTTGCCCATTCAGCCGCGCCGCAGCCTTTCCGTGCAAAATTTCTTCCATGTGCGCCGCGTTAGCCGCGGGCAGCGCGCCGCTTTCCTGCCACACCACCGGCTCGCCATCCACCACGCGCCACAGCCGCGCACCTTCCAGCCGCCCCCGCGCCGCCAGTTCGCGCACCATCTGCGCCGCCAGCTCGCCCGGATCCGCCTCGGGGTCGAGCGTCGCAAAAAGCTGCTCGAGCGTTTCGAGCGACGACGCCGGCGTCACGCGGCTCGCGGCTTTCTTCTTCATGAACCCTGCCCTTTGTACTTCACCACCAGGATGGTGATGTCGTCCGACTGCGGCGCGCCTTCCGTGAACGTTCTCATCCCTTCGCGAATCGCATCGCCCAACTCTTGCACCGTTTCGCCCGTGAAGGCTTCCAGTATTTTCCGCAGCCGCGCTTCTTCGAACAATTCACTATGCGGATTCTGCGCCTCGGACACACCGTCCGTGTAGATCACCAGGAAATCATCCTGCTCGAGCTGGATGCGCGAGCTTTGATATTCCGCTTCCGCAAACATCCCCACGGGGAAATTGGCCGAGCCAAGCCCCTCCAGCGCCCCCGACTTCCGCCGCAGCAACGGCGGCACGTGTCCGGCGTTCACATATTCGAAGCGCCCCATTTTGTCGAGCACGCCGTAGAACACGGTCGCGTACCGGTCTTCGCCGCTCCGTTCGCACAGGTACAGATTCACACGCGAAAAAACTCCGGGGAGCGCGATGTCCATCGCCGCGGTGGTGAAGAAAACGCCTTGCAGCAGCGTCGCCAGCAGCGCCGCCGAAATCCCCTTCCCGGAAACGTCGCCTACAAAAAATCCATGCCGCCCGCCGCCCAGCGGGATTACGTCGAAGCAGTCGCCGCCCACCGAAAGGCACGACAGCGTCGAGCCGGCCACGGCCACTTCCGCGGTGTCGGGCAGCGCTTTCGGCAGCAGCGTGTGTTGAATCTGGCTGGCGATTTCGATTTCGTGATCGAGTCGCACTTTGGCGCGCGCCGCTGAAAATAGCCGCGCGTTTTCGATCACTGTCGCCGCTTCGCGCGCCAGCGTGCGCAGCACATCGCGGTCCACGTCCGTGAACGCGCTCGATGGCAAATGGCTGTCGAGGTAAAGTACGCCGAGAAGTTCTCCCTGCCGCGTCGAAATCGTCGCGTCGAGCGTTTCAATCACCGGCAGCTTGTCCACCGGTATCGCCACAATCGTGTGCAGCTCGAGGCGAGCGACGCTTTCTCCCGACGTCGCCCCGCCCGTGTCCTCGCCCGTGTCGCTCACAATCAATTCGCGTCGCGTGTTCGCCACGCGCTTCACCACGCTCTGTGACACTTGCACCTGATCCGGCCGCAAAGTGCCGTGCTTCGCGTCCCGCGCCACCACCATTTGCAGCTCCGCGCCCGGCGTATTCGCCAGCAGCAGGACGCCGCGCTCGGTCCTCGTCACTTGAATGGCGGCATCCACCACCGCCGTCAGCACGTCCTCGAGCGAGAGCCCGGTGCCCATCGTCCGCGCCACATCCAGCAGCACTCCCAGATGATGCAGCTCGCGCGTTCCGGCCTCTTTCGGCGCCGGCCCTTCCACGCGCTCGACCATCTCCTCAATCGTCGCTCCCTCGCCCATGAAGATGAGCTTGTAGGAGTCCGGCATGCCGAAATCGATTTTGTCTTTCGGCTTGAGTTCGTGCCGCAGCACTTTTTCGCCGTTCACGAAGGTGCCATGGCGGCTGCCCATGTCTTCGAGCACCCACGAGCCGTTCGCGGAGAGAATCTGCGCTTGCTGGCGGCTGATGCGGCTGTCGCGGACGGTCAATTCATTGCCCGCCTGCCGTCCAATGCGAAACGGCGACGCAGACAGCGGCACCTCGCGGTGCACGCCGCTCGGTTCAATCACCATCAGTCGGGGAGGTCGTGGCATCGGTTCAGATTGGTGCCCGGCAGCAAAGGCACGCACTTCGCCCTCAGGGGCGAATCCAACTCAGGGCACATGGTAGGTAATCTCGCGCTAGAAGTAAATGGCGTTCCAGCAAGGAACGCCATCCCGCTTGCTTGTCGCGCCGTAGCCTCGGCGTAGGCGGACCTGCCTTAGGTAGCACAGACACTCTTGCCTGCCCTGAGATCTTTGGCGAAGGGTCTGTGCTCTTGGTGGACGCCCCACTCGCCTTACCGTTGTCATCCCGCTTGCCCTGAGCCATGCGTTTGGGGCGAAGGGACTCCGCTTTCCAACCGACGAGGGATCTGCTTCTCTCTCGCCTTTTGCATCGCGCCTGCCCGCCGCAGCCTTGGCGTAGGAGGGCCCGAGGGATCTCTCTTCGCTTGCTTGTCGCGCCGTAGCCTTGGCGAAGGAGGGCCTTCCGTCCGTGTCTGCTGCATCCCGGAAGCTGTAACGGGACGTCCCGGATGGTTTTGCGAGAAGGCATCTGCTGTTCTCTTTTGCTTTTTGCTTGCTTTGCCCAGGGAACCCGCGATGGAGGGGCCACCCGCCAACGCGGTCGTCAGTCGCGATCACGTCACATCAAATAAAATTATCAGAAAGAGGCATCATAAAGGGTCAATGTTCCAAATGGCAGTAGGGTTAATATGCTCGCGTGAAGCCTATAGTGAAGTTCATGCTCGTGACCTGCGTCGTAGCGTTGATCGGGTGGCGGGTGATTCGGGCTTTGTCCGGAGCCGTGAAAATGAAAAATCTCCGCAAACTGTTGGGAGACGAATGGATCGAGATGAACGTTGTGGGCGCGGAGCCGCAGCATGCGCTGGGACGTTGGTACAAGAAGAGCCCGGAAAGTTCCGTGATTCAGTACACGGAAGAGCTGGCAGATTTTGTCTTGAACAGTGGCGCCGTGAATTGCGACAAGTCTCGGCTCGCCAGTAAATTTAAGGGTGAGTTCGTCGATACGCTCGTCGAATTGGGGTACGCCGCATTTCTTGCCCGGCGTGGATGTGCGGTAACAATGGAGCCTACCGCGCCTCAGGCCGGTCCGGACCTGCTCGTTGTGAAGGACGAGAGCTACTACGTAGAGATACGAAGAGTCAGGCTAGATGAAGAGCACCACACCGTGGACACTGCCACGGAAGATGTGTTCGCTCGATTGTGCGCTACGCCATCCCGGTACAACATCGTGCTTTCCATGACGAATGACTACACAGCGTTTTCCCCGAAATTGAAACAAGCATCTAGACGCGTGGCGAGTATCTTGAATGACTTGGAAGCGAGGAACTTGCCGGAAGCCGTCCTGTACTATCACAGCCCAGACGACTGGAGTGTACTCGAGCAGGATGTGCGCAACATGGAGTTCGATTATTCCGACCGCGCGAAGCTGGCCGCCCAGATGCGGGAGTTCGAGCGAGCGGGACAGGCGCGCTTTGTGGCGCGGTTTTACAACTCCGGAGAACGGCGGGATCGCACTCACATGGCCGTGCAATCGCTCGGCGACAATCCGGGGCCTCTCCAGCCCGACCAGACATACAGGCGACTGCGAGGCATTCTGAACAAGAAGCGTGAGCAAATCCCGAAGAACTCGCGCGGGGTAATTTTGATCGAAATATCAGATCTGGCGAAACTAATGGTCGATGAATTCACGATTTTGCGGACTCTCTACGGAGACCTTCGGGTGAATCCAGTGCTTGCCGCTGGAGGGGAAGGTTTCGATTTGGACACGAGTCGTGCGCCGAATGGGTTTTTCCTCGGAACTTCGCGTATTTCCGCCGTTGTCGTGGAAACCGTGAATGTGCGCGCGGAGGAAATCACTTTCAATCGAACTGTCTATCCGACGAACAATCCGCAAGCGCGCGTCCTTAAATTGGATGAGCTAAAGCTGTTTGGTGAGATCTCGGAAGGGCTGGAGAATTTGTGCTTAGAAAAAATGTAGCAATCCGCGGCGGGAAGAAAGAGCCGAAGGCCAGGGCCTGATACCACCTTGGAAAAAGACGCTATCCAAACCACAACGCGTGACGTGCGGACCTTCGCTGAACTCCATCATGCGGCCAATATACTCTTTGACACCGCGCTGGAGCGTCTGAGGGGAAATCGCTACACCATCATGGGCTCGCTTCTGCTTCGGGCTTTTACATTCGAAGCGTATTTGAATCACCTCGGTGAAAAGCAACTCAATTTGTGGCGAGAAAAAGACCAAATCGCGTGGTGGAAGAAGCTTCATCGTGTCCGGAAAAAAATAGGCTTCGAACCGTCTGACCGCCTAAAACGGTCCTATAGCACGTTGCGGGCCCTGTTCGAGTTTCGTAATGCAATCGCGCACGGCAGATCTCAAATGATTGAGGAACACCGAGAAATAAGCACGCAAGAGGATGTGAATTTCAAATGGCCGGAAGCCGAATGGGAGAAATACTGCACATTCGAAAACGCCATACAAGCCAGAGACGACATCTCAGAACTCATCATCCAACTACACAAGAAAGCAGGCTTAGGCGATGACCCTTTCGCGCCTCCGACGGCATCCGGTTCGGTGAGATTGAAGTAGGTGAGCAGTGTGGCGCCGCCGATATCGCTCCAGAATGAAATAAACTCTTTCTTGGTGCAAGTTTTCCAACCGACCGCGTTCTAATGTGAGAGGAAAAAGGAGGCTCAGATGATGCCGAGGGTTCGCTACGCGCTGATCGGTCTATTTGTTCTCCTGCAGGCCGTTCCGTGCCACGCTCAGCTTACTAGCAATGTCCTTCGTCGTGTATTTCTAATCAAAGTAGACAACAACGAGGGCACCGCATTCACAATCGAAGTAGATGGGCGGCAATATGTGGTCACCGCGAAGCACATGGTCACCAGTACGGCAAACGGTGCGAAGACGACGGTCAGGATGATGAGAAAGGACGGCTGGAAGGCTCTCAAGGTCACCGTGTTGAAGTGTGATGACCCGGTTGATATCGCTGTGCTGGTCCCCCCCCGAACAGTTGACGGTAATGTTTGATCTCGAACCGACGTCGAAGGGCTTGGCAATCGGCCAAGACGCTTATTTTGTGGGTTTCCCCTACGGCCAATACATAACTTACGGGACGATGCCTGACGTGCTTGGTTTCGCTAAACGAGCCACTGTTGCTGCAATCTTGTCTTTCCCGGAGCAACGAGCCCAAAATATACAGTTGGACGGTTATAACAATCAGGGCTTTTCTGGCTCGCCTGTGGTCTTCCGCGATTTAAGTCAGAGTGGGCTTGTGTACAAGGTGGCCGGCGTCGTTGTCAACTTTCTTTATGACGCGACGGTAGTCGTGCGGGAGAAGGGCGAAATCCGATCCGACCAAATAACACCACAGGATTTGCAGCAAGGTGACGTCGTTAAGATGATTACTACCGGAAGACTATATAGGGTGGAGGATACGAAGCAGTTAGTGAAGTTGAACACAGGTATTATGACAGCGTGGGACATCGGCTCGGCCGTCGACCTTATAAAGAACCATCCCACGGGGCCGAAAGCCGATGACACCTTCACCGGCGCGGCTGGGTCTTCGCTGCGCTAGCCAAGCTCGGGACGGGCGATACTCGTTTGCCTTGTGCCCCACTCTTTGCTCCGCCACGGCGGACAAAGGGTGGGAGGTTTTGAATCTCGCACGGCGCTGTTTTTCTTTTTGTTTTCGGGCTTCGATCCTCGCATCAAGTGATCTCCTCAAACCTGAGACGATATCCACACGCCAGTTCCATTGACCTCCGCGTTTCGAAGTTGCACCCTAATGCTGGAGGATTTTCGGATGGCGGGCAGGTGCGGCGAGGAATCCCTTGCGCCGGACGGGCGACCGGTCGGGTCTGTTGCTCGCCACTCGTCACTAATCACTCGTCACTACTCACTGTTTCTAATCGAAAGTGATGTCGAATAGAAATCGCTGCAACTTGTAGAAAACAAAGGGAAGGTGCAGTTTCTAATCGAAACTTTTGCAGGGGTCTCCGGAGGAGGGATTTCTCTTTGTTTCCGAGCCAACAGGGGTCTCCGGAGAAGGACGCTTTCCGCCCAATCCCGCTAGCTCTATCGCGCAAGCGGACGTTGAACCGCGAGTTGGACCGGTCACCGGCGTCGCAACGCATGGAGGAGTTTCATTGAGCCGAACAAAGTTTGCCCAGGCATTTTTCGTTGCCGATGGAAAAAATTGACAGAAGCATGCGTTGGATTCGGAGGAGCGCGGTCGGCCGCGGCCTACGCCGATTTCCGTGAAGGCGGGTGAGTCTCCAGGGCGTTGCTCAGGCGGCGCGTGGTTTCGCGAAGCCGGACGGCGAGATCAACGACCGTTTGCAGACGCTGCGTGTCCGCCGCCGGCAACCGGTCGCGATGCGCCAGCAGGAGCTCGGCGTTTCCAAGAATTCCGGTGAGCGGATTATTGATTTCATGACGCAGGATGTCGGAAGCGTCCACCGGCAAACCCGCCCACGGCGGCCCCAGCGCGGATTCCGAGCGCTCCGCCCAGCGCAGCCGCCGTTCGATCAGGCTCGCTGCGAGCGGGGCAAAATCTCCCCTGCGAGCGACGAAATCCAGGTCTCCCTCGGCGATCAAACGCCAGATGTCCGCGCGCTGCTCGGCGACGCCGAGCAGGACTACCGGCGCACTTTCAGTGAGCTGGCGGAGCAACTCGCGGAGCGGCGTGCCTCCTACGATGGCCTGGTCGAGAAGGATCACGCGCGGCGAGCTATCGCGCAACCGTTCACGAAATTGCGAAAGATCCGGCTCGACGAGTGCGATTCCCGGGTTTGCGAACCGTTCCATCTCACGAGCGATTTGCTGCCCCGTCTGTTTATCGCCGACCAGGAGCAGTGCCGTGCGCTCCGCCGCAACTGTTGCCGTCCGGGCACCGGTGTACATTTCTTTCAAGTCCTCTGGCCCAGGCCGCGCTCGGCCATCTGGAGCGGTGCGTTTTCTGCTTCGCCGTGCAAGCGAGTGCTTTCGAGCATGCGATTCACCGCAAGTTTCAATTCCTCGACCAGAAACGGTTTTGCCAGGTGGGGAAGGCCGCGTGGCTCGAGGAATTCCAGCGTCCGGGGCGCGAGCGTATCGCCGGTGATGAAAATGATGCGATTTTGTGCCGAGCTCCCGGCAGCAACGAGCGCCTCGTAAAATGCAGGCCCATCCAGGCGCGGCATCCTCAAATCGCAAATCACCAGGTCGTAATGGGCTCGGGAGAGGCGCGTCAGCCCTTCCTGGCTGTCGAGTGTCGCCTCTACTTCGTGGCCTTCTTCCCGAAGCACGTCAACAATCAGCTGGGCAACTGTATTTTCGTCTTCAACCACCAGGATGCGGCTCGTGGGAACCGCGCTTGCTTGTCCGGCGGGTGCAAACACCCTGGTGTAGCGCTGCTCCTCCGGAATCGCAACCAAGGGTAGCTCGACGACGAATTTTGCGCCGTACCCTGGCTGGCTCTCGAAGGTAATTTCACCGTCGTGCTGCTGCACGATTCCATACACAATCGAGAGACCGAGGCCGGTGCCGACGCCCGAAGGCTTGGTGGTAAAAAACGGATCGAAAATTCGCGAAGCGATCTCGGGCGGGATTCCGGGACCATCGTCCGAGACTTCCAAGGAAATTCTTCCGCCTGCGCTCCGGTGGGTGCGGATCCAGACATGACCCTGGCCGCGCCCCAGCAACAGGGCCTGCTCGGCGTTCACCAGCAAATTCAGCGCCACCTGTTGCAACTGGTACGGGTCCCCGAGAGTTTCGGGAAGATCGGCGGCCAGATCACATTCCACGGCGATGTTTTCCACTTTCAATTCGTAGCTGCGGAGCGCCAGCGTGCGTTCAACAATTTCATTCAGATCCACGCGGGTGCGCTCCGGTTTATTCTCACGCGCAAAGTACAAAAGGTTTTTTACGATGCGCCGGGCGCGCTCGGCTTGCTGAAATACTTTGCTGGCCTCGGAAAGCTGTGCGGGTTGCAAGCCGTGGCCGAGCAGGAGTTGGGCGTAACCCATGATGGCGGTCAGAGGATTGTTCAGCTCATGCGCGATGCCGGAAACGAGCTGGCCGAGCGCGGCCATTTTTTCTGTTTGCAGAAGCTTTAACTGGATCGGGCGTTTGGCGGTGACGTCATAGTACAGCTCGAGCCAGCCGACCGGCCGCCCTTCACCATCCAGTACCGGACGAGAAAATCTTTCGAGCACGCGACGAGCAGGGCGCGTCATCTCCAATTCATCGTGGGCCGGTTCACCTGCACCCGCCAGGAACGATTTCCAACGTGCTTCAAACGCTTCCGGTTTGCGAAACCGCTCCCCCACGAGACGTTCGAGTTCCTGATAACCTTCCAGCTTTGCAAGTGCTCGCGACTGCAATCCGAAAAGTTGCGCGAAGCGGTCGTTCGAAAATCGCACGCGCCCCAGCGGATCGAGCAGCAGGATTCCTGCCTCCACAGAATCAAGGACACTTCTCAGCTCCGCGGTCGTTTGACGCCATCGGCTTTCTGCACGCTGCACGATGGAACCATCCTCGAGACATACGAGCAGGTCGCACGAGGAAGGCATCAAGGCCCGGATGGTGATACGGATCGGGAAACCGGTGGAGAGGAGTGTATCGAGACTTTTTCCCTCGACCGCATTAGTTCGCTGTGTCTCCAAGGCTTGTTTGCAGTAGGTGACAAAGTCTCGGGCAGCGGCCGGAGAAAGAAATTCGCTCAAATTCTTGCCGACGGCTCGTACCGCGCTCGTTCGCAGCAGGTCACTGGCTCGCCGATTACTCCGCCGAATAACCCCCTGGCCTTCCACGATCAACAAAGCCTCGCCGCTCGATTCGAACACCGCGCCAAAGCTGGCCCCCGCGAGCAAGTCGGCCATCTCCAACTGGTGCGAGACGGGATTCTCGAGCAGTGCCAGCGGCACTTGGAGCTGAGCCTCCGTACCGTTGAGCGCCAATCCACTCGGGCGTTTTCCCATCCCGTCTACCATCGCCCTTGCAGAATCCAGTAGCTGCAAAACAGAGCTGCGCTCACAGCGAATCCAAATTCCAAAATCCGGCGGATCACAGTCGCGCTTGGCGGCCTGCGTACAGTGCTTGGGAAAATCGGCATACAAGATACACTGCATGGCATTGACCACCGGAATGGCTGATTTAAGGCTCGATAATTCAATCACTTGATTCAGGTTTCGAAATTCTGAAATGCGCGGACATCCCGATTCGATACGCGGGCTTCCCTGTCTAGGAATTCTGGAGGCACAGCCGAATGTTTCGCAGCTTGTGGCGCGAGAAAGAAAGGCTTTTCAAATGCGGTCAGGCGTTGCTGGCCTGTGAATCGGCCTCGTATTGTTTCAGCTTGCGATAGAGCGTGGTCTTGCCGATTCCGAGAAGCCGGGCGGCCGCCAATTTATCGCCGCCGGACTCACGTAACGCGTGAAGAATCGCACGACGTTCAAGCTCTTCGAGAGGGAGCAGTTCGTCATTGTGCGGCAAGCGTTCGCCCGTGCCATGCTGGAGATTCGAGGGTAGATCGCCCACGTGGAGAATCGGCCCTGAACCAAGCGCGACGGCCCGTTCGACAGCATTTTCGAGTTCGCGGACGTTTCCCGGCCAATCGTAAGCCATCAGCCGGGCCATGACGTCCTCAGAAATCGTTCGAGGCCTCTCATCGGGCCCGCTGAATTTCTCGAGAAAGGAATTTACGAGCAGCGGAATATCGCCTTTGCGTTCGCGCAGCGCCGGCAGCTTGATCTGCACAACGTTGAGCCGGAAATACAAATCCTGGCGAAACCCTCCCTGGCGCACGGTGGCTTCGAGATCGCGATTTGTTGCGGCGATGATCCGCACGGTGATAGGAATACGGTCCGTTGAACCGACCGGCCGGATTTCCTTCTCCTGTAGCGCGCGGAGCAGCTTCGCTTGCAGGTCAACCGGGAGGTCGCCGATTTCGTCGAGAAACAGCGTCCCGCTATTCGCAACCTCCATCAATCCCTGCCGTGTGTGCAATGCGCCGGTAAACGCTCCCTTCACGTAGCCGAATAATTCCGATTCGATGAGCGTGGGGACCAGCGCGGAACAATCCACCGGCACAATGGGCTTCGCTTTTCGCGGCCCGGAAAAATGAATCGAGCGGGCGACCAGTTC
This sequence comes from Candidatus Acidiferrales bacterium, assembly GCA_050746945.1. GTDB lineage: Bacteria > Acidobacteriota > Terriglobia > Acidiferrales > UBA7541 > Palsa-295. The sequence continues at coordinate 86,064 of JBOGMZ010000022.1, read as the reverse complement.
CTTTCCCGTTCCGCTCTCACCGAGAATCAACACCGGATAGTTATGCTGGCTCACTTTCTCGATCAGTTGGTACACGCGCTGCATTTTCGGACTGAGGCCGATCAGGCCGCCGAAGCCGGGGCGAGTGCGCAGCTGTTCGCGCAACAGGCGATTTTCCTGATCGAGCTCAAGAGTGCGCACAACGCGGTCTAGCTTGGATCGGAGCTCGGGGATGTGGAACGGCTTGGTGACATAGTCTGCGGCACCCAGGCGCGTTGCTTCCACGGCGCTTTCAATTGTTCCGTATTGCGTCAATACGATCACGGCCGTATGCGGGTACGTCTCGCGAACACGCTTCAGCAGTTGTAGACCGCCCACGTCTGGAACCTTGAGATCCGTGATCACAATATCCACTGGAAACTGCTCCAGGATCTCCAGCGCCTGCTCGGTAGTTGAGGCCAGGCGCGTGCGCATTCCGGTCTCTGCCACCACGTCGCGACACAGGTTGCGCGTGCTGTTTTCGTCATCCACGATCAACACAGTCGCAGTCATCTGGCGCTCGGCAGTGAGGACAGCTTCGGTTCCACTCGCCATTTCTTGTGCCCCCTCTCGGATGTCCTCTTCCTGAATTCAGAAGCACAGTAGTGACCAAATGGGAACACCCGGTGTTCTCGCTGAGATTAATGGCCTTAGGAAGCGGATATTGGTTCTTACACCGGGGAGTGTAGTGCCAAAATGAAAAAGTTCACAAGTCCGTAATGTTACGTAAATTTATAACTCATGATTTTGGTGCGGGATGCAAGTGTGGGGCGCTCGCCAATCCCGAAATGAAATTGAGTTTCTGAGACGGGAAAAAAATATCCGTATTTCTACTGATAATTTACTTGCCGGACGCTCTTACACTCGCAATTTCTAGAATTGTGTTGAACGCCCGAGAGAGTTCCACTCATCTGCCCGAAAGTTGAACCTAAGTTGATAAATGTTAGTGGCGCGGGTCCAATCGTTACCATTAGCAACGAACTACGCAGATTTCCCCGTGAGCATTTTCGAGCGGTCAAAGGAGCAGAACTCTCTTGGAGCCGTGGGTGCAGGTTACGGCCGGACCACCACGGAAGTAGTACAGCTTGAGGTTTTTCCTGCGCCATCGTCCACTTGAACCGTCAGAGAGTAGTTTCCTGCCGCGGCGCCGCTGGACTCCCAACGCGCATAGGGACCGCTGCCGCTGATTTTCCCGCCGGTCGCCGACCAGGAATATGAGAGCGGATGCCCATAGGCATCCGTGGCTATGACGCTGGCCTGGACGAGATCATTCGAACCTTCCATAACGGAAGGCTTGTCCACCGAGCAGGTCGACGTGAGCGAATCCGGCACTCTAGGTTTTTCGGGCCAATGAGCCACAGCGAGCTTCAGGAGAAAGCCGTTGCGGTCGAGATGGTTGTTCAGATTCATTGAATAGCGATAGCCTACCTCGAGCGCCGCGTTCTTTGCCAGATAGAGACGGATTCCCGCGACGTTGTCCACCGGATCGCGCGCGCCGAGCGAGGTATTGGGCAATCCATTCCGGAGATAAATCAACCCCGAATATTCGGTGATGATGTTGAACCGCTTGTCAGGAAATATCAGCAAGCCCGCGCCGACCCCCATTTGATCGGCCAGGTCGAGCACTTGCACGGGAGGCGTGCCGCCGGGGACGTTGAAAGTCTGCTCACGCATAAACCGGTACGACCAATTAATCGTCGCGAGAATGCTGCGATGGAGAATCGTCTTACTGGCTTCGAGACCAACGCCATAGCTGAAATTTCCGTACTGCACCTGGTTGGTCAGCAGGCTGCCAAGACCTGTTCTCGTGGGAATGTAAAAATCATTCCGAATGGAAAGGCTGATCGGCTTTCCTTTTCTCTCCGAGAGAAGTCCGATTTTGAATCCCAGATCCACCTCGCCATAGCCATCGCCGCTATGCGATGCGAAGGGATAATCCTCCACATAGCCGGGAGGATCCCCCGTACCTGGAAGCAGCGAGCGATAGATCGTGTTGCTGAATTGGGGATTCGTAAGCGGCGCGTTCAGGCTCAGTTGCTGCGGCTGGCCCACGTGAATGTGATCGTGTGGCTGGAAAGCGGCGAAAATAGAAAACCATCTATTGATGCCGTAGGCGAATGATGGGACCACTTGAAGCACGGTCAAATTACCCGGCATACGCGAGAATTTATTTACGCTCAGCGCCACGTTGAATCCGTGCTTGGGCAAAATCTCGCCCGTCTCCAACGTAAACATTCCCGGATTGCCATCGAGTGCGGGCATGGGAGTCCACTTGGGTCCGGTGTCTTCAGCGTCCGAAGATTGAGGGACCGCGCTTTTTGGCGCCGGTGCGCGGTTGGGATGCGCAGATTCGGCCGCCGTCGCGGGCGGGTGGGCCGCTTCTTCTGTCGAGTCAGTCGAAGCAACCGTCGTCAAACTTGCCGATGAACCCGCCGCTGCGGCCGCGGAGGAATCGCCGGCCATACTGCGCGTGTCGGATTTATCGCCGCTCGCGAACGAATTCGAAGCGAGGAACAGAATCGCGATGAACAGGATTCCTGCGCGTCCCACAACTTTCATTACTGCCTCCCTATCGCTCCCCGGCAGGTTCCGCGTATCGAACTTGCCGCGATCTACCAGCGAAGCTTCATCTCACGCGCGCCGCATCGGGCAGGATGTGAACTGATGGACTGGGAGCCGATGCCGGGCGATGAGAGCTGGAGAGCCCCTCTCCGGGTAAGCCGATGAACGCGGGCGGATTATAATTCACGGAAGTCGATTCAACGTACAACTTTTTAATCGCTCCCGGCGCGCCGCTGGGCCGGCACTTTGTGCACAAGTTGCAGACCACCCGTGCTCGAACTTCGCCATCTCAGGTATAGTTGTCTTACGCACCCTTTCCTTCCCGGCGAAGGGCGGCAAGCCAATCCATAAGAGGAGAAGCATATGAAATGCAGATATATGCTTCTGGCTGTCGCCGTATTTCTGGCCGCAGCCGGGAGTCTCGCTTTCGCGCAGGATCAGCAGTCCGCTCAACCGCAGACGCAGAATCAGAACGAGCAGCCCGCGCCGGCAGTGCAATCAGTCCCCCAAGATCAACCGGCGGTTCCCTACGTCGTGGCCACCGGCACGCGTTTTCTCGTCGGCCTGCAGGACACCATCTCAACCAAGGATGACAAATCAGGCAAGCGATTTCGAGCGAGGACGCTTGAGCCGCTGACGGCGGGGGATGGCAGCGTGCTGCCGGAGGGCGCGGAGATTCGCGGCCACATTGACAGGGTGCAGCCCGCGACGAAGACCGGCAGGGCGCGGCTCTGGCTCACGTTTGATGACATTCAAACGCGCGCCGGCAGAAGGCCGCTGGTGGCGGAACTGATTGACGCCCCGGGCGTGCACTCGATCCGCGTGATGTATGACCACGAAGGCGAAATCGTCGCCGGAACCGGCAAGCGGCAAACCCAGGAAGAAGCCATGGCGGAGGCTGCACTGGCGGGCGCTGCTCCGGGAGTGATGGCTCGCAACGCGAAGGAAGCCGCCATTGGTGCGGGAATTGGAGCCGTAACCGCGTTTATGGCGACGACGGCGCTCGGTCAGGAGCTGACGGTGGAGAAGGACACCAAGCTCGAACTGGTGGTTGCACGTCCGCTCTCCATTGGTCGCAACTGATCGTTTTCAGCAATCTCTGTGAATGCCGCGACTCGGCTGGGCGAAGCCCGCCCAAACGAGGCCGGCCCGGGCCAGCGCTTTCCCTGTGGGCTCGCCTTCTCTTGGATTTCACGGACACTGCTGGTAGATTCAATCTCGAGATGGCCGCCAACAATCACCAATCGTTGCAGCGCATTCTGATCGTCGAAGACGAGGAGAACGCGCGCAAGGGTTACGAAGCCCTGCTGCGCAAATGGAATTGCGAAGTCCTCGGGGTGGGCAGCGGCGAGGACGCGCTCGCAAAATTTCCTGAATTTTCGCCACACGTCGTTCTCGCCGATGTGGAATTGCCGGGCATGAACGGCCTCGATCTGCTCCGCCACCTGGGCGACGAAATCAATCGCACGCCGGTAATTATCATCACCGGGCGCGGCAGCGATGAACGCATCGTGCAGGCCATCGAAGCCGGCGCCTACTACTACATCGAAAAGCCCCTGAAACCTCCGGTGCTGCGAGCGCTGCTCGACCGGGCGCTGGGCCGAGTGCGCGACCAGCAGGCCGTCGCTGCTTTGACTCGCCAACTGCGCGACGCAGGGAGGCTGGGCACGCTCGTCGGCAGTTCGCGCGAGATGCTGGAGGTGATGCGCCAAGTCGAAATGGCCGCGCCTTCCACCGCGTCAGTTCTCGTCACGGGCGAGACGGGGTCGGGCAAGGAAATGGTGGCGCGCTCGATTCATATGCTTTCGCCGCGCGCGGACCGGCCATTTGTGGCTATCAATTGCTCCGCCATCCCCGAGTCGCTGATGGAGAGCGAAATTTTCGGGCACGAGCGCGGCGCGTTTACGGGTGCCGCCGAACGACGCATCGGCTGTTTTGAGCTGGCGGACGGAGGCACGCTGCTGCTCGATGAAATCGGCGAGATGCCTGCGCAGACGCAGGCAAAGCTGTTGCGTGTTCTCGAAGATCACAAGGTTCGCCGGCTGGGCAGCAAGGTGGAGACGCCGGTGGACGTGCGCGTAGTTGCGGCGACAAACAAGAACCCTGAGCAAGCCGTGGCGGACGGCCACTTGCGGCAGGATCTTTATTTCCGCTTGAATGTGTTTCACATTCACCTGCCGCCACTGCGCGACCATAAAGACGATCTGGCGCTTCTCATCGAACACTTGCTGGCCGAGATTTCCGAGAAGCACGGGAAAAAAATCTCGGGCGTGGGCGCAGACGTGATGGACCTCTTCAAATCCTATCCCTGGCCGGGGAATGTCCGTGAGTTGCGCAACGTGTTGGAACGGTCAGCCATCGCCTCCGATCGCGGAACCATCACGCGGCAACATCTCCCTTCGGAATTCGCACGTACTCCGGCGACAGCGGCGGCGGGACTCGGCGGAATTCGCTTCCCCGTGGGCACCACGGTGGACGCCGTCGAACGCGAGTTGATCATGCAGACGCTGGGAGCCACCAGCCAGAACAAGACGCGCGCCGCCGAACTCCTTGGCATCAGCCTGAAAACTCTTCACAATAAATTGAAAGAATACGAGGCGGGGCGGAAAAATGCGTCTCAGCCTGAAAACTAAGTTCACACTTGCGACCTCGGTGCTGGTCCTCGCCGTGGTCACCGTCGTGTCGGCTCTTTACATTGCCCGGCTCACACGCCAGGTGCTGCGCCAGGCGGACGGACGCGCCGGCTTCGTCGCCCAGCAGGTCTATGACGCATGCAAGCAAGCCCTCAGAGACGCCGCGCAGCGCGACGATGCACCCGCGTCCCCCAGTAAAGAGGATGTCCGCAACTACGTCCGCCGCACGTTCGACAACAGCAGCACCCTCAATTCTCTGATCGAATCTGCTGTGGGATATTCGCCGACGATTTACGAGATCAGCATCACGGACAATGATGGAATCGTGCTGATTTCCAGCGATGCTTCGCTGCGCGACCAGAAAGTGGCCGTGCGGCCCAATCTGAGCAGACTTGTAGGGGCACGATTCTTCGAACAACTCCGGACGCTGTACGGGCCGCCTCAGACTTATGAGCGTTCGCTGCCGTTCAATCTCGGATCCACCCCGTTTGGCGATATTCGCATTGGTTTATCTTCCGTCTTCATCCGCGACGAAATTTCGCCGGACCTGCAATCGGCCGGAATGTACGCGCTCGCCTCCGTGCTGCTTTCCACGTTTCTGGCCTTCACCGTCAGCCGCTTCGCACTCGCGCCGATTGACCGCATCTCCGCGCAGTTGGATCGCATCTCTGCCGGACAATTCGATCTCCAGCCGGTGGTGGAGCGCGGCGACGAACTCAGTGCGGTCAGCACGAAAATCGTCGGCATCGGTAAGCAGTTGCGCGACGTCCGCGAAATTTTCAGCACTTTGCGCGAAAATCTCGACCAGATGATGAGCGGCCTCGAGGACGGCCTGCTGCTGTTCGGCGCCGACGGCCGCGCTGTGCTGGTCAGCCCCTCGGTGGAGAAATTTCTGGGAGGGAAGGCCGCCGAGTTGCGCGGGCGGCGCGCCAGCGAGATTTTCCCTCCGAATCATCCGGTGCGCGGCGCGCTTCGTCTGGAGGGCGAGGAAATCGGGCCTGTAGAGGGGACGGAAGTGACGATGCGCAATTCGTCCGGCACCCATCGGATCGGACTGAGTGCGCAGGTGATTCGCGAGCGCGGCATGCGCATGGGGACGCTGGTCACTTTGCGCGACGTCGAATCGCTCGAGCGCATCGGCAACCAGCTTCAGATCTCCGAGCGGCTCGCGGCGCTCGGGCGCGTCACCGCCGGCGTGGCGCACGAAGTAAAAAATCCGCTCAACTCGATGCGCCTGTGGCTCGAGGTTCTCAAAGCCAATATGCCCACCGAACTGGAGCCGCAACAAGCCGTGAAAATGCTGGACAGCGAAATCGACCGTTTGGACCGCGCCGTAAAAACTTTCCTGAATTTCACCCGGCCCGTCGAGCTCAAACTCGAAGAAACAGATTTGCGCGCGCTGCTCGACGAGGTCCTCGATGCCGCGAGGCCTTCGATTACGAAGGCCGGTGTGGAATTGCGCGTGGATTTGCCATCGGAATTTCCGCCGGTTCTGATTGACCGCCAGCTCATCCACCAGGGTGTGCTCAACCTGCTGCTGAACGCGTGTGAATTCACGGCCGCCGGCGGCCGAATTACGCTGAGCCTCCGGCGCGGCGGCGACTCGGCAGTGATTGCCGTGGCGGATTCCGGTAAAGGAATTTCCGCCGAGGATCAGAAGAAAATTTTCCAGCTTTTTTTCACCACCCGCCCGGGTGGAACCGGCATCGGTCTGGCAAATACCTTTCGATTTGTGCAATTGCACAATGGTCGGATAGAATTCGATTCGGAGGCCGGGCGCGGAACCACTTTCCGGATGCAATTGCCGTTGGCACGCTCCGTGGAGGGGCCGGCCGGGAAAGTGCGCGATTTCAGCCAGCCGTTTGCAGAAGAAAAAAGATAAATGCCCAGCCGTAATTCAGCAGCTCGAATTGTCGCTGTATTCATTGCCTGCGGGTGCTCGCTGGCTGCGGCGGGTTGTGCGCGGCAGAAGGTGCATGCTGCCGCTCCCGTCACTGCGATTCCCTCCACCACTTTGGCCGATACTCAGCGGCCCATGACGATTGCTCCTGATACCAATGCATCGCCTCCCGGCGATGACGTGGCGCCGCCTCCGGCGATTCCGGATTCGACGACTCCGCCGACCGTGACAGCTCCTCGCCCAAAACCCGCGAGGCCACAGCGCACCGTCACGGAGCCTGCCGCCGAGCAGCCTGCTGACCAGCCCGCGCATCCACCTGCGCCGCAGATTTCGCCGCAGCTGTCGGCTGGTGAACAGGCCAACTACGAACGGAAGACGAATGAAGACATCGCCGTGGCCGAAAAAAATCTTCAGGTCGCAGGCGGAAGGCAGACGAGCGCCGCGCAAGATGATCTGAAGGAAAAAATTCGCAGATTTATCGAGCAGTCCCGCGATGCTGTCAAGGCGGGCGATCTGGCCCGCGCCCAAAATCTGGCGCAGAAAGCCCGCCTGCTCTCCATCGAACTCGTCGAGTCTCTCTAGGCAGCCTTCTCTAGCCGAAAAATACTGATAATATGAGTAGGTGACCGCATTTGATGTAGCCATTATTGGCGGCGGAGTGATCGGCGGATCGATTGCCTTCGAGTTGGCCGCGGAAAAACTCAGCGTTGTCCTGCTCGACCGGCAGCAGCCCGGGCAAGAGGCTTCCTGGGCGGCGGCAGGCATGCTCTCGCCGGGTCCTGATTCGCCGGAAGCGTTGCCGCTCGTCCCTCTCGGAAAAAAAAGTCTGCAGCTCTATCCCGAATTCGTTTCCGCGGTCGAAGAAGCATCCGGCCAGCCCACATCTTTCATGCGTGTGGGAACGCTCCAAGTATTTCCCGACTCAAACGCGGAAGCTGAGCGGGAAAGAATGGTAGCTGAATACGGCGGTTTGGGGCTGCGGATCGAGGCGATCTCGCTCAATGACGCGCGCAAACTCGAACCTTCCATCGGTCCGGCGTCCCAGGCGGCCGCATGGCTGCCAGAGGAAGCAGTGGTGGATCCACGCCTGTTGACCAACGCCGTGATAGCCGCCGCACGCCACCGGGGTGTCGAGGTACGTCGCGACAGCCCCGTTACCTCTGTTCTGCGCGAAGGCAGCCGTTCCAACGGCGTCGTCGCTGGCGGAGAGAGAATCGCCGCAAAATTTGTGGTCATGGCTGCCGGGGCTTTCTCCGGAGGAATCGACTGGCTTGCCGGCTACGCGCCAACTCACCCTGTGCGCGGACAAATGCTCGCTTTGCGGCCGAAGGATGTGCAGCTGCAAAAGGTGCTGCGCTCCGAGAATGGGTACCTGGTGCCGCGGAGCGATGGACGCATCATTGCGGGCAGCACACTTGAAAATGCGGGGTTCGACAAACACGTTACGCCGTCAGGAATCTGCCAGATTCTTGGCGCGGCTCTGGAGCTGGTCCCCGGACTTGCAAATGCAGAAATTATTGAGACCTGGGCGGGATTGCGGCCAGGAACACCGGATCAGCTGCCGATTTTGGGGCCGACGGACTTTGAAGGACTGCTCATAGCAACCGGCCACTACCGGAATGGAATTCTTCTCGCGCCGGTGACGGCGAAGCTCCTTCGCGAATGGATTCTGCACCAGCAGGTGTCCATAGACACTTCAGCGTTTTCACCGCTGCGATTCTTCGCCGAAAAACCGCACACCACTGGTGCCCTAGGCGCTTCAGCGCGTTTCTGATTTCGTCTAGAACGGATCCTTGTTGCGAACAGGCTCGCGATTAGACGGGCCGGCAAGCGCGGAGGCCTGCCCCGGGCTCGTGAATTGATCTTTATCCGCGTCGAGGAATATCGGGCGATTCAACGCGACGTTCACAGTGGTTCCGCGCGGCATTTCCGCTTCAGGGCCCCGCGTGAGCAGCACCGCAATCAGTCCCGCCGCCGCACCCGCACCCGCTCCAATACCTATTCCCTTCCCGCTGCCCCCAGTGGCCAGGCCGCCAATCCCTGCTCCGGCAGCGGTCGTCTTGGCAATTGTGCCAACGTCTGACCTCTTGTCGCTATCGCCTTTTATCCTTCCCTCATCGTCCACCGTCTCGTTTCCACCGGTTGACGCATCTCGCGGCGTGGCATTCAGGTTGATCATATAGGCGTTCGGGAGAATCAAGGTATTCAGCTTGATCGAAAGCTCCCCGCGGCCCTTCACCCGTCCGGGACGAACTGATTCGGTCACTTCGCCACTGACATAGGACCCCGCAGGTATGGCCACGCGTCCATCAACCATGATCGGAAAAAGTGTTTCGAAATACACTGGATCGCCCGTCTTGGCGCTTCGCGTTGAGATGCCGTTGTGCAGGACCAACGGGAGCATTGTGCCGGATGGGATGCGAACCTGCGCTTTCGCGTCAGGTGCGGCTGCAGCTTTTGGCGCAGCAGGAGCTGCAGGTGCGGCCGCCGACGGAGGAGCCGTCGCCGGCGAAGTCTGCGGGGCAGTCTGTTGCGGCGCATCTTGACTTGGCTGAGTCGGCGGCATCGGGCCTGAATCCTGAGCCAATGCCGGTACCGCTACCCCGAGGGCAATTCCCAAAATCGCTGCTAGTTGCAGACGGGAGATTCGGCCATTCATGGCTTCCTCCAAACTTGCATGTGGAAGGGATGCCCTTCGCGCATATCGAGATGCCCCGAATATAAGCCTTTTCTGCATTCTTCCGCCACAAATCTAGGGATTGGGGCGGCTGCAGTGTACGACTAAGACACTCACAACGTAGCGAATCATTCGCGCGACTATACTGATAGTAGGGGTCAGCGCTTGGGTCCATTCAAGGCAGCGCCGTTACGATTTTTGTCCTCACTCCGCGGGAAGACCCTGCTTATCATTCTGGCGACCATGCTGGGACTGGTGGGCGGTCTCTACGCGCTTTCCCGAGTGGTCTTGTTGCGGGGCTTCAACAACCTCGAGGAAGAATTTGCCCGCCAAAACCTGGGACGCGCGTCGAGCGCAGTTGCCAACGAACTGGACACGCTCGAACGGACTACCAGTGAGTACGCAAACTGGGACCAAACCTACGATTACATGCATGGGAAAAGCCCGGGCTACGTTCGGACCGAGTTCCCTGTCGCTACCTTCCAGCAGCTCAAAGTAAATTTCGTCGTCATCCTGGATAAATCCGGGCGCAAAATCTTCTCCAAGGGATTCAGTCGCGCGACGGCGGACCAGGTGGCCGTCCCGAAAGATCTCGATAAACACCTCCAGCCGGGCTCCCTGTTGGTCACCCATCCGAACGAATCGAGCGAGCTAGCGGGAATCCTCATGCTCGAGTCCGGTCCCGTCCTTATTGATTCTCACCCTATCCTTACCAGTGATTCCCAAGGGCCAATTGCCGGGACATTAATCATGGGCCGATTACTGGACCCGGATGAGGTGGTTCACCTGGCGGCAATGACGCATATGCCCCTCGATGTGCAGCGGCTGGACACGGGCAAGCTCGGCGCGGATTTCCAAAGCGCGGCCAGTTCTCTCTCGGCGGCGCATCCAACTTTGACGCGTGCCTACGATCAAGATTCGGTGGCTGCGTATGAAGAGTTGCACGACATTTACGGCAAGCCCGCGCTGCTCCTGCGCGTTCTGCTCCCACGCAGCATTTACCAGCAGGGACAGACGAGCTTGTTGCAGTTCCTTCTTCTGCTGCTGGCGGCGGGGGTTGCGTTCGGCGCTGTCACACTGTACTTGCTCGAGCGAACCGTGCTTTCCCGCGTCGCTGACTTGACGGAGCACATCACCGAGATCGGAACCAGCGGCAGCCTTTCTGCGCGCCTCACTGTCAGTGGCAAAGATGAACTGGGTTACCTGGGCGAATCCATCAACGGCATGCTCGAAGACCTGGAGCGGTCGCAGAACGAGCGCTACGCAGGCGAAGCCCGCCTCGGCGTCATGATTGAAAATATGCCCGCGGTGCTGTGGACCACGGACAGAGACCTGCGATTCACTTCCTCCGTCGGGGCCGGTTTGAAGGCCCTCGGGCTGGCCACGAATGAAACGGTAGGTAAATCGTTATTCGAATATTTCAGGACGGACGATCCGGAATTCGCTCCGATCGCCGCGCACCGCCAGGCGCTTGCCGGTGAATCCATCACATATGAAATGGAATGGCAGAAAAGAATTTTCGAATCACACGTACAGCCTCTCCATTCAAGCGAAGGAGAGACCCTCGGGGTGGTCGGCGTGGCCTTGGACATCACCGACCGCCAGCACCTGCTTGACCAGTTGCGGCAATCGCAGAAAATGCAGGCAGTAGGCGAGTTGGCCGGGGGCGTGGCGCACGACTTCAACAACTTATTGATGGTCGTGAAGGGACACGCGGAGATGTTGCTCGAGCGCCTGCCGAAAAGTTCCCCCATGCGCCACAATATCGAGCAGATGCAAAGCGCTTCCGAGCGTGCCGCTGGGCTGACGCGGCAGTTGCTGGCCTTCAGCCGCAAGCAGGTGCTGCAACCACGCGTCCTCGATTTGAACGAAGTGGTCTCGGGCATGATTCAAATGGTCTCGCGCGTGATCGGCGCCAATATTGAATTGGAATTTCTGCCTGGCCTGACCCTCGGGCGCGTGAAGGCGGACCCGAGCCAGATGGAGCAGGTGGTCCTGAACCTGGTGGTCAACGCGCGTGACGCGATGCCGGACGGCGGCCGGCTCATCATCGAAACTTCAAATATTCAGCTCGACCGCAACTACGCCGCCCGGCACGTCGGCGGAATGCAACCCGGCCCGTACATCATGCTCACCGTCAGCGACACCGGCTGCGGGATGGATCCGGAAACGCAGGCCCGCATCTTCGAGCCGTTTTTCACGACGAAGGAACAGGGAAAAGGCACCGGGCTGGGCCTGGCGACCGTGTACGGCGTCGTCAAACAGAGCGGCGGCTTTATTTGGGTGTACAGCGAGGTCGGCCACGGAACTACGTTTAAAATTTACCTGCCGCAAGTTGCCGCCCAAGTCGAGGAATCATTCGCGGACCAGATCCAGGGCGCACCCGCGCCGGGAACGGAAACAATTCTGTTCGTGGAGGACGAAGAAAGCGTGCGCGAGCTGGTGCGCGATTATCTGAGCACTATCGGCTACCACATTCTCGAAGCAGGCGACGGCGTTCAAGCTCTCGCTCTGGCCGCGAAGCACAAAGGTCCGATCCACATGTTGATCACTGACGTGGTGATGCCGCGATTGAGCGGGCGTGAGCTGGCTGCGCGCCTGGCGGCTGAACGCGGCGATATGAAAGTGCTGTTCATCTCCGGCTACACGGACGACAGCGTGTTTCGCCATGGCGTGCTCGAAGGCGGCATGGCTTTCCTGCAAAAACCGTTCAACTTGAAAGCGCTTGCGCAGAAAGTCCGCGAGGTTCTTGAGGGCCAGCCTGCAGCTACGGTACTACGGGGAAATTCCAAAGACAGCTAGTTCTATCGAAGCGTTATTTTCTAGGCTTCTCCGCCCTGCGGCAGCCCTTCTTGAATCAGTACCACCGTCTGGCCGGTCAGCTCGAAGCGTTTACGGCAGCGGATATTCCGGCAGGCAACCATGTCGTCGATCCGCACCATATACGATCTGGCCTTCGAATAGTGCGCGCGATCTTCCTCATTCCCGCCTTTGGGCGGCTGCGCTTTCTTCGTGCGCACCATCCAGCGCACGGGGTAGCTATTTTCCTGGCGGCAGTGCGGGCAGTGCAATTGAATCTGCTTGGTCTGCTCTTTCTCGTCGTAAAATTTGCGCTCGTCCATTTTGTCAGGCTGCTGCGGCCTTTCCGTCGATTTCGTCCACGCTCACGAACCGGATGCCCGCGTCTTTCCATCGCGGCAGCCAGTATTCAAGGGCTGCGACGGTGTGGCTGCGATCGCCTTCGGGCACGCGGTGATCCGCGTCGTGCAGCAGGACGATATCGCCTCCCCGTGTACCGCGCAAGCGCTTAATCACGCGCTCCGCCGGCTGCGGCTTCCAGTCGTGCGCCATCGCAGACCACATCACCACGCCCGCGCCGCCGCGCGCGCGCACTACGCCGCTGAGGTGCGGCCCGCGAAAGCCGTAGGGCGGGCGCATCCACCGAACCGGCTTGCCCGTCGCTGACTCGATCGCTTCGTCGCAGCGATCGAGTTCTTCTGCAATTCCTTGCCGCGAAAGAAACGTGAGTGCCGGGTGAGTCTCTGTGTGATTCCCTACCGTGTGCCCGCAATCTGAAATTTCCTTCGCGAGTTGCGGGAACGCGCGCGTGTGCTTGCCGATCAAAAAGAATGTCGCGTGTGCGTCGTATCGCCCGAGCAATTTCAGCAACGCCGGCGTGACCGTTGGATTCGGGCCATCATCAAACGTGAGTGCCAGCGTGAAGGGATCGCCGGTGTGCCGCAGCGTCGCGCCAAAGAGCTGCGCCGAAGGCGCCATCGCCGCCCACGCAAAAATTCCACCGCCGGCGCAAAGGCCGCCCGCCGCGAGATATGCCGGAACCATTTCCATCGCAATTCAGAATTTTCGCATGCACTGGCAGCGCGCGCCAGACAAAGCTGCTCGCCGCGACCACGCCGGCGCCATGCGCCGGGCGCCTCTGTTAGGATAAGCGCGATTCCTGAACAGATCGCGTGCGGCCTCAAGGGAGTGGCATGAAGGCAACCGAGTTCGAGTTCCGTTATCGCTTCTGGTTGATTGGCTTGATCTTTTGGCTGGCGTTCTCGACATATGGCTTTGATCACGTCGACATCACACAAGCGATTGCAGACCGCTTTGCGCATCCCGGAGGGCTCGACGCCGATTCTCTTGTTCGAATTGTTTTTGTATGCGGGACACTTCTAGTTGCAGGTGCGTGCCTGATTCGCACCTGGGCCACAGCGTATCTGCGCTCGGAAGTAGTCCATGACTCGAATCTGCACTCCGAATCACTAGTTGCCGACGGGCCGTATCGCCGCGTGCGCAATCCGCTCTATCTCGGCAATATTTTCCTGGCATTGGGAATGGGGACGATCACGTCGCGCACTGGTTTCGTAATCCTCGTCGGCGGCATGATTCTGTTTGTCTTGCGTCTCATCGGACGAGAGGAGGCTCAACTCGACGTGGAACATGGCGAGCGCTTCCGCGAATTTTGCCGGCGGGTGCCGCGTCTCTGGCCCGCGCTGCTCCCGCGCGTGCCAGCCGGTGGACTTCAACCGCGTTGGGGTCAGGCATTCGTCGGCGAAATTTTCATCTGGGGTTTCTTTGTCGGCATGCTGGCCTTCGCTATCACTCTCAAGATCGCCTTGCTGTGGATTTTTGTTGCGGCGGGAATTCTCTTTCGAATCCTGCTCAGCTCCGTCCAGAGCCGTCAGGGCAAAACCGGAACACGTTGAGGATTGGTTGGCAAAGAACTTGGGTGACAGCCAAGAACTAGATCCTGTGACAATTTCTCGCCTCTTGCTGCAATCCCACATTGATCGAGATTTCTACTGAGTTTCGACGGGCCATCGCGCAGCAAACGGAGATCTCGGCTTGAATTCTCGCTGTTGCGCTGGTTCCTCGCGCGTGTTATACCCCGCGCCGCGCGACGGGCAAGTTTCGCTGGAATACGGCTAGTAGTACTGGGAGTGTGCTTGGACCAGCCGGTTCAGATAGTCGGGCAAAGTTTCATCGGATCATATTGCGTTGTTTACGCGCATAGGAAATGTGATCATTCCCGTTCTTCTCTGAGCGGCCGACTCCAGCCGATATTTCGGCCTCCCGCGAACTTGTTCGAATCAGGCCTCGCCCATGCAGTATTGCGACCGGGTCATGGGGCAACGCAGCAATCCGGAATCGCAGTCTGCTTTGATGCAATTCGCCCGGGCAGTTCCAGCGTTCCATAAATCCAAAGGAGATGACATGCAAGCATCGAGGACAAGATTTTTGAAGACGTTTGGTTTCGCGCTTTTTGCCTTGCTCGCGTTGCCCCTGCTGACAGGCGCACAGCAATTGCCGCGCCTCAAACCCATTCCTCATCCAGTGGGCGCTCCTCAAAAGGTTTCTGTTCAAGCCCAGGCCCACTCCCAGGTTCGCTCTCAGGCGAGCGTTGCGTCCACGTCCGCTGCGGTTTCTTCGTGGACACCGCTCACCAATCAGCCGGACTTCCTGCTTGACGGGGCCTCTGTACCAATTCTCCTTACCGACGGCACCGTTTTAGTGCAAGACGCCGGTTTCCCCGACTGGTGGAAATTGACACCCGATCAGCATGGCAGCTACGTGAATGGAACTTGGACTCAGATTGCGTCACTGCCGGCGACGTACAGCCCGCTCTATCACTCGACCGCCGTACTGCCCGACGCCCGGATGATCATCGAGGGTGGAGAGTATCTGCTCAGCCTCGATCAAACCCAGCTCGTTCCCACTTGGACACCTCAGGGCGCGATCTACGATCCGATCGCCAACGCGTGGACACAGATTGCACCTCCTGCGTTCTTCACGGGCTTCGGTCCATTCCCGCAGACGATTGGCGATGCCCAGAGCGTTGTTCTCGCCAACGGTACATACATGCAGGCCAATTGCTGCACCGTCGAACAGGCGCTGCTCAATTCCAAGACACTCACCTGGACGCAGACCGGTTCGGGGAAGTTCGATATCAACGATGAAGAAGGTTGGACTCTCCTGCCCAACAAGAAAGTCCTCACCGTTGACGCCTATGTCCCCGTCGGCATTCCGTACATTCCCGACGGCACAAACTCGGAAATCTATGACCCGAAGTCAGGCTCATGGTCGAGCGCCAGCAGCACGATTCAGCAGCTTTGGGATTCCAACGCGGCTTGCGGTGGATTAACGAACAACACGACATTCGAGGTGGGACCGATGGTCCTCCGCCCTGACGGCACCGTGTTCGCTACAGGCTCGAACACTTGTCCGGACCCCACCACGGCCTCGGGCTTTGCATCTGGCCACACGGCAATTTACAACTCTCGGAACGGGAAATGGACGGCGGGTCCGGATATCCCCGGCGGGAACAATATTGCGGATGGTCCGGCAGCGCTCGAACCCAACGGCAAGGTGCTCATGTTCGCGAGCCCGGGCTTTGGGGATGCCCCCTCCGCATTCTTTGAATGGGATGGAAAAAACATTACCGCTGCGCCCGGAACTCCCAACACGCCGGGTGACGGGTCGTTCTTTGGAAACATGCTGGTGCTTCCGACCGGCCAAATCCTCTTCACCGATTTTTCGAACGACATCGAAATCTACACTCCGCAACGCGGACACATGGAGAACACGGAACCCGTCGTCATTCTCGCTCCCATTTTCCTGAGCCGCGGAAAGTCGTATCAGACGTTCGGTCTTCGGTTCAACGGCGTGTCTCAGGCCGCCGCTTACGGAGACGACATTCAGGGCGCCACGAACTACCCGCTCGTGCGCATCACGAAACTCTTCACCGGACACGTTCAATACAGCCGAACGCACGACCACAGCAGCATGGCCGTCGCATCGAATGATCTCGTGTCCACGCATTTCGACGTTCCCGCCAACCAAGAACTTGGACTCAGCAAGTTCGAGGTTGTGGCGAACGGTATTGCCTCGGAACCTTGGTTCGTGCTGGTCACCAGGTAAGTTATCACGCAGCCCGCGGGGTGCTGCGCAACGTCCTGCCATGGGTCACAGCGAACTCAATTCGCTGTGGCCCGTGGCGGACCTCCTCCTCAAGAGATAAGCGAAAGCCGCCATGGGCCGAACGCAATCACCTTGACGAAAGCGCTCACACCCGCCACCATCTGCACGGCCAGGTGCGTTTGACACTTCGGTTAAAATCTTGGCGGCCTGATGTTGATTGGCACGCACGAAATCGCACCTGGGCGAGGCGATTGCATGAAGCGGGATAGCGCAAAGTTGCTCAGAGGCTTGACGTCGATGCAGACGGAGCACTTCTCAAGAAGAGACCTGGTGTTGTGCGCCTTCCTCATCGCCATCTATTTTGTGGCCGGTAGGTTGGGGCTGAAGTTGGCGTTCGTCCATGAGAGCGTCACTGCGATCTGGCTTCCTTCTGGTATCGCGCTTGCCGCATTTGTGCTGCTCGGCTATCGCGTCTGGCCCGCCATTCTTATCGGTGCGTTTCTTGTCGATGCCACTTCTTCGGGCCAGATACTGACTTCTATCGGCATCGCCGTCGGAAACACATTGGAAGGCCTTGCGGGCGCCTATTTCCTGAACCGCTACGCGCGCGGCGCAAAAGCCTTTAATACTGCCGAAGGCGTTTTCAAATTTGTATTTCTTGGTTGCATCGCTAACACCTTGATGAGCGCCACAGTCGGCGTCGGCGTCCTCTACCTCGCCGGGCTGGCAGCTTGGCCGGATCTTGGATATTTGTGGCTCACCTGGTGGCTCGCAGACGGCATTGGAGTTCTGCTCGTCGCGCCGTTCTTGATCCTCCTATTTGGCACGCCTCACCACCCTTTGGATTGGCGCGAGACGCTGGAACTCGTGGGCCTTATTCTTGGCTTGATTCTCGTTGCATTGCTGGTATTCAGCCCGCTCTCACTCACTTTGAACCAACGAGACTTCGTGCAGGTCTGGTTGTGCGTTCCCTTCCTGATCTGGGGCGCCTTCCGGTTTTGTCAACTCGAAGCGGCGGGGATCACGCTGATTCTTTTCGGCAGCGCCATCTGGGGCACCTTGCACGGGTTCGGCCCATTTGTGAACCCGGACATGAATGTCGCACTGCTGCATCTCGACACGTTCATTGGTGTCATCTGCACCATGACCATGGCTGTTGCCGCCATGGTTGCTGAACGCAGACGCACGGAAGAAGGGCTAATCGGATTTCAAAGCATTATGCATGAGGCGGTGGAGGAGAAAGCCCGCGATCTGGCTGCGACCATCGAGACGCTTCAGGAAGAAGTCTTAAATCGCCTCCGAACTGAATCGGCGCTGCGCGAAAGCAATGAACGGTTCAAACAGGTGGCGGAAAATATTCACGATGTTTTTTGGCTTATGGATGTGGTCGAAGAACGAGTCCTGTACGTCAGTCCCGCCTATGAGACGATATGGGGCAGAACGTGCAACAGCCTCTATGTTGACGCGCACTCCTGGATCGACGCGGTGATTGCAGAAGACCAGGAACGCGCTCTCATTTTCTTCGAGCGCGCAAACCAGACCAGCAAGTTTGAGGCAGAATACAGGGTTCAACGTCCGGATGGGTCGGTGCGTTGGATCTGGGACCGCGGATTCGTGATTCCGGACGCCTCAGGACGAACGTGTCGCATTGCAGGACTTGCCAGCGATATTACAGAAAGAAAGCAGCTCGAAAAGGAATTGGAACGTGCTCAAATCCGACGGGGGGAGACAGAATGATCATCGGCGATCGTTTGCGTGAAATCAGGAAACAGAAAAACATTTCTCAGGGCGAGATCGAACAACGAACGGGCCTGCTTCGTTGTTACATTTCACGCGTTGAAAATGGACACACCGTCCCAACTATCGAAACACTCCAAAAATGGGCCGGTGCTTTGGAAATCCCGCTCTACCAGCTCTTCTATGATGGGGAGGAACCACCCGCGCTCCCTGCCCTTCTCAAAGTGAAAAAGGGCAGTCAGAAAGAATGGGGCGGCTCCGGGAAGCTGGCGATGGTTTGGCACCGGTTCCAGAATCTGCTCGGCCGGATGGAAGAAGGCGACCGGCACTTGCTTCTGTTCATGGCGCGTAAGATGGCCTACAAAAAAGAGCGCTGATTTTCCCGGCGCGACCCAGACAAGTGATTCAATCCGTTTGCCGGATTGCGCGCAAATCAATTCCCAGTTGCTGGCATTTCTTGTACAGGTGGCTGCGCTCGAGTCCCAGCGCCTTGGCCGTATTCGTCATGTGATGGCGATGCGCCTTGAGTTCCGCGAGCAGTGTCTCGCGCTCGAACGCCTCGACGCGTTGCGCCAGCGAACCGATGGCCAGCGCGCCCGTAGCGGCAAATCCTTGTGAATTTCCAGCGGGCGCTTGCGGCAGTGCGCGCTCGACCGCCGCAGCTTCCACCACGTCCGCGGGCGAAAGTAGCAGCACGCGCTCCACCACGTTTCGCAGCTCGCGCACATTCCCCGGCCACGAATATCTTTCGAGCGCTTCCATCGCCTCGCCCGAAAAAGTTCTCACCTTCCAATTATTCTGGTCTGATAACTGCTTCACGAAATGTTCCGCCAGCACACGAATATCTTCGCGGCGCTCGCGCAACGGCGGCAACACAATCGGAAACACGAACACGCGATGATACAAATCCTCGCGAAATGTTCCTTGCCGCACCTGTTCTTCGAGGTTGCGGTGCGTCGCAACTACCACGCGCACATCCACCGCGAATGGTTTGTCGCCACCCACGCGCTCGATTTCGCCCTCTTCCAGCACGCGCAGCAGTTTCGCCTGCATGGTCAGCGGCATGTCGCCGATTTCATCCAGGAACAGCGTCCCGCCGTGCGCGTGCTCGAATTTTCCGATATGCCGTGCGGCTGCGCCGGTGAACGATCCTTTTTCGTGCCCGAACAATTCCGATTCCATCAGCTCGGCTGGTATCGCCGCGCAATTCAGCGAAACAAATGGCCCGTTCCGCCGTCCGCTTTTCTCGTGAAGCGTTCGCGCGATCAATTCTTTTCCGGTTCCCGTCTCGCCGCGGATGCATACGCGCGTCTCGCTTGCCGCCACGTGCTCCACTTGTGCCATCACCTCGCGCATCGCCGGGCTGGCCCACACGATGTGATGCCGCCCGAGCCGGCGCTTCAAATCGCGGTTTTCTTCTTCGAGATGTTTCAGCCGCAGCGCATTTTCAACCGTCAGCAGCAACTTATCCGTGGAGATGGGCTTCTCCAGGAAATCGCTCGCGCCCAGCCGCGTGGCTTTCACCGCGATTTCAATCGTGGCCTGCCCGGAAATCATCACGATCGGTGCCGCCACTCCCGCATTCTTTAAATCTTCGAGCAGCGCGATCCCGTCGCGCCCGGGCATCACCACGTCCGAAAGAATCAAATCGAATCGCTCGGCTTTTGCGAGTTCGAGCGCGCGTGCCGCGTTGTCGCATACGGTCGCTTCGTGCCCGGCCAGTCGAAAGGCCCGCGCCAGCGAAGCAAGCGTGTTCGCGTCGTCATCAATAATCAGGATGTGAGCTTTGGGCGGCACGGCGGGCTACGACCCTTCTTTGTCTTTCGCTTTTTCGAACACCAGTGGAAAAGTCTGCGGCCGCCGTTCTGGACGGGTGGGCAGGTCGATGTGGAAAGAGGTGCCCACGCCCGTTTCGCTTTCAACGGAAATGCGCCCCCCGTGATCGCTCACCACGGATTGCACGATCGCGAGCCCGAGTCCCGTCCCATGCTGCTTCGTCGTGTAGTACGGAGTGAACAACCGGTCGCACTCCTCCGGCGTCAAGCCGGTGCCGGTGTCCGAAATTTCCACGTGCACATTCCCATTGCCGTGCGTCGTGCGCAGCATCAGCACGCCGCCCGCCGGCATCGCGTCCATGGCATTCAGGATCAGATTTTCGAGTGCGCGATGCAGCAGCGCCGGATCCGCTTGAATCACCGGCAAATCTTCTTCCAGATGCAGTTCCGGCGTGATGGGCGGACGCCCCACGGCGCTGAATTGCGCTTCAAACAATTTCATCGTGCTGCGCACGATTTCGTTCACATTCACAGCCGAAAGCTCCGGCTGCGGCATTTTCGAGAAATCGCTGAAACGCCCGGTAATCGTTTTCAGATTTTCGATTTCCGACAGCAAGATGCCTGTGGACTCGCGAAACACTTCCTCAAACTGTTCGGGATTCTGTTCCTTGGCGCGCTGCAGATTTTCAACGGTGGTCTGCAGCGGGAAGAGCGGATTTTTCAGCTCGTGCGCCAGCCGCCGCGCCACTTCGCGCCAGGCAGCCACGCGCTCCGATTGCACCAATCGCTCGCGCTGCTCGATCAATTGCTGCGTCATGGTGTTAAAGGCGCGGCCAAGCTGTCCAATTTCCCCGCCACCGCGAACATCCACGTGCGCGTTCCAATTCCCTCCTGCCACTTCGCGAGCGCCCTCCGCCAGTTTGCGCACCGGACGCGTCACG
Organism: Candidatus Acidiferrales bacterium; assembly: GCA_050746945.1. Lineage (GTDB taxonomy): Bacteria > Acidobacteriota > Terriglobia > Acidiferrales > UBA7541 > Palsa-295. Next base: position 64,897 of record JBOGMZ010000022.1, on the reverse strand, counting down.
CGCGCCGCTCCCCACCAACTCAAGAGCAGCGCGATCAGCAGCCCGATGCCCACCACCGCCAACGCCAGCCAGATGATACGGTTCTCGAGGACGGCCACCTCGCGCTGCGAATTCCCTACCACCAGTAATCCCAGCAATTCCTTCTGACGGCCCATCAGCGGTAATGCGTGGAAAATCTCTGCGCTCGCCGGATCGCTGGTCCAATTAATTTTTGAAGTTTGCTCGCCTGGTTGCTGCTGCTCCTTCTGGATGATGGGCGCAAACCGCTCCGCGTCGATTGCCGGCCCGTTCGAGTCGACCAAATTCAGCGGCTGGTAGGTCGGGTCCAAATTCAAATAAAGCAATGCACGCATTCCCTTGGGAAGCACCAGTGACGCGAGAAATTCCTTGCCCAGCCGCTCGCCGCCCGCGACATAAAGATTGTTGTCGCCCACGCGCACGGTCGCCACGGACATCAGTGCCAGCGCCGGCCCTTCGGGCGTTTCCACTCTTGTCAGAAATGAGCCACGCGCTGCCCAATCCTCCGTCTGCGTCACCCAATTCAGCTTGTAGCCAAAGCGCGCCGGCCATTCCGCGGAAGAAATGATCGAGCCGTCGTTCGCGATAAAATCGAGGATGTCGAGCTGGTGCGCGCGCGAGACGCCGCGCGCGTCATTCACATAGATCGAAATGTCGCTCTTCGGCCTGCTGAGATCGATGGCCATTCTTACAGTCGGTTCCGCGTCGGCTATTCCCTGAATGCGATGAACGATGTCCTGGCCGCGCCGCTGGAATTCGCTCTGAAATTGCTGCACCAGCGCATCACTGTGCCGCCGGTTCAAGTCTTCGAACGCGCGCTGCGTCACGATGGTCACGCCCGCTGCAATCAGGCCCACCGACAGCAGCAGCCCGAACGTGAACACCCAGAAAAGTTTTGTCCGAAACGTCACGGCTTTTCCTTTTCACTAGCTGCGTCCGCCGGCACATCGAGCCACACGTCCGCAAGCGGCCATGCCTCTCCCGGCCCCGGGGCTTTCCAATTCCTCACGCGCGCGCTCAACCCGTACACCTGCGGCAGCCACACCAGCGGCACCACGCGATAGCTGCTCACCACGGGGCGCTCGCGATTGTAAATATCTTCCGGGGTTGCGGAATCAGGCAGCACCGATGCGTCAATTCCCGCCGCCGGCCCGAGCGTCGCAAGAAAATTCGTCAGCGCCGCGCGCGGAAATGGCGAGGGCATGCGCCAGCGCATCAGCCGCGCGTCGATATTTAGTTTTGCTGCCGGCGCTGCTGTCTCACCCGGAATCGATTGGGCCATCAACGAAATTCCTGCCTCCCGTGCGTTCACCGCAATACGCTCCGCAACAGATTGTTCCAGCGGGTCGCCCGAATCATATCCCAACACTAATTTCGGCGGTCTCGCGATTTGCGACCAAAGTTCCTTCGCGTGCGCCGAATCCGCCGCCGTCGAAAAAAGAAACGCTGTCCCGCTCGACCATTGCGGCAGCAACCCGCCCGCTGCTTCGCCATTTTTCTGCAAGATGAAATTCACAATCGAGCTGCGGTCAATCGCCTGCGACAGCGCCTCGCGAACACGCACATCATCCGTCGTTGCCCTTCCCGCCGGAAAAACCAGTGCCAGCAATTCGTCCGGTTGCGACGTACTTATCCGCACTCCCCGATCCGCCGCGCGCCGCGCCTGTTCCACCGGAATCCCTGCAAGGTCAGTCTTGCTCAGCTCCAAATCGAGCATCCGCTCCTGCGCCGCCCGCCCCATTTGGATTTGAATCGAATCCACAAACGGCCGCCCGCCGCGAAAATCTTCGTTCGCCTTCAGCGTCGCATGCTTTCCCGGCTCCCACCCCCCAATTAGAAAGGGTCCCGACCCCGCGTCGCCAACCAATTTTCCGTCAGCGCCGCGTCGCTCATAAATCAACGCATCAATTTGATCTCTCGCCGCGTCTTCTTCGAGGCTCGCGGCCACCGCCCCCGGATCAAGCGAAGTCACCACCGCACCAATCTCCACACGCAGCACGCCCCCATACCGTGGCCGCCGCGCCGTCTCGGCCGGAATACTCGCGAGTGCCAAACTAATCGCTGCAAGATACAGACACAATCGAAGCTTCATACATTCCACTCTGTAGATTTCGTGAAACTACTCTCACTGATTTCCTATCATCTGATTGCCAGAGCGCGAGGATCGGGCCCGGAAACTCCACCCGCTGCCCAACCGCAAGCGAATGAGAGTTGCTGATTTCGTACAACTGGATGTGATCCGGTTGGGTCCAGTCACCGGTGCCCGTCACGAGAACTTGCCAACTTGCTCCGCACCCAGGTTTTACTGTCGCCACTTCGTCACCCCAGCCTGAAAATGCAGTCTGAGGGTGATTCGAAGATTCGTAGAGGCGCGCCATTCCATCAAGCTCTGTTAGCAACCAATCTGAACCGTGGTCATATTCCAAGCGAGAGAGTGTGAAGAAGGAAGGCTGCTTTCCAGATATCACCGTCGAGTCCGGCGAAAGTCCACTGAAATAGTTTCGATTAGACACAAATGTCGACTTCCAAGCGTCAGCGACGGGCCATTCTCCCGCCGAAACATCTATACATTGGAAGATGATTGTTGCATTAGTGCAAAGGGTTCCTGCCATGAACAATTTAAGCTGACCATGCTCCGACGCAAAAAGCCGGCCGCGAAGATCTCTTGATCCATTGGTTGGCGTGAAAGGCAGCACGTCCGAGGAGTAGCGGCCCGAACTTAAGCTTATTCCGATGTTCACCCCTTGAGCACGATAGTTCACTACTCGGTCAAACTCTAAAATAGAAATAATTTTGAACAAACCGGCCATCATTGTTCGCTCATCAAAATCTAGGAACGGCTCCGACTGCTCCCATACGGTTCTCTTTTGAAGCACAGGTGCAGGACGTGAGTTCAGGTCCAAGCCCGGCGAACTAGGAAGGGAGACCATTAAAGCTTGCTCGTCGCCACTACGATTGATCTCCGCAATCCAGACGATTCCATCAGCACTCTCTGAAAGAGTCACGTGCACCGGCAGGCCGCTCGAAGTTGACTTAATACCCTTCTCATTCAATTCCGATTCGAGCGCCTGCCGAATTTCCGCCGGTGCAGAGGCATCCAAAGAGGAGATGTTCTTCACTTCGAGCGAGATGAGGCGCGACGAACCTGCTGCGCTAGAAATTTTTTCGGCGAGTGCGTGCACGGCATCATTCCATGCCGGCGGCAATTGGCTCGGCTGCGGCGCAGGCGTTTGCGCCCGCACTGAATACGGAACCGCAATCAGCAATACAAAAATAAAAATCGCGTGGAGTGAAAGAATAAATCGGCGGGACGGCCGCATGGATTTGAGCGAATCTCGAATTTCGTTCGCGATTTGTCATCTTAGCATACTGACCGTAACGCCGGCGTCTCGCCGGCTCCTTTCGATTCTTGCCAGCTCGTTCGCCACGCATAATCCGATCCACACACCAAAATTCAAAATCGCCGGCGGGATGCCAGCGCTACAGGCCCCTGGCGAGACACCGGGGTTACGCGCGCCGGCAGGGTGGCGACGCTTTACCCTGTGACACCAACCACGGCGGCCGAAGGGTGCGGCGGTACCCTTCCACCCGCTTCGATCGACGCCTCAGGGTGAAGCATCGCCACCCGCAAGGGTTTTTGCCGGCTGTCACTCCTCGGCCGGTTACCATTCGCTCGCTCGCGCCCAGAGTGGCAAAATTCGCGACCGAGCCCGGCCGGGAATCTCAATTTATTTCGTCCCCGGCTTCGTCATCTGATCCATCGCGCCCACCGACTTCAGCACGTCGTTCGTGAAGAAAAATTTCCCGTCGTTCGGCACCATCATGATCTGCACACGGTCGGACAACCGCTGCGCCACCGTGTATTGCACCAGCAGCGGATTCGTCTTCAGCGCCGCGGCCTGCAATTGAAGCTGTTCTGATTCCGCCTGTGAGGTCACGCGAATGTCGTGCGCTCGCGCGTCGGCCAGCAACGTCTGGCGCTCGAGTTCCGCCTTGCCATCTATCACTTTCGCCTGTGCCGTCGCTTCCGCGTTCTTGATGGTCTGAATGTTTTGCGCTTCGGAGAGCAGATTGCGCCGCTCGAGCTCCGCTTTGCTGTCGAGCACCTTTGCTTGTGCGTCCGCCTCGGCGTTCTTGATCGTCGTTTCTTTCCGTGCCTCCGCCTCCAGCCGTGACTGCTCGATCTGTTTCTGTTTCAGCGGCAGCGTGTACTGCATCGAATCCGATTCCGCCTTGGCCATAATCACTCGCGAAGCAGCATCGGCCTCTGCGTGCTTCACCTGCCGCACTTTTGCGGCCTCTGCCTGCGATGCGGCTATCTTCACGCGCTTTTGTTCGATCGATTCATCCACCAGCGTGCGGTCGTCCTCCTGCTCCTTCAGCAGCAAGCCTTCCAGTCCCTTGGCATACTCTTCCGGCAACTGCACTTTCCGCAGCAGCACTTCCTTCACCACGATGGAATCGCCGGCGAGGCGCGTCGTAATCGCCTCCGCCGCGCGTTGACGAAATTCCTCGCGTCTCAGCGAAAACAGATCGCGCACTACATAATTCGGCGCCAGTTCACGAAACACGCTGGTCACCACCGGTGCGACAATTTCCTGGTCCACCGGCTGCGGCAGATTCGCCTGGATGTAATCGAGCCGCCGCGGATCGATTCGGTAGCGCACCACCACCGACAACCCCACCTCAAGACCCTCGCGCGCTTCGACACTTAGAAATTCTGCTTTTTCACGCGGCCCCTCGGCAGACGCCGTCTGAAAAACCTTGTCGCGCGTGTCGTACACCGCGACGCGCTCGAAGAGCGGAAGAATCAAATGCGTGCCCGGGTAAAGCGTTCCCGGACGCACGCCGGAAAGCTGACTCACGCGAATTCCCGCCGAACCGTCCGGCACCACCACAATGCTCTGCCCCGCGAGGCCCGATATCGCCGCAATCAGCACAAGTTTCGCCGCAACATTCATCCGGATCGCCCGTCGCGGACGCGTGGTGAAAGCCGATCGCTGCATCGGCGGAGGCACGGCCCCTGTTTGCTCCGGCTGCGCAGCACCCGACGTGCCGTCGCCTCTCCGCCACAGCCGGCCCAATTCGAATGCCAGGAAAATGTCGTACAGCACCACTCCTGCCGCCGAGGCCAGAAACCCAAAACTGACAAGCAACAACAGAAATCTAAGGAAAAGCATTTTCGTGTCCTCCGCTTTCTCGCCTCAGGCTTCAAATCCCGGGGCGAATTTCGTGCCCTGTTGGCCTTGCCGCCTCCGTCGAGGCTGCAACCAATTCCGCATTCGCCTGTTCCGGCTCGATGGAACTGAACTCCACTTCTGCGCCGACAGTCTCATCGGCTGATTGGGCCCGCACAATTCCCGCCTGCCCAGGCATCAACCGCATCAACCACCGCAGGCAATACCACTCCATCCACATCGCGAGTCCCATTGAAGCGATGATTGCGCCGCCAATTCCCGCAAATCCGATAAAGCTGTCCATGGTCGTCTCACTTTTCACCTACCCTCAGCGCAGGAACAAGCAGCGCGATGGCCACACGCGACCACATGGAAACGGATTGATGGGAAAGCGCTTAGCGGTGGGAAAAGCGTGCCAATCCGTGGCCCCTGAAACACGTCGTGGAAATTGGCACGCGGGCGGGCGGCTCTGCTAGAATCCGCCCCAGAGGCAGCCGATGGCGCAAACCGCACCACCTCCCGGTATTCGCATCCTGCGTGTCTGGGGCATCCCGATCTACCTGCACGTGAGCTGGTTCATTATTTTTGCGCTGATCACGCTATCACTCGCCAAGCAATTCACCTCGCAGCATCCTGGTTGGAGCGAGTCGCAGCATTGGGCGCTCGGCATCATCACCAGCATCCTTTTCTTCGCCTCGGTCGTCTTCCACGAGCTCAGCCACAGCCTGGTGGCCATGCGCTACCGCATCCCCGTGAAATCCATCACCCTTTTCGTCTTCGGCGGTCTCGCGGGAATCGGCCGCGAGCCCGACAACGCCAAGCAGGAATTCAACATCGCCATCGCCGGGCCACTTTCGAGCCTGTTTCTGGCTGGTTGCTTCTTCCTGGTCACACGCTTCTTCCATGGAAACGAGATGGTGGTCGCAGCCTGCCGTTGGCTCTGGGAAATCAACGTAGCTCTCGCGCTTTTCAATCTTGTGCCCGGATTCCCGCTCGATGGCGGACGCATCCTGCGAGGCATCGCCTGGGGCATCACAAAAAATTTCGAGCGGGCCACGCGAATCGCCGCGAACGCCGGAAAAGTTTTCGCCTACATCATGATTCTTGTCGGCGTCTGGCAGGCGCTGAATGGCAATTGGGTCGGGGGATTATGGACAGCGTTCATCGGCTGGTTCCTGCTGAGCGCCGCGCAGGAAAGCTACGCACAGGTCGCGATTCGCAACACGCTTACGGGCGTGCGCGCTCAAGACGTGATGACCCACGACGTCCCCACGGTCACGCGCAACATGTCGCTCGAAGAATATGTCCACGAAGTTTTGCGCACGGGCGTCATGACCCACATCGTCCTCGGCGTCGATAAGCCTGTCGGGCTCGTCAGCCTGCAGGCTGCGCGCACCGTCCCGCGCGACGAGTGGACCAACACCTCGATCCAGGCCGTGATGCTTCCGGTCGAACGCATCCAGTGGGCTGCGCCCCAGGAGCCGGTCCTCGCCGTGCTCGAGCGCATGCAAAAGGAAGACATCGCGCAGATGCCCGTCATCTCCGACGACCACATCCTCGGAATGATTTCGCGCGACGCAATTCTTCGCGTGCTTCAGACGCGCCTGCAAGTCGGCCATCTCGCCACGCAATAGAAAGGAACCGCCATCACCATCCAGGAAAATAAACCCGCATCGCGCCGGCAAGTGCTCGCGCTGTTCATCTGGACCGCGCTCGCCAGCGTCGCTCTGGCGGCGTGGTCGTTCTTCCGTGGCCGCCTGAAATCGTATCCGGTGCGTGTCGTCGCGCACGCCGGCGACATCCCTGTTGGCGGCTCGATAATCTTCACCTATCCCACCGACGTCGAGCCCTGCATCCTGTTGCGCCCTGCGGAAGAAAGCTACGTCGCCTTCAGCCGCACTTGCACGCACGCCGCGTGCCCAGTGTTTTACGCGGCCGCAGAGAATCGCCTCGATTGCCCCTGCCACGGCGGCTCGTTTTCTGCCACCGACGGCTCCGTGCTCTCCGGCCCTCCGCCGCGCCCGCTCCCGCACGTAATTCTCGAGCGCCGCGGCCCCGACCTCGTCGCCACGGGCATGAAATCGTAACGCCGGCATCCTGCCGGCTCCTTTGGGGTGGGCCTTACGCTCTGCTCCAAATGAACGCGAAACCATCCGCCGCACGCGAGCATCCCATTCAAGGTCATTCGCGCGCTCTAAATGAAATTTAGATACATTCTCGGCATCCTCGGCTGGTTCACGCTCGCCGCTCTCTTGATCGGCGCAGCAGCCGCACGCCTCAATTCCTCACTCGCGGCAACGCCCGATGGATCCCCCGGCCTCGGCGCAAAGCCGCTGAAGCAGATTGACTCCATCGAATTGCCCGGCCCGGCCGGCCGTCGCTTCGACTACCTCACCATCGATCCCGACGACCACCTGCTTTTCTGCGCGCACATGAGCGCCGGAAATCTCTACGCCATTGATCTGCGGACGAACAAAGTCGTCAACACAATTCCCGGCGTGCCCGGCATCGAAGGCGTCGAATACGTCCCCGACCAAAAAAAGGTTTACACCTCCGATTCGGGCGACGACCAAATCGCCGTCATCCATATCCCCACCATGAAAATCGTAAAAAGAATCCCCACCGAATCGAAGCCCGACGGCAGCACCTACGCCGCGCCGTTCCAGAAACTCTACGTTTCCGACGAGCGTGCCAAAGCCGTCGCCGTCGTTGACGTCACCACCGACGAAGTCGTCCGCATGCTGCGGTTCCAGAGCGAGACCGGCATGCCGCAGTACGATCCCGTCGCGCGCCTCGTCTACGTAAATCTCCAGGACCAGAATCTTTTCGCGGTCATCGATCCCTCGACCGACACGGTCCTCGACCGCCATCCCATCGGACGTTGCCGCGGCAACCACGGCATGGCGCTCGACCCCGAGCACCACCGCGCGTTCCTCGCGTGCGAAGAAAATAATTTGCTCGCCGTCATTGACCTCAACACCAACGAGCCTATCGCTTACGTCCCCGTGCCTGAAGGCGCCGACGTCGTCAAATTCGATCCCGGCCTCGGCCGCATCTACGTCGCCTGCTACAGCGGCGCCATCAGCGTCATCGAGCAAAAAGATCCCGCGTACTACGCCAAGCTCGCCGACGTCCGCGTCGCCCACGCCGTCCACTCCCTCGCCGTGGACCCCGCCACTCATCGTGTCTACGCCCCCGAGCAGGAAGAGTCCGGTGTCCCCGTGTCCCGGTTGATCGTCTTCGACGCGCAGTAACGCCGGCATCTTGCCGGCTCTTCGCCTTCGGTAGCACAGACACTCTTGTCTGTGCTCTTGGTTTTTCTCCTCACGGGCTCTTTGCCTTTGCAGCAGCACACTGCATGCGATTACACTCTGCGCGTCCCGCTTGGAGTCGGCGCGATGCGATTTTATGTCGGCATAACGGACAGCGACTGGTTTGGATATCTCTCCAGCCAGACTTCTCTGGAAGAAGTGAATTTTTGGCAGCCGAGCGGAGGTCGCCAGTTTCGCGTCTTGCAACCGGGTGAGCCATTCCTCTTTAAATTGCATAGCCCTCAAAACTTCATCGTGGGTGGCGGGTTTTTCCGATACTTCACGATACTCCCCGTAAGCTTTGCTTGGAGTACATTCACAAACAAGAACGGCTCACAAAGCGAAGCAGAAATGCGAAACAGGATTGAGCGATACAGGCGGATTTCTACTGTCTCGGGCGAGGATTACGCGATCGGGTGCATTCTTTTGCAATCGCCGTTCTTTTTCTCGAGAGACGAATGGATTCCGGCTTCAGATTGGGAGCCAAACATTGTTCAAGGACGTAGCTACGACACCAATGAATTGCGCGGAGAATCTCTTTGGGAACAAGTTGAGACTCGGCTCAGAGGTGATAGAACTCTGACACTTCAACTGAGCGAAGGAAGCGAGACCGGGGAAAGGTTTGGCGCGCCTCAGGTTGTCCGCCCTCGATTGGGACAAGGAATATTTCGTGTCGTGGTGACGGACGCATACAGTCGACGTTGCGCATTCACGGGCTCACCTGTTCTGCACGTCCTGGATGCGGCACACATCCAGCCGTTTGGGAAGGACGGCCCGCACGACGTTCGCAACGGAATCCTGCTTCGGCAGGATGTGCACACGCTGTTCGATCGTGGCTACATCACCGTCACCCCCGAATATCGTGTTGAGGTCAGCCATCGAATCAAGGAAGAGTTCGCGAACGGACACGAATACTACGCGGAGCATGGAAAGATAATCGCAATTCCAGGTGAAACCACTCAGCGACCCTCGAGTGAGTATCTCTCTTGGCACAACGAAAAAGTGTATTTGGGTTAGCTCCCCCGTTGATGCCCGGCCGGGTCGCAAGTTGCGCGGGTGACTCACCGCAAACGGTATCACTTCACTTAAGAGGACAGGTCTCTTCAAATCCTCAAAACTGAACTAGCGGCCAGTCGAATTCCGTCGCGCGCTGTGCGATGCTAAGGGTGGAGAATTGTCGAATGAAGGACGAGAACGAACATGTGCCTGCCCGCCGAAGGAGGGCTTGCCCGCCGGAGGCTTGGCCTAGGCGCCGTTGCCCCACAGATTTTTGGGGCGGTCCAGGCCGCCAGATTTTGATGCATCCCTAGCCGCCGGCCGCATGGCGGCTAATCGAAAGTGATGTCGAATAGAAATCGCTGCAAGTGATTGAAAATAAAGGAAAGCGATCAATTCTAATCGAAAGTATTTGAGGGCAATCTTGACCGGCTTCGAGAGGAGGTTTGGAGCCGGTAATCAGAACCAATTCAGCCTCCATGCAAGCGGAATCTCAGGGCAAGGAAACGAATGCGGGGCTAACATCACTATCATGCGGGAAACTCTCGGTGCACAAAACTTGACAGGCAAGGAGGCGTTCGATGATTAAGCTCCGCGCGATGTTCCTGCTCGTTGTCATTGCTCTGGCACTCGCGGCGACGCCGCAGGCGCGGGCCTGGGGATGCGAAGGCCACGAGACCATAGCGCTGATTGCCGAAAAACACTTGAACTCGAATGCGCTCTCGATGGCGAACCAGATCCTCACCAACAATCCCATCGATCCCACACTGCACCGCTTCTGCGACAACACCGGCCTCGACCTGATGGCCAACTCCGCCACATGGGCCGACGATTACCGCGACAAGCATCCCGAAACCGCCGGATGGCACTTCTTCGATATCCCGCGCGGCGCTTCGAAAACGAATATCGACCAATTCTGCGACCCAACTGCGAGTTGCGTGGCCAAGGCGCTCACGGACCAGGTTGCCGTGCTCAAAAATCCCGCGTCAACGGGCGCGGACAAGGGCAACGCGCTGCGGTTCATCATTCACTTTGCCGGCGACATTCACCAGCCGCTGCACGATACGACCAACAACGATCGCGGCGCGAATTGCGTCCCGGTGAAATTCTTCAACACCAAACCAGTCGCGAGCGGCAGCTCCTACAAGCCGAACCTGCACGCCGTCTGGGACACCGACATGATCGAGAATCTCGCGAAGGGCCAGACCGTGGACCAGTTTGCGGCGGCGCTCGACCAGCAGTTCCAATCACAAGTGGCGACTTGGCAGGCGGCCGGAATCAATTTCGACGATTGGGCCTGGGACGCGCACGAACTGGCCGAGACAGTCGCGTACGGCAAACTGAATAAGAAAATTCCGATCGAGACGCCTGTGGCCATCAACACCTGCGCGGACGACAACAACGTCGGCGCGCGGATGCTGAAGCTGAAGGAAAAAGTGGACGCGAAATATCAGACTGCGGCAACGCCGGTGATCGACGAGCAGCTCGCGAAGGCCGGTGTGCGCCTGGCCATGATTTTGAATCAGGTTTGGCCGTAAGCAGCGGCGATGCGCGTGAGAATTATTTCCGTTTGATGGGCGGGTACCGCACAGCTTTCGCAGTGCCCGCGCCTTCTTCGATGGTGAGGAACACATCGACGGGGAGATTGGTCAGCGACTCGCGCAGGCCGCTGGGCCACCAGATTTCGAGCGAGTCCACGCGGGCGTGTTCGCCGAGTCCGAAGAAAATGCGCGGGTCCTGCGCCGAGCAGTAGCTCATGCCGCCTTTGGACTGGTCGTAGCTGGTCAGGTCGCCGGCGACGAGTTTCAAGTGCGCGCCGATGCCGTCGCGATTTGATTTTGTGCCGACGAGGCGGATCGCGAGCCAGTGATTTTTTTGCGGCGCAGAGTCAGAGTCATCGAATGACAGGACTTTGTCTTTGCCCTTGCGGAGATCCATCACTCCTCTGTCTCGCGACTCTGTCCGTGGCACCGAAGCGGACGGTTCTGAAGCTTCACGTTTGCGCGAATCAAAGGGCGGAGCGCCCGGAGCGACGGCGCCATTCGCAACATCATCGGAAGGCGAACGCTTCTCGGGAGCGATGGACGCGGCGGGCGCCGTTACTGAGCCGCCGTCGTTGTGGAAGAGCTGGGCGTCTTCGCCGTTGTTGCTGACGAGAAAATCCTGCCAGCCATCGTTGTCGTAATCGCCGACGGCCAGGCCGCGACCGACGCGTGGCGCGCGGAAATCTGCACCCTGTGAATTCGTCGCATCAACGAAACGACCTTCCCCGATATTTCGATAAAGCTTCTTCTCTTCCTCGTAAGAAACCTCAGGATGGTAGAGCTTGATGTTGTCGAGGATGTGACCGTTGATCACCAGCAGGTCGCGCCAACCGTCGTTGTCGAGATCAAAAAACCGCGCGCCGAACGCGCTGTTCAAAATATCCGACTGTCCCACTCCTGATGCAATCGTGTAGTCCGTAAACGTGCCATCTCCATTGTTGCGGTAGAGGCGATTCAGTTCGAAATCGAGATGGCTGACGAAAAGATACGGCAAGCCGTTGTTCATGATGTCGGCAGCGTCGGCGCTCATGCCCGCTTCGGCGCGGCCGTCTTCGCTGAAGCCCGCGCCAGATGTGTAACTCGCGTCGCGGAATGTGCCGTCACCTTTATTGATGTAGACGAAATTGCGCTGCGTGTCGTTGCCGATGAAGATGTCGGGCAAACCGTCGTTGTTTAGATCGACGAGCACGACGGCGAGACTCTTGCCGTCCTTGTTGGTGAGCCCGGCTTTTTCGGTGACGTCCACAAACGTGCCGTCGCCATTGTTGCGGTAGAGGCGCGGCGACGTGCCGGGGAAATTGTCGGGGTGGCAATAGGCGCTGACCTTGGGTGCTTCGCGCGCGCCGGGTCGCCAGTCGCCGCAGACGACGGGATGGTCCACGTCGTATTGCACATAGTTGGTGACGAGCAGGTCCAGCTTGCCATCGTTGTCGTAGTCGAACCAGCCCGCGGCCGTGCCCCAATTGCCGTCGTTGCCCACACCGGCTTTAGCGGTGACGTCGGTGAATGTGCCGTCGCCATTGTTGTGCAACAGGACGGAGTGGCGGTAGCCGGTCATATAGATGTCGGGAAAACCGTCGTTGTCGTAATCGCCCACGGCCACGCCAAAGAACATGGTGCCGTCGGTATGGATCTTGCTCGCGGCAGTGACGTCGGTGAATGTGCCGTCGCGATTGTTGTGGTAGAGCGCGGGCTGCGGCGGCTGCGCGGGATGAAAGTTGGGCGTGTAACCGCTGTTCACGAAGAAGGCGTCAAGGTAGCCGTCCTGATCGTAATCGATCCAGCCGACGCCGGCACCCATCGTTTCCGGGTACAGGCGCTGCGGAGATTGTGCGCGCTCGTGATGGAAGTGGATGCCCGCTTCGCGTGTGACGTCGCGAAATTGCACGTGGTAAGGATTCGATTCATTCGGGCGCTTGTGTGATTGGGCCTGCGATTGAGTGTGGGCCAGCGACTTGCGCAGAAAGCCAAAAGTGATATTAGAAGTTGCCAGAACGAAAATACCCGCGGCGAGCGCGAAACGCCGAGTTTGAGACGACCAGGGACGATTCATTGCGGGAAAGATTCTAGCAGGATGCTAAGGAATCCGCGCCGCTGACTCGATCGTGCAAGAACGCGAGTTAAATCTCCGAGAATTCGGATGCGCAGCGGGGAATCCATTCCAAAATTCAGATCACAATCGAATGTGATAAACGACCAAAATTCACTTAGCTGTGGAAAAATCCGACGAGGCGTCAGTTTTGGCTTGACAGTACAAAATACGGGCGTTAGCCTTGGCGCGATTTCGGTCCCTGGGGTGGGACACCGAGAGTGACAGAAGATCATTGTACTGACGACTTCGTCGGACTATTTTCAGCACCAACCTTTTTCATCCGGAACATTTTGGGGAAAGTTGCGTAGAGAAGTGTGGGCATGACATTGCGAATTGCGCGCAACAGGACGAAGAATCTCGCAGTCATCGCGGCTGCGCTATTCCTGGTGTGTGCGATCGGTGCACCCGCTGCCGGTGGCCCCACGCCGGCGCCAATTTTGCCATTGCCGATTTCCCCTTCACTGGCTTCTCCAGCAGACGCGCCGAAAAAAGTAATCATTGATACGGATCCGGGCACGGACGACGCCATCGCCATCCTGCTCGCGCTGAATTCGCCGGAGCTGGACGTGCGCGCGCTGACGGTGGTTCCCGGCAACGTAACTGCGCAACTGGGGCTGGAGAACGCGCTGAAGCTCGCGTCACTGGCGAATCGCTGTGACATTCCGGTGGCGGGCGGCGCGCAGCATCCTCTGTTTCAGAAGTTGATTACGGCGGAGTTCTGGCACGGGAAAAACGGTTTGGCCAACGTGGAATTGCCAGCGAGCAAGTGCAAAGCGGACGCACGATTCGGGCCCGACTTGATTATTCAGATGGTGCACGAGCATCCGCACGAAATCACGCTGCTGCCGATTGGACCGGAAACGAATATCGCGCTCGCGGTGCTGAAAGATCCATCGATCGTGCCGCTGGTGAAAGAAGTGATCGTGATGGGCGGCTCAATCAGCGGCGGCAACGTGAATGCCGCAGCCGAGGCAAATATCTACAACGATCCCGAAGCGGCACAGATTGTGTTTCAAGCGGGCTGGCCATTGACAATGGCGGGGCTCGACGTGGGGAACGCGACTCTGTTCAAACGCAAGCATGTGGAGCAGCTCGCAAAAACGCATGGTCCGGAAAATGATTTTATGGTCGCAGTAACGAGCTACCTGGTCGGGTTGTCCGAAAAGTTCGGCGAATCCGGCACACCCATGTACGATCCGCTGGCCATCGGCGCGGCAATTGACGCGACGATCCTGAAGACGCAGCCGATGCATGTGGACGTGGAGTCGCGCGGCGAATTTTCACGCGGCGAGACAGTGGCCAATCGCCACAACCAGATTGAGCGCAACGTGCTGCACGGGGACCGATACATTATTGAGGGCGTGGATAAAGTTAGTCCCAACGTTCAGGTGGGTGTGGGTGTAGACTCCGAACGTTTTATTCAGCTATTTATATCGCGGTTGCAGGGAAAATAGTGCGCGTTCGGAATTTTGCAATGGATGTGTTCTCAAAGATTTTGGACCACTCGAATGGGGGAGCGACAATGAAAATGTGGAAAGTGATGTTCTTGGCTGTGGTGCTCGCAGGATCACTGCTGGTGGTTACCGGTGCGAACGCGCAGACATTTGATCGCGGCGAAATTCACGGGATCGTGTATGACACATCGCACTCCGTGGTGCCGAAGGCGAAACTGACGCTGTCCAATTTCTCGACGGGATACAAGCGCGAGAATACCTCCGATGTGAACGGCTCGTACGCCTTTCCGCAGATCTTGCCCGGCATATACCAAATTAAGGCCGAGGCGGCGGGCTTCGCTGCGATCAGCATCACGGACATCACGGTCAACATTGGCGCGAGCCTGGACCTGGACATCACGTTGCCCGTCAAAGGACAGACGGCGACTGTGACCGTCTCAGCCTCCTCAGCCGGGCCGGTGGACACAACGACGGCCGGCATCAACCAGATCATTAACCAGAGGAACGTGGAGGGATTGCCGCTCTCAGGGCGCGATTACCGCGACTTGGCGCAGTTGAGCCCCTCGGCTGAAGTGGTCCCTGGCCTGCGCGGTGGCATCCGCCTGGGCGGCCAGATCAGCGATTACAGCGGCCTGGTGATTGATGGTCAGGACAGCTTCAACAACTTCTTCGGCGAGAACTTCGCCTCGCTTGAGACGAAAAACTTCACCGTGCCGCTTGATTCCGTGCAGGAATTCCAGGTGGTGACCAACGGGTTTGCTCCTGAATTCGGGCGCGCCACGGGCGGCTTGATCAACGTGGTCACGAAGTCCGGAACGAACGAATGGCATGGTACGGCACATTACAATTACCGTGGCAGCGGTCTGACGGCTGATGATTACTTGGGAAATTCTTCAAACATTGACCGCCAGCAGCAGTGGGGCGGGACGTTCGGATTCCCAATCCACAAGAACACGCAATTCTTGTTCTTGGCGGCCGACTTTCAGCGGGAGCACGGCCCCCTCGTCAGCTCCTTTTGTAACCCTGGAACAAACCCTATTACAGGCGGAACACAAGCTGATTGCGAGGCAGCTCTTGCCACTGCAACTGGTCCGGTGTTCAACGCGCCGATGGCGGGCACAGTCGTGCCGCCGGGCTGCACGTCGAACACGGGCTCGATCTTGCAGGCGTGCTACGGAGTCAGCAACCTAGCGCAGCTTGAGGGTGCCTCGAATCAATTCCAAAATTTGAACACGGTTCTCGGCCACTGGGATTGGCAAATGACGCCCGCAAACCACTTCAGTATCCGCGGCTATGGCTCACGAAATCACACGAGTGGATTTACGGGCGGTCGCGGCCAGAATGAGATTCAGGACGCATTCGGCAACACCGAAAACTTCATCAACCAGGGCATCAGCGGCGTGTTCGCGTTGAACACCGTAATGGGCCGGAAGGTGAATGAAATCCGGGTCAGCATACAGGGAGAAACACGCAAGCGGCATCCAAACCAGCCGGGCGTTCCCGAACTCATCATTAGCGGCGCGGACGGCAACGGCTTCAGCATTACAGCGGGCCAGCGTTTCTTCCTGCCCATCAATAACGACAATGGCAAGTTCCAGGCTCAGGACAACTTCGAAGTCACCTGGGGAAAACACGACATCAAATTCGGCGGCGACGTAAACCCGTTCGTTGACCGCAAGGACTTGTTTGCTGGCTGGAGCGCGGGCTCGTATTCATTCGGTTCTCTCGCGGACTTCAATACCGACCCCACCGCAGCTTTCTTTATTCAAGGCTTCAGCGTCAATCCCGGCGTACCTTTCGCTCAGGCGGGCACGCTTCGCCCCGCCTACCAGACTGGCATGGGCCTTTACTGGCAGGACAAGTGGTCGGTCACGCCGCGCTTCACCGTCACATACGGCTTGCGTTGGGATGGGACATGGAACCCGCAACCGCAAACGCCATTCGGCGGCAATACTGTGCCCGTTGGCAACAACAGGGCGGCATTAAACTTTAGGAGCGTGCCCCAGCAAATTCCCAATGACTTCGGGCAATGGGGACCTCGCCTCGGGTTCGCGTGGAACATCGGCTCCACGGAACATCCGACTGTGGTCCGCGGTGCCTGGGGTCTGTACTATGCTCAAAGCCCCACAATCTTCTTCCCTCAGGGCGGCGGCGGCAAGACCACAACGGATTTTGGAACAGAGCCCATGAATGGTTTCCCCTATTTGTTCACCGACATCTCCCAACTGCCGGCAAGCTCCGGACCACCCAGTTTCACATACGTGGACCCCAAATTTAAGAACCCACGCGTTTCGAACCTGACGGTTGGAGTAGAGCACACGCTGGTGCGTGACCTGACAGTTTCAGGGACGTTTGCGTATGTCCATTCATGGCGCCTCAGAACGGGAGGCTTCAACGAGGAGGCATGGGCGCGAAACTTCGATGTGGTCGGGACGGATGCGCAGGGCCGAGCACTTCTTGCGGGAACTCCGGGCATGGGGGCGAATGCAGGCGATATATCGGTCTCGAACGGAGCCGATGCCTTGGGCAGCTTCGGCCGCGGTAACTATTACTCATTTGTTGCCAATGTGACCAAGCGCTTCTCGAATCATTTCCAGGTGTTTGCGAACTATACCTGGTCACAGAACAAGGACAACGCCTCGAGCGAACGTGATACCGACACATTCTTTGGACCGCAGGATCCTCTCAACCTCGCTCTCGATTATGGCCGCAATAGTTTGGACGTCACACACCAATTCAAGGCTGCAGGAGTCTATGATCTGCCCATGGGCTTCCAGGTGAGCAGCATCGTGATCGCTCACAGTGGCACCCCATATCCGGTCTACATCAATATGGACATCAACGGTGATGGGGTGTCCAACTCGGGTCACAACAACGACCGACCGACGGTCCTAGTGGGGGGCAAGACAGTTCTGCTCGGGCGCTATCCATTGAGCCAGCCGAACTATGCGAACTGGGATGCGCGCATCATGAAGGACTTCGGGTTTGCGGAACGGTATCACGTGCAATTGCAGGCCGATTTCTTCAACGTGACCAACCGCGCCAACAAGTTCTCAAATCCCGAGGCCACGGCGACGATAGATTACTCGGGCAATTGCGTGAACCAATCGGCTGGGATAGCTGGATTCAGTTGCACGCCGCTGGCCCGAAAGCCAAGAGCGGGAGATCTTTCCACCGGCGGTACATTGCTCGCACCGAACCAGATCTCTCCACTGAGCAATCCGTTTGCGTTCCAGGCGGGCGTCAAGTTCATCTTCTGATGGACTTCGGGGCCCTGGGACGAAGGCGGTTTTTGCAGGGTTTGAGCAGTTCCATGATGCTGGCGGCTGCCGGAGGTGAAAACTTCCGGCAGCAAGCCGGTTCCTCCTCGCACGAAAAACACGCCCAATCGAAATCCGGCGCCGCATTGCGCTGGCCAAAACCCATCGCTAGTCCCGTCCTCGATAGTCTCCGCCCGGTGATTGAGAAATCCCGCGACGTTCATACCAACGTGCAAAAAATTACGGAAGTGGCCGGGTGGATTGCTTATGAAGAGCTGCCCATGCCGGACTATCACCTGCCGCTAGGCGTGGGCGAAAACAATCCCGAACAGGCCACTGATTTCATCATGGTGGCTGACTCGATTGACACGGCCTTCACCGATTTCGCGACGCACGTCAAATTCGAAGTGGAGTATGCGGGCCAGCGCTGGTCCGATTCAGAAGGGATGTTCGCGTGCATCAAGCGCGCGATGGATCAGGGCACGCCGATTCTCGACGGGCATTACCTGGCCAAAGTGACGCGCGCGGATATGGCGCGCATTTTTGCCGGCAATATCGAAATGCCCATGCTCGACGAGAAGACGCAGCTCTGGAACCAGGTGGGCGCGGTGCTGGTGGAAAAGTACGGCGGCACCTTCCACAATTTCGTCCGCTCCTGCCCGTCGAAGCTCTACGACAATGGCAACGGAATTATCGAGCGGCTGGTGAAGGAATTTCCGCGGTTCAACGACGTGAGCCAGTACGACGGCCACGAAATTAAATTCTACAAGTTGCCGCAGCTCGGCATCTGGTTCGTGTACGCGAGCCTGCATCCGCTCGGGAAATTCGCGCTCGACGATATCGGCGCGATGACCGCGTTTGCCGATTACATTGTGCCCGTCGCGCTGCGGCTGATGGGCATGACCAGCTATTCAGCCGCACTCGAGCATTCGATCAACACTTACCAAATGATCCCGCGCGACTCGACGCAGGAAATCGAAATCCGCGCGCATTGCCTCTACGCCACGGCGCTGTTGCGTGAGGAAATCAACAAGCTGCGCCCGCCGGATAAGCAGGTGATCATCCCGCAAATTGACGCGCGGCTCTGGACGCATTTCCACACCACTTTCTGGCCGCACCATTTGACGCGCACCATCATGTATTGAACCGCTGTAGAATCTCTGCCGAGGAAAACTTTGATGAGGAATTTCTTTCGCGGATTTATTCCCGCACTCCTGATACTTCTGGCTGTGTTCGCTTCCCCGCTTGCGGCGCAGGAAAAACGCAAAGTGATCATTGACCAAGATTGCGCCGGGCCGGGCGGGACAGACTTGCAGGCGGTTCTCGCACTGGTGAATTCGACCGAGACCGAAGTACTGGGCATCACGGTGATGACGGGCGACGCATGGCGCGACGAAGAAGTGCAGCACACACTTCGGCTGCTCGAGATTATTGGGCGCACGGACATTCCTGTGTATCCGGGCGCGGTATTTCCGCTGGTGAACAGCAAGGAAGCCACGGCGCGCTGGGAGAAAATGTACGGGAAGGTGATCTACCAGGGGGCGTGGAATGTCGGGCAGCCGGTGCACGGACCGTACGAAATTCCGCCGATGCCGGAAGGCGCGCCGAGCATCAAACCGGCGGCTGAAGACGCGGCACATTTTTTGGTGCGCACGGTGCGCGCGTATCCGCATCAGGTGACGATTTACGCCGGCGGGCCGCTGACGAATCTAGCGCTGGCGCAGGCCATCGATCCGCAGTTCGCGGCGCTTGCAAAGGAGATGGTGTTGATGGGCGGGAGCATCCATCCGGCGACGGACGATCCCGAATTCAAAATCACGCCGCGGCGTGAATTCAATTTCTGGATGGATCCGGAAGCGGCCTACGTGGCGTTGCACGCGCCTTGGAAGCAGATCACCGTGACTACTGTGGATATTTCCGTTCGGACGCACATGGACAAGGAAATGATCGCGGAGATTGCGAAGGGCACGACGCCCGCAGCGCAGTATGTGACGAAATATGCGCGCGAAGGTTATCTGTGGGACGAGCTCGCCGCGGTCTCGTGGCTCGATCCCTCGATCATCAAGGTGACGGCGAACCTTTATATGGATGTGTCGCTCGACCACGGCGCCTCCTACGGCGATACTCTGGTATGGAAACGCCGCAGCCAGCCAGGGCTGGGCGAACCGATGGTGGTAGTGCAGGAAAACCTCGACAGGGCGGCATTTTACAATGAGTTTGTGGAGCTGATGACGCGCCCCACGCCCGCCGCGAAAAAATAGTGCGGCTTACGGTTTCGAGGCCGGGCCGCCGGAAAGCGCGGCGACCGCGTGGCGATAGTCCGCGTCGTCGGGCGAGAGTTCGGCCGCTTTCTTGTACGCAGTCAGGGCGCGCGGGCGATCCTTGCGCTGCTGGTAGATGACGCCCATTTCGAAATACGCGTCGGATTCCTTCGGATTGACGAGCGTGATGCGTTCGAACGCCGCGAGCGCTTCGTCGAGCTTCCCTTCCCTTTCGAAAATTTTCCCCTGCACGTAAAGAAAATCCGGGACGTAGGGAGCGAGTGACAGAGCCTCTGCGATCGCCGCACCGGCTTTCTCGATGTTTCCCGCCGAGTAGTTGAGCTTCGCGAGCAGCGAATAGGTGGGACTGAACGTCGGATCCTTCTCGATGGCCTGCTGCAACAAATCGAGCGCGCCCGCGGAATCGTTTTTCATGGCGCGCTCCTCCGCTTGATCCACCAGGTGCTTGGCCTCGAGTTGCTGTTGTTTGGTGGCGCGATCGTTCTGCGAAGCGGTTTCGAAGGCTGCGAGTGTTTTCCCGGCCTGTTCCGGCTGGCCCGCGCAACGGTAGGCGCGTGAAAGCAGGAAGAGCGTTTCGGAATCGCCGGGCTTCGCAGCGACAAGCGGTTCGAGAGTGGCGACAGCTTTCGCGCATCGCGCGGTTGCCTCGGTTGCCGGAGCATTTTCCGATATGCGGAGCAAAATCTTGCCAAGCTCAAGGCGCGCGCTGCTGTTGGGCTGAAGTTCGAACGCTTTTTCGGCATCGGGCAATGCGCGGACGTCTTCATTTTGATCGGAATAGATCTGCGCGCGCAGGAAATAGGCCAGCGCATTTTGAGGGTCCAGGGCGAGGACTTTCGCAACCTGCGCGAGCGCATTTTCCTGATCGCCCTTGGCTTTGTACGCGGCAGCGAGAAAATTCCGGGTTTTCGTTTCCGAAGGATCGAGGGCGAGTGCAGCGTTCAAGTGTCCGATGGCCGCGTCGTAGGTCTGCAGCTCGATTTCCAGGTCGCCGAGCATCGCGAGTGGAGCTGCACTCTTGGGATGCTCGACGTGCGCGCGCTCGAGCAGGTGTTGCGTTGCATCGTAATTGTGCACGGCGCGATACGCCTGCGCGAGGCCCATTTCGGCGTGCAGATTCGCCGGGGCGATCCGTAAAGTCGTTTCAAAACAGGCAATGGCATCCGTCAGCCTGCCAGCGATCACGAGCATCTCACCCAGTTCTGCGCGAAGATCTGCGTTGCGCGGCTGGAGTTTGATTGCCTCTTGATATTTGTTCTCCGACAGCTCCCATTGGGTGTTCGCTGCCGCCGCGCGAGCTTCAAGTTTCAAATTCTGAGCTGATTGGGAGGCGCCTTGCGCAGCGACCGCCGGACGGATTGGTGCAATGATCGCAAGAAGCGCGAGAGGGAGGATGGCGCGCGCCAGGCGACTGCTGGAGATAGTTCGAAAAGGCACATTGCTCGCGCGAAGACGCAAGAACATCTGGCGATTATAACATCCGACAATTGATTGCCCTTTGCGTGCGATCGTTCAAATCGATGTGCGCGCCGCTTTTCGCTTGACTCCCATGGCGCAGGAGAATTATAAGCAGCGACTACCTAAAATGAGGTTTTTCAAACAACAAGAAAGCCACACGCCGCACTTTGAACGCGAAATAAAGTCCGTCGCATTACAGGTTCACATCAAGGAGCTTACGTACCCATGCGTCTAAGGACCCTGCTTTCGGCCGTCGCAATTCTTCTACTGGCGCTGCCCGCCGCTGCACAATCGAAACGCAAAGTGATTCTCGATCAGGACGCGCGCGGGCCGGCGACCACGGACCAGCAGTCCATGATGATTTTTCTGCAATCACCAGAAGTGGAGACGCTGGGCATCACGGTGGTGAGCGGCGACCAGTGGCGCGACGAAGAAATCGCGCACACGTTGCGGATGCTCGAGATTATCGGCCGCACGGATGTTCCCGTGGTTCCGGGCGCCGTCTTCCCACTGATCAATCGCATGGAACTGATCGAGCGGTGGGAGCAACTCTACGGCAAGGTAAATTACCAGGGCGCGTGGAACAGGAAACCAAAGGGAGACGGCATTCGGGGAGTTTTTCACGGGCCGTACGAAGTTCCCTCGATCATTGAGGGAAATCCAACCACAAAAGCATCCACCGAAGACGCAGCTCATTTCATCATCCGTATGGTTCACAAATATCCACACGAAGTGACGATTTACGCCGCCGGGCCGTTGACGAATATCGCGCAAGCCATCAGCATCGATCCCGCGGTGCCGGACCTGGCGCAGGAGCTGGTGGTGATGGGCGGCAGCATTTCACCCAACGTGCAAATCGAGTGGGCTACATCGAACCGCCGCGAGTTTAATTTCTGGTGGGACCCGGAAGCGGTGCACATGGTGATGACCGCGCCGTGGCACAAAATCACGGTCACGACGGTGGATATCTCCATCAAAACGCGGATGACCCGCGATATGATCGCAACAATTGGAAAATCGCAGAGCCCAGCGGGGCAGTATCTCGCGAAGTATGCCGACGAGGAATATATGTGGGACGAGCTGGCCGCGGCTGCCTGGCTCGACCCCAGCATTATTACAAAAGAGGATTTGCTCTACATGGACATTGATTATTCGCACGGCCCGGGTTACGGCAACACGCTGGTGTGGAACAAGGGCGACCAGCCGGGACTCGGCGAACAGCTCGTGCATGTGCAGCAGGAGCTAAACCTCGAAAAATTCAATAAGATGTTTATTGACTTGATGACTCGTGCGACGCCGGGCGCGCATTCCGCCGGCAACTAGAACAGGGGACACTTACCATGGAAAAGAATGTTGATGTGGTTGGTATCGGAAGTTGCACGGTAGATTATTTCGCAATTGTTCCACGGCTGCTGGGCCCGGAAGAAAAAATAAACGCCGAACGCATGGAAATCCATGCCGGCGGCGTGACCGCAAACAATCTTACGCAAGTGGCCCGCCTGGGCGCGAGCACCGGTTGGCTGGGCCTGATTGGCGACGACGAGAATGGCCGCATCATTCAGAAAGCGTTTGCGGATGACGGCATGGATCTTTCCGGAATCGAAATCCAGAAGGGCGAACACTCTTCGCTCACATGGATTCCGGTGGATGACGCAGGCGAGCGCTGCATCTACATGTTCCCCAATATCACCGGAAAAATCTCCGTGTATCAGGTGGCCAATCGCTTCGCTCCTCATATCAAGAAGGCCAAGCATTTCCATTCTGAGGCCTCCCAGCTCCCGATCGCGCCCGTGAAGGAGGCCATGCGTATCGCAAAAGAAGCGCAGGTGCGCGTGCTTTTTGATCTCGACGTATCTCCCAGTTTCTTCTGCCAATCAAATCTCGGGTCCCAGGAAGAGCTGACGGAATCGCTGAAGCTTGTGGACGTCCTGAAGCCCTGCAAAGCCGCGGCGCGTGAACTGACTGGCGAATCGGATTTCGGAAGGATCGCCGATAAACTTCTCAACCTCGGGCCTTCGGTCGTGGCCATCACCATGGGTGCCGACGGCTGCCTGATTGCCAGCCGCAAGCAAAAGGTGCACGCCCCCGCCTTTAAAGTGGACGTGGTGGACACCACCGGCGCGGGCGACGCCTTCATGGGTGGACTTTCTTACGGGCTGCTGCAGAACTGGGACCAGCAGCGTGTCGGCACATTCGCCAACGCGTGTGCAGCATTGTGCTGCACGCAGGTTGGCGCCCGCGCCATGTCGAAGCGCGATGAGGTGATCGCGTTCATCAAGGCCAAGAGCCCGGCAGGCGCAGCGGCGTTCTGATATTAGAAAACGAGGAGCCTCATGTTCACTCCGCAATCGATCGGCTTGGCGCTGGTGATGATGGTGACCAGCGCGATTTGCTGGGGTTCCTGGGCCAACACATACAAGGGCGTGAAGAATTACCGTTTCGAACTTTTCTACTGGGACTACGCCGTCGGTATTTTTCTCACCTCGCTGATTTTCGCGCTCACTCTGGGCAGCATCGGGAACGATGCGACCAGTTTCCTCAACAATGTGCGCGCGGCCGACGCCTCAAATATCGGCTGGGCGTTGCTCGCCGGGGTGATCTTCAATCTTGCGAACCTTCTGCTCGTTGCGGCCATCGACATGGCCGGGCTCGCTATCGCATTTCCTGTGTCCATCGGCATCGCGCTCGTGGTTGGGACGGTTCTGAGCTTTCTGTTGCAGCCAAAGGGGAACGTAAGCATGCTGGCCGCGGGCGTCCTTTGCGCTCTGCTCGCCGTGATTTTCGACGGGAAAGCCTATGGAGAGCTGAAGTCAAATAAATCCGCCTCGCGCAAGAGCATCATCACTTGCATCGTTTCCGGAACATTGATGGGACTGTGGGCTCCGTTTGCCACACGCGCCCTCACGCAAGGGCATTCGCTTGGCCCCTACAGCATTGCCGTATTTCTGACGCTCGGTGCCCTGCTATCCTGCCTGATCTGGAACAAATACTTTATGAAGCACCCGCTTGTGGGAGAACCCGTGGCTTTCAGTGGATTCTTTCGCGCTGCATCAAGCGGCCACCTGTTGGGATTACTCGGCGGCGCGATATGGGCCACGGGAACTGTGTTCAATCTCGTGGCCGCCAATTTCACCGGCGTGGCGATCTCGTACGCGATTGGCCAGTCCGCGCCAATGGTCGCGGCGCTCTGGGGCGTCTTTGCGTGGAAGGAATTTGCCGGCGCGGATCGCAAGGCGCGAGCGTATCTCGCGCTGATGTTCGTGTTCTACATCCTGGCGATATTGCTCGTCGCTCGCGCCAACACGGCATCGTAACACCGGCGCCCCGCCGGCTCTTTTAGGCTTAGAATCTGCCTCGTGCCCACCATCCGCACCCGCGGGCGACTCCCGCACTGGGAAGCCGCGCAAGCGACCTATGCAGTGGTATTTCGCCTGGCCGACTCCCTCCCAAAGGCCGTCCTGAAAGAAATCGAATTTGAGAGGCAAGATATTCTTCAAGCGGCCCACGTGATGGGACGCGAGCTCTCCGCGCGCGAACGGAAGCGATTGGAGGATTTGTTCACAGACAAGATTGAGTCGTTTCTCGACGCAGGAGCTGGGTCCTGTTTCCTTGCCAATCCGGCCGTAGCGAAGATGACTTCTCAAGCGCTCCGCCATTTTGACGGCGACCGATACCACTTGTTCGTCTGGTGCGTTATGCCAAACCATGTTCACGTTGTCTTCAGACCACTGGGTAAGAACAGCCTTTCCCAAATCGTTCACTCCTGGAAATCGTTCTCGGCAAAGGAGGCCAACCGCATCCTGAAGCGTTCAGGAAAGTTCTGGCAGCACGAATACTACGATCACTTGATTCAAGATGAGATGGAGTTTAGCCGGACGGCGAATTATGTTTTGAAAAACCCGCAAATGGCCGGACTGCAAAATTGGCTATGGGTTGAATCTCGACTGGCACCATAGCTGAAGCTAAGGGCCGGCGGGACGCCGGCGTTACAACGGCGGGCGGCGGAAGCCGCCGCAGGCGTCCTCGATTTTCGCGGCGACGGCGAGGACGGCTTCTTCTTCCCACGGGCGGCCGACAATTTGCACTCCGATGGGCAGTCCTTCAGGCGATTTCCCTACGGGCACGACTGCGGCGGGATTCCCAAGCAAGTTGAACCACTGCGAATAGGACATGGCCTTCAGGTATTCGACTCTTCGGCCCGCGATCGTCCAATTGCGCTCGCCATGCTCGAATGCGGGAATGGCGCAGGCGGGGCACAGGAGAATCGGGAATTTCTCCATTTTCTCCAGAAATGCCGTGCGCAAAGCATCGCGCATCAGTAATGTGGTCAGAAAGTCGTCCGCGCTCAGCGGCTTTTCTGCCGCGACCCAGCCGCGAAATTCTTTAAAGATCGGGCTCAACTCCGCGTCGCGGCCCTCGAGCATCGGCGCCATAGCCATCTGAATGCCCCGGCCAAAGAAATTCCACCAGAGCTGCCAGACGCGCTCGAGATTTTCGGGCCGCCACGCCTCCACCCGAAATCCCTGCCGGCGCAACGCTTCGGCAGCCGTGCGAACGGCTGCGGCAGTTTCGGGCGTTACGGCGGTCACGCCGTCGTCTTCAAAATATGCGACGCGGAGTTTGCAAATTTCATCATCGCCCCAACGCCGCAGGGGCACGGGCGCTGACGCCGGATCGCCGGGATCGGGCCCGGCCATTACTTCGAACAGGCGCTCCACGTCGCGAACGGTTCGCGCCATCGGGCCTAGTACACCAAGCTGTACGAATGGGCCGCCGGACGGAGGATAGTGCCCCGTTGAAGGAATGCGGCCGGGCGTCGGCTTAAGCCCGCAGATGCCCGCGTAATGCGCAGGAATGCGCACGGAGCCGCCGCCGTCGCTGCCTACGCCACCGGCGGACAAGCCAGCAGCGATGGCCGCTGCTTCGCCGCCGCTCGAGCCGCCGGGCGTGCGCGCCAAATCCCAAGGACTATTCGTGCGGCCATAGAGCAGATTGTCCGTCTCGTAGGCCATCAGAAACTCGGGGACGTTTGTGGTGCCGAGGATGATGGCGCCCGCGGCGCGCAACCTGGCCACCAGAGTTGCATCCGTCTGCGGCACAAATCCCTTGCGCAGGCGGCTGCCGCATTCGCAGTGCAAGCCCGCGACGCCAATCGAGCTTTTGATGGAGATGGGCACGCCGTGCAGCGGGCCAAGCGAAACTTTCCTACCACGTGAAGCAGCGGCCGCTTCCGCAGCTTTGGCCTGAGCGCGGGCGCCTGCGAAATCAACGTGTACAAATGCATTCAGCTTCGGATTCAAGTGCTCGATACGAGCGAGATGCGCCTCCACCAACTCCACGGGAGAGGTTTTTCCAGTGCGCACCATCGCCGCCATTTCAACCAAACTGCTGTAAACAAGATCGTCCAATGCGATTGCCTCCCGTCCGGCAAACCGCCGAGTCTAGCATGTGTGGCTCGCACGGACGAGGCAGTGTCCGAGAGATGAACCGCCGGCATTGACTTGCCCGCATGATGGCGAGAGAATTTGCGCTTCGAACAGGACAATCAATTTTGCACTCGGTGAAAATTTCTCCCTTTAAATTCTGTCTGGGCCGCGGATGAACCGCTCTGCATCCATTCTGCTCGGCATATTGTTCCTCACGGCGGCGTATGTCTTTGCCTGGCCGTCAGCCAATGTGCCCTACTTCGGCGCGGTAATCCTGCACCTCCTTGCCGGCGTCTTGTTTCTCATCGCACTCATTTTCGCGATACGCCGGATTTGGCAGAGAGTTTCGCCCGCGTCGCGCCTCGGATGGGTGTTGCTCGCGCTCGGTGGATCGCTGGGCGCTGCACTGATTTTTACGGGAACGCGCCGCAGCGAATGGCCGCTGCTCTATACGCACATCGGGTTGTGCATCGCGGGCGGCGCCCTGCTGGCGTCCACCTGGGCGGGCCAACGTGGGTTGTGGGCGGGCAGCTACATCGCTGCCGTGTTTCGCGGCATTGTTTTTTTGCTGGCTGCCACGCTACTCACTGCGGGCGCGTGGTGGGTACGGACTGTGCCCTGGGAACGCAGCCACCGCATCAGGAATCCCGCGATCGCGCCTGCGTCGATGGACGGGGAGGGGGACGGCCCGAACGGCCCATTTTTCCCCAGCTCTGCGCAGACCATGCATCACGGCCAGATCCCGGCCAGCTATTTCATGGAGTCGCAATCCTGCGAGCGCTGCCACGCGGACATCTACCGCCAGTGGCAGGGCTCGGCGCACCATTTTTCATCGTTCAACAATCCGTGGTACCGCAAGAGCGTCGAGTACATGCAGGACGTCGGCGGCGTGAAGCCTTCGAAATGGTGCGCGGGCTGCCACGATCCCGCGCTGCTTTACAGCGGCATGTTTGACCGGCCGGTCCGCGAAATTGAAAATACGCCCGCGGCACAGGCGGGGCTCGGCTGCATGATGTGCCACTCGATTGCGCAGGTGAAAAGCACCATGGGCCAGGGGGATTTCGAGCTGGAATATCCCGCGCTGCATCGCCTGGCCGCAAGCAAAAATCCGCTGGTACGGCGGCTGCATGATTTTCTCACCGAACTGAACCCGGAGCCGCACCGGCGCGTATTCCTGAAGCCATTCATGCGCACGCAGACCGCGGAATTCTGCTCCACGTGCCACAAAGTTCACCTCGACGTGCCGGTGAACCACTACCGCTGGGTCCGCGGCTTCAATGATTACGACAACTGGCAGGCCAGCGGAGTTTCCGGGCAGGGCGCGCGCTCGTTTTATTATCCCGCGAAGCCGATGATGTGCGCGGATTGCCACATGCCGCTCACGAAATCCGAGGACGCGGGAAATATCGAAGGCTCGATCCATTCGCACCGCTTCCCTGCCGCGAATACGGCGCTGCCGTTCATCAACGAAGATAAAGCGCAGCTCACCGAGACGGAGAAATTCCTCACCAACGAAGACGTGAGCGTGGACATTTTCGCGATTTCGCCCGAAGCGCCTGCTACAAAAACAGAAACTGGGGCAGCCAGCCCTCCAGTTGCTGTTCTTTCAACGCCGGGCATCGCCACGACATTTGCCGTTGGCGAAGAAGCCGAAGCGGCGATTCCCGCCAATGCTGCGCCGGAATCCGAGACGCCCGTCGCGCTGCTCACGGCACCTCTGAATCGCACGGGCGCTTCCGTCCGCCGCGGGGATACCTACCGTTTGGACGTGGTTGTTCGCACGCGCAAGGTCGGCCACTTCTTCCCCGGCGGGACGGTGGACGCGTTCGATTGCTGGCTCGAGCTCACGGCGACGGACGAAAATGGCCGGACAGTTTTCTGGAGCGGCCGCGCGGAAGACGACGGCAAGGGTCCGGTGGATCCCGGCGCGCATTTCTACCGCTCGCTGCTGATTGATTCGCACGGGCACGCCATCAACAAGCGCAATGCCTGGGCCGCGCGCGCCACCGTGTATGTTCACCTGATTCCGCCGGGCGCGGCCGACACGGTGCACTATCGCATACAGATCCCGCCGGATGCGGGCGACCGCATCCAGGTTCACGCGAAATTGAACTACAGAAAATTTGCGTGGTGGAACACGCAATTTTCTTTTACAGGCGCGTACGACCCGAACTCGCCGGCCGGGGCGTTCACTCGAGACTTCGAGGATCGCAATTTCGTGTTCACGGGCGATCCAACAAAAGTTCCGGGAGGCGAAAAGGGCGTGCCGGTGCTGCCGATTGTGGTGATGGCGGAAGACTCGGTCGCGCTGAAAGTGAGGTCAGCGGCGGCGTCTGCGCCGATACCCGAAATCGCGCCGAGCCGCGACGATTGGACGCGGTGGAACGATTACGGCATCGGGCTGTTTCTGCAGGGCGACTTGACAGGCGCGGCGGCGGCGTTCGGGGAAATCACGCGAGCCGATCCGGCGAATCCGGATGGATGGGTGAATCTGGGCCGCGTGTGCGTGCAGGAAGGAAATCTTTCCGCGGCGCGCGACGCCCTCGATCGTGCGCTTTCGCTGAGCCCGCATTTGGCGCGCGCGCATTTCTTCTACGCGAAAATGTTGCGCAATGAAGGCGATTACGACCTGGCGATTGCGCATCTCCGCGAAGTGCTCGCGCAATATCCGCGTGACCGAGTGGTCCACGACGATCTTGGCCGAATACTTTTTCTCCAGCGCAACTACGCGGATGCCATCAAGGAGTTCAACGCGACGGTGGCGATCGATCCCGAAGATCTCGAGGCGAATTACAACCTGATGCTCTGTTACGCGGGAATCGGCCAACCGGAACGCGCGGCTGAATATCAGAAGCGCTATCTGCGGTTCAAGGCCGATGAATCGTCGCAAACGCTCACCGGTCCCTACCGCCTCGCGCATCCGGACGATAATCTCGAGCGCCAGCCGATTCATGAGCACGGGTCTGCGCCGCTCGTGAAGCCTGCCCCGAAAAAATATGCGGTGCGTCAACCGCACGCGAAGGATTCCGATTGATGAATGTTCTCTTGCACTCTGCTCGATTCCTGTTCGTGTGCGCGGCAATCGCGGCTGTCACGATCGGTGCCGCCAGCAGCGGCACACAGCGGAAGACTGCGCCCACACCCCCGGCTGGAATCCATTTCGAAGATATCACCGCCGCCGCAGGAATCCGCTTCACGCACAATAACGGCGCGTTCGGAAAAAAGTGGCTGCCTGAGACCATGGGCTCGGGCGTCGCGTTCCTCGATTACGACAACGACGGCTGGCAGGACATCATGCTCGTCAACGGCATGGACTGGCCGGGCCACGTGCGCCGCCACTCGACGCTCGCGCTCTACCGCAACAATCACGACGGCACATTCACCGATGTGACACGCAAGGCCGGACTCGCCGTTGAGATGTACGGCATGGGCGTAGCCATCGGCGATTACGACAACGACGGCAACGACGACATTTTCATCACCGCACTCGGGCAGAACCATCTCTTCCGCAACAACGGCGACGGAACTTTTACCGACGTGACGAAACAGGCCGGCTTGTGGGGACCGAACGAGTTCAGTACCAGCGCCGCGTGGGTGGATTACGACCGCGACGGCCATCTCGATCTCGTCGTCGCGAATTACGTGCAATGGTCGCCTGAAACCGATCTCTACTGCACGCTCGACGGCAAAGCGAAATCGTATTGCACGCCCGAATCGTACAAGGGCGCGTCCGTCAGGCTCTGGCACAATCGCGGCGACGGCACATTCGAAGACACAACACAAAAAGCCGGCCTGTACGATCCCACTTCGAAGAGTCTCGGCGTCGCCATCCTCGACGCGAACCAGGACGGCTGGCCCGACATTCTCGTCAGCAACGACACCCAGCCGAACAAGCTCTACATCAACAATGACAACGGCACCTTTACCGAAAAAGGCGTCTCGGCCGGCGTCGGTTACAGCGAGGACGGAATCGCGCGCGCCGGAATGGGCGTGGATGCGGCGGACTATGACCGCTCGGGCTATCCCAGCATCATCATCACGAATTTTTCGAACCAGATGCTGGCGCTCTATCACAACGAGCACAACGGCCTGTTCGTTGACGAAGCGCCGCATTCCGACGTCGGCCACGCCACTTTGCTCACGCTGGGCTTCGGCTGCTTCTTTTTTGACTACGATCTCGACGGCTGGCCCGACATCTACGTCGCGAACGGCCACATCGAAGACGCCATCGAGCGTGTGCAGCCGCGCGTGCGCTACGCCGAGCCGCCGCACCTTTTCCGTAATCTCGGCAACAGAAAATTCAGCGAGACGACGGCGTCCGCAGGCGCTGCGTTTGCATCCCCACGCGTTGCCCGCGGCGCTGCCTATGGCGACATCAACAACGACGGCGCACTCGACCTGCTCGTCTCCACCAACGGCGGCGCGCCTGCACTCTTTCGCAACACCGGCGCGACCAACCACAGCCTGCGCATCAAGCTCGTCGGCACGAAATCGAATCGCGATGGGATCGGCGCAGTCGCGCGCTTGTCAGCCGGTGGCGATGCGCAATCTCAAATGCTGCACAGCGGTTCGAGCTATCTCTCGTCGAGCGAATTGGTGCTTACTTTCGGGCTCGGCGCGCATGCCCAGGCCGACGCCATTGAAATCCACTGGCCCAGCGGACAAACCGATAAGCTAACGAACGTCGCCGCCGATCAAATCATCACCGTTAAGGAAGGCGCGGGAGTCGTCGCGGCGAAGCCGCTGGCAAAGCGGTAGAATGTGCCGGGCATTCAGCCTGCGAACCGCATGAATCCACATAGACGAATCGTCGTTCTGCTTGCCGCGCTCGCTAGCCTTGCATTCACCGCGAGCTCGCAAAAAGAGCGCGTGAAATCTTCGCAGCACACTGCGAAGGCAAAAGCTGGCTCGACCAAACCCGACCCGCACGCGCAAATCACGCGCGAAAATAATTTTGGCGTGGCGCTGATGAACCGCCAGCAATTTGAGGCGGCGCTCGGAAAATTCCAGCGCGCCTGCATCCTCGACGTGCAATCCGACACCGGCTGCCTGAATTCAGGAATCGCGCTGCTCAATATGCAGCGCTTCGACGACGCGCGCCGCATTCTCGTGAAATCAGCCGAGCGCGATCCCGAAAATCCACGCGTGTGGTTCAATCTCGGCCTGCTGGAAAAAGCCACGGATCATCCCGACGCCGCGATCGAAGATTTCGCAAAAGCTGCCGCGCTCGATCCCGCGGACGCCGACTCGCATTATTTTCTCGGGCTCATCTATTCGCAGCAGCAGCATTACGACAAAGCCATCGCGGCGTTTCAAGCCGCGCTCAAGCTGAATGCTTTTCACGTTTCGAGCGAATTTGGATTGGCGCAGGCTTTGCAGCGCACAGGCGACATTCAATCCGCGAAGAAGCATCTCGACCGCTTCCAGCACCTGGTGGCGGAAAAACTTGGCAAGCCCATCAGCTTCATCTATGGCGAGCAGGGCAAATTGTCGCTCGCGCAGATGATGCCGCCGGCACCTGAGCCGGTTCCGCCGGCAGTGCCGGTTCATTTCGTAAATGTGTCCACCCTTGCGGGCCTACCGGCGCAACCCGCGCTACCCCCAGGGGCACAGCGGCACAACACCAGCCGGAGGGCGGTCACGACGAAACGCATAAAAATGGCCGGCGTCACGGATGCCGCGGAAGGCGGCGGACAATCGCTCGGGAATTTTCTGGGCAGTGGCGCTTGCATTTTCGATTTCGATGGCGACGGCAAGCCCGACATTTTTCTCGTCAACGCCGATGGCAAGGGCAACGCCGCGCTTTATCGCAATGCGGGCAAGGGCAAATTTGTAAATGTGACGAAATCAGCCAAGCTCGACCTCCACGGCGAGGGAATGGGCTGCGCCGTAGGCGACTATGACAACGACGGCAAGCCCGACCTCGCTGTCGCCTTCAATCGCCGCATCGCGCTGTACCACAACGAAGGCAATGGCACATTCAGAGACGTCACGGAGCAGGCCGGAATTCACACTGAAGGGCTCATCCTGGGCATGACGTTCATCGATTACGATCATGACGGCGATCTCGACCTCTACGTGACGCGCTTCAATGATTTTGCGCTCGACAACCCTGGGCAGCCATTTACGTTTCCCCCAGACACGAAAGCAGTGGGCAACATTCTGTGGCGCAACAATGGCAATGGCACGTTCACCGACTGGACGAAAGAAACCGCGCTCAGCGGCAGCGCGCCATCCATCGGAGCAATCGGCAGCGATCTCGACAACGACCGCGCCATCGATTTCGTCGTCACCGGATGGCAGGACTCGCCCACGGTGTACGTAAACCCACGCGAGGGCGCGTTTCGCGGCGTGCACCCGTGGATCACGCCCATGCCGAATCCTGCTGCCGGTGTCGTCGCGCTTGATTTCAATAAAGACGACTTGATGGATCTCGCTTTCACGCACTGGGGCGCTGCGGGCATCAGTTTGTGGCGCAATGTTGCGGGAAAAGCGTTCGAGCGCGTTGCGCTGCCCGATCCGGGATGGATGCGCGGCTGGGGAATCGCGGCGCTTGACTACGACAACGACGGCTGGATGGACCTGGTCGCTGTCGGCGAGAATTTTTCGGGCGGAGGCCGCATTCTCCTGCTGCGCAACGAAGGCCCCGCGGGATTTCGCGATGTGACGCATGAAAACGGCCTGGACAAGCTGGTGCTTCACAATCCGCGCGCCGTCATCCCCTTCGATTTTGCCGGAGACGGTTCCATGGGCCTGCTGATCACGCAGAATAATCTTCCGCCGGTCCTGCTCCAGAATGTTGGCGGCAACCGCTACAACTGGCTGCGCCTGAATTTCAAAGGCGAGCACGACAACAAGTCCGGCATCGGAACGAAGGTGGAGATGTTCGCCGGTGCGCTCGAGCAGAAGTGGGAAGTTCCGGGCGCTTCCGGCTATCTCGGCCAGGGGCCCACGGAAATTGTGGCCGGGTTAGGCTTCGAGCGCGAAGCGGAAGTCGTCCGGCTGCTCTGGCCCACGGGTGTCTTGCAAGATGAGATGGAAATTCCCGCGCACAAGACCGAATTGGTTGCGGAAATTGACCGCCGCGGGAGTTCGTGCCCCATCGTGTTCGTGTGGAATGGCGAGCGCTTCGAATTTCTCGCGGACATGATTGGCCCGGGAATTCTGGGCCACTGGATCGCGCCGAACCAGCGCAATACGCCTGACCCGGATGAGTATTTCAAGGTCGCGGGGTCGCAGGTGCAGGCGCGCGACGGAAAAATCAGTTTCCGCATGCTCGAGCCGATGGAAGAGCTCGATTATCTTGACCAGGCGCGCTTGATCGCCGTGGATCATCCCGCGGATGTCGAGGTTTATCCCAATGAATATTTTGCGAGCGAGCCTCCATTCCCGAAATTCAAAGTGATTGCGAGCCAGGACGCGCATCCGCTGGCCGGCGCTTGGGACGACAAGAGCCGCGACATTTTGCCGTTGCTGCTCGAGCGCGATCGCAAATACGTCGCCAATTTCCCGGATTCGCCTTATCAGGGTATCGCCGCGATGCACACGATTGAGCTCGATCTTGGCCCGTTGGATTCTTCGCGGCCACTGCGCCTACTGATGGACGGCTTCACTGATTATTTCAGCGCGAATTCGATGTACGCCGCGTGGCAGGCGGGCATTCGGCCCGTGCCGCCGTATGTGGAAACGCAGGACGACTCCGGCAAATGGGTTCGCATCGTGGACGACATGGGATTCCCTGCGGGCCTCTCGCGCACAATGGTCGCGGACCTAACCGGCAAGCTGCCGCGCGGCGCGCGGTTTATCCGCATCACCACAAATCTGAAAATTTATTGGGATCGCATCCGCGTGGATAATTCCGCGCCGGAAACTCCATTCGAACTGACAGAGGTGCCGCTGGCTGCCGCGCGTCTCGGGTTCCGCGGCTATCCGCGTGTGGTCGAAGGCGCTCAACGCAACGACTTGAGCTACGTGTACGAAGACGTCAGCGCGACCGGCCCGTACACGCGCCAGATCGGCAACTACACGCGCTATGGCGACGTCACCGAGCTGGTCCGCGCATCAGACGATGAGTACGTCATCTTCGGCTCGGGCGATGAAGTGGCCGTGGATTTCGACGCGTCGCATCTGCCCGACCTGCCCGAAGGCTGGACGCGCGATTATTTCTTCTACACCGACGGCTTCGCCAAGGACATGGATTTTTACGCCGCGCACGGTGACACCGTCGCGCCGCTGCCCTTCCACACGCTCAAGCCATATCCATATCCCGCAGGCATCGCCTACCCCGAGGATGAGCGCCACCTGAAATACTTGCTCGACTACAACACCCGCGGCGTCGCCGGCCCCGCCGGTGATTCTTTCCGCTTCCAGTACAATAAGTCGCACCCGCAATGATGGATTCGGAGTGCGGCAACGGAGGGCTTGCCAATGCGACAGCTTTTCGCACTTGTTGTATTTCCTGCACTACTGATTTGTGCGCAAAGGCAGACCTCAACAACGAGCATCACGCTCCAATCGACGCGAAAGGTGCTCTCCGAGAGAATGTTGTCTGGTTCGCCTGACGCGCTGGGAGAGATTAGTTTAAAAGCATTCGATTTCTCGCGAGAATTTGAGATTGGAAAAGGCTTACATGTGATTGCCATCTCTTGCCAGTGGAATGGGGGCCTCCCGGCGTTTCATGCCGATGGCTCTCTTATTCAAATGACGCAAATCGGACCGATCAGCTCAATTCAATTAGTCGATCTAGACGAGGACGGAGTGTCTGAGATTATTACGGAAGAGAAGGAGGGACGCGGCACCGGTGTTCTGTTGAGATCGTTTAATTTGCATACCGTGTCCAATAAATCGATCGCCAATGTCTGGAAGGCGCCGAGTTACAGCGCCGCATCCTCCGAATACGGAAAAGCAGCAGAATTGCACGAAGGTTTCTTGCGCTTCGATCCCGCCGCATTCGGGGAGACGGCAAAATTGACCTATCTATGGACAAAAGAAAATGGGACGGTACTGAAACGAGAAACCTATGGACTAAAAGCGCATCACTTAGTCCTGCTCACGGACTCATCCAGCAAGGGCCGCGAGTAGGCTTTGAAGAATCCTCATGTCAACAGTTAGGCGTCATTCTGCACTTTGGATCCATACTGAGAGGCCCGGCCGGGCGCGTGGTCGGCGCCACCAGCCCCCGGCTTGATTGGACTGACCGGGCATGCTAAGTTCAGTGTTTCCATAAAGACAGCGAACTGTACACCTAGCGATGTCGGAATCCATGCAAACTGAGCCAAACACTGGGACAGGCCAGCGCGAGTCTGACGCCTCACCAGAGGCGCGTGGGCCCGTCTTCTGGCGCGTTGAGGGCAGCCTGCTGAACCTGACGGCGGTGCGGCCCGTGGGCTTTTTCGCCTGGAACGCGCAGAGCTTCCTCGAACGCTGGGGACGCCGCGGCGCGATGGGCGTGCTGGCGATTGCGCGGCCGTTCCTTTACGCCACGCATCGCGTGATGGCCACGCGGCTGCTCCACACGGTGCTGCGCGGGGTGAGCCGCGACCGGCTCGACCTGCTCGGCGATGAATTTTTTCAGTATTTTCTGAAGCCGCGGCTGAAGCGTGCGGGCGTCGCGAAATTGCAGGAAGTGATCGCGGCAGGCGGCGACGTGGTGCTAGTGAGCCAGGGGCTCGACCACATCATGCGCCCGCTGGCAAAGCATCTGGGCGTCGAGCGCATCCTCTGCAACCGGCTCGATTTTCGCGACGGCATGGCCACCGGCCGCTTGCTCGATCCGGTGATCCGCCCGCGCGGCGCGCTGGCTAAACTTACCGGCGGCAGCCCCGACGGCCGCGTGCCTCGTGGCCTGCTCGCGCGGACGCTCGGCTTCACCATGCGGCCCGGCGTGCTCGATGGCGCGATTCAATCGGCCGATCGCCCCTCGCCAAAAATCCAAATCCCTGTGGTCCACTACAATTCGCGCAACAAGGATTCGCAGCTTTCCGTGCGCGAGGCGCTGCGCGGAAAAAATATTTTGCTGATCGGCGCGACCGGATTTATCGGCAAGGTGTGGCTCACAAATCTCCTGAGCGATTTGCCGGAAATCGGCCGCGTGTTTCTGCTGGTGCGACGCAATCGAACGACCACATCTCTCGAACGTTTTCAGCGCGTGGTGGAAGAGTCGCCGGTATTCGAGCTGCTCGCCGCGCGCTATGGCGAAAAATTCGGGGAGTTCCTGCGCGAGCGGATCGAGGTGGTCGAAGGCGACGTGACGAAGCCGGGCCTGGGCATGCCGGCGGAATCGCGGCGACGCCTCGCGCGCACGCTCGACGTGATCATCAACAGCTCGGGGCTGACGGACTTCAATCCGGATTTGCGCGACGCGCTTGCGACCAACGTCCGCGCGACTGCGCACGTGCTCGATTTCATCCGCGAGTGCGACCACGGTGCTCTGCTGCATCTTTCCACCTGCTACGTGATCGGCCGGCGCGATGGCCGCATCCTGGAAGAGCTGCCGAAAAATTATGCGCCGTCAGGGCGCAAAGACTTCGACGCGGTGAAGGAATGGCAATCGCTCGAGGCGTTGACTCACGAAACGGAAGCTCGCGCGGAATCGCCGGAAGTGGCCGCGGAGCTGCGCGCGCAATCCATGAAGAAAGAGCACGCGGCAAAGGATTTGAGCGGCCCCGCGCTTGAAAACCAGATTCGCAAGAATCGCGTCCGCTGGCTGCGCCAGACACTGACGGATGCGGGCACGAGCCGCGCGAACGAACTCGGCTGGCCGAACACCTACACGTTTACGAAGTGCCTGTCCGAATCGCTCATCCGCAATTTTCTCGATGCGACACCGAACGCTACGATTGCGGTGGTGCGGCCGGCGATTGTGGAATCGTCCATCGAGAAGCCATTCCTCGGCTGGAACGAGGGCATCAACACCTCTGCTTCGCTTTCGTATTTGCTCGGCACATTTTTCCGCCAGCTCCCGACGAAAGAGACGAAGTGCCTCGACCTGATTCCAGTGGACCTGGTGTGCCGCGGAATGACGCTGATTTCCGCAGCGCTTGTGACGCGCCGCCACCAGCGCGTCTATCAACTGGCCACGTCCGTTGCGAATCCGTGCGATATGCGGCGGTCGATTGAACTGACGGGTCTGGGGCACAGAAAGTTTTACCGCGCGCAGAATGGATTCAATCACCGGCTGCGGCTGAAATTCGACGCCATCCCGGTGTCGAAGACGCGCTACGAAGCAATGTCTGCGCCGGCCCAGAAGGCAGTGGTCAAAGCCATCAACCGCACGGTCGAGCCGTTTTCGAACCGACCGCCGCTCGCACGCCGCGAACGCGAACTCGAAAAAGTGATCAAGCTCATTTCCCTGTTCGAGCCGTTCATCCTGCTGAACGATCACGTATTTGAAGCGGCGCACGTGGAGCAATTGAGCGCTGCCCTGCCGCAGGAAGAGCACGCCGATTTCGGCTACGACGCGCGCTCGGTCGATTGGTGGGACTACTGGATCAACGTGCACATTCCGGCGCTGCGAAAGTGGTGCTATCCTCTCATCGAAGGGCGTCAACCGGAGGCCCGTCCCCGGCGCAGTGTGCCGCTTACCGCGCACACGGAAGCGAGCGCTGCCGGAATGGCGGGCGAGGCTGCCGGTACGACGGCCTGAGATCCAATCACTGTGGCCATCCTCCTGACTGGTTCCACCGGTTATATCGGTGCGCATATCGCATCGAATCTGCTCGGGGATACCTCCGACCCGCTGAACCTGCTGGTGCGTGCGCGCGACGCGCAGGAAGCGCGAGGGCGATTGTGGCGTTCGCTGCAATTGCACATTGATTTTCCACGGTTTTCAGAGCTGCTGAATTCGCACATCAATATTTTTCTCGGTGACTTGACGGATTCACATTTTGGTCTGCAAGACGATGATTACAAGCGCCTGGTCCGCACGACCGACTCGATCATTCATTGCGCTGCTTCGCTGAACCGCAAGTCCGAAAAAAGCTGCCTGAATGTGAATCTGCGCGGGACGCTCGAAGTGATTCAGCTGGCCATGCGGGCGCGGGACGATCACGGTTTGCGGCGGTTCAGCCACGTCAGCACGGTAGCGGTGTGCGGGCAGCGCGCGAATGAAGTGATCGAAGAGGACACCTCGATCGACTGGACGCGTTCGGATTACGATCCCTACGCGCGCACGAAGAAATTCTGCGAGCACATGATTCGCGGGCTGCTTCCCGACGTGCCGCGCACGATTTTCCGGCCAAGCATCGTGCTGGGCGACAGCCGCAAGCCGGAGACGAATCAGTTCGATATGGTCCGCGCATTCGTTTTCCTTGCAGGGTTGCCGGCGCTTCCCTTTCGGGCGACAGACCGCATTGATATCGTGCCCGTGGATTTCGTCGCGGATGCCATCGCGGCTCTGCATATGAAGGAAAAGCCGGCGCATGAGATTTATCATCTTTCCTCCGGCACCGGCTCCGAGACGTTTGTGGAATTGACGGACGCGCTCGCGAAATCGCAGGGAAAGCGCGGGCCGGTGTTCGTGCCCAGCCTCGAGCGGCCCACCTCGAAAATGGTGAATGCGCTGGCGGGCCGCGCCGGGAAAATCGGCGGGCTCGCGACTCTGCTGAAAGTTTTTCTGCCTTACCTCGTGTGGAACACGGTGTTCGACAATACGAGAGTGGTCGTGGAAATGGGCCGCAAGCCCGCGCCTTTTTCCGCATACTGCTTTCCTTTGCTTCAATTTAGCCGCGAAAATAATTTCATGTACAAATATCGCGACTGGCCCGCCGGAGCGTCCGAGCAATCTCCTCGAAGCGCCATAGCCGGGCAGGATTCCGGATCATGATGGATTTTGTTCTCGAGGCCTGGGTCAGCGGCCTGATCGAACTGAACAAGCTCAAATGGGTGCTCGGTTCGGGGCAATCCTGGAAGCCGGGGACGAAGCTGAAGCTGCTTTTCGCGGGCTACAACGGCACGCGGAACACGGGCTCGGACGTGCGCGTGGAGGAAATGCTGCGGCAGGTGCGCCGCATCTTGGGCGCGGAAAATCTGGCGCTGAGCGTGATGTCGCAGAATTTCGAGCTGACGCGCGGATATTTCGGCGACGCAAAACAAGTTTACCTGCCGGATGTGTACCCGCCGTTTCTCAATTCCGAAGTCGGCAAAAACGACGGCGTGGTGGCGTGCGAAGGCTCGATGTTCAAGAGCAAGTTTGCCGACGCGCTCACGACCATGATGATTGGCGCACTGGGAATCGCCGCGGCGCGGAACAAACTCAGCGTTGCGTACGGCGCCGAGGCAGGCCAGATGAATCCGGTGCTGCAAAAAATGGTGCGGCGCTTTTGCCGCGATTCGCTGGTGATCACGCGAAACGTCGAGTCGCAGGCAGTACTGGGTGAGCTCGGAGTTCCAACGGAATTGGGCACGGATACCGCATGGACGTTTGAGCCGCACGACCCGGAATATGGCGGAAAGGCGCTGCGCGATGCCGGGTGGGACGGCAAGACGCCGGTGCTTGCCGTCTGCCCCATCAATCCTTTCTGGTGGCCGGTGAATGCCTCGCTCGAAAAATGGATTGCGCATTCCCTCACGGGCGCCTACTCGAAAAGTTATTACCGCACGATTTATTTCCACCGCTCGGGCGCGGAAGTGGATGCGGCGTACGAGAAGTATCTTTGCGAAATGGCCGGGGGAGTTGCGAAATACCGTAAAACGCGAGCGGTGTTCCCGATTGTGGTCGCGATGGAAATGCTCGACCGCGACGCCTGCCAGCGCGTTTCGGAAAAGCTGGGCGGCGTGCCGGTGTTTTCATCCGACCGGTACGACATGTATGAAATTGTCAGCATCCTGCGCATATGCAATCGCATGCTTTCTTCCCGCTATCACGCGATTGTCACGACCATGCCTGCTGGCGTTCCCTCCGCTGGGGTCACGATGGACGAGCGCATTCGCAATCTGATGCGCGACCGTGGGCATGAACATCTGCTGATGCGCGTGGACGAGCTGAACCTGGAAGACAAAATCGTTGCAGCGTTGTGTGCACTGGATGCGCAGGCCGACGCGATTCGCCATGCGATGGGCCGCACGGTAGCACGCAATCTGCAATTGATGGCGCGGATGGGAATGTATCTGGAAGAACAGGTGGCGCGCCGCTATCCGGAGTTCCCGATCCGCAAGGGAGTTCTCGGGTGGGAGGATTATCTTCCGCCGCTCAGTCCGGGCCTCTGCAAACTCGTCGAGACGCACAGCGAAGTGCTGGTTCATTCATGACGTTTCTCGAAAAAATCTTCGAGCGGCTGCAACAATCCGCGACGGCGCCGGCAATTCGCGAAATTCGCGACGGCAAACTGGTCTCTGTGACCGGCGGCGAATTCCTGTCCATGGTGCAGCAGGCGCGCGCATATTTGCTTGCGCGCGGCCTGAAGAAGGGCGATCGCTGCGTGCTGCTGGCGTCCAACAGCATCCGTTGGGCCGCGCTCGATCTGGCGATGATGGCCGAGGGCATCATCGTGGTGCCGCTGTACGCACGGCAGGCGCCCGCTGAACTCGTCGGCATGATGAAAGATTGCACGCCGGCGCGGATCTGCTGCTCGCATGCCGCTGATGCCGCTGAAATTCAGAAGCTCTGGTCCGCGGCGCCGAAGATTTCACTGCTCGACAGCGTCTTTGTAGGTGAAGACACTGCGCCGGCACCGCCCATTCACCACCGGGATTCCGACGCGCTGACGATCATTTACACTTCTGGGACTTCGGGCGAGCCGAAAGGCGTGGTGCTGAATGCCGCGAACGTGAATCACATGCTCGCCTGCACGAACGCGCGTCTCGACCAACTGATGGGAGCGCCCCAGGACCCCGAGCGCGTGTTTCATTATCTGCCGTTCTGTTTTGCAGGTTCGTGGATATTGATGCTCACGGCGCTTTCGCGGAACAGCGTTCTGACCCTGTCCACGGATTTGTCGAAACTCTCCGATGAATTGAAGCTGGCTTCGCCAGATTATTTTCTGAATGTGCCGACGCTGCTCGAACGCGTGCGCACGCGCATCGAAGAAACGGTGAAAGAGCGAGGAGGCATGGCAGCAAGAATTTTTGCACGCGCCAAACATGCTTATGTGCGCAACCGCGCGCCCGGAGCGAATCCCTCCCCGTCATTCTCACTTTGGCTGGCGAATACGGTGATGTTTCCTGCCGTTCGCAAGAGTATCGGCCCGGAATTGA
Source organism: Candidatus Acidiferrales bacterium (assembly GCA_050746945.1). Taxonomy (GTDB): domain Bacteria; phylum Acidobacteriota; class Terriglobia; order Acidiferrales; family UBA7541; genus Palsa-295. The sequence goes on along the minus strand of JBOGMZ010000022.1, from coordinate 22,687 downwards.
AAGCCCTCATCTGCGGGTCTGCCCCGCTGGCGCGCGAGACGCAACTATTTTTCATGATGCTTGGGATTCCCGTGCTGCAAGTTTACGGCCTGACGGAGACGACGGCGATCTGCACCATGGACGACCCGCAACACGCCGTGCCCGGCCGCGTCGGCCCCGCAATTCCAGGAATTGAAATGATGGTCGCGGAGAACGGCGAGATTCTGGTGCGTGGGCCGAATGTTTTTCCGGGATATTGGCAGCGCCCTGCAGAAACCGCGAAGGCGCTCGAGGGTGGCTGGTTCCACACGGGCGATCAGGGCGAGGTGGATGCGAGCGGCAATTGGAGCATCACCGGGCGTTTGAAGAATCTGATTATTCTCAATTCGGGGCACAATGTTGCGCCGGAACCGCTCGAAGAAGCGCTTGCGAAACAATTGCCGGAGGCGGAGCAGGTGGTGTTGATTGGCAACCAGCGAAGTTTTCTTGCTGCACTGGTCAGCGCCAGCTCCGCGAACGGGTTGAATGCGGCGCGCGTGCAGTCCGCAATCGATAGCGTCAACGGCGGGCTGCCGCATTACAAGCAGATTCGCGCGTTTCATCTCGTGCCCGAAGCGTTCAGCATCGAGAATGGGCTGCTGACCGCGAACGGCAAGCTGAAGCGCGACGCGATTGCTTCAAGGTACGCGGCGGAAATCGAAGAAATATTTCAGAAGAAGAGCGCATGAACGGATTCCGAAGCAAAACACTTTCCTGGCAGGTTGTGGAAGGCACAATCGAGTTGCTGCTCGATCGCGCGCCGTGCAACGAGATTGGCTCCGCCACGCTGGCGGACCTGGAATCCTTCGCCAGCGCCCTCGAATCGCTGCAAAAGGACGCGCACGCACTGATTATTTCGAGCGCGCGGCCTGAAGGTTTCTGCGCGGGCGCCGATCTGCGCGAGTTGTACCAGCGCTCGCAAACTCTGGAGCTAAGAGAGCGGGTTGCGGGCTTGCACGATTTCCTCGGGCGCATTCACCTGGTGATGAACGCAATCGACGCCGCCCCGATTACCACGATCGCGGCGGTGCATGGCGTCACGTTTGGTGGCGGCTTCGAACTCGCGCTCACCTGCGACCTGATTGTCGCGGACAAGATGGCGCGGTTCTGCTTTCCCGAGCTACGCCTCGGCTTGATTCCCGGGTTTGGAGGAATTCCGCGGCTGATGCGCGATCTGGGAAATGCGGTGGTGCGCGATTTGCTGCTGACGGGACGGAGCATCAATGCCACGAAAGCGCAGGCCGTTGGACTGGTGGGTCAGCTAGCGGCGGAAGGCGACGCGCTGCGCATTGCTCGCGCGACTGCGGCGCAATTGAAGAAATTCGACCGCACGACGGCGACCGCGGCGAAGCGGTTTATCAAGCCGATTCCATACGACATGCTGCGCCGCGAAATCGAGATTTTCTGCGAGCTGTTCACGCGGCCGGCTGTCGAAGCGGGTCTGCGGAAGTTTGTCGAAAGCAAAGACGCGCTTCCCTATCTGCCTTGAGGTCTTGCGGATGGGCCAGGCAGCGCACAAATCAAGCGCAATTGTGGCAAGATAGAAATTCATGAGCACGCTGCAAAACACGATGGAACAGATCTTGCAACTGGCCGCGCAGCATTTCAAAGTGCCGCGAGAAAAGCTGAGTGCCGAAGACGATTTCTTCAAAAAACTCGGAATCAACAGCCTGCAAGCGCTCGACCTGCTCACGCGGCTTGAGCAACATTTCAATATCGAGCTGCCTGATTATGAACTGCAAGGCGTCAGCGATTTCCGCACCTTAGCCGAGCGAATCCAGTCGCGCCTCTGATGCTGCACCTCCGTAAGTACCAATCCTTAGGGGAAGCTTTGCGCGCGGCGCTGGAGCTTTGGCCGGATGAAATTTGCCTGATCGAAGCGGACCGCGAGCGCGAGAACGTGCGCATGACCTACCGGGAATTCCAGCACGCGGCGTTGCCGCTTGCGCGCGCGTTGCAGGAGGCTGGCCTTCGGAGCGGGACGCGTGCGGCGATCATCATGACGAATCAGTCGAAATGGCTGATTTCGGCGTATGCGATTTTCTTCTGCGGCGGCGTGCTGGTTCCGCTTGATTACAAACTGACAGCGGCTGAACAACTGCAGCTTCTCGCGCACTCCAAAGCCGAATTCCTAATCGTCGAATATCATTTGTGGCGCGCGCTCACGCAGGCCGAAAGCTTCAAAAATCTCGGTGCACGGGTTGTGCTGGTTACTGAGGCGCCGGCGGGAGCCGAACTTGCGGGGGCAAAACGCTGGGAGGAATTTCGCGACAAGCGCGAGCCGGTCTTTGTGGCGCGCTTGCGAAAAGATCCGGCGTGCATCGTTTATTCTTCTGGAACGGGCGGACGCCCGAAAGGCTGCGTGCTGACGCATGAGAATTATCTCGAGCAATGCGTGGCGCTCACATCGCTCTACCCGTTCTGGCCTGGCGTTCGGTATCTGAGCATTCTGCCGACGAATCACGCGATTGATTTTATGGTGGGATTCATCGGGCCATTCACGTGCGGCGCGGCGGTGGTCCACCTGCGCACGCTGCGGCCGGAATACATTCGCGAGGCGTTCACCAAATACAAGATCACCTACATGAGCCTGGTGCCACTGGTATTGAAAAATCTTGAGCGCGGGCTGCGCCAGCGATTCGACGAATTGCCAAAGGGCCGCCGCAGGATATTGGACACACTGATTGGGGTGAACCGGGCGTTGACGCGACGACGCCCGAAGTTGCGGCTCAGCCGGGCGCTGCTTCCACAAGTGCACGGAGCCTTTGGCGGCGAGTTGTGCGCTCTATTCGTTGGCGGCGCATTCACGGAGCCTGCCACGCTCCAGTTTTTCTACGATCTCGGGATTCTGGTGGGCAATGGATATGGCTGCACGGAAGCGGGGACCGTGATTACGGTAAACGATTTTAAGCCATTCCGCGCCGACTCAGTTGGAAAGCCTTTGCCCGGAACCGAAGTGAAAATCATCAATCCGGACGCCGAAGGAATCGGCGAGGTGGCGGCGCGCAGCAACACCGTGATGTCACATTATCTCGATGAGCCGGAAATGACGGCGGAGACGATCGTGGACGGTTGGCTGATGACGGGAGATCTTGGCCGCCTGGATGCGAACGGCCATTTGCAGCTCTTCGGCCGAAAGAAAAATATGATCGTCACCGAAGAGGGAAAAAATATTTATCCCGAAGATATCGAGACGGTGTTCGAAGGGCTCGGCGTGAAAGAATTTTGCGTATTCGCTGCCAATTTCCTTTGGCCCGCGCGCACGATGGCCGGCGAGCAGCTCGTGGTGGTGCTCCATCCTGATCCAGGAAAATCTGTGGACAAGGGATTGATCGCAGAAGTCGCGGAGCGCAACCGCCATCTGGCAAATTACAAGCGCGTCAGCGGAACTATCGGGTGGGATCGCGACTTCCCGCTCACAGCGTCGCTGAAAATCAAGCGCGGTGAGTTGGCCGAGCAGATCCGGGAGACACTTGAGCGTTCGGCGGTGGTGGAATTGTGAGGCGTGCACAGGGGCTTCGGGCAGAGGCAATTGCATCGTGAAGCCGCGTTTCTTTGCGGTGGTGAATCCGGCGGCAGGCGGCGGCCGGTGCGGTGAACTCGCCGAAGCGGCTCTGGAGCGTGTGCGCGGGGCAGGGGTGGACTTGGAAATCGCTCGAACCAGCCGCCCGGGAGAAGCCATTGAACTGGTGCGCAGCGCCTATGGACATGGATTCCGGAATTTTCTTGCCGTAGGAGGCGACGGCACCTCCTACGAAATTGTGAACGGCCTGTTCCCAGAAGCTGGATCGGGAAGCCGCGCGACACTGGGATTTCTGCCACTGGGGACAGGAAATTCCTTCCTGAAAGATTTCACGACGCGCGGCGTGGAGCACACAATCGAGGCGCTGCAGAAAGGGACCCGGCGCGCCTGCGACGTGATTCGTCTGCGGCACTCCGAAGGCGAGATTTATTTTTTGAACCTTGTGAGCGTGGGATTTCCTGCGGACGTGGGCGAACTGACAAACAGACGATTCAAGCGCTGGGGCGAGTTGGGGTACATTTTCGGAGTGTTCACGCGGCTGGCGCGGCTCAAGCATATAGCGTTTCCGCATCGCCTGGATGGCGCCGCCGACTGGGACCGCCGCCGCGCGCTTTTTCTCAGCTTCAGCAACAGCAAATTCACCGGCGGAAAAATGATGATCGCGCCGAAGGCCGACGCCACGGACGGCTTGATCGAATACGTGCGCTGGGCGCCCATCGGGCGGCTTGGTTTGTTGTGGAATTTTGCGAGCCTCTTCACCGGGAGCCACATCGATCATCCGCGCGCGTCTCGCGCCGGAGCGAAGCGGATCGAGTTCGATCTCGACGGGCCGGTAAATGTCCTGATTGACGGCGAAATCCTCCGTCTGAACTGCCGGTCGCTTGAGATTCTACCGGCGGCTTTGGACGTGGCGGTATGAGGAAGGCTTATCTTACTGTCCGCGCCGTGGTTCTGTGGACCATCAGCGGGGTCCATTTCGCGGTCATCTGCACATTCCTAGTCTTTCTCGCGATATTTATTGACCCACGCAAGAATGATTGGCCGCAGAGGGTGTTTTTCCGCAACATCCTTCGGCTGGCAGGCGCAAAATTCGAAGTGAAGCGCGCGCCCGGTTTCGACCCGGTGAAGACCAGCATCTTCATTTGCAATCACGTGAACATTTTCGATCCTTTCGTGCTCTATTCTGCCGTTCCTCAATTCCTGCGCGGGTTTGAGCTGGAATCCCATTTCAAAATTCCGGTGTACGGCTGGATGATGGGGCGGTTTGGAAATGTCCCCGTGCCAGACAATCCGACGCGCGCCGGATTGGAAATCATGACGCAGCGGGGAAAGGCGGCGCTCGATTCCGGCATCAGCCTGCTAGCTTTTCCGGAGGCAGGCCGCACACGAGACGGCCACGTTCAAGAATTTAAAAAGGGCATTTTCAACATTGCGCAGAGGTTCGGTACGCCGATTGTGCCGGTAAGTGTGGTGGGATCATTCCAATTCTTTCAAACTGGAAATTGGATGCTCTATCCGGGGAAAATCACCGTGTATCTGCACGATACGATTGAGACAAAGAATGTCGGCCGGGGGGATGTGGATGCGCTGCGTCAACGGGTGCAGGAAATTGTTGCGGCGCCGGTGGAAGAATCAATGCGCACGCCAAAGCCTCAAGACGGTTGAGCGCTGGCTGCGTCGGGCAGCGTCCGGCCAGCGCGCAATTCCTGCCAGGTGTAAACCACGCGATGAATCACGGTGAGCGTTGAAATCGCTGCAATCACCCACAGAACTTGCGCCATGCGGTTGAAAGCGCCACCCATGATCAAGAGTACCAACCGCTCAGGACGCTCCATGAATCCGACTTTGCATGAGGGGATCACGGATTCGGCGCGGGCGCGCGAATAGCTGACCATAAACGAACTGGCCATCGCCACCGCGGCGAGCATCATGTAGAAGGAGCGGCCGCTGAGCGTGTAGTAAACGACGAGGCCCATGTAGAGCGCGAGGTCAGAATAGCGGTCGAGAGTGGAATCGAGGAACGCGCCGAATGCGGTGACGCGGCCGACGCGCCGAGCGACCTGACCATCAGCCATATCGAGGAAACCGGCGAGGAACAGGACGGCGGCCGCCTGGCGGAATCGCCCCATCGCAAACATTACCGCAGCCCAGGAATTCACAGCCAGCCCTAGGAACGTGAACATGTTGGGCGTGATTCCGGTAGCGGCGAGACCGCTCACCACATGACGCAGCAGCCATCCACCACCTTCACCGATCCAGTAAGTGAGCGGGCGGCTCTGTTGCTTGGATTCAGTATTCATCAATCGGAATCATACAACGGAAAGCTTCGAGGGCGAAAAACTGTGCGGCTTGTTTCACTGCTTTTTCAATCGCATCTCGGAGACCTTGCCGGAGTAGCGCAATTTGGGTTCGGTGAATTTCTGGACTTCTTCAGGCGTGAATCCCGGCGCGACCTCGCGGAGCGAGAGACCAACAGGAGTGACGTCGACTACGGCGAGATCGGTGATGATTGTGTTCACGCACTCAATGGCTGTGAGTGGATACGTGCAAGCCTTCACGATTTTGGGCGAGCCATCTTTCGCATTGTGCTCCATGGCGACGATCAGGCGCTGCGCTCCGACGGAAATGTCCATCGCGCCGCCGATCCCGCCGGCTCCTTTCGCGCCCGGAACGCGCCAATTGGCGAGGTCTCCGTTCGCGGAAACTTGTAGCCCACCGAGAACGCAGATGTCGAGATGTCCGCCGCGGGTCATCACGTGGGCGTCCACCTGCGAGAAGAATGCGGCGCCCGGTAGGGTGGTGACCGGCACTTTCATCGCGTCTACCAGGTCGAAGTCCTCCGCACCGGCTTGGGCGCGCGGGCCCATCCCCAGGATTCCATTCTCGCTGTGAAAGTAAATAGTGATTTCCGGCGGGACGTAAGCAGCGATGAGATTAGGAATTCCCCAGCCGAGGTTGACGAAAGCACCGTCGGGCAATTCCAGGGCCGCGCGCTCGGCAATCTGTTCGCGAGTAAGGCGCGGCTTAGACAAAGCGGAGCCCCCTGGCCTGAACGATCCGATCAACAAAGATGGATGGCGTGACGATGGTTTCCGGATCGAGCGAGCCGACCTCTACGATTTCGTCCACTTCGACGATGGTCAACTTCGCGGCGGTGGCCATGATGGGATTGAAATTCCGCGCGGCCTTGCGATAGACGAGATTTCCGAGGCGGTCCGCTCGGTAGGCTTTGATGCAAGCGATATCGGCTCCGAGCGCGTCTTCAAGAATGTAACGCTTACCGCGGATCATGCGCTCTTCTTTGCCGCGCGCGACATCCGTGCCGACGCCGACAGGTGAATAAAACGCCGGAATTCCCGCACCGAAGGCGCGCATGCGCTCGCAGAGAATTCCTTGCGGTACTAGTTCGAGCTCGATTTCACCGGCCTCAAATTGCTCGTGAAAATATTTTGCCCCCGGGCCGGGGAAGGCGGCCACGACACGGCTGATCTGCTGATTTTTGAATAGGATGCCCAGCTCGCCATCACCGGTTCCGCAATTATTGCTGATCACTTTCAGGTTTCGCGCGCCCTGCCGTGCAATTCCCTGAATCAGGTTGTTTGGGAATCCTGCGCCGCCGAAGCCGCCGAACATGATTGTGGAGCCGCTGGGAATATCGGCCACGGCAGCATCCACGGTGGGATAGACTTTGTCCTTCTGCGCCATTTTCAGGTCAGGGCCACGCCGCTCCAAACATGTTCGATAACGCGACTGATTGCCGATTTGCAAAGTGCCCGGGGTGGGGGTCGAACCCACACGTCCCGTTAAGGACAGGGGATTTTAAGTCCCCCGCGTATGCCATTCCGCCACCCGGGCGCAATAATTGCAAACCTATCCTATCGAGCCGCTTACTGCAATGTTCGCAACACACCGCGCGCTGACGTAAGAACCGGTTGCCTTGACGGTCCTGTGGGGCAACGCTAGAATGAAAATGGGAATCTGGTAACAGTGTGGGGCTGCTATCGGGCGGGGTGCCCGCACGTGAAGGCCACCCAAGCGTGATACTTCCGACGACCGGGGGAAACATTCGAATGCGAGTCCACTCGGGAGAGTGGAATAAACGCGCTGAGCCGCAAGAGCGGACGGACGCCGCATGATGATCAGGACCCCGCGTGAAATCTCGTCACGAAATTCAAGGAGCAAGATGTTGCGTCTTCTAAGCCGTTTTGCGGTTCTAGCTCTCGTATTTGCAATTATCCTGGGGTTCACGACTCCTCCACTCTCCGCAAAAGAAAAGGAAAAGCTGCCTCCACAGTACAAGGAGTGGCTGGATCGCGATGCCGCTTACATCATCACGCGCGGGGAAAAGTCCGACTTCTTCAAATTGAAGACAGACGCGGAGCGCGACAAATTCATTGAATATTTTTGGGAGATTCGGAATCCGGACCCCAGTTCCCCCATCAATGCGTACAAGGAAGAGCACTACAAACGGCTGGCCTATGCCGATGATCACTTCGGCATAGGCAAGCGGGTGCCCGGATGGGCGACTGAGCGCGGGCATATGTATATCGTTCTTGGCGAGCCGAAGCAAATGGCCACCTACCAGGGCCTGGACCGCGTCCGTCCCATGCAAATCTGGTTCTACGAATCGGTCAGTCCGACCCTTCCACCGTTTTTTTACGTCGTTTTCTACAAGCAGGACAGTTTCGGGGATTACAGGACCTACAGTCCATACTTTGACGGGCCTCAACAGTTGGTGACGGAGCGCGGCATAGACGACCTATCCGCGATCAAAATGATCCAACGCGATGCGGGCCAAGAGGTGGCTCGGATATCGCTCAGCTTATTGCCGGATGAGCCGGTGAATACGCAGAATCCGATTCGAAGTATGCAGTCTGATGTGATGATGTCGGTGATCCACGACCTGGCCAATAGTCCCATGAACGTCCAAGATCTCCAACGCCGCGCCGCGCTGATGACGGTGACATCCCGGTTGCTGGTGGGCGGCGAGACCATGGGGATCCTGACCACGCCATTGCGGGACGCGGAAGGAAACATAAAAGTCCATTATTTACTTAGACTTAGAAAGCCGGAGGATTTCGCGCTGGGGAAGGGCGCGGATGGGGGCTATTACTTTTCGGTGGAATCACGGGTCCAGGTATATGGGCCGGACGATAAGCTGATCTTCACTCAGGAGCGCTCGCTGAAGCACACCGTAAGTCCGGAGCAGGTGGAGCAGGTGAAGACAAAGCTGTTCGGTTATGAAGGCTGGCTGCCATTACCGCCCGGCAAATATCACCTAAAATTCCTGCTAACGAATTGGGTCAATACGGTCGGGTATCAGGGTGAGATGAACATTGTTGTACCCGATATCCCATCCTCTGGAGTCGCTATCACTCCGATGATTCCATTCAGTTCCGTTCAGAATATTCAGCCGGAGCTGTCGGGGATGGTGCCCTTCAGTTCAGCCGGGTTGAAGTTTTCGCCGGTCCTAGCGCGTGAATTGTATTTGAGTCAGGCGACAAACCTTCAGTTCTTCTATCAAATTTGGGCGGGGCAGAATGAACTGTTCAAGGCGAACGGCGGCGATCTGGAGGCGCGTTATGCCTTTGGCCGGCCGGGCGCTGTGGGGCAAGCGCAAGTCTTGACGGATCAAGTCTCGCGGGCGCAGTTCGATCCCACAGGCACGATGCTGACTGGAAAGAAAATCCCACTCGGTGAATTGCCCCACGGTAACTATCTATTGACGCTTACGTTAAATTCGCCCGACGGCAGACAGAAGGCATCCGGGACGATGATCTTCCACCTAATGTCGGAGCCGCCGAACGATGCAGATTGGGATGTGTTCGACGGTGAGGGGATTGCAAAGGATGTCCGCAACGGAACCACGGATTATCAACGGGGATTGTGCTACTTGGCTTTCGGTGAAAAAGACAACGGCGCTCGTTGGTTGCGCAATGCCCTGGACAAGAACCCGCGCCTGGAAGAAGCCCGTTCCGCTCTTGTAAACATGGAATTCGGCCGCGCCGATTTCCCCGCCCTTGCCAAGCTAGCGCACGACGTTCCAGTCACGAGCGACACGGATGACGAAACCATTCTTCGCCTAGCCGAAGCTCTCGACAAGACCGGCGGCACGCAGGATGCGATCAATCTTCTCCAAACGGCAATAAAGCTGAAATCTCCCGACGGCCCCATCTATCTAACCCTGGCCGGCTACTACCGGCGCATTGGCGATCCCAAGAAGGGCGATGACTTTGAAAAAAGGGGACGGGAGATGATCAAGTCGACCCCAGCCGCAAAGGCCCCCACGACGAAGGAATAGAAGCGCCAAGCTTCAGGTTACCCTGCTTTCTCAAGGGCTTGCTGATCCTGAGATCAGGGCATTGCTCGCCTAGCCCTTGGGTGTGGAATTGGTAGAATAGCGGTATCCAGCTGGGAAGTGGTAAGTGGCTCTCCTGTCATGTAGTTCATGATCGTTGCGTTCAAATCAGCCTCCGATCTCACTCAGCAATCCTCAATACTATTTTTCATATTCTTCGCATTATAAATGTCCCAAAATACGTATAATTTATCAAAACTTATTCTGTATGTATATGAATTCAAATAAGTTATAACGAGTAATGTTCGGATATCCGATTGCAATGATTGATGGCACGGCGTTGTCCTAGGTTTGCATTCCTAGGGGGGTCTCGCTGGGCAAAGGTGGGTTTTCTCAATCAGAGTATGCGAGGAGCGTTCTAGATGAACAAGAGCAGATGGTTTTTGCTGGGAGTTCTTGTGCTGGCCATGGTGGTGGCTCTCGCCCCGTGCTCGTCAGCGCAGGAATCAGCAGCGAAGGGATCACTAACTGGCACGGTGGTTGATTCCACTGGTGGTGCCATCGTCAGTGCCCAAACGACCTTGGAAGGTCCGCAGGGCAGCAAATCAATAGCAACAAATGGATCGGGCCTTTTCACCTTTCAAGACCTGATCCCGGGAATCTACAAACTCGATGTGGAAATGAAGGGTTTTCGTAAGGCCGAAGTTCCAGACATCACCATTAACGTTGGTCGCGTGACAGCCGTACGCGTTCAATTGGAACCCGGCAGTGTGACCTCCACAGTCGAAGTAGTCTCATCGGCCGTGACCATTGACACCAGCAGTACGGCAGTGGCCACGAACCTGAACGACGATTTCTATAGCAAGCTACCCGTGCAGCGCGGTGTCGCGGGCCTCTTCTACTTGGCCCCGGGCGTCGTGAGCGGCGGCGGCACAGGTGCTTCGAATCCATCCATTGGCGGCGCCACCGGCCTCGAGAATCTGTACATCGCGGACGGTGTCAGCATCACCGACACAGCGTTCGGCGGTATCGGCGTGTTCTCCCGTGTGTATGGATCAGTCGGTACGGGTATTAACCTGTCTTTCGTAAAGGAAGTGCAAATCAAGACCGGCAGCATCCAGCCGCAGTATGGCGGTGCAACGGGTGGCGTGGTCCAGATAGTCACGAAGTCGGGTGGCAATCAATATCACGGCGCCATCGCCGGTTACTTCCAGCCGAAGCAGTTTGAAGCGCAGCGCTCAAACGTTGACGCTTTCAACTTGGCGAATCCGGTTGGCGATCTGATCCACAGAGCCAACTTCGACGTTTCCGGGGAGTTCGGCGGTCCGGTTCCATTCGTTGGAAAGGACAAGCTCTTCTTCTTCGGTTCGTTCGATCCTTCTCGCGTAGATAGCGAAACGCTTGGACCTCCACTGTCGGGTCAGTTTGAGTTTGGCGATCTAACAGGCAGGCAACTGAGCTACAACTACGCCGCAAAATTGACCTTCAAGCTGAGTGACAAGCACAGCTTGGAAGGTTCCGTTTTCGGCGATCCGACGTATTCCAACATCTTCCCTTGGCAACGGTTGACGGAAGGGCCGGGCGGTTTTCCGAACACGACGAACTTCAGCAAACTGCAGTTTGCCAACCGCGACGTGGTGGCACGCTACAACGGCACACTCTCCCCGACCTGGGTACTGAACATTGATGCGACCTGGCAGCACAACGCATTTACCGAGAGCCAGATCGATCAGGGTCAATCCCGGATCATCGACCAGACGCAAGCTTGCGCCGGGCCCCCAGGCGGTGGAACGCTCTGCGGATTGCAGTTCGGCATAGCACCTCCAGGCCCGAACGTCCAGCAGGGAGCATTCACCCCTGTTGGCAAGGGCTTCGTGGAAAATACACGAGACGAGTCCTACGGCGCCCATATCAACACGTCAAAAATCGTCAATTTCTGGGGCCAGCATGCCTTTGATATTGGCTACGGTTACAATCGCCCGTTCTACAACGGCATCCGCTCGAATTCAGGGCCGGTGATTGTACCTCCAGAATTCAACCAGGATGGAACTCGAAACAGTTCACAGTGCTCGGGCGCTCCGGGCGGCTGCCCGTGGTCCGGCTTGAACGCGAACTACGAGTGGAGTTTGCTCATCTCTAAGACTTGCCCAGTCGGGGGAGCGACGCCAAACTGCGCGTTGCTGAACGTCCCCGGCATTTCAGGGTTGGGACCAGCTGGCCCTGATCATGACTTGACGCCAGTTGTTTTGAAGATGTTCCGCTCGGAGTTTGGAGTGGCTGCGGATGGATTCAAGCACTTCAGCACCACGGGAAGAACGCACTCCGCATATATCAACGATAGCTGGACGATCAACAAGTACATCACCGTAAACGCCGGCCTTCGCTGGCAGCAGGAGCGGTTGATTGGGGCAGATACGCAGTACACTTTCACGGACAACTGGTCGCCGGCTTTCGGCGTGAACGTGGATCCGTGGGGAGACCGCAAGAACAAGTTCTGGTTCAGCTTCGGGCGGTATAACTACAACCTCCCGCTGGACCTTGCGGAACGCTCGCTGACGAACGAACTGGACCTGTTCAGCATGCGGCTGGTTCCTGATTACACAGTCGATGCTTCCGGGAACAGAGTTGCAACGATCAACGGTTTCGGTACAGTCACCCCGATTGTGGACGCTGCACACGTTCTTAACAGGGCAGCCGGCTCACCGTTCGGGTCAGTCTTCGGCTCGCTGGAAAGCTTGGAAGCCATTCATAGCGGAACCAAGCTGACCTATGAAGACGAGTACGTGATGGGATTCGAGCATCAATTCTCACACGGGCTCGTCCTCAGTGCGCGTTACATGCATCGCAGCCTCAGGAGAATCGTTGAGGACACGGGCGGTATCGCGCCGGAAGCGGCGAACGCTGGTGTGCCCCAGCAGTTCTCCATCACGAATGTGGCAAAGAACACGGACATTTTCACGAACCCGATTGAATTTCCCTACAAGTCCGCTGTCGGTCCTCCGGTCGCCTGCGGTGCAGACGACTTTGATTCGGGGGTAATCACGGACAGTTCGGGAAATGTGCTACATGACACCAACGGAAACGATTCTGCTTGCTTCGCAGAAGACGGTTCCGGGACCGCAATTGGAGTCAACGGTCTGCCAGCCGGAGGAGTAGTTCCAGACGGCATTCCGGACGGCTTCACTGACCCGATTCACAAGTACTGGGCGGTGGTCTTCGAAGTCAACAAGTCGTTCTCACACAACTGGCAGTTGCGTGCGAATTACACCATCTCGAAGGTATTCGGCAACTTCGAAGGTGCCTTCCGCAACGACAACGGCCAGTCTGACCCGGGCATCAGCTCGCTGTTCGATTTCACGAGCGGGCTCTTCGGTCAACTGGGCGGTCAGTTCACTCCCGGCGTGCTGAACCAGGACCGCACGCAAGTGGCGAACGGCTACTTCAGCTACGTGTTCGATCACGGCATGCTGAAGAACCTCACTCTGGGAACAGGCGTGACCGTCTCGACTGGTACTCCAATTACCGAGCTGGGCTCACACCCTGTTTACCTCAACTCTGGTGAAATTCCGATCGGAGGCCGCGGCGCATTGGGCCGCACGCCAACGACCGGATTCGTCAACTTCCACGCTGACTACCTGTGGAGCATGACGGAACGGTTCAAGCTTCGGCTTGGCACAGATTTGTTCAATATCGCCAACACGAAGCGGATTCTGTTCATCAACCAGACAGACTCCTTGCAGTTCGGCGTGCCAAACGCTGACTTCTTGAAGCCTGGTGTTCAAACAACCGCTCTGGCAGCTGACGGCATTCAATCACCGTTCAACGCCAGAATCTTCGCCCGCATCGAATTCTAACGGGCGAACACAGTAACAAAAAAAGGGGGAGCGCCTTGCGCTCCCCCTTTTTTTCTTTCATAATCTCGCAATCCGAATTCAGAGGTGCTCCTATGAGTAAACTACCGCTCAGGTTCCTGGTGCTTGCCCTGCTCGCATTCCCGTTGATTTCTTCGCCAACGCTTGCGCAACGCGGCGGCGGCAGTCCCAAACCATTGAACGAGCGAATCATAGTTCAAGTGAGATACCCTGACGGAACGGCCGCTGCCAATGGTGTGCTGGTTGAACTGGAGTATCAAAACACGCAGATGATCATGCAGGACCAAACCGACAGTTCCGGAAAAGTCAATTTCTCGCCGCCGGGTCCGGCGATTTACCTGGTTCGGGCCAAGCAGGCGGGATACGAGGACGCAGTCCAGTCACTTGACCTTCAGAATAGCCCAACCGGCATGGCCATGTTGACGCTGAGGCCAAAGCCTGGAGAGGCGCCTCCGCAACCCCCGAAGGACGCGACCGGCAGCACAGTTTCTGCGATTGACTTGTCCGTTCCCGAGCTGGCGCGCAAGGAATACGACGCGGGCCAGCAGGCCATCGAGGCTAATGATATAGATGGCGGCGTCGCTCATTTGAAAAAGGCAATCGAACTCCACGATCAATTCCCGCAGGCCTATACCCTTCTGGGCATGGCATACAATGCGCAGAAGAAGTGGAAGGACGCGCAGGGCGCGCTCGAGAAGGCTGTGCAGCAGGATCCTAAGGCCGTCGAGGCCTACTTCCTGCTCGGCGCTTCTTTGAATCAACAGAATGACCATGCAGGTGCCATCAAAGCGCTCAATCGGGGCCTTGAGCTTAATTCTGACGCGCATGACGTTGCTGCGGCCCACTACGAGCTGGCCAGAGCCTATATGGCACAAGGGCAGTGGCAAAATGCGAATCCGCATGCGGCTAAAGCCGTAGCCATGCAGCCAGACCAGGCCTCGTGGCACATTTTGATGGGCAACATCGATCTCAAGAAGGGCGACGGGCAGGGTGCCATCTGCGAGTTTCAAGCCTACTTGAAGCTGGAACCAAATGGATCGGCCGCCGCTTCCATACACGACTTGATTCCGAAGATTCAAGCTGCGATACAGAAGAAACAATAGTTGCAATAGTTCGATAGGTTTTTTCGCCGCTCTTTCTCTGGCGTAGTGCGGACGCGACGAGAGGGGGTGCACCGATGGTAGCGCGGTGCCGTTTTTTTGCTTTTGGTTGTGTTGCGTCAATTTTGCTGTGTTCTGTCCCCGCTTCTTCTCAGACCCACACCGTTGCCGATGTCTTGCTGCACGTTCAAGTGCGTTTTACCAACGGTGCCGCTGCGCCGATGGGAATTGTCGTTGAGCTTGGCCGGCAATACGGCGCCGCGATCGCAGAATCCGTCACCGATACCACTGGCAACTGCCAATTCAATCCGCCGAAGCCCGACATCTACTTCGTTCGCACGAAGCACGCCGGCTTTCTGGAAACTACGACGCGGGTGGATTTTCAGAGTTCACTGGTCACAACCGCGCGGCTGATTCTGAAGCCGATTCCGGGGCAAACTTCTCCGGCGGCGACCGACAGCGATCCCGAGAAGAAAATCCCCACTGCGGCACTCAAGGAATATGAGAGAGGCCAGCGGGCATTGCAGAATCATGAGCTGGATGACGGCATCGCCCACCTCAATAGTGCCATCGAAATCTACGAGCAGTTCCCGCAGGCCTTCACATTACTGGGGACCGCTCTCAACGAGCAGAAGCATTGGAAAGATGCTCAAGCCGCGCTTGAGAGAGCTGTAGAGCTTGCCCCTGCATCTGAAGTAGCCTACTTCCAATTGGGTGGATCTTTGAATCAACTGCGGGATTATGCTGGCGCTGTCAAGATTCTCAACCGGGGACTGCAGATCAGGCCTGATTCACCTGACGCGGGTGGGGCTCATTTCGAACTCGCGCAAGCGTACCTCGCCCTGGGTCAGTGGCAAGCTGCCGAGCCGCATGCGGCGACAGCGGTTGCGATGAAACCGGAATTCGCGCGGGCGCACATTCTGATGGGCAACATCGATCTGAAGGAAGGCGACGGGCAGGGCGCGATCAGCGAGTTTCAAGACTATCTGAGGCTGGAACCGGATGGACCTGCTGCAGACTCGGTCCGCGACATGATTCCCAGGATTGAAGCCTCAATGAGAAAGAAATAGCCACGCGTGAAAAGATTTCTGCAACCAGAAACTGAAATTCCACAGAACTAGTTTTCAACGTCGGCGGGCGCGATCTTCCTCTGCTGGAGACAGTAGAGAACCAATTCCACTCGACTGGAAATGCCTAATTTTTCGAAAATTCGAAATAAATAATTTCTGATGATTCGGGAAGCACGCTGCTTGGCTTCTCGCTCGCCTATCTTGCGCTCGATTTTTCTCCCGGCGATGCTTCCCCGCATCCCCGCCTGTTGTTCCCGATCTTGATCGCCGCCGTCCCGCTTCTCGACGCCGGGCTGGCTGTGGCGCGCCGCCTCGGCAAGTTTCGCTCTCCGTGCTTCGGAGATCGAGGCCACTTCTATGACGTCCTCCTGGCCCGTGGCTGGTCACCCCGACGCGTTGCGCTCACCTGCTATTCGCTCTCAATTTCTCTGGTCATCGCCGGCTGGCTGAGTCTGCGCGTGGGTCCTGCGGTGGAGATGCTGATCTTCACACTAAGTATCGGAGCTCTGCTAGCTGCCGCGATCGGCCTGGGAGTTCATTGCTCAAGTGAAGTCATACCGGCGCAAAAGCGGGAAAAGTTCAGTACAGCCGAGCGATTACTTTTACCTGCCCAGAAGAAAAAGGATTATTTGACAGGCTAAAGGACGGACTCCGTACCAACCGGCCGCGATTTAGGTAGATGAAGACAAGATCGTGCGCGTGGAACGTTTGTTGCGTTCTTTCGGCGTGGATTGCTTCTGCACGTTGCCGAGTTGAACGAGCAGTTTGCGCAATTTGGTGCGTTCTTCCAGATCGATGTCCACCACCTCAAACGCGCGCGCCTGTGTATTGGCATCGCGCACGATGGTTTGTGCCTTCACGCCTTTTTGGCTCGGATTCAGGCGGAGGCCAACAATGCTGCCGGGGTGCAAACTCTGCTCGCAGACGGCAACACCGCCTCCGAGCGTCATTTCCGGTATCTCCAGGTTGCAATTTTCTTTCAGGTTGGTGGTGGTAGCCGGCAAGGAGTGCTCCAGCCGCATACGGGGATAGCGTCGCTGACGAATCGCGGAAGATTCTGGATCGGCATCAAGCGGCTCGATGGAAAATTCCGCAATGCTCAGCCCGCTGCGCGGGATGAAGCTGCGCACCCATTCCGCATCAATTTTCTCCATCGCCTGTGCTGCAACCAATCTCAATTCACTCTGATTCGCCCAGCGGAACGTCTTACGGGCTTCGGCCACTTTGCGCAGCACTGCTTCCGCGCCAGAGGTTCGCAGTCGTCCGAGCGCCTCAATCGCTTTCAGGCGAAGATACTCCGTCCCATCCTTCGGCAAATCTCCTTCGGCAAGGCGCAATAAGCGCATGTCGGCGGACTGTTCTCCGCTCATGCCGATTTCGTCCACGGCCAGCGGCCGGATCAATGCGTCGAGATAGTCGAATAAGTCCAGCAGCAACTGCCCGCGCTCCGGCGCGCCACTAGACGCAATCTGGCGCACCACGCGGTCGTGGGCCGTGCGCTTCCATTCCTTCATCCTGTCCGGCAGCACTTGCTTGACCGTCTCGACATCCATTCGAGAGAGCATGCCGATGGCGTCAATCGCTTCATTCGTAGAGCCGCGGCGGAGCTGATCGCGCAGGTGTTCAAGGCCTGCGGGTCCCAGCACCTCCATCATCGAAACGAGTAGCTGGCAATCTTCGCGGAAGCCGCTGCGGCTGAATCGCGCGGCGAGATGCTCAGACGCGGGCTGGGGCATCCGGCGCAGCAGGTCGGCCAAGCCACCCGGGACTTCTCCCGATTTAAGTGATTCTTCAATAAATTCCGGCAGTCGATTTTCAATTGCAATTCTGGGGCGAAGATTCTTTCCCAGCCCTGGGCGCTGGCCATCAACGTAGTCCATCAACTCCACGGCGCGTTGGACAGCGGGATAGGATCGCTTGTTGGTTGCTTCCTGGGAGAGGCGTACAAACGCGGCGCCAACCAGGCTCTGCATTTCCGAATCGCGCTCTTCCGCAAGCTGCAAGCCTACTTGGCGGATTACTTCCAGGAATAGCTTCTCGTCGTTCTTCGCATAAAAGGCCGCAAGTTCGGCCAGTCCTGTGGCGGCTTGCCGCCGCGGCTCGTCGGATTTGTTCGTGATGCAGCTCGCATAGTTGCGCAGGATTTTTCCTGCTGTCTCTGCTTCACCTTTTTCCTGCAAACCTTCCACAAAAATCCGGACTTTGGCCGGCGGTACGCACCAGGCATCGGGGGATTCGAGCACCTTTTGCTTTTTCTCTTCGCTGACTTCGGTCCAAAACTGCTGGGCCAGTAAATCCACGTGGGACTTCACTTCGATGCCCGCCCGCGACATTTTTTCTTCGTAGACACCGAGAATCTTGCGCAGGCCATCCAGCTCCGTGTTCATCTCATCGAGCAATTGGCGCACGGAGTTCACTTCCACATCACCTCGCTCATAGCTTTCGAGCGCAAACCGGATGGCAATATGTTCGGCCAGCTTCAGCAATGTTGGCCGATCCGATGATTCCGTGGGCGCCTGCGCGGCCAGTGCCGAAAGCGCCTGACTGATCGTGAATCGCGCGCGCCGCGGCAATGTGGATAGGCGCGATTGAAAGGAACTGGGGTCCAGCTTGCCCTTGTCTTGATCCCCCGTCCGCGCAATTTGCGCGAGCACTTGCAGGATTCCTTGCAGCTCGTCTTCTTGCAGTGTCATCAAGCCGGTTTCCACGGTCATTGAGCCCGGCCCGGCTCCTGCGCGCGCGGGACGACTGCCGCGAATGCCGGATGTTGCGTTCGCCCAGCGGCTGGTTGGTCCGTGCTCTGCTTCGCCACCGGCCCCTTCCGGAGTTCGCCAAATTCGCTTGTTTGGCGTCCCTGTTCCCGTGCCCGCTCCGCCGCCCGCATGGCCATGACCTGCCGTGCCGGCGCCGCTTCCGGAACCGCCGCCCGTGATGCCGCCGGCGGTGGTCACGCCGGGTCCAGCAGATTCGCCTTTGTTAAACCAGAAGCCTGCGGCGTTGGGATCAAGTGGAGAGCCACCACCACTCCCCTCGCCGATGATATTCCATGTCCCGGAGCCATCCGCTGCACCGGCTCCTGGTCCGCCCGAAGACGGATTCGGAGAGGTTCCGACTGGCGAGCCTGCCGCAAAGCCACCTGAACCGGCCGAGTTGGCTTCCCCGCCCGGGCCTGCATGTATGCCTGTACCAGCAGGACCGCTAACTCCCGAACTCGATCCGGAACTCTCGCCCTGGTTCAGCCAGAAACCTCCCGCATTTGGGTCGAGTGGCGCACCGCCACCGCTCCCGCCGACGATATTCCAAGTGCTACCGCCGCTCGCACTCCCCGCCGAGCCGGAACCACTCACAGGACTGGAGCCACCTTCGACACTGTGGCCTCCGCCACCTGCATAAAATCCCGTCCCCGGCCCGCCGGGACCTTCTCCACCGGATCCGTAGCCACCGCCTCCCGGTCCACCGCCTCCGGGCCCGTATCCACCGCCACCTGGGCCATAGCCACCGCCGCCTGGTCCACCGCCACCAGACCCGCCGCCTCCCGGGCCACCTGGCCCTTTAGTCCCTTCGGCAGCGACGATGAGTTGGAGAAGTTTTTCGGGATCGTTGAATAGCTCGTTGGCTGCTTCGGAATCCATCCCAAGCGTGCGCGCGGTGATATGAGCCGCAACGGATGACTTCGCGATGGAGGAATCTGCGGGAACATAACAAACTTCGTTTACGTGAATATTTGGATCGCCCTGCAGCGCTGCTTTGAGTTGTTCCACCAACTGCTGAGGCTTCGCGCCAGTCCCTGTGGGAAAACCGCGAACAAAACGCGCCAGGCTCGTCTGCATTACCTTCGGTGAAAAGTGAATGCTCGCGATGCCGGCAGCCGATAACATGCGCGCAAAGCTTTTTTCCGCCGCCGCGGATTCCAGCGCGACGCCGTCGAGAAGGAGTTGATCGCCAGAAACCGCCAGCAACAGGCCGGCTTCATTGTCGCCCAGCGCCGTGCGCAACTCGCTCCAGGCGGTTTCATATTGTTTGGCTGTACGCGGATGTCCGAAGTCGTACATCCGGGCGAATTTGAGCAAGATGTTGAGGCTGCGCACAAAGGCTCGAGCAGCAGCAGTCCGCGTGTTCATGTTCGTGGCCATAGTGTGGGGCTCGGGGCCCGCCTCTTCCTGTAAATATGGGGTTTATGAGCGCAGCGGACAATGGTACTGGTGTCCTTTTCGGTACTCCCACTTAGTCCTACAAGAAGGGTGGTCCGGAGGTGCTGGAGCGTCAGGCAACCGGCTGGCTGTGATTGAGCAATTTCTCTAACTCGCTGATTTCGCCCAAGATTGTTCGTGCGCCTAACCTTCGTAGTCGAGTACCACGCTGACGCCGCTCTTCACCGTGCCAGGGCAGCACGCCGACAAACGGCATCCGCGCCGCCCGTGCGGCCAGAGCGTCGTCCACATTGTCGCCGACATAAATGGCCTGATCGCGGCCGCGTCCCCCGAGTATCTTTAGCAGGCCTTCGGGGCTGGGCTTTGGTTTCGCCACATCTTCGACAGTCACAATTTGTGTGAAGAATTCGCGAACCTTCCACCTGTCGAGGGTGTAGTCGAGCTCTCGCCGGATGCGGCCCGTGAAAATTGCCAGCTCTGCGATTTTCGAGAGACGTCGCAGACTGGCATGCGGCAATAACCACTTCTCCTTTGAAACGTTTCCGCGGCCATTTTTGCCCCAGTAGATTTCCACAAATTTGCGTTTCACTTCTTCGTACTTGAATTTTCCGCCCAGGGTCTGCACCCATGCGTGCGACAGTTTCCAATCGTCGTTGAAGCCGGGACGATTCTTCCAGCGATGCAGCTCCGTTCGAGTCACATGCTTGCCGGTCAGGAGCCGCACAGTTTCGAGTGTCGTGCGCTGAAATGATTCGCGAGTGTCCACGAGGACGCCATCAACGTCAAAAATGAGCAAGGAGGGCCGGGCGGTCATCGAGTGTTTTTATTGCGCGGCAAGGAACGGCAGGCGAGAAAAACGGCGGGCGCTAGGATTGTGATCCTTCCTGCTCTCCGGAGGAGTCTGCGGGGCTACGTTTAAGATCCGATTGTTCTTCCCCACCCGACTCCTCGAGCGACTTGGAGGACCACGATTCACCCGATGCTGGCGCCGGCAGCTCTATTCCAGGGCTCGCATCCGATTGTGTCGCTGAAGGCACTTGGGAAACTCCAGACGCAGACCCCAGCGATGCGCTGGGCGACGAGAGCGAAGTCGATTGCCCAGCCGCGGCGCTCGATGCGGCGCGCTCGGGTGCAACGGCCGCTGCGGCTGCTGCCTGCAAGGTCTTCAGTCGTTTTTCAAGAACTTCCGCGAGAAGATCCACTATCATCTTCGCGCCAGATCCGTCTGCATCCTTCGTGGGATTGTAAGCAGTCACTTCGATCGCCGCGAGATGCTTTTGCTGCACGAAGACGAACAGCGCTTCACGGACATCTTCGAGCAGAAGCCCGCCTGAACCCGGATAATTGGTAGCTTGAAAATCGGAGATCACATCCACGTCGAAATGAAGAACGAATTCGTGCGAACTGCTGTGAATTCGGTCAACGGCTGCCTGCGCGGCAGCTGCAGCTCCCATACGCAACACGTCTGCCGCAAGATAGCGGCGCAGTGGCGATACGCGGAGCACTTCTTCTTCAGCCGGATCCAGCCGGGCAACTCCGAAGAGCGCCATATCCGGCTCGCGCACCAGCGGCGGCTCGCCCCAGAAGCGGATCATCTCCGCCGCCCCCCTGCCGCTGAGATGCGAAACCACCATCCCGTCCACGCAACCGGAAGTTGTAGTGGCGGGCGTATTCAAATCGGCGTCGCGGTCCATATAAATCATTCCTACATTGCGGAAATAGCGGCGCACGCCCGCAACGGTCGCAAGCGCGACGGAACAGTCGCCGGCCAAGATCAGCGGCAGCGCGGCGGATTTCACGGCTTGTTCCACGCGAGGCTTCAGCGCTTCGATAGCTGCAACCGCAGGCCCTAGATTTCGCGCGCGTGGACTTTCTTCGTCGGGCTTGTAAAGCTGAGGATAGTCGTCTCCGAGGTCGGTAACTTCATATCCGGTCGCGCGAAGCCGGTCAACGATTCCGGCGGTGCGTAGGGCCCCAGGTGCGCCTTCATGTCCCAGCGACATTGCGGCCGCGCTCGTGGGCGCGCCCAGCAACGCAATCTTATTCGGCTGGCGGACGATTTTCACCGCCACTCATGAGCTCCTTAAACGACTTCTGTTTTCGCCGGGCCAAATTCGCGCTAGTGCGCTACTCCACTCTGTCGCGCTGCCAGCTCCGGCGGCAAAGTGAAACGCACATCTTCGCGAATCAAATCAAGATCGCGATGGTTTGTGAAGCCAAAGCTCGAAAGCCGCTGGCTTACCTGCTCCACCAGAATCTCTGGCGCCGATGCGCCCGCGGTCAATCCCAGTGTTTTCACCCCGGCGAGCCAGGAGGCATCAATGTCATTCGAGTCTTCGATCAGCCGCGAAGCCACGCCGGCCCGCTTGGCCACTTCTACAAGGCGGTTCGAGTTTGAGCTGTTTGCCGAACCCACCACCAGAATCAGCTCCACCTCCCGGGTCAACGCCTCGACTGCTTCCTGCCGGTTTTGGGTGGCGTAGCAAATATCATCGGAAGCCGGGCCGACGATCGCCGGGAAACGCTGGCGCAGCCGGGCCACGATTTCCTGGGTGTCGTAAAGGGAGAGCGTCGTCTGCGTCAAAAATGCGAGCCGGTTGGGATCAGGTACCTGGAGCGAATCTACCTCTTCCACGCTGCCGACGACGACTGTCT